>NZ_JACIJG010000014.1 GCF_014199265.1 Brucella daejeonensis
CCTCAATCTCAAGACACGTCATTAACGACGCCGCTAAAGACGTGTCTTACGTCACGAGGTCTTGCTTCAACAGGTGGTAGCAATCGGGCCGTTACGGTCAAAATTGGAAACCGGTGTCTAACACTGGTTTTCTGACATCGCCGCTCTTTGCCGCCCATCGGATGCGTTTGGGAAACTCCAGATGGCTTTCGTAAGGCGCTTCTTCGATGCCGAATCCACGTATATTGTATAACGCACCGGTTCTGAAGCCACTGTTACCGGGTCTTTCTACTTTGAATTTGTACATTAACGATTGCGCGGCTTCCTCTACGGGAAATCCCGCGTAGCTTTTGTACGCATCATAACACAACGACGAGCATCTCAATCCGTCCAGGTATTTGTCTGCCGTTGGTAGATTGAGGGCAATTCGTTTGCCTTCTCCGAATCTAAATTCGCCATATATCGCATATTTATAATTTCCCGCATCGTCGCAGATGAATAAGCGAGAAGCTTCAACATGGTTGGAGAATATCAGTTGCGAATATTGAAGAATGCCGTTCAAAATCGATGTTGTTCTGTGAGTATAGATTGCAGCTTGATCTCCCAGAGTGTCGGATAGTTGCGTCATAAATAAATTCCGTTATTTAAATTTGTATATTATTTTCCCTCCATAATTTGCATGAGACAATATCATGCAGTTACCGCTGGTTTTGCTATATTTTTTTATGGTGTGCATGAAAAATAAATGTATGTCGCTTGAATTACGTAGCAAACAGGCGGTACCAGCATCAAGAAAAACGCTACTAGAACTAATGACCCAGACCAATGAAATAAACGGAATTTGCGGCACGCTATCTTAGCTTGGATGGCTGTTTGTACGCACAAGTCGTGAATATACGTCGGCGTAGTGGAGTGGTCGCTCTCGGGAGAATAAATCGCTTCCACCATTTCCGGATAATCTTTGACGCCGCCTTTCGCGATATCGCCGAAATAAAGGAAGTTCTTATATTCATCCTCTCGCTTATGAACTTGGTCCAATAATCTGGGCAGGAGAGAAATGAGACTTATCGTTGCTGCGACGGCGAGAAGTGGTAACGCGCCGATAAACGCATAGGAATATCCCATGGGCAATGTATCTGGCGATTTCAAGAAATTAATTATTGCACCCATCCAAACTGAACAGAATGTGAGTAAAGCGGCATTTTTTGTTTCTGCGAACTTTACAAAATCGATCATTCTACCGTGGTTACTGGACAGAAGTCTCTCAAACGCCTCTTCCTGATCATTTTTTGCCATTTCATATTACCCCCGCAGTCGTATGATTTATTCGTTTGAAGCACCGGAAGTGATGCATAATTTTGTTTTCTTTTTTGAGAGCGGACAGATTTGCATGGTCCCGCAACACTCCTCATTACTTGCGTTGATCGAATCCCAAAATTTTGCAATTTCCTTCCGACGCAGGCGCTCTTCACGAAGCAGAGTGCCGATTGCTTCTGCACGACAACAATCAGAACGTAAAATCGCTTTTCCATCTTTTCGGAGGCAACCGTTTGGACATGGAGCACGTCCATTTCGCATGCGTCCATCCGTGCTTAGCTTAGGCCACTTTGACGCAAACCATATAGCTTCGCCTTCCAACATCCTGAGATAATCCTGCTCAAGACCAAGTTGTCGTGCTGCGTTGAAAGCTTTGAGTTGATGAGGCCCTGCTTTGCCGTGAGCTATTTCTTGTTGGGGAGGCCACCGTCTTGTTCTTTTAGCCACTCTTTGCAGTCTGAGGAATCGTTCCAGAAGACCCCACCAAACAACTGCATGGTCTCTTGTCACTATGCCTGCACCTGCATTTAAGCCGATACAAAAATTGTGATCCGATTGGATGTGCCGCTCGTGACAAATTGCTGGATAGGTTTCTCCAGGAAAGTTCTCTCCTACAACAATAGCGTCGCGCTCTTCTCGAATTCGCAGAGTAGCGTGGATGCTGCCCACGCCACCTTCGATCTCGATGTTCACTGCTCCAATAATCTCACGCGGCGTATCTGAAATGACGCGAAACCAAGCAGGAACGGCGCTACGGATAAACAGCAACATTACGATTTGATCGATCCGTTATAGGGAGCCGCCGTTGCACTTACTGATCCGCTGGAAACCGTGGCGGGCGCGCTCAAATGTTCACCGAGGGATTCCGCATCCAATCCCCAGGCGAAACCATTATCAAAAAGACGTTTTATGCTCGCAGGTGCGCGCTGAAGTGCTTGTGGCCCGATTGCTGTCTGTTCGCCATCACATTCCTTCTGAAGAGCTTCCGACGACGATACTGCACGACTGACTGAGCATCGAACACTTCGATCACCGCGAATCCCAATCCGTGTGATCGGTGTCTCACCATATTCGAGGCCTATTGCTAGTCCGAGGTTGGCAATTCCCGGAAGCTCTTGTTGGCAGAGTTCGAAACTTGAGCGCATTCCTCCTGCAACCTTGACCGCAGAAACGACGGAGTCGCTTCCGTTGGTTTCAAATGCGGTTCCACAAGCAATAAGACCGTGTATGCAGTCTCCGATAAATCTAACTTTCCTGCCGAGGAAATCTTCCGTTAGGGTCGCGGCTAATTCGCTTCTGATCACATGAAGATTGGAGACCATTTCCGATATCCGTCTTCCTGCGATGCATTCATCGATATATCTGGTAAAACCGTCGATATCTCCGAAAATAGACATTAGTCCCATCCGGATTGAGTTTGACGGCATCAACAAGCTAAAATCGATTGTTTTCAGCGGAGGAGTGTGACGGTGGAATATAAAATTCGCATCCGTCCCCACATCTGCGACGAATTTATCCTGTGCGCGTGAAACGACACTTTTAATCCGGTCTTCAGATAGTCTTTTGTCCTGAAGTGTCGAACCAATTGATTGTTTCGATATTTCATCCGCGTAAATCGGCGAAAGACGTTCGGTTAAAAACTCATCAAGGGAAACCTGTGGAACGATCCCGAGATCTCTACGAACCCGGTTAGAGATATAAATTCCCTCGGCTTGGCCTTCCGCAAGCTTTGCCGCATAGTTCGCTGGCGCTCCCAAAAACAGAGGTTCTCGTTCGTCTCGCGTGCCACTGTTGATCGCAATGGCTGTGCCACTATCAACGCCGACCCGAATACGAGTTGAGTAACGACCGTTCTCGGTCGCTGCGCCAACTGCCGAGATGGCGCGAGTCACAGCATCCGCAAATGCAAGGGCGCGCTCGGATCGCTGTCGAGCATTATGCTCACCCGGAGGCGAAACAATAACGGCGTGCATGCGAGAACCGTGGAAATCAACCCTTTGAGCTTCATACTCTTCAGCAACTTGATCACAAGCAGCATAGTTCAAGTGTAGCATCGATAGGACGCGTTTGTGACTGGCCTCGGTTTCACGATCCCGGTCAATCATTGCAGACGAAAAGTCTAGCATCTGAATATAGACATGAACGCCTTCAACCCGGATTGCAGCGTTCTCAGGGATGTCAAAAATTAGCGGTTCCCGTTTTCCGTCAAGAGCGAACTTCCTTGCAAGCACCGCCTGCCGAGTCTGGAGGTAGGATTCGTCAAACGTTTTGATCTCAATCGAACTGGAAGGCGAGGCCGCTTTAAACGTTTGGATGCGACGCAAACTCTTATCTTTTGACCAACTCATGTTAATTCCGCCTCAAAATGGGATGAAATCGAAACGGTAGCATTATGTTAGCTGTTACTACTATTCCGATTGTTTCACTTTTTGTTCTTATTACCATTTCTGGACACGCGTTAACGTGTCCAGAATGCTATTCAACATGCATTTCCGTAACCGATTGATATTTCTACACCGATTACGGAACATTGGTTCCTAAGTACGGAACTTTGAGTCCGCGCACATTTTCACACAGGCTCTTAGCTGCAGCCGCTCGTCGCACCGCAAGTGTCGCATTTCAGGCAGGTGCCGTTGCGAACCATGGTGAAGTTCTGGCATTCCGTGCAACTGTCGCCCGTGTAGCCCTGCATCATGGACTTGATGCGGCGATCCGCTTCCAGCTTCTTGGCAGCGCTTGCGCTTTCCGCACGGGCCGATGCAGCATCTGCAGCAGCCTTGTCGGAGAACAGTTCGGTTGCTGCCGAAGTTTCCGGTTGGGCCGCAGGCGCTGCCTGTTCCTCGAAATCACGCTTGAAAGCAGTCGCGCCGTCTGTCACCAGACCGATGGTTGTCGAACGGCCGCCAGCCGGTGCGGACGACTTCAGCGCAGTGACATTCGAAGCCTGCGGAGCCGAGCCTGCCGATCCCTTGGCTTCGTTGGCAGAGGTGGTGTTCGTGACCAGAGTCGGCTTGTAACCGCGGGTCCAGCCGGTCGAAACCAGGTTGGTCTTGCCTTCCTTGATACCCTTGCCAAGCGCGGTATTGCCGAAATCGCTCGTATCGACATGCGCAAGGTCATTGCGGCCGAGATAGGAGACTGCAAGTTCGCGGAACACATAGTCGATGATCGACGTCGCGGTCTTGATCGCGTCATTGCCGATGACCATGCCTGCCGGTTCGAATTTGGTGAAGGTGAAAGCCTCCACATATTCTTCGAGCGGCACGCCATATTGCAGGCCGAGCGACACGGCGATGGCGAAATTATTCATCATGGCGCGGAAGGCAGCGCCTTCCTTATGCATGTCGATGAAGATTTCACCGAGACGGCCATCACCGAACTCACCGGTGCGCAGGTAAACCTTGTGTCCACCGACCACGGCCTTCTGGGTATATCCCTGACGGCGGTTGGGAAGCTTGTCGCGTTCGTGAACGATCTTTTCGACTACCTTCTCAACGATGCGCTCGGTCACCTGAACGGCACGGGCGGATGCCGGTGCCTCGATCAGCGCCTCGACTGCGTCGTCTTCATCCTCGTCGTCGGCGATCAGCGAAGCGTTGAGCGGCTGCGACAGCTTGGAGCCGTCGCGATAAAGCGCATTGGCTTTCAGAGCCAGCTTCCACGAAAGCATGTAGGCGCTCTTGCAGTCCTCGACGGTCGCATCGTTCGGCATGTTGATCGTCTTGGAGATCGCGCCCGAAATGAACGGCTGGGCAGCGGCCATCATGCAGATATGGCTATCGACCGACAGGTAACGCTTGCCGATCTTGCCGCACGGATTGGCGCAATCGAACACGGCGTAGTGTTCTTCCTTCAGGAACGGTGCGCCTTCCAGCGTCATCGCGCCGCAAACATGGATATTGGCGGCTTCGATTTCCTTGCGGGTAAAGCCAAGGGCAGGGAGCATCTCGAAGGAGAAATCATTGAGCTGCTCATCGGTGAATTTCAGCACGTCCTTGCAGAAATCTTCGCCCAGCGTCCACTTGTTGAAAGCGAACTTGATGTCGAAGGCGCTCTTGAGCGCGGCATTCAGCGCCTCGATCACCTCATCGGTGAAGCCTTTGGACTTCAGCGACGACGGATTGACGCTCGGAGCCTGATTGATATTGCCATGGCCGACGGCATAGGCCTCGATTTCTGCAATCTGGCTTTCCGAATAACCAAGCGTGCGCAGCGCTTCCGGCACGGCGCGGTTGATGATCTTGAAATAACCGCCGCCAGCCAGCTTCTTGAATTTTACCAGCGCGAAGTCCGGTTCGATCCCGGTCGTGTCGCAATCCATGACAAGGCCGATCGTGCCGGTCGGCGCGATAACGGTCGCCTGCGCATTGCGGTAGCCGTGCTGTTCGCCCAGTTCCAACGCCTTGTCCCAGGCCGCGCGGGCATGGGTGATCAGATCCTGATCCGGGCAATCCTTGGCGATCAGCGCCACCGGATTGACGGCAAGACCTTCATAACCTTCCGTTTCGCCGTGAGCGGCGCGACGGTGGTTACGGATGACGCGCAGCATATGCTCGGCATTCGGCTCGTAATTCGGGAAGGTGCCCAGTTCCTTCGCCATTTCGGCGGAGGTCGCATAGGCAACGCCCGTCATGATTGCCGTCAGCGCGCCGCAGATTGCACGGCCTTCGTCTGAATCATAAGGAATGCCGGACGTCATCAGCAGGCCGCCAATATTGGCATAGCCAAGGCCGAGCGTGCGATATTCATAGGAAAGACGAGCGATTTCCTTCGACGGGAACTGCGCCATCATCACCGAGATTTCGAGAACGATGGTCCACAGGCGCGCCGTGTGCTCGTAAGCCGCAATGTCGAACGAACCGTCCTTGTTGCGGTAGGTGAGCAGGTTGATCGACGCCAGATTGCAGGCCGTATCGTCAAGGAACATATATTCCGAGCACGGATTGGAGGCGCGGATCGGACCGGCGGCAGGGCAGGTGTGCCAGTCGTTCATCGTAGTGTTGTAGTGCAGGCCCGGATCGGCGGAAGCCCAGGCGGCATAACCGATCTTTTCCCAAAGGTCGCGGGCCTTGAGCGTCTTCATCACACGACCGTCGCGACGCGCGGTCAGGTTCCAGTCGCCGTCATCTTCGACAGCGCGCAGGAATTCATCCTTGAGCGAGACGGAATTGTTGGAATTCTGGCCCGAAACGGTGAGATAGGCTTCCGAATCCCAGTCCGTATCATAGGTCTTGAACTCGATGTCCGTGTAACCTTGACGCGCAAACTGGATCACGCGCTTGACGTAGTTTTCAGGGACCTGATTCTTCTTTGCTGCCTTGATTTCGCGTTTCAGGGCAGGGTTCTTGGACGGATCGAAGCAATCGTCATTATCGGCTTCGCAATTGACGCAAGCCTTCATGATTGCAGTCAGATGCTGCTTGACGATCTTGGAGCCGGTGACGAGCGAAGCGACCTTCTGCTCTTCCTTCACCTTCCAGTCGATATATTCCTCGATATCCGGATGGTCGATATCGACGACTACCATCTTGGCGGCGCGGCGCGTCGTGCCGCCCGACTTGATGGCGCCTGCGGCACGGTCGCCGATCTTGAGGAAGCTCATCAGGCCGGAGGACTTGCCGCCGCCGGAAAGCCTTTCGCCTTCACCGCGCAGATAGGAGAAATTGGAACCGGTACCGGAACCATATTTGAACAGGCGCGCCTCGCGGACCCACAGGTCCATGATGCCGCCGTCGTTGACGAGATCGTCGCCGACGGACTGGATGAAGCAGGCATGTGGCTGCGGATGTTCATAGGCCGACTTGGACTTGGTCAGCTTGCCGGTCTGCCAGTCGACATAGAAGTGTCCCTGACCCGGCCCGTCGATGCCATAGGCCCAATGCAGGCCGGTGTTGAACCATTGCGGGCTGTTTGGCGCCACGCGCTGGGTTGCGAGCATATAGGCAAGCTCGTCGCGGAAGGCGAGGGCGTCTTCTTCCGAGCCGAAATAACCGCCCTTCCAGCCCCAATAGGTCCAGGTGCCTGCAAGACGGTCGAAAACCTGACGGGCATCCAATTCAGAGCCATGGCGATCGTCCTCAGGCAGCTTGGCCAGCGCTTCCTCGTCGGCGACCGAGCGCCACAGCCACGAAGGAACGTCGTTTTCCTCGACCTTCTTCAGTCGCGCCGGAACGCCTGCCTTGCGGAAATATTTCTGTGCGAGAATATCAGCGGCCACCTGACTGAACTGTGCGGGCACATTGATGTTTTCAAGGCGGAATACAACGGACCCATCGGGATTCTTGATCTCGCTGGTCGCGGTCCGGAACGCGATGTCCGCATAAGCCGACTGATTCTCTTTCGTGAAACGGCGTTCGATCTTCATCTGTCCCATCCAAACGTTCTATATATAGTAGCTCTAGTGACGATTTTCAGCCACGGCCTGTCTGTATCGCATCTCTGTCAAAAGAGCTCTTCTGCGGGGAAAAGCATCTTATTGGGGAGCGCACTCCCGGAAACTCGCGTCCACATCGTTCAAATCCACAGGAAAACACCTCAGGGAAGCTTGATGGGCGACCTTGCCAGCGCTCGGGTATTTGAAAATCAGCAGAACGAAAAACACCTTATCTTGTAAGGAGTGTGGGCGCAAATACTAAATGTAGTGTTAACGCTCTTTCTGCTCGGTATTGCATATGCATCTCCAGAGATGGCCGGACCCGGAAAAAGGGCGCAAAAAAGCACCAAGCGAAACAGCGCCTGTCACAGCGTGATGCCCGTTGGATACTCAACTTGACTGAAAAAAAGACCGGCAGATTACAACGCCCGATCACGTTACTTACGTAACGACAGACACATAAAAGACGACTCGGTTCCGGGCGTCAAGCATTGGTTTGATGCGATGGCCCGGCAACTAGATATTGTGCGTAACGGCCTGAGGCTAATGTGGATAACGGGGAGAAGCGAAGCTTTTGTGAATGAAGCCGGCTAGTGGTCTGATTTCGGCATTTGCATCCCTCTGATACAGGCGCCGAGCAAACGTCAAATTCAATCCACTGGGCGAATACCATCGCTATACGCATTTCGTCGGGATATCGAAGGCGTTCCGGGGCTTTGGCAGTGAAATACGCCGTATAGGCGATATGTATCGGAACTTCTGACCGACGTGACGTAATCGAATCTGCTTATTCCGCTGCTGCGGCCAGCCCCGAATCACCAAACTGTCTCAGTATCTTTTTCAGTTCAGTCTCTTCGACACGGTTTGCGGCTTCCTTGGGCGAGACCCATTCGCAGATACGCTGATGCCGCTCCGGCCAATCCTGCTCCTGCGCGGTGAACTGCACCGCAAAAACCGCTGCGCAAAACTGATTGATGCGTTCAGGCGGAAGGTCGGTCTTGCAATAATGGAAGCTGCCAATAGGGACGGGGGCGACTTCACCGCGTATCCCGGCTTCCTCATAGGCTTCACAAAGGGCGGTTTCGGCCAAGGTGCGTCCGACCTGCGGCCAACCCTTCGGGATGATCCAGCGACCGGTGCCGCGACTGGTAATAACGAGAATCCTGAGCGCACCCATGTCGCGACGGTAAACAAGCGCCGCAACTTGCTGCAAACGACCGGATGGCGTCAGAATACGCTTTTCCGTTGCAATAAGCTGTTTCACTTGCGACTTCACCGCGAATGTCCCTCTCTTTTTCTACAGGATGGTCCGATTCGCCAAAATGACAACTGTTTAGTTGGCCGGCTTGCCATCAAAAAATGCGAAAAAGCTTTAGTTTTAAAGATATTACTGAAATACAGAGGGACGTTTTCGCCTAGAAAGCCCTATCCCATTTCAAACCAGCGCTAATTCTGCTGATTTTCCTTAAGACGCGATTGCGGCAGAAATATCGCCGCAACCGCATTCGTTTTCTTTCATTTAACCGCGCTTGTCGCCTGCGATCGGCTCCTGATAGGTGAAGCCCATATCCCATGGAAAATATATCCATGTGTCCTGGGAAACCTCGGTAACGAAAGTGTCGATCAGCGGACGGCCCTTCGGCTTTGCGTAAACGGTTGCAAAATGCGCCTTGGGCATCATTTCGCGGACGATTGCCGCCGTCTTGCCGGTATCTGTCAGGTCGTCCACGACGATGACGCCTTCGCCACCGCGTTCCAGAAGCGCCTGGCTGACACCTTTGAGGATCTGCATGTCGCCCTGCGACGTGTAGTCATGATAAGAGGCGATGCACACGGTTTCGATCAGGCGAATGCCCAACTCACGGCAGATGATTGCCGCCGGGACAAGTCCGCCGCGGGTAATCGCGACAATTGCGTGCCATTCGCGGTCCATGCCGGCAATCCGCCAGGCGAGGGCGCGGGCATCGCGGTGAAACTGGTCCCAGGAAACGGGAAAGGCTTTATCTGGCAAGGACATCGAAACGCTCCACGGAACGGTCCGGAGGTCGTTCTCCGGACCAGCAAAAACCAAAAAACGCGCTGTGACGGATTGCCAAGCGCTGCAACTGTCAGGATCTGCGGCTTTTCTTCTTCCGCGCCCAGGTGTGCGGGCAGCAGGAGAAGAAAAGGCTCTCCACCCGGCTTAGTCAGCGCCGGGTGATGCTGATAACCGCAAAAGAAGCGTTTTTGCAAGCGTGTCGTGCAATGACGCGCCTGTTATGGGCGTCAAACTTGTGGCTTGAAGCCGCCCCTATCGGGAGAAAAGCGTGAGAATGGGAAGCTCGTTCAGCATCGAGCGCGTAACACCGCCGAACACCAGTTCCCGCAGCCGCGAATGGCTGTATGCCCCCATCACCAGAAGATCGGCGCGTTGTGCGATGATATGTTCGCGCAGGGCGTCCTGGGCATAGCGTCCGTTCGAACTGATAGCCGTTGGCGTTACCTCAATGTGGTGGCGGGATAGCGATTCCGCGATATCATGGCTCGCCAGAGATCGATCTTCCCCCTCTATCTCCGGCGGATCGACCCAGACCACTTCCGTTCTGTCCGCCTGTTCCATCAAAGGCAGCGCATCGAATGCGGCTCGGGCCGCCTCGCGCTTGCCGTTAAAGGCGACGACGATGCGGTCAAGCGACACCATCGGCAGCACGGGCGCATAAGGGACGAGCAGAACCGGGCAGCTTGCGTTGAAAACAATCGTATCGGCGGTTTCGTCATTGGTGCCGGGATCGTCCGGGTCGGGTTGTCCGGCAACCAGCAGTTCCGCGCCAAGGCAGGCCGTCAATACGCCGTCGGAGGCGGTTCCCGTTTCCGAACGGGTGACGCGATATTCGTAACTTATTTCCTGACGGCGCATCTCGTCCTCAAAGACGCGCTTCAGCCTTTCGGAAAGCTCCTTGTGCTTCTTGTCGTGGAGTTCGAACATGCCCGGATCGATGAAGCCGTTCGGGTCAGCGTAAACGATGGGCGAAGGAGTGGAATAAAGTCCGATGACATGAATATCCGGCACTTTTTGCTTCAAAAGCTCTACGGCAGACATGACCCGTTTCAACTCGGTTTCACTGCGGGCATAGGCAACCACCGTTTTATAGGACATGACCGAACTCCTTCCGGTTGATGTTCAATTTTAGCATATTATGCAACGAGTTGCGCGGATAAAAGGTTGCAGGAGATCAGTGTTAGGCCGCTCCTTCGGTTTGAAGCGAGCCGATCATCTCCTCTATGGCATGGATAGCCTCGTCGATCCTGACAGGGTCGCTCCCGCGGACGACCAGTTCAGTGCTGAAACGGCCGTTTTCAAATTTCGGATAAGACCCGATGACCGTATCGGGATTGTTTTTCTGGATTTCCGCGAGCGGTGTTCCGATCACGCCTTCGCCGAAAGGGCAATGTACGGAGCGGGACAGGAGTTTACGGCCGGTTTTCAGCGTCGGCAGGACATTATCGAGCATAGCCTGGAATACCGAAGGAACGCCTGCCATCACATAGACATTGCCGATATGAAATCCCGGCGCTGCCGATATCGGATTGTCGATATGTTCCGATCCTTGCGGCATACGGGCCATGCGCTTACGCGAATCGGTAAATTCCAGCTCGCGTCTGGCGTAATTGTCGGCGAGCAGTTTCATGGCCTTCTCGTCATAGATGCAGGGTACGCCGAAAGCCGTGGAGACCGCATCGGCGGTAATGTCGTCATGGGTGGGACCGATCCCGCCGGACGTGAAAACATAATCATATTGCGGGCGCAGCGTATTGAGGGCGCCGACGATGGCGGCTTCTTCATCCGGCACGATCCGCACCTCTTTCAGATCGATACCTGCCGCAGTCAGCATGTCGGCGAGGTGGCCTATGTTCTTGTCCTTCGTGCGTCCCGAAAGAAGTTCGTCGCCGATGGCCAACATTGCGGCCCTGACGGCCTGTTGCGGGTTGTTCGTCATGTCCAGACTCCAGTTCATGGCCCAGTTAAACGCCGGGCCGACAATGCTGCAACTGGTTTATCATTCCGGTTCACCGGCAGGACGAATGTCCCGTGCCGTGGCAGGCACCCACGGTCATGCCTGTTGCCAGAACAACCGCAACCGCTTGAAGGAAACCTGAAACTCGGGAAAGTGGTGCGGTCGGCGGGACTTGAACCCGCAAGTCTAAAAGACGACGGATTTTAAGTCCGTTGCGTATACCAGTTTCGCCACGACCGCAGCGACAGGGTTTCTATGTCATGATTTGTGCGATGAATTCAAGCCAGAAAGCTTGTCAGCAATAACAGTCAAATTCCCGAATTTCCTTACATTCCAATGCGCTCCAAACCATTGGCGGATGCTTCAAATCCTTTCTCGTCCTTGTTTACGGCTGCAAAGCCATGTAGCGGTGGGAAAACAGAGCAGGAATGATGAAAGTTCGAGAATGACCGCCTTCGTAAAATCCGTATCCCAGGCTGAAAAAGCAATGCGTGCGCTCTTTCCCGAAACGCCGCTACAGCTCAACGACTACCTGTCGCGGAAATATGGTGCGGAGATCTGGCTGAAGCGTGAGGACCTCACGCCCGTGCGCTCCTACAAGATTCGTGGCGCATTCAATTTCATTTCGAAGGCGGTGAAGACCACCGATGAGAATGCGGTCTTCGTCTGTGCTTCCGCCGGCAATCATGCGCAGGGCTTTGCTTTCGTATGCCGCCATTTCGGACGCAGGGGCGTGGTTTTCATGCCTGTCACCACTCCGCAGCAGAAAATCGACAAGACGCGTGCTTTTGGCGCTGAATTCATCGAAATCAGGCTTGTCGGCGACATATTCGACGTCTGCTACGCCGCATCACAGGAGTTCGCAGCCGCCAACAAGGGCGTCATGGTGCCGCCGTTCGACCACCCCGGTATCGTCGAGGGGCAGGCGACCGTCGCGCTGGAAATCGAGCGGCAACTGCCGGAAGGAAAGAAACCCGATTTCATCCTGCTTCCGGTCGGCGGCGGCGGGCTGTCGGGCGGCGTTACGCAATATATATCCGATCTCGACTGGAAAACGGGCTTTCGCTTCATCGAGCCACAGGGGGCGGCGAGCCTCAAGGAGAGTCTCAAGGCAGGAAAGCGGGTCAGGCTTTCTCATGTCGATAACTTTGTCGACGGTGCTGCCGTCGCGGAAATCGGGAAAGAAAACTTCAAGCTTCTCAAGAGGTTCGATCCGAAAACTGTCATAACAGTCCCGGAGAATCGGCTTTGCGCCACCATCGTCGAGATGCTCAATATCGAAGGCGTGGTGCTGGAACCGGCTGGTGCGCTTGGCATCGACGCGCTGAAGGATTTCAGGAAGAGCGACATCAAGGGAAAGCGCATCGTCATTGTCGTGTCGGGCGGCAATTTCGATTTCGAGCGTCTGCCGGACGTGCGCGAACGCGCACTTCGTTTCGAGGGGCTGAAGAAGTATTTCATCTTCCGCTTTCCGCAGCGTCCCGGCGCGCTGCGGTCGTTCCTCGATCTTCTGGGACCGGAGGACGATATTGCGCGGTTCGAATATCTTAAGAAATCCGCGCGCAATTTCGGTTCGGTGCTGATTGGCATCGAGACGAAGAATGCGGCCAATTTCAAGCTTCTGGAGAAGAAATTCGCCGAAGCTGGCTGGGCCTATCAGGACATAACCGACAATCAGGTGCTGGCCGATTTCATCATCTGATTTCGGTCTCCCGGCGAAATCGATTGCTTTTTTGCTGAAAACACCCCATATGGCGGCTCAGGCGCATGGGCCGACAGCGTTGTCGGCTTTCCCGGCATTGGACTTGTTGCGTCTCGCCTCTGGCTTCCGGAATGGTTCGGCAGCAGGGGAGATCCGAGCAATGTTCGGGCACGGCAGCGCAAGTCGCAGGGATTGAACGAGCAGTTTATTCCGGCGTCCCGTCGTTATCATTGAAGAGTTTTTTGTCCGGCAAGTTGCGCTTGACCGGCACGGATGCGGACCATGGCTCATGGTGCCGCCGAAAGAGATTGAATTGACTAACAAGATTATGGACGAAACCACGGGCGGCTTTGCAGCACTCGGCGTCACCGGCATTCTGCTCAAGGGCGTTGAAGCAGCCGGTATGATCGAACCTAAGCCTATCCAGATGCAGGCGATCCCGCATCAGCTCGAAGGCCGGGACATTCTGGGCATCGCCCAGACGGGTTCGGGCAAGACGGCGGCTTTCAGCCTTCCCATTCTCCAGAAGATCATCGGACTTGGCGACAAGCGCCGCCCGAAAACCGCGCGTGCGCTGATCCTCGCGCCGACGCGTGAACTGGCGGTGCAGATCGAGCAGACGATCCGCAACGTATCCAAACAGGCGCACATCTCGACGGCGCTCGTTCTGGGCGGCGTCTCCAAGCTGTCGCAGATCAAGCGTATCGCTCCGGGCATCGATGTTCTGATTGCAACGCCAGGACGCCTGACCGATCTGATGCGCGACGGCCTTGTCGATCTTTCGCAGACGCGCTGGCTTGTGCTCGATGAAGCTGACCGTATGCTCGACATGGGGTTCATCAACGATGTGAAGCGCATTGCCAAGGCCACCCATGCCGAACGGCAGACCGCGCTGTTCTCGGCCACCATGCCCAAGGAAATCGCCTCGCTGGCATCGAGCCTGCTGCGCGACCCGGTTCGTGTCGAGGTGGCTCCGCAGGGAACGACCGCCGCCGAAATCACGCAGGTTGTGCATCCGGTGCCGACGAAGGAGAAGCGCCGCCTCCTGTCCGCCTTGCTGGCGGACAAGGACATGCGCTCGGTGATCGTCTTTACGCGCACGAAGCATGGCGCCGATGCCGTGGTGCGCCATCTGGAGCGCGACGGCTACGACGTTGCCGCCATCCACGGCAACAAGTCGCAGAATGCGCGCCAGCGCGCCTTGAACGGTTTTCGCGACGGGACGTTGCGGATTCTGATTGCGACCGATATTGCCGCGCGCGGCATCGACGTGCCGGGCATCAGCCATGTCGTGAACTATGACCTGCCGGATGAGCCGGAAACCTATGTGCATCGTATCGGCCGTACCGGCCGTAACGGAGCGAGCGGCGCGTCGATCACGCTTTACGATGCCGCAACTGAGGATTCCAAGCTGCGGGCGGTCGAACGTGTCACGCGCGGCAAACTTCCGATCAAGGATGCGCCTGTGGAACTTGCACCGCCACCGGCTCCGCGAAGTGGAGCGCAGAATGGCGCTCCGGGCGAGCGGCCGCAAAAGACGCAGCATCGGAAAGGCGGAACGCCGCAGAAGCATCGCCGTCCGGCGCCAAAGGCGGGCGAGCACCGTTCTGGCGGTCATTCCGCCAGCGAGGCAGCGCCCAAGGCAAAACGTCCGTTCCGCCGCAAACGGCGCAATGCCGGCGGCAATGGTGGCCAGCGCGCGGCCTGACCGGCGAGAACAGGCTCGAACATTTTTTCAAAAAGCCGCCTATTTCGGGCGGCTTTTCTATTCGCAACGCATTTATGGGTTTCGAATTGCGTGGCAGGCTGAAAAATTATTCCCTGCTTGCTTGAAGGGAAGGGCGCTTCCCCATAATTTCCCTGACAAACAGGAAGGATGAAAGCCATGCTGCAATCGGTGCTCGACGCTATCGGCAATACGCCGTTGATCCATCTGAAAAAGGCCTCCGAGCTTACCGGTTGCAATATTTACGGCAAGGCGGAATTTCTCAATCCCGGCCAGTCGGTAAAGGATCGGGCCGCACTTTACATCATTCGCGATGCTGAAAAGCGCGGGCTTCTGAAGCCCGGCGGCGTGATCGTCGAGGGCACTGCCGGCAATACCGGGATCGGTCTGACGATGGTCGCAAAAGCGCTCGGCTATCGCACGGTCATCGTCATTCCCGAAACTCAGAGCCAGGAAAAGAAGGACGCCCTGCGTCTTCTGGGCGCCGAACTGATCGAAGTTCCGGCGGCTCCCTATCGGAATCCGAACAATTATGTGCGCCTGTCGGGGCGGCTGGCGGAACAGCTTGCGAAGAGCGAGCCGAATGGCGCGATCTGGGCCAATCAGTTCGATAATCCGGTCAATCGTCAGGCGCATATCGAGACCACTGCACAGGAAATCTGGCGCGAGACCAACGGCAAGGTCGACGGTTTCGTTGCCGCTGTGGGGTCTGGCGGCACGCTTGTCGGAACGGCTTTCGGCCTGAAGGATCATAACGCCGATATCAAGGTCGCGCTTGCCGACCCTTACGGGGCTGCGCTTCATTCCTTCTATACAACGGGTGAATTGAAGGCGGAGGGCGATTCGATCACCGAAGGTATCGGGCAGGGGCGTATCACAGCCAATCTTGAAGGCTTTACGCCCGATTTCTCGTATCGCGTCTCCGACTCGGATGCCCTTGAAGTCGTGTTCGACCTGGTTGAAAACGAGGGGCTTTGCCTCGGCGGCTCCTCCGGCATCAACATTGCCGGTGCAATCCGGCTTGCAAAAGATCTCGGGCCGAGCCACACAATTGTGACGGTGCTTTGCGACTATGGCAATCGCTACCAGTCGAAGCTGTTCAATCCTGTCTTCCTACGCGGCAAGAACCTGCCCGTGCCGGGATGGCTGGAACAAGAGACCGAGATAGACATACCGTTCGAGGGATAATCATGGCATACGAGACCGAAGCGCTTTTCCGCGAAGATTCCTATCTTTCAACGGTGGAGGGCACGGTACTCGCCATGACCGAAACCGGCGGGGTCATTCTCGACCGGACGAATTTTTACGCCACCTCGGGCGGGCAGCCGGGGGATATCGGCTTTTTTGAACGGGCCGACGGTTCGCGCATCGAAGTGGCTGCGACCGTCACCGGAGAAAACAAGAACGAGATCATTCATGTTCCCGCTGATGGCCAGGCCTCACCGGAAGTCGGCGAGAAACTGGTTCTGCATGTGGACTGGCCGCGCCGTTACAAGCTGATGCGGATGCATACGGCCTGCCATTTGCTTTCGGTCGTCTGCCCGTTTCCGATCACCGGCGCAGCCGTAGGCGAAGATGAAAGCCGCATCGATTTCGATCTGCCCGACCCCACCTATACGAAGGAATTCGTGACCGAGAAGCTGATGGAAAGAGTGAAGGCCAACGATCCCGTTGCCATCCGCTGGATCAGCGATGACGAATTTCTCGCTAACCCCGATATCGTGAAGTCGAAGAATGTGCGCCCGCCAGTGGGGCTGGGACGCATCCGTCTTGTCGTCATCGGTGAAAACGGCATTGTCGATTCGCAACCTTGCGGCGGTACGCACGTTTCCGAAACGCAGGAGGTGGGTGAAATCCATATTGGCAAGATCGAAAAGAAGGGTAAGGAAAATCGTCGCTTCCGTATCCGTTTTGGTAGTTTGCCGGAAGCTTGAGGCGTTTGGGAGGAATTGTCATGGCTGTGAAGAGCGGATTCGTCGTTTCACGAAACTGGTTGAAGGACAGGCTTGGCAAGCCGGGCATCGCTATTGTGGATGCATCCTGGTATCTTCCCGCAGCCGGACGCGACGGACAGGAAGAATATAATGCCGCGCATATTCCCGGCGCCGTCTTTTTCGATCAGGATGAAATTGCGAACAAGCAATCCGGCTTGCCGCATACCTTGCCATCTCCTGAGCTTTTTGCGCATCACGTAGGCGCCATGGGCATAACCGCCAATGAAACTGTCGTCGTCTATGACGGCCCCGGCATGTTTTCAGCGCCTCGGGTATGGTGGCTGTTCCGTATCATGGGAGTGGAGAATGTCTTCGTTCTCGATGGCGGTTTCGACGGATGGAGGAAGGCCGGCTATCCGGTCACCAAAGACGCTACCAGAGTAGCATCGACGCTTTTCACGCCTTCGTTCAAAGAAGCGGCCGTGGTGAGTTTCAGCGAAATGCGCGAGATCGTGGACGGACATAGCTCGCAGATCGCCGACGCACGAGCAGCGGGGCGTTTTACCGGACGCGAGGCGGAACCGCGACCCGGTATGCGCTCCGGCCATATGCCGGGCGCGCGCAATGTTCCTGTCGGTACGTTATCGGAAAATGGTGAACTGAAAGATCTGGAGAGCCTGCGCAGGATTTTCGATGAAGCGGGCATCGATCTTGAAAAGCCGGTCGTCACGAGTTGCGGATCGGGGGTTACCGCCGCCGTCATCTCGCTTGCGCTGTCATCGCTGGGGCACAGGGATAATCGGCTCTATGACGGTTCGTGGAGCGAATGGGGAAGCAGGCAGGACACGCCGGTCGTCACGGGCGACGCTGAATAAATGCCGGAAAAACTGACCGCCCGTATCACCCATCTGGAAATGTCGGCCCGTCCGGCCATTTCGGTGCCGGTGCCGTCCGGCATCCGGCTTGCGATCATGCGAGCGGGCGATATGCCAGTCCATTACTATCGCTACCTATACGAAAAGGTCGGGCGAAAGCATCACTGGATGATGCGCCGTGTTCAGACCGATGCGGAGGTTGCTACGGCGATCCACGCCGAAACGAGCGAGATTCACGTTCTGTATGCGGAAGGTTGTCCGGCAGGTTTTGTCGAGTTCGACCTGTCGGCGCTGCCCGATGCTGTGGAAATTCTCTATTTCGGCCTTATCGACGATTTTCAGGGGCGAGGGCTCGCCAGGTTTTTCATGAGCGAGGCCATCGCGGCGGCCTGGGCGCATGATCCGCAAAAAGTGACGATCCATACCAATACGCTGGATAGTCCCCGTGCGTTACAGCTTTATCAGAAAATGGGTTTCGTGCCTGTCGGCTGGTCCGAAGAGGAAGTCGAACCGTGGGACTGATATGCGGCTGTCAGCCTCGCGCCATTTCGCGGCCGGTCGCGATCGACACCACCGATGCAAGGGCAAGCCGGCCGCTTTCTTCGTCGAAGACGACGCAGTTACGCCCGCGCTGCTTGGCCATGTAGAGGCAGCGGTCCGCACGACTGAGAACCTGTGAGTTGGTTTCGTTCTTGGGGGCAGAGGCGACGCCGATACTGATCGTCAATGGATAGACCTGATATTCGGTCGTGTGAAATGGTGTGTTTTCCACTTCCGCTCGAATGCGTTGCGCGACGCGTGTTCCCGTCTCTCCGCTTGCCCCCGGCAGGAAGACGCAAAACTCTTCGCCGCCGATACGCCCGACCAGGTCGCCTTTTCGCGTCACATTCTGCAACGCAAAGGCAATGAGTTTCAGCGCGCGATCACCAACCCCATGCCCGAATGTATCGTTGATCGCCTTGAAATGATCCGCATCGATCACCAGCAGCGTGCCCGTTTCGATGCGCGAACGGCTGATCTTCATCGCCTCGAACAGCGCTTCGCGATTCAGCAAGCCGGTCATGTGATCGATTCGCGAGCGCGCCTGCAACTCGATATGGGCCTTTTCCAGCTGTGTGTATGCATCCACGAGTTTGCTGTGCTGGCGGAAAATATAGGCGAGGGAAGGGAAGGCCGTAGCCATGGGAATGCTCGCGCCGAGGCTCAGCGCCAGGGCGCTGGGGGTCGTACCGGACGCATAGGCCGCAAGCGATGTCGCGCCCACCGAGAAAAGAACGACGGACAGCGTTATCAAAGCTGCTTTTAAAAGAGCAGTCTTCATTCCCACGCACTCCCAACCCCGAGTGAGGATGATTTTATGACCCGCGCCAGAACCTATATGAACGGGCTATATTTTGCGGGCCTTATAGAAGGAACGACGGACAGGGGAAAGAGACCACCATGCGCTTCTTGCAATTTTTTGTTTATGAGTGCCATTAAAGACACAATCTCAGGTAGCATAGTAGCTATATGTTACGATGAAATGCATAACGGCACAACTATGTTCAAAAGAACTGTCGCGGCAAGACATAAATGATAGTTTTCTAATATATGCAGAAACATCTTGGAAGCACAACATTGTAAAAAAAGGGCCGTAGCAGGCCCGAATTTGCCGGTGGCCATTTAACCGGCGCCGCAATGGGCGCCGGGCATCTGTATCAGCCGCGCATGGAGCCTGTATCGCGACGGCGCTGATGCCAGCTGAAGGCTTCTTCGATGAGGTGAGGGGTGTGACCGCCGCGCTGGCAGGCGCGTTCGAAATAATCGTTGAGCTGGTCGCGGTAATCCGGGTGGGCGCAGTTGTCGATAATCACGCGGGCGCGCTCGCGTGGAGCCAGTCCGCGCAGATCGGCAAGTCCTTGTTCGGTCACGAGGATGTCGACATCGTGTTCGGTGTGATCCACATGGGTGACCATAGGGACAACGGAGGATATCGCACCGTTTTTGGCTTCCGATTTGCTGACGAATATTGAAATGAAGGCATTGCGTGCAAAATCGCCCGAACCGCCGATACCGTTCATCATGTGCGTGCCATCGACATGGGTGGAATTCACATTGCCATAAATGTCGAATTCCAGCGCGGTATTGATGCCGATGATTCCAAGGCGGCGAATGACTTCGGGATGATTGCTGATTTCCTGCGGTCGCAGAATGAGACGGTCGCGATAGCGGTCGATATTGTTGAACACACGTTCGCCGCAGGCGGGGCTAAGCGTGATCGACGCTCCCGAGGCGAAATCGAGTTTTCCTGCATCGAAAAGATCGAAGGTGCTGTCCTGTAGCACTTCGCTATACATACGCAGATTGTGGAAAGGGCTGTCGGAAAAACCGTTCAAAACGGCGTTGGCGATGGTGCCGATACCAGCCTGCAAGGGATTGAGCGTCAGGTCGAGGCGTCCGGCCTCGACTTCCTGCATCAGGAAACCGATCAGGTGTCCTGCGATGGCAATCGTCCCGCCATCGGCGGGTTCCACCGTCGAGGCGCTGTCGTTTTCCTGTGTGATGACGATGCCGGCGATCTTTTCGGCCGGGATCGGTATATAGGGCAGGCCGACGCGGCTGTCGCAGGCCATGACGGGGATCGGATCGCGGGAAGGGCGCTTCGTCGGGATATAGATGTCGTGCAGCCCTTCAAGCGCCATGGGCTGGTTGAGGTTGACCTCCACGATGACTTTCTCGGCCAGAATGGCAAAGCTGGCCGAATTGCCGATGGAGGTGGTGGGAACGATGCCACCGCTCTCCGTGATCGCCAGAGCCTCGACGACCGCGTAGTCGATGGGGCCGATCTGGTTCGAGCGCAGTTGCTCGACCGTCTCGGAAAGGTGCTGGTCGATGAACATGACTTCGCCGCGGTTGATGGCGGCGCGGAGCGTGCGGTCCACCTGAAAGGGCATACGCCGGGACAGCACATGCGCTTCCGTCAGAAGCTTGTCGACGTCGTGGCCGAGCGAGGCACCGGTTATGAGCGTGATTTGAAAAGGATCGGTCGCGGCGCGGGCTGCCATGGCGACGGGAACGGCCTTAGCATCGCCTGCACGGGTGAAACCGCTCATGCCGACGATCATACCGTCCTTGATGAGACCCGCGGCCTGTTCAGCGGTGACGATCTTGTCGCGAAGCGATTTGTTTCGGATACGTGATTCCAACATCTTCAAGTCTACCTTCCTCACTTCCGGCTTTGTACCAGAGCTGGGCACCGGAACTGGCGCTCGCTGTCGTAAAAGCAAGATGCTGCTCTTTCCGATCAGGGATCTTCAGCGCCGCTCGGGTAATAGCCCATATGAATGGCGAGTACATGCATGCTTTGGTCTTATAGGCTGGTGAGGCCTGCATCGTCTCGCGCGTGTCTCACATCGGAAGAAGCGTTGAAATGATTGAAATCAAAGCCGGAAAGCAAAGGCAGGTCAATTCGTGCGGCGATATCAATCCTGCGTGATCGATCGGCTGCGATGTGAGAGCAGGCCGGTTATCCTTGGCTCTTGGGGGCATTCCTCGCGCGCGGCCTTGTGCACCCATCTGTCGGTACGCCAGTTGCATAACGTATATTATGGAACTATTCTGTGCGCCAGACCGGCTATCGACGTCGTGCGATATAAAGATGGCCAGGAACCGGCTGCCCTTGTTCGCTTCGAACGGTAATGTTCTCGCAGCGCAGGCAATCCATTCCATGGGCGTCCAGAGTAGCCCGCACATAGGATTGCGCATGAGCGAAGCGCTGATAGTCGCCAACGATGAATGCGCGGCCCGCGAGCCGTGAATCGTCCAGTGTTTCGCTTGAGAAGCCGAAATAGCCGCCGGGTTCAAGATGGTTGGCAACGCCGGCAAAGAATTTGTCCAGTTCGCCCATATAAGGCAGCACGTCGGTTGCTACGATGAGATCCCAGGCCGCTTCCTCGGTCGTTTCAAGGAAGCGAACGGCTTCTCCGACGAACAGCGCCTGATAGTCGCCTTTTTCAAAAGCCACCTCGATCATGTTCTCGGAAATGTCGACGCCGGTCTTGTGTTCGGCCATGTCATCGAGGGCATCGGCCGACAGACCCGTGCCGCAGCCCAGATCGAGCATACGCTGCGCGAGAAAATCGCCATCCATTTCGATGAGCATTTCACGCAATTGCAGCGGAACATCGTAGCCTAGCTGATCGACGAGAATCGTATCGAACATTTCGGCGTGCTGGTCGAAAAGCGTCGCGACATAGGCGTCGGGCGCCTTCAGAGGCACCGCGCCGCGCCCCATGCTGGCCAGCCGCACGGCGGCGCCACCATGATCGTCAGGATCAAGCTTCAGAACTTCCTCATAAGCCTTTGCAGCAGCATCGAAATCGCCGGATTTTTCCAGCGCCAGCGCGCGATCGTAGGCTTCCGCAAGGGCTTCCTGATCGAAATCCTGTTTGCCTGTTTCAGCCATGGATAGGCCTTTCTTCTGTCAGTGCGCGCTTTGCTGAAGAGCTTCCTGCGGTTCTCGAAAACAAGGGCAGGGAAGCTCCCTGCCCGTTCCTACGCTTATCCTGAAAATCCCGCAAGCGTCTGTTCGTGAATGAAAAATGCCGGTCTATTCCGCTGCGGCGGTTGCGTGGCTTTTCTTTCCGCCGTGGGAAAGCCTGCGTGCGATCACGGCGCAGGCCATCTGGCAGGTGCTGCCTCAACGCAAGGCAGCACCTATCGGCTCACTCGTAGCCGTTCGGGTTTTTCGATTGCCAGTGCCACATATCCTGGCACATTTCCCGAAGGTTCTTTTCAGCCGACCAATCCAGAAAATCGCGGGCGAAAGCGGGGTCGGCATAGCATTCCGCGACATCGCCGGGGCGGCGCGGCGCGATCTCGTATTTGATTTCGCGATTCGATACGTGTTCGAAAGCCTTCACGACGTCCAGCACGCTGTAGCCCTGCCCCGTGCCGAGATTGACCGAGAAGCATTGCGGCGTGTCGAGCTTCTTGAGTGCCTTCAGGTGTCCGGCTGCAAGGTCCACCACATGGATGTAGTCGCGCACACCCGTGCCGTCCGGCGTGGCATAGTCGTCGCCCCAGACGTTCAGCTTCTCGCGGCGACCGGTCGCCACCTGCGCGATAATCGGCATCAGATTGTTCGGGATACCTTTCGGATCCTCGCCGATGAGACCGCTCTCATGAGCGCCTACCGGGTTGAAATAGCGCAGAATGGCGATCTTCCAACTATTGTCGCCATTATAGATGTCGCGAAGCATATCCTCGATGACCAGCTTCGTGCGGCCATAGGGATTGGTCGCGGAAAGCGGCTGGTCCTCGGTGATGGGCAATTTCTGCGGATCGCCGTAAACGGTGGCCGAGGAACTGAAAACGAGCGTCTTGACGCCGGTGGCCTCCATCGCCTGCAACAGACGCAGCGTGCCGACGACGTTGCAGTCGTAATAAAGCATCGGCTTTTCGCTTGATTCTCCGACCGCCTTCAGTCCGGCGAAGTGAATGACCGCGGTACATTTGTGATGAGTGATCACCTGTTCCAGAAACGCGCGGTCACGAATGTCGCCCGCCTCGCGGCGCGGTGCGCGTCCGGTTATCTTCTCGATGCGGTGCAGGGCTTCCGGGTGGCTGTTGTCGAAATTATCGACCACAACGACGTCATGGCCAGCCTCGATGAGCTGAACACAGGTGTGGGAGCCGATATAGCCGGCGCCGCCAGTCACAAGAATTGTCATCGTTTACGTATCCGCTTGTTGAACATGCCGCCCCGATATGCGATCCCGGGCCGACTATGCAAAATCGGCAACGGACTTCAAGTCATCCGGCGCGATTCTCCTGAATTGACTGACACGGTATAGACAAGTTTGGTGGAGCGAAGATGAAACCGTCCCGCAATATCGATCGCCTGCTGGAAATCATGGCCGCGCTGCGCACCCCGGAAACCGGTTGTCCATGGGACGTGGAGCAAACCTTCCAGACGATCATGCCCTATACGCTTGAGGAAACCTATGAAGTCCTCGATGCCATCGAGCGCAACGATATGGACGACTTGCGTGAGGAGCTTGGCGATCTTCTGTTGCAGGTTGTGTTCCATGCGCGCATGGCCGAGGAACAGGGCAGCTTCGCTTTCGGCGATGTGGTTGAAGCCATCACGCGCAAGATGATCCGGCGGCATCCGCATGTCTTTGGCGATGCGGAAGCGAGAAGCGCCGGGATGGCCAAGGGCTCGTGGAACCGCATCAAGGCGGAGGAAAAAGCCGAACGCGTCGAACGGCGCGCGAAGCTTGGGCTGGAAACCACCGAGAATAATGGCTTTCTGGACGATATTCCGCAGGCCTTCCCTGCCCTTCTGCGTGCGCTGAAGCTTCAGCAAAAGGCGGCAAAGGTCGGTTTCGACTGGTCAGAAGCCGCACCTATCCTCGACAAGATCGCGGAAGAGACTGCCGAACTGAAAGAAGCGATGGCCGCGCAGGATCGCGCCAATATCGAGGAAGAATATGGCGACCTGCTCTTTGCCATGGTCAATCTCGGCCGTCATCTCGATGTCGATGCCGAAACCGCACTTCTCTCGGCCAACGAGAAATTCCGGCGGCGATTCCATTTCATCGAAAAGACGCTAAACGAGACGGGAAGCGGTCTTGATGCCGCAGCGCTCGACGAAATGGAAGCGATCTGGAGCGAAGCCAAGAAAAAAGGGCTGTAAGCCAACCCTTGAAGGAAGTGTCCTTGCCGGAAATGCCTTACGTCTCACCGTCCCATTTCGGCCGAAACATCTGGTAGACGCTTTCCGTCGTTGCGTAGTCCATATAACCGAGCCTCGCGACCGGTTTGGCTTTCGAGATGTCGACGAGACCATCGGTCAGAACCTGCTCGTCGATATGCACGCCGACAACCTCGCCAATTACCATGTAACTGTCGGTGGGCCTGCCTTCCTTGTCCTGGAGGCGCTTGATCTCAACCGCCACGCATTCCAGTGCTGCGTAAGCTTCCTTCACCCTTGGCGCAGCTATGAGCCTCGATGGCGCTCTCGTCAGGTTCGCATAGTCGAATTCGTTCACGCCGCGCGGTGCGTTCACGGATGACGCATTCATCTGGAGCTTCAGGTTCTCGCTCACGAGATTGGCGGTAAACTCGCCGGTTTCCTCGATGAAGGTAACGCTATCCTTCACCCCGGACGACGAAAACATGACCATGGGCGGCGTATCGCAGATCGCGTTGAAGAACGAGTAAGGCGCGAGATTGACCGCGCCTTCCTTCGACCGCGTGCCGATCCATCCGATGGGGCGCGGCGCGACGATTGCCTTGAACGGATTATGGGGCAGCGTGTGCCCTTCCCTCGGTTCGTAAAACATATGCATATCCGTCTGTTAGATGATGCTGTTAAAGTTGATCCTAAGCGCTTTCCCATGGGCCGGAATATTCGGAAACGATCTTTTCCATGTCGGCTCTTGGGCGTTCGGGCATCTTGTTCCGCGATGTTCCAATGTGGACGAATCCGGCGACGCGTTCGTTGGGCGCAAGCCCGAGAAAGGCGCGCGCGGGAGCGTCGTCCGCATACCAGTTCGTGATCCAGTTGGTGGCGTATCCCATCGCGTTGGCGGAGATGCAAAGGTTCATCGCCACCGCACCGGCGGAGAGGAACTGTTCCCACTCGGGAATACGCTCATGCGCGACGGGCGACGAAATTACGCCAATAACGAGTGGTGCCCGCGAAAACCGGGTCTGTTCCTTTTCCTTGCGTCCCTCCGGGAGCGGTCCTTCCAGCTCTTCCGCGCGTTCAGCCAGATATTCGCCGACTTTCAGGCGGGCATCGCCGCGATAAAGGATGAAGCGCCAGGGCGTCAGGCGTCCGTGGTCGGGCACACGCGCTGCAATTTTCAGGAGAGCGGCCAACTCTTCGCCTTCGGGAGCATGTCCGGCGATGGCGGAAATCGGGGTGGAACTGCGCTGTGCCAGAAAATCGACCACTGGATGCGTCACAGGGAACCTCGTCGCTTGATATTACATATTACCAGTTCTGCCCCACAAATTCGGGAGCCGCCCCTTCTCGCCCGATGCATTCTGGCTGTAAAGTCAAAACTCCGAAATTGACCGGTGATTTCGGAAATCATTCCATGGGGTTGATTCTGCCCGACCGTGCGCAGGCAGTAAAGTAACGGGACGGCGTGTCGCGCAAAAACCGGCTTCAATTGGCGGAAGTTCGATAAATACGGAGGGTCAGAGCGATTTGGCCTTGAATTCGCCACCCGCATAGGCTCAAAAATGCAGCATGTCGGATCGCTTCAACCTGCCCTGCCCAAAGAGAAAACCCGTCTCGCACAGTCGTTTGTTCGCCATGGCGGCAGCCATTGTCTGGAGCGCCGTGCCGTCAATGGCGCAAGGGATCGATCCGCAGTCAGGCTTTCCCCAATTGCAGGGCACGACGAGCGGCTTGCCCGACCTGCCGCAGCCGTCGCTCGACCTGCCGACGCTGAACACTTACGCCTCGCCGTCGAGTCCCGAGAATAATCCGCTTGTCCAGACGCGTGAACTCGACCTGAAGGCGCGTCTTGCGGATGACGGCGGCAATATCCCAACCGGGCTGGTCTGGCGTGTCTTCGCGCCCGATGTCGGTCCTGACGGGCAACTGCCGCTCATTGCAAGCGCACAGGGCGGAAGCGCGGTATTCAACCTCCCGGAAGGCAGCTATCTGGTTCATGTGGCCTATGGGCGCGCAGGCGCTACCAAGCGCATCACAATCGGCAATGCCACGCGCCATGAAGTGATGACGCTCGATGCGGGCGGGATGAAGCTGAGTGCCATCCTGCCGGATGGCGGCAAGATCAACAACGATCTGCTGCGTTTTTCCATCTATACGGATGAAGACAATAGCGACCGCTCGCTCATCGTTCCCGATGTCAAGCCGAATACGGTCATCCGCCTCAATAGCGGTACTTACCATGTCGTTTCCAATTACGGCACGGCCAACGCCATCATCCGCGCTGATATCCGCGTGGAAGCCGGAAAACTCACCGAAGCGACGGTGCAGCATCGCGCCGCCGAAGTGACACTGAAGCTCGTGCGCGAGCGCGGCGGCGAAGCCCTTGCCGACACGTCCTGGTCGATCCTGAACGCTTCCGGCGATATGGTGCGCGAGAGTGTCGGCGCTTATTCGTCCATGGTGCTGATCGAAGGCGACTATGTTGCCGTCGCCAAGAACAAGGACCGCATCTATCAGCGGGATTTCAAGGTTTCGTCGGGCGAGAATGAAGAAGTCGAAGTCGTCGCCAATGGCGAATCCGAGACTGTCGAAGACAGCATGGATTGATCCGTTATCCACGACACATAAAGGCCGCGCAGTGCGCGGCCTTTATTTTTATCATCCACCATTCTTGAGCCGAAGGAGATCGGGCGGGGTCGCCTCGTCCACCAGCCGTGCAATGGCCTCATCGAGCGTCATGGATTCCTGATCGCGCGAGCCCAGACGGCGCATGTTGACGGTCTTCTCTTCCGCTTCGCGCTTGCCGCAGACAAGGATGACCGGAACCTTCTGTAGCGAATGTTCGCGGACCTTGTAGTTGATCTTCTCGTTGCGCAGGTCAGTGGCGACCTGAAGACCAGCCGCCTTCAGCTTCGCTGCCGCTTCGGCCGCATATTCGTCGGCATCGGAGGTGATCGTTGCGACGACAACCTGTACCGGAGCGAACCAGAGCGGCATGTGTCCGGCGAAGTTTTCGATCAGGATGCCGAGGAAACGTTCCATCGAACCGCAGATGGCGCGATGGATCATCACCGGCTGGCGCTTTTCCGAATCCTTGTCGATATAGAAGGCGCCGAAGCGCTCCGGCAGGTTGAAGTCGACCTGCGTGGTGCCGCACTGCCATTCACGGCCGATGGCGTCCTTCAGCGTGTATTCGAACTTTGGCCCGTAGAAAGCGCCCTCGCCCGGCAAAATGCCGGTCTTGATGTTGTTCGACTGCTGCTGGATCTGCTCCAGAACACCCGTCATCACGCTTTCGGCGCGGTCCCACAGATCGTCCGAACCGACACGCTTTTCCGGGCGGGTCGAGAGCTTGATGGTGATCTCTTCGAAGCCAAAATCCTTGTAGACCGACAGGATGAGATCGTTGATGCGCAGGCATTCCGCCGCCATCTGCTCTTCCGTGCAGAAAATATGCGCATCGTCCTGCGTGAAGCCGCGCACGCGCATGAGGCCATGCAATGCGCCCGATGGCTCGTAACGATGAACATTGCCAAATTCAGCGAGCTTGATCGGCAGGTCGCGATAGGATTTCAGACCATGCTTGAAAATCATCACATGGCCGGGGCAGTTCATGGGCTTTAGCGCAAACACGCGGTCGTCGTCGGTTTCATCGCCGGCAACGGTCACCTTGAACATATTGTCGCGATACCAGCCCCAGTGCCCCGAGGTTTCCCAGAGCGACTTGTCGAGCACCTGTGGTGCGTTGACTTCCTGATAGCCGTGGCTGTCGAGGCGGCGGCGCATGTAGCTGACGAGGTTCTGGAACATCTTCCAGCCCTTGGCGTGCCAGAACACGACGCCCGGCCCTTCTTCCTGGAAATGGAACAGGTCCATTTCGCGGCCGAGGCGGCGGTGATCGCGCTTTTCGGCTTCTTCAAGCATATGAAGATAGGCCTGAAGATCGTTGTCATTGGCAAAAGCGGTGCCGTAGATGCGGGTCAGCATCGGATTGTTGGCATCGCCGCGCCAGTAGGCGCCGGCAACCTTCATCAGCTTGAACGAATTGCCGATCTGGCCGGTGGAGGCCATATGCGGCCCGCGGCAGAGGTCGAACCAGTCGCCCTGATAATAAATCTTGAGGTCCTGCCCGGCGGGAATCGCATCCACAAGTTCGACCTTGTAGCTCTCGCCCTTGTCGGCAAAGACCTGCTTGGCCTTTTCACGCGACCAGATTTCCTTGCTGAAAGGCTTGTTGCGCTGGATGATCTCGCGCATCTTCTTCTCGATCACCGGCAGGTCATCGGGCGTGAACGGTTCGTTGCGGGCAAAGTCGTAATAGAAGCCGTTTTCGATCACCGGACCGATGGTGACCTGTGTGCCAGGAAAAAGCTCCTGCACGGCTTCGGCAAGCACGTGCGCCGTGTCGTGACGGATGAGTTCGAGCGCGCGCGGGTCTTCGCGGGTCAGAATCTCGATCTTGCCGGAAGTGCCGAGCGGATCTGAAAGATCGCGCACAACGCCGTCGACGGCGTAGGCTACGGCCTTTTTTGCAAGGGATTTGGAAATGGATTCCGCAAGGCCCGCGCCGGTCATCGACGCATCGTATTCACGTACAGAGCCATCGGGAAATTGCATGGAAACGGTATTCGACATTCTATTCGTCCTTATCCAGTCCCGCCAACGATTGCGGGTGGGTTCATGCGCATGAAAATGAAGTCTAGTGTGGTTTACGGATTTGAAGTTCCTGAACGTAGATGCCAAGCAAATGGCAGGAATTTCAAATCCACCATGCTGGCTTCTAATCCCTTTTACCTGGTCAGTAAAGCGCGACACACTGACCGTATCAGGAGCACCTGTACGCTTCTGGCCGATGCGAGATCAGTTCCTGATCGGGAGGCAGGCGATGTTCCGGCGCGTCATCTGCACGCAGGCTTTTTCCGCCGATTCCGAATCCCTGAATCCGGCAAAGCGAACGCGATAGACAGTACGCCGTTTTTTTGCCGGCGAAATTTCAGCTTTGAGACCGGGCGCGACCTTGGCCACGATCGGACGGTATTTCGCCTGTAATTGTTTGGCTCCGGCGAGCGTCGGCGTTGCGCCGAGCTGGATCGTCCAGACCGATGCGCTGGCGGCGGATGCGATCAGGAAGCCGCCATCGCCCTGTTCGATGCTGGAATCGTCGATCAGATCGGCAACCGCGTCCGTTTTCGGCCTGGCGGGTGCAAGTTTGTGCGCTGTAGGCTGCGTCATGGCGACAACCTGTTCGGAATTGTCAGCCTTTTCGGTGCTGAAGCGCGTCAGCAGCTTGGCCATCTGGTCGTCGCGCTGCCGCGCCGATCCGGCGCCAAGCACGACGCCGACGAGATGACGGTCGTTGATAATGGCGGAGGAAACGAGGTTATAGCCTGAAACGTCGGTGTACCCGGTCTTGATGCCATCCACGCCCTGATAGCGATACATCAAACTATTGTGGCCGTTCAGCACGCGGTTGCGGAACGTGAAGGAGCGCGTGGAAAAAAGCGCGTACTCATCGGGAAAATCGCGACGAAGGCTCATGCCGAGGATGGCCATGTCGCGCGCAGTGGTGAGCTGGGTGGCCTTTGCCGTTAGCCCCGACGGATTGACGAAGAAGGTGCTTTTCATGCCGATCTGACGCGCGCGCTGCGTCATTAGCCGACCAAATGCCGCCTCCGATCCGCCCAGATATTCGCCCATCACCGTTGCCGCATCGTTGGCGGACACCACGATCATGCCATAGATGGCGTCGTGTACCGTGATCGTTTCTCCCGGTTTCAGCCAAAGCTTCATGCGAACCTTGGAGGCGGCGTTCTTCGATATCGGCATTGCATCGTCCCAATGCAGCCTGCCGGTCTTGAGCGCTTCGAAAGCGAGGTAGAGCGTCATCATTTTCGCCAGCGAGGCGGGAGCGTGCTGGAGATGCGCGTCGTCCTGACCGAGCATCCGCCCGCTATCCGCATCGAAGACGACCCACGAGGTACTCGCCATCGACGCGGATGTACAAAGCACACTCGCACCGAGCGCCAGAGAGGCAATGAGACGCGAAAAACGGGACGATGATTTCAGCATGATAGCTCGCAGGAATATGAACGCCGAGGGGGACTTGCAGGCAAAATGCGGCCCGAAAAAGACCGCAACGCAGCCTTAGGGTCAGGACCTGTTAATTTGATGAAAATGGCACCTGAAATGACAAGAACTGCAAGGAAAGACGCGAAAAACGGGGTGGTTCCCCGGTTGAGCGGCTTGACGCAGCAGATCGCCAATTTTCGGCCTTGGCATTTCGGTGTCCGAAGGATGTGGTCCATCCGCCCGGCTACAGCGTCGAAAAGTCTCGAAAATGAACCACATTTCCTTCGCCTTTTCTCCTCGTATCCAAACGGATGGCCACACACCATTTCCACCAAATCAATAGGTCCTGACCCTTAAATTCCAATTCTCAATGAAACGTTGATATCCTTAATGAATTATAATCAGCTAACAAAAAACTGTCAGAAGTCACGGTTGGGTGACGAGCATCGCCAATAACGCCAGGGCAGAAACCATTTCATGTCGTCGGCCAGCCTTCGTGGCACCGGATCGAAGCCGTGCGTGCCGAAAGGTCCGCATCGCAAGACGCGAAAAAGCCCCATCCAGCCGCCACTCCATAGGCCGTGACGGGCAATCGCCTCATAGGCATATTCGGAGCAGGTCGGCAGATGCCGGCAGGAATTGCCGATAAGGGATGACAATGTAACCTGATAAAACCGGACGAGCGTCGTACCGATCAGCCGTCCCGGCGTCTTGCGCCAGGGATCGGTGAAATTCCGGCTGAAGCGTTTCGGCTGGCGCTTGCCCGCGTGATCCTTGCCGCAGGAACACATCAAGCGGCTTTCGCCTTTTCCTCTATCTGCCGGATGCAATCGACCACGGCATCGAAAGTGAGCAGCGTCGAGGCATGACGCGCCTTGTATTCGCGGACCGGTTCGAAATATTTGAGGTCTTCGAAACGGCCTTCCGGCGCGGGGCCGTCTTCCTTCAGCATCTTGTACATCGCTTCGCGGACAGCTTTCAGTTCGTCCGTGGTTGCGCCGACGATATTACGCGCCATGACCGACGACGATGCCTGACCGAGCGCGCAGGCTTTCACCTCATGCGCGAAATCCGTCACGATACCGTCAGCCAATTTGAGATAGACGGTGACAGTCGAGCCGCAGAGCTTGGAATGGACCTTAGCAACCGCATCTGGCTCGGAAAGGCGCCCGAGGCGCTCTATGTTTCCGGCAAATTCAAGGATACGTTTGTTATAAATATCGTCGATCATATGGGCGAACCTTCCGCTGCGCCGGAGAAAAACCAAATTTATATCCGACTGCGGTTTGAAGTTGCAATTTCCTATCTATATAATAGGCAAGTGGCGTCTGCGCTATGGGCAAGATTAGCACAGAACCAGGGGGCAGCCGCACGAAAACCTGTCCGGTGACCATAAGCCGCCGGATCAATACATCGCCCGCTCGTAAAGCGTATCGTTGTATTGTCCGTTTAACTCGTCTCCTCCCTGAAGGAGACTACTGGAGAATACTGATGGACGCGCGCATCCTCAAAGAAAATGACGAAACCGGCCTGTCCGCAAAGCAGCAGGCAAATATAACGCCCCTGCACGGTATGCCGACGCAGGCCGATGCCGAAGCTGCCGTACGCACGCTCCTGCTCTGGGCCGGTGACAATCCGGATCGCGAAGGCCTTCTGGAAACGCCGAAACGCGTTGCCAAGGCCTATAAGGAACTGTTCGCAGGCTACACCGAAAGCCCGGAAGAAGTTCTGGGTACGGTGTTCGAAGAAGTCGGCGGTTATAACGATCTCGTTCTCGTGAAGGACATTTCGTTCCACTCGCATTGCGAGCACCACATGGTGCCGATCATCGGCAAGGCACACGTGGCCTATCTGCCCGATGGCAAGGTGGTGGGGCTTTCCAAGATCGCGCGCGTTGTCGATATTTTCGCACGCCGCCTTCAGACGCAGGAAAGCATCACCGCCCAGATCGCCGACAGCATCCAGCGCATTCTGAAGCCTCGCGGCGTCGCCGTCATGATTGAGGCCGAGCATATGTGCATGGCCATGCGCGGCATCCGCAAGCAGGGTTCGACGACCATCACCACCACCTTTACCGGCGAAATGCAGGGTAATGTGGAGGAGCAGGTTCGTTTCATGACCCTTACCCGTAAATAAGCGGCATTAGGCAAGACAATGAGCTTTTTTCCTGCACAGCCTTCCGACAAGAAGGCGGTTGAAGAAGGCGCGGCATTCATGCCGCGCTTCGACGCGTCCGGTCTCATCACCGCCGTCGTCACCGACGCGCGCGACGGCGAATTGCTGATGGTCGCCCATATGAACGAGGAAGCATTGCGCCTGACCCTCGAAACCGGAATCGCCCATTACTGGTCGCGCTCGCGCAACACGCTCTGGAAGAAGGGCGAAACGTCGGGCAATCAGCAAAGCGTGATCGAACTGCGTACCGATTGCGATCAGGATGCGCTCTGGCTGAAGGTCCGCGTGGCGGGCGACGGCCCGACCTGCCATACTGGCCGCCGCTCCTGTTTCTATCGTCAGGTCATAACCGAAAACGGCGATATATCGCTGGCTATTCAAGGCACTTGCGATCACGAGCATTAAATTCGTTCAAAAGGATGTGATGGCGCGAATAGGGTTCGCGCCATCAATTTGCGGTATTTATTGTCTGCATATTTTTGTACTTGAGAAACACGCTTCAATTTTTTGTTTTCGAGCCGAAACGAAGGGGTGTCCATCGTGATGCTTGCATGGGGGTCGAAGCGGAAAGCCGCAACCGGCGATGCCGCGCCTTTGGCGGAAGAGATCGTTGAAACGCCCGAAATCGGTCGTGAGCCACACCGGATCGCGCTGGCGCTTGGCGGCGGGGCTGCGCGCGGATGGGCGCATATCGGCGTTCTGCGCGCCCTGGACGAAGCCAATATCGATATAGAGATGATCGCCGGAACCTCCATCGGCGCCCTCGTCGGCGGCTGTTATCTGGCTGGAAAGCTGGATGAACTGGAAGAGTTTGCCCGCAGCCTGACGCGGCGGCGCATGTTCAATCTCCTCGACATCACATTCCGCGGCAGCGGTCTGTTTGGCGGCATGAAGCTGGACAACCGCCTGCGCGAACATCTGGACGGGTTGCTCATCGAAGAGCTGGACCGGCCCTTTGTCGCGATCTGCACCGAGTTGCGCACCGGTCACGAAATCTGGCTCTCGTCGGGGCCGCTCGTCGATGCCATGCGTGCTTCATATGCCCTCCCCGGCGTTTTCGAGCCTGTACGCTGGCAGAATCGCGTTCTGGTGGATGGCGCTCTGGTCAATCCGGTGCCGGTATCCGTATGCCGCGCCTACGAGCAGCGCCTCGTTCTCGCGGTCAATCTGCATTATGACCAGTATGGACGTGCTGCGGTGATCAAACATGCGCAGTCGCGACAGGAAGGGCTGTCCGACAATTATCACGGCGAAAAAGAAGCTCGGCTCGGAATTACCGGCGTGATGATGGAAGCCTTCAACATCATTCAGGATCGTATTTCGCGCGCCCGCATGGCTGGCGATCCCCCGGACGTGTCACTGATGCCTATCGTGGGGCACATCGGGCTTGCCGACTTTCATCGCGCATCCGAAGCCATCGATGCCGGGTATACGGAAACGGTGAAGCGCATTGAAGATATCAAGCGCCTTCAGGGATTTACGGACTGATTTTGCAAGGGGTTTGGCGAATCTGGAGGAATCGGGATTCGCTTCTTTTGCTTCAGCGCGTCGGTTTGGGTGCCTGTTTCGGCAGGCCATCCTCATCGTGTGACATTTTTCCGGATTTTTTCTGAATTGCAGAAGCCTTTGAAAAAGCCCGGAAAATCGGGCTTTAGGCGAGTTCCACACTGTTTCAGTGCCAGCTTTTTCACATTCTTTTTCAAAAAGATTGCCGGAAGCTGCAGATGGGGCTTGTGCACCCCAAAGTGATTTGCTAAATGCCCACTCGCCGACGGAGTTCGGCTCCTACCACGGGCGGTCGTGGCGGAATTGGTAGACGCGCAGCGTTGAGGTCGCTGTGGGGCAACCCGTGGAAGTTCGAGTCTTCTCGACCGCACCATCTTCTCTCAAGAACATAGAAAATATATTTCCCCGCAAGGGGTTACAGTTGTTTCTTGATTAGAGAAATTCACTTCATATCGATGCATGACAAACAAAAACGCGCCCTTCGATGAAGAGCGCGTCTGGTCGATGGCGATATTTGGGTCAGTCTTTGCCCATTTCCGAAAGGATCGCATCGCCATGCTCGCCCAGTTTCGGGGAGCGTTTGTCGAGCTTCAGTTCGGCATTGGAGAAGCGGATGGGCGTGCGCAGGCCTGGAACCCCTTGCGGATCGATTTTCATCGCTCTCGCCTCGAATTGTGGGTCTGCAAACACATCGGCGACCGTGTTGATCGGGCCGGCCGGCACCCCGATTCCGGCAAGTTCGGCCAGAAGGTCGTCGCGCTTCCATTGGCGGGTGCGTTCTTCCAGAAGCGTTGTCAGTGCCGTGCGGTTGGCGACGCGCGCGGAATTGCTGGCGAATCTTTCATCAGTCGCAACTTCCCCGATGCTCAGCAGCGTCGTCAGCCTGGCGAACTGTCCGTCATTGCCGCAGGCGATGATGAAATAACCGTCTGCAACGGGAAGCGTCTGGTAAGGCGCGATATTGGGATGCGCATTGCCCATGCGCTTCGGCGAGACACCGGAGGCCAGGTAGTTCATGGCCTGATTGGCCAGAACAGCCGACATGCAGTCGAACAGCGCCATATCGATATGCTGGCCCGTGCCGGTGCGCTCGCGCATGATGAGCGCGGACTGAATGGCGATCACGCTATAAAGGCCGGTAAAAATATCGGCAAAGGCGACACCAATCTTCTGCGGTTCGCCATCCGGTTCGCCCGTCAGGTCCATGATGCCGCCCATGCCCTGGATCATGAAATCATAGCCCGCACGCTCGGCATAGGGACCGGTATGGCCGAAGCCGGTGATGGAACAGTAGATCAGGCGCGGATTGATGGCCTTCAGGCTTTCATAGTCGAGGCCATATTTGTCGAGGCCGCCAAGCTTGAAATTCTCGATCACCACATCGGCGTCAGCCACGAGGCGCCGTACCAGTGCCCGGCCCTCGTCGGTGCGGAAATCCGCCGTAATCGAGCGCTTGCCGCGATTGCAGGCGTGGAAATAGGCGGCGGACTGTTCGCCCTCCACATCGATGAATGGCGGCCCCCATTTGCGCGTATCGTCGCCTTCCGGGCTTTCGACCTTTATGACATCCGCGCCCAGATCGGAGAGCGTCTGCCCTACCCATGGCCCAGCCAGAATGCGCGCCAGTTCGACCACCTTGAGACCGTCAAGCGGTGTGTTCTGCATTTTCAGCAATCCCGTATGAATATGAAAAGGCCCGCCCGCGAACTGCGAACGGGCCCAGAATTGAAGGCTTTTTATGCGGCGATCAGAAGAATGCCTGAATGCCGGTCTGGGCGCGCCCGAGGATCAGCGCATGAACGTCATGCGTGCCTTCATAGGTGTTTACGGTTTCCAGATTCTGCGCGTGGCGCATGACGTGGTATTCGATCTGGATGCCGTTGCCGCCATGCATGTCGCGGGCCTGGCGCGCAATGTCGAGCGCCTTGCCGCAATTGTTGCGCTTGACGATCGAGATCATTTCCGGCGCCATCTTGTGTTCATCGAAAAGACGCCCGACGCGCAGAGATGCCTGAAGACCGAGCGCGATTTCCGTCTGCATGTCGGCCAGTTTCTTCTGGTAAAGCTGGGTGCCCGCGAGCGGCTTGTTGAACTGCTTGCGGTCCAGACCGTACTGACGGGCGCGGAACCAGCAATCCTCGGCGGCCCCCAGAACGCCCCAGGAAATGCCGTAGCGGGCGCGGTTGAGGCAACCGAACGGCCCCTTGAGGCCCGATACATTCGGCAGAAGTGCGTCTTCGGAAACTTCCACGCCATCCATGACGATTTCGCCGGTGATGGACGCGCGCAGCGAGAGCTTGCCGCCGATCTTCGGTGCGGAAAGGCCCTTCATACCCTTTTCAAGCACGAAGCCGCGAATGGCATTGTCATGCGCAGCCGACTTGGCCCAGACCACGAACACGTCGGCGATGGGAGCGTTGGAAATCCACATCTTGGAGCCGGTCAGGCGATAACCGCCGTCGATCTTTTCGGCGCGGGTCTTCATGCCTGCGGGGTCAGAACCGGCATCCGGCTCGGTGAGGCCGAAACAACCAATCAACTCGCCCGAAACGAGGCCCGGCAGATATTTCTTGCGCTGTTCGTCCGAACCATAGGCATAGATCGGATACATGACGAGCGAGGACTGCACGCTCATCATGGAGCGATAGCCGGAATCGACGCGTTCCACTTCACGCGCCACGAGACCGTAGGACACATAGCTGGCATTGGCCGCGCCATATTCTTCCGGCAGGGTGACGCCGAGCAGGCCAGATTGTCCCATCAGGCGGAACAGGTCCGGGTCGGTGGTTTCGTCGAGATAGGCTTTTTCCACGCGGGGCAGCAGCACATCGGTCGCGAAGGCCTGTGCCGAATCGCGGATCATGCGTTCGTCTTCGGTAAGCTGGTCATCCAGCAGAAACGGGTCTTCCCAGCTAAAAGCCGCACGTGACATCAGTGAATTCTCCTCAATGTGGGTTTGCACGGAATATGGACCGACAGAAAACCATGCGCAATCGACGTTTACTCATCGATCTATTCCGTTTAGTAATAAATAATGACTTCGATATCGCGCCGCCTGCTTCCATCCACAAGTGCGCTCGCCGCCTTCGACGCGGTGGCGCGACATGAGAGCTTTTCGGCCGCGGCCGAAGAGTTGTCGCTCACCCAGGGCGCGGTGAGCCGACAGATCGCCGGGCTGGAAGAACAGCTCGGCACGGCGCTTTTCGACCGCACGAGCCGTCACGTAGTGCTGTCCGATGCAGGACGCGCCTATCTCAAGGCAGTGGGTCCGGCGCTGTCATCGATCCGCGCTGCCTCGCTTCAGATCATGTCGCAGATGCGCGGGCGTACGCTCAACCTGGCATTCCTGCCGACATTCGGTACGCGCTGGCTCATCCCGCGCATACCGCGTTTCGTGGCGAGATATCCCGATATCATTCTCAACTTCGCGACGCGCATCGGGCAGTTCGATTTCGATCGCGAGGGTCTCGATGCGGCCATCCACATTGGCCAGCCGGACTGGCCGAATGCCGACTGCGTGTTTCTCATGGATGAAATCGTGGCTCCGGTCTGTAGCCCCGCCTTTCTGAAAGATCATCCGGTATCGGCGCCCGCCGATCTTCTGAAGCTGCCGCTGTTCAATATGGCATCGCGGCCCGGCGCGTGGGATTACTGGTTCCGCAGCCTCGACATCACCGTGCCCGTTCCGGGCGGGATGCGGTTCGAGCAGTTTTCCAATGTCTCGCAGGCCTGTATCGCGGGTCTCGGCGTCGCGTTGATGCCGCTTTTCCTGATCCGTTCGGAAATCGACAGCGGGCAATTGGTGGTGGCTTCTCCACACACGGTCAAAAGCCCCAGCAGCTATTATTTCGTCACGCCAAAGGCACGCACCAATTTACCGGCGGTGAACGCCTTTCGCGACTGGCTGCTGGGCGAAGTCACCCGGGAAAACGATCCTCACGCAATCGACCTGCTGGCGATCTCATAGGAACGCAGGCGCTTGCCATGATCATGGATCATGCCGGTAATCATCAGTTCGTCCGCGCCGGTGCTGGCGGCGAAGGCCTCGATGCCTTTCGCCACGGTGTCGGGACCGCCGACGACGCGGCATGACAACATCTGGCGAACAAGCGCCTGTGCTGCCGGATCGAGCTTTTCCATATAGCCATCGACAGGCGCAGGCAACTTGCCCGGACGACCAGTGCGCAGGTTCACGAAGGACTGCAATTGCGAGGTGAAGAGATAGTTGGCCTCTTCGTCCGTATCGGCGGCAATCACATTGAGTCCGAGCATGACATAGGGCTTTTGCAGATATTCGGACGGTTCGAAACGTTCACGGTAAAGCGCGACGGCGCGTTCCATTTCGGCAGGCGCGAAATGCGATGCGAAAGCGTAAGGCAGGCCCAGCATGGCAGCCAGTTGCGCGCCGAAAAGGCTGGACCCCAGAATCCACACCGGCACGTTCAACCCCTCGCCCGGTACGGCGCGCACGCGCTGGCCAGGTTCCGCCGGTTTGAAATAATTGAGCAGTTCCACCACGTCCTGCGGGAAGGCGTTGGCGTCGCTGTCGAGATTGCGGCGCAGCGCATGGGCCGTGATCTGGTCCGTGCCGGGCGCGCGACCGAGACCGAGATCTATGCGGCCGGGAAAGAGCGAGGCCAGCGTTCCGAACTGTTCGGCAATCACCAGAGGCGAATGATTCGGCAACATCACCCCGCCAGCACCGACGCGGATGGTCGATGTGCCATTCGCCACATAGCCGATAACCACCGATGTGGCGGCGCTGGCAATGCCCGGCATGTTGTGATGTTCGGCCAGCCAATAGCGATGAAAGCCGAGCTTTTCCGCCTGTTGCGCAAGTTCAAGTGTGTTGCGCAGGGATTGCGCAGCATCGCTGCCATCGGGAACGGGCGAAAGATCGAGAACGGACAAAGGTATCATGCTGACTCATATGGGGCTGGGCGACGCGGGTGCACCGCAACAAATAAAAAGGGCGACCTTAAAATAGGTCGCCCTTTTACGCTTTCAAAGCAAGTTTCAGTGATGTGGCGCCGGCACGGGTTCTCCACCCTCCTTGTGCGGCGCTGCGAACTCGCCTTCCACATCCTTCCTTGCGATGAAGGTGTAGAACATCGGCACCACGAACAGCGTGAACATCGTACCGATCACGATACCGGTGAAAATCACCAGCCCCATCGAGTAACGGGCCGCCGCGCCGGCGCCGGTGGCGGTGATCAGCGGGACAACGCCGAGCGCCATGGCCGCCGTGGTCATCAGGATTGGACGCAGGCGCGTTTCGGCTGCGACAACGATTGCATCGCGGCGCGAAAGACCGTGCAGACGGCGCTGCTGATTGGCGAATTCCACCATCAGAATGCCGTGCTTGGTAATCAGCCCGACAAGCGTGATGAGGCCGACCTGCGTATAGATATTGAGCGTGCCAAGGCCGATATTGAGCGGCACGATGGCACCGAAGATCGACAGCGGCACCGACATCATGATGATGAAGGGATCGCGGAAGCTTTCGAACTGCGCCGCCAGCACCAGATAGATCACGATGACGGCAAGCCCGAAGGCGATCAGGATCGTGTTGCCCTGCTCCACTTCGAGACGCGACTGACCGGAATAATCCAGGAAGAAGCCTTCCGGCATCTTGGATTGGGTCAGGTCCACGAGGGTTTGCAGCCCCTGCCCGGTCGTGACGCCCGGCAGCGGCAGTGCCGAAATCGTGGCCGAGTTCAGCTGGTTGAACTGTTCGATGGCGGCAGGCGATGCGTTCTGGTTGATCGAAATAACCGAGGACAGCGGGATCATTGAGCCGGAGACGCTGCGGACATAGAAATCGCCCAGCTTTTCCGGGTTCGAGCGATAGGCATCCGGCACCTGCGTGATGATGTCGTAGCTGTTGGAATCGCGGTCGAACTTGGCAATCGATGCGCCGCCGGTCAGAAGACCGAGCGTCGAGCCGATATCGCTCACCTGTACGCCAAGCGACGCGGCGCGGTCACGGTCGATCGTGATCGTGGTCTGCGGCGCGTTGAAGGAGAGCGAGTTCTGCACGATAATGTACTGGCCCGAAGCCTGCGCCTCGTTCTTGATTTCCTCGGCAAGCTCGAACACCTGATCAGCCGGGCCGGTCGATTGCAGGGCAATCGAGATCGGCAGACCGCCGCCCGTGCCCGGCAGGGATGGAGGCGCGAAGATGAACGCTTGCACGCCCGCGACCTTGGAAATACGCGCGGTCAGGTCTTCCTGAATCTGCTTTTGCGAACGCGCGCGGTCGTTCCAGTCATTCAATACCCACAATGCGATACCCGACGTCGTGCCGCCGTCCATGCCGACGATCTGGAAGCGGGTCTTCAGTTCGGGAAGATCCTTGGTCAGTTCGTCGATCTGCTCGGCGTAGAGGTTCGTATAGGCGGAGGTCGCATATTGCGGCGCCTGGAACATCGAGAACAGCGCGCCGGAATCTTCTTCAGGCGCCAGTTCGCTCGACGTGTTCATGAACAGGAAGCCGGTCAGCCCCATCAGCGCCACCACGATCATCAGCGTGATCCCGCGATAATCGAGCGAGTTGAACACACGGCGATGATACCACTTCTCGAAACGCGAGAAGGTGCTGTCGATGAACTTCTGGAACCGGGTCTGGTCGCCATGCTTGAGCATACGCGCGCACATCATCGGCGAAATCGTCAGTGCCGCGACGCCTGAGATGATGACGGCGCCCGCCAGCGTGAAGGCGAATTCGCGGAACAGCGAACCGGTCAGCCCGCCGGTAAAGCCGAGCGGGGCGAACACAGCCGCCAGCGTGATCGTCATGGCGATGATCGAGCCGGTGATTTCCTTCATGCCCTTGAACGCGGCATCCATGGGCCTGAGGCCCTCCTCGATATGCCGGTGGATATTCTCAAGCACCACGATGGCGTCGTCCACCACAAGGCCGATGGCGAGCACCATGGCGAGCAGGGACAGGAGATTGATCGAGAAACCCAGCACATAGAGGAAGAAGCACACGCCGATCAGCGAGATCGGGATCGTGACGATGGGAATGAGCACCGACCGGAACGAGCCGAGGAAGACGATGATGACGAGGATAACGATTGCCACCGCCTCGCCGATGGTGGTGAACACTTCCTCGATCGATGAGCTGATCTGCTCGGTCGCATCATAGACGAGCACCAGCTTCATGCCTTCCGGCAGCGAAGCCTGAATCGAAGGCAGTTCCTTGCGCAACGCGCTCGCCATGTCGATGGGATTTGCCGATGGCGTCGGATAGACGCCAAGGAAGGTGCCCGCAGAGCCGTTGAACGACACGATGGTGTCCGTGCTTTCGGCGGCAAGTTCCACCTTGGCCACATCACGCAGGCGCACGATCTGATCGCCGGAGGTTTTGATCGGCATCGCACCGAAGGCTTCCGGCGTCTGCAAGGTCGATTTCAGCGTGATGGCCGAGGCCACATATTCGTTCTTGGTCGTGCCGGGGGCGGAAAGGAAGTTCGACGCATTGATGGCTGCGAGAACTTCCGGCGCGGTGATCTGGCGCGCGGCGAGCTGGATCGGATCGAGCCAGACGCGCATCGAATAGACCTGACCGCCCAGGATTTCAGCCTTTGCCACGCCCTGAATGGTGGACATGCGCGGCTGGATGACACGTTCCAGATATTCGGTGATCTGCTCACTGGTCATGTTCGGGTTCTGCGCCGCCAGATACATGGTGGCGAAGCTTTGCCCCGTTCCCTTCACGATGACCGGATCGTCGGATTCGTCCGGCAGGTTGCCGCGCACCTGATTGACCTTCGCAATGACTTCGGTCAGCGCGGCATCGGGGTTCGCGCCAAGCTTCATCTGCACGGTCACAGTGCTCGATGACGGACGGCTGGAAGATGTCACGTAGTCGATGTTTTCGGTGGTGGCGACCGCTTCCGAGATGGGAGCGGTGATGAAGCCCTGAATGAGATCGGCACTCGCGCCCGCATAGGCCGTCGTGACGGTGATGACGGTCTCGTCGACCTTCGGATATTCACGCACGGTCAGCTGCGCGATGCCCTGAAAGCCCAGCAGGATGATCATGAGAGCTACCACCGTGGCAAGCACGGGGCGCCGGATGAAAATATCGGAGAAACTCATCTTGATCGCCTATTGCTTGTCAGCCGGTTGGCCGGCCGATATCGGATTGACCGTGTTGTCGATTTTCACCGCAACGCCCGGAGAAAGCCGGTTCTGGCCAGCCGTGATGACGATATCGCCAGCCTTGAGGCCGCTCGTGACTTCGACCAGACCGGCGTAACGGCGGCCGAGCTTGATGAAGACCTGCTGCGCCAGCTGCTTCTGGCCTTCTTCCGGCTTTGCGTCGGCGGCGGGTGCCTTTTCGGCATTCTCTCCGTCGGCAACCTGCTTCTGCTCGGGGCGAACCGCATAGACATAGTCGCCATAGAGGCTCGAAATGATCGTCGTCTGCGGCAGCGCGATCACGCCGTCTTCTTCCGGCAGTTCAACGCGAACCTGCACGAACTGGCCCGGCGTCAGCTTGTGTTCCGGGTTCTGCACCTCCGCGCGAACCGAAACGAGGCGGGTCGCCGGATCGATCTTCGGGTCGATACCGACAATCGTGCCCGAAAAATCGAGGGAAGCGGCACTGGAGCCTACCTTTACCGTCTGCCCAAGCTTGATCGAGGACAATGCCTGTTCGGGCACGGTGAAGTCGATCCGCATCACGTCGGTGCTTTGCAGCGTGGCGATGACGGTGCCGGGGGTCAGATATTGGCCGATATCGACCTTGGAAATGCCGATCACGCCCGAGAACGGAGCCTTGACGGCCTTCTGGGCCAGCGTTGCACGCATCTTCTCGACCAGGGCTTCAGCGGCATTGGCGGCGGATGCGGTCGTATCCACGTTCGATACCGCTCCCACGCCGCGGGTGCGTAGCGTGTCGGCACGCTTCAGGTTCTGCTGGGCGAGGACGGCTTCGGCTTCAGCGGCGGCGAGATCCGCCTTCTGGATGCTGTCTTCCATCTGCAACAGGATATCGCCTTCCTTGACCTCCTGATTGGCCTTGAAGTCGATCTTCTGCACGATGCCGTCGAGCTGTACCGTCAGGTCCACGCCGTTGATGGCGTTGGCCGTGCCGATGGCTTCGACACCCGGACGCCAGACGCCCGGCTTCACCGTGACGGTCGAAACCGTCTGGGCGGGCTGCTGCATATTGGCGAAGAAGTCCTTGATCATCTTCGACCGGAACAGATTGAAGCCAACCAGTCCCCCGACCACGATCACCAGGAAGAGGATTGCCAGAATGAGGCGCTTGATCATTGCGGATGAACTCCCGATAGTCGCGGCGAACGATGAGCGCGGGACCCGCATCACGCAAGGGTCGCGCGCATTTTACTTGAATGAAAGTGGCGAATAACTGTACCGTCTGGACGGTATTGTCAACACACGGACTGTCAGGAGACGCGAGTCAATTGCTAGCAAAAAAGAAAGTCTCGTCTCGCGAGCGTATTTTGCGCGCAGCTACGGAGCTTGCCCGCGAGGTCGGACCCGCTCATATTTCCCTCGATGCCGTAGCGGCCCGTGCGGGGCTTTCCAAGGGTGGATTGCTCTACTCCTTTCCGACGAAAGCCAAACTGCTCGAAGCTGTCGTCGAAGAATATATGAAAGAGCATGAGCGCGCCATGGAGGTTCAGGAAACACTCCAGAAGGGCGACAGGAACCGCGTAGCCCGGGCTTTTCTCGACGTTTACCGCGTCCAGGCCGATGACGAACCGCCCGCCTGCGGCGTACTGGCCGCACTGGCGGACGATCCCGGCTTCATGGTGCCCGTTCGTCAATATCACAGGGCCTTTCTGGACCGTATGATCAAGGATACAACCGATACGAACACGGCGCTGATTGTGTACCTCGCCGTCGCTGGCCTTGAATGCGCGAAGCTGATGGAATGCGAAATCCTGAACGACGAGGAACAGCGTGCCGTTCTCTGCCGCCTGGAAGATATGCTGACAGGAGAATAACCGGCGGACCACAGGCATGATGCGGGTTGCGCTCACCTGATTCGTATCAATCGCCAGATGGTGAAAATACGCGTAGGCGATGCCCGTCGGGATCTAGCGCCACAAAGGAACGTCCGAACTCCAATGTCTGCGGTCTGAACGAAATGGAGATTCCGCGTGCGATCCAGTCTTCATGCACTTTGTCGATTTCTTCAAAACTGGTGTATCGGAAAGCAATTTCGCCGCTGAAAGTACCGGCACCTGATTCCGGTTGTACTGTATGCTTGGACCACAGCCCCAGCATCAGGCCATTGCTCAGCATGAACAGCACAAATGTTGGCGAGGCTTCAATAGGCTCTATTCCCAGCAGGTCGGTATAAAAGCGCCCGCTCGACAAGGGATCTTCGACATAGAGAATTGTAAAATTGGGGTGTATCATGATGATCGCTCCTTTGTTGAATGGAAGCGACCTTATGGGGTGGCACTGTCAGATTCCGGCAGTATCAATCGAAGTCCCGCACAATTCCCTGCCGAGCCTTCCATTCTTTTAGAAGTACAGAGCGCCGTTTTGGATAACGCCCGATTTCAACGTTCAAGCTAAGGATGCGATCCGTTCGGAAGTGTCGAAAATCCTGTCGCATTTCGCACCAGGCGAGCAATACTCGGACCTTATCGAAGAAAGTCAGGGCGAACGGCCAGATCAGACGTTCGGTGGGAGCGCCAGCCGCATCGCTATAAAGAATGCCGATTTTTCTCTCCGTGCGGATAGCGCCGCGAAGAGCAGCAATATCCACCATATCGACCGAACCGGTCGCTCGGGGACCCACAAGAAGGTTCACGGATTCAAGCGCAGGGCGCGAATCCTCAGGCATTACCGCGGCCACTTTGGCTAGAACGTTGCGCGCCGCCATGCCGAGTTCGGCGTCTCCCCTGTCCGCGACCCAGCGCGCGCCGAGAACCAGAGCCTCAATCTCTTCCTGATTGAACATGATGGGAGGCAACATGAAACCGGGACGCAGTACATAACCTAATCCCGGCTCTCCTTCGATATCCGCGCCCCGTGCCTGAAGGCTGGCAATATCGCGATACAGCGTGCGAATACTGATACCGAGCCGCTTTGCCAGAATTCCCCCGCTCACGGGGCGACGGTGGGTACGAAGCAACTGCAAAAGCGCCAGAAGGCGTTCGGAGCGGGACATCGGAACACTCTCCTTTGCTTGGTATAGCAGATGTTACAGAAGCGCCGGAATATCACCCCGCGCCCAGCCTTCCTCGGTTTCAGCGGCAAAATCGTTAAAACGTCCATCGGCGATTGCTGCGCGGATACCCTTCATGAGGTACTGATAATAAGCGAGATTGTTCCAGGTGAGCAGCATTGCGCCAAGCGCTTCGCCGGATTTCACCAGATGGTGCAGATAGGCGCGGCTATAATCGCGCGAGGCCGGGCAATCGGATTCGGGATCGAGCGGGCGGTGATCTTCGGCATGGCGCGCATTGCGCAGGTTTACCTTGCCGAAGCGCGTGAAGGCCAGGCCGTGACGCCCTGCCCGTGTCGGCATGACGCAATCGAACATATCGATACCACGCGCCACGGATTTCAGGATATCGTCCGGCGTACCGACGCCCATCAGATAACGCGGCTTTTCGGATGGCAGGATCGGGCAGACCACTTCCAGCATGTCGAGCATGACGTTCTGCGGCTCGCCAACAGCCAGACCGCCGACCGAATATCCCTTCAGGTCCATCGCCTTCAGCGCTTCCGCCGATTTCTCGCGCAGGCGGGCGACATCGCCGCCCTGCACAATGCCGAACATGGCCTTGCCCGGCTGGTTGCCGAAGGCCACCTTGCAGCGTTCGGCCCAGCGCAGCGACAGTTCCATGGCGCGCTCGGTATTTTTTTCCGGCGACGGCAGCGCCACGCATTCATCGAGCTGCATCTGGATATCGCTGTCGAGCAACCCCTGAATTTCAATCGAGCGTTCCGGCGTCATCTCATAGGCCTTGCCGTCGATATGCGAGCGGAATGTGACGCCGTTTTCGTCAAGCTTGCGCAATTGCGCCAGCGACATGACCTGAAACCCGCCTGAATCGGTCAGGATCGGGCCTTTCCAGCCACCGAATTCATGCAAGCCCCCAAGACGCGCAACGCGTTCCGCGCCGGGGCGCAGCATAAGGTGATAGGTGTTGCCGAGAATGATGTCGGCCCCCAGTTCCTTCACCTGATCCATATACATGGCCTTGACGGTTCCGGCCGTGCCGACCGGCATGAAGGCAGGCGTGCGCACCACGCCACGCGGCATGGAGATTTCGCCCTGACGCGCCGCGCCATCGGTTGCCAAGACTTTGAATTCAAAATTTTCTTTTGTTTTAGAATTTTCTGGGGTCATGCCGTGTCTCTGTTCTTTCAAGCGCGCTCAAGCAAACTGCCGTCGCCATAGGAATAGAAGCGATAGCCGGTTTCGATGGCCCGTTCATAGGCGGCGCGCATGGTATCGAGGCCGCTGAATGCCGAAACCAGCATGAACAGCGTCGAGCGCGGCAGGTGGAAATTGGTCATCAGCAGGTCCACGGCGCGGAAGCGATAACCGGGTGTGATGAAAATATCGGTCGCGCCGGACCACGGACGGATTATGCCGTCCTCGCCCGCCGCGCTTTCGATAAGACGCAGCGAAGTCGTGCCAACGCAGATGACGCGCCCGCCGCGCTGATGAACAGCATTCAGCGCGTCGGCGGTCCTTTGCGAGACATGGCCGATTTCCGAATGCATCTTGTGATCGGTCGTATCATCCGCCTTGACCGGCAGGAAAGTCCCCGCCCCCACATGCAGCGTCACGAAATGTTCCTCGATGCCCTTGGCCTTGATCCTGTCCAGAAGATCGGGCGTGAAATGCAGGCCAGCGGTGGGGGCAGCGACGGCACCTTCTTCACGTGCATAGACCGTCTGATAATCCTTGCGGTCGCGCTCGTCTTCGGCCCGTTTCGATGCGATATAGGGCGGCAGCGGAATGTGCCCTACCGATGCGATGGCCTCGTCCAGCATTGCGCCAGACAGATCGAACACCAGCAGTGCTTCACCCGCCTCGCCCTTTTCCGTCACGGTGGCATCAAGCGTGCCGAGAAAGCAGCTCGAGCCGGAATGGCCGAAACGGATGCGGTCGCCTTCCTTCACGCGCTTGGCCGGGCGCAAAAATGCCTTCCAACGATCCGGGCCGGTGCGCATATGCAAGGTCGCGCTGATCTGGCTGATATTGCCGTCGCGCTCGCGCATACCTTCAAGTTGCGCCGGTATCACCTTGGTATCGTTGAAGACAAGCGCATCGCCGGGGTGCAAAAGATAGGGCAGATCGTAGACGTTGCGATCCTCGAAATCTTGTCCGGGGCGCACATGCAACAGTTTTGCATGGTCGCGCGGCTCCGTTGGACGAAGCGCAATGCGCTCTTCCGGCAGATCGAAATCGAAAAGATCAACACGCATGGAAACCTCGTGACTACGGCCCCGATAGAAACCGGAGCCGTAATTTTTTAATTGGAACGACTAAATCAGATGTCGGAGGCGATACGCGCCGTCACGATCTTGTCCGGGTCGGCGACCGGTTCGCCGCGCTTGATCGTGTCGACATTGTCCATGCCTTCGATGACCTGACCCCAGACGGTATACTGACGGTCGAGCCACGGAGCGTCGGCAAAGCAGATGAAAAACTGCGAGTTGGCCGAATTCGGATTGGCCGAACGCGCCATGGAAGCCGTGCCGCGCTTGTGCGGCGTATTGGAGAATTCGGCCTTCAGGTCCGGCTTGTCGGAGCCGCCCATGCCAGCGCGCGAACCGTTGAAGTGAGCGCCGCCGGACTTGCCGAATTTCACATCGCCGGTCTGGGCCATGAAGCCGTCGATCACACGGTGGAAGACAACGCCGTCATAAGCGCCTTCGCGGGCCAGTTCCTTGATGCGCGCAACGTGATCCGGGGCGAGTTCAGGATAGAGTTCCAGAACCACATTACCCTTGGTGGTTTCCAGAACGAGCGTGTTTTCAGGGTCTTTGTAAGCCATTGGGCCTCTCCTTGTATTTTACTTCTTGTCGGCCTGTAGCGTGGCCTTGACGATCTTGTCCGGGTTCTCGACGGAGCCGTTATCGGACTCGCTGCCCTTCTTTATCTTGTCCACGGTATCCATGCCGCTGACAACCTTGCCGACCACGGTATACTGGCCGTTGAGGAAGGAACCGTCGGCAAACATGATGAAAAACTGCGAGTTGGCCGAGTTCGGGTTCTGGCTGCGCGCCATGCCGACCGTACCGCGCACGAATGGTTCCTTCGAGAATTCAGCCGGAATATCGGGATAGTCCGAACCGCCGGTGCCGACGCGCGCGGCATCGAAACCCTTATCCATATTGCCGAACTTCACGTCGCCGGTCTGGGCCATGAAGCCGGGAATGACACGGTGAAAGGCAACGCCGTTATACGCGCCTTCGCGGACGAGCTTTTCGATCTGCGCGACATGCTTCGGCGCCAGATCCGGGCGAAGCTGGATAGCGACGTCGCCATCCTTCAGCTTGAGGACCACGGTGTTTTCAGCATTCGCGGCGGAAGCCGTCTGCACAGCCCCCTGTGACAGCGCGAAGAAAGCGGCAGCGGCAAGCACTGAGCGAATAATGGACATGATTGAAAAAACTCCCTGCAATCAGGATTTGAGTTTGGCGTTCAAGGCAGTGGCGACAGCCACTGGAACAAAAGGCTCGATATCGCCACCCATGGAGGCAATCTGGCGAACCAATGTGGCGGTAATCGTGCGTACAGCCGGGTCGGCTGGCAGGAAGACAGTCTGCAATTCCGGCGCCATGGTGCCGTTCATGCCTGCCATCTGCATTTCGTAATCGAGATCGGTGCCGTCGCGCAGGCCCCGCACCATCAATTGCGCGCCGTGCCTGCGTGCCGCATCGATGACCAGCCCGTCGAAGGAAATGACGGAAACCCGCGCCGCATCCTTTCCCAGAATGACCTTGGCGCTCTCGTCAATGAGTTCCACACGTTCTTCGAAGGTGAAAAGCGGCTTTTTGCCCGGATGAACGCCGATGGCGACAATTACCTTATCGGCAAGGCGCAAGGCACCCTTGAGGACATCCATATGGCCGTTTGTCACCGGGTCGAAGGAGCCCGCATAGATCGCGATCGTCATTTCTTCCAGCTAGCCTTTTCTGACAGGATTTTCAACAAGAACCACAGCGATAAGAAAATAGAAACCAAGAAAGCAGATGAACGCGACATGAACGGCAATTTCACGGCATGTTCACAACCGATTTACCAGAATAGGTGCAAATTCGGTGCAACCTTTTCGTTTCTGAAGCGTATGTATGTCGAAAGGATAAGATGATGATGATCTTTCTTCTGGCATTATCCATGATGGTCGCGATGGCCGCATCGGCAATCATACTGCTTCTTGAGGAGAAGGAATCCAAGCGTCAGCGCGTGCGCCAGGTGGCATTCGATCTGGATACACTGCGCAACATGCGTTCGCGGTAGGCGCGATCCCGAAGAGTTTTCCCGATCGCCAATTCCTCCAGTCTTGGCATCTGAAAAAGGCCGATGGTTTCCGCCATCGGCCTTTTTCATTGAAGCTTATCGAGACGGCTGGCAGGCCCGGGTCGCCGGGCCTGTTTGGTTATTCCCCGGTCGCGACAGGTGCTTCGCCTTCCGGCGTCGCGTCGTCGCCATCGCCGTTCTCTTCGTCGCTATCGGCTTCGGATATGCGTTCCACCGAGACAACCTTCTCGCTGTCCGCGGTGTTGAAGATCGTGACGCCCTTGGTGGAGCGTCCGGCGATACGGATTCCGTCGACCGGCACGCGGATGAGCTGTCCGCCATCAGAAACCAGCAGGATCTGGTCGCTCGCCTCGACCGGGAACAAAGCCACCAGCTTGCCGATCTCGTCCGTCTTCGACGTATCGGTGGCGCGGATACCCTTGCCGCCTCGGCCGGAAACGCGGAATTCATAGGAGGAAGACCGCTTGCCGTAGCCATATTCGCTGACGGTCAGAACGGTTTCTTCCCGCGCTTTCAGCTCCTGATAACGCTCTTCGTTGAGTTCCGTTTCGGTTCCGACTTCCTCACCGACCACCACGATATCGTCGGCATCGTCCGCGCCCTGTGCGCGGCGTTCGGCAATCGAGCGCTTGAGATAGGCCGAGCGCTCCGCCGCATCCGCATCGACGTGATGCAGGATGGCCATGGAGATGACCTTGTCGCCGTCCGCCAGATTGATGCCGCGCACGCCGATGGAGTTGCGGCCCGCGAAGACGCGCACATCGGTGACGGGGAAGCGGATGCACTGGCCGCCGGCGCAGGTGAGCAGCACGTCATCGAATTCCGTGCAGGTATCGACCGAGAGGATTTCATCGCCCTCGTCGTCAAGCTTCATGGCGATCTTGCCATTGCGGTTGACCTGAACGAAGTCCGAGAGCTTGTTGCGGCGCACCGTGCCGCGCGTCGTGGAGAACATGACGTCGAGGTTTGCCCAGGAATCCTCGTCCTCCGGTAGCGGCATGATGGTCGTAATGCGCTCGCCCTGCTGCAAGGGCAGCATGTTGATGAGCGCCTTGCCGCGCGATTGCGGCGTGCCGACCGGCAGACGCCAGACCTTTTCCTTATAGACGATACCGCGTGAGGAGAAGAACAGAACCGGCGTGTGCGTGTTGGCCACGAACAGCCGCGTCACGAAATCCTCGTCCTTCGTCGCCATGCCGGAGCGGCCCTTGCCGCCGCGACGCTGCGCGCGATAGGTGGCGAGCGGAACGCGCTTGATATAGCCCGCATGGCTGACGGTGACGACCATATCCTCGCGGGCGATCAGGTCCTCGTCGTCCATTTCGGCGCCGCCGAAACCGATTTCGGTGCGGCGCGGCGTGGCGAACTCGTCACGCACGGCGATCATCTCATCTTTCACGATGGTCATGACGCGCAGGCGCGAGCCGAGAATATCGAGGTAATCGCGGATTTCCTCGCCGATCTTGTTCAACTCGTCGGCCACTTCGTCGCGTCCGAGCGCCGTCAGGCGCTGGAGGCGCAGCTCGAGAATGGCACGAGCCTGTTCTTCGGAGAGGTTGTAGGTGTTGTCGTCGTTGAGCGTGTGGCGCGGATCGTCGATGAGCTGGATCAGCGGAGCCACATCGGATGCCGGCCAGCGGCGTTCCATCAACTGTTCGCGCGCCGTCGTCGGATCGGGCGCGCGGCGGATCAGCGCGATCACCTCATCGATATTGGCAACCGCAATGGCCAGGCCGACCAACACATGCGCGCGATCACGCGCCTTGTTGAGCAGGAACTTGGTGCGACGCGTCACCACTTCCTCGCGGAAGGAGACGAAGGCGCGCAATATATCGAGAAGGACAAGCTGTTCCGGCTTGCCGCCGTTCAGCGCCACCATGTTGCAGCCAAACGAGGTTTGCAGCGGCGTGTAGCGGTAAAGCTGGTTCAGCACCACATCGGCCACGGCGTCGCGCTTCAATTCCACCACGACGCGATAGCCTTCGCGGTCGGATTCGTCGCGCAGATCGGAAATGCCCTCGATGCGCTTGTCGCGCACCAGTTCGGCCATTTTCTCGATCATCGAAGCCTTGTTCACCTGATAGGGAATCTCGGTGATGATGATGGCCTCACGGTCGCCGCGCATCGGCTCGATGGTGGCGCGACCGCGCATGATGACGGAGCCGCGGCCCGTCGAATAGGCCGAATTGATTCCGTTGCGGCCCAGAATGATGCCGCCGGTCGGGAAATCGGGACCCGGAATGATTTCCATCATCTCCGGAAGCTCGATAGCCGGATTGTCGATCAGCGCCACGCAGCCGTCGATGATTTCGCCGAGATTGTGCGGCGGAATATTGGTCGCCATGCCGACCGCGATGCCGCCCGAACCGTTGACGAGCAGGTTCGGGAACCGCGCGGGCATGACCACCGGTTCCTGCTCGCGTCCGTCATAATTGTCCTGAAAATCGACCGTGTCCTTGTCGATATCCGACAGGATGGTTTCAGAAAGCTTTTCCAGACGGCATTCGGTATAACGCATCGCCGCCGGCGGATCGCCGTCGATGGAGCCGAAATTGCCCTGCCCGTCCACGAGCGGATCGCGCATGGAGAAATCCTGCGCCATACGCACGAGGGCGTCGTAAATGGAGGCGTCGCCATGCGGATGGTATTTACCCATCACCTCACCGACCACACCTGCCGACTTGCGGTACGGGCGGTTATAGGCGAGGTTCATCTCGTTCATGGCATGGAGAATGCGCCGGTGCACGGGCTTCAGGCCGTCGCGCACGTCGGGCAGAGCGCGGCTCACGATCACGCTCATCGCGTAATCGAGATAGGAGCGCTGCATCTCCTCGATAATGGAAATCGGTTCGATACCGCTGGGGCCGCCGTGCGGGCCACCATTCATATCGTCGGAACCGGGTGGAGGCGTTTGATCTGACACTATTCAGATTTCTTTCTCAACAGAATCGATAAAGTCACTTTATAACGGAAAGCAGCAAAAAACGCCAATTTCACGACCGTTTCGGCGAGCTAATTCCATTATATATATCAATCGCTTATGAGATATTCACATAAAGATGGCGCAACGATCTTGTCCGCAACGGCGCTTCGCATCGACCATGCGGGCCTAATCGTCTACAATCGACGCATCGAATTGAGCATAACAGGACAATGAAAAGGGCGCGTGCAGTATGGGGTTCTACGATACGGTTTTCAGCGCCTTCGTTACTCTTCTTGTCACAATCGATCCACCGGGCCTTGCGCCGCTGTTTCTGGCGCTGACGCCGGGCATGAAACGCGGCGACCGGAGCCAGGTCGCGCTGCGCGCCTCGATCATCGGTTTCGCGGTCATGGCGCTTTTTGCGATAGCGGGCGCGCAAATTCTCGGCATGTTCGGCATCACCATCGGCGCATTCAGGGTTGCTGGCGGCCTTCTCCTGTTCTGGATCGCCTTCGAGATGATTTTCGAGAAGCGCACGGAGCGCAAGGAAAAGAGCGCCGAAGTCGCCATCACCAAGGATCACATCCGCAATATCGCGGCCTTTCCTCTTGCCATCCCGCTGATTGCCGGGCCGGGCGCGATCTCGGCTATCGTGCTGACATCGAACTCTTTCCAGGGCGTCGGGCCGAAAGCCGCCCTTCTCGGCGTCATCTTCGTCTGCCTGCTGATCACTTATATCGTGCTTCTGTTGGCCGAGCGGGTCGACCGGTTTCTGGGTGAAACCGGCCGTTCCATCCTGACCCGCCTTCTTGGCGTCATTCTGGCGGCTCTCGCGGTGCAGTTCGTCGCCGATGGCGTAAAGACGCTGATCGGCGGTTAAGCCGACTTCATCGCCTTCTTGCCGATCATGGCATGACGCAGTTTCGACGAGAACCAATCTATGACGGCAACGGCAACGAGGATCATGATGATGAGGAAAGAAACGTCCTGAAGGTTCAAAACCTTGATCTGTTCGGCCAGATGGGAGCCGATGCCGCCTGCCCCGACGATGCCGATGATAGTGGCCGAACGGGTATTCGACTCGAAGAAATAGAGCACCTGACTGCCGATCAGCGGCAGCACCTGCGGCAGAATACCGAAGCGATAGCCGTGTAACCTGCTGCCGCCTGACGACACCACGCCTTCGACCGGCTTCCTGTCGGCGCCCTCGATGGATTCCGAGAACAGCTTGCCGAACGAACCGAAATCCGAACAGGCGATGGCGAGGATGCCCGCGAAGGGACCGAGGCCCACGACCGAAACCCAGATCAGCGCCCAGATCAGCGTATCGACGCCACGGATCGTGTCGAGGAAGCGGCGAATGCCGAAATGCACGAATATGTTCGGGATGATGTTCTTTGCGGCCAGAAAGCCGAAAGGAAAGGCGAAGAGCGCGGCCAGCAGCGTACCCAGATAGGCGATGGCAAGCGTTTCCATCATCGACCATAGATAAAGGCCGAAACGCCCGCCGGCGGATGGAGGCATCATCATCAGCGCGAAATCGCCAAGCCTTCCGAGGCCGTTCACAATGCGCAGCAGCGAAAAATCGAGCCAGTAGAGCGCGAACCAGACCGAAGCGACGATTGCAATGGCTGCGATCGCCCAATTGCGCCATGTGCGGGAATTGCCGAACAGATCGCCATGCTCCGCCCGCAATTCCTTTTCGCGCGCGTGCGCCTCGCGGGAGAGACTTTGTGCAATGTCAGTCATGATGATCTCCCGTTTAACCGATGCGGCCCAGAAGCGCGTGGCGGATGCGCTGCGTGACAAGGTCGATCGCAAAGATCGTGACGATGATCAGAAGCAGGATGGCGCTGACGTCGCTGTAATAAAACTGGCGGATGGAGGTGAGCAGTTCCTGCCCGATGCCGCCTGCCCCGACAAAGCCCATCACGGATGCGCCGCGCACATTGATTTCAAACCGCAGCAGGCCATAGGAGGCAAAATTTGCCGCCACCTGCGGCAGCACCGCGAAACGGATCACTTGCAGGCCGGAGCCGCCGGAGGCGCGAATGCCTTCCACGGGGCGCATATCGATATTCTCGACCACTTCGGAAAACAGTTTGCCGAGCGAGCCTGCCGTATGCAGCATCAGCGCCAGAACACCGGCCATAGGTCCCAGACCAAAGGCAATGACGAACAAAAGCGCAAAGACGATTTCAGGCACCGTGCGCAGCAACTCCAGACCGCGCCGGACGATGAAGCGCACGGTCGAATTCGGCGCCATGTTGGATGACGCGGCGAAAGACGCCGCAAAAGCGATGGCCGCGCCGATCAGCGTCGCCAGATAGGCGATCAGCAGCGTCTCGAAAAGCATTTTGAGCCAGCCGCCGAGGTTCCAGTACCAGGTCGCCAGATCGCTCCAGAAATTGGCGATGGTCAGGTCTGGAAGGATGCGGCCGAGATAGTTCGTGAAGCGGAAGATGTTTTCGGCCAGGGTGCCCGGCCGAACGTCGGCGACAACGGAAGCAGCCATGGCGATAGCGACAAGCGCAAGGAGGAGCGCGATACCGTAGAGACGCCTCTTGCCGACTTCCCTGCGATAATCGGCAAGCAGGCTTTTTGCGCCGCTGCCGTCGAGTGATGATACCGTCATGCGATCATTCCCATAAAAATGCCCGAAGCCGTGTCGGCTCCGGGCACTTCAATCGTTCTGTCGATCAGGACTTGCGTGCCTTGTCGTTGAACTTGAGCATTTCGATGATCGGCTCATATTCCTTGGCTTCGGTTGCCACGAATTCCTTGTCCTTGCCATCGGACAGCGCGTCGAAGCCAGCCTTGTCCTTTTTCGGCATATCGAGGAAAGCCTGCTTGATGTCGGCCTTGAGCTGGTCCGGCAGCGTGCTGAGAACAGCAAACGGGCCTTCGGGGAGGAAGTCCGACTTGAAGATGATGCGGAAATCGTCCTTGGTCATTTCCTTGCCGTTGGCATCCTTGAGAACGCCGCGGCTGATCATGCGGGTCAGGTTGGAGTCGTCTTCCGAGTTCCAGGCATTGGCCGCAGCGTCAGCGGTGCCCTGTGCAAGCGCGAGAACGGCGTTCTCATGGCTGCCGGCGAAGAAGTTCTTACCGAAGAACGAATCGACGCTGTAGCCTTCGCGGTTGAGGAAGTAACGCGGTGCGTTGTTGCCCGAGGTCGAGTTCGGATCGACGAGCGCAATGGTCTTGCCCTTGAGGTCATCCATTTTCTGATACGGGCTGTCGGCGCGGACATAAACGACGGAGTAGTAGCCGTTGACGCCGGTGTTGTGGCGCTGATTGACGAGCGGGGTCGTCTCAACGCCGGTCATGACGGCGCGCGAATAGGATGCAGGGCCGTAAAAGGCAATCTGAATGTTACCGGCGCGCTGGCCTTCGATGACGGCCGCATAGTCATTGGCGACGCGCAGCGTGACCTTGGTGCCGAGTTCCTTGCTCAGATAGGCTGCGAGCGGTGCGTAACGGTCGGAGGTGGTCGAGGCGTTTTCGGCCGGGATCAGTCCCAGGACGAGTTCCGGGTAATCCTTGCTCCAGTCGGCAGCCTGGACATGAAAGGTCATCGTCGCTGTGAGCGCGACGGCCGCCAGAAAGGTTCTACGGTTAAGCATGGGTATCTCCTGTTAATCCCTGATTTGGAACGTATTTTTCCGGAGCGGTTGCGCTCAGGCGGAAATCTGGCGCAGAACGGCTTCAGCCGACTGCGGAACCGGCATTGGCATCGGCTCGACCTCACCGTTGGAATCGATGACGTCGGCGGCTTCCATGCCGTAAAGGTCACGCGCCGCCATGTCGGTCAGCATCGAGGGCGTGCCGCGAAAGACGACCTTGCCCGCCGACATGCCGACCAGACGGTCGCAATAGCTGCGCGCAATATCGAGTGAATGCAGATTGCACAGCACCGTAATGCCGTATTCGCGGTTGATGCGACGAAGCGCGTCCATCACGCTGCGGGTGTTGCGCGGGTCGAGCGAGGCGATAGGCTCGTCGGCCAGAATGATGCGGGGCTGCTGGACGAGCGCACGGGCGATGGCCACGCGCTGCTGCTGGCCGCCGGAAAGCTCGTCGGCTCGGTGCGCCGCCAGATGCGCGATATCGAACTGCTGCAAGGCGGAAAGTGCGATCAGGCGCTCTTCGTCATTCCAGACACGCAGAAGCGATTTCGCCGTCGAAACATAGTTCAGACGCCCCATCAGCACATTGGTCAGCACGTCGAGACGGTCAACCAGATTAAAGTGCTGGAAGATCATCGCGCATTGCGCGCGCCAGTCGCGAAGGCCCGCGCCCTTCAGTCCGGTAATATCGCGACCATCCCAGTGAACGCTTCCCTCGGAAGGCTCCACGAGACGGTTGATCATACGCAGAAGCGTCGATTTTCCCGCGCCTGAACGCCCGATAATGCCAACAAACGTGCCCGGTTCGATTTCGAGATCGACGCCCGAAACCGCCACCTTGTCGTTATAGCGGCGCGTTACGTTCTTCAGTTGAAGCATGAATTCGTCTCCATTCATGCTCACTATTAATTGGATCGGTGACACTGCAATGAACGAACAATGACGTTTGTGTAAATTTACACGACACTATAAGTTTTTTCTTCAAGCGATTGTTTTAATAACAGTTTCACGCAGGTGAAACAGGAAGGCCTCTGTGGATGTACCGACATCGCCGGAATTGTCTATTGTGACAACATCTGCGGCACCGTCATCGAATCTTACTTCGCGTGAAAGGCGGGCGATAATTTCCTCACGGCTTTCGCGGCCGCGTGAGGCCAGACGCTCGGCCAACACCTCGGAACGGGCCGTGATAACAACGACCGAACGCTGCGGATAAAGCCTGCGGATATCGCCGAGAACCCGGCGCGAGACATTGGCGATCACCACGGTTCCGCTGGAAATCGTATCGTCCAGTTCTTTCGGTAAGCCATAATGCAGGCCATGCGCCTGCCAGTGCAGCGCGAAAGCACCTTCGCTTGCCGCCTTCGAAAACGCTGTCTCATCGAGGCTGTCGTGATCCTCGGTGCCGGGCATTTGCGGGCGCGTGATGACACGGCGCACAAAATGAAAACGCGCGTCGCCTGCAAGGGCGGCGCGCGCTGCGTCCATGATCGTGTCCTTGCCGGCCCCGCTGGGGCCGACAACCGCGACGAAACAGCCTTTCGGCTCCTGATTTTGCACTTGCATCACAGCACCCGCTCGCCTTCGCGCCAGACGGTACGCACCACCGGGATCGCGCCATTGGTGCGCACGCGCACCAGATCGGCGCGCTTGCCGAGAGCGATTTCGCCGCGATCGTCCATGCTCACGGCATCGGCCGGGTTCTTGGTTACAAAGCGGATCGCGTCCGGCAGGGCAACCGGGCGTTCGCCCGAAGCAAGACCGAAAGCCGACTGGATCAGGCTGAACGGAATATAGTCCGATGACAATATGTCGAGGCTGCCATTGTCCACCAGATCGCGGGCGGCGATATTGCCGGAATGCGATCCGCCGCGCACGATATTCGGCGCGCCCATCAGAATCGAAAGGCCAGCTCCCTTGGAGGCAACGGCTGCTTCCATCGTGGTCGGGAATTCAGCGATGCGCACGCCATGATCGAGCGATTCATCGACATGGGTGCTCGTGGCGTCGTCATGGCTTGCCAGAACGATGCCGCGCGTTGCAGCGAGATCGGCAATGGCGCGGCGATGCCTGGAGGCATAGGCATCCGAATCCGCCATACGCTTGTCGCAATGCACCCGGAATTCCTCGTCGGTGAGTTTCATCTTGCGCATGTAATAGGTGCGATATGTATCAAGATCAACGAATTGACGCTGACCGGGCGCATGATCCATGAGCGAGGCAAGCTTGACCCGGTCGTCATTCTCGAACAGCGCAAAACTTTCCAGACAGTCGGCGGCGGAAACCTCACAGCGCAGGTGCAGGAAATGGTCGGCGCGCAGCCGGTTTTCACGCACGCCGCTTTCAATCGCATCCGCCAGAAGGCGCATGTCACGTCCGTCGAAATCCTTGTCATAATCCGAACCGACGCGCATGGCATCGAAGACAGTCGTGATGCCCGAAGCGGCAACCTGCGCGTCATGCGCCTGCACGGCGGCATCGACATTCCAGCGTACTTTCGGGCGCGGCGCATAATGGCTTTCGAGTTGATCTGTGTGCAACTCGATCAGGCCCGGAATGACGTAATCGCCATCCATGTCGTCGCCAACGTGGGTGTTGCCCTGATCGATTGCCGCGATCTTGCCGTCGCGGATCAGGATCGAGCCGGAGACAACATCGTCGGCAAGCACGATGCGTGCGTTTTTCAGAACGATTTCATTAGCCATTGGATAGCTCTTTCAGGACCGCATTGGCATTGGCGGGTGTTTCATATTTCGCGAGGAAGGCTTCGATATCGAGCGCACGGAAATCATCGAGCGCATCGCGCAGGCGCTCGTGGCTCCAGTCCCACCAAGCGAGCCGGTCGAGACGGTTGCCGGTCGCGGCATCGAAACGCTCGCGGATGAGGCGCGCAGGCACGCCGCCGACAATCGTATAGGGCGCGACGTCCCGGCTGACCACCGCACCGGCCCCGATAACGGCGCCGTTTCCAACGGTCACGCCCGGCAGAATCGTGGAACCGTGGCCGAGCCAGGTATCGTGGCCGATCACCACCTTGTTGCCGCGCCGCCAGTCGAAAAATTCAGCCTCGTGCTCGGCATCCGGCCAGTAGTCCCCTGCCCGGTAGGTGAAATGATGAAGCGTGGCGCGCCACATAGGGTGCTTGGTCGCATTGATGCGCACATGGCTGGCGATGTTGGAGAATTTTCCGATCTCCGCGCACCACATCTCGCAATCGATGCCGAGATAGGAATAATCGTCCAGCGTCACTTCGGAAATGCGGCTGCGTGCCCCCACTTCCGTATAACGGCCAAGCTGGCAGTCGCGGACTTCTGCCGTGGCATGAACCAGAGGTTCGACGGAGAGTTTGGTCATGCGTGCCCCCTCGGAGAAAATGCCGTGACATCGATGATGCGATCCGCCACTTCTTCGCGCACATCCTCGTCGTGGAAGATGCCCAGCATGGCGACGCCTTCGGCCTTTTTGGCCCGGATGAGTTCGACCACGACGGCGCGGTTTTTCGCGTCGAGCGAAGCGGTCGGCTCGTCAAGAAGCAGCACCGGATGATCGGTGATGAAGCCGCGTGCAATATTGACGCGCTGCTGTTCGCCGCCGGAGAAAGTCGCGGGCGGCAAGGCCCAGAGCCGTTCCGGCAGGTTGAGCATGGCGAGCAGTTCGCGCGCCCGCTTCAGGGCCGCTTCATGGTCGGTCCCACGCGCGATCAGTGGTTCGGCAACCACATCGATGGCCGCGACACGCGGCAGCGTGCGCAGGAACTGGCTGACATAGCCGATCGTGTCGCGCCGTACCGCCAGAACCTCACGCGGGTCGGCAATGGCGAGATCCACCATTTCGTCGCCGTGGCGGATCAGGATCGTGCCGCTATTCACGGCATAATTGCCATAGACCATTTTCAGGATCGAGCTTTTGCCCGCACCCGATGGCCCGCCAAGCACCGCGCATTCACCGGCCTTGAGTTCAAAGTTCACGCCACGCACGACCGGCAGTTCGATACCGCCCTGCAAATGCATGGTGAAGGTTTTCGCGACATCCGATACAGTCAGCGGAGAGGATGAGAGAGACATTTTTCACCTCGTGCATGTTTCATTGATTCATCAAGAACATACGGTAATTATCTGTTTATACTTGGAGAATTGAAGACACGAGCAATTGCGTGTATGGCGCCTGCGGATCATCGAGAACACGGTCGGTCAGCCCCTGTTCGATAATATGGCCGTCTTTCATGACCATGATGCGATGGGACAGAAGACGCGCCACGGCCAGATCGTGCGTGACAATGATGACCGAAAGGCCAAGATCGTGAACCAGACTGCGCAAGAGATCGAGAAGACGCGCCTGCACCGACACATCAAGACCGCCGGTCGGTTCATCCATGAACACAAGTCGCGGTGCGGTGACGAGATTGCGGGCAATCTGTAAACGCTGGCGCATGCCGCCCGAAAAGGCGCGCGGCTGATCGTCGATACGGTCGGCGGCAATTTCAACGCGGCCAAGCCATTGCGTGGCGTTTTCGCGGATATTGCCATAATGGCGCTCACCGACCGCCATCAGGCGTTCACCGACATTCGCGCCCGCCGAAACCGTCATGCGCAGGCCGTCCGCCGGGTTCTGGTGCACGAAACCCCAATCGGTGCGCATCAATAGACGCCGTTCCGCCTCGCCAATTCTGTAGAGGTCACGGAATTCGCCGTCGCGCATCCGGTATTCAACCGTGCCCGATGTCGGCTCCAGCCGTGTGGCAAGACTGTTGAGAAGCGTCGTCTTGCCGGAACCGGATTCACCGACGATGGCCAGCACTTCGCCCGGCCACAGATTGAAGGAAACATCCGCGCAGCCACGGCGATTGCCGTAGAATTTGGACAGGTTGTTGACACGCAGCAGAGGTTGCTCGTTCATTTTACAATTTCCTTGGCTGCGGCCTGATTGTAATTGGCTGACAGATGGCCAAAATGGCCCGCAGCCTGACGTTCTTCACAAAAATCGGTGTCGGAGCAGACGAACATCGAGCCGCCGCGATCATCGAGCACGACTTCATCCAGATAGACGCCCTTGGCGGCGCACAGCGCGCAGGGTTCCTTGAACTTCTGCACCTCGAACGGATGATCCTCGAAATCGAGGCTGACGACCTGCGTATAGGGCGGCACGGCGTAGATGCGCTTTTCGCGCCCCGCGCCGAAAAGCTGCAAGGCTGGCGACATATGCATTTTCGGATTGTCGAATTTCGGCGTCGGCGACGGGGCCATGACATAGCGCCCTTCGATCATCACCGGATAATCATAGGTCTTGGCGATATGGCCGTGACGCGCAATGTCTTCATACAGCTTCACATGCATGAGGCCATATTCGGCGAGCGCATGCATCTTGCGCGTTTCCGTTTCACGCGGTTCCAGAAAGCGCAAGGGTTCGGGGATCGGCACCTGATAGACGATCACCTGCCCCTCGGTCATGGGATATTCTGGAATGCGGTGGCGGGTCTGGATAACCGTTGCCTCGCCGGTATGGGTCGTGACGGCGACATTGGCGGTCTTCTGGAAAAAGGCGCGGATCGAGACGGCATTGGTGGTGTCGTCCGCACCCTGATCGATGACCTTCAGCACATCGTCGGGCCCAAGGATCGAAGCCGTGACCTGCACGCCGCCTGTGCCCCAGCCATAGGGCATCGGCATTTCGCGGCTTGCGAAAGGCACCTGATAGCCGGGAACCGCAATGGCCTTCAAAATGGCGCGGCGGATCATCCGCTTGGTCTGTTCGTCCAGATAGGCGAAATTGTAATGGGCCAGATCGCTCATTCTGCGGCTTCCTTTGTCTCTGCCTCAGCGTGCGTTTGTTCATATTCCGCGCGCATGCGGCGGATGAGTTCGAGTTCAGCCTGGAAATCCACGTAATGCGGCAGTTTCAGATGTTCGACGAAACCGGTTGCCTGCACATTGTCGGAATGCGAGATGACAAATTCTTCGTCCTGCGCGGGCGCGGTCACGTCGGTATCGAATTCACGCACGCGCAGCGCGCGATCAACGAGCGACATGGACATGGCCTTGCGTTCGCTCTGGCCAAAAACCAGACCGTAACCGCGTGTAAACTGCGGCGGCTGCTTGGCCGAGCCCTTGAACTGGTTGACCATCTGGCATTCGGTCAGTTGCACCCGGCCAAGAGAAATCGCAAAGCCCAGTTCCGGCACGTCGAATTCAACCTCGACCTCGCCAATGCGTATCTCGCCGACGAAGGGGTGGTTGTTGCCGTAGCCGCGCTGCGTGGAATAGCCGAGCGCCAGCAAAAAGCCTTCATCGCCACGCGCCAGCGCCTGCAAGCGCAGATCGCGTTCCATGGGATAAGTCCACGGCTCGCGGGTCAGATCACCCGGTTCGTGGCCTTCCGGCAGCGAGCCATCGTCTTCGATCATGCCGTTGACGCCCAGAATATCGGTCACGCGGGGCGTTTCTTCCTTCTCGGCTTCGCGCAGTTCCGGTTCGGGAACGGCGACATCGCCAGCCAATGCCGGATCGAGAAGACGATGCGTATAGTCGAAGGTTGGCCCGAGCAATTGTCCGCCCGGCAGATCCTTGTAGGTCGCGGAAATACGCCGTTCGATCAGCATATTCGCGGTTTCCATCGGACGCGAATAGCCAAAGCGCGGCAAAGTCGTGCGATAGGCACGCACGAGGAAGATCGATTCGATCAGATCGCCACGCGACTGGCGCACGGCAAGCGCCGCCAGTTCGCGATCAAAAAGCGAACCTTCGGCCATGACGCGATCAACGGCCAGTGCCAGTTGCTCTGCAATCTGATCAAGACGAAGGGCGGGGACCGCACGGTCACCCCGGCGACGATCATCGAGAAGACGGTGGGCATTGCGGATGGCCGTTTCGCCACCCTTTACGGCAACATACATTTTCAGCCCTCTCTCTTTACTTGCGCATGATCTCTTCCGAAAACCGGTTCCCACTTTTCGGGATCATGCTTCTGAAGGGTAATGCGCGTCGTGCGCGGCAGGGCCGCGACGGCGCGATCGCAAACCAGAACAAGATCAACGCCAAGCGGATATTGCGCGCCGTTTTCACGCCATTGCCCGGCAAAATCCTGCGGCAGACCGGTCACATGCAGGCTGCGTTCGCCGTCGATGCCGGGGCCTTTGAGTACAAAGCCCTGCCCGTCGGTCAGCGAGCTGACCGCAAGAACCACCGTAGTCGAACGGTCGGGAAACTCCGGCTCGCCTTGCGAAAAATCCGCGAAAGCCGGCAGCAACGATACGTCGCTTACCAGTGCGAATTGTGCGATTGTCGAATTGTCGATGCGCGGCGCGCCGGTATGGAATGTCAGCCAGGCGGTTGCATTTTCATCCGCAGCAATGGTGCTGTCGCACCAGAAAGTCGCGTCGTGATCGAGAAGCGTCACTGCTACCACGCCCAGTTCCTGTGTCAGCGGCTTTGGCGGATTGGCGGTACGTTCCAGCGGATAAATGCGGCCCGGATTGGCCATGGCGTGCATGATGGCATGAAATGCCGCTTGTGCATCCGTCACCGGATTGGCGAACCCGCCCTCGAATGCAGGAGTAGTATGGAGCATCAGTTGTCTCCCCGAACCATTGTGAAGAAATCGACCTTGGTGGCGGCCGCTTCGCTGCGTATCGTGTTGTCGGCTTTGTCGATGCGCTGGCGCAGGACGTTCAGTACCTTTGTCTCCACCGCCTCGCGATGCGCATCATTCAGCCAGAGCGCATCGAAAAGAGCAGCAAGCCGTGCCTTTTCCTGATCGCGGCCAAGCGCATAGGAATGTCCGACCGAACCGTCGGCCAGTCGCACCGTGGCGCGTGTAACTGTCGCTTCACCGACATTGAAAGGAGAACCGCCGCCGCCGATGCGCCCGCGCAGCATCACCAGCCCCGTTTCCGGGCCGCGCAGGATCTCGAATTCGGGCTTGTCAGCCCAATCCTGCCAGAACGCTTTCAGTTCCTCGCCGCTTGCCTGCGCCAGAGCCGCCATGCTGGACTGACGCGCCGTCTCCATCGCATTTCCGTTATGCAAGGCAGTTGCTCCGCCTTTTCCCGTACTTTGCCCTATAGTGTGCATGCGTTTGCCTGCCCTGTTTGATCGCGTTGATTTGGTTATCCGTATTGTCTATTTATATAGACAACTATACAATAATGATATAGTTATACCCTGCCAGTGACAGGATGATGACAATTGACGACAAAGGCATTGATGAAAAAGATTGGACGACTTGAGAGAAATAGCGGCGTGGCGATCTGGCGGCAGATTGCCGATGAGATACGCGGCGACATCATGGCCGGAAAGCTACAGTCGGGCGCACGGATGCCAGCCGAGATGGAACTGGCGACACGTTTCGGCGTCAATCGGCACACGGTGCGCAGCGCTATCGCCGCCCTGACGCAGGAAGGTGTATTGCGCGCAGAACAGGGGCGCGGAACCTTCGTCGCCAATGCGAAGCGCCTCACCTATCAGATTGGACGCCGCACCCGCATTTCGCAGGCGCTTGCCCTGCAAGTCGGCGAAATGAAGGGCATACTGCTTGGTTCCCATATGGAAAAGGCGCCCGCCGAGGTGGCGCTGGCGCTGGCAATCGACCCCGGTTCGGAAGCGTTGCGGCTGGAAACCATGCACAGCGCGGACGGGAATCCCATATCCATCGCGACACATTGGGTGGACCCGGCAGCTTTTCCTTCATTCAAGGAAGACTATGCCGCCAGCGGTTCGATAACGTCCGCCTTCAAGGCTGCGGGCGTCGGGGATTATCTTCGAAAATCGACTGTCATATCCGCCCGCCATGCAGACCCTTATGACCTGAAACATCTCAAGCTTTCACCCGGCGCCATCGTGCTGACGGCCCGCGCCGTCAATATCGATACGTCAGGAAAGCCCATCCAGTATTCATTGACGCGGTTTTCGGCCGACCGGATGGAATTCGTGATTGAAAACGACTCCATGGAATAATAAATTAAAACAAATAGTTATTAAAGAATTCCAACTATTCGGTATAACTAAAAAAGCGGGCGTTTGATGCGCCCGCTTTTTTCAATCAAAATGGAATTTCGTCGTCGAGATCGCGGGAGAAACCGCCGCCACCGCCGCCCTGATTGGACGGGCCGGACGAACCGAAATCACCGCCGCCACCGGAATAATCCGACATCTGGTTACGATTGCCGCCGCCACCGAAGGAGCGGCCCTCACCGCCGCCTTCGCCGCGGCTGTCGAGCATCTGCAATTCACCGCGGAATTTTTGCAGTACGACTTCCGTCGAATAGCGGTCATTGCCGTTCTGGTCCTGCCATTTGCGGGTCTGGAGCGCGCCTTCGATATAGACCTTGGCGCCCTTCTTCAGATATTGCTCGGCCACCTTGGCGAGGTTTTCATTGAAGATGACGACGCTGTGCCATTCCGTGCGGTCCCTGCGTTCGCCGGTCTGGCGGTCGCGCCAGCTTTCCGACGTCGCAATACGCAGATTGGCGACCATATCGCCTGAATTCAGGCGGCGAATTTCCGGATCGGCACCAAGATTGCCGACCAGAATGACCTTGTTGACGCTACCAGCCATCGAAAACTTACTCCGGGTCTCACATGCACGCTCCCGTCGCGACATCCTTTCGCGGACAAGAGGTGCTTTCCAAAAGAAAGGTCTGGCGCAAGAACGCGCCAGCACCAGAAACTCGATATTTACCTTACAGGACTGGCTCGACAAGCGCTCAGCCCGACACAGCGAATTCATCAATGTCCACAGAGTTTATGTTCCTGTTTTGTTCAAAATGCAAGCTTTCGCCATGAAAAAGTCTGTCCTTTGCCATAATTCAAATGGGGTTTTGCACTCTCTGAGGTGCGAATAATGCGCTTTGCCTTATTTGAGGGCCTGAAACCGCATTTGCCTTAATTGGCGAAAGCCGTTTTCGAGCGCATTTTTTACGACATCCGCGCAAAGGGGATCGGGACGCGATGACGGATAAGGAATAGCCCTCTTGAAACCCGTCCGCCCGACATGAAAAGCCCCGCCGCTCACTGTTTCTTTGGCGCGCGGGGCTTGGGGTTGAGCAATGCTCGGATGTCGGCACTAATTCGTCGACAAAATCTTTCGGAAATCGAAGGCGCACGGCCATTCGCTCTCCGCGCATGTCTAAATTTTCGGCAATCGCAGTTTCAATCAACGAGGCATCGTTCCTTGCGAAAAGATGCTGCCGCGACGGAACCCGATTGTCCTTTCATTTCCATGAAAGCGACATAACCTAGTCAGGTGGACTCATGCTCCTTTACCTCCCTACTGGGTTTCTCGCTTCCTGCGGACCTCTTGCCGATGTCGCGTCATCCCACCGCGTCACCTCTCCGCCATCAGCGAGCAGGATCAGTCTGCTCCTGTCAGTAGTGACAGTCAACGCTCTTGCGTTCACATTTCGTATCGCCTATCAGAAGGCTGGTTGTTCGATATTTGTTCTCCGATAGCAGGAGTTCATACGAACGATTGACAGGAGACCCCTTCTTCTTGGAAGGTCCCACCCCATATAATGGAGCGGCGCGACGTATCCTCACAATCGGCGCCCGACTATCCATGGCACCATGATCAGGCAGGACGCGGAATGAGCGATCAGAAATTCATTTCCATACGTGGCGCGCGCGAACACAATCTGAAAAATGTCGATCTCGATCTGCCTCGCGACAAGCTGATCGTGATGACGGGGCTTTCCGGCTCTGGCAAATCCTCGCTCGCCTTCGACACGATCTATGCGGAAGGCCAGCGCCGTTATGTCGAAAGCCTTTCGGCCTATGCGCGCCAGTTCCTGGAAATGATGCAGAAGCCGGACGTGGACCAGATCGACGGCCTGTCGCCCGCGATTTCCATTGAGCAGAAGACGACGAGCCGCAATCCGCGTTCGACGGTCGGCACCGTCACCGAAATCTACGACTATATGCGCCTGCTCTTCGCGCGTGTCGGCGTGCCTTATTCGCCTGCGACCGGCCTTCCCATCGAAAGCCAGACGGTGAGCCAGATGGTCGACCGCGTCCTGACGCTGGAGGAAGGCACGCGCCTTTACATCCTCGCGCCCATCGTGCGCGGCCGCAAGGGCGAGTACAGGAAGGAACTGGCCGAACTCCAGAAGAAGGGCTTTCAGCGCGTCAAGGTGGACGGCACCTTCTACGAGATCGCCGACGTCCCCGCGCTGGACAAGAAATACAAGCACGACATCGACGTAGTGGTCGATCGTGTCGTGGTGCGCCCCGACCTTTCGACGCGCCTGGCGGACAGTCTCGAAACCTGTCTCAAACTTGCCGAAGGTCTGGCGGTTGCCGAATTTGCCGACAAGCCACTGCCGCTGGAAGAAACAGCCGGAGGCGGCTCGGCCAACAAGTCGGCCAACGAAACGCACGAACGCATTCTGTTCTCGGAAAAGTTTGCCTGCCCGGTTTCCGGCTTCACCATTCCGGAAATCGAGCCGCGCCTGTTTTCGTTCAACAATCCGTTCGGCGCCTGCCCGACCTGCGACGGCCTGGGCACGCAGCAGGCCATCGATCCGAACCTCATCATTCCCGATGAAACCGCCGCCCTGAAAGACGGCGCCATCGCGCCATGGGCGCGGTCTTCGTCGCCCTATTACAACCAGACGCTGGAAGCGCTCGGCAAGGCCTATGGCTTCAAGACCGGCGCGCGCTGGGCCGATCTTTCGCAGGAAGCCCGCGACGCCATTCTTTATGGCACCAAGGGCAGGGAAATCACTTTCCAGTACGATGACGGCCTGCGCTCCTACCAGACGACGAAGCCTTTCGAGGGCGTCATCCCCAATCTGGAACGCCGCTGGAAGGAGACGGACTCCGCCTGGTCGCGCGAAGAGATCGAGCGCTTCATGTCCTCGACGCCCTGCCCCGCCTGCAACGGCTATCGCCTCAAGCCGGAAGCGCTGGCGGTCAAGGTCGGAATGAAGCATATCGGCGAGATCACCGAAATGTCGATCCGCAAGGCCGATAGCTGGTTCCGCGATATTGACGGCAGTTTCAACGAGAAGCAGCGCGAGATCGCCGCGCGCATTCTCAAGGAAATCCGCGAGCGCCTGGAATTCCTCAACGATGTTGGCCTCGATTATCTTACGCTTGCGCGCAATTCCGGCACGCTGTCGGGCGGCGAAAGCCAGCGCATCCGCCTCGCCTCGCAGATCGGTTCCGGCCTGACGGGCGTGCTTTACGTGCTGGATGAACCATCCATCGGTTTGCATCAGCGCGACAATGCCCGCCTGCTCGACACGCTGCGCCACCTGCGCGACCTCGGCAATACGGTCATCGTCGTGGAGCATGACGAGGACGCAATCCTGACCGCCGACTACGTGGTCGATATCGGCCCCGCAGCGGGCGTTCATGGCGGCAAGGTTATCGCCCAAGGGTCGCCGCAGGATGTGATGGCCAACGCCAATTCGCTGACCGGCAAATATCTGTCGGGCGCGATGGAGGTCGCCGTGCCGGCGGAACGTCGCAAGATTTCCAAGTCCAGGCGTATCCGGGTCGTCGGCGCGCGCGGCAACAACCTGAAAAACGTCTCGGCGGATATTCCGCTTGGCACATTCACGGCCGTCACCGGCGTGTCGGGCGGCGGCAAGTCCACCTTCCTGATCGAGACGCTGTTCAAGGCCGCGTCACGCCGCATCATGGGTTCGCGCGAACATCCGGCGGAACATGACCGCATCGAGGGGCTGGAATTCCTCGACAAGGTGATCGATATCGACCAGTCGCCGATCGGACGCACGCCGCGGTCCAATCCGGCCACCTATACCGGCGCCTTCACGCCGATCCGCGACTGGTTCGCGGGTCTGCCGGAGGCCAAGGCGCGCGGCTATCAGCCGGGCCGCTTCTCGTTCAACGTGAAGGGCGGACGCTGCGAGGCCTGCCAGGGCGACGGCGTCATCAAGATCGAGATGCACTTCCTGCCCGATGTCTATGTGACCTGCGACGTCTGCCACGGCCAGCGCTATAATCGCGAAACGCTGGAAGTGCTGTTCAAGGGCAAGTCCATCGCCGATGTGCTGGACATGACGGTGGAGGAAGGCGCTGAGTTCTTCTCCGCCGTGCCTGCGGTCCGCGACAAGCTGGAAACGCTGGTCAAGGTCGGACTTGGTTATATCAAGGTCGGCCAGCAGGCGACGACGCTTTCGGGCGGTGAAGCGCAGCGTGTAAAGCTTGCCAAGGAATTGTCGCGCCGCGCTACGGGCCGTACGCTCTATATTCTGGACGAGCCGACCACCGGCCTGCATTTCCATGACGTGGCAAAGCTGCTTGAAGTGCTGCACGAACTGGTTGAACAGGGCAATACGGTCGTGGTGATCGAACACAATCTGGAAGTCATCAAGACGGCTGACTGGGTGATCGATCTTGGACCGGAAGGCGGCGACGGCGGCGGCGAAATCGTTGCGGTGGGACGCCCGGAAGACATTGTCACGGAAAAGCGCTCCTATACCGGACAGTTCCTCAGGGAACTGCTGGAACGCCGTCCGAAGCGGAGTTCGGAAGCCGCCGAATAAGATAGTGCGATTGCGGATGAAGCCGGGCCAAGCCTAGTCGGGTTTGAAGTTCCGGTAGATATCATCCCGTGTCTGCGGCACGGCAGATATGCCACGCTTGCGCCTTGAGGCCAGTGTCTGGTTGATCTGCACCGTGCCGCGTTCGAAGGCCAGCGCACAACCGCTTAGATAAAGCAGCCACAACCGTGCTTTTCGATAGCCGACTTCTGCTATGGCCTTCTCGAAATTTGCATGAAGGCGTTCGGCCCACAGACGGCAGGTCCGGCCATAATGTTCGCGCAGATTTTCCACATCGTGGACCTCGAAGCCGTGGCCTTCGAGATTACCGACGGTCATGCCGAGATGGTCAAGCTCGCCGCCGGGAAAAATATATTTGACCAGTGCGAGATGTTCGGCACTCTTGCGTTTGAACGCCTTCTTGTCGCGCTTCATCCGCCGCGTAATTGCATGATGGAGATAGAGCCCGCCGGGCTTGAGCAGCTTGTTCACCGTGCTGAAATATGTATCGTAATTGGCGATGCCGACATGCTCGAACATGCCGATCGAGCTGATCTTGTCGAACTGTTCATCCAGCTCGGTATAGGACTTGACGTGGATGGTAATCCTGTCCTCCAGACCTGCGGCCTTGATCCGCTCACGCGCCAGTCTGGTTTGTTCCTCCGACAATGAAACACCGACGCCGGTGACGCCGAAATTCTTCGCGGCATAAATCAGCATCGCGCCCCAGCCGCAACCAATGTCCAGAAGCCTGTCACCCGGCTGCAAGCGCAGTTTGCGGCAAATCAGCTCCAGCTTGTCGGCCTGCGCCTGATCGAGACTGTTCGACCAATCGGTGAAATAACCGCACGTATAAACCATACGCTCATCAAGAAAGAGGTTATAGAACGCGTTGGAGACGTCGTAATGGTGCGTTATGGCTTCCTTGTCAGAGCCGCTGACGAAAGGCGATTTGCCGTCGATGCGCTCATCCTGCTTCTGCTTGCCTGCCAAAAGCAGGGCGGGAACGTCTTTCAGCAATTGCCATTTGGGCAATGCCTTGATGCGTTGTTTCAGATTCCCATCCGTGCGGAGTTCCGCCAGATCGAAGATCGTGCCGTTCTTGATGTCGATCCTGCCCGACGTCCAAACGTCAATCAGTGAATCGTAATTGGGCTTCAGCACGATCTGCCGAACAATCGAGGGATCCTTGATTTGAAGTGTCGGACCGTTGAAAGCGCCGATCACGCTGCCGTCCCATAATTCAACGTTGAACTGCGGGCGAAGCGTTTCAACGATGGTTCGAATGATGCGCACCGATTTCGACTCTGCGGTCATTGGCCCTCACGGTTTCGATCTGAATTTCCGCAAGGCTATATGACCCAACCATCCGTTGTATAGGGTCATCAAGTAGATTTGAGCGCATCGCGAACAGTGCATAACGCCTTCACAACGAAAAAAGCCCGGCTGAACCGGGCCTTCTCGACAGCCATTCGCGGCGGAGCCGCGATGGCCGGAATTTTATCGTCACGATCCGTTCGAAGAGCTTGCACCCTTCGGATCGTGATTAGCCGTTTACGGCGTCCTTCAGGCCCTTGCCGGCCGAGAACTTCGGCACGTTGCGCGCCGGGATAGCGACTTCCTTGCCGGTCGACGGATTGCGGCCGGTCGAAGCAGCGCGGTGCGAAACGGAGAAAACGCCGAAGCCAGGCAGGCGGACTTCTTCGCCAGCCTTCAGTGCGCCGGAGACAGCAGCGAGCACAGCGTCAACTGCCGTGCCGGCATCAGCCTTCGTCAAACCGCCCTTTTCCGCAACTGCGGCAACCAATTCGTTCTTGTTCATTGGCATTTCCTTTCTTTGTCTACCGGAACGGATAACGTGACCGGATTGGGGGGAGTTTATTCAAAACGATTTACAAACCAAGCCTGTCAATGCGAAAAAACCCCGGAAAACCGGGGTTAAACACAGAAATGCCGGGCAAATTGCCCGGCATTTCGTTTGTCAGAACCGTATTGGCCTTTTAGTGGGCCATCGGAGCGCCTGCGTCCTCGTCGACCGAAGGCACTGCTGCCGGGGTTTCCGGTTCGGTCCATTCGATCGGTTCGGGCTCGCGAACCAGAGCGTGCTTCAGCACTTCGCCGACCCGCGAGACAGGCACGATTTCGAGACTGTTCTTCACATTGTCCGGAATGTCCGCCAGATCCTTGGCGTTTTCTTCCGGGATCAGAACCTTCTTGATACCGCCGCGCAGTGCCGCGAGGAGCTTCTCCTTCAGTCCGCCGATCGGCAGAACCCGACCGCGCAGCGTAACCTCGCCCGTCATCGCGATATCCTTGCGGACCGGAATACCGGTCAGCACGGACACGATGGCCGTGACCATGGCGATACCGGCGGACGGACCGTCCTTCGGCGTCGCGCCTTCCGGCACGTGCACGTGGATGTCGCGCTTGTCGAACAGCGGAGGCTCGATGCCGAAATCGATTGCCCTGCTGCGGACATAGGATGCCGCAGCCGAGATCGATTCCTTCATCACGTCGCGGAGGTTGCCCGTGACGGTCATGCGGCCCTTGCCGGGCATCATGACGCCTTCGATGGTCAGAAGCTCGCCGCCGACTTCCGTCCAGGCAAGACCCGTGACGACGCCGACCTGATCTTCGCCTTCGGCCTGACCGTAACGGTACCGTTCGACACCCAGATAGTCGGAGAGGTTCTTGTCGGTGACATTCACCGACTTCTTCTTCGACTTCAGGATTTCCGTGACGGCCTTGCGGGCAAGGGTCATCAGTTCGCGCTCGAGGCTACGAACGCCCGCTTCCCGCGTATAAAGGCGGATGACGTTGCGCAGCGCTTCGTCCGTGACCGAAAATTCCTTCGGTTGCAGGGCGTGGTCCTTGATCGCCTTGGGCAACAGGTGCCGCTTGGCTATTTCCAGCTTCTCGTCCTCGGTGTAACCGGCGATACGGATGATTTCCATACGGTCCAGAAGCGGGCCGGGAATGTTCAGCGTATTGGCGGTCGTGACGAACATCACGTTCGACAGATCGTATTCGACCTCAAGGTAGTGATCCATGAAGGTCGCGTTCTGTTCGGGATCGAGCACCTCAAGCATGGCCGACGACGGATCGCCACGGAAATCCTGCCCCATCTTGTCGATCTCGTCGAGCAGGAAGAGCGGGTTGGACTTCTTCGCCTTCTTCATCGACTGGATGACCTTGCCGGGCATCGAGCCGATATAGGTACGGCGGTGACCGCGGATTTCAGCCTCGTCACGCACGCCGCCGAGCGACATGCGGACATATTCGCGGCCCGTCGCCTTGGCGATCGAACGCGCAAGCGAGGTCTTGCCGACGCCGGGAGGGCCGACGAGGCAGATGATCGGGCCCTTGATCTTGGACGAGCGAGCCTGAACCGCCAGATATTCGACGATACGCTCCTTGACCTTGTCGAGACCGAAATGATCGTCGTTCAGCACCTCTTCGGCGAAATTCAGATCCTGCTTGATCTTGGACTTCCTGCCCCACGGCAGCGAGAGCAGCCAGTCGAGATAGTTGCGAACAACCGTCGCTTCGGCCGACATCGGGCTCATGGAACGCAGCTTCTTCAATTCGGCCTGCGCCTTTTCGCGGGCTTCCTTGGAAAGCTTGGTCTTGGTGATGCGCTCTTCCAGTTCGGCTGCCTCGTCGCGGCCATCCTCGCCGTCGCCAAGCTCCTTCTGGATCGCCTTCATCTGCTCGTTGAGATAATATTCGCGCTGCGTCTTCTCCATCTGGCGCTTGACGCGGCTGCGGATGCGCTTCTCGACCTGGAGAACCGAAATCTCGGCTTCCATGAAGGACAGCGCCTTTTCGAGCCGCTCGCGAATGGAGAGGATCGACAGCATTTCCTGCTTTTCAGGAATCTTGATCGCGAGATGCGATGCAACCGTGTCGGCAAGCTTGGAATAATCGTCGTTCTGGCTGGCGGCGCCAACCACTTCCGGCGAAATCTTCTTGTTCAGCTTGACGTAGTTCTCGAAGTCCGAAACCACCGAGCGGGCCAGCGCCTCGATCTCGACGGCATCCTCTTCAGGCTCCGGCAGGGCCGCAGCATAGGCTTCGTGATAATCCTCACGGTCGGTGAACCTGGAAACCCTGGCGCGCGCGGTGCCCTCGACCAGCACCTTGACGGTGCCGTCCGGCAGCTTGAGAAGCTGCAGCACATTGGCGATCGTGCCGATTTCGTAAATCGCATCCGGCGCCGGATCGTCATCGGCGGCATTTTTCTGGGTGGCAAGCAGAATCTGCTTGTCCACGCCCATCACTTCCTCCAGCGCGCGAATGGATTTTTCGCGGCCGACAAAAAGCGGAACGATCATATGCGGGAAAACGACGATGTCACGCAACGGCAAAACGGCATAGAGCCCGTCCGAACCGCCCGCTTCAGAACCACCCAGTGGGGTCTTCTGTTCAGTACCCGTCATAACTCAAGTCCTTTCTCAGGTCTTGCGACCTGACTGCCACATCCGCGCCCCCTTTCATCACGAGGCAGGTCACGAATGTGCTTCAGTCCATAATTGGAGACCCCATCCCGGCAATTCAATAGGCCGTGCCGGGGGCCTCTCATAGAATCGTCACCTATCCTGCGCTGTCGCGCGCATTAGTACAATATCCAGCTTGTCCTGTACCCCGGTTGCTGCGCCTGCAATAGTGGCGGGATAGGCCCGACGCAAGCCTGGCACATAAAAAAGGCCGCTTTCGCGGCCTTTTTGGAAGAAAATCGCGACCGCTTATGCGGAAACGTTACCCTTTTCATCCTGCCGCTCGGCATAGATATAGAGCGGACGGGCGCTGCCATCCACAACATCGCCCGAAATCACGACTTCGCGAACGCCTTCCAGCGTCGGAAGCTCGAACATCGTGTCGAGCAGGATCTTCTCCATGATCGACCGCAGGCCGCGCGCGCCTGTCTTGCGTTCCACCGCCTTGTTGGCGATGGCGCGCAGGGCGTCGTCATGGAAGCTCAATTCGACATTCTCCATGTCGAACAGGCGCTGATACTGCTTCACGAGCGCGTTCTTCGGCTCGGTCAGAATCTGGACCAGGGCGTCGACGTCGAGGTCTTCGAGCGTCGCGATCACCGGCAGACGGCCGACAAATTCCGGAATGAGGCCGAATTTCAGCAGGTCTTCCGGCTCCAGTTCCTTGAACACGTCGCCGATGCGGCGTTCATCGACCGACCTGACGGTCGCGCCGAAGCCGATCGAGGTCTTTTCGCCGCGAGCGGAGATGATCTTGTCGAGACCGGCAAAAGCGCCACCGCAGATGAAGAGGATGTTCGTCGTATCCACCTGCAGGAACTCCTGCTGCGGATGCTTGCGGCCACCCTGCGGCGGCACGGAAGCGACGGTGCCTTCCATGATCTTCAAAAGCGCCTGCTGCACACCCTCGCCCGACACGTCGCGCGTGATGGACGGGTTGTCCGACTTGCGGCTGATCTTGTCGACTTCGTCGATATAGACGATGCCGCGCTGCGCACGTTCCACGTTGTAATCGGCGGACTGAAGCAGCTTCAGGATGATGTTCTCGACGTCTTCGCCGACATAACCGGCTTCCGTCAGCGTCGTCGCGTCGGCCATGGTGAACGGCACGTCGATGATACGGGCGAGCGTCTGGGCAAGATAGGTCTTGCCGCAGCCCGTCGGACCAACGAGAAGAATGTTCGACTTGGCAAGTTCGATATCGCCGCTCTTCGACTGATGGGCGAGACGCTTGTAGTGATTGTGCACCGCAACCGACAGAACGCGCTTGGCGTCCTGCTGACCGATGACGTAGTCGTCAAGAACGGTCATGATCTCCTGCGGCGTCGGTACGCCCTCGCGCGACTTCACCATGGAGGACTTGTTTTCCTCACGGATGATGTCCATGCAGAGTTCGACGCATTCGTCGCAGATAAAGACGGTCGGGCCTGCAATCAGCTTGCGCACTTCATGCTGACTTTTGCCGCAGAACGAGCAATAGAGCGTATTCTTGGAATCGCCGCCGCCGCCGTTGCTGACTTTGCTCATTGCAGTTTCCTTTCAATTAACCGAAACGAAACCCGTATGGCTCGCTCCGATCGTTTCTTCCGGTTCGGACCCGGCGCGGGCTTTGGAACACGCCGTCCGCCGATCAGGGCAACAAATACGCCTTGCCCTTTTATCGGGTCCTGTCGTCTCAGGTTGCCTGTTACCGCATGGTTCCCCGACCGCAGGAACCATTCGGCGACTTTTGCAGAACCTTCATCGACGGACAAACGAAAAATAGGTCCACGATAAAGATTCGGCATAATCTGGCCAAGTTTAGCGCCCCGAACCCCAACAGATGCTTAACGCAGGGCGTTAACCATCACGTAGGTGCAAGAAATGGGCCCCTTTTGTGGCGAGGAGCGCCAAAAATGGAAGCGAACCGGAAAATCCGGCTTACTTCGATTCGTCCTCGCTCACATCGCGGGCTTCGACCACCTTGTCGATGAGGCCGAATTCCAGCGCTTCCTGAGCGGTCATGAAATGGTCGCGGTCGAGCGTGCGCTCGATGGTGTCGTAATCGCGACCGGTGTGCTTGACGTAGATTTCGTTCAGGCGGCGCTTCATCTTGATGATGTCCTGCGCGTGGCGTTCGATGTCCGAAGCCTGGCCCTGGAAGCCGCCCGAAGGCTGGTGAACCATGATGCGGGCGTTCGGCAGCGCATAACGCTGGCCGGTGGCGCCTGCCGTCAGGAGCAAGGAGCCCATCGACGCGGCCTGTCCCATGCAAAGCGTGGAAACCGGCGGACGGATGAACTGCATCGTGTCGTAGATCGCCATGCCCGACGTCACCACGCCGCCCGGCGAGTTGATGTACATGTTGATCTCTTTCTTGGGGTTTTCGGCCTCAAGGAAAAGAAGCTGTGCACAGATCAGCATCGACATGCCGTCTTCAACCGGTCCGTTCACGAAAATGATGCGCTCTTTCAGAAGGCGCGAGAAAATATCATAGGCCCGCTCGCCACGGTTGGTCTGCTCAACCACCATCGGCACGAGGTTCATGACGGTTTCGATCGGATCTCTCATTATGGGCCTCTGGATATATTTTTGGCGAAGTGAATAGAGTTGAATCGTGAGTGTTCCATACATAGGGCGTTGCGCCCCTGTTTCGCAAGTGGCGCCGCACTCCGGTTCTCAGTCCCAGTCGGACTCCGGTTTTTCCGGCCTGATGCCGCGCTTTTCGTCCAGTGTCCTGCGGGCGACTTCCGTCAGCCTCGCCTCGATGTGGACCGAACCGTCTTCGAGGTTCTCGCGCTTTACATCGCTGCCATGCTGGTAGATCCAGTCGAGAAGATGCAGTTCGAAAGGCGAAAGCACGAGATCGACTGTGCCGAGAGCGCCTGCTATCCGCGTTTCGATCAGTGAAAGCAACCTGTCAACACCCTCGCCGGTGATGGCCGAAAGCGGGATCGGGCGCCCCTCCTCGCTGCCGGCCGCAGCAAGGCGAAGGGCGGCTTCCCGCGCGCTTTCATCGAGATTGTCGATCTTGTTCCAGATTTCGACCACGCGTTTGCGATCCTGCGGCTCGATGCCGAGCCCCGCCAGAATGCTCTCCACATCTTCGGCCTGCGCTGCGTTGTCCGGGTCGGAGATATCGCGAACATGCAGGATAAGGTCGGCTTCCACCACTTCTTCGAGCGTGGCGCGGAAGGCGGCGACCAGATGGTGCGGCAGGTTGGAAATGAATCCCACCGTATCCGACAGGATGACGGTTTCGCCATGCGGCAGGCGGATGCGGCGCAGCGTCGGGTCGAGCGTGGCGAAAAGCATGTCTTCCGCCAGGACCTCGGCTCCGGTCATGCGGTTGAAAAGCGTGGACTTTCCGGCATTGGTATAGCCGACGAGCGCAACGATCGGATGCGGCACCTTGCGCCGTTTCTGGCGATGCAGCGTGCGGGTGCGAACGACCGTTTCAAGCTCGCGCTTGATCTTCAGGATCTTGTCCTGCAACAAGCGGCGGTCCGCTTCGATCTGCGTTTCACCGGGGCCACCCAGAAAGCCGCCGCCGCCGCGCTGGCGCTCAAGGTGGGTCCAGCTTCGGACGAGGCGGCCCTTCTGATAGTTCAGATGCGCCAGTTCGACCTGCAACGCGCCTTCCTTGGTGCGCGCGCGCTCGCCGAAAATTTCGAGGATCAAGCCCGTGCGGTCGATGACCTTGACGTTCCATTCCTTTTCGAGATTGCGCTGCTGGACCGGCGTGAGGGCGTGATCGACGATGACCAGCCCTATCGCCTTCTCCTCCACCATGTCGGCGATCGATTCCACCTTGCCCGTACCCAAAAGGGTCGCCGGGCGCGGATTGGCAACGATGGCGATCTCGGCATGTTCGATATCGAGGCTGATCGCGCGGGCAAGCCCGGTGGCTTCCTCCAGGCGCGCCTCGCTGGAGCGCTGGAACTGGGGACGAGCGCCATCCTCGGCGGGGGCGCCGGCATTATATCGTTCCGGCAGGATGGGAACGATGACGGCTGCCCTCGTGGGTTCCGGTTCTAAATGTTCGAAACCCTTGCCGCCACCCGCTGGCATAGGGTCTTTATCCCTGGATTTGGACAATGTTTACTCCGAGGCGCGGAAATGCGTTATCTGCCATTGCAGATAAGTTGCCGCTAAAGCTGTTTCAAATGAAGACGCCCCGGATCGTTTTGAACATGACGGTTCAGACGGACAATATAAGTCCGAATGCCGTCAGGCATAAACAAGGCTGGAGCGTCATGACAGGCCGCCATCACGCTCCAACGGCAGTCGGAAAGCGTCAGGCTTCCTCGCCTTCGAACATCTGTACGGGCTGGCTTGGCATGATCGTCGAAATGGCATGCTTGTAGACAAGCTGCGAATGGCCATCGCGGCGCAGAAGCACGCAGAAATTATCGAACGACGTCACAATGCCCGTCAGCTTCACGCCGTTGATCAGGAAAATCGTCAGCGAAATTTTCTGCTTGCGGACAGAATTCAGAAAGAGGTCTTGCAAATTTTGCGATCGTTCAGCCATTGTTTTTATTCCTTTAATCGATCAGCAGCCAGCTCGCGGTGGGTTAAACGAACACGCGCATGTGCATAAATCAAGCACCGGCGCGCGCAAAACCGTTATCCGACCGCAATTGCTGTGGAAAGACAACTGCTTCGCCTTCCAGCTTCGGTTAACAGGATGGGAATCTTTGTGCAACCGGCAATTTCATGAGCGCCCCGCCGTTTCTTGGCCGCAAAGCCTGCGGCAATTCATTATATAGCGGCTGCAAGTATTTCATTTTCCTCATTTTTCATGAATGGAGCTACGCGATCCCGCGCCCACATGTAAAAACTGCCGGGCTGGAGAGACACGACTTCCTTATGCTTTTTATGTATATGGAAGCCGATGAAATCGGGATGATCCATCGGTTCGAGACCATAGGACGGGTCGTAGATCCGCGCCGCATCCTTGCCGACCCAGTAATAGAAATTCTCTCGCGGCGCCGCGCTCCCGAATATCCCGTATTTGCGGGCAAGGCGCGAGATACCGTCATTGCCGAAAACCGTGATGCCGATGGATGCAGGCGTTATTTCCTTGCCGATCAACCGATATTGAAGCGGGCGCAGCTTCCCCCGCCGGATTCCGAGCCAGCGCGGCAACGGATATGTTGCCGCCATATAGGCCTCGAACTCGCGAATGATCGGGTGGTCGTGCGGAAGATACAGCGCCGATACGCCGACGCGGAACCGATTCTCGCGAGCGAGATAGGGTTTGTCGGGATCGGGATGAAACTGCTTGAGCAGATAGACATCCGTATCCAGCCAGACACCCTGGCGATGCTTCATCAGCATGATGCGGAAAATATCGCTGAACTGGACGATGGTACGGCGCGAACGGAAGTCGGGATAGGCCGGATCGAGCCGCTTGAACGCCGCTTCGGGCAGGATTTCGGCCGCATCACGCAGTTCGACACCCGGCGGCACGTTCTCGACCGGCGCATAGGAAAACAGCTTGACCCTCTGCCCCGTCATGACCATCGACGCCAGACAGATGCAGTCGACCTCGCGCAGGCGAGGCCCATACCAGAAGGTGCAGATGTCCATGCTAGCCCTTTTGTGCCGGAATTTCAGCACAAGCTAACACAAGACTGTGATCAGAAAAATTCCAGACTGACGCGGAACATCTGTTCAACATGCTTTACTGCATCAGATGTTGCGAAAATGACGACACGATCCTTCGGCTTGATGCGCACATCGCCGTTCGGACGGATCACCTGTCCGTCCCGATAGATCGCACCGATTCGCAACCCCTCCGGCAGATCGAGATCGCGCAGCGGCGCGCCGACGAGCGAGGATGTCTCCAGGGCCTCGGCTTCGATCAGTTCGGCCTTGTCGCGATAGACGCTATAAACTTCCCGAATGCGACCGCGACGCACATGCTGCAAAATCTTGGAGATGGTGACGGCCTTCGGATTGATATGGGCGTCGATCCCCACCATGTGGGTAAAATCCTGATAGGCGACGGTGTTGAGCAGCGCCATGTTGGATTTGCAGCCCAGCCGCTTTGCCATGATGCTCGACAGGATATTGACCTGGTCCTGATTGGTCAGTGCGACCATCAGGTCGGCATCCTGGATATCGGCTTCCAGCAGCAGGTTCTGGTCGAGCGCGCTGCCGTGCAGCACCATGGTCCGCTTAAGCTGGTCGGCAATCGCGAAGGCGCGCTCATGCTCGCTTTCGATCATCTTGACGCGTGTGTTCCATTTGCGCTTCTCGATGGCCTTGGCCACGTAGAGACCGATATTGCCGCCGCCGGCAATCACGATGCGGCTGGCCTCCGGCTTTTCGTGGCCGAAGAGGGAGAGCGTGCGGCGGACCTGCTCGCGTGTCGTGACCACATAGGCAAGGTCGCCCGCATTCAGTTCGTCGGACGAATGCGGGACGAACAGGCTGTCATTGCGCACGATGCCGACGACGGTCGCGGCAAGGTCCGGGAAGAGATCGGTCAACTGCTTCAGGGGCGTGTTGATGACCGGGCATTCCTCAAGGCATTCGATGGCGAGGCCGATGATCTTGTCGTCGGCAAAGCGCAGCACGTCGGTCGCGCCCTGTAGCGCGATGCGGCGCAGGACCACCTCACCCACTTCGAGTTCGGGCGAGATGATAACGTCGATCGGCAGGTTTTCCCGCAGGAACAGGTCCTGATACTCGGCCCTCAGATAGGATTGGGCGCGGATGCGGGCGATCTTCGTGGGAACGTTGAACACCGAATGCGCAACCTGACAGGCCACCATATTGACCTCGTCGGACAATGTGACGGCGATGATCATGTCCGCTTCGTTGGCGCCGGCCGCGGCAAGGACGTCTGGTTGCGATCCGTGGCCGACAAATCCGCGCACATCGAGCGTGTCCCGCACGATCTCGACATGGCGCGGGGATGTATCGATGACGGAAACGTCGTTTTCTTCCGATGCGAGGCGCTCGGCGATACCGTAACCGACCTGCCCCGCTCCACATATAATTACCCGCATGACTGCTCCGTCCGCCCAAATTTAAATTTCATCATACGCCGAGCGACTTCAGTTTGCGATGAAGCGCGGAACGCTCCATGCCGACGAACTCCGCCGTGCGGGAAATATTGCCGCCAAAACGATTGATCTGCGCGATCAGGTATTCCTTCTCGAAACGCTCGCGCGCTTCGCGAAGCGGCAACGCCATGATGTGCTGATCGGATTCCGTCGGCGCGCGCGGCAGCGTATCGCCGATTTCCGACGGCAGGAGGTCCGCCGTTACCGGCGCTTCCGGGTCGTCGCCCCGCGCCAGGATCATCAGGCGCTCGACATTGTTGCGCAACTGGCGAAGATTGCCCGGCCAGCTATGGGCCTGCAGAACCGCCATCGCGTCGGAGCCGATCCTGCGCGGCTTGATGCCCGCCTGTTCCGCGATCTGGTTCATGAAATATTCGACCAGCGCCGGAATGTCCTCGCGCCGCGCGGCGAGCGGCGGAACCTGCACCGGAACGACGGAAAGGCGATGGAAAAGATCCTCGCGGAAGGCGCCTTCCGCGATCATGCCTTCAAGGTTCTGCGCGGTGGAGGAAATGATGCGCACATCCACCTTCACACGCTTGGTGCCGCCCACGCGCTCGAACTGCTGATCGACCAGAACGCGCAGGATCTTGTTCTGCGTCTCGCGCGGCATGTCGGCCACTTCGTCCAGATAGAGAATGCCGCCATGGGCTTCTTCCAGCGCGCCGACCTTGCGCTCGCCGCCGTCCATTTCCGTGCCGAAAAGCTCGATCTCCATACGCTCGGGCGTAATGGTCGCCGCATTCACCGTCACGAACGGCCCGCTCGCGCGGGTCGATTGTGCATGAATGGCGCGGGCGGCGAGCTCCTTGCCCGCACCCGACGGGCCGGTGATCATGATCCGGCTGTTGGTCGGCGCCACGCGCTCGATGGTCTGGCGCAACTGGTTCATGGCCAGCGACGCGCCTATCAGTTCCAGATGATCGCCCGTCCGCTTGCGCAGGTTCGACACTTCGCGCTTCAGCTTGGAGGTTTCCAGCGCCCGTTCCGCAACGAGGATCAGACGGTCGGCCTTGAACGGCTTCTCGATGAAATCATAAGCGCCGCGCCGGATCGCCGAAACCGCGGTCTCGATATTGCCGTGGCCGGAAATCATCACCACGGGAAGTTCGGGATGCTGCTTCTTGATCTCGTCGAGCAGGGCGAGGCCGTCCAGACGGCTGCCCTGCAACCAGATATCGAGAAATACGAGACGGGGAACGCGGTCGTTGATGGCCGCGAGCGCGCTATCGGCATCGAATGCAGTGCGCGTTTCATGGCCCTCGTCGCTGAGAATACCAGCCACCAGCTCCCGGATATCCGCTTCGTCATCAACAACAAGAATATCGGCTGCCATATCAAATCACCTGTCCAGCTATCTTTTTTCCGTCATTTCCCGCATCCCCGCCGGCATGACCGCCAGCGTCTTCGGGAAAGACCATACGAATCATCGCGCCCCGGCCTCCGTGAAAATCCACGGGCGCATCGTGCAGTTCGAGATGTCCGCCGTGATCCTCAACAATCTTGCGGACGATTGCGAGACCGAGGCCGGTGCCCTTCTCGCGCGTGGTCATGTAGGGTTCGAGCAGCTTCTGGCGGTCGTCCCCCGGCAGGCCCTTGCCGTTATCGATGACATCAACGACCAGTTGCTCCTGCGAACGGTAGGAACGAATGAGGATATGCCCCTCGCCGCGATTTTCCTTTGGAACCGCATCGATAGCCTCGCTGGCATTCTTGATGACGTTTCCGAAAGCCTGCCCGATAAGCCGGCTATCGAAGGAACCGATCAGCTTTTCGGCCCCGAAATCGTTCTCGAAGCGGATATCGCTGCGGCTCACTTCGACGAGGAATGACGATTCACGCAGCGCCTCACGCATATCCATATGCCGCATTTCCGGCTTCGGCATACGGGCAAACGCCGAAAACTCGTCAACCATGCGCCCGATATCGCCGACCTGACGGATAATCGTGTCGGTGCACTGGTCGAAAACCTCGCGATCCTCGGTGATCACCTTGCCGTAACGGCGACGGATACGCTCGGCGGAAAGCTGGATCGGCGTCAGCGGATTCTTGATTTCATGCGCAATGCGACGCGCCACATCGGCCCAGGCCGACGACCGCTGCGCCTGGACCAGATCGGTAATGTCATCGACCGTGACAACATAGGAATGATCCTCGGATTCCACATCTTCGACAGTCACCTGCACATTGAAGGTGCGCGCCACGCCGCCGCGCGTCATGCCGACCTGTTCGCGGTGCACGGTTTTCCCGGTGGAGCGGGCGACTTCGAATGCCTGTCCGATCTCCGGCGCGATGGCGCTCAACGACTTGCCGATCGCCTTGTCGGAAGCAACGCAGAACATATGCTCGGCGGAACGGTTCAGGATGGAAATGGACCCATCGGTCTCGATGCCGATGACGCCCGCCGTCACGCCCGAAAGCACCGCTTCGGAGAAGCGGCGGCGCTCATCGATCTGGTCCTTGGCCGAAATCAGCTCGTTGCGCTGGCTCTTCAGTTCCGCAACCATGTTGTTGAACGTGCCGGACAGCGCGCCCACGTCGCCATCCGACGAACGAACCGGAACGGAGACGTCGAGATTGCCCGCAGCCACATCGTCCGATGCGCCGATCAAAAGCCGGATCGGCCGCACGAGCCGGTCGGCAACGGCAATGCCGGTCCAGATGGCGGACAGAAGCACGATCAGCGTCAGGCCGAAATAGAGCAGCGCGAAGGCGATCTGCGTCGGAATGCGGTTCGCGTCCATCTCCTGATAACGCTGCGTATTCGCTTCCATCAGGTGCATGGCGTCGATGATCTGTGCGTCCACGGCCCGGATCGTATAGAGATAGACATCCGGTATTTCACGCATACGGATGATCGCGCCGACGAACTTGCTGTTGCCCGGAGGGATCACGACCGGCTTTCCGTCCGAAGCCGTCTTCAGGGCGTCTGCGGGCGCTGGCGGCAATCCTCTTTCGGTGCCGACATTGCTGGCGACGACCACTTCTCCGTCTTCGCGCACGAGAAATGCGCCGAGCAGGCCGCGTCCGCGTGCTTGCAGGGACATGAGCTGGATGAACCCGCCCCGGTCAAGACTGTAGATCGTCCGCTGTCCGTCGAGGTCCTGCAACATGGAATAGGACGTGCTTTGCAGATTGCGCCCGGTTTCGAGAATGTAGGATTGCGACAGGCTGCGCGATGAATTGACGATGTCTCGCGTGTTGGTGTCGAACCAGCGATCGAGGCCGAGATTGAGCGTGACCGAGGCGACGATCGCGACAACGATGGCAGGCACTGCGGCGATCAGCGAGAACAGCGCGACAATGCGGACATGGAGACGCGACGCGGCCTTGCCGAGCCTTCGCGCGGTGACGATGCGATAGACTTCGCGGCAGATCAGCAGGATCAGGAACAGGATCAGCGCCACATTGACGATGACAAGCGCCAGCGTGACCGTGCGGTCGGGCGTGATCGGCGTGATGCCTATGAGGATGGCGAATGAAATCGATGCCGTAATCAGTGCCGACACGACGGTGATGATGCCCGGCAAGGCGAGAAGCCTGCGCCCCTCGCCTCCCCGCGATGACCGGTTCCGCGACCCAAGGTCCTGTGATTGGTTCTCGCTATCCATATCCGCCGTCAGAATCGCTGCGTTCATGTTAACCATGCTACCCAATAGCGTTGCATCTATGCAACGCAATGTGGCGAAAATGCAACGTTATTGTGTGTGCCGTTACTGGCGGAAGGCGGTATCGTCTGGGCGAGCTTCAGAAATATCGGAGCGATAACGGCCGTTGGTCTCAGAGACTGTTCCAAAAGTTGCCATAAGCGGCTGCGAATGGCAATTTCTTGCGTTCCGATACTCGAAAAGCACTCGTTTCGCCACGGCCTGACGAATTTGCAACTGTAGTGTCAGGCGCGTTCCAGCGCGACGGCGATGCCCTGCCCGACGCCGATGCACATGGTGGCGAGTGCGTATTTGCCGCCATTGAGCGTCAGTTCCAGCGCAGCCGTACCGGCAATACGCGCGCCCGACATGCCGAGCGGATGGCCGAGCGCAATCGCGCCGCCATTCGAATTGACGCGGGCGTCATCGTCGGCAATGCCAAGCTCGCGCAGCACCGCAAGACCTTGCGAAGCAAAGGCTTCGTTCAGTTCGATCACGTCAAAAGCGTCGGGCGCAATGCCGATACGGGCGCAAAGCTTTCGGGTCGCGGGAACAGGTCCCATACCCATGATACGCGGCGGAACGCCAGCCGCAGCACCGCCGAGGACGCGGGCGATAGGCGTAAGGCCGTATTTCTTGACGGCAGCTTCCGAAGCGACGATCAGCGCTGCCGCGCCGTCATTGACGCCCGACGCATTGCCCGCCGTTACCGTACCGCCTTCGCGAAACGGGGTCGGCAGCTTGGCCAGCGTCTCGATGGTCGTGGCGCGCGGATGCTCATCCTTATCGACGATGACCGGATCGCCCTTGCGCTGCGGGATCGTGACGGGCGTGATTTCCCTTGCCAGACGTCCATTGGTTTGCGCAGCGGCAGCTTTCGCCTGGCTGCGGACGGCAAAGGCGTCCTGATCGGCGCGGGAGACATTATAGTCTGCGGCAACGTTTTCACCGGTTTCCGGCATGGAATCGACGCCATATTGCTTCTTCATCAGCGGATTGATGAAACGCCAGCCGATGGTGGTGTCAAAGATTTCTGCCTTGCGCGAAAAGGCGCTGTCCGCTTTCGGCATGACGAAAGGCGCGCGGCTCATGCTTTCCACGCCGCCGGCTATCATCAGTTCCGCTTCGCCAGCCTTGATGGCGCGGGCAGCGGCGATGAGCGCGTCCATGCCGGAGCCGCACAGGCGGTTGATCGTGGTGCCGGAAACATTGACCGGCAGGCCAGCCAGCAACAGCGACATGCGCGCGACGTTGCGGTTGTCTTCGCCAGCCTGATTGGCCGAGCCGTAGATCACGTCATCGACGGCTTCCCAATCGACGGACGTGTTGCGTTCCATCAGCGCCTTGAGCGGGATTGCGCCGAGATCGTCGGCGCGGACGGAAGAAAGCGCGCCGCCATACCGACCGATGGGCGTGCGGATAAAGTCGCAGATATAAGCTTCAGTCACGGCAGTTCTCACGATTCTGGCCTCACAATTCTGGAACAACGAGATCGGCCACGGGGCCATCGATATGCAGCGTTGCGCCGGTCATGGCCTGTAACTCTTCCAGTGTCATGGCCGCAAGCTTTTCGCGCAGGACAAAGCGGCCTTTGTCGATATTGATAACGGCGTGGCTGGTATAAATGCGCGTGATGCAGCCGACGCCGGTCAGCGGAAAGGTGCATTTTTCCACCAGTTTTGGCTCACCTTTTCTGGTGACGTGCTCGGTGATGACCACGACCTGTTTCGCGCCGTGGACCAGATCCATCGCGCCGCCGACGGCGGGCACACCCTTCGCACCGACCCGCCAGTTAGCCAGATCGCCATTCCGGGCAACCTGATAGGCACCGAGGATCGCCACGTCGAGATGGCCACCGCGCACCATGGCGAAGCTGTCGGCATGGTGGAAGAAGGAGGCGCCGGGCTTCAACGTCACGGCCTTCTTGCCGGCATTGATCAGGTCCCAGTCTTCCTCGCCTTCCGCCGGAGCCTTGCCGAAATCGAGAATGCCGTTTTCGGTGTGGAAAATGGCTTCGCGGCCTTCCGGCTGATAGCGGGCGACCATTTCGGGAAAACCGATGCCGAGATTCACATAGGCGCCATCGGCAATATCCTGCGCGGCGCGCCATGCAATCTGGGCGTTGGAAAGTTTTATATCCTCATGGGTGTTGATCGTCGTCATGCGTAGGTCACTCCCGCCCGAACGAGTTCCTCTTCCTGCTGCGGATTTGCAACTTCGATGATGCTGTCGACGAAGATGCCCGGCGTGATGACATTTTCCGGCTCGATGCCGCCAAGCGGCAGAATCTTCGAAGCCTGCACGATGGTCCTCGCCGCAGCCATGCACATCAGCGGATTGAAGTTGCGCGCCGCCATGCGGTAGGTCAGATTGCCGTGAACGTCCGCGACATGCGCCTTGATCAGCGCGAAATCCGCCTTGAGCCAGCGTTCCTGCACGTAAGGCCGACCGTCGAATTCGGCGATCACCTTGCCTTCGGCAAGCTCGGTGCCATAGGCCGTGGGCGTATAAAATGCCGGGATACCGGCACCGCCCGCGCGGATGCGCTCGGCCAGCGTTCCCTGCGGTACGAGTTCAAGCTCTATTTCGTCCGCCAGATAGCGGTCGGTGAAAGCGCGCGGATCGGACGAACGCGGGAACGAGCAGACCATCTTCCTGACCATGCCCGCATCGATCATCGCGGCGATGCCAATGCGGCCGTTGCCTGCATTGTTGTTGATGACAGTCAGGTTCTTCGTCCCCTTGTCGATCAGGGCATGAATGAGTTCGATCGGCGCACCGGAGCCGCCAAATCCCCCGATCATGACAGTTGCGCCGTCTCCTATCCCGGCAACGGCCTCCGCCAGACTTCCGATTGTCTTGTCCATATCTCCTCCGGTCTCAATCGCGGTGGAGTTAGCCATCGGATCGGCAAAGGGTCAAACGGTTTGTGCGATATTTGACATTTGTTCATATATCGCACAAACTGAATTTTCACATTGAGGAAATTTCATGCGCGAAACCGATTTCGTTGGAGGCTTTGCCAAAGGATTGAAGGTCATCGAGGCGTTCGGTGAAGACCGGCCACGTCTTTCGATAGCTGACGTTTCAAAAATTACGGGCCTTGATCGCGCGACGGCGCGGCGATGCCTTTTGACGCTCGCCGAACTCGGTTATGCCGAATATGACGGCAAATTCTTTATGCTCCAGCCCAAAATCCTGCGGCTCGGGCACGCATATCTTTCTTCGACACCTTTGCCGACGATCATCCAGCCGCATCTGGACCGGCTCTCCGATACGGTCGGCGAAAGTGCGTCCGCATCCGTTCTCGACGGCACCGAAATCGTTTATATCGCGCGCGCTTCGCAAATGCGCGTGATGTCCATCAACCTGATGGCCGGGAGCAGGCTACTGGCCTACTGCGCCTCGATGGGCCGCGTGCTTCTGGCCTGGCTTTTCGACGCTGACGCAAGGGCCCTGCTCGAACGGACGGAACGAAAAAGCCTGACGCCGTTCACAAAAACGGAAATTAGCCAGTTAATGACTGAGCTCGCTCTTATTCGCGATCAGGGTTATGCAATCAACGATCAGGAACTGGAGCTTGGGCTACGCTCCATTGCCGTTCCTGTCTTCAATCATCGCGGCAGCGTTGTCGCAGCACTCAACATCGGAGCGCCCGTGGCCCATGTCGAGACAGGCGATCTGGTTAAACGCTTCCTGCCTGCCATGCTACAGCTACAGTCGGAACTGCGCGGCTTGCTGAGATGAATTGCCGAGGATGAAAAGTCCAATTCAGCTTTGTGGTGACGCGGTCCGATCCGCCAGATGTTCACGCTCCCTCAAGCGAAACGAACGGGGTGTCTCCCCAGTCATTTTCAGAAAGAACCGCGAAAAATAAGCGGGATCCGAAAAACCGAGACTGTAGGCGATATGCTGCACAGACGATGGCATGGCGATCAAATCGCGCCTAGCCGCCTCAATCAGCCTGTTTGCAACCATGTCTTGTGTCGTTCTCCCCGTAAGCTGTTTGACAGTCCGGTTGAGATGCGTCGGCGAAACCCCCAGCAGTTTCGCGTAGAATGAAACAGGCTTGTGTTCCCGGTAATAGCGGTCGATCAGTTCCTGCAAGCGCTCCATACGGGGATGTCCGTACATCTGACGCTCGTCCTGCATCGCCGGATTCGAAGAAAACGCATATCGTAGAATATAAATGAACGCTGTCTTGATAAGAGAGTCCAACAAACTGTTTTTATATGGTTTTCTTGCATGGAACTCTTCCTGCATTTGCCTTAGGAGAGAAGAAAGCAATGCGAGATTTTCTTCGCCTGCGCCTGCCATCGATATCAGTTGCGGCTGCATGAGCCACTCCGACATCACGCCCCCGGCGCTTCCGCCGGTAAATGGAATATGCGGGCTCAAGATCGTCACGATATGCCCCACAATATCCCTGGAGAATGCAAACCCGTGATTGAATCCGGGCGGCACCAGAATGGCGCATGGTGTCTGGAAGGGGCAAACGACGCTATCGAAACGCGCATGTCCCGCGCCGCCTTCGATATAAAGGAGTTGAAAAAAGCTGTCGTGACGATGCAGCGCAATCTCGAAATTGTGCAGGCTCGATCGCGAAAAAAGCGTCTCGCAATGCAGCCAGAAATCCGGCTTGTGCTCGCTCTCTTCTCCGTAAAGCTCATATGTTGGAACGAAATTGCCCGACATTTCTCTTCCTTCTATGTTCGATCTGTACAATAAATTGCCGGAAATATCCATTGTCAGCATGGAGGTTCCCTCAAGAATAAAAGGACATGCATTGGGAGGAACATATGCGCACTCAGGTCGCAATCATCGGATCAGGCCCTTCCGGCCTGCTTCTCGGCCAGCTTCTGACAAAAGCCGGGATAGACAACATTGTGCTGGACCGCGTCAGCGAGAATTACATTCTGGGGCGTGTTCGCGCTGGCGTATTGGAAGAAGGCACCGTCAATCTGATGGATGAAGCCGGAGCATCGGCGCGCCTCCACAGAGAAGGATTGCCGCATGACGGTTTCTCGCTCGCTTTCGACGGACGCGATCACCGTATCGACCTGCACAGGCTGACCGGCAAGCGGGTTACCGTTTACGGCCAGACCGAACTGACGCACGATCTCATGGATGAACGCAAGAAATCCAACACGCCCGGCATTTACGAAGCCGGCAACGTAACGCCGCATGATTTTGATACGGCGGCGCCATATGTCACTTACGAAAAAGACGGCAAAACCCATCGCATCGATTGCGATTTCATCGCCGGATGCGACGGTTATCACGGTGTAAGCCGGAAATCCGTGCCGGAAAAGGCAATCGATATCTTTGAAAAGGTCTATCCGTTCGGCTGGCTCGGCGTGCTGGCAGATATTCCGCCGGTCGATCACGAACTGGTCTATGCGAACCATGAACGCGGTTTTGCGCTATGCTCCATGCGCTCCCTCACGCGCAGCCGTTATTATATTCAATGTTCGCTCGACGAGAAAATCGAAGACTGGAGCGACCAGCGTTTTTACGATGAATTGCGCCGACGGCTTCCGGCACATCACGCCGAAGCCATGGTGACCGGACCGTCTTTCGAAAAATCCATTGCGCCTTTGCGCTCTTTCGTGGCCGAACCGATGCGCTTCGGACGGTTGTTCCTCGTCGGCGACGCTGCCCATATCGTTCCCCCGACAGGCGCGAAGGGACTGAACCTGGCCGCGAGCGACGTGCACTATCTTTACGAAGGACTGAGGGAGTTTTACCTCGACAAGTCGAATGCCGGCATCGACGCCTATTCCGCCCATGCGCTCGCACGCATCTGGAAGGCTGAACGCTTTTCGTGGTCCATGACCAAGATGCTGCACCGCTTCCCGGATATGGTTCCATTCGATCAGAAGGTGCAGGAAGCGGAACTCGATTATTTCTGCACGTCTGAAGCCGCTTCGACCGCGCTTGCCGAAAACTATGTCGGACTGCCATTCTGATGGCATATATCCGGTGCCTTTCCAGCAAAAGCGTGAAATGCCCACACGGAGAAATCAGTCCACCGGACTGATTTCCATCCCGCCTCGATAAGATTTGGAACCTGCCGCCTCACGCACTGTCTGAACCAGAATTTGCATGGCGGCCGTTTGAACCATGTCCGTGCGCATGGTCAGCCCCACCGGGCCCGTCGTCTCGCTTGTATCGATTGGAAGCGCGACGAGCTTGCCTTCCGACACGTCTCTGGCCGCAACCCCTTCCGAAATGATCCATACGGCATCGCTGTCGCGGACAAAGGCGCGTCCGAACGCATCGGATACAGTCTCGATCTGGATCGGCAGGGCGCCTATGCCGTTTGTGATCAGCAACCGGTCTACAAAGGGGCGAATGATCGAATTGCGTGTCGGCATCAAGACCGGATAATCAGCCAGATTTTCAAAAATCGCGTGTCCATGTGCCAGGGGGTGCCCTGCCCGCACCAGAAACCGGACCTGTTCCGAATAAAGATGCTCGAATGAAAAGCCGGTCATCTTTTCCGGCGCGGCAAGCCGCCCGACCACGAGATCGAGATCGCCGACCCGCAACTGTTCCAGAAGCACGGCATTTTCTCCCGTAACGATTTTGACCCGGCTGGACGTTCTTTCCGCAAGGAACAGGCTCATCGCTTTCGGCATGATGCGCGTCGACACTGTCGGCAAGGCGCCGATGCGGATAGGCGGTCCCGATCCATCGAGTTCCTGAGAAACCGAATCCAGTCCCTGCCGCAAGGCCGTCAAAGCTGTCCCGGCGTGACGAAGAAACACTTCGCCATACCGGGTTATCCTTATGCCGCGGCCGTCCCGCTCCACCACCGGAACGCCCAGAATCTCTTCCAGCTCGCGCATCGTCTTGGTCACGGCCGGCTGGCTGACGCTCAGAATTTCGGAGGCCTTCACGACGCTCTTCTGCCGCGCGACCTCGACGAATGTGTGCAGATGGCGAAACTTGATCCTGTTCCCGATCACTCTTGTATAACCTTATAGTTATGATTTTAGCTGATAATATCATTTTACTTAACCACTTTAAAGAAGGACAGTGCTGCACGAGAGGAGAAAGCCGTGCAATTCGCGTTCCTAAACGACGTCGTCATCCATTATGATTTTCGGCCGGTAACGGAAGAAAAGCCCGTTCTGGTTTTTATCAATTCGCTTGGAACCGATTTCCGCATATGGGATGACGTTCGCACGCGCCTGCATGACGATGTGTCGACGCTCGTTTATGACAAGCGCGGTCACGGTCTTTCGGATATCGGAACTACTCCCTACACGATCGAACTGCTTGCATCCGATCTCGTCGCCCTGCTCGATGAACTTTCGATAAAGCAGGCCATCATCTGCGGCCTTTCCGTCGGCGGCCTGATTGCACAAGGCGTTTATGCGTCCCGGCCCGATCTGGTGGCCGGGCTTGTCCTGTCGAATACAGCGCACAAGATCGGCACGGCGGAAATGTGGAATGCCCGTATTGCTGCAATTATGCAGGACGGACTTGCAAGCATCCTCGACGCGACCATGCCGCGCTGGTTCACGCCGAACTATCGACGCCCCGACAATCCTGCCTTTCGCGCCTATTGCAATATGTTCGAGCGGCAGCCGCTTGACGGTTATGCGGCAACATGCGCCGCGCTGCGCGACGCCGATCTGACCGAAACGGCGAAAGGAATTTCGGTCCCCGCACTTTGTCTGGTCGGAGATCAGGATGGCTCCACGCCACCTGCCCTTGTGCGCGAACTGGCAAGCCTCATTGCAGAAGCGGATTTCTCCGAAATCGCGGCCAGTGGCCATATCCCCTGCGTCGAACAACCCGACGCCTATGTCGCGCTGTTGCGTAATTTTCTTTCAAACAGATTCTAGCATGGAGAATAACCATGGCTGACAATGCCGTACGGTCGGAACACTACAGGATCGGCATGAATGTACGCCGTTCGGTTCTGGGCGATACGCATGTGGATCGCGCTTCGAACGGCGCGACCGACTTCGATGCCCCGTTCCAGGAGCTTATAACGGAAGCCGCCTGGGGGACTGTCTGGTCACGGCCCGGCTGGACCATGCGCGAGCGTTCCATCGTCACGATTGCGCTTCTTGCAGCACTGGGACAAGACGAGGAAGTTGCCATGCATATACGCGCCACGAAAAATACAGGCGCGACAAAGGAGGACATCTGCGAAGCATTGATGCATGTCGCTATCTATGCGGGGGTTCCGGCTTCGAACCACGCATTCAAGATCGCCAAGCAGACCTATGCGCAGATGGAAACGGAGGAAGCTGAAAAATGAAGAACAGTCTGCCGGAGGCAACTCCATTCTTTGCCCGCGATCTATCCATGCATCCACCGGCCTATACGCCGTGGTACAAGACCTCCGTCCTTCGCTCACCGACCCGCGCCCTGCTTTCGCTCGAAGGCACCAGGAGCGAAATCACCGGCCCGGTATTCGGGCACAACATGCTGCATGAACTGGATAACGACCTCATCCTCAATTATGCGCGTCCCGGCGAAATGCCGATAGGCCCGCGCATTCTGGTGCATGGACGTGTTCTCGACGAGAGTAACCGGCCGGTTCCGGGCGCGCTGCTGGAATTCTGGCAGGCCAATGCCGGTGGGCGTTATCGCCACAAGAAGGAAACCTATCTCGCCGCCATCGATCCCAATTTCGGCGGCGTCGGCCGCACGATTACGGATGAGAACGGCTATTACTGGTTCAAGACCATAAAGCCCGGTCCCTATCCCTGGCCGAACGGCGTGAACGACTGGCGCCCCGCGCACATCCATTTTTCGGTTTTCGGTCATGGTTTCGCGCAGCGCCTTATCACACAGATGTATTTCGAGGGCGACCCGATGATCTGGATATGCCCGATCGTCAAGACCATCCCGGACAAATCGGCTATCGAACGACTTGTTGCGCCGCTGGACATGAACGCCGGTTTGCCGATGGATATGCTCGCCTACAAGTTCGACATCGTGTTGCGCGGACGCCGTTCCACATTCTTTGAAAATCGCCCGGAGGGTAACTGATATGGTTCAGTCTTTAGGTTATCTGAAGGAAACCGCGTCGCAGACCGCCGGACCCTACGTTCATATCGGACTGACACCCAATTTCGTCGGCATAAATGGCGTCTTCGGGGAGGATCTCGGTTCAGGTCCTCTCTATACGGAGAGTGCGGCTGGCGAACGCATTACGATCAAGGGCCATGTCATCGATGGCATGGGCGCGCCGCTTCGCGATGCGCTTGTCGAAATATGGCAGGCCGATGCAGCGGGGCTTTACAACAGCCCATATGAGGCCGGCGGGACGGCCGATCCCGGTTTTCGCGGCTGGGGCCGATGCGCAAGCCATATGGATACCGGCGAATTTGCATTCGAGACGATAAAGCCCGGCCGTGTTCCTTTCAGGGACGGACGCCTGATGGCGCCGCACGTCACCTTGTGGATCGTCGCGCGCGGTATTAATCTCGGTTTGCAAACACGGATGTATTTTTCCGATGAAGCCGAGGCCAATGCGGAAGATCCCGTCCTTGCCCGCATCGAACATCGCAGCCGGGTACAAACCCTGATCGGTGGGCGCGAGGGTAACGTCTATCATTTCGACATTCACTTGCAGGGCGAGAAAGAAACCGTCTTTTTCGATATTTGACCTATGAGCATTTCGGTCTTCGAACACCCTTTTCTTGCGCAGCTTTTCGGCGATGACGAAGAGATATTGAGCCTGTTCACGGCAGCGGCCGATATTTCCGAAATGTTGCGTTTCGAAACGGCCCTGGCCGAAGCGCAAGCCGATCTCGGTCTCATACCGGTCGAGGCAGGACAGGCGATCAGGCAAGCCGCCGAAACGTTTGAGCCCAACCTGTCCGAACTGGCGAAAGCGACAGCGCGTGACGGGGTGGTCGTTCCTTCATTCGTAAATGAACTGCGCAAAACCGTGGGAAACGGCCACGGCGAATACGTCCATTTTGGCGCGACAAGCCAGGACGTCATCGACACGAGCCTGATCCTGCGCCTGAAGCGCGCAGCCGCGATCCTCTCCGGGCGACTGCAACAACTCGCACAACGTTTCGACTGGCTCGATGCGGCATTCGGAAAGAACAGGCTGACCGGTTATACGCGTATGCAGGCGGCTATCCCGATCACCGTTTCGGACAGGATCGCGAGCTGGCGGCAGCCGCTTGGCGATTACGAAGCAAGACTGAATGCCGTCGTCTTTCCCGTGCAGTTTGGAGGTGCGGCCGGAACGCTGGAAAAATTCGCGGACGATGGAGCGGCCCTGCGCAAGTTGCTGGCGGATAGACTTGAACTGCATGACGGTCCGCAATGGCACAGCCAGCGCGCCTTCCCTGTCGAGTTCGGCAACCTGCTTTCCCTTGTCACGGGAACGCTTGGAAAATTTGGACAGGATATCGCGCTCATGGCTGAACTGGGCGCGGAACTGTCGCTGACCGGCGGCGGCGGATCGTCCGCCATGCCACATAAACAGAACCCCATAGCAGCGGAAACACTGGTCGGCCTTGCCCGTTTCAACGCCGCCCAGATGGGCGGGCTGCATCAGGCCATGCTGCATGAACAGGAGCGTTCCGGCGCAGCCTGGATGGTTGAATGGATGATACTGCCGCAAATCGTGGCATCGACGGGCAGCGTTCTCAACATAGCATCCGCACTGATCGACAAGATCGCACGGATCGGAAACGAACAGCCACCCAACATATAACCACGCGATTATCGTTCATGGGAAATTTTTCATTTTACATGACCAATTAGATAGGCATTCTGAAATCAGGACATTCCCTGATGCGACAAGACGGTCACGCACGGGAATGTTGGGCAATCGGGAGGAGAACATGAAGAAAATCACATTAACCGCACTTGCGGTCTTTTCACTCGCAACATCAGCGGCTTACGCCGATGTCGTGAAAGTTGGCGTCATCGGTCCTTTCTCAGGTCCATTTGCCCTTCAAGGCAAAAACTTCAAGGCTGGCATCGACGCCTATATGACGGAACATGGCGACAAGATCGGCGATGACACCGTGGAAATCGTCTATCGCGATGTGCCGCAAGCCGATCCGGCGCAATCCAAGGCGCTGGCGCAGGAACTCGTGGTCAAGGAAGGCGTGCAGTATCTCGCCGGCTTCTATTTCACCCCCGACGCCATGGCGGTTACGCCCATTCTCAAGCAGGGCAATGTGCCGATGGTGGTCATGAATGCCGCCACCTCCTCCATCGTTACGAAGAGCCCCTATGTGGTGCGCACTTCGTTCACAACCTGGCAGACTTCGACCCCGATCGCAAAGGTCGTGCTGGACAAAGGTGTCAAGAAGGTCATCTCGGTTGTAAGCGACTACGGTCCCGGCGTGGATGCGGAAAACGCTTTCAAGGCCGCGTTCACAGAAGTCGGCGGCGAAGTGGTCGAAGCCATTCGCATGCCGCTCGCCACGAACGATTTCAGCCCGATCATGCAGCGTATCAAGGATTCCGGCGCGCAGGGCGTATTTGCTTTTCTGCCGTCCGGTCCAACGACGCTCGGTTTCATGAAATCCTATGTCGACAATGGATTGAAGGGTTCCGGCGTCCAGCTTTTCGCGCCGGGTGACCTGACCCAGGAATCCGACCTTCCCGCACTGGGAGAGAATGCGCTTGGCGTTCTGACGACATTCCATTACGCGATCTCGCATGACTCGCCAGAGAACAAGAAGTTTGTCGAGGAAGCCCGAAAAGCCATCGGCAACCCTGTGGAACTTTCCTTCCCGTCGGTCGGGGCCTATGACGGCATGCATGTCGTCTACAAGATGATCGAAGCGACCGGCGGCGAAAAAGATGCGGAAAAGGCCGTCGAATCCGTCAAGGGAATGGAATGGATCAGCCCGCGCGGCCCCGTATCCATCGACCCGGAAAGCCGCCACATGACGCAGAACATCTATCTGCGCGAAGTCGCCAAGGCTGACGACGGCACCTATTACAACAAGGAAATCCAGACCTTCGAGAAGCAGGGCGACCCTGGCCTGAAAGCCCAATAATCGGCATTCAGGAGTTCAATCGCCTCGATGCCTGAATAGGGCAAGGCGCATTCGCTCCCGGTTCGCAACTGCATATTTCAACGCGTATCCCGAAAATCGTTCAAACGCTTCGGGATGCGCTCCAACAGGACCCCTCAATGCAGACTGTGCTCAGCATTGCTGTCGATGCCCTCGCCTATGGCATGGTGCTTTTCGTCATTTCCATAGGCCTTTCGGTCACCATGGGCTTGATGCGTGTCGTCAATCTCGCTCACGGCGCATTTGCAATGATCGGCGGCTATTTCGCATCCTATGCCGCCCAGCAGCTTGGCCTCAATTACGGCTTCGCGATCATCATTGCCGTCATCGGTACGATGATCATCGCCGTTCCGGTGGAAAAGCTACTCTATCGGCGCATTTATGGAGCCCCCGAACTGACTCAGGTGCTGATGACCATCGGCATCACCTTCTGCATAATCGGCCTTACCAATTACATATTCGGGCCGACGCTGAAGACCATTCCCCTGCCCGAAATGTTTCGCGGATCGGTCGATCTCGGATTTCGATCCATTGCAAAACACCGCGTATTCGCAATCGGATGCGGCTTGGCCGTCGCTCTCGGTCTCTGGTACATCATCGAACGCACAGCCTTCGGCGTAAAGCTGCGCGCCGCCGTCGACAATGCCAACATGGCGGCAGCGCTCGGCGTGCGAACGCAAATCGTCTACGCGATCAGCTTTGCGCTTGCCATCGGGCTTGCTGCTTTCGGCGGTGTCGTGGGAGCCGAACTTCTGCCCGTGGAACCCTATTATGCGCTCCGCTACATGGTGACATTTCTGGTCGTGGTCTCCGTTGGCGGCGCGGGCTCCATACCCGGCGCGCTGATAGCCTGCCTCCTGCTCGGTGCCATCGACACAACGGGTCGTTATCTGGCACCGGAATATGGCGAGTTCTTCTTTTATCTCGCGGTGATTGTAATTGTAACATTGTTCCCGCGCGGTCTCGCGGGAAGGCTGGCCAGGAAATGACCGACATGGCGCACCCCCTCCCCCAAATCCGTCATTCTTATGCGGGCCTCATTGGCATCGGCGCCATTATTGCAGCCGGTATCGTCGGCTGGTTTCTGTTCCCCGACAATCTGGCGCTGCTGACACGCATCGTCGCGATCGCTCTCCTCGTCCTGTCGCTCGACCTGGTGACGGGCTATTGCGGCATCGCCACGCTCGGTCATGCCGCCCTGTTCGGCGCCGGCGCATATGGCGCGGGCATCGCCGCCGCCCATTTCGGCATTACCGACCCGATCCTGATGACGCTTGCGGGTCTTGCCGCAGGGGCTGTCACCGGGCTTGTTTCCGGCACTGTCATCCTGCGCGCTCATGGTCTCGCACAGCTTGTTCTATCGATTGCCGTCGTACATCTGTTCCACGAAGCCGCCAACAAGGCATCCGGCTGGACCGGCGGCAGCGATGGCCTTAGCGGCATTTCCCCCGATCCCATATTCGGCATGTTCGAGTTCGACCTCTACGGGCAGACAGTCTACGTCTATGCCATCGTTCTGCTGCTCGTTTCCTTCATCTTCCTGCGCTATGTCGTGCGTTCGCCATTCGGTATGCTTTGCCGTGGCGTGAGGGAGGACCCGATCCGCATTCACGCAATGGGCGCGTCGGTTCAGTCCGCACAGCTTCGCATGTATGTCATATCCGGTGCCGTCGCCGGCATCGGGGGCGCGCTGAACGCCATCTCCACACAGGTCGTCGGGCTTGACAGTTTGAGTTTCACAATGTCGGCGGAAGCCCTGGTAATGCTGGTTCTCGGCGGGACGGGATCGCTGTTCGGCGGACTGATCGGCACGGTGGTTTTCATGTGGTTCGAGGACCTCGTCTCCGCCGCAAACCCCTTCCATTGGCTCACAATGGTCGGAGCGCTGCTGATCGCGGTCGTGCTGTTTGCGCCGCGCGGTCTCTATGGAACCGTGGCTTACCATTTCGAAAAGCAGAGAGCGCATAGCAAATGAGTACCGTGTTTGAAGTTAGCAAGCTGCGCAAGAATTTCGGCGGTTTGGCGGTCACGAACGATGTTTCGCTCAGCATCGCCAAAGGCGACCGTGTCGCCCTCATCGGCCCGAATGGCGCGGGCAAGACCACTTTCGTCAATCTGGTTACGGGCAATCTCGCAGCAACCTCCGGCACCGTGACGCTGGACGGCGAAAACATATCGAGATTCAACGCGATGCGACGCGTCCGGCGCGGGCTGGTGCGCTCATTTCAGGTTACACGCCTCTTCTTTGACATGACGCCGGAAGAACACGTCGCGCTTGCCATCCTGCAGCGCGAAGGCAAAACAGGTCGCATTCTTGGCAATTATCGCAAAATGCCGGACGTCATGGACGAAGTTCGCGACATTCTCGATACGCTTGGCCTGCTGCCTCTCGGTCGGTTGCGGGTGAGTGAAATCGCTTATGGCCAGCAGCGACTTCTGGAAATCGCCCTTGCATTGGCGCTTCGACCCAAAGTTCTACTGCTCGACGAGCCTGCCGCCGGTGTTCCGCAAAGCGATACGGGTCGCATTGAGGAAGCGCTGGACCGGCTGCCCGCCGATCTGGCGATACTCATGATCGAGCATGATATGGATCTCGTTTTTCGCTTTGCAAAACGGGTTATCGTGCTGGCTGCCGGTACGGTCATTTTTGACGGACTGCCGGAAGATGTCGTGCAGGATGCCCGCGTCCGTGAAGCCTATCTCGGGAGCTATGCGCAATGAGTGCCGCCTCGCTTGAAGTTCGCAACCTTTCCTCGGGTTACGGCCCCACACGCGTCATCGACGATGTGTCGTTCAAAGCTGAACCGGGATCGCGGCTTGCCATTCTCGGCCGCAACGGCGTCGGAAAAACCAGTCTGTTTGCCACCATAGCCGGACAGACGCGCCGTTATGGCGGCGAAATTCTGCTGGATGGGAAAAATATCGCCACGCTTCCATCGGCGGCCCGCGCAATTGCCGGTCTTGGCTACGTGCCGCAAACCCGCGATATCTTTCCGACCCTCACAGTCGAAGAAAACCTTTTTGTCGGCCTTAAAAGCCGTCCGAAAGATGCACTCGAAGAAGCCTATGCCATGTTTCCGCGCCTGAAGGAGCGGCGACGCAATCTTGGATCGCAGCTTTCCGGTGGCGAGCAGCAGATGCTCTCAACGGCTCGCAGCATTCTCGGGCAGCCAACAGTATTGTTGCTCGACGAACCGCTGGAGGGCCTTGCACCCGTCATCTGCGAAGAGTTGATGGCTGCATTCTCGACACTGGCGCAGAAAGGCGACATGACGATCCTGCTTGTCGAACAACGTATCCAGAGCGCGCTCGATTTTGCCGATCATGTCATCATTCTCGAACGCGGCAGGGTCGCCTGGCTAGGCGAAACAGGAGAGCTTGCAAACAACAACGGCGTCATTGAAAAATTTCTTGGCGTCGCTGCCGTGTGACCGATCTCACCATGCTCCGGCTTGATTGCGCCGACGACGTGCCAAGGCGTTTTTTTTAAAAGTAAAAAGCCCCGCAATGCAGTACATGGGGCGGAACCGCCATGCCCGAAGGCGATCTGGACGCTTGACGAATGGCCGTCATTCCAATTCGGTCAGATCAATAGCGGAAATACAGCCGTAACAAGGAATCAAGACAGCCCAAAGCGGAGGCCATTTTGTTTCCGACGACTCGCCCCGCTTAACATCAGCGGCGAGTATTCTGCGCGTTGAATGTCGGATATAATCTGAAATGGCGGCTAAATGCCTGATTTTATGGCGCACCCGACAGGATTCGAACCTGTGACCTCTGCCTTCGGAGGGCAGAAACGCAACTTTTCCTAAAATTGAAATCAATTACATCACATTGATTTTAATACCTATTTCAATAGACCACGATTACCCACTATTGCCACGAATTGCCCATTTGTGCTACCTATTAGCTACCTAGGAAGCAAACTCAAAGGGCATCCCATGGCGCAGTCAAAGAAACGCATTGGTATTCGGGACATAGCGGCCTTGCCGGTTAACTCGGTTGTGTGGGATAGCACTGTGACAGGTTTCGGGGCACGACGGCAACGTGGCGAGTCTGTTTCCTACATTCTCTTTTTCCGCACCAAGGACGGACGCCAGCACAAGATCACCATAGGACGGCACGGAGCGCCGTGGACACCGGATACTGCTAGGGCCGAAGCGCAGCGCCTCCTCGGCGAGGTAGTCGTGAAAGGTAAAAGCCCGACTGCCGCGCGCCTCTCGGTGCAGACCGTGGCCGAACTATGTGACCAATACCTCAAGGATGCAGGGTCAACGATGCGTCGCCCGAAGAAAGCTTCGACCCTTGCCACGGATGCAGGCCGCATCGAACGCCATATCAAACCGCTCCTTGGTCGTAAGTCAGTTGCTCAAGTCACCCGCCAAGATATCGAGGATTTTATGAACGATGTGGCGAAGGGAAAAACTGCGAAGATCGAGAAGACAAAGAAGCCGAGGGGCAAGTCGGTGGTGCGAGGCGGAACTGGCACGGCGAGCCGAACGGTTGGCCTGCTCGGCGGCATCTTCACTTACGCTGTCCGGCTGGGCTTGCGGCCCGACAATCCAGTCCATGGAGTCATGCGGCCAGCGGACGCTCGCAAGATGCGCCGCCTTAACGACGAGGAATACAAAGAGCTTGGCAAAGCACTGGCCCGTGAAGACATGTGCCCCCCCGCGCTGGCAGCAATCCGCTTCCTCGCCCTTACGGGATGGAGGCGGAGCGAAGCCAGCCTGCTCCGTTGGGAAGAAGTAAACCTCGAACGTCGTACCGCTACGCTGGGGGATACCAAGACAGGTTTCAGCATCCGCCCGCTTTCCAAGGCAGCTTGCGATGCGCTTGGCCCGGCGAAATCCTCCGGCTTGGTTTTCATCCCCGCACGAGGCGAAACCTTGGCACTGCAAACGCATTGGGAGAAGCTGAAGCTTCCAGCGGGCATCACGCTCCACACACTTCGGCACAGCTTCGCAAGCCTTGCTGCCGATCTGGGCTATAGTGAGCCGACTATCGGAGCATTGCTCGGTCACAAAAGTACAACGATCACGGCGAGGTACGTTCACTTTGCTGACGCGGTGTTGGTGGCAGCGGCTGACGCAGTAGCGGATGAAACATCTCGAAGGTTATCACCCTTCGGAGCTGGGCATATATAACTCAATAACTCATAAAAATTGTAACGTTGTTACCGAAACTAAAAAACGATGCGCCGCAGCATAGCGACTCGCAGTAAAATTGCACTGGCTTAAACGCGCGCGTAAGTTATGCAGTACCAACTCCGTCAGCGCCAACTCATTCCCCTATGCAAAGGTGTGCACACCTAATGCGCCATTATACACCAACAGTGCGTCACTCGGGAGCACCTGTTAGAACCCACAGTTTGCTTAAAGCTATTGACAGAATGCATGGTCATCTTGACTCTGTTGGCGAACATTACGTTTAAAGGGGGCATGAGATATGGCAGAGACTGAGACGTCCGTTTATATTGGAACCATTAGTTACTTAATTTCAAATAGAAGTTATCATGATTTTATCGTCGGGGGAATGAATGTAAATCAGCTGCCTCTCCTCTCAGATTCTGTCGCCAGATTGCAAAATTCTCTCGACTTACTTCCAGCCGTTCAGATGGCGTATGACCGAAAAACCATAAATTATTCTGGAAGAACGTCAAAGAACTTTAGGCACTATGAGAATATAGAACCATTTCTATTTGAAATTCAGAATTTCTTTATCGAGTCAGTCTCATTTGAGAGTGGATCAGTTTATGCGAAGGTAAAAATCGGTGCATTTATAGCATTCACAGCATACAATGGGCTCGCTGATTATAATGATGTCAAAGCGGGGTTTACGGAGCTGCGTTCCGATATCATTCAGATCGTAAGTGATGCATTCGGGGTTGATGGAGCCGGTCCGATTCAAGGTCAACAGCCGGTAGACGATGCAGATATACGATATTATTTTATTCAGCCTAGCAGGTTAGAAGACGAAGTTCTCAAACGACGAGCCGCTGAACAGTGAGATTCGCTTTCTTTTCGTTCTACGTTGAACTCCAATAGGATTTCATTTCGCTAGGACAACACCGACACGACGTGTCTCAACTTGCTCCAGTATCGTGGCATTACGGTGCCCACAATTTCCAACCCGCCTGCATAGCCAGATTTTGGGGCAGCTAATATAGCGATATTGCGATGAAACACAGGCTTAATGCTTTCATGACCGTTGAAGTTGCAACGCAAATCTGGGGATTTGTGCCCACGACTGAGCCTTACAACTAAAATAGCACCACATAATTTGTCGAGGCTACAGTTCACGACAAAACCGCGTCGGCATAGTATATTGTCGTTGTGAGCTAAAGGATAGCTGATGAACTCTGAAACTTGGCAAAACTTACTCCATTTGGAGAGCCGAGATATCGTTAGTAATTGGTTTGAAAAGATTCATAACCGGAAGTTGAGCGCACGTCGGGCAAAAGAAATTATTTCTTCCGCACGACAAGGACGTGAACCGCGCCGGGTTTGCCGGAGACCGTTTGGTTTAAGTTATGCGGCCATGGGTGGCGCGTCCAGCATGGCGTGATATCGTTCTTCGGCCTCGG
>NZ_JACIJG010000015.1 GCF_014199265.1 Brucella daejeonensis
CATCGGCCACCTCGTCACAACCATCGAACCAGCCGAATGTTCAAACTACTTCGAAAGCGCCGGATACGCTTCCGTCAAAACCTGAAAGGCTCTAAGCGCAACGCAGGCGGGTTTTGGGGAAACAGCCACTTGAACATCCATGCATGTCATGGACTTGTGACGTTTCTTCCTTTCTATGAAGTTGTGATATCGTGCCGGCACGAGACTGCCGATAACCGGCGTCCGCCCCAGCGAAGAGGAACAAAATGGCGAAAGCGAAATGGCAAGTCTATGGCGAGATCACCGGCCCTGTAATCATGATCGGCTTCGGGTCGATCGGGCGCGGTACCCTGCCGCTGATTGAACGCCATTTCAAATTCGACCAGTCGCGGATGGTCGTGATCGACCCCAGCGAGGCCAATCGCAAGATACTCGACGACAAGGGCATTCGCTTCATCAAGGAAGCGATCACCAAGGACAATTACAAGAAGGTGCTCGGCCCCCTGATGAAAGGCGTCGAAGGCCAGCCTTTCGTCGTCAATCTTTCGGTCGACACGGGATCGCTCGACCTTATGCGCTATAGCCGCGAGCAGGGCGCGCTTTATATCGACACCGTGGTGGAGCCGTGGCTCGGATTCTACTTCGACGAGGAGGCGGACAATGCGTCGCGCACCAATTATGCCCTGCGCGAAACGGTGCGCGCCGAAAAGCGCCGGAACCCCGGCGGTCCGACCGCCGTTTCCTGCTGCGGCGCCAATCCGGGCATGGTGTCCTGGTTCGTCAAGCAGGCGCTCGTCGATCTTGCCGGGGAACTGAAGCTCAGCTTTACCGAACCGGCGGCGGAAGACCGTCACGGTTGGGCGAAGCTGATGAAAAAGGCCGGGGTGAAGGGCATTCATATCGCCGAGCGCGACACACAGCGCGCCAGGGAGCCGAAGCCCTTCAACACGTTCTGGAATACCTGGTCCGTGGAAGGTTTCATCGCCGAAGGCCTACAACCCGCCGAGCTTGGCTGGGGCAGCCATGAAAAATGGATGCCGAAAAATGCCCGCAAGCAGAAAAAGGGCAACAAGGCCGCCATCTTCCTCGAACAGCCGGGCGGCAATACCCGCACGCGTACCTGGTGCCCGACGCTCGGCGCGCAATACGGTCTGCTGGTCACGCATAATGAAGCGATTTCGATTGCCGACTTTTTCACGCTGCGCGACAAGAAGGGCAAGCTCGACTATCGCCTGACCTGCCACTATGCCTATCATCCAAGCAATGACGCCATCCTGTCGCTGGACGAAATGTTCGGCGCGGGCGGCAAGGCCCAGCCCGTCCAGCATGTTCTGGAGGAAGATGAAATCCTCGATGGCTGCGACGAACTCGGCGTTCTGCTCTACGGTCACGACAAGAACGCCTACTGGTACGGCTCGCAACTGACGGTCGAGGAAGCGCGCAAGCTTGCCCCTTATCAGAACGCCACCGGATTGCAGGTGTCGTCCGCCGTTCTGGCGGGGATGGTGTGGGCGCTGGAAAATCCCGAAAGCGGGATCGTCGAAACGGATGAGATGGACTATCGCCGCTGCCTTGAGGTCCAGAAGCAGTATCTGGGGCCGGTGAACGGCTATTACACCGACTGGACGCCGCTGGAAGGCCGAAGCCACCTGTTCAAGGAAGACCTAGACGTCAGGGACCCGTGGCAGTTCCGCAATATTCTGGTGCGCTAAATCATTCTGGTGCGTTAAATCGGCGCCGCCCGGTCTGAAAACCGGGCGGTTTTCATTGAGGCAGTTTCGCAACAGTTTCGTTATCCTCACACATGGGGCTTGTTTTCGTGTAGATTTCAATACATCACACGTCATTATCCCCGAATGGAGAGCATGGATATGAAACGCTTCCGCATCATTGCCCCTCTTGCAGTCATGTCGCTGGCGTTGGCCGCGTGCGAAACGGCTGGCCCGATTGGCGGCAATGTCCCGGTCGTCTCGCGCGCGCCTGCCGGCATCGAAGGCAACTGGGTGGATCCGAACGGCATCACCTCCTCGTTCAACGGGGGCATCTTCGAAACCCGCACAACCGACACCAACGAAAAGCTGGCCGAAGGCAACTATCGTTACCAGTCGCCGCAGCTTGTCGAAATCGACATGCGTTCCATCGTGCGCGGCACGACGTCGAAGGTCAATTGCGCGCTCGTTTCCCCGGCGCAGCTCAACTGCACCTCGTCCTCCGGCTCGCGCTTCTCGCTGACCCGCCGCGCCGCAGGATAAGCATCCGATATCCTGCGTAAATTTCAAATATCCACGGCGCGGCCAATATCCGCGCCGACCGGATTTCGGCAGCGACAATTGTCAGGATTGTAATTTGTCTTTTTTTCTCTAGTTTTCCGGCTGAACAGGAGTCGGAAGGTGAGTAAGATGGACAGAGTACATGAGAAACCCGGCAGCGCGACCGGGCAGCAGGCGCAGGCAAGGCTTCCTAAAATCGGCGTCCTCCTGGTCAATCTCGGTACGCCGGACGGCACAGGCTATGGGCAGATGCGCCGTTATCTGGCTGAATTCCTTTCCGATCGCCGCGTCATCGAATGGCCGCGCCTCATCTGGTATCCGATCCTTTACGGTATCGTCCTCAACACCCGCCCAAAGCGTTCCGGCAGGCTTTACGACCGCATCTGGAACCGCGAGATGAATGAATCTCCGCTGCGCACCTATACGCGCGCGCAGGGCGAGAAACTGGCCGCGGCGCTCGCCGACTATCCGAATGTCGTCGTGGACTGGGCCATGCGTTACGGCCAGCCCTCCATCGAAAGCGTGGCCGACCGTTTGTTGCAGCAGGGTTGCGAGCGCATCGTGATGTTCCCGCTCTATCCACAATATTCGGCCACCACCACGGCAACGGTGAACGACAAATTCTTCGAAGCGCTCATGAAAAAGCGTTTCCAGCCCAGCGTCCGCGTCGTGCCCTCCTATGAGGCGGAGCCGGTTTATATCGAGGCGCTGGCGCGCTCCATCGAGAGCCACCTGGCGACACTTTCCTTCAAGCCGGAAGTGATCCTCGCATCCTATCACGGCATCCCGAAGAGCTATTCGGAAAAGGGCGATCCCTATCGCCAGCAGTGCCTTGAGACGTCACGCCTGCTGCGAGAGAGGCTCGGCCTCGATGAAAACCGGTTCCGCTCGACGTTCCAGTCGCGTTTCGGCCCGGAAGAATGGCTCCAGCCCTATACGGACGAAACCGTGGAAGAGCTGGCCCGGCAGGGGGTGAAGTCGATGGCGGTGCTCAATCCGGGCTTTGTCGCCGATTGTCTGGAAACCGTGGACGAGATCGGCCATGAAGCCGCAGAAGCATTTATGAGAAGTGGCGGCGAGAACTTCAGCCATATTCCCTGCCTCAACGACAGCGAGAACGGCATGAAGGTGATCGAAACGCTGGTTCGCCGCGAATTGACGGGATGGGTGTAATATAAGGGAATAGGGGAGTAGGTTAAAAACATACTCCCCTATTCCCTTACTCACCTACTCCCCTAACGGACGAGAGACAACACCATGACAGGCTTCGACATCACGCTGCTCATTCTGGCCGCACTGGTTCTGGCGACGCTGTTTGCCGGCATCAAGACCGTGCCGCAGGGGTTCAATTACACGGTCGAGCGGTTCGGGCGCTATACGCGCACGCTCAATCCCGGCCTGAGCCTCATCGTACCCTTCTTCGACCGTATCGGTGCGCGCCTCAACATGATGGAGCAGGTGCTGGACGTGCCGACGCAGGAGGTCATCACCCGCGACAATGCCATTGTCGGCGTGGATGGCGTCGCCTTCTATCAGGTGCTGAATGCAGCGCAGGCCGCCTATCAGGTGGCGAACCTGCAATATGCGATCCTCAATCTCACCATGACCAATATCCGCACCGTCATGGGATCGATGGACCTGGATGAGCTTCTGTCCAATCGCGATGCGATCAACGACCGCCTGCTGCGCGTCGTCGATGAAGCGGCCCAACCGTGGGGCATCAAGATGACCCGCGTGGAAATCAAGGACATCAATCCGCCGGATGATATCGTCAATTCGATGGCGCGCCAGATGAAAGCCGAGCGCGACAAGCGCGCGCAGGTTCTGGAAGCCGAAGGCGACCGCAACGCGCAGATTCTGCGCGCGGAAGGCCAGAAGCAGTCGCAGATTCTCGAAGCCGAAGGCAAGCTGGAAGCCGCCAGGCGCGAGGCGGAAGCGCGCGAGCGTCTGGCCGAAGCGGAAGCGAAGGCAACCACGCTGGTTTCCGACGCCGTCTCCAATGGCAATGTGCAGGCGCTCAACTATTTCGTTGCACAGAAATATACCGAAGCGCTCGGCAATATCGCCAGCGCGAAGAATCAGAAGGTCGTGCTGATGCCGCTTGAAGCAAGCTCGCTCATCGGTTCGCTTGGCGGTATCGGCGCCATTGCGAAAGAAGTCTTCGGCGACGGCGGCAGTCCAGTCGATCCGACGCCGCAGCCGCCAGCCAGCTCGCGCCCGCGCTCTCGCAGCGTTCCCCCTGCCGGGCGCAGCTGAACGTTTACCGGAGAGGCGCCATGATCATCGAATTTCTGGCCGGTCTCGGCATCTGGAACTGGCTCGTTTTCGGGCTGGTTCTGCTCATCCTCGAACTTCTGGCGCCCGGCTTCTTCTTCATCTGGTTCGGGCTTGCCGCACTTGTAACGGGCGCGCTTGCCTTCCTGCTGTCCTCGACGGCAGGTTTCGGCTGGCAGTTACAGACCATCGTCTTCCTGGTTCTGGCGGTGATTTTCGTTCTGATGGGGCGCCGTATTTTCGGTTCGCGCGGCAACGATGCCGACGAACCCTTGCTCAACCGTCGCGGCGAGCAACTCGTCGGCCAACGGGCCACGCTGACGGAACCCATCATCAACGGCCGCGGCCGCATTCGCATCTACGATACGACCTGGCGCATAAAAGGACCCGACCTGCCCGCAGGAACGGAAGTGCGTGTGGTGGCTTTCGATCCGGTGACGCTGGAGATTGAAATAGGGGAGTAGGGGAGTAGGGGAGTATGTTTCGGCAAGCACGAAGTGTAACCTGACCTACTCCCTTATTCCCTACTCACTTACTCCCTTAAGCCGCCCCAATCCGCAGCAGATCGTGAAAATGCACCAGCCCGACGGGGCGGTTTGCCTCGATCACGATCAGCGCGCCGATGTGATTCTCATTGATCGTGCTGAGCGCAGCCGTGGCCAGCATGTTCTGGTCTATCGTTTTCGGGTCGCGTGTCATGATGTCATCGACCGCAAGCGAAGCGAGGTTGCGGCTCAGATTGCGGGAAATGTCGCCGTCCGTGACGATGCCCGCCAGTTCGCCTCCTTCGCCGATGACCACGACGCAGCCGAAACTCTTCTGCGCCAGCACCTTCATTGCATCCTGCATGGACGTACCGGTATTCACAAGCGGCAGGCGCTCGCCACGATGCATGATATCGCGGATATGGATAAGGCTGGCGCCAAGCGAGCCGCCGGGGTGGAAGGTCTTGAAGTCACTCGGCGTAAAGCCGCGCGCTTCCAGAAGCGCAATCGCCAGCGCATCGCCGATGGCAAGCTGCATCATGGTCGATGTCGTGGGCGCCAGACCATGCGGACAGGCTTCAGCCGTTTTCGGCAGAAGCAATACGACATCCGCCGCGCGGCCAAGCGCGGATTCCGCGCGCGAGGTGACCGCGATCAAAGGGATGCGGAAACGTCGCGAATAATTGACGATACCCTTCAGCTCAGCCGTTTCACCCGACCATGAAATGGCAAGAATGACATCGTCGCGCCCGATCATGCCAAGATCGCCATGATTGGCTTCCGCCGAATGAACGAAAAATGCCGATGTGCCGGTGGAAGCGAAGGTTGCAGCCAGCTTTGAGCCGATATGTCCGCTCTTGCCGACGCCTGTGACCACGAGACGCCCCCGCGAAGCGACAATACGCTTCACCGCCTCGACGAACGGACCGGAAAGACCGTCGTTCAATGCGTCTTCGAGCGCGGCAAGCCCCGCATTCTCAGTCTTGATGGTGCGCAGCGCCGAAGCGATGGCCGCTTCTGCCTCTGCCGGCGGGAGGATCTGGTCGAGCTTTTCCATGGCGGCAAGGGTTAACTTCTTCGTGGCGCGTTGTCCAAACATTTGTTCGATCCCGATATTTCAACAACCCGCTCGTTCTTCGACGGCAACCAAGAATTAACCATGTGCCTTTACCGTTCGTCTACCACGTTGCGACGGTTTGAAAACACGACATGCTTTTTGCCAAGGCCCTATCCGGCGGTTCGACGCCCATTGCCCGCAGGCTGCGATGCCTGTTGCTGACGGGCGTGGCGATGGCAATCGGTCACGGCCCCTCCCTTGCCCAGAATGCCTACCTGCGCGGAAGCGTTGCCGAGGATGTGCTTTCCGCCTCTTCGCCGGAAACGCTCGCAACCCGCGGCCTTGCCGCGCCCGGCTATGAGGGCGGCTCTGCGGACGCGGCGGACATGGCGGACGACGGCTATACGCCGCCGGAGACCCCCGCCGCGACCGGACCTGCTTCCCAGCCAGGAAGCCAGGCTGCGACCCAGCCCGTTCCCCTACCGCAGGATCGCGAGACTTCAGGGCCCGACAATATGCGTGTCGGCTCCATCAATACCGAAGCGGACAACGCGACGGGCCGCGCCCAGCGGGAGAATCTTCGTCAGGCGCCGGAGCAGGGTCGCGGCGGCGGCACGCAGGAAACCGATCCCTTTGCGCCGGTCGGCATTCGCACCGGATCGTTCATTCTGCGGCCATCGCTGGAACAGGGCATAAGGGCAACGACCAACGGCGACAACAGCGCGTCAGGCTCCAGCGCCGTGCTCAATGAAACGACCCTGCGGCTCAATGCACAGTCGGACTGGTCGCGTCATCAGGCAATGCTCGATGCGTCAGGCACCTGGAGCAAGTCCATTTCGGGCGAAGACGTCTCCGAACCGCAGATCGATATTCAGGGCCGGCTACGCCTGGATCTTGGCGACCAGACGACGGTCAATACCGGCGCGGGCTATCGCCTGCGCCGCGAAAGCGCGTCGAGTCCCAACGGGGTCGTGGGTGCGCTGAAACGCCCGCTCGTGCATACGTTCAACGGAGAACTCGGTGTCGAACGCGACCTGGGACTTCTCTTCGGTGGCGTGACCGGCCGGGTCGAACACGACATGTATGGCGACGCGGAACTGGCCTCCGGCGGTTCCGTCAGCCAGAAGGACCGCGACAACACCTATGCGAGCATAACCCTGCGCGGCGGCTTTGCATTGTCGGCCGCGCTCAAGCCTTTCGCCGAAGTGGAACTGGGCAAGCGTATCTTCGACGAAAAGGTGGACAGCAACGGCTATGAGCGCAGCGGATCGCAATTCGCGCTGCGCGGCGGCCTGATAGTCGATATGGGCGAGAAGCTGAACGGGGAATTCGCCGCCGGTTATATGCGCGCCAATAGCGACGATCCACGGCTCGGCAATGTCAGCGGTCCATCGATCAATGCGGCGCTGAACTGGTCCCCGCTGCGCGGCACCGACGTGCGTCTGTTTGCGCAGACCATGGTCGACAGCTCGACCTCACCGGGAATCACCGGGTCGCTCCTGCATTTTGCCAGCCTCGATGTGACACGCCAGATTCGCTCCGATCTGAGCCTCAACGGCAGGCTGGACGCGAATATACGCCAGAACAAGGACGGTACAGGAACCGACTACACGATCGGGGCGCAGATCGGCGCCACCTACTGGATCAACCGTTTCGTCGGGCTGGATGCGCGGCTTCGCCATGAATTCCTGACGAGCAAGGTGTCCGGCCGTGAATATAAATCTGACAGCATCTATCTGGGCGTGAAGGTCCAGCGATAGTTTCACCCGGATCAAAAACCCCGCCTTCCTTGCGGAAAGCGGGGTTCGAAACGCACAGGTCGCTGTTCGGTTCAGGCTCTCAGGCGGGCTTGACGCTATTCAGCAGGTGGCCGATGGAGTGTTCCACCGAGGGGCGAATATCGTTCCGCCACAGCGCGAAGGCGATATTGGCCTCGATGAAGCCAGCCTTGGAACCGCAGTCGAAGGTCAGGCCCTGATAGTTGAAGCCGAAGAATTTCTGGGCGTCGGCAAGCTTCAGCATGGCATCGGTCAACTGGATTTCGTTGCCCGCGCCCTTTTCCTGCTTGCTCAGCAGTTCGAAGATTTCCGGCTGCAGAATATAGCGCCCGTTGATGTAGAGATTGGACGGCGCCGTACCCTTGGCGGGCTTTTCGACCATCTGCGTGATCTCGAAGCCGCTGCCGACGGCGGCGCCCTTGCCGACGATGCCGTATTTATGAGCCTCGTCCGGGTCGCACTCTTGCACGGCGACGACGTTGCCGCCGGTCTTTTCGTAAAGCTCGACCATTTCCTTCAGGCAGCCCTTTTTGGACTGCATGACCATGTCCGGCAACAGGAGGGCGAACGGTTCATCGCCGACCAGTTCACGCGCGCACCAGACCGCGTGGCCGAGGCCGAGAGGCACCTGCTGGCGCGTGAAACTCGTCGTCCCCGGCTGCGGCTGGAGATCCTGAAGATGTTCCAGTTCCGCCGTCTTGCCGCGTTCGGCCAGCGTGGAGTAAAGCTCGACCTGCGCATCGAAATAATCTTCGATGACCGCCTTGTTGCGCCCTGTGACGAAGATCAGATGTTCGATACCGGCTTCACGCGCCTCATCGACCACATACTGGATGACGGGCTTGTCCACGACCGTCAGCATTTCCTTTGGAATGGATTTGGTAGCGGGCAGGAAGCGGGTGCCAAGGCCCGCGACTGGGAATACTGCCTTGCGGATTTTCCGGATCGAACTCATTCCTCTCCTCGACTTCACTAGAATTACTCGCAGCCAAATGCGACCATTCGGCAAAAGCGCTTTAAGGTCTAACCTTAATTAGGATTGCTATCAAAGCATTGAAACGACTGGAGTTCAAATAAGGCCTTTTCATTAAAGAACTAAGAAATTGCAGGAAGTACCCCATCACATTCGATGACCCGACCTTAATGTTGCTTGATTCAAATATTGTTCGAAACTCCGGCCAAATTTTCCGGGACAATCGCGATGGTAAACCAATTGCTAACCGACAGGCTCTAAATTGATCGTTCGACGGTTCGGTCCGAGAATTTATGCTGGCTCCAACTCAACACGGGATGGTATTAAGTGGTTAATGCAATCTCGAGCAAGCAAAACGGGGATCGAATAAAAACGCGCCGGTATCGGCGAAATTTGATTGCACAAGGGAAACACAGAATGCTGCGATTTCCATTCACGGTGGGACAGACGCTGAAGCTGAAGGCAGTTGCAACGGTTGTGATAGCCGTGCTCGCCTCGACCCTTACAACCGGTTCCGCATTGGCCGACGCGAAGTTTCGCCAGTGGGTCGCCGGTTTTCGCCCCGTCGCCATCAAGGCCGGTGTGTCGCCTTCCACATTCGACCGCGCATTTCGCGGCGTGGATGCGCCCGATCCGGTCGTATTGCAAAAGGCGCGCTATCAGCCTGAATTCACCGAACCCGTCTGGAACTATATCGATAACCGGGTGAACGAGCACACCGTTTCGGTCGGTCAGAGCATGGCGCGCAAATGGGGTCCCTGGCTCCAGCGCATCGAGCAGCGTTTCTCGGTCGACCGCAACGTTCTGCTCGCCATCTGGTCGATGGAAAGCAATTACGGCGAAATCCTCAAGCGCGACGATGTCATGCGCGATGCCGTCCGCTCGCTGGCGACACTCGCCTATGGTGATCGAAAGCGCGCCAAATACGGCCGCACGCAGCTCATCGCGGCGATGAAGATTCTCCAGACCGGCGATATCGATCGCGGCCATCTTTCCGGTTCCTGGGCCGGTGCGCTCGGCCACACACAGTTCATCCCGACCAGCTATCAGGCCTATGCCGTGGACGTGGACCGCAATGGCAAGCGCGACATCTGGAATTCGGTTCCCGATGCGCTCGGCACGGCGGCAAACCTGCTGCACCGCAATGGCTGGCAGCCCGGACGGACCTGGGGCTATGAAGTCGTGTTGCCGAAGGGGCGCAAGTTCCCGTCCGGCTCGCTGTCGGTTGCCCAATGGCAGAAGATCGGCCTCGTGCGCGCCAATGGACGCACCTTTCCCGATCCGAACGAAAAGGCGACGCTGAAAGTGCCGGATGGTCGTCAGGGGCCTGCCTTCCTCATGACGAAGAACTTCTTCGTGCTCAAGCGCTACAACAATGCCGACAAATATGCGCTGGCCGTCGGCCTGCTTGCCGACCGCATCGGCGGCTATCAGGGTCTGCGCCAGGACTGGAACCGCCCTTTCACGCCGATCTCCATGGACGAACGGCTGGAGTTGCAGACACATCTCAAGGCGCTCGGCTATTATGACGGCAATATTGACGGCAAGATCGGCTCGACTTCACGCAAGGCCATCGAGGCTTTCCAGAGTCGCAACGGGCTGCAACCGGACGGACATCCAAGCAAGGAAGTGCTGTCGGTTCTGCGCCGCCGCTAATTCGCCTCGCCCGTTCGATGGAGCGCATTCGATCCCGATGCGCTCCATTTCCTTTTTCAACCCGCACCGAAACGGGTATAAATCGATTTTGACCATGGGCGGGTGCTATCGGCGCAAAAGGCGAGATGGATGAATGCAAACCGCAATATACGCGACTTTGCAAAAAGTGCCGCAATCGCGCTCGCAGCGCTGGCATTGCTGCTTTCCGGTTTAGCCACCGCGTCCGCGCAGGAGCGCCCGCGAACGCTCTTCGACATGCTGTTCGGCCCGAGACAGGCAGAACCGCGGCGTCAGCATGAACGCCCGGTACAAAGGCGCGCCCGACCGAAACCGAAACGCACACAGAAAGCCACCTCCCCCGCATCGCGCCCCGCGCCACGACCGGCAGCACCCGCCGTCGATTATGTGGAGAAAAAGCCCGATGCGAAAAAGATACTGGTCGTCGGCGACTTCATCGGCAACGGCCTTGCCGAAGGCCTCGACATCGCTTTCGCTTCGGACCCCGACCTGAAAGTCGTGTCGCGCGTCAACGGTTCCTCCGGCTTCGTGCGCGACGATCACTTCGACTGGCCCGAAAACATCGGCGGGATAGTCGATGAGGAAAAGCCCGACACCGTCGTCGTGATGATCGGCGCCAATGACAGGCAGGCCATAACGATCAAGGGCACGGGCCTGCCGTTGCGCTCGCCGGAATGGAACGAGGAATATCAAAAACGCGTCGCAGCCTTCGTCAAGTCGATCGGCGACAAGCACGTTCCGTTCGTCTGGATCGGACAGCCGCCTTTCCGCCCGAGAGGCATGTCGCAGGATATGCTGGCCCTCAACGAATTCTATCGCGGCGCCACCGAAAAAGCGGGCGGTAAATTTGCCGACGTATGGGACGGGTTCGTCGATGAAGACGGAAACTTTACCCAAACCGGCTTTGATATTAATGGCCAGACTGCCCGCCTGCGCGGCAATGACGGCATCAATATAACCTCCGCCGGCAAGCGAAAGCTGGCCTTTTACGCAGAAAAGCCGCTGCGCGCCTATCTCGGCGGCGGCAACGCGGAAGACCAACCCCTGCCCGCGGCCGAGAGGCACGACCCGTCCAGACCGGTCGACCGTGTAGCGCCGATGAGCCTGCGTGACATCGACAGGGATGAGAGCGGTGTTCTGCTTGGCGGGAGTCTTCCGACGCGCCCGCAAGCTGCCCGCCCGGCCCCGACCGGCAACAAGCCCTCACCGGGGCGCGCCGACGATTTCACCTGGCCGCGCGCGGGTATAAATCCCTAAAGTCTCCCGAAAGTGGGAACCGCCTACGCGGGGAAAGACATGCGTCCATCTGGACGCACAAAGGCCGCCATGAGCGGCTGCATCTTTCCCTGCCCGCATGATTCTAATTGCCAAGTTTGAGGGAGTTCACAGCGGCGGCTCCATCGTCTATCAGGAAGCCTCGTTCGCCCATGGAGCGTACAGATACGGGTGCAGCGTCGCATATCTCACGCGCAAACGGATCACGCAGCGTCCGCCCAACCCAAGAGGCATTTGAATGAACATCGTATCCAAGCCTCCCGTCGATCACAAACGGGACGAGGCTCCCCATCTCGCGCGCAATCTGTCCAACCGACATCTGCAACTGATCGCCATCGGCGGGGCCATCGGCACCGGGCTTTTCATGGGCTCGGGCAAGACCATTTCGCTGGCTGGTCCTTCCATCCTGCTCGTCTATGCCACGATAGGCTTCATGCTGTTTTTCGTCATGCGCGCACTGGGCGAAATCCTGCTTTCCAATCTCGAATACCGTTCCTTCGCCGATTTCTCGGGCGATTATCTCGGCCCATGGGCACAGTTCTTCACCGGCTGGACCTACTGGCTGTGCTGGATCGTAACAGGCGTGGCAGATGTCGTCGCCGTTTCCGGCTATGTCTCATTCTGGTTCCCGGAACTGGCGCTATGGGTACCTGCGCTCGGCCTGATCGCCACTCTTTTGGCGCTCAATCTGCCCACCGTGCGCAATTTCGGTGAAGTCGAATTCTGGTTCGCATTAATCAAGATCGTCGCCATTGCGGCGCTGATCCTGGCGGGCGCTTATATGCTGATCACCGGATTCGCGCTTCCGGGCGGCGAACAGGCATCGGTCACACATCTGTGGAATCGCGGCGGCTTTTTCCCGAACGGTTTCCTCGGTTTCGTCGCCGGGTTCCAGATTGCCGTTTTCGCCTTTGTCGGGATCGAACTTGTCGGCACGGCAGCAGCCGAAACCAAGGACCCTATGCGCAATCTCCCCAAGGCGATCAATTCGATCCCCATCCGCGTGGTGTTGTTCTATCTGGGCGCATTGTTCGTCATCATCACCGTGATCCCCTGGGATGAGGTCGACCCGAATTCGAGTCCGTTCGTCGCCATGTTCTCGCTGGCTGGCCTTGGCATCGCGGCCCATGTGGTGAATTTCGTGGTGCTGACCTCGGCCACGTCGAGCGCCAATTCCGGCATTTATTCGACGTCACGCATGATCTATGGCCTTGCCACGTCGAGACTGGCGCCCAAGGCGCTCGGCCAGCTCAACAAGCGCCAGGTGCCGGTCAACGCACTGTTTTTCTCCTGCGTTTTCCTGCTCGCAGGTGTGGCCCTGCTTTATGCAGGCCAGAGCATCATCGAAGCCTTCACCATCGTCACGACGATCTCCGCGCTTCTCTTCATCTTCATCTGGTCGATCATTCTGGCGTCCTACCTGCAATATCGCCGCAAACGCCCGGACCTGCATGAAAAATCGACCTTCAAAATGCCCGGCGGTCGCGCGGCGGTCGTGATGGTCTTCGCCTTCTTTGCCTTCATCTTGTGGGCGCTGGCCCAGAAACCGGACACAGCAGTGGCTTTGAAGATCACGCCATTCTGGTTTGTCCTGCTTGGCGTCGTCTATCTGGTCATGAAAGCAAAACGTCGATAAAAAAAACCCGCCTTCATGGCGGGCTTTTCATTTCCAGTTACGCACATAGAGCTGATGAGATTTCGGGGCTGGCGGAGTCGAAAATGGTGGTGTTTGAGAACCGGAGCGCAGCGTACTTAAGGTACGTGAGCACCGGAAGCGCAAAACAACGCCATTTACAGGCCGCCAGAGCCGGAATATCGCAGCTCTAGCGAGGAAGAACCGAACTTCCCATCAGGTCGGCGTCAATGGCATGGGCTGCCTGACGGCCTTCGCGAATGGCCCAGACGACCAGCGACTGGCCGCGACGCACATCGCCTGCCGCATAAAACTTCTCGACGTTAGTGCGATAATCGCGCTCATTGGCCTTGACCGACTTGGAGCCGCGACGGTCGGTGGCGATTTCGAGCTTGTCGCCCAGTTCCCTGATCACGCTGTCTTCACCCGGACCGGCAAAGCCGATAGCGATGAATGCGAGATCGGCCTTGATGAAGAACTCGCTGCCGGCAATCGGCTTGCGCTTCTCGTCCACCTGACAGCATTTCACATGAGTGAGACGGCCTTCTTCGCCGACGAATTCAAGCGTCGCCACCTGAAATTCACGCGTCGCGCCCTCTGCCTGACTGGAAGAGGTGCGCATCTTGGTGGCCCAGTAAGGCCAGACGCTGAGCTTGTCTTCCTTTTCCGGCGGCTGCGGGCGAATATCGAGCTGGGTCACATTGACGGCGCCCTGACGGAAAGCCGTGCCAACGCAGTCCGAAGCGGTATCGCCGCCGCCGACAACCACGACATGCTTGCCGCCAGCCAGAATCGGAGCCGAAACCCACGCCACAGATTCGATGTTCTCGCGACCGACGCGGCGGTTCTGCTGAACGAGATAAGGCATGGCATCATGAACGCCATCAAGGTCGGCACCGGGAATGCCCGCCGGACGCGGGGTTTCCGAGCCGCCGCAATAAAGTACTGCGTCGTAGGTGTCGATCAGACCGCGCAATGGCTTGTCCACGCCGATATTGACGCCGCACAGGAAGCGCACGCCCTCGCCTTCCATCTGCGCAACGCGACGGTCGATGAGGTGCTTTTCCATCTTGAAATCGGGAATGCCGTAGCGCAACAGACCGCCGGGGCGGCTTTCGCGCTCATAGACATCGACCATGTGACCAGCGCGGGCAAGCTGTTGCGCTGCGGCCAGACCAGCCGGGCCGGAGCCGATGATGGCAACCGACTTGCCGGTCTTGTTGGCAGCAGGTTGCGGCACGATATAGCCCAGTTCATAAGCCTTGTCGCCCAGCGCCTGCTCAACCGTCTTGATCGCCACCGGCGCGTCTTCGAGGTTCAGCGTACAGGCTTCCTCGCAGGGTGCCGGGCAGATGCGACCGGTAAATTCCGGGAAATTATTGGTCAGATGCAGGTTGCGGATCGCCTGATCCCAATTGTTATTATAGACGAGATCGTTCCAGTCCGGGATCTGGTTGTGCACCGGGCAGCCCGTCGGCCCGTGGCAGAACGGAATGCCGCAATCCATGCATCGCGCAGCCTGCTTCTGCACTTCGCCATCCGTCATCGGAATGGTGAATTCGCGGAAGTGGCGGATACGATCCGACGCCGGCTGGTACTTTGCCACCTGCCGGTCGATCTCAAGAAAACCAGTTACTTTACCCATTTTTTGTTCCTCTCGCGTCGCATGACAACCAGCGCCGCGTTTTCCTTGTGACTCTTATTCAGCAGCAACGCCGACCCGCATACGCTCCATCTCTTCCAGAGCGCGACGATATTCGACCGGCATGACTTTGACGAACTTCGGACGATAGCTCTCCCAATTGTCGAGTATCTCCTTCGCTCGCGTCGAGCCGGTATAATGCAGGTGATTGGCGATCAGTTGCACCAGACGCTCCTCATCATGACGGGTCATGTTGGCCGAAACGTCCACACGTCCCATATGCTGGAGGTCGCCGCCATGGTGATGCAGCTTTTCGAGCATGTCGTCTTCTTCCGGCACCGGCTCCAGCTCGACCATGGCCATGTTGCAGCGCTTGGCGAAATCGCCCTGCTCGTCCAGCACATAGGCGACACCGCCCGACATGCCAGCCGCGAAGTTCCGCCCCGTCTGCCCGATGACCACGACAATGCCGCCGGTCATATATTCGCAGCCATGGTCACCCACGCCTTCGACAACCGTGACCGCGCCGGAATTGCGCACCGCGAAACGCTCGCCTGCGACACCACGGAAATAGCATTCGCCCTCAAGCGCGCCATAAAGCACGGTATTGCCCGCGATGATCGAGTTCTCCGCGACAATGCGCGTGTCTTCCGGCGGACGAATGACAATGCGGCCACCCGAAAGACCCTTGCCGATATAGTCGTTGCCGTCGCCGATCAGCTCGAACGAAATGCCGCGCGCCAGAAACGCGCCGAAGGACTGACCCGCCGTACCGGTAAGCCGCACGGCAATCGTATTCTCCGGCAGCCCCTTGTGACGGAAGCGCTTGGCCACTTCGCCCGACAGCATCGCACCGGCGGAACGATCGACATTTCGGATGTCCACGTCGATCTTGACCGGCTGGCGATCCTCAAGCGCAGGCATCGCCTCGGCGATCAGCTTGCGGTCGAGAACGTCCTCGATCGGGTGATGCTGGCGTTCGGTCCAGTAGATTTCGTGCTTTTCAGCTTCCGGCTTGTGGAAGATGCGGCCGAAATCCAGCCCCTTGGCCTTCCAATGGTCGATCATGGTCTGCTTTTCGAGCAGTTCCGTTTCGCCGATGATCTGTTCGAGCCTGGTGAAGCCCATTTCAGCCAGAAGCGCCCGCACTTCTTCAGCCAGATAGAAGAAGAAGTTGATGACGTGTTCCGGCGTGCCCTTGAAGCGCTTGCGCAGAACCGGATCCTGCGTCGCCACGCCCACCGGGCAGGTGTTCAGATGGCACTTGCGCATCATGATGCACCCAGCCGCGATCAGCGGTGCGGTGGAGAAGCCGAACTCGTCGGCACCGAGCAATGCGCCAATGACCACATCGCGACCGGTGCGCAAACCGCCGTCGACCTGAAGCGCCACGCGGGAGCGAAGCCCGTTCAGCACCAGCGTCTGATGGGTTTCGGCCAAGCCGATTTCCCATGGGGAACCGGCGTGCTTCAGCGAAGTCAGCGGCGAAGCGCCCGTGCCACCGTCATAGCCCGACACGGTGATATGATCGGCGCGCGCCTTGGCAACACCAGCCGCAACCGTGCCCACGCCCACTTCCGACACCAGCTTGACTGAAACATCGGCCGCCGGATTGACGTTTTTCAGGTCGTAAATGAGCTGCGCCAGATCTTCGATGGAGTAGATATCATGGTGCGGCGGCGGCGAAATCAGGCCAACCCCTTGCGTCGAATGGCGGGTCTTGGCAATGGTCGCATCGACCTTGTGACCCGGCAACTGACCGCCTTCACCGGGCTTTGCGCCCTGCGCCACCTTGATCTGGATCAGATCGGAATTGACCAGATATTCCGTCGTCACGCCAAAGCGGCCCGATGCCACCTGCTTGATCGCGGAGCGTTCCGGGTTCGGCGCGCCATCGGGCAGCGGATAGAAACGATCCGGCTCCTCACCGCCTTCGCCGGTGTTCGACTTGCCGCCAATGGCATTCATCGCACGCGCCAGCGTGGTATGCGCCTCACGGCTGATCGAACCGAACGACATGGCGCCCGTCGAGAAACGCCTGACGATTTCGCTCGCCGGTTCGACCTCATCGATGGATACAGGCTTCAGCCCGCGAGCCTCGGCAAAACGAATATCGAACAGACCGCGAATGGTCTTGGCCTGCGCCGATTTGGAATCGAGCATACGCGTATATTCGCTGAACTTTTCCGGGTTCGACGTGCGCACGGCATGTTGCAGCGTGGCCACCGCATCCGGGTTCCACATATGCGCTTCACCGCGCATACGATAGGCATATTCGCCGCCGACTTCGAGTGCCGTCAAAAGCACCGGATCGTTGCCGAATGCGCTGGTGTGACGGCGCACGGTTTCTTCCGAGACTTCGTCCAGACCGACACCTTCAATGCTTGTGGCCGTACCGAAGAAGAATTTTTCGACAAAGCTCGACTGCAATCCAACCGCATCGAAAATCTGCGCGCCGCAATAGGACTGGTAGGTCGAAATGCCCATCTTGGACATGACCTTGAGAATGCCCTTGCCGATGGACTTGATGTAGCGCTTGACCACTTCATTCTCGTCCACTTCCGGCGGAAATTCGCGGCGGCGATGCATGTCCAAAAGCGTGTCGAAGGCCAGATAGGGGTTGATCGCTTCCGCGCCGTAGCCGGCGAGACAGGCGAAATGATGCACTTCGCGCGGCTCGCCGGATTCGACGACCAGACCGACGGACGTGCGCAGACCCTTGCGGATCAGGTGGTGATGCACAGCCGCGGTGGCCAGAAGCGCCGGAATCGGAATGCGGTCCGGGCCGACCTGACGGTCTGAGAGAATGACGATATTATAACCGCCATGGACAGCGGCTTCGGCACGGTCGCACAGGCGCTCGATGGCCCCATGCATGCCGCTCGCGCCTTCACCCGTATTATAGGTGATGTCGAGCGTCTTCGTGTCGAAACGGTCCTCGGTGTGGCCTATGGAGCGGATTTTTTCCAGATCGCCATTGGTCAGGATCGGCTGGCGCACTTCCATGCGCTTGCGGCGCGATGTGCCGACAAGGTCGAAGATGTTCGGGCGCGGGCCGATGAAGGACACGAGGCTCATCACCAGTTCTTCGCGGATCGGATCGATCGGCGGGTTGGTAACTTGCGCAAAATTCTGCTTGAAATAGGTGTAAAGCAGCTTCGACTTGTCGGACATGGCCGAAATCGGCGTATCCGAGCCCATCGAACCGATGGCTTCCTGACCGGTGGTGGCCATGGGCGACATCAGAAGCCTGGTGTCTTCCTGAGAGTAGCCAAAGGCCTGCTGACGGTCGAGCAGGCTCACATCCTTGCGCAGCGCGCGCGGCTCGACCGGGCTCAGGTCTTCCAGGATGAGCTGCGTATTGGCAAGCCACTGCTTGTAAGGATGCTTCTGCGCGATCTGCGACTTGATTTCCTCGTCGGAGACAATGCGGCCCTCTTCCATGTCGATGAGCAGCATGCGGCCCGGCTGAAGACGCCACTTCTTGACGACCTTCTTTTCGTCCACCGGCAGGACGCCCGCTTCCGAAGCCAGAATGACGAAGTCGTCGTCCGTCACGATATAACGTGCGGGGCGCAGGCCGTTGCGGTCGAGCGTCGCGCCGATCTGGCGACCATCGGTGAAGGCAACAGCGGCGGGGCCGTCCCATGGCTCCATCAGGGCAGCATGATATTCGTAGAACGCCTTGCGCTCATCCGACATCAGCTTGTTGCCCGACCATGCTTCCGGGATCAGCATCATCATTGCATGGGCGAGGCTATAGCCACCCTGATGCAGGAATTCGAGCGCATTGTCGAAGCAGGCCGTATCCGACTGGCCTTCATAGGAAATCGGCCATAGCTTGGAAATGTCGTTGCCGAACAGTTCGGAGTCCACCGATGCCTGACGCGCCGCCATCCAGTTGACATTGCCGCGCAGCGTGTTGATTTCGCCATTATGCGCAACCATGCGGTATGGATGCGCCAGACGCCAGGACGGGAAAGTGTTGGTCGAGAAGCGCTGGTGAACGAGCGCCACCGCGCTTTCAAAACGCGGGTCGCGCAGATCCTGATAATAGCTGCCGACCTGATAGGCGAGGAACATGCCCTTATAGACAATGGTGCGCGCCGACATGGACACGACGTAGAAGCCGTTATCCTCGCCGTCATTTTCCTGATAGATGCGATTGGAAATGACCTTGCGCAGCACGAACAGGCGACGCTCGAACTCGTCTTCGGTCTCCAGCATCGGGTTGCGTCCGATGAAGACCTGAAGATGGAACGGCTCGGTCGCAGCAATGTCGGGCGCTTTCGACAGCGAAGAATTGTCCACCGGCACTTCACGGAAACCGATGAACTCCTGGCCCTCGGCGACAATCACTTCCCTGACGATTTCTTCCGCGTGCGCACGCAGCGCCGCATCGCGCGGCATGAACAGATAGCCGACGCCATAAGACCCCGGTTGCGGCAGGTCGACGCCCTGACGCGCCATTTCCTCGCGCAGGAAACGATCCGGTATCTGCACGAGAATGCCAGCGCCGTCGCCCATCAGGGGATCGGCGCCGACAGCGCCGCGATGGGTGAGGTTTTCGAGCATCTTGAGGCCGTTTTCCACGACCTGATGCGACTTCCTGCCCTTCATATGAGCGATGAAGCCGACGCCGCAGGCATCATGTTCGTTGCGCGGATCGTAAAGACCTTGCGCTGGCGGCAAACCCGCCGCTTTGGTTTTTCGCGCCGTTCGGGTGGTCGCCGTCGTCGCAGTTTTGACCGTTCCGTTCTGACCGTTGTGAGAAACCACATGCGATACAGATGGCGTCAAATGCGTCATCGTCATTCCCTCCGTTTGGCCCTCGTCATGAGGCGCGCGATCAGTATAACCGAAATGGTGACAACCATCTCGTCGTCGTTTGGTATATATGGAAAGCCTTGTTGAAAAGGCGTTGGACGAGGTTCCAGACCGGAGCGAGTCGCAGCCGGAACGATGTTTAGCGCCTCGTTCACATCAGGCCCGGACAGACAGCTCCAGCTCGCCGGAAACGGCGCACGGAATCTCCCTGTCGCAGTCGAAGCGCCCGTCACCGTCAGGCTCGGGGCCTGCCAGTCGGCGCTTATTCTTCTGAAACTTTTCGAAGAGCGTTTTGACCGCTTTCGGTTCGCATCAGCGTCTAATTGGACAGCATTGCTGTCCTAATTACGTATGCCAGAATTCAAATTGCCTCACAAGATGGAAACGCAATTTTTCTCGGCAGCTTCCGAAATAAAATGTCGAGAACGCCTAATTTCCCGGCCTTTAATTACGTATAAACACCCTTGCGTCAGTTTGGCGCGGCCCAATCCTTCCCATTTCTGCTTAAAAAATAGGCACTCTTATTGCGCATTTTCCATCGCGCGGCCCTTAACCGGAAAGCCCGGAACCGCTATAGACGCTCTGGACGATGCGACAGCTCCATTTACACCACGCGGAGGAATACGTGCACTTTGCTTCAGATAACTGGGCAGGCGCCCATCCCAAAATCGCCGAAAGCCTTTCACTGCACGCAGCGGGATTTGCGGCAGCCTATGGCGCCAGCGAGATCGACAAACGCGTGGAGCAGCGCTTCAACGAACTGTTCGAGCGCGAAGTGGCCGTGTTCTTTGTCGGCACCGGAACCGCGGCCAATTCGCTGGCATTGGCGAGCGTCAACCGTCCGGGCGGCGTTTCGCTGGTGCACCGGGAAGCGCATGTCATCGAAGATGAATGCGGCGCGCCTGAATATTTCACGGGCGGCGCGCGCCTGCATCCGATCGACGGCGCGCATGGCCGCATCGACCCCAAGCTTCTCAGCCGCGAGCTTACGCGCTTCAATCCGGCCTTCGTACATGCCGGCCAGCCAATGGCCGTAAGCATAACGCAGGCCACGGAAGTCGGCACGCTTTATCAACCCGAGCATATCGCCACCATTTCGAAGATCTGCCGCGATGCCGGTCTGCCCCTGCATATGGATGGCGCGCGCTTTGCCAACGCGCTGGTTTCGCTCGGTCTGACGCCCGCCGAAATGACCTGGAAGCAGGGCGTGGATATCGTTTCCTTCGGCGGCACCAAGAATGGCTGCTGGTGCGCGGAAGCCCTCGTTTTCATGGACCCGGACCGCGCCAGGGACCTGCCGTTCATCCGCAAGCGCGCAGCGCAGCTTTTCTCCAAGACGCGTTTCGTGGCGGCGCAGTTCGACGCCTATCTCCAGGACGATCTCTGGATCGATCTGGCAAAGCATTCCAACGCGCTTGCCGCGCGCCTTGCCCGGTATGTGGACGCATCGAGCCAGATGCGGCTTGCATGGAAGCCGGAGGCAAACGAAGTCTTCGCCATCATGAAGCAATCCGTTTACGACCGCCTGCGCAATGCCGGAGCGGTCTTCTACGACTGGAACCCGCCGCATTCGGAAGTGGGACGCATCAGCGAGGGTGAAATTTTCGCCCGTTTCGTCACGAGCTTCGCCAATACGGAAGAAGAAGTGGATCGGTTCGGCGAACTGATCGCCTGAATATGCGCTGAAAATAAAAAGCGGCGCAAAACACGCCGCTTTCTTCTTTTAGAGCGCCAATCTGCCAATCTGCCAATCTGGCAATCTGATTGAATCAGTGCGCGGTCTTGGCCTCGATCTGCTGGGCACCCTCGGAGCCAGCCTTGGCGACTTCGATCCGGCGCGGCTTCATCTGTTCGGGAATCTCGCGTTTCAGGTCGATGTGCAGAAGGCCGTTCTTGAGGCTCGCACCGGCAACTTCAACGAAGTCGGCAAGCTGGAAACGGCGCTCGAAAGCCCGCGAGGCGATGCCGCGATACAGGACTTCACTGGCCTGCGAAGCATCTTCCTCGGCCCTCTGGCCCTTGATGGTCAGCTGGTTGCGATGGGCCTCGATTTCGAGTTCGCTTTCGGAAAAGCCCGCCACCGCCATGGTGATGCGATAGGTGTTCTCGCCCGTGCGCTCGATATTATACGGCGGATAGGACTGATTGCCCTCCGGCGAAGCCAGCGAGTCCAGCATGGTGAAGAGACGGTCGAAGCCGACCGTGGAACGATAAAGCGGGGAAAAATCTACGTGACGCATAGGATAGCCCTCCTTTAGAGCGACATGATGCATGAGGCGGCGAAACTCCCTTTGTGGCGAGCTTCCCGTACCGGCGGCCCCTTTTCTGGCGACCACGAAAAACATTTGGGAATGACGGCTTTTCATTTCAAGGCCAGCCGCATCGGCTCACCGGAAACGCGCGCCCTTACACGGCCTGTCACGCCGCGTAACAACTTCTTATCGATCAGCCCCCTCGATCTGGGGCGCCGCCGCACAATGAACCCAAAATGAACATCATCTTTGGCGAGCGTTCACGCGCTTGGGGCTATTGTCCCTCCATGCCTGTCGCGAGGCAGGTTTCATAAAGGATCACGGTAATGAAAAAAGCTGTCATTGCTTTTACCGCACTCACCGCCGTCGCAGCCGGAATTGCGACACCGACGCTTGCAGCCGATAGCGGCCTGCGCGTTCAGATTCAGTATTACGACGACGACGGCTATCGCCCGCCGCGCCCCTATCCGGGTCCGCGCTCCGACTGGGACGGCCCGCGCCGTGGCTGGGGCAATGGCTATGGACGCCGTGAAATCATGGGGCCGCGCCGCATCGCACGTTCGCTCGAACGCCGCGGATATGACGTCGGAGACATACGCCTTGAGCGCGACACCTATTTCGTGCGCGCCACCCGCCCGAGCGGCCGCCGTGTCATCGTGATGGTGGACGCCTATTCGGGCCGTATTGTCGGCGAACGCCGCCCTCGCGGCTACTGAGCATCTTCTTTCGGAGAGTCGCGACCCGATCAGCCGGCGTAACGTCCCTTGCGCAGGCTGTTTCCCAACCGGAAGTTCGGTCACGAACTTCCGGTTACTTTTTATCATCATTTGCCCCATTATGCTTGGACAGAACGTCGCCATCTGAAAGCCCGTCAGCACACCCAAAGCGCCTCACGGTTTGAGGACCCGCTTCAAAACATGAAAGGTCCGCAGTCGGATGTCGGAACTGCTTTTCGAAACCGATGCGAATCCCATTCCGCAAGGAATAAGGGCCGGGCTTCTCGACACCCCTGACGGCAAGACGCTTCGCTACGCCATATTGAAACCGGAAACGCGACCGGTGCGCGGAACCATCGTCCTGCTTCAGGGACGCAATGAGTTCATCGAAAAATATTTCGAGACCATGGCGGACCTGACCATGCGCGGCTTTACGGTCGTCACATTCGACTGGCGTGGACAGGGCGGTTCCTACCGCCTGCTGAAAGACCGTATGCGCGGCTATGTCCGCCGCTTCGACGATTATTGCGACGATCTCGATCTGGTACTTGACCGGATCGCGCTTCCCGACTGCCCGCCGCCTTTCCATGTTCTCGGCCATTCCGCCGGGGGGCTGGTCGCGCTTTCATCCGTGGGCAGGCTGGGCTCGCGTATCACCCGCATGGTACTCTGTGCGCCCTTTCTGGGACTGGCGGGACAAAAAATCAGCGACGACAATGTGCGCCGCATCGCCTCCATATTCTGCCGGGTCGGCCTTGGCCGGATCTATGCTTCCGGCGGGCGCAGGCTCTCCTCGCGCCCCTTTGCGGGCAATCCGCTGACCAGCGACCCGGCCCGCTTCATGCGCAATATGGAAATGGCGCGCCTGCACCCCGACCTGGCGCTTGGCGGCCCCACCGCACAATGGCTGTATAATGCGCTCGATACGGCAAGACGGGTCAATCGGCCGGATTTCCACGAAGGGCCGAGAATGCCGGTTCTCATCGTTGCCGCAGGCGCCGACCGGGTGGTCTCGACGCCGGTCATAGAGCGTTTCGTCGCCCGCACGCGCAATGTCTCGCTGGTGACGATCACCGGCGCGCGCCACGAAATGCTTCAGGAAACGGACTTCTATCGCGAACAGCTCTGGGCGGCTTTCGATGCGTTCATTCCCGAAGCATCCGATGTCGAAACCATGCCGGAGACCCTCGAACCCTGAGGTCTGTCGAATCTCAGCCGTTGAGAAGGTCGAGCGCCGCCCTGTGCAGCTCAGGCGTGGCGGCCGCCACGATATCGCCGCCCTTTTCCGCCGGACCGCCGTCGCGTTGCGTCACCACACCGCCCGCCTGCTCGATAAGCGGTATGAGCGCAACAATATCGTAGGGCTGCAAACCAGCTTCGACCACAATATCCACAAAGCCGCTTGCCAGCATGGCGAAGGCATAGCAATCGACGCCATAACGTGACAGGCGCACGGCGCTTTCCAGCCTGTCGAAGCCCGCGCGGCTGCCCCCCTTGAAAAGGGCGGGCGTGGTCGTGAACATCGTTGCATCGGCCAGAACGGCGTTCTTGCGAACAGCCAGCCGCTGCGGCGTCCCCTCACCGCCACGCATGAGAAAGGCGCCATTGCCGTCGCTATAGAACAGCTCGCCGGTGAAGGGCTGCGACATCATCCCCGCCTTCGCATCGCCATCCGCAGTCAGGCCCAGCAACGTGCCCCAGACAGGCAGGCCCGAGATGAACGCTCGCGTGCCGTCAATCGGATCGATGACCCACACATGGCTGCGGTCGGTATTTTCCGGGCCGTATTCCTCGCCCAGAATGCCGTGTTCGGGAAAATTGCGCGCTATAACGGCGCGAATCGCCCGCTCGGCAGCACGATCCGCCTCGGTCACCGGATCGAAACCGACGCTATATTTGTTGTCCACCTCCGTCAGCTGACGGAAACGTGGAAGTGTCTCGGCAGCAGCAGCCTCCGCTACTTCGGAAAAAAATGCCTTGTCGATCAGCAACCCCATACTCCTGTTTCCAAAACACGACGCCTGCTTGTGCAAATCATGCTAATTTTGCCTATAGTTTGAGCAACCAAAATTTAGCTCAAAAATTATGCGCATTTTCTTGACGATAACGCCATTTCGGCGTAGCTTAAATATCAGACAGGTTTTCCTGTCGATGCCTTTCGGGGCATTTCCTCCCTAGTCTTTGGCCGCGCTCGTAACCATCGGGTGCGGTTCTTTTTATCTACCGACTGACATTGAATTGCACGGGGAATTGCACCCGGAATTGCACGGATCTCGCCCGGTTGAAGCCGAAACGCCATCCTGCTGCGGCCTTCCGTTTGACATGGTCTAGTGGTCTGATTCCGACATTTGCACCCCTCTGATACAGGCGCCGGGCAAATGTCGGAATCGCAAAGACCACTAGTAACTTTATGTATCTAGTGGATTTTTCGAATTTGACGTTTGAAACAGCATCTCATTCAGTCGGGATTCAAACGTCAAATTCAATCCACTAGGGTCAGGACCTATTCCGCGGCGAGAGGCGGCGCAACGAACAGATCGTCCGGCAGGGAAGTGAGGTCGCTCAGGAACCGGTACAGATCGGAACGGAGCGTCTCGAAGCCTGCGAGTTTGCCAAGGCTCTGTTCGTTCACATAAAGACTGCGATTGATCTCGATTTGCAACGCATGGCAGGCGATTGCGGGCCGCCCGTAATGCTCGGTGATGAAGCCGCCGGCATAGGGCTTGTTATGCGCGACCGTATAGCCGAGATCCTGCAACAGTTCGATCGCGGCCTGCGTCAGCCGTTCGCTGCAAGACCGTCCGAAGCGGTCCCCGACGATGAAATCCGGGCGGGACCCGATTTCGCCCGGGCGCGCGCCACCGGGCATCGAATGACAATCGATCAGAACGGCATAGCCGAAGCGCTGGCGCGTCGTCCGAAGCAAAGCGTCGAGCGTCTGGTGATAGGGCTTGTAGAGGTCTTCTATCCGGTAGAAAGCTTCGGCAAGCGGAATGCGTCCCGGATAAATCAACTGCCCCTCGCCGACCAGGCGGGGCACCGTTCCGAGACCGCCCGCGACACGGGCGGACTGGCTGTTCGCGAAAGGCGGCAGCGGTTCGGAAAACATGCACGGATCGAGTTCGTAAGGTTCGCGGTTCACGTCGAGGAAAGCTCGCGGAAAATGCGCCTTGAGCAAAGGCGCGCCGAGCCGGGTCGCCGCAGCGAACAGTTCGTCGACATAACAATCTTCCGAATGGCGAATGCCCAGCGCATCGAGTCGCGAGGCCTCCACGAAGGATTGCGGATAATAACGCCCGCTATGGGGGGAATTGAAGACAAACGGAATGCGTTGTTCCGCCGGAGCGCAGACCTCGAAAGGCGGTATCAGACTAAAATCACGCTCCAAACTCATTCTTCACCCGTTTTAACCGGAACGTCGCGGACCACGCGGTCATATGCCTATAGTCGCGGATCGACAGTTTACCGACAAATTACGTCACACAGCCTGCCTGCGCAAATGGCAGGACGCAAAATCTCCCGGAGCGCCCGCATCTTGTGCGACAAACCTGTCACAAATGACAGCTTGTTGCCAAATACGCGCCATAACAATTAACATTCACGCGAGCATTCATTTCATATTTACCAAAGAAGCGTTTTCTACAGTGGATATCGAGTCGTAAGAGGTCAGCTTTTGAGCGATGAACACGACGCAGAATTCGGACGGAACAATGAAAAGAATCCTTCTAGCTGAAGATGACAATGATATGCGGCGCTTCCTCGTGAAAGCGCTTGAGAGGGCCGGCTATCACGTAACGCACTTCGACAATGGCGCCAGCGCATATGAGCGCCTGCAGGAAGAACCTTTCTCCCTGCTCCTGACCGACATTGTGATGCCGGAAATGGACGGTATCGAGCTGGCGCGCCGTGCGACGGAAATCGACCCGGACCTGAAAATCATGTTCATCACGGGCTTCGCCGCTGTTGCGCTCAATCCCGATTCGGACGCTCCGCGTGACGCCAAGGTGCTTTCCAAGCCGTTTCATCTGCGCGATTTGGTGAACGAAATCGAAAAAATGCTGATTGCCGCCTGAGGCGATCCCGCGGATTTCCGGCCCTTTGTTTCGTCATCAACAAAAAGACGAAAAAACTTCATAAAAGGGCATTGACGGGCGCAGCGCGATATGGTGTATGCGCCCCATCGAATGGGCGTGTAGCTCAGCGGGAGAGCACTACGTTGACATCGTAGGGGTCACAGGTTCAATCCCTGTCACGCCCACCATTCGATCCCTAGACAATCAAGGGTTTTCGGCTACTTCCTCCCCGTCTTCATTTTCTTCTATTGCCGCATCTGGGTGCAGTTTGGGTGCAAATAGCGGCCTTCGAGTGCACTTTTGCAGCTTCTCAATGACTGAATCTGTGGCGCGCATGGCGTCCGAAAGATACTCCGGGTCAAAGGCTTCATAGGCATCGGCGGTTCTGGCTTCGTCATGCCCGAGCCAAACGTCGCGCTGCTCCTTGTCGACGCGCGGCTTTTCACGGCGAACCATAGTCGCCATGAAATGACGAATTGTGCCCTGTGTGAATTGCGAAAGTTCACATTCCTCGGCGTGACGTTTGAACGTCCGCTTCATAGTGGTGACAGGCTGACTATTCCAAACCATCGGTGCGCCAACGGCCTCGCCGAGCCTTGCGGTTTCTTCCACTTCTTCCTCGGCTTTCCATTTATCTAGCCAGTCACGCAGATTTTCGGTCAGCCGGATTTTCGGGCGATACTTGTTGGTCTGCCGGCGCCCTGATGGATTTAGATCAATGACACCAAATCTCCGGTTGATGCGATCCGGCGTGTCCCGAAAATCGATAATGCTTTCAGGACGCGCCCATGTATTGAGCGAGAGTATGACAAACCGGAATAGATTCTCCTGCCGCTTGCCGATCATATCGATGAAGTGGCCAAATTCTTCGAAGGTAGGAAGCCAGTCTCGCGGCTTGGGTTCTGGCACGTTTAAAAGTTCGGCAACCTGCTTCGCCTGGGTGATAACCTCGGGCGCACTGTCCAGCAATTGAACCTCATGTTCATTGCCAAGCCCATCACGCACCACCAATAGCTTTTTCCCGATCTGAAATGCCGCTGAAACGACTGACAGGTTGCGAGCGATGTATGCTGGGCTATGTGCAAATTTCTCCTGGCTCCATTGCATAAATTCCCGCTGCCGGATCGGGCCGAAGGAAGCAACATTGGCCGTCGGAAGCATCTTTTCAGAAAGAAACTCCCGGATGATGGAAATTGCCCGAAACGCCTGTTCTCCCGACGGCTTGGTTTTGACGTCGTTCTCGTAATAGTGGTCAAGCGCCGCTAGCATCATCACGCGTTCGGGCGAGCGTCCCGATACTGCCTGGAGCGTTCCGACGAGTTCAATGAGCTTGTCTTGGGCTTCGTTGAGAATTTTCGTGCCAAGTGATCGGCGAGCAACCTTTCGCTTTCGCTTGTTGTACCAGAATGCGTAGAGGTTGCCGGAATTGCCCTCGGTGCCGATCCAATAGTCTCCATACTCCCAGAGGCGTTCTGACATGCTTTTTCCTTACGAGATAGATAAGCGGCAACGGCGGATGGATGGTAAAGTACAGCCCCCTTTTTGCCGGATACATAAGCTATTTCGCCATTCTGGCGCGCTCGACGGAGTTCTCGGAGTCCAAGTAGTGCGGAGAATCGCTTACAGATTTCGTTCTCTGGTAGCAGTTCCTCATACCGCGTAAGAGCGTTATTTGTCTGCATGACCGCCTCCATTGACGGCGAGCGCACACCCTCCTACCGGATTGGCTGGCATCGCGTCGTGATAGGATTGATCAAGCATCCGCCCGGCAGCATTTTTTGACACCGGATTGACGTAAATCACGCGTTCGCCGTGGAAACCGGTCCCACCTTCGAGGTTGAGCCATCGGCCACGCGGATTTTCGCGTTCCGTGCCCCCACAGCGGCGCCAATCAGGATCATCGACATCGCGGTCATAGACCTGCTGCCAGCCCCCCCACTGCTTGAAGAAGAAAGGAACTCCGGCCGCCGCGCATTGATCGCGCAGAGATCGAGCCCAATCCGGGTGCATCGGACGCGCACCCTTCCCGCTCTCCCCGCCAGCGACAACCCAATCGATCCCGCGCCCGCAACCATACTTCAGCCCGCAATACATGCGCTGGCCTGCATACTGACCGTGCTCTATGTCGGCATATGCCTCGCTGCGCAGACTATCTAGAGGGTTGATCACGCCGGGAATCTTGATGCTATCGAGGTCAACTGGGCCGAGTAATGGCTCGGCGCTGACCCAGCGAATTGCCGCCGGCGTGTCGAGCAGCGCTGGAATGCGTTCATTGGCGCGCTTCTGATCTTCGACAGATACACCCAGCCAGACATTCGGCAGCGGCCATGACCAGACTTCACGAGCGCCGCCATCGAAGGAATACCAGTTTGCATAAATCTCTTCGAGCAGATCATCACCACGAGAGAGAAAATCCCGCATTCGATCGGCGCGCTTCGTTAGAATCTGGAAGGTGTGACGGCTAGCGATCGCCATAACGGTGAAGACGTCAAGAATCCAATCGTCCGGCACATCCTCGTGGAAAAGGTCGCCATGCGCGCAGACGAACACCATGCGGGGCTTTTTCCATTCAAGCGGCTGGGCGAGCCATTCACGGTTACGACGCACCTTGCCATTCCAAACCGGCCCGGTTTTAGACCCGACCGTAAGGCCGACACGGGACGGATGATGCTGTAGGCGCGTGCCGGCGAGTTTCATCGCATAGCAGTTCGTGCAGCCAGGTGAGACGACACTGCAGCCGGTGATCGGATTCCATGTCGCGTCGGTCCATTCGATATGAGTCTTGTCAGCCATGAGCAGGCACCTCCGTCTGCGAGAGGGCAGCGTCGATCACTGAAAGGACATCGTCCAATCGATCAATGGAAGGTTGGTCAACATCGGCGATAGTCGATAAGTCGCCGCCCACCGTGACGCTTGCAAAAACTGCGGCCCGATCTTCCCGAATGACCTCGCGGGCGTATTGCAACGCACTCAGCAGCGCATCATGCGAATTGCACGACGTCAGGATGCGGTCGACGTAGCTATCCAGAATATGATCCATTCCAAAGGCGCGTGGCACGATAACGGCAGCGACAGGCAAGCCGTCCTCTGGCCCTATGAATGTGAACGTGTTGCTGCCGCCCGTATCGACGGACCAATCGTACGGATATCCGAGTTCGATCCAAGGCTTGTTGTTCGAGCTATTCCCCATCGTTGCTGCCTCCCGAAAGAAGTTCGAGCAGAGCCAGCGGCCAGACGACGATGAAGAATACGGCGCCAAGAATCCGTGCTATCAGCGGGAGTTCTTCGTAAGCCTTTGTATTTTTCGGTTCGCAGCGGCGTTTTTTGAGAAATAGCGCTATGTAGACGGCAGCGCCGACAAGAAGCCATACTAGAATGAAATTCATGGTTTCCGCTCCTCCAACAGCGTTTCAATCTGCGCGGAGACGCGGAGCACCCACGCGAGCAGAACCGCTAAAACGGACGTTTCCTGGCTGATCCCAAATAATTTCGTGCAGATCAGGAGAGACGTCAGGGCCAGCAACAGGTTGATGATCTGGTACCAGATTTTCCGCATGGCTCCCCCCTAAACCCGCATCGGCATGATGACGAACAGCGGCGGCACGTCGCCATCCTCGGCCCCGACAGGCGAAACCTTGCAGGGGGAACCGGGATCGCTAAGCTCGAACCGCATTTCCTTGGCGGAGGCGGCGCCCAGAACGTCGAGGCAGTATTTGTGATTGAAGCCGATGGTCACCTCGTCGTCGTGTCCATCGCCCACAAAAATGCTGTCCTCGGCCTGCCCGTTGTCGGGGTTGATGACTTCCAGTTTCAGTTCACTTTGGCCGAAGCTGAATTTCACCGCCCGCCCGCGATCGCTCGATACCGTGCTGACACGATTGATCGCATCCGCAAGGCTAGCACGGTCGACCGTATAGAATTTGTCATTGTTGGCCGGGATCACGCGCTGATAGTCCGGAAATGTGCCGTCGATCAGTTTTGATGTGATCGCCGTGCCATCCGGCAGGACAACACGAACTTTGCGTTCCGACAGCTTCAGGACGATATCCTCATCGCCTTCCGCGAAATGCTGGAGCAAGGCGACCGTGCGGCGTGGAATGATGACGCCCGGAATGCCTTCGCTGCCCGACGGAACATCCAGTTTCATCAGCGCCAGCCGGTGGCCGTCCGTTGCCACGAAGGCCAGATGCTCCTCGTTATGGTGCATGAACACGCCATTGAGATAATAGCGCGTTTCCTCCGCCGAGATCGCGAAAGCGACCGTGGACAGGACACGCGCCAGCGTGTTGCCTGACAGGGCAAACTCATGCGTGAAGTCATCCGCCGGCATTTCTGGAAAATCCGAAGCCGGCAGCACCTGCAGGCGGAAGCGCGAGCGCCCCGACTTGATGTTCACATGCGTCTGGTCGCCTTCGAACTCGACCATGCTGCCGTCGGCAAATTTCCTCACCGCATCGTGCAACAGCGCCGACTGCACCGTGAATGGTGCGATATCCGGCAGGCCGTCCTGCTTTGCCACGGCCTTGACCTCGATGTCGAGATTGGTGCCGGTCACGCATAGGTGCCCGCTTTCGACCTTGAGCAGCACGTTGCCAAGGATAGGGATCGTGTTGCGCTTTTCGACGGCGCGATTGACCGCCGCCAGGGCGGGGAGCAACGCTCCCCTTTCTATGGTGAATTTGACCGCTGTCATAGCGAGGCCTCGGGCTTGCCCGCGAAGCACGGAAGTTCGGTCGCCTTTGCGACGTCGGAAACAGAATGCTCCAGGTGCTGGGTGATGATCTGGTCTGGACGATAGATCTGATAGCACCAGTAGACGCTGCCCCCACTGACGCGGTAGCGCAGGCGGACCGGGATGCGCACCGCATCGCCCATGAAGAACACCGGGATCGAAAGGATGAACATGCCGGGCACGGTGACAGGCTTGCCGTCGGCGCCAACGTGGCTCTCTTCCCACTGAAGCTGACGCTCACCGGATTGCAGCGTGTGATTGACCTTGACCTTGGCCTCCACATTAATCTGCATCTTGCGAGAAAGCTCCACCAGCTGGTTGGGGTTGGAAACGGTGCAGGAAAAGTCTCGCTCGATGTTGGCCACGTCAGCATCGGACGGTGACGCGAGATCGGGAATGCGATCTTCAAGGAAATAGGCGAACTTTTCCTGATCCATGAACTCGCCATCCTTGCTGACCCAGACTTTCCATTCTTCGGACAGCGGGAACTCGTAGTGGATGCGATGGGACAGGAAAGCGGCAATGCCTCCGTTCTGGGCTTCGTGATAGTCGATAACGGCAGTCATAGACGGCTGGCGCCAGTTCAGATCGACAAATACGGCGGAATCATCCGTCTTGTGGCGGTTGGCAAGATCGATGAGTGCTGCCAACGTCTGGACTTTCGCCGTACCCTGCTTGCGTGCTGGATATAGCCTATGTGCTTCGAGAATGGCCGACACCGCCTCAAGCCCCGGCTTTTCGCCGCGTTTGAGCAGGGCCGGTACCATGCCCGGCAGACCGGGCATATCGTCGGTGGATGTCAAAAAGACAATCTCGGCGCCTTTGGCCTGTGCGCCAAGATCGGCAGCAGCCTGAATATCAAAGTTTCCCGAAACGGGCGGAAGAAGTTCGGAAGTTGCAGTATTCTCGGACATTTTAGCTCCTGATTTTCAGAGGGGTTAGCCGTGGATCACGTCGGTCACGCCACGCGAGGCATCGCGTGGCCCGCCAAACATGTCGATTTGTCTGGGGTGCTGGGTGGAGAGAGAACCATCGTCCAGAAGCCAGTAGAACGACGAACCGTGAACCGGCTTCGGGCGCTTGGAACTGGTTTCCGCCTCGATGGTGACTGTGCCGTCGACCACTTCGATATTGAGCTTGAGCGTGACCGAACCCTTGGCCTTGACCTTGGGGCGGTCGCCGGTGTGCTCTTGCAGGGCGGCAAGAGTATCCATCATTTCGGTGGTCAGGCGTTGCGCCAGTTCCCCGTTCTCCAGAAGGCCAATTATGGTGTTGGAATCGCGTATGCGCTGCATGTCTTTCTCCGTGGTTTAAAAGGGGATTTCATCATCGAGATCGCGCGCGAAACCGCCGCCGCTCTGGCCGGCATATCCGCCACCGGATGCAGAAGTATCGTCCTGACTTCTCGATGAATTCTGACCGTAATCGTCCGGGCTGGACGGGCCGCGCCCGCCGCCATTGCCCTGCGGCAGAAGCTCAAGTGCGCCGCCGAAGTTTTCCAGAACGGTTTCCGTCGAATAGCGGGCGTTGCCGTTCTGATCTTCCCACTTACGGGTGCGAACTTTTCCGGCGATGTAGACGATATTGCCCTTCTTCAGGTACTGCTCCGCCGTTTTGGCAATGCCCTGATTGAAGATGACAATGGTGTGCCACTCGGCTTTTTCTTTCTTCTCGCCGGTCTGCTTGTCCCGCCAGGTATCGGTTGTGACGACGCGCATTGTGACGATGGCATCGCCATTGTTGGCGCGGCGCACTTCCGGGTCCGCGCCAAGACGGCCGATCATCTGATGGAGGTTGAGGCTCATGCCGCCGCCCTCCAGTCGATGCCGAGATAGCGGGTGAGCCGATCAAGCCATGCTTCCTCGGCCTTCATCGGAGCCCACGGCTTGATAGCTCCCGTCAACTTCGGCATCGGCAGTTCCCGGCCTGCAAGGTTTTTCAAGCCGTTATTGCCAAAGAGCAGCGCTGTTTCGGCGCGAAGCATCCGCTCGTCCATCTCTTTGACGCCGTAAGGAACAACAGGCGGCAGGCCAGCCTTTCGATAAATCGTCTGGTCAAGCCGCGCCTTGACGGCCTCGACGGCATCACGAACGAGATGCATCGGAATATCGTGCATGCGATAGAGTGCATCAGCGAGAAACAAAACGGCCGGTCTGGGCCATTCACCGATAAACGCCTCGTGGGCATCGTGCAGAAGAAAATAGGCACATAGAGTCGAGTCGCCCGTTTCATTCGCCAGCGCATCGGCACCCATTACGCAATGCTGCGCAACCGAATACATCGGGCCTCTGTTGATGCCGTTGAAACGGGCCAGCTTCGAAAGGGCGCTGGCAATGGTCGGCCAGTGAATATCGCTATCCAGAGGCTTGGCGAGGTTCATGACGGAACCATCGGGGCGGAAAGAGTGAACGACAGAAGTCATAGCGGGACACCGAAGACGAGCGAGAAAAAAGGAACGGCGAAAGCGATGACGCTCGCCGCGATGGCCTCTGCCGCGGTCATGACAGCGCCCGCCCGTTGCGCACCGGGATCTTCGGCAATGTCTGCTCGGCGGCGATGGTGAGTTTTGCCCGCTCGACGGGCAGCAAGGGCAGGAGATTCAGGAATTGCTGCAGCACACAAATGCAGCGTTCGCGCTGCGGTGCCCACGGGTCGAGCATCAATGCGGCGCGGCTTGCGCAATACCGTCCCCAAGCCTCGAAAAACTGCGTTGACGTTGTAAGATCGACCGTCATGGGCGGACGGTTGGGAACCGGCTGCCTGACCTTCATGATCATGTCGGTAAGGTTATCGTACGCCGCCTTCCGGCTTTCCGACTTCCATTCCGCAGCCAGCTGCTGGGCCTGCGTTCCGAATTCGATGATTTCAGCGGACGTGAACCCGGCCCGGATCAGGTCTTTGAAGGTTGCCGCCCCCGACGATGCCGCGATGTCCTGCATCGACTTCGCCATTTCGATGGCACGAAGATGCGGGGTGCGCTCAAACTCGCGTGGATCGGTGTTGCGGATCGGGACGGTTGGCCGGGGAAAGGACCGGGCTACTTGCGAATTCGGAAAACTCATGGATGCCTCCATCGGTTAGGATGGGGCTAATATCGAATAATTTGCGATAATCTGTCAATTGGGTTTATCGCATTTTTTGCGATGCTCAATATTTTGAAAGGCTTAACATCGCAAAATATGCGAATCACCAACAAAAAGCCCGGCACGGGGCCGGGCTGATTTGGTCATTGATCAGAGAATGTTACTCGCGTGTCACCGAGAATCTGACCCGCCCCAGGATGCGGATCACGTCGCCGTCCTCGCCGCTGATCGGAATGGCTTCCTGGTATCGCGGATCATCGGATTCCGGCACAAGCCACATTGCCCCGAATTCGTCCTGCCAGAGCTTCTTCACTGTTGCTTCGCGCAATCCGTCCGCTCGCTCTCGCTCGACGATATAACGTTTCCCCGCGATCAAATCTTCCGGGCGCTCCAGTGCATCGGTAAAGACCAGCACTGTGCCATCCGGATAGCGCTTGTTCATTGATGGCCCCCTGGTTTCAGCCGCATGCAGTGAGAAATTCGACAGCGCCGGATCGTCCGGCACGGGAACTTCATACTGGTCTTCTATCGGCCATTCCCAAGTTTCCGCCCAAGCCCCGGCTTGTATCTGTCCCTTGACGGTTACGGTTCGCCCACCCTCACTGCCCACCAGTTCGGCTGTCGAAACCCCAAGCGCCTTTGCATAGGCCTGCAGTTTTTGCTCGGACAGTGTGCTCTTGGAGCTTTCCGCCCGATGGACCGTCTGCCAGTGCACGCCCAACTTCTCGCCGAGCGCACCCTGCGAGAGTCCCTGTGCTTCCCTGATTTCTCTGATCCTGTTCTTCATGGCGGGCATCATATCAGCATCGCTAAATCTGCGTTATCGAAAAAAATGCGATATTGCCCTTGACTTTCACATCGCAATTTGTGCGATATAGGGAGGCAAAGGAGCACGCTATGAAACTTGCAGACTGGCGTAAACGAGAGGGGCTTTCGTGTGATGATATCGCGCGCAGACTTGAAATCACTGCGGTGCGCGGCGGTTCCAGCGTGTGGAATTGGGAAACCGGACGCGCGCGGGCTGACGCCGATATCATCGACAGGATCGAGATTCTGACCAAGGGCGAGGTATCGCCGCTCGATATGCACCGTACCCGTCTCGACTGGCTGCGCCAGAACAGGAGCGATGAGGCCGCATGATGCTGAAACCCCTCCGCCGCCTCGACGATGCAGCCTGCGCTTTCCTGACCGGGCATTCGCGCCGCGATCTCGACCGGGTACGCCTGCGCCGCCTGAAAATCCTTGTCCGCCGGGAAATCGCCCGGCTGGAGCGCGAAGCGCGCGAGCATGAATATTACTCATTTCGTGCGACCTTCTGCCGTTCTTTAGCGCAATCGCTTGCGAGCCGCCTTGAAGGCGTCGTCAATCGCGTTGATGGTGAGTCCTACCGAATTTTGCTGGATCATCTGCATATCGAGCGCATCAACCTTCACGCCCGCCGCAAATTTCAGTGGGACGACTGGCATTCGCTCGACGACTTCGACAAGGCGCGCATTCACTGCCCGGTAATGCCGGTAATCGATCCGACCGGCAAGCAATACGGCAAGCTCTTCGAGGGCCTTGGTGACTGCCGCATTTTTGATCCGTTCCATGACAAGGGCGGTTTCCGCATTCGGCATTGGCATCGCGTTCTGGCTCCGTTTTTCCGGTGGCGGGCGCGCCCCTTGCAGCGTGTGAAGGTTAGCGGCCCGCCGTGATGATCTGACCCCGGCAAACTGACACCCCAACCCCTTTCCCACCATGGGAAAAACTTGCGGCTTTTCCCGCCACGGGAAAGCTTTGCCTTTCGAGGAAGCCCCCATGAACCAACTGACCGATGCATGGTTTTACCGGATCAAGGCAGCACAGAACGAACTCATCAAATATTGCGGCGGTATCGAGCAGGTCACGAAGCTCATATCGCTTTCAAAAAGCCAGGTGGGGCGTTGGAATAACCCGCTCGACCCGGACATGATGCCGGTTCACATCGTCTGCCAGCTCGAAGCGCAATGCGGCGTACCCAGCGTGACTTCGGTCATGGCGGCGCTGAATAATCGGCGGCTGGCCGAACCGGATGACGACGCCCTGCGCGCCGCCGGGAATTTGCTGACCGCCCATTCGGAGGTTGTCCGCAGCGTGGGCGAAGTGATGAGCATCGGCGCGCAGGTCTTTGCCGATGGCAAGGTTACAGGCACCGAGGCGATGCAACTCGACAAGCCTGCAGCCGATGCCGAGCGAAGGCTTGGTGAATTGCGCCGTGAGCTTTCAGGCCACATCGCCAATGCCCGGCGCGGCGACCCTGCGCTCCGCGTCATCGGGGATGACTGACCATGGCCAGCCATCCTCCAAAAGAACCTTCTGTCGCAAGCGTCCTTCTTCTGGTCGCCTCCTGCTGCATCGGCGCAACCATTGCCGGGGCTTATGCCGCCATTCTGTTCTGGCCGGCGGTGATGCGATGACGATCAGCCTGCTCGACAGTCGCGTGGAAATCATTGTCGACGACGTTATGGCCGCGCTTGCCCGGATGCCGTCCGATAGCGTGGATTGTGTCGTTACCTCGCCACCTTATTGGGGCCTGCGCTCATATATCGCCGATGGCGATCCGCTCAAGCCGCTGGAAATCGGGCTTGAACCAACACTCGCGGCACATCTGGAAACAATGGTCGCGGTGTTCGAGAAAGTACGTCGCGTGCTGAAACCCACCGGCACATGCTGGATCAATTATGGCGACTGCTATGCCACCACGCCGAACGGCAAATCCGCTGCCGATTATAAGGCAGAAGGCACCGATGATCGCACCTTTCGGGACAAGCCTTTCTCGACCATTGGTGGCGGAATCAAGCCGAAAGACCTTCTGATGATCCCGAACCGGCTGGCGATCGCACTTCAAGACGCGGGCTGGTGGGTGCGCTCGGAAATCATCTGGGGCAAGTCCAATCCGATGCCGGATTCTTCCGGTGCCTATCGCCCATCCACCGCGCATGAAAAGATTTTCATGCTGACGAAATCCGATGACGGCGACGTTTGGCGCGCGCGCGATACGGGCGAGATTTCCTTTGGCCCGGACCTCTCGGAGCGCTGCGCGTTCATCACTGACCCGTCACGCGAAGGTGCTCGTTGGACACGCATGGGCTCTTATTATGATGCCGAGGCTGTCAGGCAGGTCAGCGCAACGGGCCTCGCGCACCCCGTGCAGGGATGGGCAACCGGAAGCGAAACGCCCCACACTGCAGTCGCTCATAACAGCGTCAGAAAAGACAAGCAGCGCGGCCATGATCGGAGCCATGACGGCTTCAAAGGTCGATGGGATCAGATGACGAAGGAAGAACAAGGCGCAAATGGCCGGTTTCTTCGCAATTTCGAGCCTGCGCCTCTTTCTGTCTGGCCGATTGCCACCAAGCCGTTTTCCGAAGCGCATTTCGCCACCTTCCCGCCGGAACTGGCAGAGCGCTGCATCCTTGCGGGTTGCCCGAAGGATGGGCTTGTCCTCGATCCATTCGGTGGGGCCGGAACCACGGGGCTTGTAGCCGCGCGCCATAACCGCCGCGCCACGCTGATCGAGCTGAACCCGGAATATGCCGACATCACCAGACGCCGCATAGAAAAAGAATGGCGCGTCAATGACGCGCCATTCGCTGCGACCGATTTCGGCCCTCTGTTCAATACGGAGGTAGCAGGTTGATGCCTGATTTATTCAGCCGCCTCCAGGCCGATGACCAGCCTTTGCCCCATAGCCTCAAGCGCTGCTATCATAAGCGGAAGCTTGGTCGCGGTATCAGGATCAAGCAGACGGCGTGCTTCCTTCTCGTCCTTTCCGATACGGCGGGCAAGTTCGGTTCTCGATATGCCCGAAGCGCGGAAAGTCTCGATCACGGCGATCTTGGTTGCCACATCGGCATCCGGCCAGATCAATTCTCCCTCCGATTTCGCTTCGGGCAGTTCCCGACCCATCTCAAGATAGGTGAGCAGCGCCACACCGAGCGCGTCCGAAGCCTGCTCGCGGGCATCCGCCATATCGTTACCTTCGGTGATGGCTTCCGGCACATCCGGAAATGTCACGATGAAGCCGCCCTCCCGCTCGGTAGGCTCGAACACGGCTGCGTAAGCATATGTTCTCATTCTTCTAGCCCTTTGTTCCTTTGTGTGGCGGGAGGGGCTCAAATGAGCCCCAACCCTTTCTTGATCTTCGCAGCGGTCTTGGGATCGATTTCCCGGCTTGGCAGTGTGGTGAAGCGATCCCCCACCCATACTGTTGCGTGCCCGCCTTTTCCTTTGCGCTTGCTGACCCGGAAGGCCAGCCCCTGCGCCTTTGCCTCATCCCTTAGTTCGGCGATGAAGCGGTCTCGTTTGTCCATCGGGTTCTCCGTGCTGGCAAGGATAATTTCGGATATTTTTGTCCGAATGTCAAGTGCATTCGGATATTTTTGTCCGATTTCCTCAGGGACAAAGTCATGACCGGCTGCGCCTCATCGAAAACCGATTTCACCGCGCTCGGCATGTATGTGGACAGGAAGCGCATCCTCGCGCACTTGACCTTCAGCGCCGTTGCCCGGCTCTGCGATATTGCAACTGACGATGTGCGCCGGGTCATTAACGGCAGTCCGGTCGGCCCTGACGCCGTGCAGGCGCTCTGCGACTGGCTGGAGCGTTCCCCTTCCTTTTTCGACACTCATTCACTCACCGCCAAACGGGAGGCCTATCCATGACGACATTCGGGAAGCCCGGCAGCATTACGCCTGCAAGTTTCACACCCGACCTGCCCACAATCATGATTATCGAAGGGCTGGCGCTCCTCCGCGAAATGGGAATGACCCAAAGCGAAATCGCCAAGGCTTCTGGCATGTCGGTCTATAAGGTCCGCTCCTATTTCAGCACCATTTGCCGCTCCTGGAGCCTTGACCAATGCTGGGGCGTGCGTGGCCGTGAAGAAACCGGGAGTGCGCAATGAGCCTTCCCCTGATCGTTGATTCCTTCGCAGGCGGCGGCGGCGCCTCGACCGGCATAGAAATGGCCTTGGGCCGCTCGCCCGATATTGCCATCAACCACAATGCGGCAGCGCTCGCGCTGCATGAGGCAAACCATCCGCAAACGCTGCATCTGTCGGAAAATGTCTACAAGATCGACCCGCTCGACTATCTGCGCGGCGCGCATGTTGGGCTTGGCTGGTTTTCGCCGGATTGCAAGCACTTCTCGAAAGCCAAGGGCGGCAAGCCTGTCGAGCGCAACATTCGCGATCTCGCCTGGATCATTCCGGGCTGGATAGAGCGCATCCAGAAAAGCGGCGGCAGGGTCGATGTTGTCATTCTCGAAAACGTCGAGGAATTTCAGGATTACGGCCCGCTGATCGAGACCGCGCGCGGACTGATGCCCGACCCGGAACACAAGGGCGAATATTTCAAAAAATGGTGTCGCAAGATCCGCTCGCTCGGCGGCAAGATCGAGTGGCGCGAGCTGCGCGCCTGCGATTATGGCGCACCGACGATCCGCAAGCGCTTTTTCGCTGTCATCCGCTTTGATGGTCAACCCATCGTTTGGCCGACGCCGACGCATGGTTCACCGGACGATCCAGACGTGATCGCAGGGCGCAAGCTGCCTTGGCGCTGTGCCTATGAAATCATCGACTGGTCGCTGCCTTGCCCTTCCATTTTCGATACATCCGCCCAAGTCATGGATAAGCACGGGCTGCGCGCCGTGCGCCCGCTTGCCGACAACACGATGGCGCGTGTCGCGCGCGGCATGAAGCGCTATGTTCTGGATGCCGAACGCCCTTTCCTCGTCAATCTCACTCACGGCGGACGCATCGAGGCAATCGACGAGCCGTTCAAGACCATCACGGGCGCGCATCGCGGCGAAAAGGCGCTCGTTTCGCCCACTGTAATCAACATTACTCCGAACTTGTCCGAAGGCAGCATAGCGGACCCGTTACAAAGTATTGCCGCGCCATCCGCTGTGATCGTTCCGCATCTGATGACGATGCGCAATGCGGGCAAGCCCTTCAATGGTGCGGGTGAGCCAACGCATACCATCACGGCAGGTGGGGCCGGGCTGACCGTTGTCGCGCCGGTGCTTACCGCCGCGCAACACGGCGGCTCTATCCGGTCGATTAATAGTCCGTCGCATACCATCACGGCCAGCACGAAAGATCAGAACAGTGTCATAGTTCCGACGCTGGTCGGGTGCGGTGGCCGTGCAGGGCAGAGCCGCCCTCGCGGTGCCGACGAACCGATGCACACAACCACTGCCAAGGCCGATACGTGCATCGCGACCGCATTCGTTGCTCGCGATTTCGGCACTTCGACTGGCCACGGCCTCGATGAGCCTGCCCACACGGTCATGCCGGAAGGTCAAGGGAAATCCCGCCTGATCACCGCTTATATGGCGCAGCATAATAATGACAGCCGCCGCGAGGGTGGCGTCAATCCGGGCCGTTCCATGGGCGAGCCGGTATCGACCGTCACGCAAACCGGCTCACAGCAAAGCGTCGTGGCGCCATATCTGCAAGCCTATTACGGCACTGGCGATGGTGGTGAAGAAAACCATCCTGTCAGGACCGTGACCACGAAGGACCGGCACGGCCATGTCGAGGCCGCGCTCGACGTGCCACCTTTCACACCAGCACAGGCCGAACGGGCGCGTGAGGTTGCCGCGTTCCTGCGCTCCTATGGTTTTTGGGATGAGCGCGAGTTCGTAACCATCGAAGCGGGCGGCATTGTCTATGTCATCGTGGATATCGGAATGCGTATGCTCGTGCCCCGCGAGCTTTATCTCGCGCAAGGATTTCCGGCTGAGTACGAAATCGAGCGCGGCATCAATGGCGAGCTTTTCTCGAAATCGGTGCAGGTTTCCTGTTGCGGCAACAGCGTTTCGCCACCGGTTGCCGCCGCGCTCGTCGCCGCGAATTGCAGCCATCTGGCCCTTCACATAGAGGCAGCGGAATGACCTCTCCTGTCCAATTCCCCTATCTCTACCGCTGGAACCGGCAGGGCTGTAAAGACCAATCATGTGCGGTCGATGTACGCGCCAAGGTCATGAACTCCTGTCTGGTCCGTTTCCCCGATGGTTACACCATGGTGACAAGTCGCAATGCGCTTGCTCGCCTGAAAGATACTGGTGCAGCATGACCCTTACCAGCAACCGATACTTTGCACGCTGCGTGTCAGACAAAAACCCGGATAATCCTTTCTGGTACGTGGCAGACGGTGGGCCGCAAGGCTTGAATGTAACCGTTAAATTGCAACGAATAATCTATTGTGATCTCGGTATCAGCGAATTCTATTTTGTACTGTCCAAAGAAGGAGCAGAGGCGCTCGCCGAGTTGGCCAATCAAAAACGCATTGATTGGAGGGCACCTGAATGGGCGAGATACTAAAGCTCTTTGTCGAGGATGCCCGCGCCGTCACCATCGCCGATGCCGCGCAGCGCCTCGGCCTGAAATGTAACCCGCGCGGAAATGAACACCCGCAACCCTGCCCCGCCTGCGGCGGCAAGGATACCTTCGCCTTCAACACCCAGAAGAACAAATGGAACTGCCGTCAAGGCGGAATCGGCGGGAATGATGCCATCGGCATGGCTGCGCATGTTCATGGCCTCAATGTCCGTAGCCGTGAGGGATTGTTGGAGGCCTGTTCAATCCTTCTCGGACAGCCCATCCCCGAAGGGGGCGAGCGGGAAACGGATGCCGATAGGGCCGCGCGCTTGGAGCGGCTGGAAGTGCAGCGCCAGCGTAATGCCGAATTGCAGGAACAACAGGCCAAAAGCCAGGCCGATTATCGTGAAATCGAGCGCAAAAAGGCGCGCGGCATTTATGCCCGCGCATCCACGCTGCATTCTGCGGCCCAAATGCATGGCCGCTTTTACCTTATGGAGCGGGGCGCTCGGGTGCCGGATTCCGATTGGCTTCGGGTAGGCGGCGCTGTGCCATACTGGCATGGCGGCGACACGCTCCATGAAGGACCTGCCATGGTCGCGCCGATCATCGGGCCTGACCTCGGCATTATTGGCTGTCATATTACCTGGATCGACCTCGACAACCGCCCGAAACGCAGGCCCACGATCATTGATCCGGCCACCGGCGAGCTTTTGCCGACCAAAAAGATGCGCGGCAGCAAGAAAGGCGGACTTATCCCGCTTGCTGGTCATCCGCGCATGGAACGGTGGGTTGGCGGTGAAGGTATTGAAAACACGCTGGCCGTCGCGCGCGCCGAAAACCTTCGGCCTGACACGTTCTATTTCGCCGCCGGCGATCTCGGCAACCTTTCCGGCCCTGCCGACCCCGCGTCCCGCTTTGCCCATCCTACCCTGAAGAAGGAAGACACAAAGGGACGTTTGCGCGCCGTCATGGTGCAGGGTCCGGTCCCGCGCCCGGACCAAGGCCCGGATGATGCTTTCTGGGTTGGCGACCATGTGTGCGAGATCGTGCTTCTGGGTGACGGGGATTCCGAGCGTGTCATGACCTCCGCCGCCATGGCGCGGGCGCGAGCACGTATTCTGCGACAGAACCGCAAGGTAGCAATTGCCTGGCCTCCGGCCGGGACCGATTTTTCTGATATGATGGAAGGTGCCGCGTGACAAAGAATTCCCAGGATATACCGGCCGCTGTGCGCGCGATCATGGCCGAAGCTTCACGGCAGGCGGAAGCCGCCGATATTGATCCCCGTAACCCCGCGACCGATGGTCTGCCTGATGCACACTCCCCGGACGATGGCGAGCCAGCGGCCACCACACGCGGGGACCGGACAGTAGACCGCGAAATGGTGAGGGCTTGCGCAGCGCTCGACCATTCCGACACCGACAATGCCGAGCGTCTGCAGCGCCATTTTGGCGAAGACATGCTGGTGCTTGCGCAGAGCAAGGCCCGCAAGGCGACCTATGCGATATGGGACGGCACCCATTGGGATATCGACACCGGCGATCCACGATCCCTTGCAATCGCGCAGCAGCTCGGCGGGCGTATCGCCATGGAAACCGAGTTCCTGCAATACACCCCCGCCGAAGAGGAAGCGTTCAAAGCGGGCAAGGAAGCGCTGAAAAAGCAGGAAGATGAGCGATCCAAGCCGGAAAAAAGGCTCGCTGACGCGGCGCTGAATGCAAAATCGAACCTCGCCAAGCGCAAGAAACGGCGCATGGATCATGCCGTCACGTCGAAGAACCGGGCGCGGCTGGAAGCAATGCTGACCTGTCTGGCGCCGCACGTGATGCGCTCACCGGACGATTTCAACGCCGATCCGCTCAAGGTGGCGCTGCTCGACCACACGCTGATTTTCTCGCGCAAGGTCGAGGAAGTGCGAAACCCGGCCTTTGATGACCCAGACGACAACCGCGAAGATATCCCGGAAACCGTCGAGCGGAAAATCGCAACCGTAAAGGTCATAATGGGGCACCGCCGCGGCGATCTCATTACCCAGATCGTGCCTGTCGCCTATGAAAAGAGCGCCAAATGCCCGAAATGGGATGCTTTTCTCAAACGTATGCTGCCAAGCGATGACGTGCGCCGCATGGTGCAAGTCGCGTCAGGTTTGGGTCTGGTCGGTATTACCGTCCAGAAACTCTTCTTCCATTACGGATTCGGGGCGAACGGCAAGTCCGTTTATATGGAAACCCTTTGCCGGCTTCTGGGGGACGTATCGGTCACGCTGCCGTCAGAATCCTTCATCGGTGAAGGCAACTCCGGCGGTGCGGCCTCACCCGACATGGCGCGGCTCTATGGCCGTCGCTTCCTGCGCGTCAAGGAACTGCCTGAAGGCGAGGATTTGCGCGAAAATCTGGTCAAGGATTTGACCGGTGGCGAGGACTTCACCGTTCGCGACCTGTTTCAGGGCTATTTCGATTTCAAGCCCATCTTCACCGGCCATATGTCCGGCAACGGCTATCCGCGCATCACCGGCACGGACAACGGCATCTGGCGGCGCATGGTCGTTGTGCACTGGCCTGTGACGCTCAAAAAGGAGGAACAGCGCGAGTTTGAGGAGGTCGTTTCGGAATTCCAGCCCGAATATTCGGGCATATTGAACTGGCTCATAGAGGGTGTCCTGATCTTCCTGCGCGAAGGACTGGTCATTCCGGCATCGGTCGAGGCGAAAACACAGGAATACCGCGACGAAATGGACCCCACGTCCGCTTTCTGCGCCCGATGTATCGAGCCTGATGAGCATGGAGAGGTGACCGCCAAGGACTTCTATCAGGCCTATGTTGACTTCACCGTCGATCAGGGCGGCAAGCCCATATCGCTGACCAGATTCGGGCTGATCATGAAGAAGAAGTACCGACGCGAGGATGGGCGGGCGGTGAAATACCATGGCCTGCGCCTCATAGAGGTTCCAAAACCCGCCCACACGTCCGGCTCTGACGATTACGAGGCGCACATGCGATGATGCTCGCCAATCCGCCCCGCAACCCCGCTTTTGGCTCGGCTTTCGCTCCTGAAAACCGACAACCCTTTGATATGATTGAACTTATGCTGTGCAGTAGTTTGCACCAGTTTGCACCACTTTGCACCAGTTTAAACAACGGGATAAATAGAATGATTTCAATAACTTGCACCAGTTTGCACCAGTTTTCCTTGTGTATACGTAAGGGAAAAAGGGGGATGGGGGAAAAAGCTTATTATATGCACAAGCAAAAACTGGTGCAGAGTGGTGCAAAATACTGATTTTATTATTCTATTTCCACTTTTCCAAGTGGTGCAAACTGGTGCAAACTATCGCAAGTGGTGCAAAACATGAAAACCGTTACGATTGATGAACTTCTCGTCTGGGCTTTCGTCCACGAACTGCCAAAGGGTGGCGGTGCAGATGGTCTGGATAGCATTCACTCAGCATGGCGGCAACTGGAAGCTTCGTCCTGGGGCAAGGTTCTGGGCTTTGCCGAACTCATGACGCTTGTCGACCGTGACAGGGCGGAACCGGGAATGTGGATCGAACAGGGTGCCCCTCACGAAGATGCGCTGGAAGTCGGAAAGGCAGTTGCCGATCTCGCCCGCTTTGACGTTTCGTTCCCCGAAGGCTGGAACCCGGTAGCCGACTGGCAGGATTACGACGGTCTGGCGGACGACGCCGTGGCGCGGGCAACGGAACGCCTGATGCTCCGCCCTGCCCGGTCGCGCGCTGCAGGCATAGCCTCGCTTGTGATATCCAGCGCCGTTCTGGGCCGCGCGCCCGATTACACCGCGCCGGAACCGGAATGCGACATCGTCAAACGTGGCGGTCAGGCAGCGTGGTTCATGCACCGTCAGACAACCGATGCTTTCGGTCGGGAATATTCGGTCGAGGTCGATGGCTTTAACCGCCGTGCGCGTCGGCCTTATGCGGGCGCTTACCGCAAGTTTGTTCTCACACCTGACCCGACAGCCGATATTCTGGGCCGGATCGACTATCAGATTTGGGTTGCCGCGCTGGAAAAGCTGGAATCAGGACTGATAAATCAGCTTGTCGGCCATAAACTGACCTTCTCGCACCGCTCGGCCACGCCGTGGATGGAAAACCGCGATATGGTTGGCGTCCAGCTTTTCCGGGCCTTTGAAGGCGTTCATCGGTTAGAGCCTGAAAATATCTGTTGACCTGCGACTCCGGGTTGACTTACACCTTGGATGCTAAAAAAGATTAGACGAACCCCGGCGCACCCGCGACCGGGGTTTTTGTTTGGGGTGAGGCCAATGCTGGTCAGTCGATGGGAAAACATCGAGGGCTTGCGTCGGTACGCCAGCGGTATCAAACGGCTGCAAACGGAATTTCCAAAAGTCCTCCCGCGCATCGTCAATCAGGTCGGGCGGCGTGCTCGCACTCGGGTGGTACGCAATCTCACCAAGCAGACAGGCTTGCAACGTCAGGTCATCGTCCGGGCGGTGAAGAACATCGATACCGCAAAGCCGGGAAAACTGTTCTATTCGCTGCAATCGCGTGGCGGGTTCATCCGCCTGAAGTATTTCAGGGCAAGGGAAACCCGGCAAGGTGTGTCAGCACATCCGTTCGGTAAGCGTCGCGTATTCCCCGGCACCTTCATCATGGGCGGGCAGTTCCCCTACCGCCACGTGAAGAAGTGGAATTTGGACGGGCATGTTTATCGCCGTATTGGTCGCGCTTCGCAGCGCCGCGTCACGCAGGTGAAGTCGGACGTTCGAATTCCCGATGAAATGGTGCGCGGCGAAAGTCGAACCGCATTCGAGCGTGAGGCGACCGTGACCATGCCCCCTCGGGTCGAGGCAGTGATCCGCAAGCTCATCGGGTGACCCCACCCCCCTTTTAGGGACCGTATCCGCTCCAATTCTAACCCACGGGCGGGCTCGACTGCCGGTTTTCACCAGTAGGTCGTTTTGAAAGCGATACACGGATACACGTGCTTGCACGTGTTCATACACAGGAGCGCAAACGGGCCATCATGTCGAACGACGATTGGATTTCGATTTCGGAAGCCGCCGGGCGGCTGACCGCGATGGGCGATCCGGTCGAGCGCTCGACCCTGTCGCGATATCTCAAACAGCATTCCGAAGCGATCGAGCTTCGCGACGACGGAAAGGCCCGACTGGTAGAGTTCAACACTCTGGTCGCCCACCGAAACGAGAACATCAGAATCCGCGTGGCACCTCCCACGACGCGGACGGTTGCGGCGCAGGGAAACTTCAACCCTGCGCCGCGCTTTTCGGGAAGCCAGTCTGACGGCGCGGCGCGCAAGGCGCAGGCCGATGCCGAACTGCGCGAAATGGATCTAGCGGAACGGCGTAAGACCTTGACCAAGGTGTCGGAGGTGGATCGGGCCGGGCGCGATGCCGTCGCATTGATGCAGAGCGCGTTTGAGCGCGCACTGGAAACGGAGGCCGCAAACGCCTCGGTGAAATACGGTTTCGACGAGCGCGCCACGCGTTTGGTTCTCAAGGCGTTTGTGCGCAAGGGACTGGAAGTTTTCAATCAGACAATTCTCGGGCGGATCGATGCCATGCGTCAGCGGGACGAGGCCGATATGACCGATGAGCCTAAAGAGGAAAGCGAACAGACATGAACGCCCTGCAGCCGCGTGAGCAATTCATGGAATTGCCCCGTGGTGAATTGGTGTTGCTCCGGGGGTTGGAAGCGGCCAGCCGCCCCATCGAAAATCTGACGATTTCCGAACATGCCGATCGCTATCGTAAGGTATCGCCCGAATCCGGTTCTCCATGGCCGGGCGATTTCCGTACCGACCGTGTGCCTTATCTGCGCGAACCGCAGGATTGCCTGCACCCGGACCATCCGGCGCGCCGATGCACTGCCCGCTGGGCTGCGCAGCTTGGCAAATCGACTGCAATCGAGAACTGGTTTTGCTTCATCGTCGATCAGGCGCCCGGTTCCATGATGATCGTGCTGCCGACGCTGGAAGAAGCAACGAAGTTCAACCGGATCAAGCTTCATCCAACGATCGAGGCGACACCCCGGATCAAGCACAAGGTGCTTCCGGTCAACAGCCGCGACGAACAAGGCTCGACGACGGCGTTCAAACGTTTCGCCGGCGGGTTCTGCCAGATCGTCAATGCAGGTTCTTCCAAGGGCCTGCAGATGGTGTCGATCAAGTATCTCGCCATGGATGAGATCACCGGCTATCAAAGCGATGTCGACGGACGTGGCAGTCCGCGCGATCAGGCTCGCGCCCGCCAGAAAATGCACGGCGACACGGCGAAGGAATGGCAGGGATCGACGCCGGGCATAGCGGGCGCTTGCGCGATCACCGACGATTTCGATGCCGGGGATCAGCGTTATTTCTATCTGCCCTGCCCGCATTGCCGAACCTTCCAGGCGCTGGAATTCGACAACATGTCGCCCGCAGATTCCGACAAGGGCCTGCCGGTGCATTTCCGTTGCATATCCTGCAACGAGGTTATCCTTGACGGTCACAAGCATGAAATGTTGCCGCAAGGAAAGTGGATTGCACGACGGGTTCGTGATGGTGACCCAACCGTTCCTCTGGCGATCCCGGAGAACGACATCGAACATTGGCGTTGCGAGCCATGCGAAGGCCGCTGCCGTGACTGGCAACCGTCATGGCACCTTTGGGCAGCATATGCCCCTCGCGAACGTTGGGCCGACATCTGGACCCGCTGGACAGACGCGCAAGGAAACGTCACCAAGCTGCGAACTTTTTTCCAGCAGGATTTGGCGCTTCCATATGACCCAGCCGGTGTTGCGGTCGAACATGAGAAAATCGTTGAAGCGGTTCGCAAGGACCCACTGCCCTCGCGGGTTATCCCGTCATGGGCCGGTCTCGTCGTTTCCGCTGCAGACGTGCAGGGCTATGGCATCAAGTGGATGGTCATAGCTATTGGCCCACGCGGCCAATACCAGATCATTGACCGCGAGATTTTCGAGGGAGCCCCTGACCAAAGCGACGAACCGTGGATCAAGCTCTCCGATGCTTTCGGGAGAGAATATCCGACCGCCGGCGGCGGCATGAAAGGCATAGACCTTTCCGGCGTCGACTCCGGTTTCGCGACCGACCGCGTCTATCGTTTCTGCGCACCGCGCGCAAACGTCTACGCGCTCGACGGACGCGCACCACAGGGGCTCCCCTGGCTCGGGACTCCCGTCAAACGCGACATCAAGGACAAGCACCGGCGCATCATGGCAAAGGTTCTTCTCTATCCCGTCGGCCTGTTCGACGTAAAAACCGCAGTGGTTGCGGCGCTTGCCAACCTGGTGCTGGGTGCAAACGAAAGCGGCCAGTGGCCCCGCAATACGCTGCATATTGCCAACGACATTTGCGACGAAGACTTCGCCAAGGAGTTGACCGCCGAAAGTCTGGTTGACCCCGATGAAGAGGCTCTGGCCTCTCCGTCACGGGGCAAGCGAAAACTGATCCCGTCAAAGGCGGGTCGTATCTGGAAAAAAATCGCAGGGCGCAAGAACGACTGGTTTGACGCCACCGTCTACGCCTTCGCACTCGGCTGGCACCTTGAACGCAAACTCCGCCTGACCGCCGAGCGGTGGGCCGACCTGCTGGTCAAGGTTCATGGCGTGCCAGCCGAGAATGATCTGTTCGGCCATGCCGAGCAGTCTGTCTTCGACAAGCCCGAGAAACCGAAAAAGCCGCGCGATACCGAAACGCGGCGCAACGCTTGGAAAAATCGATGAAATTGCTCGACCGCATCAAAGGAGTAGGCCGTGCGCTGCGCTCCGGCACAGTGCTGTCGGGCGTTTCAGCACGGCCAACCGCACGTATGTTGCGCGATTCCAAGAGTGGCGTTCTTGCGGCACAGAGGGTTTCCATCGTCGACAACCGCGAGGAAATCCGCCGAAGCTGGCAGCGCGCCGCCGCCTATGCATTGGACTTCATCCAGAATTCCGGCAAGCTCAAAGGTGCCTGCGATCAGGTTCTCGTCGATACTGTCGGCGTCGAACTCGTCTTGCAGCCGCAACCCGAACTCGCCGAATTCGGTTACTCCCCAGAGGAGGTAAGCGCCCTCGTTGCCCAGCTGAAGCGGGAATGGAAGCGTTATGCCTGGAACCCGCGTGAATGCGACATGCGGGGCAAGTTCACCCTGCCGCAGTTGGTCGATATCGGCCTGCGTTGGTACATGGCTTATGGCGAGATAACCGGCATTCTGGACTATATGCCTCGCGCCAAGCGGCGGAAACATGGGATCACGTCCGGCGTAAAAGTCTGCATGACACCGCCGAGCAAGCTGGCACAGGACACCAACGAGTTTGAGAACCTGTTTCAGGGGGTCTACCATGACGAGGATGGACGCCCGATTGGCTATCTGTTCGAGGAAAAGGTCAGCGGAGTCACCCAGAAGGTTCGATATCCGGCCTATGACGCGGACGGTCGACCAATAGTCTTGCACCTGTTCGACCCCGCCGATGCAACCGACGTTCGCGGGATTTCCGTTCTTTCATCCGCGATCCGGAAACATGCGCAGAAAGAGGTACTGGACGAAGCGACCCTGCAAACTGCCATCCTGCAGACAATTTTCGCGGCGGTGCTCACGAGCGACAACCCGTCGAAAGATGCATTCGATGCACTTGAGGCCATTGAAGACGAGGAACTGCGGGAAGAGTTCATCGGCTTTCTGAAAGCCAAGATGGACAAAGCGCGCGAGAGCAATATTGGCATAAACGGCACACCGACGGTCGCGCATCTGGGTCCGGGCGAAGACCTGCAATTCCGTTCGTCAGCTACGCCTGGCAAGGAATATCTGCCTTTCGCCAGCAGCCTCGACCGCGAAACGGCCCGCGCCATTGGTGTCACATACAGCAGTTACGCGATGGACCACTCGGATGCGACCTATTCGTCGGTTCGCATGGAGAACGCGACCATCTGGCCCATCGCTGTACGCCGCCGCGAGCGTCTCGCAGCTCCGATGTTGCAGGCTGTCTACGAAAGCTGGTTTGACGAGATGGTCGGCGAAGGCCGCATCAAGCTCAAGGTCTCTTACGAGGTTTTTGCCGCCAACCGGGAGAAGTTCACCTGGGCACAATGGCAGGGACCGGCAGCACCCACCGCCGATGACTACAAGAGCGAACGTGCGGTTTCGGAACGCATTTCGAATGGCACTTCGTCGATCGCCATCGAATGCGGTCAAAAGGGAATCGACCCGTACGAGCTATTTGACCAGCAACAGCGAGAGCACAAGCGCTATGTCGATGCTGGGATGAGATCGCCTTACGAGCGGCCAAACCAGCCACCGCTGCCAGTCGATGACCCACCGGAAGACAACAAGAAGAAGGCTGCGGCATGAACAGTATCCGCGTCAGAAAGACGGAAATCAATCTCGATGACCCGTGTGCCGCAGCCAAGAAGCTTCGCGGCCTTCGCATACAGATCGCCGCCGGCGGACAAACCGAAGTTGTGCGCTTCGGTGATGACGAAGTCCGGTATGGCAAAACCAACATTGCGGCGCTCGATCAGGAAATCGAGCGTCTGACAGCAGAATGCCAGAGCGTCAGCGGTGGCCCTCGCCGCCGGTTCGCGAAGCGCATGCGCTTTTGCTGATCCAACAGGAGATTCCACAATGCCCGTTCTTCAGGACGGCGAGCTCGTGCTCTACGGGTTCGTCGGCGATAACTATTGGGATGAAGGCTTTACGGCGCAGGATGTCCTTGCGGCTCTCGCTGAAGTCGGTCGCGATACGGATATTACCGTTCGCATCAATTCGGCAGGCGGTTACGTCTATGACGGTGTAGCCATCTACAACGCGCTCGCAGGACATAAGGGCAAGGTCACCGTCGTGGTCGATGCTTTCGCCGGCTCGGCTGCGTCCGTCATTGCCATGGCTGGCGAGGAACGCATCATGCGAACTGGCGCCATGATGATGATCCACGACCCCGCCTCCGTGACCTACGGCAATGCCGAGGACCACGAAGCCGCAGTAGGTTTTCTCAACAAGCTCGGTGACATGATGGCGGAGATTTATGCCGAGCGCACCGGCGAGGATGCCGAAACAATCCGTGCCGACATGCGCAAGGAAATCTGGCTGACCGGCGACGAAGCCGTTGCCCGAGGCTTTGCGACAGATACCGAGAAGATCAAGGCCGTCGCATTTTCCGCTTTCGATTACCGCATTTATGCCAACGCTCCAGCCCGGCTGAAGCGGATGGCACAGAAGAATTCATGGTCGCTCGACCATGAAATGAACGCGTCTGCACCCGCCGGCGCGCCCACCAGTCAAAAGGAAGACGATATGACTGACAAGCCGCAGGCGGGCCAGGCACCCGCCGATATCGCCACCGCCACCGCCAATGCCGAAAAGGCAACCAAGGAGCGGATCAAGGCGATCATGACCAGCCCCGAAGCATCGGGCCGCGAAGAACTGGCGAGCCATTTTGCATACGACACCACCATGACGGCGGATGATGCCGTCAAGGCATTGACCGTGGCGCCGAAGGCGGAAGCAGGCAATCAGCCGGAGCCTGATCCGGTTCAGGATTATGAGCAACGCCGCATGTTGGCTTCTGGTCAATCGCAGCCCCAGCCGCAACGCAAGCCCGGAGCGCCGACAGCAAAGATCAACACCGGCGAAATTTACGCCTCCCGCCGCCAGGCGGCCAAGTAGGAGAACCCACCCATGGAAAACAAGGTTATGGGTCCGCGCCCTCTCGAATTCATCCTGCACGAAGGTGACGGCCACATTTCGCGGGATGTCGTGACGGTCCCGTCCGGCACGGGCCTGATCAAGCCCGGTACCGTGCTCGGCGAGCTAACCGCGACACCGGGCCGGTTCATCCCGTCGCCTGACGCCGAGGTCGTCGGCAAGGAGGGCGCGGAAACCGCGAAGGCGATCGCCTGCTATGCCATCGACGCCACCGCACAGGATGCCGAAGCCGTTGTCATCAATGTGCACGCCGAGGTCAAAACATCACTGCTGGTGTTCGACGCCTCCGTCAACGACGCTGCCAAGCAGGCGGCAAAACTCGAACAGTTGCGCGCCGTTCATATCAAGGCCCGCTAAGGAGATTCCCATATGCCAACCCTTGATATTTTTAACGACGATGCATTCTCCGTGCAGTCGCTGACCGCAACCGTCAACAATCAGCCCTACCGCCCCGGCCAGATCGGTGCTTCCGGCATGTTCGAAGAAGATGGTGTCACTACAACCATCATATCGGTCGAGGAACGTGACGGTTCGCTGAGCCTCGTAGAACCGAGCGAACGCGGTGGACCGGGCGAAACCGCCACGGGCGAAAGCCGCAATCTGATCCCGTTCAATGTGGATCATTACGAACGAAATGATTCTGTGAAGGCAGATGAAGTTCAGAATGTTCGCGCTTTCGGTACGGAGAGCGAAGTTGAACAGGTGACGGATCGTGTCATGAGCAAGGTCGACCGGCACCTGCTCGACCTTGACATGACGCTTGAACATCAGCGCGTCGGTGCCATCAAAGGCATTGTTACCTCGAAGTCCGGACGCGTGCTGCATGATCTTTACAACCGGTTCGGGATCGCGGTTCCTGCCCCTGTTTCGCTCGATCTCGACAATGATGCGGCCAAGGTCGATGAAATTCTGGAAAAGGATGTCACCTGGTCCATCGAAGATGATCTCGACAGCTTCTACAGCCATTTCCATGTCTGGACCGGGCGAAACCTTCATCTCAAGCTTTGGGGACATAAGCGCATTCGGGAAACCTTCCTCGCCACCAACGGCGCGGGCCAGCTTCGCGAAGCGATCCCCGACAAGTTTACAGTCGGCAAGTTCGTGTTCGAGCGATACAAAACGGGTTCGCGCGCAACGGCCAATCTGGGTGCGGCCTATATCGACCATAACGAAGGCCGCGTGACCCCGATGGGTGCACCGGGCTTGTTCATCACGCGCTTTGCACCTGCCGATTATATGGAAACGGTCAATACCAAGGGCCTCCCGCGCTATATGAAGCAGATTCCAATGCGCAACGGTAAGGGCGTCGATATCGAAGTTCAGTCGAACCCGATTTCGCTTTGCACCAAACCCGGCGCGTTGCGCAGGATCACTCTCTAACCGGCAATATCGTTCACCGGCCCGCATCCATCAATGCGGGCCGCAGTGTTCATGCATGAGGTTCACCCATGTCGAAGAAATCCACTATTGTCGTTGCTTTCTCGAACGGCGGCATAATCCCCGCCAGGATTCTGGAAAAGCCAAAGGATGTTTCCGTACTGCCCCACGAGCCGATCGAGGTTCCGAAGGTTTATGGCGACCATCTGATTTTCGACCGTATTGCTTATGACTTTGTCGAGGCAGAGAAGCGGAAGAAGGCGGACGCCGCATCGGCGGCAAAGCATGCCGAGGCCGCGCGTTCGGATACGGAGGCGTTGGAAGCGCTCAATGAGCAAATCGCCCGGCTCGTCTCCGAGAACGAAAGGCTGACTGCCGATCTGGATGAGGCCGACAAGGCCCTTGCGGATGAACGCGACAGGCTCGGCAAGGAACTGGAAGCGGAACGCAATAACGTCGCCATGCTGACCGAGCAACTGGCCGAAGCAACGAAGCCGCCTGTTCAGGAGCAAGAAACTCTGAAAATGGACGGTGATGGCGGCAAATCCAAATGAGCCCGTCGCCCTTCGAAGAACACCGGGATGCCCTTTACGAGGAAGTAGACGCAGAATTTGCAGAACCGTTGCGCGTCTTCTTCCTCAAAAATGGCCGCAAGATTGCGGGCCGTGAGCCTGTCGAGATTGATGCCGTCTTGCGGACAGCAGGCCGCGATGCATTCCAGCCGGACGGCGGGAACAATGCCGATTGGAACATCAAGCTTGCCGCAGGTAAGGCGACACTTGCAGTTGACCGCGCGGCTTATCCGGAACTTGATCTCGTCAAAGGCTATCGGGTCTGCGCGCTTGCCCGTAAAGGCCAGCCGATGTTCGAAGTGCAATTCGTAGATTTTCGCTCGCACCGCCGCCTCTACGCAATTCTGGGCGAATCCGCGGTAGGGAAATCAAGGGATGTCTGATCATGAGCCTTGCCCGGATCGCACTGCGCGCCACTGCCGTTGAAGCTTTGAAAGGCCGGACACGCGCCTTGAACAATGTGCTGGACAGTGAAATCGGTATTATTGACAGCGATAGCGGAGGCAATGTCACAATCGAAGCCGACCAATATTTCATCGCGATCTATACCGATGCCGGGAAAACGCAGGTGGGCGACAATGAGCTGCGCTCGTTGTTGTTGAACGGGCGAACGGAAATCATGTTTGAAACGGGCGTGACGGCCAGCATGGGCGTTCCAGACCCGGACACCGGCGAGATCAGACTTCCTGAAATTGGCATCCCCGACACTGACGGCAACTTTGAATTCACGCTCGATCTGATTTCGCGGGAAATGGTGCAGGCCCTGACTGACCCGGACAATGCCTGGGGCCAGTTGTTTCTAAGCTTCATCTACCGCACCGTTTCGACAGAACGAACCCGCGTCGGCAATATTGCCGACGGCATTCGCCTGGCCGCGCACCAGATAAAAATCATTGTCGATCTGATCGACGATCCCGAACCGAAATGCTCGCTTGATCCAGATGCTCCCTTTGCGCGGTTTATCGAACTTGCGCTGGCCAGCGAGGATGAAAGCCTGCAAAAGAAGGCTACCTTCATGGAGGCCATTATTACAGGCGAGCGCGAGCCGTGGGAACGACTGCAACAGGTGCACGGAATGACGGCGCAGGAACTGCTGGCGCTGGGGCTTGGCCCGCTCCCATCTGATATGGACCGCGAAACGCCAGCATGGACCGGCAGCACGATTGCATTTGACGGCTTGTCACCAACGACAGAGGTGCCCTGATGTTTCGCGATTTGCTCGCCATGAAGATCGACATAGAGATGCTGAAGACAGCCTTCGGAAAGTCTCTGAAAGTCGGCCCCATCGAGCAGATCGATGCGAAGAAGGGTTATCGCATCAAGCTCGGCGAAGACGAAAACGGCGAGCCATTTCTGTCGCCATGGTATCCGCATCCAGAATCGGGCGGCGCGACCAGCACATGGGCGCCGCTATCAAAGGGCCAGATCGTCGGGATGATCAACCCGACCGGCGATGCCCGGCAGGGTATTTTGCTGCGCGGTGGGTTTTCTGACATTAACCGGCCGCCGAGTGCAGACCTTCTCGCCAGCGTGCTCAAGGCATTCGGCGTCACCGTGACCGTCAAGGACGGAACCGTCACTATCGACGGTGATCTCGTGGTCAAAGGCAACGCCGACTTCAAGGGCGGACACGTCAAGCACAACGACGCCAATATCGGCGACACGCATATTCATGGCGGCGTCGAACGCGGCGGCGCGACAACCGACGAACCTGCGAACTGAAAGAACCCATCATGACCAGAAAGACCTATCGCGTCCGGCCCGGCGTGGGCTGGGTGAATGGCGCACGTGTGCCGGCTTCCGGCAAAGTGAACCTGACCGAAACCGAAGCTCGTTTTGATCTTGACCATGGACGGATCGATTACGCCCCCGCGAAATCGAAAACTGTCGAGCGCGGCGAGGCCGAAACCGATGGTGGGAATTAGCCGTTTCACAGGCCTGCCAATCTCCAATCTGGAATCGGCCTATCAGTCCGTTGAAGTGATCCTGATGCGCCGCATCGGCTCGCTTGTCGGGCGCCGCGAATTCGGTGCCGGCATTGTCGAACTGCTCGGGCGCAAGATGACGCCGAACCTGTTTGCGGCCTTCCAGTCGCTCATCGCAACGGCGATAGATCTCTGGGAGCCGCGCTTTCTGGTCCGTCGCATCATCGTGACCGGCACCGTTGACCAGATTCGTTTGGGGCATGCAGGTTTCCAGATTCTTGCCGATTACCGCCCCCGTGGTCATCTCGGCGACAAGAGTGTCGAGCGCACCGTTTCCTTCGGGCTTGGCATTTCCTCCGGCACTGTTGTGGTGAAACCATTATGAGCGCATTCGATTTTTCCACCCTGCCTCCGCCAGAGGTGATCCGGACATTCTACTTCGAGACGATCCTCGACGAACGAATGACCGACCTGCGCCAACGCCTATCGGACGCCGGAATCGATTATGATGTCGGCCATCTTGAAACCGATATCCTGAAGGTCGTTCACCTCGCGGACAGTATGCGGGAAGTTTCGCTGCGAGCAGCGATAAATGACGCTGCCAAGGCAAACCTGCTTGCCTACGCCTTGCGGGGCGACCTCGACCACCTGGCATTTTTCTATGATGTCGAGCGACTGGAAGGTGAGACAGACGACGCATTGCGCGACCGTACCGTGCTGGCAATCAAGGCGCGTTCGCCCGGCGGTTCGGAGTGGTGGTATGCAGCAGCTGCGAAACGCGCCGACGTGCGTATCCGCAGCGTCAAGGTTTACCGCGAAGAATTCTGGCCGATCATCCATATTGCAGTTCTGTCGAGCGAGAACGGCGGCATCCCCGATCAACCCATGCTGGACGCGGTCACTGCCGAAATCATGAGTGACCGGGTTCGGCTCCTCAATGATACGATTGTCATCGAGCCTGCCGTCGCATCCGGCACGGATATTGAAGCCGATATCTGGCTGTTGCCCGATGCCGCTTTCGGATTGATGGACGTATTGCCGGAAATCTTGAGACAGGCGTGGCAGTCGGAATCCAGCATCGGTTTTGACCTCGAGCCATCATGGATAGAGGCGCGCCTTCATGTTTCAGGCGTGAAGCGAGTTGTTGTCCGTAGCCCGTCGGCTCCGGTTATCGCATCGGCAGGTGTGGCGCTCACACCGGGATCAATCAAGCTCAATTATATGGGACGCGACTATTGATAAATCGGCAGCACCTCCTTGGCGACGATGCGGCGCCGACGCCGCTGGAGCGTGTTCTGTCGGAATCGCTCGATAACCTTCCATTGTTGATGCCGGGTGTGGAATCCCTGCGCGGCTTCAAATTCAACCCGCCCGATCCGATTGTTCCTTATCTGGTTGCAGAATACGGTTTGAATGAGATCGCGGATTATTTGCCAGACTTGCGATCTGTGCTTCAGGAGGGCGTTGCCTGGCAGCGCCTGATCGGGACACCCGCCGCCTTACACAAGGCACTGCGCTGGATAAACCACGACGGCGACATTGAAGAATTCCCGGCCAGGGCGCGCAAGTGGTGGTGGTTTCAGGTTCACTTGCCGTTTGAGGTGAGGAATACCGATTTCGTCAGACCCATGACGCAGCTCGTCAAGGCTTCGAAGCCACTACGATCAGAGTTTGCCCGCGTTACGGCGGGATGGGATGTGCGGGCCTTTCGGCTCAATACGCACCGCCTGAATGGCGGCGCAGGGCTGAACAACTGGTCGGGCAAGCGGCGCGCGCCGGGAGAGCCTATTCTGTCCCTCCGGGTTAACCAGACCCGCAGCGTCACGATCCCAACCGGCGGGCGCATCGACGTCAAGGACATTCAGCATGTCCTGATGGTGCGCACCGTCAATGTTGGCATTCCGATCAGACAACCGTCTTCAAGCTTCGCATCCATGGCGGCCGTGCGGGTCAACTATCAAAACCGCGCAACCGTGGCCTTCCAGAACGCCCCATTCGTCAACAAACCTTTCGGCGCGCCGGTGCCGCGTGTTCAATCAGGATCAGAATAATGGCAGTTTTTACCCAAGATGGTCGCATCGTTGTCGCGCAGGCACTCTTTGAATCGACGTTCTTCCTCGCGGTGGGCGAAGGGTTGCCGGAATGGGATGACGTCCCGGCCCCTTCCACGCCCGAAGAGCAAGCCGCGCGCGATGCCGAATGGACGGTTTTGACCGACCTTGATAACAAAGTCGGCCTCACACGCACCCGCGACAAGTTCTTCGTTACCCCGGACCTCGAAGGCGATATCGCCATGGCAGACGGGGCCAGATATTCGCAAAGCGAAGAACCAACCCCCTACATCTTTGTCCGCTTTCAGTTGGACCTTGCCGACGCCAGCGGAACAACCTTGCGCGAAACCGGCATGTTTGTCGGGGTCGAGATCAGCGAAACCGTGCCCGCCGGTCAAATGTATATCCCGCTCGCCGACGTGACGACGGCGGGGAAGATGATCGAAGTTGATCGGTTCGCGCCAATTGTCCGCGATGGATCGATCGGCCAGACCTTCACCTATGTCATGACCATGTGAGGTTCACGATGAACAGCATTATCAAGCGGCCGGGCTTCGATGATCGATATGATCGGACCCGCCGACAGCACGCTATTGCCTTTCCAGATTTGGGGCGTGACGGTCAGGGCATCTACCTGCAATCTGCCGACCTCAACGAAATGCAGTCGCGCGCGCTCGACCAGACGCGGCGCGGACTGGACTACATCTTGCAGGATGGCCGCATTATGGACGGCCAAGACCCTGTCGTTGAAGTCGAGGATGACGACAATATCCGGGTGCGGCTCCCCGCCTCCCCGATCTATATCGGCGGCATTGTCCACGACGTGGCTGGCGCGACCTTTGTGCTCCCGAACAAGGGCGATGTCACGATAGGCGTTCGGTCCACTGAATTGCTTGTTTCAGACATTCAGGACGAAAGCCTGAAGGGACAGATTTCCGGCACCGAAGCGTTCATGGAAGAAGGCCCCTCGCGGGTTGAAATCGTCGTCGAGTGGGGGCATTCGCTCGATGGGCTTTCCGGCGCACTGCTGTCCGTTTTTCAAGTTCGCGACGGCGTCATCCTGACGACGTCGACGAACATCGATTTCTCGGAAATCTACAAGGCAATCGAAACCTATTCCGGCGAAAGCAACGGCTCCTTCGTCAACAATGGATTTATGGTGACAGCGCTCGGCCCGTCACCTGAAGACAAGCAGGTCTTTTCCGTTTCGGAAGGAACGGCCTACGTCAACGGCAGGCGCATCATCCGTAAGCAGGCCATGCGTTTCGAAGTCGAGGAGACGCCCGATCTTCGCAACGTCGATGCCGAGCCGCATCCATTCACGGCGGCAACGGGCGGAACGCAGACTTTCAAGGTCTCGAAAGCTCCTATCGACAGCGTGCGTCGCGTGACCGTTGAGAAGGAAACGACGGAAACAGTTATCCACGGCCCATATTCGGGCGCGGTGGACCCGTTGCAGCATCCTTCGGTGACGGCCATTCTGGAAATCAAGCAGGGGGCGACGGTTTACACCTCGCCCGCAAGCTGGTTGCTTTCGCAAGGTCAAATCGACTGGTCGCCCGGCGGCGCGGAGCCATCGCCGGGTAGCTCGTACACCGTCAAATATCGGTATAACGAGAACGTCCAGCCTGTTTCGATCACGCGTGACGAGGTTACCGTCAGCGGCGCGGCGAACGGCACCAACGTCCTGATAGACTACGCCTATAAGCTTCCCCGTATCGATGCGCTATGCATGGATATGACCGGAGCGATGGTCTATGTCGCAGGCGTTTCCGCAGTGTCCCGGCCTCGCCCTCCTGTCGTCGCGTCAACGATGATCGAGCTTGCCCGGATCGCGAACGATTGGGGTCGCAAACCTATCGTGGAACCGACCGGCGTTCGCAACGTGCCCTACAATGAAATTCAGGATATGCGCAGAATGCTGATCGACGTTTACGATCTCGTCGCGCAGGAACGCCTGAAAAACGATGTGACAGCCCGCGACGTCGGTGCAAAGCGTGGCTTGTTTGTCGATCCGCTTCGCAATGACGCCATGCGCGATCAGGGGATCGCGCAGACGGCGGCGGTGTTTGGCGGAAAAATGCGCCTGCCGATCACGCCGCGCCTGCATACGTTCCCCGCATTCAACGGCATCAAGCATCTTGATTTCGTGGAAGTGTCCGTCATTCGGCAGAACCGGAGAAGCGGGGCAAAAAAAATCAACCCGTATCAGACGTTCACGCCGATGCCTGGGCGGGCCAGTGTCGAGCCTTCGACCGACATATGGACCGACAAGCAAACCGTATGGACGTCACCGGAAACGCAGGCTTTCGAGGCGGCGGAAGGCGAATACATCACGGGTATTTCGCTGGAACAGCAGGTCGAGAAGATCGGCGAGCATCTTGTCGAAGCCGAGTTCATCCGGCAGCGTGAGGTCAAGTTCCGTCTGGAAGGGTTCATTGAAGCCGAAGCGCTCGACTATATGGAGTTCGACGGCATCGAAGTGACCCCGACCGTTTCCGGCCCGGCGAATGCCGACGGCGTGATTACCGGCAGCTTCACCATTCCCGCCAACGTTCCGACGGGATCGAAGTCGATCTATTTCGAGGGATCGGTTGGGACCATTGCAGGATGCAGCTATGTCGGTCGCGGCACGATCACGGTTGAAGAATATCGCCTTACCTCGGCTATGGAGACTTCGACCGAAAGCTTGCCGCAGCCTGTCGTCAATAATACCGTCATCAACAATGTGACGAACGTCACGAATGTCACGGTCAATCAGGTCAACAATGCGACCCCTGTCACGCCGCGTATGCGCGACGGCGGCAGTGACGGCGGCGGCGGACATGACCCATTGGCGCAGACATTCACGCTCGCGCAGTCGTGGTGCCTTTCCGGCATCCGGTTGATGTGTGCAAAGGTCGGCTCTCGCTCGAACTCGATCCTTGTGCAAATCCGCACCGTTGACGTTGGCCTGCCGACCTCAACCGTTCTTGCCGAAGCGTTCGTCGCCGGAACGGCGCTTGACGAAGGAGAAATCTTCACCGCTCGTTTCCGCTATCCGGTCTTTCTGCAAGGGGGCCGCGAATATTCCTTCGTCGTTCTGACCGACGACGCGGAACATTCGTTGTTCGTTGCAGAGATCGGCAAGATCGACCTCGACTTGGATGCAGTCATTACAGAGCAGCCCTTTACCATCGGCGTGCTTCTCTCCTCGTCAAATGCCTCGACGTGGACGGTGCACAACGAGGCCGATCTTTGGTTCGAGTTGCTTGGATGCCGGTTTGATCCGGTCGAAAAGGTCGTGCCAATCGGAAGCTTCAAGGCGACGAAAATGTCGGACGTCATCGTCCGGGCCGGGGTTGAATATCCCGATCCTTCGGTTGACGTCTCCATTCGCCTGACGCGGCCAAATGGCGAAGTCATCGTTTCATCTCCATCGCAGACCATCCGCTTCGATGAGTATTTTCAGAACGAGAATATTCAGGTCGATGCGGTGCTGCGCGGAACGGAGCGCGTGACCCCGTTCATTTTCCCCGACATTCAGATCGTGGAAGGCGAACTCCAGCCGACCGCCAATTATGCAACGCGGGCAATTGATGCACTGGATACGAACCGGGTGCTTGTCACCATCGATGCGCTCCTACCTGCCGGATCGTCGGCAAAGGTGCAAATCGGGATGACGGGCGATTACCCGGAAATTCCGGTGTCGAGCGCAACGCAGCTTGGCGACGGTTTGGTCGAACAAACCTTTATTCGTTCCGCCTACCCGGCGGCAAATCTCGATGCGCGGGCGATGATTACGATTTCGGGCACGCCAGCAGCGCGCCCGGAAATATCGGCGCTCCGCATGTTGCTTTCGAAGGTGTAACCCATGGCTACGACGCCGAATTACAACTTGCCCCTGCCGAACAGCAGGGGCATTCAAATCGCGGAAATGGAAAAGGTCGCCGGTGCGATTACCGGCATCGATACGGTCCTCGATGGCATTCAGACGTCGACACAGACCGCGCTTTCTGAACTCGATGACGCGACTTGGAAGAAAGCCGAACTTCCGGCTTCGGACGTCGGCAAGGCGGTTCTGAATGCGGATAGCGAGCAGTCCGGCCGGGAAGCATTGGGCCTGTCGAATATCGAGCTTCACAAGCTCTTTCTCATGACGTCGGGGGCATATGGCTCGGCCACGAGCGATATAGTAATTGATGACCTCCTGCCCGGTGATTTCGGCCTTTATAACTCCGGGCTGCCCGGTTCACCTTATTTTCCGGGCGTGAACTTTTGGTGGATCGAAACGCAGCAGATTTACGGCGATAGGCACAAGCGCCAGATTGCGACATCATACCGGACGGGCGAGGATGCCGAGCCGGTCGTTATGGCCCGCGTGACCAATGCCGACGGCGTTTACGGACCATGGCGTCGGTTCGCCATGGAAACCGACCTTCCCAAACTCGTCAGCGTGGGGAGCGAGCAAAACTTCACGCTTGCTGAAAAGGCACGAGGCCGGGCAAATATTGACGCCCTCGGCTCAAGCGATAGAGGCGCGGCCAACGGTGTTGCGTCTCTCGGTTCTGACGGGAAGGTTCCGTCCGGACAGCTTCCGGCCTTGACCACCACGGCGACCGTCGGCGCGGCCATGGCGGGAGCCAATTCCAAGGCGACCCCGGCAGACGGCGATTTCTTCGCCGGTGTGCAGGCTGGCGGTTCGACCATGTTCAAAACGACATGGGCGAACATCAAGACGGCGCTCGCCAGTGTATTCCTGCGGCTGACTGGCGGAACCCTTACCGGGTTCCTGACCCTTCACTCTGCGCCGACCGCAAATATGCACGCAGCGAACAAGGGGTACGTCGACACCGGCCTGAACGACAAGCTCGCCCTGTCGGGCGGAACGCTGACAGGCGCTCTGTCTGGCACAACGATTTCACTGTCGGGCGGTATGTCAGGAAGCCTTACCCACCGGTCCGGCGGCGGCTATATGAATATCGGTTCCTTCAACGAGGGCACTTACGGTTCGGGCTATTGTCGTGCTTGGTGGAATGAAAACGACAATATTCTGACGTTTACGGCAACCGATGGCGATGCCATTGTGAAATCGGAGTATTTCCAAACAACCCGCCAGCCCACGGATGTCAGTCACCTTACGCGCAAAGACTATGTAGACAACCTCGTCAATGCCCGCGTTTCCAATGTTCGCCGGGTGGGTCCGTCAAGTGTCTCTTCTATAACTAAAGGCGGTTCTTGGGATGCGCCAAGCGGATATTTCGTGACCGGGTTGTCGTACGCACTCGAAGGAGCAGCTATCGGCCTTCGCTCATACCAGCCTCAAGTTTATATCAATGGCGCATGGAGGGCTTTCGCATGATCGACTATGGCAAATTTACCGCGATAGGCCGCACCGAGACGGATCAAGAAACCGGCGTGTCGTACGATATCCTCGTGTTCCTCAACTCCAAGGGCGTGGATTGGCTGGACGTATCGAAGGGCAATCCATCGAATTTCTACTGCGCGCTGACCGACAATGGCGAGGTCATATTCGCGACCGACGAGGCGGACCAAATCCAGATTGACGGATACCGCCTGATCGGCGTGGAAACGCTCAACGGCTACACCTTCGGCGATACCGGGACGATTTATGGAAAGCAATGGGACGGAACAAAGATCGGTGAGCCGGTTGCCCCGCCGCCTGACGAAATCAGCGACCGCCAGTTTTTCCAGAAACTGGCGGTAATGGGGATTATCGGTCAGGCTGATGCTCTGGCGGCAGTGCAGCGAGGCGAAATTCCTGCCCCACTGCAAGCGATCATTGACCAGCTTCCGACCGAAGACGCCAAGTTTGAAGCGCAAATGCTTGTCGCTGGCGCGCAAACCTTCAATCGCACCCATCCCCTGACAGAGATCGTTCGTCAGACATTGGGATGGACAGTTGAACAGAGGGACGATTTTTGGCGAGAGGCCGCAAATCTCTGATCGCATTCAACTATCCACGCACCAGCATCAGACTTGGGACGGCCTATGGCGAGACACCAAATTGCCGACGGCCAAAACGTTATGCATCGAGAATGTCGATCTTCGCATTGAACACCACGTTCTTTGCACGGGCGACAGCCACTACGCGCTTGGCCGTCTCAATCTCCATGAACTTTTCGGAGATAACGCAATCTTCTACTGCAATTTCAAAACACTGGTTGCTGCTGATTTCGATCTCTAGAACGGTGTTGCTTCGTTCAATTCGAACAGTATTCCCCGACACTTCCAGAGAGCATTTCGGATGGATTATGAACTGCTGTCGAGCGGTTGTTGCCCTCTTGCTCGACACTGCATCGGAGATCAGGATCGTATTTTCATCGGCACAGAAAACCCGCCTGCCAATCGATGATTTTCGGTCCAGATAGCTTTCCATCTGAATGCGCCAAATATCTGATTGCTTGGCTAATTCGCTGATTTTGCCAAGTACCCGTGGACGTTTAAACCTTCTCGGTCGCACAAATTCGCACTGGTCGGTAAAGATGCCGCTATGTCCAAGATATGAACGAATATCGCGGGCATTTCCTTTTTTGTTCCAGTCGTAATTATAGTAACCGGCGTCCATCAGGAAGTCATAACCGTCAACGTTCAGTGTAATGCTTGTTTCATCGCTATGCCGATGGAAATAAGAATCCCCTCCGCACTTTGCGGTCACATATAATCGTTCTGACTTATAAATAAAAAAACCGGATTTTGGGAAAATTCCCATCCCCTCTTTTGGAGAGTATTTCTTCAAGTCTACCCACTGCGTGGGGTGCAATTCAGTATCGCCAATAATAGGAAAGGTCCCATCCTTGCGAAAAAATAAATGGCAAATTGCCTCGGCTTTCTCGATCCTTTCGACAAACCCCGTTTTGTCAGTTGCAATCGCGTTATCCTGCAAGAGTTCCACGACCGCCCTGAAAAGGCTTAAGTTCAAGACGTGGTACGCAGGGCTGTTTTCTACGCAGCACCCATCTTCGTCGAACGTATGCTCGAGCATTTTATTCAAGCGAGAAAGCGCGTGTGCTTGCCATTCCTGAACAACGCTTTCTGGAATGCTGCTAGGCGAAAGGGTAATTTCAATTAAAGCCCTATCCGCCATCAGCCCATGGTTGTTTGAGATGTAATGTGCATCGTTCCTCAACCAAGCACCGTGTCGATGCAGGGCTTTATCGATAAGAGCGAGCATATTATCGGGGATAACAAATCCGTCTGCTCTGGATGCATAGAGAATGTAAGCAAGCATTCGCCCGCGATTTGCGACGGCGTGGTCATCTTTCCATGCAGGCCCGCCCCGTTTCTTGGCTAACCATTCGAGGTAGGAGCCAAGCAGATGGAATAGCTTGTCCAGATATACGGGGTCCCTACCGTCCGCCCATGCGGTAAGAAGATCGCCCACGAAAGGTAGCGAATGAAACCAGAGAAGTTTGGAGCTTGAAGCTTCTTTAAATGATTGCGCCCAATTGGGCGGCTCCCCCACGTTAACGCGCCCCGTTATCGGAGCGGAAATTACGTTTTTTAGTGCTTGAATGCCGTTTTCCTTGCTCGTTCCCCTAAGAAATGGCTTTCTCATATTATTAATTTGTCGATCATGACGAGTATCGCGCCCTGACAAAAGCGCGTTTTGAGCATAACGACTAAACAAATCTATCCCCCAAGCATCTTCAACTGAATGTAATGAACTTCAATTTTTGGAAATCTAAAGTGCCCGCAACCAAAGCCCGGCGGCATGAAGTGACCGCATATCGCCCCCAATAGAACTCAACCCGTGCGCCCCTGCGCATAGCCTACGGCAACTATCACAATCTACGACTGTTTGGGAACACGTCGTTATCAACACCAATTACCGCCCTCCGGCGGGAATTACCCAAGCTCGAAAGCCCGGCCACTGAGCCGGGCTTTGCTATTTCACCAGCCCGCCCAAACTTGACAGGGCAATATAGATAGGAGACCAACCGATGTCGGCACCGACTTTCGGCATGACTTTCACGCGTCCCAATGATGAGCCGTTGCCCGTCATCGGTGCGGACTTCTCGAAAATTCTTCTGATCGAAACTTCGGAGGATGCCTCGGCGTCCTCATATCCAGTTGGCGACCCGGTTCGCATTTCGACAAGCGATACCGCCGCCGTCACGGATCTTGGAACAGGCTATCTTGCCGATGCCGTGAAAGGCATCAACGCACAGGTTTCCGGCCTTAATGCCGGCGCTGACGTTACCATATTACGGGTGAGCGAAGGCGCCACACCTGCTGAAACCGCAGCAGCTATCGCCGCCGCGCTTGAGGATGTGAGTTATATTCCGTCTGCCGTCAACGCCACACCGCGTATCGTCTGGGCCGGTCGCACTGCCTGGCGCCCGGACGAAAACACCGTCAACCCGGTCGTTGCCGCATTGCCTGCAGCTTGCGAACGACTTTTGGCGGTTGCCCCCGTCGATGTTGACGACACCAGCAAGGAAGCGGCAATCTCGGCCCGCGAGACAATGAACTCGCAGCGGCTCATTCCGATCGGAGTCGCAGCCCGTGTGTTCGAAGGCACCGAACTCGTCACCAGACCGATGGGGCCGCGCGTTGCCGGTCTTTTCGCGGCTGTAGACAATGCCCATAGGGGCAGGCCTTTCGATCCGATTGCCAACCAGCCCATTCAGGGCCTCGCGGGGCTTTCCCGCAACATTCCTTTCTCGCTGTTTGACGGTTCGTCCGAAGGGCAGATGTTACTGGAAAGCAATGTTTCCATCGTTGCGCGCGGCGAAACCGGCGTGGATGGGGCAATCGCCGACGGCGGCTTCGTCTTCATCGGCACCGATAACACCGATACGGGCGAACTCTGGAAGCAAATCCATCAGGTTCGTGGCGCCGACTATCTGACCGTCAAGATGGCACAGATTACCCGGCAGTTCCTCGGCCCGAAAATCACGGCGGATTCTGCGGAAGCGTGGCTGAACTCCCTGAAATTCATGCTGCGCGATCACAAGATCGATGATGATATTCTCGGTTCCCAGGTGAAGTTCATTCCTGAAAAGAACAGCCCGGAACAAATTCGCCTCGGACATCTCACCGTCAGCATCGGCATCGAGCCGGCGCCATCCTTCAAGGTCGCGAACCATGAAGTGAGCCGCTACCGACCCGCCGTCGAAGGGCTTGTCGCGGAGATTGTCGCCCGCCTGAACTCGCTAAGCTGACATCTACCCAATCCTGAAAATCGAAAGGCAATTCCATGCAAGCGCTTTACCAGATGGTGGCGGTCGATGTTCGCCGTGCCGAAGAGGCCGGTTCCTCACGGGCCAATCTCATTTCCAAGCTCACTATCCCGTCACTGAAATTCATTACGTCCACCCACAATCCGGGCGGCGGCGTGATGAGCGCCGATTTTACCCAGCCACGCATCGAGGCGCCGGAACCAGCCATGGAGGTCAAGGGTTTCGATACCGATATTTTCCGCGACCTTGGCGAAGTCAGCCGGTGGATTTTTGCAGGCGCAGTGAAGGACAAGAAAACCGGCAAGTTGGTCCCGTCGCGCGCCATCATCGAAGGCGCCATTACCGAATGGACACCGGACGAGGGATCACCGGAAGATTTCATGGGATGCAACCACGTCTTCAAGGAAGTGACCCACTACGAATTCAGCCTCAACGGTGAAGAGCTTTTCTATGTCGATTTCTGGGAGCGCATCCTGCGTACCGGCGGCATCGATCGCTTCGCCGATGTCCGTCGCGCGCTCGGCGCATAATTTCAGCTTCGAACTGGAGTGAAGCATGAACAAGGTCACATCTGTCACCATCCCCCTCGAATACCCTGTGCCTTACGATGGGGGCGAGGTGAAGGAACTCACCTTCCGCCGCATGAAAGCAAAAGACGCTCTGGTAGCCGAGGGCGTCGAAAGTGAAGCGCTCGCCGGTTATTTCCTTTTTGCGGCACTTGCCGGGGTCGATGTCGAACTGATCAAGGAACTCGACATCGAAGACATGGAAACAATCGGGGAAAGGATTGCCCCCCTCATGGGAAAGTCCGCGGCCGCCAAACCCAAGCAGGCGACAGAACCGTCGCCTGGCGAGACGTCCTGACGTCGGTCGCCCGAAACCTGCACACTCCGATAGACCAGATCGAAGAATGGGACATTGACAAGCTGCTCGACTATTCGGGCAGTCTCGCTCGTGTCGTTCGGTCTGAGAACAAACCTCCTGCACGATAAGAGGCTGCTATGGCCGCGATAACCTCGACATTGATCCTCAGTCTGATGGATCGCATTTCAGGCCCATCGAAGGCCATAGCCGCCTCGCTCACCCGGCTTCAGGAAATACAGGCGCAAAACAATCAGCGCCTTGATGCATTGCGCGGGCGGATGGTCGAAGCAACGGCAGTGGCCTATGGACTTTACCGTGCGTTCAAAGCCCCCGTCGAAGCGGCGACCGAATTCGAAACCAAGCTCGAAGATATAGCGCAAAAAATCGAGGCCCCTATTTCCGCTCTTCCGAGCCTTGGTCGGGAGATAAGGAAGGTAGCGCGAGATACCTACCAATCGGCCTCCGATATGGCCGACGGCATGGATGTCTTGGCCGGCATGGGCGCGAACCGTGACGATGCGCTCGGAATGTTGCCAGCCATCGGCAGAACCGCGACGGCCTACAATGCTGAAATCACCGACCTTTCGCAGGCGGGTTATGCCGCACTCAGCAATTTGAAGGTTCCTGCCAGCCAGCTTTCCTATGCTCTCGACGCCATGGCACAAGCCGGCAAGGACGGTGCATTCGAACTGAAGGACATGGCAAAATATTTCCCACAGCTCGGCGCAGGTTATCAGGCGTTGGGGCAGAAAGGCGTCCCCGCCGTCGCCGATCTGTCAGCCGCACTCCAGATCGTCCGCAAAGGCACCGGCGACAGCGCATCTGCTGCAACGAACCTCTCGAACGTTCTTCAAAAGATCAATGCCCCGTTGACCCGCAAGGCGTTCGCGAAAATGGGCGTTAATCTCGAAAAGGAGATGAAGAAAGCGGCCAAGGCTGGGCTCACACCAATTGAGGCCATCGCCGAAATCACGAACAGAACGTTGAAAGGCGACCTCGGCAAGCTTGGCGATCTGTTTCAGGACGCGCAGGTGCAGCAAGGTTTGCGTCCGCTCATCCAGAATATGGAGGAATATCGCCGTATTCGCGAGAGCGCGATGAAAGCGCAAGGGGTTGTCCAGGAGGACTATGAGCGGCGCCTCAAGACAAGCGCTGCAGCCGCGAAACGCTTCCGGATATCTATGGAGAATATCGGGCTTGCCATCGGATCAGCCCTTCTCCCGGCACTCAACAGTCTTGCCGACATCATCGTGCCTATCGTCAACCGAATGGCTGAATTCGCCGAGACGCACCCGCAGCTGACCGTCGCGATCGTGGCAACGACCGCCGCACTCGTTGCCCTGCGGGTCGCAGCAATCGCTGCGCAATTCAGCCTGTTGTGGATGCGGGGCGGACTTCTTACCGGCACGATCCTTTCGCTCAAGGCATTCCGAGGCGTGTTGGCAGGATTGTCCCTTGTCTTCGCCCCCGTTACTGCCGCCGTTCGTGGACTGCGTACAGCCATGATTGGATATGCCGCTGCCGCTTCCATAGCCGGAAACGGAGCAGCGCTTTCTATCATGGGCCGTTCGCTGATCGGGCTGCTCAATCCGCTGCGGCTCGTTTCAGTTGCTCTTCGCGCACTGAAAATAGCGCTGATAGGCAGCGGCATCGGCGCTATTGTCGTCGGCATCGCCATGGCAGGAACGTGGATCTACAACAACTGGCAAGGGATCAAGGAACTTCTTGCCGGAATCGGAGAGGGGTTTCGCGTAGGCCTCGCGCCCGTGCTGCCAATTTTGCAGCCCGTCGTGGATTTGGCCAAGCGCCTGTGGGATAGCATATCGGGATTGCTCGGCCCGCTTCAGGCATCCACCACAGAGTGGCGCAGCTGGGGCGAAGTCATAGGCGGGGCGGTAGCATCGGGCGTGAACAGTATCGCCACCGCGCTTGCCACAGTGGTTGGCTGGTTTCAGAGCGCCTATCAAGGCGCCGTCAAACTGAAAAATGCCATCTCCAGCTTTTCGAACAGCGAAGCCATCAGGACAACGGCCTTGGGTGGCGCAAATCTGCGATCCGATCCCAACCTTCCCACGTGGGCGCAAGGCATTCCCGCACTGTCGGGAGCAAGGGCGGCGGGCGGACCTGTCGTCGGCGGACGAACCTATCTCGTCGGTGAAAAAGGGCCGGAGCTTTTCACGGCAGACCGATCCGGGACAATCATCCCCAACGGCGGGAAAGCCACCGGCGGCGGAACTGGCGCTGGTTTCCAGATCGGGCAACTGCATGTGCACGGCGCGCCCGGCATGGACGAACAGACACTCGCTCAAAAAGTCATAACTGAAATCGAAAGGCGGTTCCGCATGGACAGCGACGGCATCCAGGCGGACATAGAATATGCGGTGTCCTGATGCTCTATATGCTTGGAACTCTCACCATCGACACGCGTCCCTTCAGCATCGATGAAATGCAGCGCAGCGCGTCTGCCGAGATTGCATCGAAGGCGCTCATCAACGCCCCTCCCGGCAAGGAATTTACCGGCGAGGGCGATGACGAAATCACCCTTTCCGGCCAGATTCTGCCCACCAGGATCGGAGGGCTGGCCGAACTGGAAATCGTGCATGAGATGCGGCGCAACGGCACCCGCTTTCCCCTTCATCGGGGCGACGGAACGCGGCTCGGTTGGTTTGCGATAACCCGTGTCGCCGAAGCCCATACCGACCTGACGCGCAGCGGCGTCGGTTTTATCGTCAAGCACACGATCACCATGACCCGTGTCCAGCCCGATGCGGGCGCGGGGCAGCAGGTCATTTCGGGTCTGCTTTCCCTGTTCGGCCTTTTCTAAAGGAAAATCCAATGCAAACGGTCATCGTAAGAGGCGAGGGAATAACCCTCGACCTTCTGTTGTGGCGCGCCTATGGCGTGCGCGGACGAAGCCTGCTGGAAAGTGCGCTTTCCCTGAATGTGGATATGGCCCGGCTCGGCACCGTCATCCCGATGGGAACCGAAGTCATCCTGCCCGACCTTCCCCCAGATAACGCGGGGCAACCCCGCGAAGTCGTCTCACTGTTCGGATAGCACCATGGCCTGGAAAGTTAATTGGAAGGTGCTGGTTGACGGCACCGACATGACCTCGGACATGCAGCCCTTTCTCATCGACATTGAGATTACGGACAAGGAGGGAGCGTCATCAGACACGTGTTCCCTCACCTTCGACGACACTGGCGGTCAGATCGCGTTGCCGCGTGATGGCGCATCGATCGAAGTATTTCTGGAAGGCGTTACCAAGTTCAAGGGTACGCTCGACAGTGCCCGCTCTTCCGGCTCTCGTGGCGGTGGGCGCACATTGCGCGTTACGGCAAAAGGGTTCGACAGTCGCGGCAAGGTCAAGCAACCCCTCTCCTTCCACAAGGACGAGGCGACCTTGCAGGAATTTCTTGACGATGCGGCAGAGCGAGCCGGTCTCGCATCGATCAAGCTCGACCCGGATTTTGCGAGAATCCGTCGCGACTATTGGGCGGCAGACGGCGAAAGCTATCTCCATATCGGCGAGCGGATCGCGCGGGAACTCGGCGGCACGTTCAAGATCAGGGGCGAACAATCCGTTCTGGCGCGGCGCGGGGACGGAAAAGCCGCCACAGGGGCGGCGCTGTCGGCCATCCATGGCGTTGTCGGCCAGAACATCATTTCTTGGGATATATCGCCGTTCAAGGGGCGTAAAACCTTCACGAAGGCCAAGGTTCGATTTTTCGACCGCAAGGGTGCTGCCTTCAAAAGCAAGGAAGTGGAATTCGACCTCGACCGGGATATCCCCGAATCCACAAACGTCGTTCGCTCGATGGTGGCCGACGAGGACCAAGCCAGCCAGATTGGCGATGCCCGCAAGCGCGAGGCCGAACGCGAAGGCGGCGAGGGTAGCGTTGAAATGGACATGACCGTCGCCGCACAGGCCGAATGTACGTTCATGCTGTCGGGAGCGCGCGCCGGCGTTGACGGGCAGTATCGCATCGTTTCGGTGCGCCACCGCGCCAGCAGGAACGGCGGCTCTACGACCAGTCTCGAAATCAAGCAGCCCGGAGGCGAGGCCGGGAAGGACCGACGCAAGGCCGGAAAAGGCCCGCGCGAAAAGAAATCTGCAAGCGGCGTCCCCGAACGCGATCTCGGCGAATACGGAACATCGCCCGCTTTAAACTAACCCCACACCAATCCTCCCAGCAGCCGCTTTCGAGCGGCTTTTTTTTATGCCGAAAGGAAAGACCATGGACAAAACCGTGCCGGCCGGTGCGGCGCTTCTGCTCGACTTCATCCGACTGACGGAAACGGGCAAAGCGGATCGCTCATCCTATGACGTCATATACGGCCACAATGAGGGTAAACTTCCTCAGCCCATCACGACCATGACGATTGGCGAGGTCGTTGACGCGCAATCGTCCTTCACACGTCGGTTTAAATCTTCCGCCTCGGGCGGCTATCAGTTCATGCGCGCCACTCTCCAGGACCTGTCAAGGGAGCTTGGCCTGCGCGGCACCCAGATATTCGACCCGAATTTGCAGGATAGACTCGGATACCACCTCCTGAAACGGCGCGGATATGAAGAATTCATGGCCGGAAAGATCGACCGGACGGAATTCGGCAAACGGCTTGCGCAGGAGTGGGCATCGTTTCCAGTTCTGGCCGCAGTGTATGGTGCGCACCGGATCGTCAAAAGGGGTGAGACCTATTACGCCGGCGATGCCTTGAACAAGGCTCTGGTCACGCCGGCAAAAATTGAAGCGCTTCTGGATCAGGTAAAGGCTGCTGGCAATACCGCCGCTCCGATAGTCGAGCCCCAGCCCTCCCCGCCTGCCCCTGCGCCGCAAGCATCTTCAGGGTTTTGGGCCAGCCTGTACGCGATCGTTCTCATGTATTTCGGAAAGGGCAAGTGATGGATATCGCCCTGCTCATTCCGATCATACGGCAGATTCTTCAGGTTATCGGCGGCATCCTGATCGCTCGCGGCTGGCTGGATGACGGGGCCGTCGATGCCCTGATCGGCATCATCGTCAACGGCATCGTATTCATCTGGTGGATGTTTGATCGTTATCGGATCAACAAGCGCAACCGTGATCTCCGGCAGACAGTTGAGGAAAACAGCAATGCTCTGGTTCGTTAAAAACTGGCGCGTTCTCGCGGTCATAGGCGCATTTCTGGCCGGGCTGGGGCTTTATGCGCTCGGCAGGCATGATGGGAAGCAACAAGCGGCGGTGGCGGCAGCGGAAGCTACGGCTCGGGCCGTTCAGAAGAGGGTGGATGTCGATGAAAAGATTATCGGCTTGGATAGTTATCAGCTTTGCATTGAGCTTGGCGGCGGGGTGCAGTGCAACGACATCAAACTGCGCGGGATGGAAGTCGATTCCCGTTAAATCGGCGACGGCAGTCTATCTCGCCCAGAACGATGTATCGGCAGGGCAAGGCATCGCTGGCCACAATGCATATGGCAAATCGGCGGGGTGCTGGGAATGAAGGAACAGATTGCCGACCGTGTAACCGCAGCGGTGGCGACAGGCGCCGCCATGAACCCATGGTGGATGCCTCACCTCGAACATGCCCTTTCAATGGCGTTATCTGCCCTCGGCATCATCTGGCTCCTTGTTCAGATATTCTACAAAATCAAGAATGGGAAATAAGAGGAGCCCCGCTTCATTCGGCGGGGCTATTCCCGAAACAAATTGCCCTATAGCCGACCGGGGGATACCCTGACATCAATCACGGCATCTGTTCGCGTATCGAGGTCACATTGGTAAGTCATGTTCTGCCATGCGCCGAAGCCATTTTGAAACTTGATCTTGTCACCTATAAACGTGACGATCCCGTTGTCAGCATCTTTTAGCCGATAATGGGAAAATTTGGGTTCCAGAAACCCATCTGTCCATTCGCTGCTATATTTCGCCATTCTTTCAATTGGGTCCTGACAATAAACGCTTGCCTCAGCGAATTTTTTCTCGCCTATGCAGGAAATATCCTTCTGACATGCAGCGTCTTTCTCTGCCTTCTTTACAGCTTCCTGTTCGGACTCTTGTTTCTTTTTGGCCTCGTATTCGGCAGATATCCTTGCTTTCTCCGCCTTTTCTTCTGGGGTCGGCTCTGGCATCGTCATAAGTGCGCCCACGCAGCTACTAATGAAAAGCAGAGTAAATAGACCACCCACTGTTTCCAATTTCTTCCGAAGCGTCTTGGAGACGAGGCTAACTAAGCCAATTGGTACAGCCACGAAGAATGAAATCACTAATATTGTTATAAAAACATTATTCATTTTTACCGCCCCTGCACGAAATTATCCTGCATCAGGGCTAGCACTAGGTCCCAAATAGCTCAAGAAGCCCGAACGCCTATTCCGTGAGAAACCCCTTGTCGCGCAACCATTGCGACAAAATGCGTCGAATGGCCTCTGGACGATTGGGCAAGTCACTTTCGGCCTTTCGGGCAGAATCTAATGCCTCCAGAAATTCCGGCTGCAAACGAACACCAACCAACTCCCCTGTAGTCTTGGGGCGCGGTTTTCGTGTTTTCGTGTTAACGTGAATTGACTTACTCATGCTTCCATGTTAACACCAAAAACAGACCGAGGCAAGACGGCAATCTTGTCCTCGGCCCTAACCTCAACCGATCATACGAGGATCGATCATGGCTAAAACTCTGAATATCACACGGCGTGGTGCCCTGCAAAGCTTGGCGGCGATTGGTGCACTGCCTGCCAGTATCGCTCCCGCATCCGTGGCTGATGCCTCGCCGAAACCAGTATCCGAATTGGTGCTGGAACATCTGGCTGCGCTGTTTGATGAATATTGGGCGGCATCTCTTATCGAAGATAAACCCGGCAGCATTGGCGAAAGCTACCTGAAGGCATGGCATATCGCGCAGGCTATGGTTGTTGTTCCATCCAAGACGATTGCTGGCGTAGTGATCAAGGAGCGGATCGCCAATATTCGCGGGATCGATGCCAACACGGGTGATGCCCATGATCTTCCCTTTGATGTTCGGCACGCGATGAAAAGCGCAGCACAGGCCGAACGCACTGCCATGGGGGCGTGAAATGCAGACAGAAATCGATATCAAAAACTTCGAATTCGAGGGCAATGGCGTTCGCAGCATTATTCAGAATGAAGAACCGTGGTTCGTTCTTTCCGATGTATGCCGTGTATTAGAGGTCAGAAACGTCGGTAATGCGGCGGCAAGATTAGATGATGATGAAAAGAGTAGCATCCGTAATACGGATGTTACCTCGGCGGGCGGCAACCCAAACATTTCCATCATCAATGAATCTGGACTCTACTCGCTGATCCTGACCAGCCGAAAGCCCGCCGCCAAAAGGTTCAAGAAATGGGTGACATCAGAAGTGCTGCCGACTTTGCGGCGAACTGGCGTCTACATCATGGATGGGCGAGACGAAGATCTGCCAAGCCTTGCGGATGGCAAGGTATTCGGCATGAAGGTAGCGAAGGTGAATGCAGCCGCCCGCCTGATCTCCGTTGCCAATGCGATCTACGGGCCGGAAGCCGCGCGCGCCCTATGGGAGAATGAAGCTGGGCTTCCCAAAGTGGCGCATAAGTCCGTTACGGCGCTGGCTGGAACGCCTGCAGACGATCCGACCGGATGCCTTCGGCATTTGTTGCGCTCGGCAACAGAAAACGGCAGAACAATCGGGGAGACACTGCGCCTCGCTTTGCATGATAGCGTGGCTGCTCGGCTCTTGCCAAAATACGGTATGCTTGCAGACCCCCATATTCATAAAGGATATCTGGCTATTGCCAGTGAGCACCCGTTCCTTGGTTCCGTATTCTCGCAGACACAATGGGCCGGTGACTGGAAAATCGCGATGATGCAGCTTGCCGGAGCCAAGTCTGCGCGTCTGCGAATCTCCGGCGAAAGCAACCCCACGCCCGTTGTCCTGGTGCCGAAAAGATCGGTGCTCGCGGTTCTCACCTCATACCACTGACAGCATAGAGCTTTTCTATCTCATATTTGCAGGAACATGCCGCCCCGACCGGGGCGGCTTCCGGTGCTGGAAACACCGGAAAGCGGCGGCTAAAGATTGGACGTCATATCCGCCCGGCATGACTGGACGTCAAATGCCACACCCCAACCCTTTCGGGCGGGGGCATACTGGCCTCGACAGGTTAATAAAAATGCAAGAAGGATTTTCATTCACAGCCGTGCGCCCGGTGTCGCCACCGGCAAGCTACATTGGCGGCAAGAAACAACTGGCGCAGCGGCTTGCATCCATCATCGAGCAAATCCCGCACAGGCTTTACGCTGAACCGTTTGTCGGTATGGGTGGGGTTTTCTTCCGCCGGCGCCTCGTGCCCAAGGCGGAAGCAATCAACGACATATCGGGCGATGTTGCCACGCTCTTTCGCATTCTCCAGCGTCACTATCCGCAGTTCATGGAGACAATGAAATTCCAGATCACCTCGCGCAAGGAGTTCGAGCGCCTCATAGCCTGCGATCCGGATACGCTCACTGATCTGGAGCGCGCAGCGCGTTTCCTCTATCTCCAGAAGCTTGCCTTCGGCGGAAAGGTAAAGGGGCGTTCGTTCGGCGTCGATACGACTGGCCCGGCCCGGTTCAATATCCATCGTCTGGGGCCGATTCTCGAAGAGGTGCACGAGCGTCTCGCCGGTGTCGTCATTGAATGCCTGCCGTGGGATGCGTTCATAGATCGATACGATACGCCGGCAACGCTATTCTATCTCGACCCGCCCTATTATGGTTGCGAAACGGATTACGGAAAGGACGTGTTTTCTCGCGACGACTTCGTCAGACTAGCGGAGCGGCTGGAAACGACCAGAGGAAGGTTTGTTCTATCGTTGAATGATCGGCCTGAAGTTCGGGCAATATTCCGCAGGTTCAGCATCTGCGATGTCCCTCTCACCTATACTATCTCTGGCGGGGAAGGTAAGCCAGTCTCGGAAGTGATCATCATGGATCGAAAAGTGCCCGCTGTGGCTAATCTTCCCTAAACGCAAATAAGAGCAACTAATATATGGGCATTGGCTTTCAGCCAAAGCCCACTTTCCATCTACAACGAATAAAAATTGGTCGGCTCAGAGGCCCCGTTGTGAGCGATAAAAATTTCCTCTTGAAATATCGCGGCCACTGTCGCTTAACTTCTTAAATAGTTGGCTTCAGGGGGCAAACATGGCGGATCATGACCAAATAGTAGAAGCATTTTCGGAATTAGCGGAACGTATTCGGAGCAAATGGATACATATGATTCCGATCAATTCAACATTCACAGAAAAGTTTGGATGGCAACATTCGCCACTAGCCCCAGCAAATGTTGCTGATTTTGCGGACAGTATTAGTGATAGGATTGATTTATTTTTCAAGTCTGATGCACAGTCAGAAGAGACACTAACTTTATGGTGCGATATTGGTCACCAGGCAGACTTACTAACTTTTGATAACTTCAACAGCGATGCTAAAAGTTCCTTTTCCTCCACAATGCATTTTCTAAATTGGGTTTCTTCAAATCTGCCACCCGCATTAGCAAATGTCGATTGGGAAGCGATAGAGAACAAAGAATACCTGCCCAGAACATTATCAAATCGGTTAAAGGGAGTTGAATCTCGCGTAAGCAACCTCAATCAGCGCAGTGACGATTTACAGGAATCAATACGAATAATAGAAGACGCTAGACAGGCTGCAGACCGTCTACCAACTGATATTGAAGAATTGAGAAAAGCTCGCGAGGATATTAAAAGTTACCTTGCTAGCGTAACTAAAGACAAAACGGAAATATCCGAAGCCAACGAAACTTCTGCACATATAGTGACAGTTTTGGAACACTTGAAGGATAATGCCGAAGCCCTGGTTAAAAAATGCGACGATTCCTATCGGATAACTACTTCGGCTGGTCTCGCGGGCGCGTTTAATGAACGTTCGAAGAGTCTACAGATAACCGGTTGGGTATGGGTCGCTATACTCATAGTTTCACTGATACTTGGATCATTGATTGGTGCATGGCGCTTTAGCGAATTAATGAACTTAATGGGCGACGGCTCAACGGTGCGTACGTCAATCGTTGTACTTCATTTTATTGGCGCATTCATGGGAGTTGGGGCAGCGATATGGATAGCGTGGGTGTCAACCAAAAATGTAACCCAGTCGTTCAGACTATCTGAAGACTACGCATTCAAATCGTCTATCTCCAAGGCTTATGAAGGGTATAGAAGGGAGGCCATTGAGTTAGATGGAGATTTTGCAAAGAAATTATTCGGATCTGCACTTACACGGTTAGATGAGCAACCTAGCAGGTTTATTGATATGCGAGATCATGCATCTCCATTTGAAGCACTTCTGGACAACAAAGCGTTTCAAGAACTTATCAAATCTGTTCCCGAAGCCGGAAAGTGGGTCGCCAATACAGTCGCTGACGGAAAAACTGCATTGGGTGCAGTGATAGGTGCGACAGGTGCCTTTACCGCTACAAAAAACGAAAGCTACGAGTTGCCAGAGAACCAACAAGATGCCGAGCCAAAAGGAAGTGCAAGCTAATCTGACTGAAGAAGCGAGCTTATGATTTGGGTGCGCGTTGGGTGCAAGACTGCTTTTGTTCGCATCACGTTCTGCAAACGTACTCACTTGACCAGCCGTCAAAAACCGTGCAAATACCATATCATTCGATTTTCCGATTGCGTTGACATCGTAGGGGTCACAGGTTCAATCCCTGTCACGCCCACCATTCGATCATCAAATAAATCAGAGGCTTATCGGTAATACGTGCTGCGGATAGGCAACGTTTTTTGAGTTCGAAGAACCTGCGTTGGACCGCGAGCACGTCCACTTTACTCGGGATCATATCCGCAAGATCTGATACCAAGGTCTTTTATCGCTGACCCATTTGTGACTTCCGCTTGGTTTGATTTCATGATTCACCATTCAAAACAAGGGGTTTTGAATGGGACGAGCAGTAGTGTTGCGATCTGACTTTTGCGGCGATGATCTTCGCAGGCTTGCAAAACAGCATAAGGATGCGGCCTGTACGCGTCGCCTTTTGGCCCTGTCGCTGATCTATGACGGCGAAAGCCGCAGCGCGGCAGCCCGTTTCGGCGGTGTCGGTCTGCAGATTGTCCGGGACTGGGTATTACGTTTCAATGCCCACGGCGTAGATGGCTTGGTCAATGGCAAAGCTCCCGGCCGCAAACCACTGCTCAATGACGAGCAGCGCGTTGCTCTGGCTGCCCTTGTCGATAGTGGCCCGCAGTTCGAAGTCGATGGAACCGTACGCTGGCGTCTATGCGATTTGATGCGCTGGATTGCGGTCGAATTTGGCATCAAGGCAAGCCGTCAGACGGTTGCGCGTGAACTGCGCATGATAGCTACCGCAAATTGTCTGCTCGCTCCAGGCATCATGCGCAGGATAGCGAAGCCATCACCGTTTTTAAAAAGACTTCCCTGCCGCACTGGCAGAAATCCGTGCATGCCAGACCAGAGGCAAAGAAATAGAAATCTGGTTTCAGGATGAAGCCCGCGTTGGACAGAAGACAAAACTCACCCGGCGATGGGCGAAGCGGGGAACAAGGCCATCAGCACCACAGGACCAGAGAACGCGATCTGTCTATATATTCGGTGCAATCTGCCCCAAATGGGGCAAAGGAGCGGCACTTGTGATGCCGTGGTGCGATACTCATGCCATGACCGAGCATCTGGCGGAAATATCGCGTCAGGTTGCGCACAGCGCCCACGCCGTTCTCATCCTCGATCAGGCGGGCTGGCACATGACGGATGACCTGAGCCCCGTTTTCCCTCCAGCCGTTGGGAGAATCCGAATGTCGATTTATGGCCTCATGCGGCCCGCTTTTCCAGAGCCATTTTCATGGC
>NZ_JACIJG010000016.1 GCF_014199265.1 Brucella daejeonensis
TCAGATGCTGGCCTCCTATCCAGCCAGCATCTTGAATCACAAAACAGGCCTCAACGGAATCCCTTTCGATTCAGTCAAAGGCGGAAACGCTCTAGAGTCGTGATCCCAAAAGCGGGGGCCGCCTACGCGGGGAAGTCAGTTCACTGGACTGATTTCCGGTCCCGCTTCGATTGGAAAAAGATCATGCTCTAACTTTTTGTTTTTATGCATGTCTCCCCAAACCGGCCCCCACTTTCGGAAGACATGCTTTAGTTCCTCTTCTTTTCAAACCCTTCTGCGATCCTGTCGATGATCAGCCCCTTTTGGGATTCAAAGAGATCGCGATGCCCGGCCTTCTCAACCCACTTGATCGCGATGTCCGTTCCGACCTGAGCCGCTCTTGCGACATAGGTCCTGCTATCATCGGGCACCACGATGGTATCGACGGTTCCTTGAATGACGAGGACCGGAGCTTGTGATTTTATGAAGCCGGCGTCGTTACTGCGTAGGGCATCTTTCCAACCCCTGTCATCCGTCGGGCTGCTTTTCATGATGGGAGTCTTTGCGGTTGCAGCTGCGGCGAACAGTCCGACCACGCAGGTTTTCCGAGCCTCGCCCAGAAGCCTTTTTCCTTCATCCGTATAGACGTCCGGGTTGAGTTTGTAGCTGTCGATATAGCTTTGCCCGATCAACAGGCGGAATGGAGAGTCTATCTTGAAAAAATCACTCTCCACCGGTCTCAATCCTCTGGACCCAGGAGCCAATGCGACAATGGTTTTGATCTTGTTGTCTGGCGCATAGGTCGCCCCGATTTCACCCGCGAACAATACCGCTCCACCGCCCTGAGACCAACCCAACAGAGCGGTGTCTTCGCAAATTCCGGCTTCACTGATGGAACGAGCGGCGCGCAGCAGGTTATGCGTGTCACGTCCCTCGCCAACACCATCGGCATAGCGATGAACGGCGTCCGATCCCAGTCCTGCATAATCCGGTGCGACGACCGCATATCCCTTTGCCAGCCAGTCTTTCAGATAAGGAATGCCGATGTCGATGACAAATTCACCGCGCTGCGCCAATTCCACGACCGGATTTGGCGCTAGTGACGGCGCGCAGCCTCGTGCCGCACCTGTAGTGCCATGAACCCACGCCACAGCCGGGTGGAGCACCTTGCCGTCCATCTGCTTTGGCGCAACCACCAGACCGCTTGCAGGAACATGCGTTCCATCCCACCGTTCCGAGACATAGAGCACACGCCATGCTAACGCACCATCCGGCGCCTTAACGGCTTCCTTACGAATTAGGCTTCCGACCGGCAACGAGGAAAAATTCTCCGGCGTGTCATAAAATGCCGTCACAGGAAATGGCGGTGTCTTCGCCAATGAGAGGTCGAAGCCTTCCAGCTTCGGCGTATCGGCGAAGCCGGGAGAAGAAAACATGGCCGCAGCCGCAAGCAACAATAAATATATTTCTTTCATTCTTATATTTTCCTCTTCGATAATATTGATACAATCATATTCTCCATTATAAATACTTATAATGGAGAATATTTTCTGGCAATTTTCGTGATAGAATTATATAGTTAACGAAGGAAATAAAGAATTTTTCTTCTAGATATTAGCAAAAGACAAATGTCCAATAATGTATGGCCTTGCCGTGCGAAACGTCGATTTCAAGAACGAAACCGCCAGAGCAGCCTGTTCTGCTCCTGGACCTCCTCATACAGCCTGGCTGCAATTCGCAGGTGGAGCTGTCCACACCATCAAGGCCGTTCCACGTATGCGACAGAACCTTCGTCTTCAGAAGAAGTAAGTCGGCTGTTATGATGCAAATTCTATCCCGGTCAGTATTCCAAGTTTCGCTATTCGTTTCAGAGGTGAACGAGGTGGTGTCAGGAGGTCGCATAGCCATATGTTTCCCCCGAGATCGGAAATAAAGGCTCGGTGATTGGTAATATCCAGCGTTAAGCCGATGCCCTCCTCCAGACCATCAGCGACGATTTCATGGTGGGAAAGCCCGTTTTTGGACACCTTTGCACGGTTCAACGTATTTCCGCCGTCCACATTTCCCCGATCAGTCCAATAGAGAACGCTTTGCTCATGATCGAGCGCGAGATCAATCGGTTCGGGAAGTCCTTCCATGAGAAGTTCAATATCCTGTCTCTCAGCAGGAGCTTGGCCTTCCGGTGAATCGATCCCCACGCGGAAGATGCGTCCTTTGCCAGCATTATCCGGCCCCTTCTGGGTCCAGTAAATATGCCCGTTGGCTGCGTCCACGGCGATCCCCACGCACCACCGCATTTGGTCACTGGTGTCCTTCGGGAAGGTGCCAGTTTGCACCAGAACTGTCACATCGCTACCGTCGACCCGTGAGCGCATGACGCGCATTCCTTCACGATCACACCAATAGAGCAGGCCATTTTCGCGATCATGCTCAATCTGCTTTGGCGTTCCTGCCAGACCGGATGGAACGAGAATACGATGATTGGAACCATCGAGATCAGCTCGATTGATCGTTCCATCGTTGTTGGCAAATATGAGATTTTCGTCGGACCCCATATTGGTCCAGTAAAGCGCTTTATTTGCAACATCTACCTGAATGCCATCCGGTGTGCCTGCCAGATCAATGATAGTTCTCTGGTTGGCGCCATCCGGTGAAAGCGCAATGATTGCAGGAGGGCGTGCTTGCAGAACGTAGATCGTTCCATCTGCTCTCGACATGGAATTTCCTTCGTAAGTACTCGGAATCGTCAGGGGAACTTCGAACGAAGCAGGGCTGCCTGATTCAAGGTGCAACGATCCCGCCAACTTTCTTGCGGGCCTCTATGAGACTGATCAGGACAGCGTCGCGTTCGGCTTCCAGTTCGTGCATCGGCCTGTCGCCAACGTATCTGGCTATGCCTTCACCGATCTTCGTTCGCAGGTCCGCATTGAGTTCAGGTGTTTCAAGCAGGCTCCAGATATATTGCATCGGACCCGCAAACTGGTCGAAATAGTGCGTGATACCGCCCGTTCCGCCGCCGAGATGATAGAGCAGAATTTGACCCATCACGCCCCAACGAAGACCAGGCCCCCAGGTCAGCGCCTTATCCACGTCTTCAACAGACAGGACATCCTGGTCCACGAGCGAAACAACCTCGCGGAAGAGAGCCGCTGCGATGCGGTTTGCAGCATGTCCGGGGACTTCCTTGTTCAGGCGCACACAAACTTTGCCAAGTTTAGTGAAGAGGCTATCGGCAGCATCGATCGCGTCCGGGCTGGTTTGTGGGCTGCCAACCAATTCCACAAGCGGAATGATGTGAGGCGGATTGAACGGATGGGCAATAAGGCACCGCTCCGGTGAGTGCGTACAATCGGCGGCGATGATCGACATGGGGATACTGGAAGAACTTGACACTACCAGAACGTCAGTTGCGAGAATGTCGTCGATCTGCCTGAAAAGCTTGCGCTTGAAATCTTCGCGTTCCGGTCCCTGTTCCAGAACCAGGTCAGCTGATTGTAAGGCTTGGCCAAGATCGTTCACGAAGGACAGCTTTTCCTTGCGCGCTTCTGTCGACAGCCCCAGCTTCTCAAGATCGGGCCAGAACTCCTCAATGCCTGCACGCACCTTGCCTTCAACGTCGGGACCCGGATCCGACACTATGACGTTGAAGCCCTTTGCGAGAAAAAAAGCTGCCCAGCTGGTGCCGATGAGGCCCGCGCCGACAATGAGGACATTATCGATCTTGGTACGGTAAATCATAATCCATCCATGAATAGGAATATACGTTGTTGAATAAATACTGGAGTCAGGACCTGTTAAAACGGAGTCACAGAGATCACTACAGCTATTTGTTTTTATTGCATTATCTGACGAAAAGCCGCTTCGAGCTTTTGCTGGAAATGTTCTAGCTGGTCCAAGCCAGCGGTCCGGCCCCAATTGGATTGAGCGGGTAGCGGTAGTCTCCCGGGGTGCGGCTCATTTCGACCATTTCCTTCACACCGGTATATTCCCCCATCGGGGTCATGACCGTGAATTGGTCCGGATCGGGAAACCGATGTTTCTCGTTTGAACCCGCTGTCTCCTGAACGTAAGCCCGGTCAAAAATTCCAAGCTCCATTAGCCACAAGGTCGTACGGGCAAGACTGACTGTTACGCGATAGCTACCGCCCTCGCGAGCCCGGCGGCGCAATGCGGCCAGCGCTCCGGCTGCCGCCAGCCATCCGGCGGCGTAATCCGCCACGACGAAAATCGGGGTCAGGGCAGGCTTGTCGTCGTTGCCTTCGAGATGATAGAGGCCAAGAGCACCGCCGACCGTTATGTCAAAGCCGACACGCGAAGACCACAGACCATCGCCGCCCATATAGGCAACCGATGTGTGAATAAGCCCGGGTCGTTGCGTGCAGAGCGCTTCGGCCGTCATGTCGTGCTTTTCGAGATAACCTTTACGTCGGTTTGCAATGAAAATATCAGCGTCCGCCAACAGCCTGTTAAACTGCTTGCGACCTTCTGGCGTGGTGAAATCAAGTCGTGCTGAACGGGTTCCCACATGCGACGTGCAATGGAAGGTTTCCAGCTCGACTTCGGCGGGACGGAAAAGGTTGAGAACGTCGGCGCCGTGCAATGCCAACGCACGACCAGTGGCCGGTCCAGCGATGACATGGAAGTGACCAAGGACGCGAACACCCTCCAGGGGCGTAGCCGGGTTTTCCGCGAATGGCATTGGGGCGGTGTCGCCGATTTTTTCGATCGATATAAGCGGCTGACAGCCCAGATTGTGCTTGAATGCATCATGCGCAAGGACTTCGCGCAAACTGCGAAGCACCGCTATGGGAACGCCTGCCTTCTCGCCGGCGCCGTCAAGTTTGTAACGATCCCATTTACCGATGGCATCGACGATGGAGTTCGGGTCGTCCTGCGCCTTGAGAAATTGGAGTGTACGCTGACGCAAGCCTGGATACCAGGCACCGGGCAAGGCCCATCCGCCATCTGCAGTCGGATGAATAATCGGCAGACTATTGAACGGATTGAACATGTCGCCTTGCGGCGGATACCCGTTGAGCAGCTCCCATTTGCCCTCGCTGAAAGGGGCGAAGCGCCGAATGGCTTTGCGTATGTCGACATGGATATTCTGTTCTTGCCCGGTCCGGTCACGCCAGATACTGGCAACCAGTGCAGACTTGGCGGCAAGCGCCAATGCGGACATGGCACCGAAGGCAACACGGCTTGGTACGATAGGGTCCTCTCCGTAGAAAGTGATTTCTCCGCCAGTGTTTTGAGTGGACTCGCCTATCTGCGTAAGAAGCCCTTCCAGTTCGCTGCCGAGATTGAGCGGATTTGAAGTCAGAGGGGCATCCAGCATATCATTGAGTTTGCGGGCAAGATTTTCTGCGGAAATTGCAGGGCCTGCCTTTGTCGATTTGGTCACGATAATGACTCCTTAAATGTCCTATAAATTAGTATTAAGCTACTTTTTAAGTAAATCGCAAAAGGCGATTCAAAATACGCTATAATATAATGACCAAACTTGCGATTTATTTACAAAAAATGCAATAAGTATTTGTTTATATGATGTACTCTTTATATATCCAGAATGTTCTCCGTCGAAAGAACCTCTTAAGTACACCGCGTCTGTATATGCCGCGTTCGTCTATTTCCGCCCGATGTCCGATGAACCGTCTGGATGCTCTGGCGAAAACACGCAGAGCGATGGCTTGACCAGTCGCTCCGCCGTCCCAAAAGTGGCTTGTCACGCTCTCCCTACCACGACCACAGGTGAAATTTGCAACGCAACCCGCAGTTTTCAGCCAAAGGTTTCATAAAAACGCGGTCGGCGGGACACCTAAACAATTTGACACCTTGGTATCAGTTTAACCGCACATCAATGAGCATCGGGCCGTCCTTGGCTAAAGCCTTGGCCAAAGCCACAGTCAGGTCCCGATTGGTGGTCACCATGGTTGCCCCAACACCAAAGCCCTGCGCGATCGAAACCCAGTCTATTTCCGGTCGAACCAGGCTCATCATGTCGAGCGCCATCGGGCCAGGCTCAGCGCCAACCTTCGCATATTCTCCGAGCAATATGGCGTAGGAGCGATTATCGAGCAGCAAGGTGGTGACTGGCAGGTTTTCGCGTGCCTGCGTCCACAAAGCCTGCACGGTGTAGGCAGCAGAACCATCAGCCTGCAAGGCGATAACGCGCCGCCCCTTGTCTCCGGCAGCCTCCGCACCGATTGCAGCGCCTGTTGCCAGCGGCATGCCGCCACCAATCGCACCACCGATGACTGACAGCCACTCACAGGGAGCCGCCTGCGGCATGACCGCAGCAAACCCGCTGCCGGAAGTGATTGCTTCATTGACGATGATACTGTTTTCCGGAATTTGACGAGCCACAATTCTGGCCAGCGTATCTGGAGTAATCGGACCATCTGGCGGGGTCTCGATCTCACCATTCGGAATGAGGATATCGCTCTCACAGGCATCAAGCGCTGCGGCCAAGGCCGTCAACGCGCCTTTGGCGTCCTGTTGAACCGTCGTTAGTGTCAGCACCTCCGCATCCGCACGATACAGCAAACTCGGCAAACCAGGGTAACGGAAGAAGCTAACCGGCGGTGGGCAATTCACCAGCACGACCAGATCGTAAGGATCGAGCCGTTGCAATGCTTCGGTTACTCCGTAAGGCACAATCGGCAATGCCAGCCGCCCCTTGCCCATCGGTATATTGGAAACGGTTAAACTCCCCATCAGATCAGCGCCGCACCGTTCGGAAATACCCTTGAGAAGCGGATGCAATTCTTCAACCACCGCTGGACTGCCAAGAAGAATGACAGCTTTACGACCGGAATTCAGGGCATCGGCAACCTTATCAACCACTCCCGGATCGACTGGAAGCGGCCCTCTCGCACCATCGAACTCAGCCGTTTTGCCCCCTTCGCTCCATGACACATCGGCCGGCAAAACCAACGAAGCGATTTGGCCGTAACCAAAGGTTGCCTCTTTCAGAGCGGCCATGGCATCTGTACCGATCGACGCTGGTGCCGTTCCAAAGCGGTGCCATTGCGATGTACCACCCACAAGCGCTTCGACATCAGCGGTCAGCGGGCTGTCATGTGCGACATGATCAATTGCATGATCGCCGACAATATTGAGCATACCACTGCCGGCACGACGGGCATTGTGTATATTGGCAATGCCATTGGCATAGCCGGGGCCGCAATGCAGCAGGGTTACCGCCGGGCGTCGCGTGACACGGAAATAGCCGTCCGCCATACCGGTCACCACATTTTCCTGTAACCCCAGTACGCACCGAATGCCGGGGATGCGATCGAGTGCGGCGACGAAATGCATTTCACTCGTGCCCGGATTGGCAAAGCATGTGTCTACCTTCGCAGCGACAAGACTATGGACGAGGGCTTCCGCTCCGGTGAGATGCGATCTGTTCATCAATATTTCCAATCAATCTTGGGTTAACCGATTTTAATGGAATGAATCCCCCCGTGGTCTTACTGCTGTCGAATTGGGAACCCACGTTTGGAGTCCCTCTTATCTCCGTCTCTCAGTTGATGGCTGTTTTCGCCTTCACCGCGCCGCGCAACTGCTCGATCTGGGCGATGATCTTGTTGAGATCGTCATTGAGGAAATCCTGTTCGCGCTGGCGCATCCATCGGTCGAGTTCGGGTTTGGTGGCCTGTGCTGGAGCGGTAGCGGCATTCTTCAGAAGCATCGGAAAGGTTTCCTTGACGAACTTGTCCTTTGCCCCGCCCTTTTTATCATCCGCAGCGCAGGCAAGAGAGATCGCCGCATTGGCGATGGCCTCGGTTGACTGCAGCCGGGCGGCGAGATTGAGGATCAACTGATGGAGATGATTGATGTCGTTGCCGATGGGATTGCTCATAGCGTTCATCCTCGTGAGTTATGGTCTTATCCTGTGTTGCGTTCAGACAAAGGTCCCGGATATGAACCCGGAGGTCAGTATTTGGGAGGTTATTCCTTGCATCCTACCACTTGACCTTGAAGCCAGCAGTGCCCTTGAGGGCATAGCTGTCGGAGAAGTGGTTGAACGCGGTGTTGATCGAGCCTTCACCGTAGACGGCATATTTGTTATCGGCCCAGGCATAGGTGCCGCCGGCACCGATGCCGCCCCAGGTGCGGTCGTTATCCGTGTCGAAATCGACACCTGCCACATTCACCGACGAACCACCCAGCATCTCCTGATAGAGATTGGCAATGCCATAGACAGTGGTATTGACCATCAGGCCATCATTGCCCTTCCAGGCATTGGCATAGTTGGCCGCGATCCCGATCCGCCCGATCAGGCTGTCGCCGTCATGCAGGCTGACACGGCTGTCCCATGTATCACGGAAGCTGTCAGCATCAATCGATGAATAAGACAATTGCGCCTGTGGTGTCAGCGACCAGTTCTGACCGATGGCAAAGCGCTGACCTGCTTCGATGCTCAACGCATAACCCGTTGCCTTGCGGCCATCGGCCAGCCCTGTATTGGCCGTCCAGGAGTTGAGATCGCTATCGAACCACGTCACCTGCGCCTGACCATCAAGATAGAAGCCATTATTGCCATACCAGGTTGTGGCTGCGCCAAGGCTCCACGCATCGGTGCTGATAGCGCCATCGCCGTCGAAGGAGGAGATATCACCCTTGGCATGGCCATATTGCCCGGTGATCCCGGCGATCAGCCTGCCATTCTCGCCTTCATAGAACTGGCCGTCGACACCGGCCTGCATGATGAAGGTGTTGATGTCCTGCGTCATGCGGGTCAGCGACGTATCGGGCTCCAGGCGATTATGTGCCCCTTCGACACGCGCCCAGACACCCTTGTCATCAACGACGGCACCTGTATTCTGGCCATCGCCATTCTGACCGGTCCAGTAACGCTCGCCGACGCGTTCCTGCAAGGTCGGCAGCTTGTTGAGCGCCTGCATGTTTTGCAGATAGCCTTCATAGACCGGAACAGACGGGCTGTAGCGCGGATCGGGACCGGGACCATCAAGCTGACTGGTCAGATACCAGTTGCCGTCATCATTGCCGGAACCGGAGCCCTGTTGCAGCGTATAGGCATAGGCACCGCCAGAAACTGCCTGTTTGCCGTCCTTGGTCACGAAATCGCCCATCAGCGAGAAGGCGCCGTCCGACCGGCCGCCGACATCAACGACTTCGATACCGTTGACCGTCTGTGCACCAAGCCCGCCACGGTTGATGACTTTCAGATTGGTCGTGCCCGACGTATCACCGCCGATTTTCAGCATATCGGTTTTGGAGCCATCGCCATCAAGCACGCTGTTGATGACAAGCGTGCCGCCATTGCCGCCATAATCGCCTGCAACATTCAGCGTGGCACCACCCGTACCGCCGAAACTGACCGTGCCCGAATTAGAGAGTGCAGCCATATTGGTGTCGTAACCGCCAAGATCAATCAGGGCATAGTTTGCAACCGAATAGGTGGACGCACCGGAGAAGGCACCCGCTACACCCTGCACCAGAGCACCGCCATTGACGTTGGTCTCACCCGCATAGCTGCCGGTGCCCGACAGGGTGAGCTTGCCACTGCCGTTCTTGGTCAGGCCGCCCGCACCGTCCATTATACCGGAGAAGGTCGTGTCGTCATCCTGATCGAGCGTCAGTGTGCCGGAGCCGAGAGCCACATGGCCGCTCCCCGCAAGTCCGCCAACAGTTTCATTGAAATTGGCGAGATCAGCAGTGCCGTCCTTTTCAACTGTCAGCAAACCAGAACCGAACGCGTAATCGGCGATACCAGCCTTCGCAATGCCCTTCTCGACCGTCAGGCCGCCAGTGAATGTATTGTCGCCTGAAAACACCGTCGTGCCCGCGCCGCGTTGCACCACATTGCCGTCACCACTGATATTGTTGGCGAGATTGAATTCACCGCCTGCATCGGTCTTGTCGATAGCCAGGGTGCCGTGGCCATAACGGTCGCTCGTCAGCTTGATTTCGCTACCGCTGTCAATGCTGCCGTTTTCACCAAGCGTCAGTGTTCCCCGCATCACCGTTGTATCGCCGGTATAAGTGTTGGCTCCACCGAGAACCAGATTGCCAAGGCCGGATTTGACAAGGCCATCCTGCCCTTGAATGACAGAATTGATCGTCGCGGTCTTGTCAGCGTCATTGACCTCGCCATCGCCCACAATGATCAGCGGATCATCCTTGCCACCCAGCGTCAATGTCCCGCCCTGCAGCACATAACCATCTTCCATGAACTGCATGCCGTTGACGCTTGGCGTAAAACCGGGATCAATCGTCACCGTGCCTTTGTCACCGCCAAAAACAGCAAAGCCGTTGCCTGACCATTTGCTGTTCATCTGGCCATCAGCACCCGTCCAGTTCGTGCTCGTTCCATCCCACGTACCATCGCCACCATGGATGGCGCCGTCGCCCGTCTGGGTGCCTCCGTCCCAGAAGAAGAATGTGCGGCCATACTGGCTGACCAGATTGATCTGATGATCAATATTGTCCTGAATTGTATAATCAGACGCATCACCTTCAGACACATCGCCAATGGTCAGCGTTCCGGTCTTGGAGCCTGTATAATCAAAAAGACGATAGACGCCGACATCCATGGCGCTGCCCTGCTCGATGTTGAGCTGGCTGTTGCCGAGATTGAGATCGCCCTGCACATCGAAAAGCGCATTATTGGACGAGCCGCCGGAAAGCACGACATTGACCTGATTGCCACCCGGCAGGGTCAGGCCCTGATCGAAAACAAGCTGTTGCCCGCTTTGTCCGGAAAGCGAGCTGCCATTGGCAAAGGATGAAGTGCCCGTAACCTCACCGTCACCGCCGAAAGTGCCGCCAGTCGCCACATTGAGCGTGCCGCCGAGCGTAGACCCGTTGCCAAGCAGCAAGGTGCCGCCGGTGACATTCGTTGTACCGGAAAAGCCGGAATCATCTCCAGTAAAGATCGTTGTGCCGGCAATCTGGTTGATCGTGGCAGTACCCTGACCCGAACTGCTGATATCCCCGCGGACTGTCAGTCCGTCAAGTGTATTGAAGTTCAGTGTGCCATTGCTACCGCCGCCGTTCTTGTTGAAGACGATCTTGTCGACGTTCAGATCACCTGCGTTCCTGGCTGGCTGCCCAGCTTCGCCACCGACATTAACAACACCAGTCGTGTTCCGGTCATACGCAATCTGCAATGAATTATCATTGATGCTGCCGCCGTCAAAAATATCCAGCTGACCGCGCGTGAACTGTCCAACCCAAACGCCATGCTGACCATTCCAGGAAGAGTCCTGACCCGATATCGTGGCGTTTCCACTCCCCTGCCAATTTCCCAGATAAAGCTGGTATCCTGTCACCTGCCCGCCATCGGCAATCGTCAGGTCACCGTCACCGCCAAAACCAAGAATGAGTACATTGTCGTGTACATTGAACGCCGAACCTTCACCGGTGACAATGACATGGCCCGTACTTCCCGTTCCGCCCCCAACGATAACATCGTTGCCGGAACCCGACGCGACATCCACGTAGCCGCCATTGCTGACGGTGAGAGTTGCGTCGTCGCCTGCATCCTCCCCAATGTCCATATTATGAGTGAGCAAAAGAGCTGAGCCGTTGCCATCAACCGTAATAGAAGCAGGCTGGATACCATTGCTGTAACCGAGTATCACGCCGCCCCCGGTAACAGTGGCGCCGTCGCGAATATCCAATGTCCCTGCGCCATTATACCCAACGATCAGCACGGATCCGAAGTCCCAATCGGTCGCGCCTGCTGTCGGTGGTGGGGTTACACTTCCCGTATAGGTGATCGAAGGCTGGGCGAAGGAAGGTGCCGAGCAAAGCAACGCGCTGGCTGCTACACCGGATAGCAAGACCATGCGGATGGACTGGCGGCGGGGTGATGACATCGACATGCAATCTTCTCCTGACCCGATGAACCCGGGAAAATGATCATTCAGCGCACAAAAACCAACAGCCCTTGTGAGAGGCAATCAGCCATCAGGACGAGGCGCGAGAGGTTCGGGGAAAGCTCGACAGATTCCCAAAACCTGATCACGCAACTCGTTGTCTCTTTAGACAGCATTTCTTATTACATTCAAGACAAGTAAACATAACGTATTATTGATAGGATCATCATATCACCCATAGTGAATGTCAATAAAATAGAATTTATTGCCAGCATATTGAAACGATCTAATTTAACATATCAAAAACATAATTATATTAGATATCTATAACATAAGTAAATTTACTATAACACGTTGTTTATTTGTTGTGATTTCATCTGCGTAAATTCCATGAACAATATCCGAATCCCATTGTTCAACCGGCATATTGCCTGGTTGCAACCGTCGGGATTTGTAGCGTTGGCGTAACAGTTTCGCTTCCACCGTCTGACTGTTCAGGGAGAGACGTCCGGGCAAGTCGGACTTGATCGTCGAGCGAAGCGGCATCTGTTGCAGGACCGGCTTGATTCCCTTTCGCCGAATCGCCATGATCCATCTACGCGGCAAGCTGCCGAGTGTCGGTTTCCTCTATATTGCTGTTTTCTGTTGTGATCCTGATGGAGATATTTTCCATCGGACGTTCAAGTTCAGGCGGTTGCAAGCCCTCGTGCTCTGCCTTTTCGAGAAACGGTTCAGCACCCTGGGAAACAGATTTTTTGCGGAGTCGCCAGTTCTTGAAACCAGTAATAAGGCGCGCGCCCGGAAATCTCATGGTTGCTCGGCCTCCCAATATCATCAATCGAAAAGCAATTATCGCTCCTGAATAGATAAAGATGCAACCAGCAGGCCTTATGCGGCCCCGATAATTTCGGTGCGGGCAGCCCAATAGGCCTACCGTAATGTTGTTAGCGTTCCGAACGCCAGCCCTGGATGATACTTCGTGCACGCCGTCCCACATCAGAAGCTTATGGCGAATCTCGCATTGACCCCATGTTGCTGTCCGCTGTAGGAGAGGCCAAGGGCGGCGCTGTCGGTGATGCCGAGATCGAGTCCGGCCTCGATGATCGCAGTATCCTCAGCGATCGGCGCACCTTCAAGTGCGATGCGGAATGGGGCGGGCTTCAGCGTGAACAAGACCTGTCCGGCATTGACGCTCTCATTTTCCTGTACATCGATTGATGCGACCAAGCCCGACACATCGGTTGAGACGCCCAATATGTCAGCCTGAACATAGGCATTGTCAGTGGACATATAACGTCCGCCAGTCACATAAAAATAACCGCCTGCCACCAGTGCCAATGGCAATAGCGAAAACAACAAGCGGCGGCGTTTCAACCTGCGGCGCGCGTGGTCGGCTATAACCAGGGAACCGGATTGTTTTGCCGGTTTCCAGACCACAGGCGCGGCCTTTCCGTGTCGGCTTCCTGCTGTCGTTCGGAACGGACCGGTTCAGTGGAAGGATGTTTCACGGTATTCAAAGTATCAGTCATCGATTGTATCTTCTTGGGTGATGAGTGTTCGGCACGCGCGGGCGACATTTTCTTTCATGCAAAGGAACGTCTGGATGAGTTGCTCCTGTTCTTCCCCGGGGATGTGTTCCAACGCCTCCTGGCACGTGAGGTCCCCCAGTTGGCGCATGTCGTCCAGAAGTGGCAGGGCGGCATCACAGATGTGAATATGAAAACAAGCGACTTTTCGCTATGGTTCTCTGGGCATATTCAAATCTGCGTGATTTTCCTTCAGGGAAAATGGGCTGATGTTTCGCGGAATGGATCTGTCGCATCAAATGTGAGTAGACCAGCAGCGAACTGATCTACGGACGCACTTACACTGCGCGTCCAGCAAAGATATGGTCTGAATGGAACCTGCCCCAGCGCTCCGAGCGCTATCCGCCCTTCAACTGCTGAAGAAGGTATATTTCGCTATCCGCCGTGACGGGCGCGAAGCGGCTGACGCTCACCTCGCCATCCACCACGACAGAGAGCCCGGCCTTGACCGCCGGAGCCAGCCTCGGGTGTAGGTTGACCAGAGCATCGAGCATTTCACCGACATTGCCAGCATCAACTTCGACAACTTCATTGCCGTCGGCAAGCTGGCGTAGTCCGGTCCACAGGTTGACCTTAGGCATGGCGGGCAGCCTTGAGCGCCGCCAATACCTTCGGAGGGTTCATCGGCAGGCTGCAAAGCCGCACCCCGGTCGCAGCTGCAATCGCATTGGCAATGGCGGGCAGCGGCGGTGTAATGCCGGTTTCACCGACGCCGCGAACACCGAAAGGGTGCCCCGGGTTAGGAACCTCAACAATAACCGTGTCGATCATCGGAAGATCAGAGGCAATAGGCATACGATAATCCAGCAGCCCGGTATTCTGAAGGCGGCCGTCGGAGCCGTAGACATATTCTTCATTGAGAGCCCAGCCGATGCCTTGCGCTGCGCCGCCCTGATACTGTCCTTCCACATAAGACGGGTGGATCGCGCGGCCCGCGTCCTGAACGACGAGATAGCGAAGGATTTTCGTCTTGCCGGTTTCAGGATCCACTTCGACATCGACCACATGCGTGCCGAAGCTTGCTCCGACGCCTGCCGGGAGCGACTCGTGATGCCCCGAAATCGGGCCGCCGGTCGAACCCATCTTCTTGGCGATTTCCCTGATCGTCATCGGCGGAAATTTGCCCGCGTTCGCCCCGGCAGGGCACGCCGCGCCATCGCGCCATTCCACGGCTTCTGCGTCGATGCCCCATTCGGCTGCGGCGCGTCGGCACATTTCACCGATTGCGGCAAGGCTTGCTTCCACTGCCGCCTTGCCACTTGCAAATGTAGCCCGGCTGCCATGGGTCGGCTCGTTTTCACCAAGCGCGCCCGTCTCCACGACGTTCACGCGAACCTCGTCATAGCCAATGCCCAAGGTCTCGGCCACCATCATGCCGATGGAAGCCCGGCTACCGCCGATATCGGGGGTTCCCACAGATACCTGTGCTGTCCCATCCTCGGAGATCGCCATAGACACGGATGTTTCGCCATTGTGGTTGAACCAGAATCCCGTGGCTACGCCACGTCCCTGATTGGCGCCAAGCGGAACGGAGAGGTTCGGATGAGCCTTTGTCGCTTCCAGTGTTTCGACAAGGCCGATACTGCTGAACTGCGGGCCGTAGCTCGACTTGTCGCCTTCACGCACGGCATTCTTCAATCGCACCTCAAGCGGATCGAGACCGAGATTCCGGCACAGCTCGTCAATCAGGCTTTCGACGGCAAAGGCCCCCATCGGAGATCCCGGCGCGCGATAGGCCGCTGCTTTCGGTCGATTGGCGAGCACATCATAGCCCAGATGCTGAACGGCAGGCATCTTGTAGGCCGCAAAACAGCAATAAAGTGCCGGGCCTACGGGTGCTCCCGGAAATGCCCCGCCCTGCATGCGGAATTCAGCCCGGCCCGCCGTGATCGTGCCGTCGCGCTTCATGCCGATCCTCACATCCATTGAAGATGAGGCCGTTGGTCCGGTAGCGCGCAGGACTTCGGCGCGGGTCATGACGATTTTCACCGGTCGCCCGCCCGCTTTTTTAGACAGGGCAAGCGCAAGCGGTTCCATGAAGATCGTGGTCTTGCCGCCGAACCCGCCGCCAATTTCCGACGGCGTCACGCGCAGTTTCGAGGCCTCGATACCCAAAACTGCCGAGCACATGCGCCGGATGAACCATTGGCCCTGCGTGCAGACCCACATTTCGCCGCGCCCGTCCGCGCCCATCTGTCCGACACAGGCATGCGGTTCGATATAGCCCTGATGGGTTGCCTCGGTCCGATAAGTCCGCTCCAACACGAGATCAGCCGCCGCGAAGCCCGCCTCGATATCGCCGTGACCGAATTCCATATAGCCAACGACGTTCGGCGGCATTCCTTCGGGAACCGTATGGTCGGCCGAACCCGCGCGGATCGCAGGGGCATCCGGCTTGATCGCGTCATCGACATCGATGACATGGGGGAGGGGCTCATAATCCACCCGGATCAACCGGGCGGCATCCTGCGCCAGCAAGGGCGAGGTGGCGGCGACGGCTGCAATCGCATGGCCGTCATAAAGGGCAACATCGCCAGCCAGCGTGTTTTCCTGAAGGTTCCAGTCTTCGCCAGTCAGCCCGGTCGGCAGGTCCGCACGGGTTATGACCGCCTTCACGCCCTCCAGCGCCAAAGCCGCAGAGGCATCGATGCTCTTGATACGGGCATGCGCGTGGGGTGAACGCACGACTGCGCCCCACAGCATGCCGGGCAGGGAGAAATCCGCGCCATAGCGGGCGCGACCAGTCACCTTGTCCAGCCCATCAGGACGATCGGGCCGCGTTCCGACAATGCGATATTGGCTTTTCAGATCCTCGTTCAGCATCACGCCGCCCTCCTCATTTCGGCTGCGGCATCCAGCACAGCCTGCACGATCTTGTCATAGCCAGTGCACCGGCAGAGATTCCCTGCCAGCCAGAAACGCAGTTCCTCTTCGGAAGGGTCCGGGTTGCGTTCGAGAAGCGCCCTGGACGCGACAAGGAAGCCGGGCGTGCAAAAACCGCACTGAAGCGCTGCGTGCTCGATGAATTTACGCTGCAACGGATGGAGATCGTTGCCGTTCGCCATGCCTTCGATCGTCTCGACACGACGCCCCTCGGCCTCCACGCCGAGCACGAGGCAGGACGATACGAGCGTTCCGTCAAGGGTAACGGAGCAGGCACCGCAATCGCCCGTCCCACACCCTTCTTTCGAGCCGGTCAGCCCGAGATGATTTCGCAGACAGTCCAGCAACGTCTCACGCGGGTCCGCCAGAAATTCGGCCGGTTCGCCGTTGATGGAAGTTTTGACGTGGATTCTGGTCATTGCTGTCTACCTTTCGCACGTTCATAAGCAATTGCCGCGACGCGGTGGGCAAGAACACCCGCAACATCGGTACGGAATTCTGCCGTGCCTCGCTTGTCGGAAATCGGCTTGCAAGCCGCCGATGCCGCCGTTGCCAGCCGTTCAAGCGCATCGTGATCGAGCCGCGTACCGACGATTGCGGCGGCTGCTTCTTCCGCAAGGATCACGGTCGGCGCGACCGCACCAAGCGCGACACGACAGGCGACAATCTTGTCCCCGTCGAGGCGAAGGCTGACGGCACAACCAACAACCGCGATATCCATTTCGGTTCGCGGAATGAAACGCAGATAAGCGTCAGCAGCCGAAGCGCCTCGCGGCGGAAGGTGAATGGCGGAAATCAGCTCGCCTTTCGCCAGCGTCGTTCGGCCCGGCCCGGCGGGAATGCTCTCGACCGGAACGTCCCGATTTCCCTGCGGCCCGGTGATCGTTACGGTCGCTCCGGCGGCGACGAGCCCCGGTACGCTATCGGCCGCAGGCGAACCGTTGCAAAGGTTTCCGGTGATCGTGGCGCGACCCTGAACCTGCGTGGAGCCGACGAGTTCCATGCCCTCGACCACGCCTGGCCAGTCGCGCCGCAACGCGTCATGCGCGCCAAGCGTCGCACCCGAGACAGCAACGCCGATGCGCCACCCGCCGTCATCCGTGTGAACGATGTCATTCACGCCGGGAATATGCTTGATGTCGATCAGATCGTCCGGCGTCACCATGCCGGTGCGCATCTGAACAACGATGTCCGTTCCCCCGGCCAGAAACCGCGAGATACCTTGCGCGGCAGCAGAAATTCTTGCCGCGTCTTCAAACGACTGCACTACATGATATCGCACCGGTAGCCTCCCTCGGCGGATATGGACATTCTCGGCCCTCGCAGAGAATAGTCCTTCTCAAATCGCGAGGAGGATAGGAAATCGCGTTGTCACGAGCAAGGGAAAACCCCTCCGTGGAAGCCGTTGTTCCTTTTTATGGACAAGCAATATGATGGGATCTTGAGGGGCAGGGTACAGGATAACTCCCATGACGTATCTGACGTAGCACGTCACACTTAAAATCCTCGCTGAAATTCGGTTCGCCCATCGCGCTCTGCTCGCTTCAAAATTGGGAATGAAAGCGTCTACGATTCAATATCCAGACATGGCAATCCTGATTTATTCGGATTTCTCATGATTTCATTAGATTTATACAGATTGTTATATGAGCGGATGAGTTGCATCCATGAGGCAGGCAAAGACCAACCCATTTTCTTGACTTTTGCGTTCGGAGAAGCGCCTCATGACCACGGATACTGACGTTCAACTCTATATTGGCGGTAGCTGGAGGAAAACGGCGGATCGCCTGCCCATCATCAATCCCGCCAATGAAAAAACAATCGGCACGGTTGCGGTGGCCACCGCGCGTGACCTTGATGACGCCGTTGCCGCAGCAGAACAGGGCTTTCGCATCTGGAGCCGGACAGCGCCGGCGAAACGCGCCGAAGTCATTTTGAGGGCTGCTGCCCTCATGCGGGCGCGTCAGGAAGAGATTGCCCGGTCGATCACGCTGGAAAACGGCAAATCGCTGACGGAAGCGCGCCTTGAGGTGATCCGCGGTTGCGAGTTCTTCGAATGGGACGCGGGCGAATGCATTCGTCTGTATGGCCGCGTCATTCCGAGCGCGCCGGGCATCCGCTATATTGTCCTGCATGAGCCGATCGGGCCGGTTGCTGCCTTTTCGCCGTGGAATTTTCCGATGAGCCAGCCAGCCCGCAAAATCGGCGGTGCCATTGCATCGGGCTGTTCGGTCATCATCAAGGCATCGGAGGAAACCCCCACGGGCGTCGTGCACATTGCGCGCGCCTTTGAGGAAGCCGGTCTGCCAGCCGGTGTGCTCAACCTCGTTTTCGGTGTTCCGTCACAGATTTCGGAACATCTCATTCCACAGCCGCAGATCCGCATGGTTGCCTTCACCGGCTCGACGGCGGTTGGCAAGCACCTGACCGAACTGGCTTCCCGTCACATGAAGCCCGCTTTGATGGAACTGGGCGGTCATGCGCCGGTTATCGTTTGCGACGACGTCGATCCCGTCGAGACAGGCATCCTGTCGGCCACGCGCAAATATCGCAATTCCGGCCAGGTCTGCACCTCGCCGACGCGGTTTTTCGTGCACGAGAAGCTCTACAAGCGATTTACCGAGGCTTTTGTCGAAAAGGCGCAATCCATCGTCGTTGGCGACGGTCTTGATGCGGCAACGCAAATGGGGCCGGTTGCGAATGACCGTCGTATCGAAGCTTTGCAAATTCTGGTCGATGATGCCCGCGCCAGGGGAGCAAAAGTGCTTTGTGGTGGTAGCCGGTTGCAAAATCAGGGCTATTTTTTCGCGCCGACGGCGATTGCCGAACTGCCGGACGATGCGCGGGCGCTCAAGGAAGAACCTTTCGGGCCGCTGGCGCTCATAAATCCGGTTTCTTCGCTGGACGAGGCCATCGAAAAGGCAAATGCCTTGCCGTTCGGGCTGGCAGCCTACGGGTTCACGCATTCGGCCAGAAACGTCGATCAGCTCATGCAGGGCGTGCAGGCGGGCAATCTGTCGATCAATACGCTTGAAGCCTCGGTGGCGGAAACGCCGTTCGGCGGTGTGAAGGAAAGCGGCCTTGGCCGTGAAGGCGGAGCCGAAGGCCTGCATCATTACACGGTTATCAAGAACGTCTCGCACCGTATTGCCTGAAGCTACTTGATATTAAGCTCCCTAATGAGAAAAGCCCGCCCCGATCATGATCGGGGCGGGCTTTTCTGTTTCAATTCTGTTGGCTCGCGTCAGCTTTCGCTCTTCACAAGCGACACAAGCGCTTGCGAAAGTGGGGTTTCGGGGTCGCGCAGTTCCATCAGGACATCGAAATGATTGCGACCGGCAGCTTCAAACGTCTGCGAAGCGAACCCTGCCCTGGTCCACGCCTGATGGAAAGCGTTCGACTGGCGTTTGAAGCCGGGTGCTTCCTTTTCCGCCCATGCCACGACAATCGGGCAGCCGGTGCGCGGTAGATGACGCAGCGGACTGAGTTCCACCACGGCAGCGTCATCGAGCGCCAGCCATTCCTGCGGGAAGGCTGCGGCTATGGGGGCCAGCTCATAAATACCGCTGACAGGCAGTGCCGACTTGACGATATTTTCGGGAACGCCGAAATCGGCATGCCAGCCACCGGCAATGAGCGTGCCGACCAGATGCGCGCCTGCCGAACTGCCGCCGACATGGATGCGTTCGGGATCGATCCCGAGAGACTTTCCATCGCGCCACAGAAAGGCCAGCGCTGCGCGCACTTCCCGCACGATTTCCGTCAGCGTGACCTCCGGCGAGAGTCGATAATCGATGACGGCGGTGGCGATCCCCTGTTCTGCGAGCATTTCGGCCATCATGGTGGAGTCATATTTTGAAAGCGCGCGCCAGTATCCGCCGTGGACGAAAAGAAACACCGGCCGCAAAGTGCCATTCGGGTCGATGCCGAAGAGGTCCATCGTTTGACCGCTTTCAGTATCATAAACGAGATCGGCCCGGCTCAAATGGTCACGTACGGCGTCTGAACTTTCCCTATAGGCCCGCATTTCGTCGGCAAACCGGTCGCCAACGGTTGCCCTGGCGTTATAGTCGCCATCGAGGCGTGAGGCGGGCCATGTGCCCTCGGCGATCAGGTTCGCGGCAAGATCGGTCATGCATGCTCTCCAGACATATTTTATACTTACAGAACGAGGCCGCTTGCCCGGTTTTCGATCAGCCGCACCAGATTGAGCGCCGTCATTCCCGACGACTTCGGGTTGCCTGCCAGAGGGCGGTTTTGCAGCCGCATCTCCAGAATGCCGAACTCGCCTTCTGCGAAGATTTCGTGGCGGTTGAGCGTGGCTGTCGGGTCGGCGACAAGGCTGACGACGGTGCGATCCAGCCCGATGCCGGCCAGCGATGTGATGACCGCGACATTGGCATTCTGCGGAAAGCGATCGGCAGCGGCGCGCGCCGAACCATGAAAGAATGTATGAGGGCCTGTCAATGCGTCCAGATCGCAAAGCGTTTCGGCACCTGTCCCTCGCCAGGCAAGGGCAGGCTTGACGATACGGTGTTCGACACGATCAAGCCCGAGACGCGCGGCGGCGGCGAGGGCGTCGATGCCGCCAAGCGCGCCGGGGGGAACAAGAAGCTGGCGGCCAAGGGCTTGCGCCATGCTCACAAGATCGGTGAAGGCCGCGTCGCCCACAAAAGCGGATGTTGACGATACGGCGAAATCCATGCCGTTGACAAAGGCGCTGCGCGCAAAAGGCAGAACGCTGTCGCGACCTGCCGCTTCGACAACGAGGCTGGTCTCCAGACCGGCCAGCTCATCGGGATGACGGATGAGCCGCGCATCCTTCGGCAGGTCAGGACGGGAGCGTTCCGGGTCGCGAACGGCCACGGCGGCAATGCGAAAAGGGGAACCTCTCTCTGCAAGAAGTGCAGCCACACGCTGGCCGATGGCGCCCCAGCCGACGAGGCAGATGGTTTCAGATACCGACATAGCCCTGCACCTGTTCGTAGTCGCGTTCCAGATCCGTGCCGCTGCCTGACCAGACGGTGCGGCCTTTTTCGATGATGTAGTGACGGTCGGCGAGATGCTTCAGCACCGAAAGATTCTTGTCGATCAGCAGGATCGACTGTCCCGAAGCGCGCAGCTTGCGGATGACGCTCCATATTTCCGCGCGAATGACAGGAGCCAGACCTTCGGTGGCTTCGTCGAGTATGAGCAGCCATGGATTGGTCATCAGGGCGCGGCCAATCGCCAGCATCTGCTGTTCGCCGCCGGAAAGCGTGCCCGCCGCCTGACCGGCGCGCTCGCGCATTCTCGGGAAAAGATCGTAAATGCGCTCCAGTGTCCAGCAGTCGCGGCGCTTCTGGCGGTTGGCGGCCGTGGCGACCAGATTTTCCCGGACTGTCAGTGTCGGAAAGATCTGGCGCCCTTCCGGCACGAGCCCAACGCCGAGCCGCGCGACTTTTTCGGGCTGTTGCCCCGTTACCGTGCGTCCGCCAAGCGTTACTTCCCCGCCGCGCGCGCCGACAAGTCCCATGATGGTACGGATTGTTGTCGTCTTGCCCATGCCGTTGCGGCCCATGAGCGTCACCAGTTCGCCCTCCGCAACCCGGAAGGAGATGTCGAAAAGCACCTGGCTGTGACCGTAACCGGCCTTAAGCCCTGCAACCGTCAACATGGTTCGTCCTCATTTCCCAGATAGGCCTCGCGCACCTCTGCGCTGGCCGAAATCTCCGCCGCGGTTCCCGTCAGGATGACGCGCCCGTAAACGAGCACCGATATCCGGTCGGCGAGCGCAAAGACCGCGTCCATATCGTGCTCGACCAGCAGGATCGTCACTTTACCGCGCAGACCTTGCAGCACCTCGACCATTTCCTGACTTTCCGCATGGCCGAGGCCGGCCATCGGTTCGTCAAGCAGAAGCACTTTCGGTTTGCCCGCCAGCGAGATCAGCAGTTCAAGCTGTTTGCGTTCACCGTGCGAAAGATCATCGACAACAATGTCCCGACGTCGCCCGAGCGGATGCGTGGACAGCATGGCGTCCGTCTCTTCCCAGACAGCGTTACGGGTCAGAACCCGATCCATGATCCGCATATTGCCGCCCAGCCGCGCCTGAACAGCGATGCCGAGATTTTCGCGGACCGTGAATTCGCCGAGCAGGCTCGTAACCTGAAAGGTTCGCCCGAGGCCAAGGCCGATCCGTTCGGCGGGGCCGAGCCGGGTAATGTCGGTATCGCCGAGCAGAATGCGCCCTTCATTGGGCATGAGATTACCGCAGAGCTGATGGATCAGTGTCGATTTGCCCGCGCCGTTCGGGCCGATGAGCGCATGGATATGACCCGCCTGAAGCGAGAAGGTTACATGGTCCGTTGCGGTCAGACCGGCAAAACGTTTGACCAGATTTTCGGTTCGCAGGATCGCGTTCATGCCACCCTCCTTCGAATTTGCGCGACGAGGCCCGTCAGGCCGCCCCGTGTGCCGAGGACGACCACCAGCAACAGGATGCCCAGAATGAGCTGCCAATGTTCCGTCCAGCTTGCCAGATAGGTCTGCAACACGAGGAAGACTGCCGTTCCCCAGACCGGGCCGAAGAAGGAACCCACACCGCCGAGGATGACCATGATCATGAGATCGCCCGACTTGGTCCAGGCGAGTGTCTCCGGGCTTGCAAAGCGCATGAATATCGCCATCAGCGCACCGGCCAGTCCGGCGCCCATGCCCGCCAGAACGAATGCAAACAGCTTGTAGTGGAAAGGTTCGATACCGAGAGCCGCCATGCGCTGTTCGTTCTGCCGGATGCCGCCCAGAATGGCGCCGAAGGATGAGCCGACGACACGACGCAACCAGAAGAAATAGGCAATGGCGACCACCAGGATCACATAATACATGGCGATCTTGTCGCGCAGGCCAATGCCGAACAGCGTATTGGCATTGCGCACGATGATGCCGTCGTCGCCGCCATAACTGTTGAGCGATACGAAGAAGGAAAACAGCATCTGCGCGAAGGCGAGCGTGATCATGATGAACTGCACGCCGCTGGTGCGCAGCGCCAGCGAGCCGATGATCAGCGCCAGCAGCCCGGAGACGAGTATCGCGGCGGGTACGGTGATGAGGAACCGGTCGGTGCCCGGAATGATACCCAGCAACGGCACACCTTCCGCATGATGGAAATAGAGGATGCCGACAACATAATTGCCTATGCCGAAGAAGGCGGCATGACCGAAGGAAACCATGCCCCCGTAACCGAGGATGAGATTGAGGCTCGCGGCGGCGATGGCATAGATCATGATGCGCGCAACGAGGCTCGGCAAGGACGATTGCCCCAGCGCGGGTGCGAGATAGGGCAGAGCCGCCAGACAGAGAACGACGAGAATGAAGACAATGGAACGGCGCATGTTCTAACCCTTCACCGGAAAGAGACCCTTGGGGCGAACGAGCAGCACAAGCGCCATGAGCAGATAAATCCCCATGGACGCGACACCGCCCCCGAAAGCGTCGGCGTCCGGTCCGTCCATCACCTTGCGCAGCAGCGGCGGCAGGAAGGCGCGCAGGCTTGTGTCGAGCACGCCAAGCGTGATGCCGGAAATGAAGGCTCCCTTGACCGAGCCAACGCCGCCAATCACCACGACCACGAATGTCGTCAGCAGGATCTGTTCACCCATGCCGACCTGTACGGTCAGCACCGGCCCCATCATGAAACCGGCAAGGCCGGCCAGAAGCGCCCCGAGCGCGAAGACCGCAGTGTAGAGCTTGCGTATATCGACACCCAGCGCCCGGACCATTTCGCTGTTGGTCGAGCCCGCCCGGACAAGCATGCCGATGCGTGTGCGATTGATCAGCAGGTAAAGCCCGAGCGCCACCACAAGACCGACCAGAATGATCAGGAGCCTGTAGGGCGGGTAGGGCAGGCCAGGGAGAATTTCGATCGGAGCGGCCAATGACGGCGGAAGCTGCACGAAGATCGGCTGGCGACCGAAAAGCAGGACAATCAATTCGTTGAAAATCAGGATCAGTGCAAAAGTGGCGAGAACCTGATCGAGATGGTTGCGGTTGTAAAGCCGCCGCATCACGCCGAGTTCCACCACGATGCCGACGAGTGTTGCGCCTGCGAGCGCCGCGGGCAGGCCAAGCCAGAAATTGCCGGTTGCATTGGCAACCCATGTCCCGGCGAAAGCGCCCACCATGTAAAGCGAGCCATGCGCAAGATTGATCACGCCCATGATGCCGAAGATGAGCGTGAGACCCGCCGCCAGCAGAAACAGCATGACGCCATAGAGCAGGCCGTTGAGAAGTTGTTCCAGAATCAATGTCATTGCAGCAATCCCGTCGTATTCGCGTCAGCCGACGGTGGGGAAAAGACAGATTGAGCCCAGATGGGACCAGTAGGTCTTATCCGGGCGGGGGCGTGCTTAAAGCTTGCAGTCCGCGGCGTGGATATCGCCGTAGTTTTCACGAAGTGTACGAACGGTTTTGGTGGTCGGAGCACCGTCATCGCCTTTGGCGACTTCGAGCAGATACCAGTTCTGAACCGGATGCTGGTTCTGGCCGAAGCTGAAATTGCCGCGCACGGACTGGAAATCGGCCTTGCGCAATTCGGCGCGGAAAGCACCGATATCGTCGATATTGCCGGTCTTTTTGAGTGCCGAAGCAATCAGGCGAGCCACATCGTAGCCTTGCGTGCCGTAATAGGTCAGCGGACGATCCGGGTAGGTTGCCTTCCACTTCGCGACCAGTTCCTTGCTGGCGGCATTGTCGAAATCCGGGCTCCAGTGCGAGGTCACCTTGAGACCGACGGCGGCGTCGCCGAGACTCTTGAAGGTGACGGCATCGCCCGACGGTTCGGACAGGATGACGGGGATCTGGCCCAGAAGGCCTGCCTGCTGGTACTGGCGCAGGAATGCGATCCCCATGCCGCCGGAATGGGCCGGAAACACCACGTCCGGCTTGGCGGCGCGGATTTGCGCCATTTCGGCAGAATAATCGGTCTGGTCGAGCTGCGTATATATTTCGCCGATGACGTCGCCACCGAAGGTGCGCTTGAAACCGTTGAGCGCATCCTTGCCGGCCTGATAGTTCGGGGCCAGAATGAAGGCGCGCTTGTAGCCCAGTTGCTTGGCGGCAAGGCCCGACGCTTCATGCAACGAGTCATTCTGCCAGGAGGCGACGAAATAATTCGCATTGCACTGATCGCCAGCCAAGGTTGACGGCGCTGCATTGGCGCTGATGTAGATGGCGTCGTTATCGACAACATCGGGAACAACGGCGCCAGCGATGTTGGAGAAGATGATGCCGCTGAGAAGCTTGATATTCTCCTCGCCCATCATTTTTTCGGCAATCTGGCGGCCGTTGGCCGGTTTTCCGGCGTCGTCTTCGACCACCAGTTCCACCGGCACGCCGCCGAGCTTGCCGCCTTCCATGTCGATGGCCATTTTCATGCCGTCGCGCACGTCCTGACCCAGATAGCCTCCGGGGCCGGAAAGCGTGGTGATGACCCCGATCTTGACTGGATCCTGAGCAAAGGCGGTGCTCGAACAACCGAGCGCGAGGGCAAGTGCAAGAATGCTTGTCTTGAGTTTCATGAGTTCCCCAACATCATTGTGTCTCGTTAGAGCGCGTTTCGATCCGATTGAATAGGATCTGTACTCTAACCATTTGTTTTTACCGCATTTATGCGATGCCAAATGGTTTCGTTCGGCTGCAAAATGCTCCGACGGGAGGCTCGACTCAAAGAGCCGAGCCTGTCTGTGGCTCAGAGCTTGACCCAGCCTTCCGGCGGCGTTTTGCCGGGATGGAGCGTGCCGCAATGCGGGCAGGTGCGCTGCTTTTCGTCGGCATAGAATTTGGAATAGATCGGCGGCAGGTCATCGACGATGGATTCCAGATCGACTTCCGCGCGATGCACGAGGGTGGAGCACTCGAAGCAGTACCATTCCACTGCGTCGAGAGCGCCTTCCGGGCGAGCCGGTTCGATGACAAGGCCGATGGAGCCTTCCTGCGGACGCTGGGGGGAGTGGCGGACATGCGGGGGCAGAAGGAAAATATCGCCTTCCCGGATCGGCACGTCGTAGAATTCGCCGGTTGCCGTGTCGTGCAGCTTCAGAAGCATATCGCCCTTGAGCTGGTAAAAGAATTCCTCGACCGGATCGTCGTGATAGTCGGTGCGGCGGTTCGGGCCGCCGACGATGGTGACCATCAGGTCGGCATCTTTCCATATCTGCTGGTTGCCGACTGGCGGCTGCAACAGATGCCTGTGCTCCTCGATCCATTTCTGAAGGTTAAAAGCGCTAAGCTTCCCCATTTTCGTCCTCCTCCAATTACCGAATACGGCCGCTTCCGGTCCGTCCGTTTCAGGACAGCTTCAGCCCGCAGGTTTCAAATGCCTCGCGCGTGGCGCGTTTTTCTTCATCCGTCAGTTCGAGCAGCGGCGTGCGTACCCGTCCGCCGACCTGACCCAGAAGCTCCTGCCAGTATTTCTGGTGGGCATGCGGCTTTTCCGCCGGTCTGGTATAATGAAAGGCGTCGCGGACGGATTGCAGGCTGGCGCTGATGGCGCGCGCCTCGGCGGCTTTACCGGCGAAGGCCAGATCCGTGTATTCGCGGATGCGGCGATCAACTTTTGTCTGCATCGTGTAGGGCGGGGAAGAGCACAGATAAAGCTGCCATCGCAGTTCAAGGATATTCTCCAGCCATTCCTGTTCCGATGCGGTCGAGACAAGGATACGGTCGCCTGCAAGCTCGGTCAGCCGCTTGTACATGTCGCGTGGCACCGAATATTTGATTGCGACGACCGTTTCGATATCGGCCAGACGGTTGCACAATTCGGGGCTCATCAGATAGCCGCTGTCGGGATGCGACCAGAGAGCCATGCCGATATCTACCTTCGAGGCGATGGCTTCGTAATAGCGCAGCAGCGTTTCGTCCTGCGCCCGGAAAAAGTGCAGAACGGGCGCGTGCACGACAATATAATCGGCGCCGCAGGCCTGCGCGTGGCGCGCAAGGTCGATCACGACATCCATGTTCTGGTCGGAGCAGGACATAATCGTCTGGGCGCGGCCGCCGACGGCATCGACGGATATGTCGAACATCCGCTTGCGCTCATCGACCGACATGGAGAAGAATTCGCCCTGCTTTCCCGCAACGAAGAAGCCGTCGATTCCCAGATCGGAAATCCAGTGCTCCATATTGCGGCGATAGCCGTCTTCATCGATCGCTCCGTCTTCGCGAAACGGAACATTGGCTGCCGCCCAGACGCCGCGCATCGTTTCACGCGAATAGGCTTTGGCATTCTTGCGCTCGTATTTCATTCGTCCTCCGCGATAACCGTGATCGCAAGTCCCATGACCCGGCATCGGCGGTTATCCACATAAGTGGGGACATGCGCCTACTCGCAGCATATCCCCCCATGTCTGCTGTTATGACCTCATGGCACTCTTGAGCATCGCCGTGAGTTCTCCCTACCCCGCGCATTAAGCCGGAGATTTTTTTATTCAGGAACATAGTGATTTGGCATATATTCATGCGAAATTTCACATGGATCGAATCATGCTAAGCATTCGCCAGATCAAGAGCTTTCAGGCTGTTGTCGAACTCGGTAACTTTTCTCGCGCGGCCGAACGACTGCGCACCAGCCAAGCGGGCATTTCGCATGCCATTCGTGATCTGGAGGCTTTGCTTGGCGCAAGACTGTTCGACCGCACCACGCGCCGGGTGGAACTGACCGAAGCCGGGCGCATTTTTGCGGCGGGCGCATTGCCCGGTCTGGCCGAAATTGAAAGAGCGATGAATGCCGTGCGCGATCTCGGTCAACTGCGCATGGGGCTGGTCCGCATCGCCGCGCCGCCGCTTCTGGGGGCTACGGTGCTGCCCCGCCTTTTGCAGGAAGTGACGCAGGCGTATCCGAACCTCAAACTGAGAATCGAGGATGTCGCGACGGACATGATCGCGCCGCGCGTGCGCAGCGGTCTGTGCGATCTCGGTGTCGGAACATTTCACAGCGAGGAGGAGGGGCTGGACACACAGCGCATCCTGCGTGACCGGCTGATGGTTTTCATCGACCCGGAACATGCGTTTCGCTTGCTGGAAGAGGTGGAGTGGTCCGCCCTGGCCGATGCACCGATCATAACGCTGACGCGGGAAAGCAATATCAGGCTGCTGACGGAAATAGGTTTCGAAACGGCGGGAATTGCGCTGCGTCCGCATCTTGAGGTGCACCAGATCACGACCGCGCTTTCATTGGTCGAAAGCGGTGCGGGACTAGCAGTTTTGCCTGCCTATGCCTTTGCGGCGCTGAATGGCCGCAAGATTGCCGCACGACCGCTGACTGGGCCTGCAATAACCCGCGATGTTTCCATCATCACGGCGCGCGAACGTACACCGTCGGCCGCTACTACCGTCGTTCGTGGCATGATGCGCCGGGTGATACGGGATATGGTTCCTGAAATACCATGACGCCTATTGTGTAACGCGATATTTTCTACTGCAAGAAGTAACTGGATCGCATTCCATTGGACGTTGGTGCATGGATTGCTTCTCGATCGTTCTTCGATCATTTGATGTCTGTGTTCAGGTAGTGACTTCAGGGGGCGGAGAGATTTCGGACGTATACATGTCAGAATGCAGTCCAGAAGGTGGGTTCAAGCTTGAAGTGCGACTTACCTCTCCGCGGATCTCTGTTCTCTGAGGCAAGGCAAACATCTTTCCGGACAGGAGCAGGGACAAGGTCATGACAGTGAGGCCGACAATAACCAAATTAGCGACCACAAAGAGTAGCGGTGCCAAGATCGAGATTGCGCCGTGATCACCGTTTGCGATAAGCAACGCAGGCGCGGCAGCGATTGCTGTTGCTCCGAAACTGAACGCCCATAGTCCGGGAACTGCGCCTGCCTGTGCGATCCAGGGCGAAAGCCGGGCCATAACGAGAAGCTGAAGGATGCCGTAGCCGATAAGGGCGTGGACGAATATATCCGGTTCGCCGCCGCTGATCGCGATGTAGGCGACGGCACCAACCGGCGCCGGTGCAAGTTGGATTCCCAATGTGGGTCGAAGCGGGGCCGGGTTCATAGGGCCAATCAGCAGTCGATGCAACAATACAGATTCGATTGCTAACCATGAAAAGAGGCCTGCACCGAAGGCAAATTGTCCCCAATCAGGGTAGCCCAGGGCAGAAACGACATTCGCAAAAACGAAGCTTCCGGCAACGGTCGGCAAGTAAAGCACGGCCGTCGTGTTGGCATGATCACGCTCGCCTTTCCAAAGTCCACCCGTGCGCCAGACGGCGAAAAGAAGCGTGAAGATGGAACCAATCGCAAACACGATGGAAGCGCCGAGCTGTGAGTGTGGAATGAGGCCGCCGGCAATTAGCGTGGTCGAAACACCGGCGAGTCCGATGAAGCAGCATTGGACGGGATGGGCGGCTTCCTCCATCAATTTTGCCGGCGCGAGGACCGCCTTGAGGATGTACAGTACTACGAGCACCGCCCAAACGACACCGGCAATCACGTAGATCCATTCGGCGATGAATTCTGGCACTTGCCAGGCGCGTGAGGCCCCACGCCAGGCATTTCCGAGGCCAGCAAGCCCAAGCACCATGCCGAAATAACTTGCCGGCGTATTGCTGGCAATTTGAGCCAAACGGCCCGGTGTGTTGTCGACCAAACATTGTGGTTTTGTATTCATGGCGGTTCCTAACGAAAACTCGGCTTGCGGGGTCGAAATGCGGATCGGGCACGAAGCCATCGCTGTTCGGCATCTTCACTTTCGGCAGGCTTTGACGATCGAGCTTGCCGTCGGGCGGCACAATGCCGTTCCGGCTCAGGATGTACGCGGTGAACGCATAAGTGTCGTCATCGCTCATTGAACCCGGTTTCGACACCAAGGGTACCAAGGGCTTCGCAACGTTACGTTACCTAATATCGAAGACATCGGCCCACTCGGGATGTTTCATCGATTGAGCGCGTACGAAGGGACAGAGGGGAATGATCCGTTGCTTCTTTGAACGCGCATCGTCAATCAGATATTGCACAAGTGCGGCCGCCGCGCCTTTACCTCGCATTGAGTCCGGTACAGAGGTATGATCCGCGATAATAATCTTGTCCGATATTTTCGTAATCGTCAGTTCACCCTCGCCCTCAACTCCCACCATGCGTGCCACGTACCGAGCCTTGTGATCTAGATCCTCATAGGTGATCATTACTTTCGTTTGAATCATCAACAATCCCTTGTTTTCTGATGTTGGTTTTAAGTCCGTCGCAAGCCAGGCTTTATCTTCGTGGCCGCAGGGACCATCATTACGACAGTGAAGGCTCCGGCGACGGTTACGATTGCGGCTGCGAACAGCCCGATCTTGTAGCCGGATGTGAAAGATGCGAATCCTGCAGCCAGAGCTATACCAGCGAGCTGCGCAATCCGGCTCGTCGCATTGTTGACGCCAGAGGCGAGCCCCTCGTCTTTCTGTTTAACGCTGGACATAACCGAGGAAGTGAGCGGTGTAACGAGCACGGCGAAGGATAGGCCGAGGAGCGTCATGGGCACGATCACGCCCAGCATCAGTGGCGTTTCTTGGCTGAGCGCCATCCAGACGTAGGCGATCGCTGCTCCCACCGGTCCCACAATCAGCAGAACCCGTACCCCAATCTTGTCCGCCAGATTGCCGAACGCTTTCGAGAAAAGACCGACACCAAGCGTGAAAGGCAAGAAAGCCAACCCCGCATTAGTCGATGACAGGGCACGGCGATCAACAAGGTCGAAAGGTAACAAGAAGAACATGATCGATAGGCCAGCATAGATCATCAATGTCGCACCGTTCAGCCCGACAAAGGCGCGGTTCCTAACCAAGTAGGGCGGCGTCATGGGATGATCGGTTCTACGCTCCCAGAGCACATAGACGGCGAATCCGACTATGGCAACGGACGTGAGCATCGCGAGTGATTGGATTGAGGTACCTGCATCAATCCGGGGTTCACTCGGGCCGATTTGGCTAAGCACCCAAGCGAGCGCCCCAAGTGCGGTGGCGAGAATCGCGGCGCCGGTCACGTCGAACCGACGCTGTTCGCGGTGGTCTACTGGTGCAGATACCAGCAGGATTGCCGCCGCGATCAACGCGAGAGGGGGGTTGATCCAGAACACAGATGGCCACCCGAAGGTTTCTGTCAGCCAGCCCCCAAGGACAGGGCCGCCAGCTGTAGTGAGGGCAGAAGCTGCTGCCCAAATCCCGATAGCTTGGTTCCGCTCGGTGCGTGGATAAGTTGCTCCGATCAGGGCGAGACTGGCAGGCGTGACGATTGCTGCCGCCATTCCTTGTACGACGCGCGCACTGATGAGCCAGACAGGTGTAGGTGCCATAGCACAAGCCACCGATGCCAGACCAAACAGGATGCAGCCAAGCCCGAGCATGCGCGCCTTGCCATATACATCGGCGAGTGCACCTCCGATCAAAGTCAGACAAGCTAGTGCCAGAACATATCCGTTGAGAACCCATTGAACGGACGCCAGATCCGCTCCGAAATGGGCCCGCAATGTCGGTAGTGCGACGGTTAGCGCTGACCCGTCTATGAACGCCATCGACGACGCGAGCACACAGGCGGCGAGCACCCTGCGCCGCTGACTGGGTGAAGTTTCCCGCCCTGGCTCTCGGAGAAATGGCTCTGCTTTGATAATGCCGCGGCTGCACGGCTCTGCAAACGGTTGCGCCACGATTTCCTCCTATGCGTCAAAAAAGTCCCTATCGGCCGAGAGGTCATTGGCGAAAGCTCAACAATTAGCCGTGGGCTTTCTGCTCACTTCCTTTGCTCGCAAATAATTTTGCATTATCGCAGCATAGTTTGGAACCGTCATGTGTAGAGGTTGGACAGTTCCGGCACCTTTGGGTGGTCCAAGTGCGATGAATTTCACTAAGGACCACGTTGGTTGTCGTCATAGTAATACCAGCCCGTGTAAGGCGAGCAAGCGTGGTGCGCGATACCGTCTCGTTCAAATCACCCGACGTGTCACGCTTCGATTACAGCATAAATGTCGAAGCCTGCGGCTCGCGCGCCGAGTGCTGGAAATACAACACAAATGCCGGTCCAAACATCAGGCGGAATGAGCGTTTTACGGCGAGTTTCATAAACGGCCTCGACAAAGTCCGCGTTGTCCCCGGCGTTTATTTCACACTTTCACGAAACAGACCGAATTGAAGATCGAGTACCGCCCACGATCTTCGCCGGATCAAACAGTGCGTGCCGCGCCCATACGAAGGATGCTTGATTTGGTTTTTGACGTAGAAGTCATGGATTGGTTCCCTTTACCAGGCGCGGCCGGCGAGCGCCTGGCCCGATATGCCGGTCGGAAAGCCCAGATAGTTCTCGATCCGATTCGACGCGCCCGCTTGGCCACCGACGGCCAGCTCGTCGAGGACGATGGTCGAGAGTCCTTCCGAAGCGGCATAGACCGCCGCCGCCAGCCCGGCGGGGCCGGCGCCGACCACGGCGACGTCGTAGAGCTTGTCCAGATCGATCTCGGGCGTGATTCCGAGGCAGCGGGCCATGTCGATCTCACTGGGCCGACGCAGCAACGAACCGTCCGGGCACACGACCAGAGGCAGTTCGTCCGGTGTCATACCGAACCGTTCGACGAGCGCACGACCTTCACCGTCGCCGCGGGCGTCGAGCAACTGGTAGGGATAGCCAGCTCGTGCGAGAAAGCCCTGCAACCGGACGACGGCGGAGGAGTCCCGGGCTCCAACGATGATCGTGCCGGCGGTGCCTTCCTCGATCAGTGCGACGCGGCGCAGGATCAGCGCTCGCATAACGGTCTCGCCGATTTCCGCCGAGCCTATCATCAGCGCTCGCAGGTGCGGCGCGTCGAAAGGCTGCGCACTTGCGCCCTGTTCACCGGCACGGGCCCGCGCAATCGCCGAACGGCCGGTGAGTTGGTTGATCTCGCCGGTAAACTGGCCCGGGCCAAATGTGATGATCGACGCCTCGCGGTCGATCCCGTCACGCCGGGTTATGTTCACCGAGCCCGACAACACGAGCCATGCAGGCGCACCCTGCTGGCCATAGTCATAGATCAGTTCGCCCGGCGCGAAATGCCGTTCCGGTCCGCTGGCAAAGCGCCGCGCCGTCTCGACCCGCGCCTCGTCGAGTACCGGATACATTTGATAGCCGCGTTGTTGGCGGATGCTCATAGAGTGGATTCCTTCAGGTTGATCGGAACGCTGGCAAGTCAACAAACAATCCGCGAGAGGAAAGGCGGACGCCTTCCCCGATCCGTACGTATTACTGAGAATTGGTCGCTTTGGCCGCAATCGTCTTGAGTGCGTTCGACATTCCTTCGACGATAGGCTGGGCGGCGCCGCCGATTTCGTGCCGATGGGCGAGATAAGCGGGGTCGTTATAGGAAAGAAACGTCGTACCCGCCTCATCCTGCCAGACCAACGCCTTGAGCGGCAGGTCGATGCCAATCGACTGTACGGATTGCATCAAGGGTGTCCCACCCTTGGCCGCACCGAAGATCAAAAGATCGGTCGGCCGCAATTGCAAACCGACCGCAGCAGCACCTGCTGCGTGGTCGATATGGGCGAAAACGGTCATCCCCTTGCTGCGAACCTCGGCTTCGAAGCGCTTCATGGTTTCTTCCGGTCCGAAGCTGCTGCGCGTCGTAATCAATCCTTCCGCAGACATTGCATGTGCTCCTGATAGGGTAAGCGCGGCTACCGCAGTGATTAGTGTCCTTGCGATTCTCATCTCATTTCTTCCCGAATAGTGTCGCTGGATCGAATTTGGGATCTGGCACGAAGCCATCGCGGTTCGGCATCTTCACCTTCGGCAGGTTTTGTTGATCCAGTTTTTTGCCTGGTGGCACAATGCCGTTCAGGCTCAGGATGTAAGCGGTGAGCGCATAGGTATCGTCATCGCTCATCGAACCCGGTGCCTGATAGGGCATCGCCCGGCGGATATAGTCAAACAGCGTTGTCGCATAAGGCCAGTAACTCCCAACGGTTTTTACCGGTGTGTCCGAAGTCAATGTTCCTTGCCCGCCAACCAGGCGGTCCTTGATGCCGCCGACGCCGTTATCGCCGTGACACGCCGCGCAGTTGTCGGCGAATAGCTCCTTGCCTTGTTTCGCTGTCCCGCTACCCGGTGGCAGTCCCTTCCCGTCGGGCCTGACGTCGATGTCCCACAGCGCGATTTCATCGGGCGTCGCCGGCCGACCGAAATCATATGCGAGCGCGGGTGAGGCAAGAGCCAGCACGATCGCGCCGGCGAAGAATGCTTTGTTAGTCGAGGACATTGCGGACCCTCCCGGTTTCATCGATGCTCCAGGTCTGCTGCGCGTTGTAGTGAAACAGCGCGTTGGTCCCTACCGCCGCGATGAACGACTTGCGGTCGGGCTGGACATTGCCCTCGTCATCAGTCGAGCGGCTGACGATCCTGGTCGGCTTGCCGTCCCACACCCAATCCATCTGGAAGCGGGTCTGTGCCTTGGGCAACACGGGCAGATTAAGTTGTGCGGCCTTCCATGTTTTTGCGCCGTCGGTGGAAATCTCTACCCCGGTAATCGCGCCGTGACCGCTCCAGGCCAGCCCGGTAATGCGATTGTATCCGGGCTTGATCGCCATCGTCCCCGAGGGCGACGTGATCACCGAATTGGTATCCATACGAAGCTGGAACTGGATGGCCTTGCCATTGGCCTGGAGCTGCGTGTAGCGCGCCGTTTCCCAGCGCGTCATCCATGGTCGGTCGCCGAATTTCAGTCGGCGCAACCATTTGATGCTCAGATTGCCTTCGAAGCCTGGCATAATAAGCCGCATCGGAAAGCCATGGGCGGGCCGCAGCGGCTCGCCGTTTTGCCCATAGGCCACGAACGCTTCGTTCAGTATTTCATCGGTGAGCGGAATGCTGCGGGCGACTGCCGCCGCATCGCCACCCTCAGCAAGCATCCAGGTCGAGCCACGGTCCTTTCCGGCCAGGTCAACCAGGACCTTGAGCGGGACACCGGTCCATTCGTTCATGCTGACGAGGCCGTGCGTGTTCTGCACGGTGACGTTCTCGTCGGCCTTCTTCCAGTTTTCCCAGCCGTTGCCGGTGCACTCGAGGAAGGTCGTGCGGGAGATCGACGGCATCGCCTTGAGGTCGTCGAGGTTGAATACCAACGGCTTCCGCACCATGCCATGTACGAGCAACCGATGGGTGGCCGGATCGAGGTCGGGTGCGCCGGAATGGCTCCGCTCGTAGTGGAGGTCGGACGGTGTGATCGCGCCGACCAGCTTGTCGAGCGGCGTCTTCGAGTTGATTGCATCGCCCGGGTCGACGTTGCGCTTGCCTGGGGTAGATTCAGGAATACGGGCGATCTTGACATATTTCGATCGTTCGCTGGTTCCGCCGAGGTCGGCTCCGGGTTCTCGAGGCGGGACGTCGGAAAGAGAGTCGGCAGCCGCCTGTCCCGCGACAATGCTTCCCGCTAGCCCCGTCGAGGCTGCGATGAAGTTTCTCCGCGACAGAACGCGGTTGACACCCATACTTTCAACGGGAGTTTCATTCTGAATAGGCATGTTGGTCTCCGGAATGTCTGCGGTTTACGTCTTGTGGCGATCAAACCCCTTCGTGCACAAGCCGCGTGAAGAACGCTGGATCGACGACGAACTGTCCCCATTTCGCGTCGAATGCTGCCGTTGGCTTGGCCTTGATAATGTCGTCCAACGACATCCCCTTTCCCTTGAGGGCAGCGATATTCCCCCGGACCTGCCTGACGTTCATCGCTGGATGAACGACCCCAGGGTCAATGAGTTCTGGAACGAGGCAGGAAGCGAAGCTGCCCACAAGCGCTATCTGGAGCGCATGTGGGCGGACCCTCATGTCGTTCCTCTGATCGGCCGCTTCGATGAGCGGGCTTTCTCCTATTTCGAGATTTACTGGGCGAAAGAGGATTTGATAGGCCCATTCTCAGGCGCCGGCGATTACGACCGGGGCTGCCACGTCATCGTCGGTGAAGAAGCTTTCCGCGGAAGGGCCTGGTTCACCGCCTGGCTGCCCTCCCTTTTGCACCTGATGTTTCTCGACGACCCACGAACCGAACGGATCGTGCAGGAGCCAAGCGCAGCGCACCACCGCCAATTGCGCAATCTGCAGCGTTCAGGATTTGCCCACATGCGAAGTGCTGACCTCCCCACCAAAAGAGCGGCGATCATGTCGATCTCCAGACAACACTTCTTCTCCAACCGCCTGTGGCATCCCGATGTGACGTGATTTGCCCCTCGATCCATTCTTCCGGCATCAAGGAAAAGGATCGGGCTGGACCGCAAATCCAGCATGTTCCTCCGGGAAATCTATTCTCCTAAGCCATTGTTCTTAAGATAAAAATTAAACGTAAGAAAACTTAATAGCAGATTCCGTTTAGTCATGCTGACGGTCTTAAGCTAGCTTATCAGGGGGGATTATTGCTTTCGCGGGAGCTGCAATTTGCCATTCAGGGACTTATCCAGCAGCTAAGTGGACTTTAACCTGATTTGGTTAAAAAATCCACACTGCGTGATAGCATTTCTCACATCGAATGCGGTCCGACACCGTATTTATACCGGACGACAGCGAGGCACCCGCTGGAACCTCTCCGCATATGGCTAACCGTTCAAATGTCACTTAACTCCACGAACGAAAGACATTCTCCCCGCGCCTCTATCAAAACCGGCATAAGCGCGCGCAGATGGTAATTTACAGTGCAGGAAAAACACATCGGTCGCTTATGCACCCGGAACGCTACAGACCGTCATTTGCAGCCCTACCAACGGTTTTCAAAACAAAGAGAAAGAGCCGACCACGGCCAGTCCACGCCAGAAATGGCTGTAGCATAACAGTCCTGACTGGGTGGTTTGCGTCACAACCCGGGCAGACATGCCCCTGGCATGTGACGGATTTGCGATGCGCCTTCTATCTTGCAGAGGGAAACGAACGCAGTTGAAATCTGCCCTCATACCGGGATCGCGATATTGCTTGCGCCCTGCCCCAACTTCGGAGTTGTGCAGCATCTCCCGGATTTGACAGAAATATCAGCTTCAGAGCGCCAGGAGACAACATACAGGCCGGACGCGGGCAGGACTCGATTCGCACGGTTTCCTGGCGCTTTTGAACCAGATTGACTGGTGGATAAGAGGTGTCATCAAATTGAATTTTGGAAGAACCTGGCGGGTACGCTTGATAGACCGCGGTCTAAACTCAGAAAAATCCCGTAAAACCAATGAGATACGGAAAACCGATTCGGATCGCTAAAATTTTCTTCAATTCTCAGGCAGGCGCTAACCCTTTGTTAATTAGGCGCCCCCTTGCGATAGATTAAGAATCGGACATAATGACGGTATTTAGGCGGTATTGTCATAAGTGCCGTCACTAGGGATCCCAGTAGATGAATATCGCAAATCCAGCAGCAGCCTTGTCGTTTGACGACATGATATTATCGCAAGGACGCGAGATTTCTCGCAAGCTCAACCTGCTGCGCCATGAAAACTTCCCTCCTGATGCGCGCAAGAATGTGCTGCGCCAGTTTTCCATGGCTGAAGCTGCTTATTTTCTCGGTGTCTCTCCCAGTAATCTGAAAAAACTACACCTGGAAGGTAAAGGTGTCGAGCCGACCATTCTGACAGGTGGTCGCCGCGCCTATAGCGTCGAGCAGATACAGGAATTGCGCCAATGGCTGGATCAGAATGGCCGCGCCGAGGTCAAGCGCTACGTCCCGCATCGTCGCGGTAATGAGAAACTTCAGGTCATCGGTGTCGTCAATTTCAAGGGCGGCTCCGGCAAGACGACAACGGCCGCCCATCTGGCGCAGCACATGGCCCTGACCGGCCATCGTGTGCTCGCGATCGATCTCGATCCGCAGGCTTCGCTTTCCGCCCTGCATGGCATCCAGCCGGAACTCGACGAGTTCCCCTCGCTCTACGAAGCCATTCGTTACGATTCCGAAAGGAAGCCTATTCGCGAGGTCATCCGGCGGACCAACTTTCCGAGCCTGGACATTATTCCCGCTATGCTTGAATTGCAGGAATATGAATATGACACGCCGCTCGCCATGCAGAATGGCGGTGAGGGCAAGACATTCTGGAACCGTATCGCCAAGGCGCTTTCGGATGTCGACAGCGACTATGACGTCGTGGTTATCGACTGCCCTCCCCAGCTTGGCTATCTGACACTTACCGCTCTTTCGGCGGCGACGTCGGTGCTGATCACCGTTCATCCGCAGATGCTCGATCTTATGTCGATGTCGCAATTTCTGCTGATGCTGGGCGACATCCTCAAGACAGTGCGTCAAGCCGGCGGTGCCGTTCAGCTGGATTGGTTCCGCTACCTGATTACCCGCTACGAGCCAACCGACGTCCCGCAAGCGCAGATGGTCGGCTTCATGCAAAGTATGCTCGCTTCACATATGCTGAAGCATCAGATGCTGAAATCGACCGCGATCTCGGACGCTGGTCTCACCAAGCAAACCCTTTACGAAGTTGAACGTTCGTCGATGAATCGCGGTACCTATGATCGCGCCATGGAAGCCATGGAAGCGGTTAATTCGGAAATTCGCGGCCTCATTCACGAGGCATGGGGGCGCTAGACTGCCGTCTAAAGCGGCAAATATTGAATGAAATCAGGTCTCTGACCGGTTTGAGGGCATGGGAATGGCAAGAAAGAACATATTCGAAAGCGTTATGCGGAACGAACCGGCGGTCGAACAGACTTCGCAGCCGGTCGATAACGTATCGCGCCGTTTCGGTGCTGCCAAATCCCTGTCCGCATCGATAGACGAACTGGCAAAGCAGGCAGCCCAGAAGCTGGATGGCGAGACGATCGTCGAGCTCGATCCTGAAAATCTGGACGTGTCTTTTGTGGCGGATCGCCTGCCTGAAGCTGATGACGCGGAATATCGTGAACTTCTGGAGGCCATCCGCGAGCGCGGACAGGACAGTCCCATTCTGGTTCGTCCACATCCACAGACCAGCGGCCGCTATATGATCGTTTTCGGGCATCGTCGTGCTCGCGTAGCGAAAGAACTCGGGCTGAAGGTAAAGGCCGTCGTAAAGCCCCTCGCCGATCTGGAACATGTGCTGAGCCAGGGGCAGGAAAACTCTGCCCGCGCCAATCTCAGCTTCATAGAGCGGGTTTTCTTCGCCGCGCGTCTGGAAGCACTGGGTTTTGAACGCGAGGCGATCCAGGCCGCCCTGACCGTCGATTATCAGACACTTTCCAAGATGCTCACCATCCCGAAGGCTGTTCCGGAATATATTCTGCTGGCAATCGGCCCGGCAAAAGGCATCGGCCGCGACCGTTGGCTCGAATTGCGTAAACTGATCGAGATCCCCGGCAACAAGGAGGCTGTCGACGAACTTCTGGCCAGCCAGGCTTTCGGTTCGGCATCGTCCGGCGAGCGTTTCGAGCAGCTTTACGGCTATCTCAAAGGCGGGAAGCAGAAAAAGCCCGTCACAAAGGCGGCATCACGCCCCGGCACGAACTGGACGGCAGCAGACAAGTCGGTCAGCGCCGTTATCAAGCAGAATGGTAAATCGGCCACCCTGGCGCTCGGTGCTGCCAATGGTCCCCGTTTTGCCGATTGGCTTTCCCGTAATCTGGACAAGCTTTATGCGTCGTTCCAGAGCGAGGAAAAATAGGTAAGTGTAAGCGGTTCCGGATTTTTTGCCCGGATCGTCATGAGTTCAGCGTTCGATAGTAAGCGTGTTGCGTCAAGACATTCAGGAAGGAACGAGACAGCAAAAGAAAAAGGCCCCCAAACGTCGCCGTGTGGAAGCCCTTCTCATTGGTTTAGCAGCTAGAGAATCGCAAATCCACGAATCACTGTCAAGTGTAATTAGCGTCATTTCGGCGGGTGGATTTCTTTTGCCTTGTGGAAGGTGAAAGAAAATGGAGATTCAATTGGCCTCGACGCCGTTTGGCAGTCGAAGGATGACGCTTGCCTTGTTGGCAAGCCAACGGAATACCCGCCAGATCAAAGCCGGAAGCACTGTCGATAAATGGCAGTTGCATCGCTGGCTGTGTGAGGCGAAATCCGTATTCGGACTGAACGATCGCTCCTTGGCCGTTCTGTCGGCGCTCCTGTCATTTTATCCGGAAACGGAATTGAATGAGCAAGGTGGTCTGATCGTGTTCCCATCCAACAAGCAACTGGCCTTGCGCGCTCACGGTATGGCCGACGCGACCTTGCGTCGTCATCTGTCCGCCCTGATCGACGCCGGTCTGATCATCCGTCAGGACAGCCCGAATGGAAAGCGCTATGCCCGTCGTGCAAAAGGCGGCGAAGTACAAATCGCATTCGGTTTTTCGCTCGCACCGTTGCTGGCTCGTGCGTGCGAACTTGAAACTGCCGCGGAACAGGTGAGGGCGGAGAAGCTTGCACTGCGGGAAATGCGGGAACGTTTGACATTGCAGCGCCGAGACATCGCCAAGCTTGTCGAATTAGCCTTTCAGGAAGGCCTCGCAGGCGACTGGCGTCTGATCAATAACCGTTTCCGTGCCGTTGTGGACCGCATACCCCGCCGTGCAGAACCTAAAGAATTGGCCGCGCTGGTCGAAGCCTTGCAGACTATTCGCGATGAAATCGACAACGTGTTGAAACTAAAAGAAAATGTTCAAAATATGCGCGGCAATGAATCTCAAAATGAGCGGCAGCAAATTGAATCAAATCCAGATTCCCATTTTGAAAAGCCAGTGCCAAATTCCAGCGACCAGCGCATTTCAGGCATGCTCAACAAATCTGTCGAACCCGGCATCCCTCTTGAAATGGTTCTGCGAGCCTGTCCGGAAGTGGCCGCTTACAGTTCAGATCCAATCCGCCACTGGTCAGATATAATCGCTACGACCGAAAAAGTGAGCTCGTTTCTCGGAATCGATCGAAAACTGCATAATCTCGCCAGAAATGTGCTGGGAGATCAGAATACGGCTATCGCCATCGCCTTCATCCTGCAGAGATATGATCAGATTCAGTCGGCAGGGGGGTATCTGCGCGTTCTTGTCGAAAAAGCTGCCCAGGGCGTCTTCACAATCAGACCAATGATCGCCGCTGCATTGAACGACCAGCGCCACAGGCTTTTAATGAAGGAAACTGCGCATCAAAAAAGAGCTCGGGTCTCAAACATTTAAGGTTGTGTAAGGCACATCAGTTTTCATTTTTGCATCCATCCAGATACCCGATGCTAAACTGGAAAACATGGTTCCCGGACCATCGAGATGGTGCTCACAGCAACTAAACTGAAGTGGGAATTGTCTTTCGTATCGTTAAGAATGTTTAATGCTCTTCTCGCAAGGAAAAGAACGAAATGCATGGAACAAATCGGGTCGATCCATCCTGCAAAGCCCGGTCGCAACTGGTAAGGAATTTTAGGTCGGCGGCGGCAAGACCGGCCAACTCCGTTAGGTGATCCGGCAATGCCTCGAATTCAAACAGCCTTTGCATCTTACCGTTCGACGATCATGTGTGCGACGAGTTCAGCCGTGTTGCGCACATTCATTTTGCGCATGATCGACGCGCGGTGCACTTCAACCGTTCGCGGGGAGATACCGATAAGTTGACCGATCTGCTTGGACGTCATGCCATTGGCCAGATGCCGGGCAACGATACGTTCCTTGGGTGTCAGCAAGGAAGCGCTGTTGCGGCCCTCTTCCAGTTTCTCGAAAGTCCAGACCATGAGCTTGAACGGCTCCTGCGGCGTCATCGTACGCCCGCGCGCTCGCATCCAGATAATTTCGCCGCTGCTGTGCTGCATGAAGCGCTCATCCTCGTAGCGGGGACCGGACTCCAGCCATCGCTCCCACCGCTCGCCGGTCTTTTCATAATCGACATTCGACGGATAGAGGAGGCGGATGGATTGCCCCTCCAGTTCGATGCGGCTACGGCCGAACAACTGCTCAATCTCACGATTGACCCGCAGAATGCGACGGTTCGAAAGAACCATGATCCCGATCGGAGCTTCAATGAAGCCGGTTAAACAAAGATGATCATCCGATAGTTCATCCATTTCCGCCCGCCTCCCGTAGCTGCGCGTAACCCGTCAGCGGCCCAATCTACGTAAAAATTACGTAGATATCTACGTATTTCTACTCATGTTCATATTCGTTCTTTCCGGCAACTATTGAAGCGGAGGAAGCGGTCCCTTGCGGGGTCGCACGGAGTGGAGGCAGTTCTCCCGGTTCAGAAATGTAACGGCCTGAGCGGCGGGTCGCATGGTTCCCATGCGCGAGCAGCTTCCACGTCTGAATTCGAGCGTCTTGATCGGAGAACCTGATGAACGGGTCCAATATATATTGTATCGGCAGCGGTCACACCAAATTCGGCCGGTTGTCTGCCAATCTCGAAGAACTGATCGTCGAGGCCGCACGCGAAGCCATCGCTGAATCCGATATCGATCCCGGCGATATAGACGCCATTTTCCTCGGTCACTTCAACTCGGGTCTGGTTGGGGACGGCTTCGCTTCCTCGCTGGTCCATCAGGCGTTTGCCGAGTTCCGCTTCAAGCCTGCTGCGCGTTCGGAAAATGCCTGTGCTTCGGGAGCCGCGGCCATGTATGCCGGGATCAATGCATTGCGCTCCGGCAAGGCGCGCAACGTGCTGGTGGTCGGTGCGGAAAAGATGACTCATCGTACTACCGCCGATGTGACCACCGCGCTTGCCGGTGCCGGTTATCAGAACGATCCGGCTGAAGCCGCGCTCAGTTTTCCGCAGGTCTTCGCGGTAGCGGCCGAACAATATGGGCAGCGCTATTCGAACCCGCTTGATGCGATGGCCCGCATAGCCGCCAAGAACCATGCCAATGCAATGAAGAACCCGCTGGCGCAGATGCACAAGCCGATGAGCTATGATCATTGCGCCAATGTCAGCGAAACAAACCCGCTGATTGCGCCGCCGCTGCGCCTGACGGATTGCTCGCTGGTGACGGACGGAGCCGCAGCTATCGTTTTGAGCAGTGAAGCGGGTGCTGCATCATCTGCGAAAAGGCGCGTGCGTCTCGCCGGCACCAGCCATGTTTCAGACTTTCTGCCGATGAGCAGGCGCGATTTCATCGCGTTCGAGGGACCGGCGCTGGCGATTGCGACGGCCTATGAAGAAGCGGGGATCAGCGTCGACGATCTCGACTTCGCCGAGGTGCATGACTGCTTTACCATAGCCGAACTGCTGATTTACGAGGCGATGGGGCTTGCCGTGCCGGGAAGGGGAAGCGCGCCTATCGAAGACGGAACGGTCACGGCCGAGGGGAGGCTTCCGGTCAACCTTTCCGGCGGGCTCAAGGCCAAAGGCCACCCGGTCGGCGCAACCGGCGTTTCCATGGCCGTCATGTCCTATCGCCAACTGACCGGCCGGGCCGGCGATATCCAGCTGAACGGTGCCGAGTGGGGACTGGCGTTCAACATGGGCGGTGCCGCCGTCGCCAATTATGCAACCATCCTGCACGCAGACCGCGCCTAGGGTCAGGACCTGTTAATTTGATGAAAATGGCACCTGAAATGACAAGAGCTGCAAGGAAAGACGCGAAAAACGGGGTGGTTCCCCCGGTTGAGCGGCTTGACGCCGCAGATCACCAGTCATTTCGGTGTCCGAAGGATGTGGTCCATCCGCCCGGCTACATGCACGTAAAGTCTCGAAAATGCACCACATTTCCTTCGCCTTTTCTCCTCGTATCCAGACGGATGGCCTCACACCATTTCCACCAAATGAATAGATCCTGACCCTAGAGACCGCACAATGAATATTGCGAACTGGTTGTATCAGTCAGCCCTGAACTGGCCCGGGAAACCCGCCATCCTTCTCGGCGTCGAAGAGGTTCATAATTATGGCTCGCTGTTGCGCGCCATATGCCGCCGCGCCCGGCATCTGGCCGCACACCATAAGGTAGCGCGCGGCGACCGCGTGGCCATTTTCGCTAAAAACGGCCCCGAATATATCGAGATCATGCACGCCTGCTGGTGGCTTGGGGCGGTGGCCGTGCCGGTCAATTTCAAACTGCATCCGCGCGAGGTCGAATGGATTCTGGAGAACTCCCGCGCCGCCCTCGTCTATACCGATAACGGACACACCTTCGAGGGGCGTGCCGGGATTGCAGAAGCCGCTATTGGCGAAGACTGTCCGAACGGGGGTGAAATCACGCTGCCAACTCCAGTCGATGAGGCTGATCTTGCTTGGCTGTTCTACACTTCCGGCACCACAGGGCGCCCCAAGGGGGTCATGCTGAGCCATGGAAATCTGCGCGAGATGGCACTTTGCTACGCCATGGACGTGGTGCCGCCGCGTGGTGACGACACCATGCTTTACGCCGCGCCTATTTCGCATGGCGCGGGGCTCTACATGTTTGCGGTCTTGCGCGCCGCTGGCGCCCATCTCGTTCCCGTGTCGCGCGGCTTCGATCCGCGTGAGATCATCGATCTGGCGCGGACGCGGGGAAACCTCGTCTTCTTTGCGGCTCCCACCATGGTCAAGCGGCTGATCGCCGCCGCCGGAGCGCTTGGATATAAGGGCGAGGGCATTCGTTCGGTCATCTATGGCGGAGGCCCGATGTATGCGAACGATATCGATGAGGCGGTCTCGTTGTTCGGACCACGCTTCGTTCAGATCTACGGGCAGGGCGAAAGTCCGATGACCATCACCGCGCTCTCCCGGGAACTGGTCGCAGACGAAACGCATCCCGCCTGGCGCTCGCGTCGCGCATCGGTCGGTGTCGCGCAGGCAAGCGTCGAGGTGCAGATCAGGGACGAGGACGACAAAGTCTGCCCCATCGGCTTCACAGGAGAAATCGTCGTGCGCGGACCGAGCGTCATGCAGGGTTACTGGGAGGACCCGGAAGCCAGCGCCAGAACGCTCGCTGGCGGGTGGCTGCGCACCGGTGATCTGGGTCATCTGGACGAGGACGGCTTTCTCTATCTCACCGACCGGTCGAAGGACGTCATTATTTCTGGCGGCACCAATATTTATCCGCGCGAAGTGGAGGAGGTACTGCTTCAGCACCCCGCAATTTTCGAGGTGGCAGTCATCGGCGTTCCTGATCCCGAATGGGGCGAAAATGTCACAGCTCATGTGGTTCTGGAGCTTGGGCAGGCGGCGACAGTGGACGAACTGGACAATTGGTGTCGCCAGCATATGGCTGCGTTCAAACGGCCCAAGCATTACGTCTTTGCCGGTGACTTACCCAAAAACAGCTATGGCAAAATTCTAAAAACCGAACTGCGCAAACTGGAGCTGGAAAACTAGATCCGGGCGACCGGGGCGCACAAAAAACTTATCGAGGAGGAGGAACAAGACATGAAAAGACGTGATTTTCTCAAGGCTTCGGGCACTCTTGCCGGTCTCGGGCTGATCGGTTCACTACCAAATCTGGCGGTAGCCAAGGGGTCGATGAAGTTCGACAGCTATGTCACCGAAAGCGCTGGTCCGTCGTGGATCGACCGCTGGTTCCTCGAAGAACTCGAAAAGCGCAGCAACGGAGAAATTTCTGTCCGCCGGTTCTGGGCAGGCAGCCTCAACAAGGTTGGCGAGCATCTGGCCGCCGTACGGGACGGCACGTCGGAGATCACGTTGATCTCGCCCGGCTATTATCAGGCCGAGCTGCCGGTAACGCGCGGCCTCGAATGGTATTTCCGCATGGATCGCGCCGATGCGCTGCAGCTTGTCTGCCGCGATGTCTATGACCAGTTCGAACCGCTTCGGCAGGAATGGGAACAGCGCAATCGCTCGAAGGTGCTTTACTGGACCAACTGGAACTATGCGCCCTTGGTGATGCGGCAGCCGATTACCTCGATCGAGGATATCAAGGGCAAGAAGATCCGAGGTTACGGCATTGCGACCGACGTGATCGAACGCCTGGGCGGTGTCGCCGTCCCGATGGCTGCGGGGGAAGTTTATCAGGCGCTTGAGCGCGGCGTGCTCGACGGGGTCTATGGCTTCGATTTCGTAACCGCCATCGCCTACAAGCTGCATGAGATCGCGCCCAATTTCTACGATATTGGAGATGGTCCGCATGGTCCGGCGGCAACGGTGATGAACATCGATGTCTGGCAGGGGCTACCCGATGAACACAAGCAGATCTGCACCGATCTCGCCAATGAGCTCTACGCCGGAAAGTTCCTGGAAATCTACGAGAAAGTGCTTGAGGACTATACCGCCAAGGCCATTGCGGAAGGTGTGAAACTGAGCACGCTCAGCGATGAGGAAAAGGCGAAGGCCCGAAGCATTGTGCAGCCGGCCGAGGTTGAAGCCTGGACGGAGACGGTCGCCAAGCCAGCCGGAATCGACGGCGCGCAAATGCAGCGTCTCATCGACACGGCGATTGAAAAACATGCCGGGTCGGGCAGGATGAAGCGCCCCGAAGAAATCGCCACGGCGAAGTGATCGTGCAATGGTCGGGTTCAATCGCATTCTGAACCGCATCGCCGGTGTCATGGGCTGGATCGCATTCCTGTTTCTGGCTTTCATGATGCTGGCGATCACCATCGATGTCGTCGCCCGCGCCTGGATGGGCCGCGCCGTTCCGGGCCTGTTCGAGATGTCGGAACTGTCGATGGTCATGGTGGTGTTCATGGGGCTGGGGCTGACGCTGATCGATGACGCCCATATTCGGGTTACCATGCTGACGGACAGGCTGCCGCGTCGCTGGTCGCGACTGGCCACCGGGCTGGCATGGCTGTGCGCGGCGCTGACATTTGCCATGCTGGCGTGGCCGTCCTCGATGGAGGCGGCCTATTCCTTTGCGATCCGGGAGTTTCGCTGGGGAGCTTTCCAGATGCCGATCTGGTGGGCGAAAATTGCCGTTGCCGCCGGTCTTTGGTTCGCCGCACTGCAGGCGCTGGTTCATGCACTGCTCGTCACCACGGGTGCGCAGCAGGAACAGCGGCACACGAACATCATCGCGCACTGACAACGCACTCACAACGCAAGGCGGCGCGGAAGAATTCGCGCCGGTCGTTCCAAAGGTCCACCCGCGAGGTTCTCATGGACATCACTTTCATCACGATGATTGCACTTGCGCTGATTTTTGTCTTTCTGGCGCTTGGCACGCCGGTCTTTGCGGCGCTCGCCCTGTCGGGAGCCTTTGGCATCATCATGGTCGAGGACTTTGCCTTCCTCATGAACCGTCTGAAGACCTTCTCCTTCAGCAACACCGCAAACTACGCGATGACCGTCATCCCCCTGTTTATCCTGATGGGTTCGTTCGCCCATCATGCCCAGGTGGGCAAGAGGCTGTTTGCCGTTGCCAACAAATGGGTCGGGCATCTGCCGGGTGGTCTCGCCATGGCCGGAATCCTGACATCCGCCGGTTTCGCAGCCACCTCCGGCTCGTCGGTGGCGACGGCTGCGACCGTGGGCGCCGTGGCCATCCCCGAGATGAAGAAGGCTGGCTACGATCCGCGGCTGGCCGCAGGTTCGGTCGCGGCGGGTGGTGTGCTTGGCGTGCTGATCCCGCCGTCTGTCCTCCTCATCTTCTATGCCGCGCTGACCGAGGTCTCGGCCGGCAAGATGCTGATCGCCGGTTTCGTGCCAGGCATCCTGACGACCGTCGTGTTCATGATCGGCGTCGGCCTGTGGGGCCGTTCCGTCCAGAACCGTGCGGCGCGCGCGCCAAAGGCCACCTGGGGTGAGCGTATGCGCGTGACACTGACGGCCTGGCAGATCGTTGTACTGTTCGCGGTGGTCATCGGGGGCATCTATCTCGGTCTCGTAACGCCGACGGAAGCGGGTGCGATCGGCGCATTCGCCGCCTTGCTGATGCTTTTGTGCAGTCGCGAGGGGCGCGGCAATATCCGCATCGGGCTGCTGGAGAGCTTCCGCTCGACGACCACGACCACGGTGATGATCCTGTTCACCATGATCGGCGCAGGCATTTTCAGCTATTTTCTGACCCTGATCCAGATTCCGCAGATTCTGGCGCAGGCGATTACCGAAAGCGGCATTCCTCCGCATCTGGTGGTGGCGGTTCTGCTTCTGCTCTATATTCCGATGGGCATGTTCCTCGATGCCTTTTCGATGATGGTCATCACTCTTCCAATCGTGTTTCCGACCGTGACCGGTCTCGGCTTTGATCCGATTTGGTTCGGCATCCTCTGTGTGAAAATGTGCGAAATCGGATTGATTACGCCGCCTGTCGGCCTGAACTGTTTCGTGATCGCGGGGATCGACCGGCAGACACCGCTGTCGGACGTGTTTCGCGGATCGATGCGCTTCGTGATGATGGAACTGTTCACCGTAGCGCTGATCTTCCTGTTCCCGGCGATCGTCACCTGGCTTCCGGATTCGATGATGGGAAAGTGATATGGTGAGCGCAACGGACAGGCGGGAATCGCCGTAGACAGATCAGGTTGCGCTGACGCTCTCATCGGCACCTATTCTGCCGTCGACGAGGTGGATGCGCCGATCCATGCGTGAAGCCATATCGAGATCGTGGGTAACGGCAACGATGGTCTTTCCGCGCTCACGCACAAGGGTTTGCAGGTTGCAGAACACCTGCTCCGAGCTTTTGCTGTCGAGGCTTCCCGTCGGCTCGTCGGCGAGGATGAGCGGAGGATCGTTGGCTAATGCTCGCGCAACGGCCACGCGCTGCCGCTGTCCGCCGGAAAGCTGGTCGGGCAATCTGTCGAGATATTCACCAAGACCCAGTGAGCCGAGCAGGTCGGCGGCGCGATCACGTATCTGCCTGCGACTGATCCTGCCCAGTCTGCGCATGGGGATTTCGACATTCTCGCGCGCGGTGAACTCAGGCAGAAGGAAATGAAACTGGAAGACGAATCCGATCATGGACAGGCGGGTTTCGGCGCGCTCCTCCTCGTTCATCGGTTCCGCATCCCGACCGCCGATAAGCAGGGTTCCCGACGAGGGCCGGTCGAGCAGGCCGAGCAGATAGAGCAGGGACGACTTGCCCGACCCGGACGGGCCGGTGATGGCGACGAATTCCCTCTCGCCGATGGTCAGGGAGATATCCTTTACCAGCGTCACCGGCACGGTTTCGTGCAGGACACGCGTAAGGCCGTTCGTTTCGATCAGGGCGCTCACGTTGCCCCCCTGATGATGTCTACGGGGTTGACGCGTGCTGCCCGGCGGGCCGGAAGATAACCTGCCACTGCCGCCGAGCCCAATGCGAAACCGGAGGCGATGAGATAGTGCAACATGCTCCAGGCGATGGGCAGATGTGTCATCTCCTGGCCTGTGGCGGCGATTTCGAAGCGGATCAGCGAGAGGGCGTATACCAGGGCAAATCCGACGATCCAGCCGGCGGCCGACCCGGCGGTCCCGATTGCGACGCCTTCGAGAAGAAAAAGCCGGCGCATGTCGGCTTCCGCGAAGCCCAGCGATTTCATGATGGCTATGTCGCGAGCCTTCTCATGCGTGATGGTCGAGATGATGTTGAAAATGCCGAAGCCCGCCACCAGCATGATGGCGGCGACGACCGTGTACATGATGACATTGCGCACGACGAGCGCCTGGAGGATCGATTCATTGGCGTCCTGCCAGGCCACGGCCTTGTAACCGAGTTCGGCCTCCACCCGGCGTGCCACGGCTGGTGCGCCATTCGGATCGTCCAGCTTGATGTTGATCTGGTTGATTGCGTTCGGCCGCACGGAAAGGATCTGCGCATTCTTCAAAAGGACATAGGCCTCGCCTTCGTCGCGCGCCGTGGTGCCGGTGTGAAACAGGCCGGCGATCTTGAAGTCGCGCGATAATCCTTCCGACGATACCGCGGTGATCGTGTCGCCGGGACCGGCGCCGAGCCGACCCGCCATCGTGTCCCCGATCACGACATTGTTGCCGCTCGCCGCCAGTGTGGCGAAACTTCCCGCCCGGAAATCGTCCACGATCGGCGAGACACCGGGTTCTGCCTTCGGGTCGATGCCGATTACAGCCGCGCCGACCTCGCGGCCGGAATAGCGAATGACACCTTGTAGCTTGAGGCTGGCCGCAAACCTGCCGGGAATCCAGCCCTCCAGCCACGTCAGGGCAGCGGTCGGATTAATGATGCCGCGGCGGTCGTCGCGCGGCCTCAACCCGGAAATGGCGACGGCATCGAAGGCGTCTTCCGCGGGCTGGCGCCGGGCCGCGCGCCGATCGTCGGTCACCTGGACATGCGGCATGGTATCGACGAGCTGCCGCACGAAATCGTCCTGGCCGCCCTGCATCAGCGCTGCCATGGCAATCGAAAAGCCAACCCCGACCGCCACGCCGATCACTGCCACGAGCGTCTGTCGTCCGCGTCCGGCAATATGGGTAAAGGCGATTTCCAGGATGAGGCGCATGACGGACCTTACGACTCCCGGTCCCGAGAGATTGTTATGCGTGCACCATCGGGAAGACCGGTCGGATAGGGCGAGATGATCCGCGCCGCCTCATCCACACCGGACAGGACCTCGACTGCGGCCGTGCCCCGGATGCCGACCCTGATCTCGCGCTGCCGGGCGTTTCCGTTCTCGGCGACGACCACCTTTGCGCCGTCGACCGCAACGGACGGCACGAGCAGGGCGGAGCGTGACACCCGTATGACGATGTTAACGTCGGCCGACATGCCGATCATGAGCGGAGTTTCGTCCGGGAGTCGCAGCCGGACCCTGTAGGTTTTCGTCACGGGATCGCCCTTAGGCGTTATGCTGTCGACCACCGCATCGAGATTGCGGCCAGGAAAGGCATCGGATTTCAGAAGCGCTTTCTGGCCGACGGCAACGCGGGGTATATCCTCCTCGTTGACGTCAGCGATGACGATCAGCGGCTTCGGTTCGCCGACCCAGAACAGGACGCTGCCGAGTTGGGCTATCTCGCCGACTTCTCCGTCGCGCCGCAGCACGACACCCGCGCTGGGAGCACGCAAAACATAGCTGTCGAGCTTTGCCTCCCGTCCCGCCACCATGGCCTCCAGCTGGTCGACATTGCTGCGCGCGGCATCGACACTCTGCTGTGAGTTGATGTTTTTCGTGAACAGGGCGGATTGGCGTCGAAGTTCGTCACGGGCAAGCGCCAGACGCACCTTGAGTTCGACGAGCACGGCCCGGACTTCGCTGTCGTCAAGGCGGGCCAGCACCGTGCCCTGGGCGACCCTCTCACCCTCGCAATTGCATTGCTCCACGATCCGCTCGTGCACCACCGGGGCGACCTTGGCCCAGGTGCGGGGTTCGACCACGCCGCTGGCATAGACGACCTCGGCGGCGTCACCACCCGAGGGAGTAACCACAGACACAGGAACAGGACGCCAGATATACCAGCCAGCGGCGGCGCCGATCATTCCGATTGCCGCGATGCAGGCGATAACGCGCGTGAGACGCATAGGCATCTCCTTCAAGATCGGTGCAGCCATAACAACAAACCGTCCGTCGGTCTATATAAAAGCCATAAAGGTTCATGCCGAAGCGGGCAGGCCCGCTTCCCTTCTCTTCTCATATCTAATCGGAATGGCCCTCCCACCGTTTCACCAGATTGACAGGCCCTGATGGGGCCGCCTCACTTGATCTGGTTCACGAGCACGTGCGGTACGCATGGTGGGGGAGCTTGGGGTCGAACATCCGTTGCGATGGGCAGTGGCAAGCGGGTAGACGAGTATCTTATGAAAAACTCGACAGTGAAGGGAACTCAGCCTGACCGAAGTTTATGAGCCGGAGACGCCGCCTTTCAGGCGGCGTCTCCGGCGATAGTTTCGCGAAGCCTAGCGGGACACCGCAAGCGCCATTCTTCCCTGCCGACGCAGATGAATGATTTGCACGGCAAGCCCAGCGACCAGCATGACAACGAGACTACCAAGCGCACCGAGCAATATCGGCGAACCGGGTTCGCTTACGATGGGATTACCGTCCGGAACGCGGGTCAGGGTTTCATTCACGGAGGGAACCATCAGCAGGAATACAGTCAAGGTCAGAAAAATCGTTTCGCAATATGCAGAGGCCCGCCCCAGTCCCGGCACATAAGCGATACCATAGCCAGCCAGGAGAAGCGCCAAGGTTGCGACAGCTATAATATTGCCTTCCGGTTGCTTGGCGACGAGGAATACCGTGAGGCCTCCAATCAGCATACTTGTGAAATAGATCGCACCGGCTGCCGAGCGCGGCACGATCCGTCCGTGACGGGCAAGCATATAGATGGCCAACGGTATCGCCGGCAGGCTGCCGAGCGTGTGCAACCAGCCGAGTGGGGAGATTCCAAACATCATCTTCTTCCTTTATTCTGATCAGATCGACGTCGACATGCTTGCATTTTCAGTCCGCCCGCCGCGATCGCGGGCGTTTGGCAAGGAACCTGTATGGTCATTATCCGCTTCATACAGATTATCGCGATATTTATTATCGCAATAATAGTTATCTAAACGAAGCTGCCGCGTCCGTCCAGATTTTTATTTGTCGCGATAACGAATTCTTGATAGAAAGCGCCATGACCGATAACCTTCCCCTTGAAGATCAGCTGTGTTTCTCGCTCTATGCGACGTCCATGGCGATCAACCGCGTCTACAAGCCCCTTCTCGACAAGCTCGGGATCACTTATCCGCAATATCTGGTTCTGAGCGTATTGTGGGAGGAAGACGGACGCAGCATAGGCGCCATTGCGAACCGGCTCGATCTGGAACCCAGCACCATAACTCCCCTGGTCAAACGGCTGGAAGCCGCCGCGCTGGTCATCCGAACGCGGGCGCGCGAAGACGAACGAAGCGTTCGGGTTTCGCTGACTGAGCGCGGCAACGCACTCAGTGAAGAAAGCCGTTGTCTCGGAGAAACGCTGTTCGCCCGGTCCGGAATGGAGGCAAAGGAGTTGATCGCGCTTAACCGCGAGGTCAGACGCCTGCGCGAGGCCCTGTCGAGAAAGCCGGAACCAACGCCGTAAGGCCCTCCTGACATTGGCAAAAAGGTCCTGGATTGCATCAATCCAAGTGGTCACTGCGGCATTCAGATCGTCCGTCGTCTTGGCGAAGATTTGAGCTGCGTCACAGTCAAAGCCGAGCGTCCCATCAATGGACACAACAGCACTGACCATATCCGGTCTTTTTGCAGCGAGGCGGGCGGCTATCTGCCCGCCCATCGAGTGTCCGACAAGGACAAACTTCTGGTTGGGATATCCCGGTCGAGATCAGCGCCTCGCTGTCTGCAACGTAATCCGTCGGCGTGTAGGCGCTGAACGGCATGACCTCGGACTGCCATGCCCGCGCGGATCAGGCGCGCCGCTTTGCTCGTTCATGGAAAATCGATCCGATAAAGTCGAGGCTCGTGCGGGCGGCGAGAAGCGCCGTGATCCCTGAAGGATCGTAGGGCGGAGAAACTTCGACGAAGTCGACGCCGACAACGTCGAAACGCCTGGCGACCTCCCGAAGCAGATCCTTGGCTTCGTAATAGGTAAAGCCACCGTGACTGATAGTGGCCGTGCCGGGCGCAATCGAGGGGTCGAAGCTGTCGATATCGATCGAGACATAGACCCGCTCACCGTCAGGGATATGTGCAAGCGAGGCGACGGCGCCCTGTGCCCGAAATTTGCGAAGCGGGACGATATTCGTCCCATAGGCTTTTGCCGCTTCGTAATCCCTCCTGCTGACGGAAGCCATGTTATGCGGGCCAAGCGTGGTTATGCCCTTCACATGGGCCATCTCTGAAGCCCGGCGCATAGGGCTTCCATGACCCCAGGTGATGCCGTTGCGTTCATCGATGAAGTCGAAATGAGCATCGAGATGAACAATGTGGATCGGCTTCTCGCTGGAATAGGCGGCAATGGTTGCCATGGTGATCGCATGGTCGCCGCCGAGGATGTAGGGCATCGTCTTGGCATCGAGCAGCGCGCGAACCGCTAACTCGGCATTGGCCAGGCTGCGTTTGGTGTCGGCATAGATGACGTCGCTGTCGCCCGCATCAACGATCCGGACTTCGTCAGCCGTCAGATAGGTAACCTCGTCTTCGAAGTCGAACACGCCTTCCGTCCCGAAGCCATGGAACATGGAAACTTCGCGGATGGAGCGAGGCCCAAAGCGGGTGCCGACACGGTAGCTGGAGGCCGTATCTATCGGCACGCCGAGGATGGCAACATCCGCTCCGTCAAGCTTGTCCCAATCCTGGCAGGCCGGTTGGCCCGCGAAGGTGGCAAGACCGACAAAGGGAAGGTTCATTCTTTCGGGCATGTTGCGGCTGGTCGTATCGATTGTCATAAGACATATCCTTTTCAAATTGCCGGCTGAACAGGCTCTGTCGGCCGTGCGAAGGCCGTGCGGTCAGCAGATTTCGTCGGTGATACCTTCGGCGGCGTAGGCGCGCCTTACAGACGGAAGGGCGATGACCTTATCGAGCAATCTTGAGATGTTGGGGCGTGTCCGTGGCGGTTTCGTCATCGGTCGGGCCCAACGGCACAGCATGACCAGATAGAAATCTGCCGCACTCAGTTTGTCGCCCATGATCAGCGGGCCGTTGGCTTTGAGATGATCTTCGATAACATCGAGAAAATTGCTGGCGCGTGTTTCAGCGCCCCGTCTGATGACCTCGATTGCCTCAAGGTCAGCGCCTCCGATGCGTTCCGGATACTGCCAGACCATGAGTTCTTCCTGTAGCGAATTCGTCAGGAAGAACAGCCACTGGTAAAATTTCGCCCGCTCGTCGGTACCGAATTTGGGTGCAAGCCCAGCTTCAGGGTGCCTGTCGAGCAGATAAAGAACGATGGCAGCGGCTTCGTTAATAATTAACCCGTCATCCTCAAGCGTAGGAATGCGGCCATTCGGATTGATTTTCAGATATTCCGAAGACTTTTGTGCATTTACTTCGCGGTCAACAAGAACAAGGTTATGCTCAACGCCTATTTCTTCGAGAACCATATGCGGAGCTGCATTTGCATTTCCGGGGTAATAGTGGAGTTTATACACTTTATATTTCCTTCTGGCGGTTTCGGCAAAAGGATTATAATTTGACACTATATTGGCCACAATCGCGTATCTCCGTCGATCTTGGCCAAAAGCACGGCGAATCTGGCCGCACGCAATGAAATGAGGTTGAGCAAGCGATGCCGACACCCCAACGCAAAACGGTTGCCCTGATCGTTCCTCCAAACGCGCAATCACTGGATGTTTCAGGACCGCTCGACGTCTTCCTCGAAGCAAACAGGCAGGCACCGGATCGGGTAGCCTATGATATCCGGCTCGTTTCTACCGCACCGGACAGGACCGTGAAGGCGGGAGGAATGACGCTTGTTGCCGATGCTTCAATCGCAACAAAAATTGAGCAGATCGATACGCTGCTCGTCGCAGGCACGCCCGAATATCATCAGGCCGATGCAGCAACCGGGCTGCATGACTGGTTGCGGCATCATGCGCCGCAGGCTCGCCGCTACGGCTCGGTCTGCACCGGCGCTTTCTTTCTTGGCGCCGCCGGACTGCTCGACAACCGCACCGTGACGACGCATTGGCAACATGCAGGCGAACTTGCCAACCGTTTTCCAGCTGCCCGTGTTATTCCCGATATGATTTATGTCGAAGATGGGCCCCTCTACACATCGGCCGGTGTAACGGCGGGCATAGACCTCGCGTTGAAACTGATCGAGGACGATCATGGACGAGAACTTGCATTGACGGTAGCACGCCGTCTGGTGGTCTTTTTGAAAAGACCGGGCGGGCAGTCTCAATTCAGTGCCCATCTTGCGGCTCAAATTGCCACGGAAGGGCGCATACAGGCAATACAGCACTGGATTCTCGACCATCTGTCGATGGATCTGACAATTGCCAGCCTCGCAGCGCGTGCTGCGATGAGCGTGCGGAATTTTACACGCGTCTTTCAGGAGGATGCCGGTGTCACCCCCGGCGATTTTGTCGAGATGGCTCGCGTTGACGCGGCCCGAAGACTACTCGAGGATACCGAAATCCCCTTGCAACGCGTCGCGTCGCAAAGCGGTTTCAGCAATCCGGACACGATGCGCAGGGCTTTTCTTCGTCGCATCGGCACGGGGCCGAGCGAATATCGGGAGCGATTTCAACGCTGACGAATAATGTTGCAATGCCCATTTGAGCGCGAAATTGATCAGGCGATCGACATCACGAACCTCATCTTGGTTGCAGATTAATGACCCAACCATCCGATGGATAAGCTCGCATACGGAGACTTTGCGTCCGAACCGAATGCGTGCTGTCAGCCGGAACACGCCACACCACTCGGGATTTTCCGGGATGTTGTGCGGCTGGGAGCTACGAGGTCAATTATCGCATCCGTAGTCACAGCGGCCATCGTTCGGGGTCATAGACCACGGGCAGATCAAGTTCGCGCGAGGCCAAATTGCCGCCAGCCCGGGCACGGGCACGCTGGCTGACTTCCCGAGCTGTATCAGTATTTGCCAGTTCAAGGATTGCCGCAAAGCTTTCTGCATAATCCGTGACTGTCGGCGTCGGTATACGCCGATCCATCATTTCCTTGGTTTTGGCGATCGATGCATGATTGAACGACGTGACGCGGCGCGCGAGACGGTCGACATAGGCATCAAGTTCAGCGTCTGGAATGGCGCGATTAATCCAGCCGTAACGTTCGGCAGTCATGGCATCATAGTCTTCAGCACCAAGGATGATCTCGAGTGCCCGGCCACGGCCGACATGTCTGGGTAACCATTCAAGCCCACCGCCTCCCGGCAGGAGTCCAAAGCCGACTTCAATCTGGCATAGGAGGGCATTTTCGCTGCTGGCAAAACGAAGATCGGAGGCAACAGCCAATTCGGCGCCGATGCCTCGAGCCCGGCCGCGAATTTTTGTGATCGTCAACACAGGTACTGACGATAGCCAAGCCGCGAATGCGGGCCAGTTCTCGACAACACTAACAGCACCCGGGATGTCAGGGATATTCGACAGCTGACTAAAGTCGACATGCGCGATGAAGAAGTCCGGGTTGGCGGACTCTATGATCACGACGCGTATTCCATTGGCGGGATTGTCGACATATTGCTGTAGCAGGCGCAGCCCGGCAAACACCGCAGGCGTGAAGAGGTTAAATGGTGGATTGTCAATGACAGCACGCAGTACGCCGGGCCAGGGTTCAGTCACCCGAACGACCTGTGAGGCCGTAAGCGAGGTCGACGGATCGGCAGATGATATGACATTGGAATCTGGTGTCGAGGTCATCTTTCGCCTCCTATTTCGTGTTGTTGACAAAGGATGCGATATGATCGGCGCTTTCCTGCGGATACTGATGATGTGGGCCATGCCCCGTCTGTGGGAAGGTCAGCACGCGCAAACTCGGCAATCGGCCAACCATGGCGTGCCAGTTCTCCGTCGGAAAAATGATGTCATGGTCGCCACCAATATGGGTAATCGGGATTTGCGTGGATTTCAGAGCCTGAAGCACCGCATCTGCGGGAAACATGGGATTGCGCGGTCCATCTCCAAGCTGAGTCCCTGCCCAATCGAAGGGGACCGCAGGCGAGACGTCTGTGGTTCGCGCCGCAATTCGTTGCTGAGACAGCTTGGCGGCCATACGGCTGGCGGTCGACTTGGGTTCGAAGAACAAGGCCACGATGTCTTCAAAGTCGTTTTCTCGCTTGGCGAGTTCGTAGAACAGAGGATCGCCGTCTTTAGGTAGGTATCCCGGCGGCGTGGTGCCGATCAGAACCAGATGGCTGACGCGCTGCGGAACCGTAGCGAGCAGGATTTGCGCTGCAACTCCGCCAATCGACCAGCCGCCGACGACAGCTTTTTCTATGTTCAGCGCATCAAGCAGGTCGGTCGCGTCGATTGCCAGTGATGCGGGATCATAGGTGCGCGCTCCCGTAGAGGCCCCGAGGCCGCTATAATCGAAAGTGATGACCCTGAACCCATTATTGGCAAGTCCGTCCAGGAACGCTGGGTCCCAGGAATCCATGGTGCCGCGAAACCGCACGCAGAGCAGAATAGGCATGCCTGATCCAAAGTCCCGGTAGGCAAGTCTCCTTCCACGGACTTCGACATATTGCGTTGGCGTCGTTGTTGCTGTTGCCGACATAGCAGTACCTCTCTTTCAACCATCTCAAGCAGTGCTGTTCTTTATATTATGAACGACATCTATTATAGATGTCAAATGACATATAACGACAAGGCGGATTGGGAAGAGAAAGGAGGTCTTGGATTGATCAGCAATGCCAATCCGGTTGAACCGGATTGGCTATCGGGCCGAGACAACGATGAATGAAATCGTTCTCGAAGTGTCTGTCCGTCGTGCTTTCTAAGCCTCTGAAAAGGCATCGAACGTGCGGGTCGAGTAGACCAATGCCGCTCCGGCATTCACGCTGATCGCAACGCCGAGCGCCTCCGCAAGTTCTTTTTCGGTGACGCCCAGCTTCTTCGCTTCCGCCGCGTGCACAGTGATACACCCGTCGCAGCGAAGGCTGATAGCGACAGCCAGTGCGATCAGTTCCCGGGTCTTGGCATCCAGATGGCCCGTTTTGGAGCCCGCCTGACCCAGTGTCATATAACCTTTCACGGTGTCCGGACTAAGCTTGGCGATCCCACCGACACCGGCGAGAACCTGACTGCGATAATTATTCCAATCCTGCATTGGCATGTTAGTCTCCTTGATCAGTTGGCAATGTATATTTGGAACCATATGGCACTGCATGGAATGACCAGGCGGTGCAGCGCGATGTCCGCGCGGATCAAAGGAAAAGCTGTTGACGGCGAACTCTACCGGCGACCTGTTAAGCGCTTTGGCGCCGCTTCTGCGCGTTCGACCTGTCCTTGAGGATTTTTGTCGGTTCGGTGGAGAATGGGCATCGCCGCACGCCCAGTTGGAGCAAGGTTGGGCGCAATTCCATATTGTGACGCGTGGAACCTGCATCGTCGAGCGTATTGGGCAGGAAAATATCCGGCTTGATGCGGGCGATATTCTTCTGCTTCCGCACGGCGATGGCCATTTCGTTCGCAGCCGTACCGGAACGGGCAAGTCGCGGATGATCGCTGAATTCAGGAATGCCATACGCAATCGCAGCACCGTTGACATACAGCCCGACACCGAACTGGTCTGTGGCCAGCTGGAATTTGAAGCAGGCAAAGACAGCCCACTCATTGCCATCCTGCCAGACACGATTGTTCTTCACACGGCAGATGAGCCTTTGCTGGAGCGTTTCGGATACCTTCTCGGCGGGATTCGTGAAGAACTTGATACAGCACGCGCTGGTTCGGAGATCGTTGCCGCGGACCTCGCTCGGGCCTTGTTCGTGCTGATGATACGCTTCCATCTGGAGCAGATGCAGGAACTGGGGGACATGCTGCCTATGCTGAAGAATCCGGTTGCGTCACGAGTGGTTCTGGCGTTGCTGCACGATCCGGCACGGGACTGGTCGCTTGAAGCCATGGCGGAAACGGGGATCACCTCGCGTGCAACATTGGTGCGTACATTCCGCAATATCTGCGGCAAGCCACCGATGGCTTTTCTCCAGGATATTCGGCTGGCTCTCGCCCGACAACAGTTGATCGGCACGAATGAGTCTATCGCCAAAATCGCGTCTCGAATTGGGTATCAATCGGAGGGGGCCTTCAGTCGCGCATTCTATCGCCACCATGGCATTCGTCCCGGTGCGCTGCGCAATACGAACGGAGAAGTGCGTATGGGCGATATGCAGGTGCAAACTTAAATTCGGAACTTCAAAATATTAATCTCAAGGCAAAGCTGCGCGAGATTCGATAGGGAATATGCTGCTTGACATTTATGATTATGATCGCAATCTAAATATATCGCTCATAAAAATGCAGAGGACATCATGCGGGTTAGCCGGGAAGTTGCGGAGGAAAATCGTAGGCGGGTAATTACCTCATCGAGCCAATTGTTCCGCGAACGCGGTTTCGATGGTATCAGCATCGCCGATCTGATGCAGGCTGCCGGATTGACTCATGGAGGGTTCTACAAACAATTCGCCTCGAAAGAGGATTTGATACGGGCTGCCTGCGAGCAAGCCATGACCGAGAACCTTTCGTTCTGGAGGGGAAAACTTGGGAACGGAGAGAGCCATGGCGACCTGATGAATTTTGTGCGAGCCTATCTTTCTCAGGCGCATCGGGAGCAACCTGAATATGGGTGCTTTCTGTCAGCGCTGGCATCCGAAGCCCCACGGCATGAAGAGCCGGTCAGACATATATTTGTCGAGACCATAGAGGCCTACTGCGCCCTGTTGTCTCCACTCATGTCACGGGATTCTGAAACGAGCAATCGTGATGCTGCCTTGGCGACATTGTCTCAAATGGTCGGAGCGCTTACTCTCGCGCGAGCCGTGCCTGACCGGAAACTCTCTAGCGAAATCCTCGAAGCATCCATTCGCTCGATCAGTGACCGAACAGCTTCGGCGACAAGCAGGACGGGAGATGCAGATTGACTATGCCGCGAACTCGGCAAAGACCTTGAAAGGCAAGTGATTGTCGATTGTCATGGTGAACTGGTTCTTGCCGATCATAAGCGGCCTCAATATTAATAAGAGTGGTAGGCACCGAATGGTCCCTAAGAGCTATCATCGGTTTTGGGATTCGCTTAATGGCGCGATGGTACCGTTCGAGGATCTTTTTAAGATATTTGACCGTGGAACTGGAACTATACGGCTTCGAAGTTGCGCTGGGGTCTTGCTGATGAATGACACTCAATAAGTGGACAGGGCAAACCAAAGGCAATTCATTGTGGCTGCCGAAGCTGTTCCATCTTTCCTGAAAGACGCGATATCAGCGAGTGTGGGCTGCGAAAGACATCCAAAAACGATGAGCAAAGCCATTCACGATGAAGGCGCGCGTAACGTGAAAAATTGTCACTAACGCGACGTTCAGCTTCAGGATATCGGCTGTTGCAGCCATTTCGCTGAAACCGCCCGGTGAAACAGCAAGGAGCGAACTCGCAACATCCAAACCGGATGCCATCGAAAAAATAATCGAAATGACTGCCATGCACATCATGGTGAGCAGAATGAACCCAACCGCAACCCATAACCGGCGCCCGACACTGAGCAGATGCTCGAGCCTGAACCTGGCTCCGATGGTCATCCCTATCATCATCTGTCCAACGCAAAATAGAGAACGGGGCATCTTTCCGGATGCCAGGCCCATTACAGCAAGCACAGCCGCCCCCAGCAACGCACCTATCATCCAGGGATTGTTCAAGCGCAGAAACCGGGCCGATGTTACACCGGCCACAGCCGCAACTGCGACATAGAATCCAGGAAGCGGCGTCAGTGGCGTCGAGATGCCGTCATTTATGAATGCACCGTGGAGGTCCAGATGCACCATCAGAGGCGGCAGAATGCAGACGGCAATAGCAACGCGAAGAGCCTGAATAATAGCGACGACTTCGTTTTGTCCGCCGGCGCGATCCGCTATGTTGGCCATCTCGCTGAGACCGCCGGGCACCATCGCGAAATACCCAGTCGCGGGGTTTGTATTTAACGCCGCGGCAAGGAGACGACCGAGAAAAAGCGCGAGAAAAAGCGCGGCGATATTGATCACGATTGCCGCCGGTATCCATATCCAGAGCGTCTGAACCGACGCCAATGTCAGATTCAGTCCTACCGCGCTTCCTACGATCATCTGACCGCCTTTTCTGGCGGTCAGATTGGCGAATGTTTGCCTGCCGCTAAGCGAGATGGCGGCGCTCACTGTCATTGGCCCAATGACCCAGGCCAAAGGCACACCGGCCGCAGACATCACGAACGCAACCGCGGCTGCGATTAAAAGCGACAGGATGCGTTCGCAATTCGCCTTCATCTGCTATTGCGTACCGAGCAGGGTCGCCAGATCACCCGCTTCATGTTTTTCCATTTCCATGAGCGTGTCGACGATCTGCTGAGCGCGATCCGACGGAATCGTCTCGGTTGCCAGTTTCAGAAATTTGGCGCAGATATCGGCATCGGACGCGAAGGAGAACTCGCTGCCTCGCGGCGCCTCGACGGTTTCGGTTTCAACATGGCCATCGGCGTAATGGACCTCCACCCGGACCTTGTGCCGGAACCTGGAGCCGAGCGCCGTGATTTCCGGGTCATGTTCGACGCGCACTTTTCTGGAAAGTGCGATGCGCCGCTCATCGTTCACGCAGTCCGGCCTGAACTGCTGCACGAAGACATCGCCTTCAAGCAAGAGCGTTGCGACGCAGAAAGGAAGATTGAGCTGTGCGGAGGTCAGTCCCTGGGGCACGTAGGGCCAGCCGACATGATCGACCGTCACTTGCGAACCGTGAACGACGATTTCGTTGATTGATTCTGGCGTGAAGTCGCGTCGTGCCTTGATGGTGCGAACCGCATCCAGTGTCGTGTGATTGCTGCCCACGCAGGAGTAGAATTTCAACGATATCCGCATCGTCTCCCAGGTTTCTCCGAAGCCGGCGCGAAGCGCTTCCAGGTCGAACCGATCCGTGGATCTGGAGAACGTCGTGCAGAAGCCGCCGTAGGGCGCCTCGAAGACATCGATAATGCCGGTGAAGCCGTTGCGTGCCAGAAGCGCGCCATAAAGGCCGCTTTGGGCGGAGCGTCCAGCGTGCATCCGCTTTACCATCGCACCATACTGGGCCGCCATGAGTCCGGCTGACTGCGTGCCTGCGATTCCGAGCGCATGGGTTGTCTTTTCGGCATCAAGACCGAATGCGCGCGCCGCGCCGGCGGCTGCCGAAAAAACCCCGACGGTCGCGCCGGAATGCCAGCCCTGACCGATATGCTCCTGTCCCATTGCGATGCCGACCCGGGGACCAATCTCATATCCGGCAACAGTTGCGGTAAGCAATTCGCGCCCGGAGATCGGGTGTCCCTCGGCGACGGCCATCACGGCGGGAAGGGTGACTGCGCCAACATGCAGAACACCGTGCCGATGCACATCGTCGAGTTCAAAGCCCTGAACCTGCGTACCGTTGATCAAGGCTGCGTGTGGCGCTGAAAAGCGATCCTTCGAGCCCCATGTACCTACAGCATCGTTATTGTCTACATCGCGAAGGGTTTTCTTCAGGATGTCAACCCATTCCAACCGGGCGCCATAAAGAGCACATCCGAATGAATCCAGCATCAAAAGCTTGATGCGATGAAGGACTTCCGCGGGAATGTCCTCGTATTTGAGGCCAGCTACGAAGTTTGCGACAGCTTGCGTATATTGATTGTCGATCTCATGATGGGTGGCCAAGATTTCCTCCTGTTTCAGTGGTCGCACCGTGTGGGCCTCAAAGCACTGTTTTTGCGATGCTCGCGTCCAGCTCTTCGTAGTCGTAGTAGTTGATTGTTTCGTAGAGTTCGGCTCGGCTCATCATCCGATCAAGCTGCGGTTCTGCCGCACCATCCCTGTTCAGCCCCGTATAAAAGCCCTTCATTGCGGCCGAAGCTATTCGGAAAGCCGATACCGGGAAGATGACGACTTCGTATCCGGCCTCGTCCCATTCGGCAGCGCTGAGATAAGGCGTACGGCCAAATTCGGTCATATTGGCAAGCAGGGGCATTTTTAATGCCTGCCGAACCTCGGTTATAGTTTCCCTGGACGTCAGGGCTTCCACGAAAATCAAATCGGCACCGGCATCCCGGTAGGCCTTGGCACGGGTGATGGCGTCCTGAAGATCGACTGCGGCAGCATCTGTTCTTGCGCAGATAACCATCTGATCCGATGCTTTCCGCGCGGCCGCGATCTTTCTGCACATATCATCGATGTCGATGATCTTCTTGTCGTTCAGGTGCCCGCATTTCTTCGGAAATTGCTGGTCTTCGATCTGGATGCACGCCGCTCCAACCTGTTCAAGTTCGCGGACGGCCCGCATTACGTTCAAGGCTTCGCCGAAACCGGTATCGCAGTCGACGATCAGCGGAAGGTCCGAGGCACGTATGATCTCGCGCGCGCGGAGACAGACATCCTCCAAAGTAAGCAGGCCGAGATCCGGGAGCGCCATTGACGCAGATAGTGCGGCTCCGGAAAGATAAAGCGCCTCTATCCCGGCGTTACGTGCAAGTCGCGCCGACATTCCATCAAAGGCGCCCGCCACCGTCAGGATTTTATCGGACGTTATTCGCTCCTTCAGGATTTGCCCTCGGTTTCGGCCCGCAAAGTCGCTGCTTAACCAATCGATCGCCATTATATCTCCTCAGGGTTGCTTCTGGTTGTATTGGCCCGGTCGCGGATCTGCATGAAAATCCTGAATGATGCGCGGATGTGCCCGGACATGAGATTGCGGGCGAGGTCGGCGTCGCCGGCAATCACGGCATTGGCGATCCAGCGATGCTCTTCCAGAGCTCGCTCGTTACGGCCCGGGCTGCGGCTGTGTCCGGCACGAACCAAGGCAAGAAGGTCGCGAAGATCGCCTGCACATATCCGGTAAGCCAGTTCGTTACGCGATCCGCGCAGGACGGCCTGGTGAAAATCCCAGTCAGGAGGGCCAGACGGATAAGCGTCCGATGGGTTCTCATGCAATTTGGCGGCGTGATCCTTCAACATGCTGTCGAGCGCCTTGCGTTCGGTGTCCGTCATTCTTTCTGCCGCACACGCCGCAGCCATTGCCTCGATCGATTCGCGCAGCTCGTAGAGACTGCGGATCGTTTCATCCCCCAATTGAACGACCCTCGCTCCCTGATTGGGAAGCACAGTCGCCAACCCGCTTGCGGCCAATCGGCGAATGGCTTCGCGCACAGGGCCTCGACTCACGCCCAGGGATTTGGCGAGTTCGATCTCGTTAAGCCGGTTTCCAGCGCTGAGTTGGCCGCTGATTATAAGGTCGCGAATGTGGGCATGTGCCCGGTCAACCAGAAGGGTTCCGTTTGCGGCAGAGTCCAAAATGTTGACATTATCTTCTTTAGGTGCAGACATTTTTTCCATTTTTGTTAGATAATGGCCTAAAATTCGCTTTTATGACGTGCTTATCGCATTTTATGTTTACAATCGCAATAGCCTAGCCTAGGTTCCATATCGAAAATGTTTACAAAATGCCTGATAAGGGCGCACCTAGGGGAGAAGGTGGTGGAGGAGACAGTGGAAAATGGAGCGATGTCTCGCGCCCTGCTCGGCGATGCCGCCGAAAAACTGGTGGCGATGCGTCGGGCGGATATTCCCGAGGCAGCGTTCGCGGAGGCATCTGTAGCGATACGCGATACGATCGGGGTAACAGTGGCCGGCGCGCGGGAGCCGAGTTTTGTCAAGTTGCGTTCAGCTATCGGACGCAGCATTGCCCCTGGCCCGGCTTTGCTCGCCGGTACGAGTGAGAAGATAGACACGCTCAGTGCTGGCCTGTTGAACGGCACCGCATCACACGCGCTTGACTTCGATGATTGCAGCAACACGATGGGCGGTCATCCCTCCGCGCCGATCGTGCCAGCCATCATTGCCCTTGCCGAAGAGGCGGATGTGGATGGGGAGACCTTCATTCGCGCTTATCTCGCCGGTTTTGAATTCGAGACGCGATTGGGGCGCGCCGTGAACTTTGTGCATTACGACAAGGGATGGCATCCGACTGCGACGCTGGGCACCTTTGGTGCCGCGGCCGCCTCTGCGGCAATGCTGGGGCTGGATGTCCGGTCGACGGCCGGTGCGCTTGCAATCGCCGCATCCATGGCGGCGGGGATCAAGGCGAATTTCGGCACCGATGTAAAGCCGTTCCATGTCGGGCAGGCGGTGCGAAACGGTATGCTTGCCGCTTACATGGCCCGCGAGGGCGTGGATGCCAGCCCGGTAGCCCTGGAGCATCCGCAGGGCTTCTTCGAGGTCTTCAACGGGGCGGACAACTATAAGGCGGAAATGCTGCTTCAGGGCTGGGCGGATCCCCTCGACATCGTTGAAATCGGCGTGGCCTACAAGCAGCATCCGTGTTGCGCCAGCACCCATCCCGCCGTGGATGCTGCGCTTAAGTTGCGCAACAAGCACGACCTGCACCCGGATCAAATCAGCGCTGTCAGAACATTCACGCATCCGCGTCGCCTCCGCCATACCAACCGGCCGAATCCCAAATCAGGTCTGGATGCGAAATTCAGCGTGCAATATGTGGTGGCTCGTGCACTCCTGGAGGGCGTTGTGAGTCCCGCCGTCTTCACGGAAGAGGCGGTGATGGCCTCCGATATTCGTGCGCTGATGGCACGCATCGTCAGTTCTCCGCATCCATCTGCCGATATGTCTTCCTCCGAGCACTTTTTTGCTGACGTGGAGATCGACCTGACCGATGGCCGGACGTTGAAGGCGCATGTCGACCGACCACTGGGACGAGATCGGGACCATCCGTTGCCGGAGGGCGCTTTGGAGCGAAAATTCCTGGCCTGTACCGTTCCGACACTTGGATTGCCTGTCGCGGAAAAACTTTGTGCGGGCCTGGCGGACCTGCGACAAGCATCTTCCGTCGCGGGGTTGTTTTCGATGCTGGCGGCATCCGGCCGATAATCTCTTGTTTAAAAAAAGGACTTGTTGATGAACGAAGTGGTGATTTCCTCTCTTAATCCGGATGTTGTCGTTGTCGGCGCTGGTAACGCGGCTTTGTGTGCTGCGCTCTCGGCCGCCGAACATGGCGCCAAGGTTCTTGTCGTGGAGGCCGCTCCCGAGACCGAACGCGGCGGCAATTCGCGCTTCACCGGCGGAGCTTTCCGGTTTGCCTATGGCGGCGTGGAGGATTTGATCAAGGTTTCTCCCTCCATGGCTGAAGATGACCTGAGCAATGTCGAGTTTGGCACCTATTCCGAAGATCAGTTCTTCGATGACATGTACAATCTCACGGAATATCGCACCGATCCCGATCTATGCGAATTCCTGGTGCGAAACAGCCTCGATACGGCTATCTGGGTTGCCGGGCAGGGGGTCAAGCTGCATCCGGGACTCGGACGCCAGGCCTATAAGGTGGATGGCAAATTCAAATTCTGGGGTGGTCTTGCGCTTCATATCAATGGCGGTGGCGAGTCCCTGCTTGAAGCTCTCTTCGCCAAGGTTGAGGCGACGCCTGCGATTGATGTTTTATATGAAGCCCCGGCGCTGCGCCTGTTGACGACGAACGGAACGGTAACGGGAATCGTGGTTCAGATCGAGGGGGTAGAAACCGAGATTCGAACCAGGGCGGTCATTCTTGCGTGTGGCGGGTTCGAGGCCAATGCACAAATGCGAACCGAATATCTCGGCCCCGGCTGGGATCTGGCCAAAGTCCGCGGCAGCCGCTTCAATATGGGTGTCGGCCATCGCATGGCGACCGCGATCGGCGCGGCTCCAGCGGGACATTGGTCTGGTTGTCATGCCGTGGCCTGGGATATCAACGCTCCGGCTTTCGGCGATCTGTCGGTCGGCGATCAGTTTCAGAAGCACAATTATCCCTTCGGTATCTGCATCAACGCCAAGGGAAAGCGCTATGTCGATGAAGGTGCAAATTTTCACAGCCACACATATGCGAAATATGGTGGTGAGATCTTGAAGCAGCCGGGCCAGTTCGCCTGGCAGGTCTTCGATGACAAGGTCTCCCATCTTCTGCGCAGCGAATATCGCATTCGCCGGTGTACGAAGGTTGAAGCGAATACACTGGAGGAGCTGGCTGCAAAACTCGATGGCGTAGATCCGCAGGCCTTTTTGGAAACCGTTTACAAGTTCAATGAAGCCTGCCGTCAGGATGTGGATTTCAATCCCAACGTTCTTGATGGAAAATCCACCACGGGCCTCGATATAAACAAGACCAACTGGGCACAGCCTCTGGATAAGGCTCCTTTTCACGCCTATCACGTCACGGCAGGCATCACCTTCACCTTTGGCGGCCTGAAGATTGATACCGAAGCGCAGGTGCAATCTCTCTTCGGTAATCCTATTCCCGGATTGTTTGCAGCCGGGGAAATCGCCGGCGGGCTTTTCTATCACAATTATGCCAGCGGCACCGGGCTGATGTCCGGGGCGACTTTCGGCCGTCAGGCCGGAAAGAATGCCGCACGCTATTGTCAGTAGGTGAAGATCATCTTGGGAGGAAAATTATGAGCTTCATCATTAAAAACAAAATACTGCGGCTTGCCGCAGCTGGTGTCACAAGCTTGATGATTGCGAATGCAGCGTCAGCTCAAGAGGATTTTTCCGGTAAACGGATCAATATGATCATCCCCTATCAGGAGGGCAGCGGGTCCACCATTCATGGCCGCCTCTTCGCCCTTGGACTGGAGAAGAATCTGCCGGGAAATCCCACGATCGTTATCGAGAATATCGACGGCGGCGGATCGGTTCGCGGCATCAATCAGTTTGCCGCGGTAGCCGAGCCTGACGGCGAAGACATTGCCGCGATAGCGACGGGAACGTTTTTCCAGTACCTGCTCAAAGACCCCGCCGTTAAGTATGATCTTCCAAAGTTCAAACCGTTTCTGGCTTCGCCGTTTGGCATCCTCGTCTATTCTCGCACAGACGTTTCGCCCTCGGACGATCCCATTGAAACCATCAAGGCGATGATCAAGGAGCCACCTGTCTATGGTGCTTCAGGGCCGACTTCTTCCGATCTGCCCGCACTTATTTCCGTAGATCTGCTGGGGATGAAGCCGCAATACGTATTTGGCCTCAGCAATGCGGAAAGCCGGGCGGGGTTCGAGCGTGGTGAATTCTCGTTGAATTACGACAACATGGCATCCTGGGCACAGGCCGTCGAACCGTTGGTGGAAGACGGGGTTGCGAGGCCGCTATTTACCCTGGGTTTCGAAAAAGACGGCAAAATCGTACGGGACCCCATGCTGCCGGATGTCCCGACTTTTCTGGAGGTTTACGAAGCCATCCATGGAAAGCCTCTCGACGGGATCGAGTATGAGGTGTGGAAGGCGCTTTTCAACATTCGGGTAATGGGTTCGAAGATGCTGGTTCTGCCTGAAGGCACTTCTGACGAAATCTATGCAGCCTATGCAGATGCGGCCAAGGCGGCTCTGGATGGCGACGAACTCAAAACGGAAGCGGCGGAAGCCGTGATCGGACCTTATCCACAACGTGTGGGTGCCGACGCCAACAAGGTTTTTCAGGATGGCCTGAACATGTCGGAGGAGGCTCGAGCATGGTTGTTCGATTGGCTGGAGAAGAATCACGGAATCAAGCGCTAGTGGATTGAATTTGACGTTTGAATCCCGACTGAATGAGATGCTGTTTCAAACGTCAAATTCGAAATATCCACTAGATAGATAAACTTACTAGTGGTCTTTTCAATTCCGACATTTGCTCGGCGCCTGTATCAGAGGGATGCAAATGTCGGAATCAGACCACTAGCCGCTTAGTTGCGCAAGAGGGGTCGCGGCAGCGCCCCCTCACTCCCGAGAAAAGAACAGGTAATCCGATATGGACACTTCGTTTGTCCAGTACGCATTCGATGCGCTGCTGATCCTTTTGACGCCGGCCCACATACTTTATCTTGCCCTGGGCGTTGTGATGGGCCTCACCCTGGGACTTCTTCCCGGCCTTGGCGGCATCGCCGGCATGGCTATCATAATGCCCTTTCTCTTCGGCATGGAGCCAAGCCTCGCCTTGGCCATGATGATTGGCCTCACATCGACAACGTCTACGTCCGATACCTTCATGTCGGTGCTGATCGGCGTTCCCGGAGGTTCCAGCGCTCAAGCCACGGTTCTCGATGGTTTTCCGCTGGCCAAGCAGGGATATGCGGCCCGCGCGCTCAGCGCCGCATTTCTATCATCCATGATCGGCGGAATTTTCGGTGCCTTTATTTTGAGTATCGCCTTCGTGGTCGCGAAGCCAATCCTGCTTGCGGTTGGATTTGGCGAGCAGCTGATGCTTGTCATCTTTGCTCTTACTCTTGTTGGGCTGCTAACCGGTCCAAGCATGGCGAAAGGCCTGGCATCCTGTTGCATGGGCTTGTTGATTGGAGCCATCGGCGCGTCGCAGGCGACAGCAGAATATCGGTTCACTTTCGATACCGTCTATCTGATGGAAGGCGTGCCTCTGGTCGTCGTCGCACTTGGAATCTTCGCTTTTCCCGAGATCATCGATGTCTTGAGGCGCCACCACACCATCTCTCAAACGGGTCGATTGGGCGGCGGCTGGCTGCAAGGCATACGCGATGTGGTCAAGCATTGGTGGATTGTACTTCGCTGTTCCTGCATTGGCGCAATTGTCGGTTTTCTTCCCGGACTTGGCGGTTCTGTGATCGACTGGATCGCATATGGCCATGTCGTTCAGACCAGCCGGGACAAGTCCAGGTTCGGCAAGGGGGATATTCGGGGGGTGATCGGCCCGGAATCGGCAGCTAACGCCAAAGAAGGCGGAGCACTCATTCCTACCTTGTTCTTCGGGGTCCCTGGATCGGGAACGATGGCACTTCTGCTTGGTGGTTTGATCGTCATAGGAGTGACGCCCGGCCGCCCCATGGTCACGAAGCACATGGATCTGGTTTTTGTGATCATCTGGTCTATCGCGCTGGCAAATATCCTGGGTACGGCCATCAGTATTGGTCTTGCCAAGCCAATCGCCAAAGTGACGACCGTCCCATTCACATGGATTGCACCGTTCATTCTCGTAATGATCTTCCTTTCGGCCTATCAGGCGACATTTCAGTGGGGGGATATCATCACCCTCATCGCCGTCGGCATGTTGGGAATCTTCATGAAGCGTTTCGGCTGGTCCCGCGCAGCATTGCTTATCGGCTTCGTTCTCTCTCAGCGGCTTGAGGCGTCGACATACCGGACAGTACAAATCTATGGCTGGGATGTTTTCACCCGCCCTGTCTCCATCGTGATTATGGTGCTGGCTGCTGTTTCGCTCTATCTGGCCTATCGAAGCAGGGCTCATGCAGTGAGCGATGCGGAGGTTTCAGCCATGAATGTCTCGGTGTCCACGCTCTCGAAACAGGTCGGATTTACCGTGCTGATCGTTGCCGCCACGCTTTGGTTCGCGATGGACGTATTACAGCTCCGCTTTCTGGCTTTCGTTTTCCCCTTGTCGGTCAGCTGCCTGCTTCTCGCCTTCCTGGCATGGACACTCTTCGGAATGCTCACACGCAAGGCGTGGCCGGGCCTGATCAGCGACACTGACCTGGACGTTCCCGAGAACGCAGTTTCGACAGGATTGCTGCTCGCCTGGATACTTGCGCTTCCCTTGGCCAGCGCCGCAATTGGTTTCATCTTCGCGGCCCCACTCTACATCTATGTATTCGTCCGAAAGTTCGCTCAAGCGTCCCGCCTGTGGTCGGTCGTTTCTGCGGTCGCTGTCTATGGTGTTCTGCTGATCCTTGTGAACGGTCTGTTGATCAAGCTGCCTGAGGGGCTTCTTCAGGAATATTTGTCGGCGGTGCGCACCCTCTATGAGTTCCGCTAAGGAGGGCGTTGTGCTTTATCTCGCAAATGAGCATCTTGCGCCCGTCCTGGACCCGGCCGCATTAACCGACCGCCTGGAAGCATCCTACAGAAGATTTAACCGCGGCGGTGGTGTAACTCCGCCCAGGATTGATCTGCAAATTCCCGACGGAGCGGGGGGAGAGGCCTACCAGTTCGGCATTGCCGTGGGGGGCGAAGCGGGGGGCTATGTTGCCCTGCGGATCAAGTCCGACAGGGTCTATCACCGGATCATCAACGGTGCAGCCCGCAAGGAAAAATATGCCGGGCAGCCGGGCAGCTATTTGGGACTCGTAATGCTGTTCGATACGCGCAGCGGAGCGCTTCTGGCGATCATGCAGGATGGGCTGCTTCAACGGATGCGGGTTGGCTGTGATAGCGCGATCGGTGTCAGGTTGATGGCGAGACAGGGAAGTTCCAGATTGGCCTTGCTCGGGGCAGGCGGCATGGCGGAGACCCATATTGCGGCAATTTCCAAAGTGCGCGCACTACAGGAAATTCGCGTCTTCAGCCCGACTCCCGGCAATCGTGAGAAATTTGCCCGGCGGATGTGCGAGACCTATGGCTTGAATGTCATTGCAGTAGGGTCGGCAAAAGAGGCTTCGCAAGGGGCAGATATCTTATGCAGTTGCACGAATTCCCCAAGGCCGGTCGTGACCGCGGAACTGCTTCGTCCCGGAATGCACATTACTGCCATCGGAGGGGGCCTTGATGCGGAAGCTTCCGCTCGCGTGGACCGAGCTGTTCGTTTCGGCTCGGCTAACCCGCCTCTCGGAGTCGATGGCTGGTCATACCGGGACGAAGCACTTGTCTTCGCCGCTGGAGATGAAGGCCTTTCTCATGGAGCTGCAAGACACTTTGCCGATATCCCCGCAAACAGGGAAATAACCTTCGCTGACATGGACGCTGGGGTCGTCGCAAGAGAAAACGATCGTCAGATCACTTTTTCCCAGCGCGGTAACATTCATGGCCTGCAGTTCGCGGCCGCCGCCGGATTTGTCTATGAACAAGCGAAGGCCGCTGGCCTGGGCGTCGCGCTCGGTGACGTTGACGGCTTTTTCCAGGACATACGCAATTAATCTTCCACAGGAAGTCGAAAACTCCTGTCATCGAGGTAATTCATGAGCCAGCAAGCCCCCGCAGCTATCGTCCTTTCGGACTATGTGAGTTCGCTACAGTTTGAAATGCTACCTCAAGATGTCCGGCAGACGGCATTTTTGATACTGAAGGATGCTGTAGCGTGCGCGGCCTTTGGGGCGCGTTTCGAGTGGGCGCAGATTGCGGCACAATACGTACGTTCCCTCGAAGGGAAACCGGAAGTACCAATCTTCGGTTTCGATGCTTTGTCCGCACCGGTTCCCTCGGCAGCTTTCCTGTTCGGTGTGATGGGGCACGCCTACGAACTCGATAATCTGCGGAGCCCCGGCGCCGGCGTCCATCCCGGCGTCACGGTTGCGCTTCCGGTGCTCGCCTATGCCCTCGCTCATCCCGAAGTAACGGCTGAAGATATTATCACGGCTATTGTTGCGGGCTGCGAAGTCATGTTTCGCATTGGTGCGGCAACGCTGCATACCCCGGAGAAAGCCGGTTTCCACGCTCCTGGCTTGACCGGAGCATTCGGGGCGGCAACGGCTGTAGGAAAGCTCATGGGACTAGACGCCCAGGCTTTACGGAATGCCTATGGAATATCGGGGTCCGTGGGGGGCGGCCTTCTTGCTTTCACCAGCGCAGGCCACGGCGGCATGGTGAAAAGACTTCATCTTGGACGGGCTGCGGAGGCCGGAATTCAAGCGGCGATGCTGGCAAAAGGCGGATTTGAAGGCCCGTCAAACATCCTGGAGGGAAAGTTTGGCCTTCTTGACGCTTATTGCCGCTCATCAAACCCCGATCTGTTGATCGAAGGTCTGGGAGATTATTACGAAATCCGTAATACCTGCTTCAAACGGTTTGCCGCCCATATCACCGCACACACGCCGATCGAGGGACTCGAAGCTGTGATGATGGAAAACGGGCTTGAGACGAAGGGGATCGACAATATCGTCCTGCTCGTTAGTGAAAAGCTGATATCTCATCACAACAACGTCAATCCCTCCGACCTGGCAGGCGCACAATATAGTGTGCCGTTTATGGTAGCCGCCTCGCTTTACGTGGATGTCAGAGATCCGCGGAATATCGGAGAGAACTTGCTGAAGGACAGTCAGGTTCGTGAGATGGCCAGCAAGATCAGTCTAATGCCGAACGGGCAGAAGGCCGGCTGGGATTGCTCCATCGTAGTCTACGGTTCTGATGGCTGTGAGTATACGAAAGATAATGTAACTTATTCCGGTGCCAGGTCTGCATCATTGGCATTCATCAATGAGAAGTATGACATACTCACCGCAGATGTTCCAGGAATGTCAGACCTCAATAAGATGTTGGAGCGTATCGCATCGACGCTAAGCGTCTAGCGAGAAAGTCGGCTGGCGTTCCATCTGGCAGTCACGAGTTGAGATATCGCGCTTCAAGCTGATGATATCCGTGGGCCGTTGCGCAACTTCGGTTTGACCTGAGCCCCGTTTTCCCTCCAGCCGTTGGGAGAATCCGAATGTCGATTTATGGCCTCATGCGGCCCGCTTTTCCAGAGCCATTTTCATGGC
>NZ_JACIJG010000017.1 GCF_014199265.1 Brucella daejeonensis
GCGTCACAATCCATCGCTGATCTCCAAAATCAGCCTTGAATCCGATTTCTCGCATCGGGGGAACCCTAAATCCTTAAATCGTCACCACGCTCTAGCAACTTTATGTATCTAGTGGATTTTTCGAATTTGACGTTTGAAGCAGCATCTCATTCAGTCGGGATTCAAACGTCAAATTCAATCCACTAGTCGGCTTTCGGCCAAACACAACCGTCAATCTTCGGTCAACGGCAGCACGACCCGGACTGCAAGTCCGCCGCGCGCCCCCTTCCCCAGATGCAGGCTGCCGCCATATTCACGAACCGTATCCTGGACGATGGCAAGACCGAGGCCGGTGCCCGGCTTCGTTTCGTCAATGCGATTTCCGCGCTTCAACGCCGCTTCGATCTTGTCGGGAGCAAGCCCCGGCCCGTCATCCTCGATCAGAAGTTCGAACTGCCGTTGGCTTCCCATAACGGGCGCCAGCCCGATCCCGATATATTTGCGGCCCCATTTCCCTGCATTTTCCAGAAGATTTCCGACAATCTCCTCCAGATCTTCGCGTTCGCCCGCGAAAACCGCTTCGGGCAGATCGTTCCTGAAGGTCACGCTGAAAGCCGGGTTCAGCTTCGCGGTCACGCGTTTCATGCGTTCCAGAACCGGGGTGACGGGCGTGCGGAAGACCACACTGTCCCGCTGCGCCGCGATGCGGGCCCGTTGCAGATAATGCTGTATCTGCACCTGCATGGCCTCGCTCTGTTCCTGCACGATACGCCCATGTTCGCCGCCCATGCTGCGCGCCTCGTTGACGAGGACGGAAAGCGGCGTCTTGAGGGAATGGGCGAGATTGCCGACCTGTGTCCGCGAGCGTTCGACGATGCGCCGGTTATTTTCGATCAGAGCATTCATTTCGCTGGCGAGCGGCGCGATTTCAACAGGGAGCGACGCGTCGAGCTTCGATGAACGTCCCTCGCGAATATCGGTCAGGGCCTGCCGCACCTTGTCCAGCGGACGCAGCCCGAACAGGATCACGGCGGCATTGATGAGAATACTGCCGATGCCGAAGATTCCCAGATAGATTGCAAGGCTGGTCCTGAAATCGGATATTTCCTTCAGGACCTCGCTGAGATTGCCCATCACCCGGAAACGGGCAACGCGGTTGGCATTGTCCAGCACCACTTCCGTTTCGACGATGAACAGTTCCTCGCCGTTGAGGCCCGGCAAGGTATAGCTGCGCATGAAGGAGCTATCGAACGGAGCCTGCGCGACCGGCATTTCCGGCACCAGGCGTCCGATGAGCGAGGGGGACTCAAGTTTTCCGGTCAGGTTTGGCGACAGCGGATCGACCGACCAGTACCATCCCGAAAGCGGACTGGAATAGCGCAACTCGCCAAGCTCGGGCCGTCCTTGCAGTGTACCGTCGCCGGAAATGCTGACGGCGCCGACGAGGCTGAACAGATGGGCTGTCAGAAGACGCTCGAAATTGCTGCGCGCGGCATCGCCATAAAGCGAACCGATGAATGTCGCCACCACCACGAGCGCGACGATGACCCAGATCGTTGAAAGGGTGACGACGCGGACTGCGAGCGACCGCAGCGGAAAGAGGCGCAGAAGCTTCAGTTGCCGTTCCCTTTCGCTTCGCCCTCGCCGCCATCCGGCGCTTGCGAGCGGATGCGGTATCCCATGCCGCGCACGGTTTCGATCAGGTCGACACCCATCTTCTTGCGCAGACGGCCGACGAAGACTTCAATCGTGTTGGAATCGCGGTCGAAATCCTGATCGTAGAGATGTTCGACCAGTTCGGTACGCGAAACCACCTCGTCCATATGGTGCATCAGATAGGACAGGAGCCGGTATTCGTGCGAGGTCAGCTTCAGCGCGGCACCATCGACACTCACCTTGGACGTCTTGGTGTCGAGATAAAGCGGGCCGCAGACAAGTTCGGACGAGGCATGGCCCGCCGCACGGCGGATCAGCGCGCGCAGACGCGCCAGCACTTCCTCTATATGGAACGGCTTGGCCACATAATCGTCGGCACCGGCGTCGATACCGGCCACCTTGTCGCTCCAGCGGTCACGGGCGGTCAGCATCAGCACGGGCATGGAACGCCCGCTGCGCCGCCAGCGTTCCACGACGCTGATACCGTCCATGCGCGGCAGGCCGATATCCAGCACCACCGCATCGTAAGGCTCGGTATCGCCCAGATAATGGCCTTCCTCGCCGTCATAGGCGCGGTCGACGACATAACCGGCCGCGGCCATCGCTTCGGAAAGCTGGCGGTTCAGGTCCTTGTCGTCTTCAACGATCAGGATACGCAAGCGGACATTCTCCCTCAATTCATGAAAGACAGCGGCGAAAGCCGTTGCTATTGAGCGGGAACAGCCACTTCGACGCGGCGCGGACGTTCGCCATCGCGTCCCGGCACCAGCACGACGACCACGCACATGGGGCGGCCGTTCTGCGTGGTGGCGGTTGCCTTGGCAAGCTGGCCGCCCTGCTGGGCAGCCACCTTTTCACCGACAGCCGCGCAATCTCCGGCAGCGGCAATCACGAGACTGGACTTCTGCGGCGCAGCAATCGGCAAGGCGCCGGCATCGACCGGCAACAAGCCAATACTAACCGCGAGGAGCGCGAAAACTTTGAGTGCAGAGTTCTGTTTCATCATGCCGCCTTATATAGCGCCCGGCTTCTGAACGATGCATGAACAAACGTTCTTCCCGCCAAGGCCCAAAGGAAAATTCAGAGTCTGACTATCACGCTTTGTGAAATTATGAAATGCGTGAAGTTGCTCCGACGCGCCCGATTACCGTAACAATTCCGGCTATTGCGGTCGCCAGTTGCAGCACAACATCCGTTAGCGCGCCCTGATTGATCATGTCGGTGGCCACGCCGAAAGCACTGGCCAGCGGCAGACAAAGCGTCACCAGACCGGCCCAGACCGTGCGCGAAAGATACCAAGATTTTTCCGTGTCCATATCATTTCCTCTCAATTCGTTATTGCCACGTCCAGAAGCGCGAAATCTCCCGGACCGCTCTTTGCGCCGATCATCGCGACGCGGAACTGAAACGCCGCATCGCCCATGTCGGCCTCTCTTTGCGCCCACTCGTAAATCCATGAAGGGGACAGCGCCTGACTGCTTCTTGCAAGCAGGCCGTTCCGCCAGATTTCGACGCGATAGGCCTCGCGCTCTTCACCCAGCGGAATATCTTCACCGAGCCAGTCATCGGCATCGATGCGCCCGCGCCTGATCCAGTTGAAGACGAGATCGCCATCGGGCAGTCTCGTCATGTTCAGATGAACCGGGCTTGGCGGACGCAAGCCGCGCAGACCGCCCTGGGCCCGAACCGTGTCGAAGAACTCGGAAGAAAAGCTTTTCCCCGCCGTTCCCACACGCCAGTTCAGTTCAAGCCCGATTTCCGAGGCTTGCAGACCGGCCGCAGCCACCGCCCCGTCGAGAAGCACGAAAGGCGTCTCGACTTGCTTGACCATGGAAGCGGCAAGCTCGGTTCCCAACTGCCCGCGCAACAGGCGGGTAAGCTTCCAGCGGTTGAGGCCGATTTCCTCCGCCTCCAGAAACTGGAACACTTCCCATTCGCCACCGTCCGCGCGCAGCAGCGCGGTATTGGCTCCGTTCAATATCTGGGAAAGCGGCCGCGATTGCAGTTCGCCCGCATAAAGCGCGACCTCGACCGCCTGCCCTTCGATCAGGCGTCCGCTCGGCCCGCCGTCAAGCGGCGCGGTCAGTTCGCCCATGATTGCCCGGTTCTGTACGATCGCGCGTTCCGCAAAACCGTCGTCGGAAGGCGACGCGAACACCGCCGCGCCGCGCCATGGCTTTGCATGACAGGCGATGCGGAACTGTGCCGCCGGGTCTTCCGCGCCCGGCCAGAGCGGCAGATCGATAAGATGGAAGACCGGCTTCATGTCGAGCGCCGGACCACCGGGCGGTCGCGTCGGCGTCGTACCGTGGTCGGCAAGGGCGATGTTCGGGGCGAGCGCAACCGCGCGAACGGCGCGAACCTCGCCATCTTCAAGCCCGGTCACGGCATAGTTTCGCTCTCCGTCCAGAACGCCAAGCCGCACCCGGTCGCCGACATGGAGCGCCGCCGCCGACCATGGCAGCGAGAATTGCGCCGTGCGGCGTTCGGCATGACGCCGCGCCATCCAGGCTTCGGCGAGCGCGCTGGCCGGCCCCTGCTCCATGACGCCCGAAAGACTGAGCGTTTCCGTGCCCTGCCCCTCGTCGCGGCGCACGGACGCGCCCGCAATCTGGAAATCCCGCAACGGATCGTTGCAGTAAAGCTGCGCCACCGAGGGCAAGTCGTCCCGGTCCTCGATCACCGCCGTCAGCGCCTCACCTTCGTCCGGCTGAACGAAATCGGCAAGCGCCAGCGCCGATCCGGCGCGCGCAATGCTTTTGAACACGAAGCGCCCGGCCTGTTCATAGCCGTGGACGCCGAAGACATTCAGGAGCGGTTCCAGCACGCCCCGCGCGCTCGACGGCTCGGCGACGACAAACCCGGAAAGGTGGCCGTCAGCACCGGCGCAATCCGCCTCCGGCAGATCGAAATCCTTCAGGATCGCTGCAATAAGTTCATCCAGCGACACGCCGCTGATGCGCCCGTTCAGCCAATGGCCGAGCCGCCAGTTGGCCGTATCGCCCCACAGGTCTGCGGCAAGCGGAAACTCCGGGAAGGGCCGCGTATCCCAGGACCAGAGATAGATGCGATCCGTATCCAGCATCGGCCCGCCATAGACCGGCGAGACGGGATTATTGCCCTGCCAGTGTCGGTAATGCGCCCGCAGGAAGCGATCCATGCCTATATCCGCACGCGACCCGTTCGAAAAATAGGGCGTAGCATTTTCCGACGATTTCGGATCTGGAAAGACATTCGGCTGGTTCGGGCCCTTGTCGACAGCGGGACAGCCGAGTTCGGTGAACCAGAACGGCTTCGACCGGGGCACCCAGGCAGTCGGTTCAGGCAATTCGGCGCCTGCGATTCGGTTATAATGCCGGTTGCTCCACCAGCCTTCGAGGTCCTTGTATCGATAGACCCACGGCTTGCTCGCAAGACCGTCCGCGATGGGCAAGCGCCTGCGCGCCTCACGGTCCCCGGCGCTTGCATAAAACCAGTCATAGCCCTCGCCCGAAGCCACCTGGCCGGTGAGGCCGTCAAGATCGTAGGCCGTTGCAAAACTATCCGGGTTGCCGCCGTCGAGATCGCCGTCACGCCAGTCGGCAAGCGGCATGTAATTGTCGATGCCGATGGCATCTATGGCAGGGTGAGCCCAGAGAGGATCCAGATTGAAGAACAGATCGCCGGTGCCGTCCTGTGCCTGATAGCCGAAATATTCCGACCAGTCCGCGCCGTAGGTGATCCTGCAACCGGAACCGAGCTTCGCCCGCATGTCGGCAGCAAGCGCGCATAGATGCGTCACGAAAGGAAAGCTTGCCTGACCGTCGCGAATGCCGGTCAGGCCGCGCAGTTCCGATCCGAGCAGGAATGCATCGACGCCGCCTGCCTCTATAGCAAGATCGGCGCAATGGTGGAGGAAGCGGCGATAGCCCCATTCCCCTTGCACGAAAGCCTGCACCTGTGTCGCCGCGCCCGCGGCTCCGTCAGGCGAACCCGCCATGCCGGTCGCCGGATGACAGGTGACACGGCCGCGCCACGGATAGGCGGGCTGGCCGACCCCGCCATAGGGAGACGGAAGCTCGTTGCCTTCCGGTACATCCATCATGATGAAAGGATATAGCGTAACACCAAGGCCGCGCGCCTTCGCGTCGCGGATAGCCGCGATCACGCTCGCGTCGGACGGCGTTCCGCCATAGGCCGCACCCTCGCCGCTCGTCGATATCAGATGCGCCTCTTCACGGGTGACGTTGTCCACCCGCCAGACGTGGCTCGGCTTGCGGGCGGAAAGGCTCGTCACGCCGGGGCGGATGCGGCAGGAACCGGCGCGCAGATCGTCGCCGAACCATGGCAGCACGATTGCGACATGGCGCAGGCCCGGACAAAGCGCCTGCAATTCATCCATGGAGGCAGTCCAGTCGCTGCGGCCGCGCAGGATATTGCGGTTGATCCAGCGCTTCTGGCCTGCCAGCGGCTCATCGCTGACCGGATCGGGCGACAACCCGAACTCCGTCGAGCCGGGAATGAGAGCCACGGCGCGGACCGAACGCGCCACCGCACCGACGGGCCGCATCACCTCGAACTGGAATTGCGGCAGACGATTGCCGAACCGGTCGAGCGGGATACGCTCGAACACCACATAGGCCGTGCCGCGATAGGCCGGTGCATTTCCCACCCCTTGCTTGGCCTCGATCAGCGGATCGGGATCCTGCATTTCAGTGCCGTGACAGACCCGCATTTCGATTTCGGTCAGGTCCAGTTCCTGTCCGTCCGCCCAGACGCGGCGGATACCCGCAATCGTCCCTTCCGCGACCGCATAGGCGGCATTGCCGAAATAGCTGTAACTGGTGACTTTGGGTCCGCCCTTGCCGCCCTGGCGTTCGGTGGTCTTCTGCTCTTCGAAACGCGTCGCCCAGATCAGCGTGCCCGAAACCCGTACCGTGCCATAGACGAAAGGAAGGGCAGCGCCTTCCTCGGCGGTTGTGACACGCCCCGCGTTCAGGCGCGCGCCTTCTATATGGCGCGTGGAATTGATGAGCGCATTGTCGATGGCATAACCGCCCATCGCGCCGAGACCAGCACCGATAGCGGCGCCGACAGGCCCGAAGATGCCGCCGACCGCAGCACCTACCGCCTGCAAAACAATTGTGGCCATGGATCAGATTTTCCGTTCGGGAAAGATGAAAATGCCCGCAAGGCGGTTTCGCCATTGCGGCACCAGCGCCGAAGCCATCACACGATGCCCCTGATAGGCGTGGATGAACCGGTTTTCATGCGCCATGATGCCGACATGCTTGGCCGCAAGCCCGGCCCGCCAGCGAAACACGACGAGATCGCCCGGCAGGGGTGCCGACGCCTCCCGCTTCGCCATATGGCGCGACGCCGCCTCCAACAGGGGATCGCCCGGCGCGACTTCGGCCCAGTCCGGCGCATAGGCACCGGGCGTTTCCGGCTCCGCGCCGTAGAGGATTCTCCAGACACCGCGCACCAGACCGAGGCAATCGCAACTGACGCCACGCGTCGAGGCGCCATGCCGGTAAGGCGTTCCGATCCATCGTTCGGCCTCGGCCAGAACCTGTTCGGCAATCGTCATGATACGAGCGCGCTCCCGTCATATTCGCTGCCGCCATCGACATAGGCAAAAGCCGCGTCATTGCCCGGCAGATGCGGGAAGCCGCGAAAATTGAGATGGTTGGAGAATTTCGCCTTGCAGGTGGCAAAGCCCTTGTCGCACCCGGCAATTACACGAAAGCCGTCACCCGCAGAGACTGGCATAACCGGCGGTTCGGCGAGTTTCAGGACAGGTCCGGCATGGCTCACGACACGGACCGTCCAACCGGAGTTGGGGCCGCTTGTCCAGGTCAGCCTTCCTTCGGCGAACCAGCCGGGCGCAAAACCGTCCAGCCCCACTGCCGTCAGTTCGCCCCCGACAGCCGCAAGCACCGTGCAGTCGGCGAAATAGCGCGGATCGGCGACCGGGACGGCGCAGCGGCTATCGCCGAAATCCGCGTCGCAATTGCGCAGCACCCGCCGCCCGCGCACGGCATCAAAAGCGGCGGCGGCGCCTTTCAGTTCCATCACGAAACGACTACCCGAACGGCTGATCCTGCCCGCCGTCCAGCGCCGCAGCAACATATGCTGTTCCGGCGCGGACCAGTTGACCAGATAGACCTCGATGGAAGCCCCGTCATAGCGGCCCTGTTCGATGTCGATGTCGCTGATCCTGGCCGAGGACAGCGCGCCCTCCACTTCGCCGCCCGCTACCGACAGGCCGAGCGTCGTCGAAGCTTCGCTGCTGTTCAATCCGGTCAAAGGTTCGCAGGCAACCCCGTCGACCGACAGCGCGCGGTCGTGATCGGTGAAGCCCAGAACCATGCCATCGCTTCTTCTTATAAGCCAGGCGAAGCAATGGCTTGTCACCTCGCCCTGCAAATGTGATTCAAGTTCGGTGGGAACGGGTATCATGACTTGACCTCGACGATGGGGATCGACGGAATTTCACCCGCCTGAAATGAGGCGATGCTCGCGGTCAGCCGCTCTGTGTCGAAGCGCACCGGCACATCGAACAGAAAGCCTGCGGTGATGTCCGCCCCGGATGCGGGCGCGTAATCCGGCTGGAACGTCACCGTTCCGGTGACGGGATCGACGGTGAAGGCTTCGCCTTCGGGCAAGGCCGCACCGGCAACCGCCACGGTGACGGACCCGACAACGGGGTGGGTGATGATACGGTCATGGCTTTCGTAGCGTTTGACGAGCTGGAAGCTCGCCGCCACACCGTCGCCCGTGCCGATATGCTGATCGGTTGCTGCGGGCGGCGCGCTGCCCACAGCCGACGAGAAATCGAACGGATCGCGAAAGCGGAATGTATGAAGCGAGCCGTGCCGCGCTTCGAAGAAAGCCAGCACCTGCCTGAGATCGTCGAGCGAGCGCAGGCCGGTTCCGGCATCGAAATGGCGGCGGGAACGCGCCCAGCGGGCATTGCGCCTTTCGTGGCCCGAAGTGAGCGCCACGATTTCGTTGCGCCATTCCGGCCCGCCTGTCGCTCCGAAAGAGACGCCGAGCGGAAAGCGCACATCATGAAAAGCCTCGATCATGCTCAAAGCCTCCGTGCGCCGCGACGCACGGCGCCCGCCAGCATTGTGGAAAGCTGGGCTTCCGACTTGCGAAACGAGGATGCGTCCGGCGACACCATATTGAACACAACCTGCACAGGCTTGCCGCCGTTTCCTCCCGTCGCGACGCCGAGACGCCCGTCGCTGCCGCGGGCAAGCGGCAGGATGGCTTCGGCACCCGCTTCGCCTGTCAGGCCGAGCGCGCCGTTGCCCATGCCGAAATAGGTCGGGCTGGACACCACGCCGCCCCTGGCAAAGGGCATGATGCCGCGAATGCCGCTGAACAGCCCGCCCATCATCGATGCCGTGAGGTTCTGAAGCGGCTGCATTCCGGCAGAAAGCGCCGTGCCTGCAAGGCTGGCGGCAAGGCCGTGCAACACATCCTCAAGCCCCTTGCCGGACATGATCGCGCCCTTGAGCGCGGAGGTCAGGCTGTTGCCGAAGCTGGACGAACGCTTTTCAAGATCGGTCAGCGCGCGATCGAATGCGCTCGTATCCGCGTTGACGGATACGGTCAGGGTTTCATCTGTCATTTTATACCTGTCGGGGTTTACCTGTCGGGAAAGGCGCGCATCAGCGCTTCGAGCGATTGTCGCGAGGGCGCATTGAAGACCGGAACGACGGGGCCGAGCGCGGCGCTGAGTTCACGCGGCGTCATCGACCAGAATACCTGCGGAGACAGCCGCAGCAGACCGAATCCCATCCGCATCGCCTCACCCCAGGGAAAAGGTGGCGGCGGCGGAGAATTCGATTCAACTGCGGCATTCAAGGGTTTGGTGTGGAATCCTTATCAGGCGATCCGAAAGTAACCGTCAGCAGCGCGGCGACGATACGGGCAAAGCCCGCCGCTCCGCCCTCGGCGCGCATGTCGGCCACATCCTCCTCGCTGACCGAATGACCGCCGCCGCGAAGCCCCGCACAGATGATGCGCTGCATGTCGCGGGCCGATAGCCGCCCGCTGGAGAAGCGCGCCGTGAGATCGGATAGATTATCGACTTCGAACGCCGATTCCAGTTCCGCCAGAGCGCCCAGCGTCAGGCAGAGCGTCCAGTCGCGACCGTCGAGACGGGCCGCGATTTCGCCGCGATGGCGATTGACCATCACAGCGCCTCGCTGAATGTGATGAGGCTTGCCGATTCCAGCGCAATCTCGAAAGTCACCTCGGCATCGTGATTGCCGCCATATTCCAGAGCGGTGATCTGGAACGGGCCGCTGATCGTGCCGAAATCCGGCAGGACGATCTGCCAGTCGCGGATCTCTCCCTCGAAGAATATCCGGCGGATCAGCGCGTCGGACGCCGCGTCCTTGAAAATGCCCGAACCGCTGACCGATGCCCGCTGGACACCGCTGCCCGCCAGCAATTGCCGCCAGCGCCCGGCGGCATCGGCATCCGTGACATCCACGGTTTCGGCGTTGAAGGCGACGCGCTTGGTGCGAAGACCCGCGCAGGTTTCAAACATGCCGTCGTCGCCCGCCGTCTTGAGCAGGATATCCTTGCCCCTCTGTGCTGCCATTGTGATTTCCTTGTTTTCCAGGTGTTTAGAGCACAATCCGACCGGAGTGAAACGAGGATCGATAAGATTATGCTTGAAATAGAAAGCGTTAGAGCGCCGATCTGATTCAATCAGATCGAAACGCGCTCTAACCGACCGGCTCCGTCACGGCGCGGTAACGCATGGTGCCGAGATAGCTGCCAAGGCCATCCGTATTGCGTGCGAGAACCTCGGTCAGCATCAGGTTCACCAGCCTGTGGCCGTTGACCTCAACCGGCATTCCATCGAGCCGCGTCGCAATCTTCGCGGCAATGTCGAGCACGCGCTTGCGCCCGCTTTCGCGCGCCCAGATCAATATGTTGAGAAAATGCTCGCCGCCCGCCTCCGTCGATGTATTCCAGTCGCGGGTGGCCGTTTCACCGAGCGTTACGCAGGGGAAAGGCCCCTTGGGCGGAACATGATCGTAAATGTGCTCGCCGCCAATCGATTCAATGAGTTCGTCGTCATTCTTCAGGGCCTCAAACAGTGCCCTCTGCAATGCTGCCGCGCCGTTCTTCATGCCTGTCTCCGCCTGCTCCACCGGTCTGGTAAATGTCGCCACCCCTCGATGACGGCATGGGTTGAACCGCGACGGTTTCGCCGGCCGACAACGCTTTCCAGCGCAGCGCGCGGACGAGACCGTCGAATGTAACCTGCATTGAAAGCTTCACCGTCCCTGCTCCGTCGCCAGACAGATGAGGTAGCGCCCGCTCTCGTCCGGGTCGTGGACGGAGCGCAGCGAGAAGATGCGCCCGCCCTTGCGCAGTCGCATGGCCGACGACAGATCGGGGCGAAACCGCAGCAGAATGCGATGCGTCACTTCAGGCCGCGGCCGGGCGCCGAAATCCTTCTGCGAGGTCGAAACCGGCTCGATCCGTCCCCAGACCATGCCGATCTCGTCCCAGCTCTCGTCATAACCGCCCATGCCGTCGGCAATCGGCTGCATCGCTTCCAGCGCCAGCTCGGATGTGAGTTGGCCCGGATCGATGAAGAGGACATTGTTCATAGCGATACCCGCCGCCAGCTATCGATCATCTGGGCGATGACGGGCGGAAAGCTGCGCGGTGCGGAGGCCGCATCGACACCGGCGCGCGATTCGTAAAGATGCGCGGTAAGCGTCAGGACCGCCTGTTTCAGGGCATCCGGCACCTCGACGCCGCTTTCACCGAAACCGGCCACGAAATCGACTTCAAGACCGACGAATTCCGACGCATCGGGATATTGCGCCATATAGAGCCGCTGAGGCCTGCGCCCGTGATGCAGGATGAACTCTTCCGGCGAAAAACTGATCGCGGTTCCGTCCGGCCTGTAGGCCACGACGGTCGTCACCATCTTTACGGGATATTTGAACAAGGCGAGACGCCCGGAGCGCGGCCAGCGATCCACACGCAGCCGCCACGTCTGGTCGATCAGGGACAGACCTGTTTCGGATTCGATGATTTCACGGGCGGCCGCGATCAGACGGCGCAGGATATCATCCTCGCTATCGGTGGAAATTCGCAGGAATGCGCGTGCATCCGCAACCGTCACCGGCTCCAGCACCGGCGGCGTGACAAGAAACATTGTCATATGTTTTCCCCTAGATTCTAACTTTCAAATCAGTCAGTCGAATAAGAACCTCTCCCGGAGATTCACCTGCTTGCGGGCAGGAAACTACCTGCCAAAACCGGCAGGTAGCCCCGAAATCCACTGCAAAAACTGACAGTTTCAAACCGCATGTTCCATCAGGCGGAAAATTTCAGGAGCTTGATTGCTTCAAAGTCCTGCACGCCGCCGCCCACGCGCTTGGTGGTATAGAAGAGCACGTAGGGCTTGGCGGAATATGGATCGCGCAATACGCGGACGCCGATACGGTCGACCACCAGATAGCCGCGTCCGAAATCGCCGAAGGCGATTGCCGGGCTGTCGGCGACGATATCCGGCATATGTTCGGCCTCGACCAGACCGAACCCCATCAGGGAAGCCTTCTCGCCAACGGCGGAGGGCGGCTGCCAGAGATAGTTGCCGTCATTGTCCTTGAGCTTGCGCAGCACGCTCTGCGTCTTGCGGTTCATGACGAAGTTGGCGTTCTGGCGATAGCCGGCGCGAAGGCCGTAGATCAGCTCAATGAGCTTGTCCGACGGGTCCTCCTCCGGCAGGGCGCCCGCCACACCGGTCGCGATGTGGCCGATCTTGCCCCAGGTCCAGGCATCGTCCGCGACGCTTTCGTAATCGAGAAAACCGCGCGGCTTGTTGACGCCATCGCCATTGACGAAGGCATCGCCTTCCTGTTCCGCGAAGGCCGTTTCCACTTCGTCGGCAATCCACTGCTCGACATTGACCGCCGCATCGTCGAGAAGCGACGCGGTCGCGGCGGGCATGGCGTAGATCTCCATGGTCGGGAACTGCAATTCGGCCAGCTTGGCGGAAGCCGTCTGCGGACGTTCATCGGTTTCGCCGACCCAGCCGGTCGCCGGACCGCTGACCGAAAACGGCTTTTTGAGAACCGCGCCCGAGACCTGACGCACACCGGAAATCCCCCGGACCGGAGACAGGACCGCAAGCCTGCGGCCAATTTCCGCTTCCAGCTCGGAAGGCACCAGATAACCGCCGTCCGGGCCGGAAGCGTAGGAATGCGCCTTCTGCTCGATTCCGCGCAGCGCCTGTTCGTCGCCACGGCGCAAATAGCCGTCGAAAGCCTGCTTGTGCTCGACATCGGCAAGCGGCGCCACACCGCCCAGCGGCGGGCGCGACTGCTTCAGGACATACTGGTCGAGCGCCGCCTTCTGTTCGTCGAGCGCGTGGTTGATACGCTCCACCTTGTCGCGCAGCAGCACATCGGCATCGACGCCCTTCTCGACCTTTTTCAAGCGCTCGTCATTGGCCTCGCGAAAAGCCGAAAATGCGGTCATGAAATCGTCGAAGGCCTCGGAGACATCGCCGTCATTATGGGCAAGCGCCTTCGTTTCCGCGCTCTTGGTTTCGAGCGCGATTGCATGGGTTTTTTCCATGTTCATCCTGTGATTTGTGTTTCAGATCATTGTTCTGGCAGCGTCGCGCATACGCTGCGCGAGGCTCGTTTCGTCCGGCAGAAGAGCGTCCCGCCCCTGCCTGTTCCAGCCACGGGCCAATGCCGCGAAGCCCTTCGCTATCACGGTTTTCGCCGCAGCCCTGCTCAGCCCCGCATCCCGCGTGAGCCAGCGTTCGAATTCGCGTATTGTCGGCAGACCCGCCTTGACGCTGCTGACGCGCGCCTCAGGCAGCATCGGAAAGGTGACGATCGAGATTTCCCAGAGGTCGGCTTCCACGATATGACGCAGTCCCGTGCGCGCATCCTTGCGCGCCCTGACGGTGCGAAAGCCGATGGACAGGCCATCCAGCCCGCCGCTGCGCATCAGTTCCAGCGCATCGCGCGCCCGCGCAACGCCCTTGGCAAGCCTGCCCTCCACATAAAGACCGCGCGCATCCTCGCGGATCGCGGTCCACACGCCGATCGGTTCGGCGGCATCGTGCTGCCACAACATGCGCACGCCCGACGCGCGCCGCCTGCCGAGAGAACGGGCGAAAGCGCCCCGTTCGATCACGTCATTGCCAAGGTCCGGCATCCCGAAGACGCTGGCATAGCCGGAAAAGCTGCCGTCCAGCTCCACGTCCTCGATGGCGAGAGCTGCCCGTTTGGTTTCCAGCCGCAGATCAGATTTCGCCATTGCGGCCCCTTTCAGCTGGCAGGATTCCGGGTATGGGCGCCTGTTTCAGCCGCTCGGCAAAGCGCCTGAACACGCCAAGCGCCGACCAGGCGGCGAGGCTTGCGGCGGCTGATCCCATCAGCATCAGTTCAGCCCTGCCAAGAAGGCCGTCCAGCGCCAGCGCCTCGGCAATCTTCACGCCCGCGGCCCCGCCGAAAACCATGCCGCAAATGATGCCGACGGCAAAGCGGATCGCCGCCTCGCGCCTGCCATGCGGCAGCATATAGGCGAGCGACACCGCCGATCCCGCCACCGCGCCCGCCATCTTGGCGAACCATATCCAGGCGGGCCCGGAGGCAAGGACAGTATCGTTGAGGTCGGTCATATCGGTCTCCTTCTCGAATGCGGAGCTGAATGCGGCTGGTAGCCGACCGCATCGCGTTTTTCCTCATCGGTCAGAAACGGCGCATCGGAAACGCGCCGCCACAGCGATTCCCGCTCCGCCGACAGCCCTTCGATACGGTCGATATCGTGATCGAGTTGCAGGTCATCGCCAAAGCGCGGGCCAAGCCAGCCGCTGAGCGCCTTGGCCGTGCGACCGATCAGCGGCAGCACCGTCAGCCGGTAAAAGGCGCGGTTGGCTTCCGCATAATTGGCGTAGGTGTTGTCGCCCGGAATACCGAGCAGCATGGGCGGCACACCGAAAGCCAGCGCGATGTCGCGCGCCGCGCCATTCCTGGCTTCGATGAAATCCATGTCCTGCGGGCTGTAGCCCATCGCCTTCCAGTCGAGACCGCCCTCCAGGAGAAGCGGGCGTCCGGCCCCGGATGCGCCCGTATAGCCATCTTCCAGTTCCTCCTTGAGACGCTCGAACTGTTCTTCCGTCAGGTTGCCGCCGTCTTTCGGCGCATAGACCAGCGCACCAGAAGGGCGGGCAGAATTATCGAGCAGCGCCTTGTTCCAGGCGCCCGCCGCATTGTGGAGGTCGAGCGCCATCAGGGCCGCTTCCAGCGGTGGAAAACCGTAGTGATCATCCAGCGGGTGAAACAGCTTGAGCTGCAATGCGCTGGCAGCAGGGCTTCCGATCGAAAGACGTCGGCTCGTGCCGCCCGAACGATAGTTGAGCGCCAGCGGCCAGCCTTCGGCATCGGTCTCGACGCTTACACGCTCCGGGCGCAGCAGATGCAGCTCCATGCCGCCGCTCGGCAAATCGACACGTTCCACATAGGCATTGCCGGAAATCAGCAAATGGCCATAAAGCCGCTCGAAGAATGTCGCCCCGTCCAGGCCGCCCTGCGGCCGGGCGATCAGATCGAGAAGCGGATGCGTCTCATGTTCGGTCGCGCCCTCATAAAGCAGCCATGGTATGCTGCTCGCCGCATCGGCGATCATCCGCACACAGCGATGCGCGACCGGATTGCGCATGAAGCCTTCACGCGCCAGCGACGTATAATCCCGCGCAATCCACGACGCGCCGCGCTCCATATGCAATGCGACAAAACCGTTCGCCATTTTCGTCTGACGCGAGGCGTCGGACTTCGTGGCTGATACGGGCGCGTTTCGTCGCCCCGGCCATTTTCGGACCCAGTTCCATGCCATTCGATGGCTTCTCCAACGTTATGAAAATTCAGCCAAACCGGCGTATGCGCGGTTTGCGTTCGGTGCCGAGCATCAGTTCGCTGAGCGCCCAGACAAGCGCGTCGAGCCGGTCCGGCGACCTGCCGCTGGAAAGACCGCCCGGTGCGAAATCGCACATTTCGTCCTCCAGCGCCGGAAACCGACCGGCATGGCGGATGCGCCCCTGTTCGTAGAGCGCGGCCACCGGCTCCGCCCGCAGAAATTTGCCCCGCGAAGCGTGGCGCTTGAGCACCGGCACCGCCGCATCTTCGGCGGCCAGCACCGCCGCCACCATCTCGCCGCCCTGATTGACCTCGGCGACAATCGCGTCGGCCTCATGGGCGTGATAAAGCGCGATGGCCCTGCGCGCCCATTCATGCGGCTTTGCGGCGCTCATGCTTGCATCGGCCAGAACATGGGCCTGCCCTTCCGCGTCGAGGCCGGCCACGACGATCCCGCAGGCATCCGATGCCTTGCCCGACGAAGCGGGCGGGTCGATAGCCACCACGATGCGGACAAGCTCCGGCGTTCCGGTTTCGAAACATTGCTCGACAAGATCGCGCGTCCAGAGTGCGCCCGCGCGTTCCTCGATCAGTTCGCCGGCCAGTTCCTGCCTGCCAAGCCTCGTGCCCCCGTAACGACCGTTGACCGCTTCCAGGAAGCCGGTCGCCAGATTGGCGGCGTTTTCCTCCGTCCGCATATGCGTCATCGAAACGGAAACATCCGAGACCAGTGTTTTCAGAAGCGGCACGGCGCGCGGCGTCGTGGTGACGACCTGCCTCGGAAACGTACCGAGGCGCAGGCCGAATTGCAGCATGTCCCATGTTTCCTGCGGGTTTTTCCATTTCGCCAGTTCATCGCACCATGCAGCGTCGAATTGCGGGCCGCGCAGGCTGTCCGGGTCTTCCGAGGAATAGAGCGAAGCCACCGCGCCATTGTCCCACAGGAGCCTGCGGCGCGTCGCTTCATAGCGCGGGCGCGCCAGCCGCGAGACCGCCAGAATGCCCGACGGTCCGTCCACCATCACCTCGCGCGCATCGCCGAAGGTTTCGCCGACCAGCGCGATGTGCCCGCATTTCGCCGCCGCGAAAGGCGGCAGGCCGAGCGCCATGCCCGATGTCCATTCTGCCCCTGCCCGCGTCTTGCCGGACCCGCGCCCGCCCAGAATGAGCCAGACGCGCCAGTCGCCGCCGGGCGGCAATTGCGCATCACGCGCCTGAAGCAGCCATTCCGCCTCCGCTGCCGCAATTTGAGGCGGCGTCAATCCGGCCAGCCACGATTTCCCGTGCCCGCCTTTCCGCAAGTTCTTCGATTCTCCTGCTTATGCGCTTCAGCGCCTTCCGCGCCTCGCCGACCGTGGTCACCATGCCCCCCATGGCGGGGAGACCAGCCACCTTCTCGTCTGAGGCGAGTTCGCCCACCGACTTCACCGCGCGGGCAAGTGCGGTCAGCGCTTCCGCCTTGCTCTTGTCCGGCAGTTCCTCACCATCCAGCAGCCGCTTCAATTCCGCCTGCAGGCGCTCCAGAACAGCGTTCCGCTCCCGTTTCCGGGTATCGGCCTGTTCATTCGAATTTGTGAGTTTCAGGCGCTCCAGGCGGTTGAGATACTGGCTGACCGGCAGAGACAGCAGTTCCGCCAGATCGGCGGGATCGATGCCGTGCGCGGTCTGCAACTGGTGCGCCAGGCGAATACGCGCCTCACTACGCGCCAGCCTGTCGAGAGTTCTAAAATGTGCATCCACAATCTTGCAATCGCTCTATCTGCCTTTTTTAAAAAAATGCCCGGAGAGCCGATCCGTCCGCTTTCCGCACCTGACTGTCGTGTGTCTTGTGTGTCCGGGCCGGTTTCGGTCGCAATTCTTCGACTGTACGGAAAACCTAACAAAGCACCGTTACGCAGTCAAGGATTTTTTTCCTATAAAAGATTATTTTCCTTCTACGTAAGGCTCCAGCGCTTTAACCATTTCAGATGAGGTGTGGCTTATTTATCTGCTATGATGAAAATACAAAGTCCGCCTGTCTGCGAAACCAACCGTGCCGAAGTCAGAGTCCATGCGTGAAGCGGAAGATAAAGCCCCCGAAAGCGGGAAGCGCAAGCCGTTCAGGGTTTCGCGGCTGATCGGGCTTGACGCGTGGATCGATTCCTCGCTCTACGGCCTGCGCTACAATCTGGGCGAGTGGTGGGAGAACGTCACGATCTTCTCGCGGCACTTTCGCGTGCGCGGGTTCCGCCGTTTGGTGGTCGAGGTTCTGGACGAAGGCTTTACCCTCGGCGTCTCCGGCGCGGTTCTGATGCTGGTCCTCGCCTTGCCCGCCTTCGAGGAGACAAAAAAGGACTGGCGCGCGCAGGACGACTATGCCGTCACCTTCCTCGACCGTTACGGCAACGAGATCGGCCAGCGCGGCATCCTCCATCGCCAGGCCGTGCCCATCGACGAATTGCCGGATCACGTCATCAAGGCGGTGCTCGGCACCGAGGACCGTCGCTTCTTCGATCATTACGGTATCGATTTGTGGGGGCTGACCCGCGCGCTCAGCCAGAACATGCGCGCCAATGGCGTGGTTCAGGGCGGCTCGACGATCACCCAGCAATTGGCCAAGAACCTGTTCCTTTCCAACGAACGCACCATTGAGCGCAAGATCAAGGAAGCCTTTCTCGCGCTGTGGCTGGAAAGCAATCTGAGCAAGAAGGAAATCCTTCAGCTCTATCTCGACCGCGCCTATATGGGCGGCGGCACGTTCGGCATCGCGGCGGCTTCGGATTTCTATTTCGGCAAGAACATCAAGGATGTCTCGCTCGCGGAAGCGGCGATGCTGGCGGGGCTGTTCAAGGCTCCGGCCAAGTTTGCGCCGCATGTCAACCTGCCCGCCGCGCGCGCCCGCGCCAATGTCGTGCTTTCCAACATGGTGGAAAGCGGCTTCATGAGCGAGGGACAGGTGGCGGCGGCGCGCCGTCATCCGGCCAGCGTCATCGACCGCGCCAAGAACGAAAGTCCCGATTATTTCCTCGACTGGGCGTTTGAGGAGGTGAAGAAGGTCGCGTCCTCCATTCCGCAGCATACGCTGATCGTGCGCACGACGCTCGACCGCAATATCCAGAAGGCAGCGGAAGAATCGCTCGAATATCACCTGCGCCAGTTCGGGAAGGAATATAACGTATCGGAAGCCGCGACCGTCGTGCTGGCCAATGACGGATCGGTGCGGGCACTCGTCGGCGGGCGCGATTATGGCGAGAGCCAGTTCAACCGCGCCACCAGGGCGTTGCGGCAGGCAGGCTCGTCCTTCAAGCCCTATGTCTATGCGGCGGCAATGGAAAAGGGACTGACGCCCAGCACCATCGTTTCGGACGCGCCGATCAGCTGGGGCAACTGGTCGCCGCGCAATTACGGCCGCAGCTTTGCAGGCCGCGTGGACCTGACCACCGCGCTCGTCCGCTCTCTGAACAGCGTACCGGTGCGCCTTGCCCGCGATTATCTCACCACCGCGCCCGTTGTCGCGCTGACCAGGGCGATGGGTGTGGAATCACCGATCTCCTCGCACAAGACCATGGTGCTCGGCACATCGGAAATGACGGTGATGGACCAGGCCACGGGCTTCAACGTGTTCCCGAATGCGGGCATGGCCGGAAACCGCCACCCTTTCACGCAGATCGTTTCGGCGGACGGCAAGGTGCTTTGGGATTTCAGCCGCGACGCGCCGAAGCCGCACCGCGCATTGTCGGAAAAAGCCGCGCTGGAAATGAACACCATGCTTGTGCAGGTGCCTGAACGCGGCACGGGTCGCCGCGCGGCGCTGCCCATGACGCGCGTCGGCGGCAAGACGGGCACGACCCAGAATTACCGCGATGCGTGGTTCGTCGGCTTTACCGGCAATTTCACCGCCGCCGTCTGGTTCGGCAACGACAATTTCACGCCGATGAAGGGTGTGACCGGCGGCGTCCTGCCTGCCATGGCCTGGCAGCGCATGATGGCCTATGCACATCAGAACATCGAGTTGAAGCCCATTCCGGGCGTGACGCCGCCCTTCCCCGCACCACCCGGGAAGAGCGAACCGCAGGTGGCGAATGCCGCACAGGAAGAAACCATGGCCGCACCGCCGCGGGTCCTCTCGCCGATGTCGACAAAAGTTCTCAAGGAGTTGCATGATCGCTTCCTTGCCGCACCGCCTCTGCCCAAGATCGCCGAGCGTGCGAAAGTATCGGTACTCTGAGGCGCGATGTTCAAGACAGTTTTCAAGGTAGCGATCGTGCTTGTGCTGGCGCTTGGCGGCGGCATCTGGAGCGTGGATGTGATTCTCGACCGCTTCGAAGGGTTCGGAGAATTGCGCGTCGGCGTGTGGAGCGCCTATCCGGCGGCGGGTACGCCCGATGCCGACCCCTATTCCAAGGCGCGCGCCGCCCGGAAGGCCTATCTGGCGCTCGGAACCGCTGAAGGACTGCCCTTTTATGCGCGCAGCGACAATAGCGGGCGGGAACTGAAACGCGGCTGCACCTACCGCCTGAGCGGAATGACGCCGCCCACCCGCTTCTGGACCGTCTATCCGGCAGCGCCCGATCTCGAACCGATCGCACCGCGCGCGGGATTGCAGGAAGCGCTCCAGTCCCGCGAAGTGCTTTATGGCGACGATGGCAGCGTGACGATCACCATCGGCCCCGATGCGGCGCCCGGCAACTGGCTTCCGGTCGAAGGAAGCGGCGATTTCGTGCTAGTGATGACGCTTTACGACACACCCGCTGCTTCCTCGTCCGGCCTGTCCGATCTGGTCATGCCCGCCCTCGTCCGGGGCAAGGAGGCCTGCCATGGTTAGCGTAAAGATGGCTAGCCGAAAGTTCGAAAGCCTGCGGCCCGCCCGCCTGCTCCGCCTTCTTCTTCTGGGAATCATCGGCGCGGCAATCGTCCATATTGCAGTGCTGTTCCTCGTTCCGGTTTATTCCGACATGAATGCATGGTCGCGGATAGAGACCGGCAACGAGGCCTATCGTTTCCAGCGGCTCGACCACAGGACCGGCCCGGTGGGCGACCGCGATCCGCTGATCGTGGAGGCCACCTGCCGCTTCGATCTGGCCGACGGTCCGGTGCACATGATGGCAGGCTCCGACGTGCCCTACTGGTCGCTGTCGATCTATGCGCCCAATGGCGACAACCTCTACAGCCTGAATGACAGCGTCTCCAACGAACGCATCCTCGATCTGGTCCTTGCCGACCCGATAGGCATGGCGAGCCTGCGCTCCGATGGGAGGCGGGCTGGCCTGCGTTCGATCCTGATCGAGCAGAACATCGGCGAAGGCGTTGCGGTGCTGCGTGTTTTCGCGCCCGATCCGACATGGAGCGCGCAAGTGCAGCGCTTTTTCAGGGAAGCGCAGTGCGCGCCCTTCGAGGGAACGTGACCGGCCCGCATGACGGGGTTCATTCCGTCACGGTTAATGAGTTGCTAAGGCTTCATTGCTACTATTCCGGCTACCGACCCATGCGGGGAACATTTCCGTCTTTTCCGGCCGCGCCGGCGACGTGAATGCGATTTGGGGCGGGCGAGTGTGTGCCTACCGGAGTAATCTGCGTGACAAATGATCAGTTCCGCGCCCTGGAGGATATTTCAGGCCACCGGAGCCCATCGAATTCCAAGGCTGGCAACAGCAAGGCGGACGACCTTCTGGCGGCCGCCATTTCGGCGTTTTCGGGGATCACGCGCCCCGGACGGCAGGACATGCAGCAGCTTGAAGATCTGGCTGTGCCGCTTCTGCAATGCGCGACCACGCGCGGCAAGCGACACGCGGCCAATGCGCTGGCGCAACTGGAAGACGCGCCGCGCCGCCTCGTTCTGGCTCTGGCTGGCGAACCGGTGGAAATTTCCGCGCCAATCCTGCTGCGCTCGCCGATCCTGCGCCCTGCCGACCTGATCGAGATCGTCGGCCGGAACGGCCTCGCCCATGCGCGCGCCATTGCCCGACGCCAGTGCGCCGACCCTCTCCTGCAAGATGTTCTGCACAGTTTTGCCGATCCGACCGTGGATCGCACCCTTACCCTTCAGGCAAGCCTTGCCGACATCGAAGCCGAACCGCTCCAGAAGCCGGACGTGCCCGACCTTTCCGCCGCCCATACGCCGCTGATGACGGAAGACAGTTCCGAGCGTCTGGCGCGCTCGCTTCAGCAGCCCTTTTTCGACGCGGGCGCGGCAATGGGCTCGCAGCACCTCATCGACACCGCGCTCCTGATCGACAGCCATTTTTTCCGCATCGCACTCGCCGATGCGCTGGACCTGTCCTTCGATCGGGCTGAGGCGATCATCGGTCATTGGCCCGATTCGCATCTGCCCATCGCGCTCAGGGCGCTGGGCCTCACGGCTGCCGAATGTTATCTGGTGATGATAACGGTGCTTGGTCCCATCGAAACCAGTCGCGACAGCCTGCGGGAATTCGTCCATATCTACCGTTCCATCGACCGCGAAAAGGCCATGGCGCTCGTGCGTCGCTGGAAAGCGGAGGATATGTCGGCGCTCCTGCGCGGCAAGCTGCGCGAAATGGCGCAAGCCGAAGACGATGCGCCACTGGTGGACGCCGCCAATACCGACCGGCCATCGCAACAGCGGTCGGTGAAATAGAGCAATTCCAGCAAAAATCAGTCCGGCGAAATTGAAAAGAAAGCCGATGCGTCGGCAATATCTTCCAGTTCGACCAACCAGAGATCGGGATCGAAGCGGATTTCCCGCGCCATGCGGTCGCCCGTCGCCATGTCGTCGGCATCGTGAAGAATGCGCAGGAACATGCGTTCCCCGTCATTGTCCTCTTCATAGGAGGTCTGGGGGGCGGGCGCGTAAAGATCGCATGTGCCGAAGCGCGAGCTGACCTTGATGAAAATCGCCCCCGCTTCCGGCGAGCCGCGGCGGGCGAGATAGGCGAAACCGCCCTCGCCCTGCACCTTGCGGATCAATGCCGAAACCCAGAAATCCGAAGTCAGGCGCACCGGAGTTCCCTAACCGATAAGGCCGATTTCGCGCATCTTGGCGATAAGCGCCGCGTCGATTTCGCCCGTTACCGACATGCCGAACAGTTTCTGGAATTCGCGCACGGCATTCTGCGTTGCCTTGCCTTGCTGGCCGTTCACCGGCACCCGGTCATTGCCGAATGCCTTCAGGCCCGCCTGTACGCGGATGATATCCTGTGAAGACACGTTCGACGAAGAGACAGCGGGCGCAGCCTGCTTTTTCGGGGCCGGTTTCTGGTAGGATGCGAGGTCTGCCTTCGGCTTGGCGGATGCTCCCGTCCTGAGGACTGCCGGTTGCGGACGCGGGGTCGGAACCACGACCTCGATGGCCCTGGCGATATCGTCTTTCTGCGTAGCATCGTCCGGCGCATCGGCCAGCAATTGAAGCTGAGCCGGAATGCCAGCCTGTTCGACGCCCAGTTTCTTTTGCAATTCACGCCAGCGCTCCACGGCCTCCCGGGTCTGAGGTCCGGTGAAACCGTCCACCGACCCCTTGTAAATTCCAAGCGTGGAAAGCCGCTGCTGCAACCGCGCGATTTCGAGATCGGCATTGGGCGCAAGTGCGGGCAGCGTGTCATCGACGGATGCGGTCACGCTCATCCTGTCGGGCGACGGGCTTGCAATCTCCGACGGCTGATCGGTTGTGCTACCTTGCCGCGCGCTGGCAGCGGCTTCGACCGGCTTCGGCGCGGCGTCGGCGGTCGCGGCCGTGCCCGGCAGAACCGTGCGCGGCGTCGGCTTGAACACGAAATCCGGCCTTGTGCGGAAGAAGACGGCATTGTGCGCCTCCGGCTGATACCAGAGCGCATTGGCGGAAACGAAACTCATTACCACCAGAAACGCCGTGGCCCCGCCGGTCAGGACGGGGTTGCGCACGATGAATTCTCCGGCGGCTATCGCAAGCGATGAGGCCGATGTGAAGAAGAAATGGACAAGCCGCGATCCGAGACTACGCCGTTTTGCGGGTTTGCGCATTTTTCTGCTCCCGGATTTCGTCCCGGATTTCTCCATCGCCTTCGTCGTTCTGCCAGTCATTACGCCTTTCTCCCTGGTGACGGTGCATGTCGATCACCGTGCCAAGTTCGTGATGTTCGTCATCTCCCATGACATATTGCGGACCTGCTACCGGCAGGCGGATCGTGACGACCGTGCCTTCGCCGGGGCAGCTTCTGATCTGCATCGACCCCTGATGCAGTTCCACGAGCCCCTTGACCACCGACAGGCCAAGGCCGCTCCCCTCCTGCGCGCGCGTATAGCTGTTGTCGGCGCGCACGAACGGCGTGCCGATGCGCTGCATGTCTTCCGGCTCGATGCCGATGCCGGTATCCGATACGCTGAGTTCGAGCATCGGGCGACCATCGGCCATCACGCGCGCCGCATCGATGGTGACGCAGCCGCCGGTCTGGGTGAATTTCACCGCGTTTCCGGCCAGATTGAGCAGGATCTGCTGGACGGCGCGGCGGTCGGCCACCACTTCGCCCACGGCATTGCCGACACGGTGGCAGAAGGCAACCCCCTTCTTTTCCGCCTGCGGCAGCATGACGGCGGTGCACATTTCGGCAACGTCGCGGAAAGCCAGGCTTTGCGGCTCGATGGCATAATTGCCGGTTTCCAGCCGCGAATTGTCGAGAACGGCATTCACGAGTTCCAGCAGATAATGGCCGGACTGGTGGATGAGGCCCGCATATTCGCGCTGTTTTTCATTGGCGAGCTTGCCGCCCATTTCATGCGACAGCATGTCGGAAAAACCGATGATGGAATTGAGCGGCGTGCGCAGCTCATGGCTGACGGCGGCGAGCAGGCGCCCCTTGCCGATACGCTCCGATTCCAGTTCCGCCTTCAGCGTCGCGATTTCGTCGAGAAGCCTGCGCTCGCCTTCGAGCGAACGCCCGACCAGAGCGATTGCACGGTCGCTCGCCGCACCTTCGAGACGGTAGGCGCGGAAGACCGTGCCGCCATCGTCAATGGAGCGCAGGCGCACTTCGGCGCTGCGCGCGGCCTTGCCTGCGCGAAGATCGGCCAGAAGCGAAAGATATTGCACGCGGTCGGCCACATGAATGCGGTCGATCAGGGCTGTGCCTTCCAGCATTTTCGGCTGGACGCCCAGAAGCCGGGCTGAATTGCTATCGACGGCGGACAGGATGCCTTCGGCGTCGAGGCCGAACTGCAGGTCACCGGCGGCGAGCGCGACCTGCGGAGCCGATGCCCGGATTTGCGCGGGCCTTCCGGCTGTCGCGACGCCGCGCGCGACAAGGCTTGCCGCATAAAGCACGAGAACGGCGACGGAAACATAGCTGCCGCCCGAAACGATCCCGCCGGTCCTGACGGCGAAGAAGCCGAGGATGAGAACGGCAATCGCCGCCGCCCCGGCCGTGATTGCCGGCTTGCGCGTTGCAAACCATGCTTCCAGCGGCAGGCTCGCGGCCATCAGCCAGAGCACGGCATTCCCTTCGGAGAAGGCGCCGATACCGGCCAGACCCGCGCCATAGGCCGCGAAGTTGAGGCCCGCCAGAACCGTTGCGCCCACCCCCATCAGCGAAAGCGCGCAGAGGATCATGGCGACGCCTGCAAAGCTTGCGGCAAGAATCGCAAATTCGGTGAAGACGCCAGCAATGCCGGAAGCGAATACGGCGGCGCAAAGCAGGACAGGCACGGCAAGGACCGAGCCGACAGCGCGTATGGAAGCCGCATCGGGAACCGGTGCCCAGCGGCGGCAGAAACCTTCGTAAAAACGGCTGATCGCCCGCACGCCGGTGCGGACGGTTTCGGCTGTTTTCAATAAAATGGCGTTCAACGTGCCGTACTCACTCATACTCTTGCATTGACCTGACCGCGAAACACGCGCCGCGACGACGCTTTCCTAGTGGTCTGATTCCGGCATTTGCATCCCTCTGATACAGGCGCCGAGCAAATGTCGGAATCGAAAAGACCACTAGTAAGTTTATGTATCTAGTGGATTTTTCGAATTTGACGTTTGAAACAGCATCTCATTCAGTCGGGATCCAAACGTCAAATTCAATCCGCTAGCCAGCAACAGATTGCAGGCGAGGCTTTAAAGAAACGATAAAGCGGGGCCGTCCAAAGGCGATAAGTGATGAGCGGAAGCTGCTTTTCCGCCTATGGTAAACAGAGGGTAGCAATCGGACCGGAAATGGCCGGTTACGGAATCTTTTCGATTTCATCGCAGATTGATGCCAGCATCCGCTGAAACAGAAGGCTCCGACAGCAGCAGGCATGATCCGTTTTCTTCTCAAATCCGTGTTCTGGCTGTCGCTGGCATTCATCGTGATGCCGCGCCTTTTTCCCACGGATCAGGAAAACGGGCCGTCGGAAAAGGCCGCCCCGACCGAGGCGGCACGGAAGCCCGATTCCATCGACCAGCTTCTCGCCAATGGCAAGACCGCCGTCGAGATCGGCAAGCTTTGCCTGGATAATCCGTCTTTTTGCGAGAGCGGGACATCGGTCGTCTCGAATGCCGGAAGCGGACTTCTGGAAGGAAGCCGTGTCGTGCTCGAATATCTGAGCGACCGTTTCGGCAGCAAGCCACAACCGTCTGCAAAAGCCGAACCCGCCATTCCTCTCCCGACACCGCGAGAAGAAGCGCTGCGAATGATCGATCGCGGCTCGACCGGCGCGATCCATCGTTAAGCCCGTTCCGTCTGTTCGCGCCAATGGATTGAATTTGAAGCTCCTGTCATTTGCACGGCATCTACGTTTAAGAACTTCAAATCCGTAAACCGCACTAGTTTTCCGTGACCTTGCGGCCATTCATGACTATATAAGCCGCAACAGGGTTCCAGCAGGCAAGTATCATGACCACGACCATCGATAACATCATGTCCGATTTCGAATTTCTCGACGATTGGGAAGATCGCTATCGCTATGTCATCGATCTTGGCAAGGAACTGCCGCCATACCCCGATGACGCGCGCGATGCGGAGCACAAGGTGCAGGGCTGCGTGAGCCAGGTCTGGCTAAAGACGCTTCCGCAGGACGGCAGCGATCCGGTCATCGAGTTTCTGGGCGATTCCGACGCCCATATCGTGCGCGGACTGGTGGCCATCGTGCTGGCGCTTTATTCGGGCCGCAAGGCTTCCGAAATCCTCGGCGTTGACCCGGAAGCCATCCTGAAGAAGCTCGGCCTTGACGAGCATCTCACGCCGCAGCGCTCCAACGGCCTGCGCGCCATGGTGGCGCGCATCCGCCGCGAGGCGGAGTTGGCGAAGGAATCAGCCTAAGAGGCTGTTCCAAAAGTCGCCATGAGCGGCTGCAAACGGCAATTTGTCTGCGTTCCGGTGCTCACGTACCCTTAGTACGCTCCGCTCCGGTACTCGAAAATCACCATTTTCGCGCGCGCATGTCGCTTTTTGATTCAGACTCTAACAACTCTTCAACCGACAGGGCCGCGGCGAGCAGCCTCTTGTCCGTTCCGCCGCGCGCGCTCAACATGAAGCCGGTCGGCAGTTTCATGCCCGGCATGGGCAAGGTTATGCTGCACAGGTCGAACTGGTTACCGACCTGCGTGTCGCGCAGCAGCAGCCCTTCCACCCGGTCATATTCGGCTTCGTCACGGTTGACCGAGGCAAGCGTCGGCGCGACGATGGGCGTGGCGGGCGTCGCGACCATATCGAAGCCGCCCAGGCGCTCGTCCATTTCGCGCACCAGCGCCGCGCGGGTCGCCATGATCTCCCGATAGGTTTCGGCAGGCACCTTCACGCGGAGGGAAAGCGGGCCTTTCACGCGGACATCGACATTGGCATCGGGATCACCGAGCCAGGTCGATGCGTGGATATGGCTTGCCTCGATCCCGGCGATGGAGCCGACGCGGGTTGCATCGCGCAGCCGTGCAATCAGATCGTCGACCTCCAGATCGGCAATGGAAGCGCCCGCCTTCTCCAGAAGAGCGACCGTCGCCTCGAAATGTCCTGCGACCTCCGGCTCCATATCCGCCAGCAGATAACCTTTCGGCAGAGCCACGCGCAGGCCCCTGAGCGGCAGGGGATCGGGCAGGACCGGCTCTTCCCCGGCCATCACGGCATCGGTCAGGACGGCATCGGCGACGGTCTTCGTCAGCGGGCCGACAGAATCGAGCGATGGCGCCAGCGGAAAGGCGCCAGCGAGCGGGACGCGCCGCGCAGTGGGCTTGAAGCCGACCAGCCCGTTCAGCGCCGCCGGAATGCGCACCGATCCGCCCGTATCCGAACCTATACCGATCTCGCTCGTGCCTTCGGCCACGGAAACCGCCGCGCCCGACGACGAACCGCCCGGTACGCGTGACGGGTCGATGGCGTTGCCCGGCTCGCCATAATGCGGATTGAGACCGACCGGCGTGAAAGCGAATTCCGTCATATGGGTCTTGCCGACGATGATCGCGCCCGCATCGCGCAGGCGGCCGACGATCACGGCATCCCGTGCCGCCGGGGGGGCATCGCGCCGGACGACGGAACCGGCAAGTGTCGGTTCTCCGGCGACGTCGAAGAGATCCTTGATAGAAACGATGCGACCATCGAGCGGACCGAGTGCACCTCCCGCGCGATGGCGCGCGTCCGCCGCATCGGCTTCGGCGCGCGCCTTTTCCGCATAAACCTTGCTGAAGACATGCTCGCGATCCGCGCGCGCCTCCAGACGGGCCAGAATGTTCTCCAGCCGGTCCCTTATCCCGCTTTTTTGAGCCGCGTTTGTCTGGGCCGCGTTTGTCTGGGCTGAATTCACGGCACTTCCCCATTCTTCCTTTGAAAACCGAGCGATAGCCCCGCTCCCATAGAGTGTCAATGAGAAGCGAAATCCGAGCGCGCAGGCCTTCATATATTCCGGGGGCGCACCTGCGGCCGGTAGTCGTCCGCGCCCCAGTGCAGCACCGCGCCCCGGCGCATGTCGCCTTCGCGCGGCGGATTATAATGGCGATGCAGTGCCGCCAGACCGGCCTTGAGCAGCATCTTGGCCGAGCGGGCAGGCCATTGCCGCTCGCGCTCCACCGTTTCCAGGCCTTTCAGAAAACAGCATACATCGACCAGAACGCCGTTCAGCTCCGGCCCGATGGCATCCAGCGCCCGCTCGACCCGGATTCTGCTGGCAAGCGCAATGTCCGTCAGCTCTGCCATGCCGCCCGGCCCACCTCGCCCTCCCCCGACACCGGCGTCCCAGCGCGTGGTGACGGACGGCATCAGCGAACCGCGCGTGAAATCGGCGCGCAGCCTCTCGCCTGCCAGAAATTCATCATCCGAAATGAAGGCGCATCCATTGGCGGTCTTGCGCCGGTAGAGCATGGCAAGCGGCGATTCCTCCGGGTTGATCCGAACCGTTTCGCCCTGTTCATATTCAACTGTTTCGACGGGTCTTGCCGGCAATGGCGCCGGTCCGCCACCTTCCTTGAGGCGCTTGCGGCCCTGCCGCGAAACGGCGAGCCGCCCCTCTTCCAGACGCAGCAAACCCTTCTTGCACATGGCTTCCAGCTCGGCGCGGGCGGCGGCTATCGTGCCCTGATCGGCCACGAGCAGCACATGCGTCTCGCGAACGGAATCCTGAAGCTCGCACGATCCGTTTTTCAGAAAGCGCATGATTCTCGTTTCAGAAGCCGAAAACCGTGTGCTCATGCCGCCATCCTCCAGGCTGTAAAGGCGCTCCGGGCAATGCGCTCGAATGCCGATACGACAGCATCGAAGTCCGTATCGTCGCGCATATCCTCCACCAGATGGCAGGCATGCATCACAGTCGACCGGTCGCGCGCGAAGCCGACGGCAACATCGCTCATCGCCAGTCCGAAAGCAGTGTGCGCCACATACATGCCGACCTGCCGAACCCGGGCAACTTCGCGCCTGCAACGCAGCGGAGAGCGAAGTTCCGCACCCGAAACGCCGAACATGGCGGAAAGCAAATCGATGAGGGCATCGCACAGCGCCACGATCTGCCGCTGCTGCCCGGAACGATGAGCCCGAGCCTTGAGGCTATCAGGGTTGAGGCTGCGTCCATGCCGTGCCGCGATCAGCTTCAAAGCTTCGAAAGCTTGCGCCCGCGTATGAATGACATCCGATAATTCCAAAGACATCCATCTTTCCTCGCCAGAATAGGAATATCTTCTTATACGGAGAAAAATGCAAGCGTGGATAAGTTTTGTGGAAGAATTTGTCGCCAGCGCCCAGTTTCGCAAGTTCTAACATAAGCCAAGCTCTTGCCTTTACAGCAAGAATGCGTCCCGAAGGGGCGGCGCAGAATTTCATTCTATCGGAAATTCACATAAAATCTAGGAATATTATCCAACAGATTTCGCCAGGCCTCATGCTTTCTCACACAGGAAAGCGAGGATATCGACCATGGAAACGGCTCTCAAACATGCCCGGACAGAGTTTTTCGTCCAGCAAAAGCGGAATCAGGTGACGGCAATGCAGCGCGTTGCCCTGCAAGTGGTCGCCGGTATCGATCTGGATGAAATCGTGAAGGCTACGGAAGAAATAAAGCAACGCACAAGGCGGCGTCTGCTGCGTCTCATCGAAAGAGAGCGGCTGAAGGGTGTGCGCGGGCACTGGAGTTATGACCTGAACCGCCATATCGCGCTGAAGCAGGCATTCGACAGAATTTGCTAAAATATGTCTTTCATCGGCGGATCCGGTTTGGCGCCGGAAGCATCCAGACGAAAAAAGCCGGTATCGAACGGGGCGAACCCGACGATACCGGCCCTTTCGAACGAGAGCGGTCAGAAATGCGCCGCGGGGTGCGGCTTAGGCCCGATAATCCGATCAGGCGTCTTTAGGCTTGCGGCCGAGACCCATCTTCTTCGCCAGGCGCGAACGAGCGGCGGCGTAATTCGGCGCGACCATCGGATAGTTCGGATCGAGATCCCACTTTTCGCGATACTGTTCCGGCGTCAGGTTGTAATGGGTCATCAGGTGACGCTTCAGCGACTTGAACTTCTTGCCGTCTTCGAGGCAGATGATGTAGTCGTCATGAACCGACTTCTTCGGATTGACGGCAGGCTTCGGCTTTTCGACGACAACCGGCGCTTCCTCGCGTTCCACATGGCGCTTGAAAGCAGCGTGGACTTCCGCGATCAGCAACGGCAGTTCGCCTGCGCGAATCGAATTATTACCGACGTAAGCGGCCACAACATCTGCAGTAAGGCTGAGAAGCAGTTCTGCGCTTTCGTCGTGCGTGTCCAGATTTTCCATTATTTTTCCTTTTTACTTCTTATTGTTGCGTAATCGACGACTGGAGATCCCCGCCTGCCATCGTCGCTACGTATTCCAGAATTCTGCCCCGCTCGTCACCGCGCCTGCGAATACCAATTGATGATGTCATTTGCAATAGAATTGTCAAACCACATTACATTAACAAAAAGGCTTTCTTCTTGCCATAGCAAATAGAAAAATCCGAACAATCCCCCCGATCGTGGGGGGAAACTTTGAAACGCGATGTGTTCACGTTTTCGTCCCTGTCATTTATTGCAGGTTACGGATGAAGGCAAAGTTCATGGCCGCGCACCCCATAGTTTGCGTAGCCTGAGTTAGCAACAAATTTCTGCCTCAAGTTTTCTTGTACGACCGGCAAGACTAACAGGTTCCCTTCATGTAGCTCTTGCCTCCGAAATCGGGCGCCAAAAAGGCGCGATTCAAATATATTTCAACGAAATCAACTCGCTTTCACCCTCATCGCCAACTATATAAGTGCCGATAACCGACGTCAGAATGCCCCCTTTGCGGGCCCTGCAACAAATTGAAACAGTTTTCATCGGAATTGTGGATGTCCCAGAACTCTTCCCGTCTTCAGCCGCCGCACGCAGCAAAACATCCCGTAAACAATACCCGTCACGGAATCACGCGCACCGACGATTATGCCTGGCTGCGCGCCGACAACTGGCAGGAAGTCTTCAAGGACCCCGCCGTTCTCGCGCCCGAAATCCGCGCACATCTCGAAGCGGAAAATTCCTATCAGGCAACGCTGATGAAGGACACGGAAGCCCTTCAGAAGAGCCTTTTTGCCGAGATGCGCGGCCGTATCAAGGAAGATGATTCGTCCGTTCCCGCCAAGGATGGCCCCTATGCCTACGGCGTCTCCTACCGGACCGGCGGGGAACAGCCCTATTTCATTCGCACGCCGCGCGACGGCGGCGCGGAAACGATCCTGCTCGACGGCGACAAAGAGGGCGAAGGCAAGGCCTATTTCCGGCTCGCCTCCGCCGATCATTCCCCCAGTCACAATCTGTTGATCTGGGGCTATGACGACAAGGGATCGGAATTCTACAAGCTGAAGGTCCGCGACCTCGAAACCATGACCGAGCTTGACGATCTCATCACCGATTCCAATGGCGGCGGCACATGGGACGCCGGAAGCGAGGGCTTTTTCTATACGCGGCTCGATGAAAACCATCGCCCGTCGAAAGTCTTCTATCACCGGACTGGAACAGACCAGTCGCAGGACCCTCTGATCCATGAGGAAAAAGACCCCGGCTTTTTCCTCGGCGTCGGCGGTTCCGTGCTCGACGATTATATCTTCATCGACATTCACGACCACGAAACGTCGGAATGCTGGCTGCTTCCGGCCAGCGATCCGGCGGCCAAGCCGCAGCTCGTCATGGCGCGCCAGACCGGCACGGAATACGACATCGCCCCCGGCGGCGACGTGTTCTACATCCTGACCAATGCCGATGGCGCCAAGGATTTCAAGATCTGCCAGGCGCCTGCTTCCGCGCCGCAGAAGGAAAACTGGCAGGATGTCGTGGCCGAAAAACCGGGACGGCTGATCCTCTCGCATTCGGCCTACAAACATCATCTTGTCTGGATGGAACGCGACAATGGCCTGCCGCGCATCGTGATCCGCGACCGCGAAACCGGCGAGGAACACGCCATCGCCTTCGATGAGGAGGCCTATTCGCTCGGCCTTCATGGCAGCGCGGAATACGATACGGACGTGATCCGCTTCTCCTATTCGTCCATGACGACGCCGGAACAGCTCTTCGACTACAATATGCGCACGCGCGAACGCCAGCTCCTGAAAACGCAGGAAGTTCCGTCCGGGCACAATGCCGGCGATTATGTCACGCGGCGCGTCTTTGCCAGCGCGCCGGATGGCGAACTGGTCCCGGTCTCGCTGCTCTATCGCAAGGACACGAAGCTCGACGGCTCCGCCCCCTGCCTGCTCTACGGCTACGGCTCCTATGGCATGACCATTCCGGCGAGCTTCAGCACGTCGCGCCTGTCGCTGGTGGATCGAGGCTTCATCTATGCCATCGCCCATATCCGCGGCGGCAAGGACAAGGGTTTCGCGTGGTACGAAAACGGCAAGCGCGACAAGAAGACGAACACTTTCACCGACTTCATCGCCGCCGCGCAATATCTGGTTGCCGAAGGCTTCACCAGCCATGACCGCATCGTCGCCCATGGCGGTTCGGCGGGCGGAATGCTGATGGGCGCGATTGCCAACACGGCGCCGGACGCATTTGGCGGCATCATTGCCGAAGTGCCCTTCGTGGATGTGCTGAACACGATGCTCGACGATACGCTGCCGCTCACCCCGCCCGAATGGCCGGAATGGGGCAACCCCATCGCTTCGGAGGCGGACTACCGGACCATCGCGGCCTATTCGCCCTATGACAATGTGAAGGCCCAGTCCTATCCCGCCATTCTGGCCGTCGCGGGCCTGACCGATCCGCGCGTCACCTATTGGGAGCCCGCCAAATGGGTCGCCAGACTGCGCGAACTGAAAACGGACGACCATCCGGTCCTGTTCCGCATCAACATGGATGCGGGCCATGCCGGCGCTTCGGGCCGGTTTTCCCGGCTGGAGGAAGTCGCCTATACCTACGCCTTCGCGCTCAAGGTGGTCGGAAAGGCTGGCGAAACACTCTGAGAGCCTATTCCAAAAGTCGCTCTGTGCGGCTGCAAATGGCAATTTATCTGCGTTCCGGTGCTCATGTACCCAAAAGTACATTGCGCTCCGGTACTCGAAAATCACCATTTTCGCACGCACATACCGCTTTTCGATTCAGGCTCTGGGTCCCTATCCTGGAAAAGAAAGCGCCGCATCCGGGATGCGGCGCTATACAAGGCGCTGCATGGTATTAACCGTGTGGGAAAGATAGCTATACTTGAAACATGGAGAAATGGGCCATATCGTCTATAATGTCTTTCCATAGATGTTTTTCAGGGAAGAAATCGATGTTCCGCCAAGTCATTGCCGTAAGCCTTGCCTCCGCATCCCTTGCCGTTTCGAGCCTGATTGCGCTGCCCATGTCCGCTCAGGCGCAGGTGCGCAAGGATGTCGGCGAATATGCCGGACAACGATGCAACGTGCCGCGACGCGGCAGCGGCATCATCGTCGGCCAGTTCAGCGGCGTGGACGACTCGCCCTTCATCAGCGACGGCGACGGGCTGGTCCCGGTCTCTCGTGTCCGCTGCTTCAGCACCATGTCGGAATGCAAGGGCTGGCTTTACACGATGCAGAGCAAATACACCAATGCCGGAGCCCCAACGCTCGTCCGCTGCACGAAGCGTTAAAGCGTGTTGCGTTCAATCATATTCAGGCAACACGCTTTAACAGCCTGTTCCAAAAGTCGCCATGAGTGGCTGCAAATGGCAATTTGCCGCGTTTCGGTGTTGCTGTGCCCAAAATCGTCACATGCTCCTGATATTTTGACGTCCGGCCGCTTGCAAAGCCGGGGCTGAAGTGCATATTACGTAAACGTAAGAAATTTTGGGAGAGTCTCCATGGAAGAATTGATCGCGCGCATTACGTCCAATGTCGGTGTCGATGCCGCAACTGCGGAAAAGGCCGTCGGCATGATCCTCGCATTCCTGCAAAAGGAAGGCCCGGAGGACAAGGTCCAGCAGCTTGTGGCCGCGTTTCCCGGCGCTGAGGAAGCCATTGCGCAGGTCAAGGGCGGCGGTTTTCTTTCCGGCCTGGTGGGCGGCGTGATGGGGCTTGGCACACAGCTCATGGGCGCGGGCCTCGGCATGGGCGAAATCTCCGGCGTGGCCAAGGAAACCATCCGATTCGCCAAGGAAAAAGCGGGCGACGAGCCGGTCGATGCCGTCATCGGAGCCATTCCGGGGCTCGGCCAGTTCATATAGGAGCCAGTTCCAAACAGTCGTCATGAGCGGCTGCAAATGGCAACTTCCTGCGTTCCGGTGCTCATGTACGTCCAGTACACTCCGCTCCGGTACTCGAAATTCACCATTTTCGCACGCTCATGTCGCTTTTGGATTCAGGCTCTAAGAATCTCACGCATTTCGGGCAGCATGGTGAATCGCCGCCCGCATGTCGCAAGCACAAAAGGCTCCGTATCGCGGAGCCTTTTCTTTATTCTCAGCGTCGACACACCGGGTTATCCTCTGGGGATCAGCCGGATGCGGCGATTGCATTGCTCCGCTTTGTATCCGATATTTGAACCAGAGAACGAAATCTGTTCAATTTTCAAATGCGGAGGATCGTATGCGTTTGTTTTTCCTGACCGTTAGTTCTGCAACCCTCTTGCTCGCCGGTGCGGCACAGGCCGATGTTGCCTCCGATCGTCAGGCTCTGATGAAGGACCTCGGACGTTCGGTCGGTTCCATCGCGCCGATGATCAAGGGTGAAAAGCCTTTCGATGCCGCCACCGCGCTTGCCGCGCTCGAAAAGATCGACGCCTACGCCAGAAAGCTGGATGCGGGCACACTGTTCCCCGACGGTTCGGACAAGGGCGACACAGAGGCTTCGCCGAAAATCTGGGAAAACAAGGACGATTTCGCCAGGCACATTGAAAAATTCCGCGCGGACGCCGCTACGGCCCTGACGGCCAAGCCGCAGGATCTCGACGCATTGAAGCCGGCCTTCCAGCAGGTCGCAGCCAATTGCGGCGCCTGCCATCGGGCCTATCGCATCAAGAAAAACTGACGGACAGGACGAAATGATCCGCAAACTGGCATATGCCGCTGGCGCAATCATCGTGCTCGGAGCCGCTGCCTTCTGGATTTTGACCACGCCGCAGGGGGTGGACGAAATCGTGCTGGCTTCCATGAAGCCCGGCGACCCGGCCAAAGGCGAGCGGGTATTCTGGGCAGGTGGCTGCGCCTCCTGCCATGCCGCGCCCGGCGCTTCGGACGATGCGCGCAAGGTGCTGGCGGGCGGGCATGAGCTGGCCTCGGATTTCGGCACTTTCGTGACGCCGAACATTTCTCCGTCGGAACAGGGGATCGGCGCGTGGACGTTGCAGGATTTTGCCAATGCCATGCTGAAAGGCGTCGGCAGGCAGGGCGAGCATCTTTATCCGTCCTTCCCCTACACGTCCTATACGAAGATGCAGCCGCAGGATGTCGCGGATCTTTTCGCCTATATGAAGACGCTGCCGCCGTCGGATAACGTCGCGTCGCCGCACAGGCTCGGCTTTCCGTTCACCCTTCGGCGCGGCATCGGCCTTTGGAAGAAGCTCTACCTCTCCGATCGTCCGGCGGTGGAACTGGCCAATGCATCCGACACGGCGAAGCGCGGCCAATATCTGGCCGAAGCGCTCGGCCATTGCGGCGAATGCCATACGCCGCGCAATGCGATTGGCGGTCTGGACAAGAGCCAATGGCTGGCGGGCGCGCTGTCGCCGGAAACCGGCAGCGACGGGAAAAAGGGCGTTGTGCCCAACATCACGCCCGGCGATGCCGGACTTGGAAGCTGGAGCGAAGGTGACATCGCCTATGCGCTGCAAAGCGGCTTCACGCCGGATTTCGACTCGCTCGGCGGCTCGATGACGGACGTGGTGGCGAACATGACCCATCTGGATGAAGCGGATCGCGATGCGATCGCCGCCTATCTGAAAGCCGTCCCGGCGCACCCGAACGGCTATCCGGCGCGTTGAGGGCGGGCCGCCCGGCCACGGCTTTTCCTTGTCGTGACGGGAAGCGGCGTTTATACCGTATGAAATAGTTAAACAGAGGGAGCAAGCCGCCTGATGACTGCCGAAGACGCTATTTTCCTTGGCGCGAGCCGCAAGCCCGACGACTCCTACCAGCAGCCGGAATATCTTGCGCTGAAATACGGCAACAGGCACGGCCTCGTTACCGGCGCGACCGGTACGGGCAAGACGGTCACGCTGCAAGTTCTGGCCGAAAGCTTTTCGGCGGCGGGCGTTCCGGTTTTCTGTGCCGACATCAAGGGCGATCTTTCCGGCATCGGTGCGGTCGGGGTGCAGAATGACGGGCTTCTCAAGCGCGCTGCGGACATAAAGCTCGATCCCTATGAAATGCGCGCCGCGCCGGTGATCTTCTGGGATATTTTCGGAGAGCAGGGCCATCCCGTGCGCGCCACCATTTCCGAGATGGGACCGCTGCTTCTCTCGCGCCTCATGAACCTCACCGACGCGCAGGAAGGCGTACTCAACATCGCCTTCCGGATGGCCGACGAGGAAGGACTCCTGCTGCTCGATCTGAAGGATTTGCAGGCGATCCTCGCGGAAATGGCCGAGCGTTCGACGGAACTGTCCGGCAAATACGGCAATGTCAACAAGACCTCGGTGGGCGCGATCCAGCGTTCGCTGCTGGTGCTGGACCAGCAGGGCGGCACGAACTTCTTCGGCGAACCGGCGCTGCGCATCGCCGATCTCATGCGCACGACCACGGACGGGCGCGGCATGATCAGCGTGCTTGCGGCTGACAAGCTGATGATGAATCCGCGCCTCTATTCCACTTTCCTGCTCTGGCTGATGTCGGAACTGTTCGAGGAACTGCCGGAAGTCGGCGATCCCGACAAGCCGAAGCTCGTCTTCTTCTTCGATGAAGCGCATCTTCTCTTCGATGAAGCGCCGAAGGCCCTGATCGACCGGGTCGAACAGGTGGTGCGCCTGATCCGTTCCAAGGGCGTCGGCGTCTATTTCGTCACGCAGAACCCGCTCGACGTGCCGGAAACGGTGCTGGCCCAGCTCGGCAATCGCGTCCAGCATGCGCTGCGCGCCTATACGCCGCGCGAGACCAATGCCGTGAAGACCGCAGCCGATACGTTCCGCCCCAACCCGGACTTCAACACGTTTGAGGCAATCACCAATCTCGCCACCGGCGAGGCTCTGGTTTCGACGCTTCAGGCCAAGGGCGTTCCCTCCATCGTCCAGCGCACGCTGATCCGTCCGCCATCCTCGCGCATCGGACCGCTGACGCCGGACGAACGCGCAAAGATCGTCGCCGCAAGTCCCGTTGCCGGTCAGTACGACCAAACGGTCGACCGCGATTCCGCTTTCGAAATGCTGGCGCGCAAGGCGCAGAATGCTGCGGCAGCGCAGCAGAAGAGCAAGGAAGAGCAAGAAGGCGGCGGCGGTATTCTCGGCGATCTCGTCGGCACCGCGCTCGGCACCGGTCGCCGCTCGGGCCGCCAGACCGTGGCGGAAGCCGCCATGAAGTCCGTCGTGCGCTCGGTCGGCAATTCGCTCGGTCGCGCGCTGGTGCGCGGAATTCTCGGCAGTTTCAGAAGGTGATTTAGGGGAGTAAGGGAGTAAGGGAGTAAGGGAGTAAGGGAGTAAGGGAGTAAGGGAGTAGAATTACTTATTCTCGATCAAGGCAAATATTTTACTTGCCTTGTCCACCACTTGCTCGCACCCTATTCCCCTATTCCCCTATTCCCCTATTCCCCTATTCCCCTATTCCCCTATTCCCCTATTCCCCTATTCCCCTATTCCCCTATTCCCCTAACTTCACATTACCAGAATCGGCGATTTCCCCGGCACGCGATCGTAGAGATCGATGATGTCCTGATTGAGGAAGCGCACGCAGCCCGAAGAGACCGCCTTGCCGATGGACCACCATTCCGGATTGCCGTGCAGGCGGTACAGCGTGTCCTTGCCGTCCTGGAAGATATAGAGCGCGCGGGCGCCAAGCGGGTTCTTCAGGCCCGGAGCCATGCCGCCGTTCTTCGCGCTGTACTGCGTGAGTTCCGGCTGGCGGGCGATCATTTCATCCGGCGGGGTCCAGCGCGGCCACTGGCGCTTGTACTGGATCACCGCGCGGCCCGACCATGCAAAGCCCTCGCGACCGATGCCGACGCCGTAACGCATTGCCTGACCGTTTTCGAGGACGAGATAGCAGAAGCGATTGCCGGTATCGATGACGATCGTGCCCGGCAGTTCGCCGGTCGGGTCCTGCACCACCTGACGCAGATAGCGCTTGTCCATCTTCTGGATCGGGATCGCCGGAAGCTGGAAGCCGCCATCCTCGACGGAGGCGTACATCTGCGCCCAGCCGCCATAGGAAGCGTCCACATTGGCTCGCGGGGTGCGGTTGATCGGATTGCCCGACTGATCCACATCGATGATTGGAACATTCTGCCCCAACTGAGCGCAACCGGCCAGGCCGGCGGCCGCTGTCGCTGTCATTGCCGTCAGGAAAGAACGGCGGGTAAGGGTCGTTTGCATATGAAAACCAGTTTAGTGACGGGAGGGGTTACAGATACACATTCAGGGTTAACGAATTGCGACCCGACCAATTGTGGCAGATCCGCGGCGAGCCGTCGAAACTGCCGTAAAAGGCCGTTTCCGGTGATTGGTTGGACGGAAAACGCCCCAGAATTGTGGCATACACCCGGTCGCAATGGGGCCTAAACGTGGCGAAAGGCCCCCTATGCGGGTCGTGTTGCAGCCGCGACACAATTTCAGGCGCAGGAAGCGGCTATCGACAAAACCTGTCGGTTCAACTTTTGGTGAACGGTTCAGTCGAGCAGTTGCAGGCTCGGCAGAATGAGCGCCGGAGCGAATTGCCGGTACTCATCGGGCTGGTTGGAGCGATTGACCCAGACCCCGCGCATACCGAACCGCACCGCCCCCGCCACATCCCAGCGATTGGACGACTGGAAGGAGATCGCCGAGGGATAGAGCCGCCACTGCATGGTAATGAGTTCGTAGACCGCCGGTGCGGTCTTGTATTTCTGCACCGTATCGACCGAAATCACATCGTCGAGCAGCACGTCGAGTGCTGCCGAGCGAACGGCGGATTCCAGCATCGCCGGCGATCCGTTCGACAGGATGGCAAGCCGTGCGCCCTTTTCCTTCAGGCTTTTGAGGGCGGCAGGCACTTCCGGGTAGCAATCGAGTTTCCAATAGGCGTCGAGCAGATCGCCGCGCAGCGCCGGATCGACGGAAGGATAGCGCGCAAATGCGAAATCGAGCGATTCCTCCGTCAGTTTCCAGAAATCGCTATAAGCGCCCATCAGGCTCAGCACCCAGGAATATTCGAGCTGCTTTGCCCGCCACAGTTCGGAAAATGCCCGCCCGTCCGGCCCGGCCTTGTCCGCATGTCGCCGCACCGCCGAGTGGACATCGAACAATGTGCCATAAGCGTCGAAGACGTAAGAACTGTAGGACACCGTTTCCTCCCTTGAAGTGCGGCCCGTGCCGCGATGCGGATAATTGAGTTTTGCGTCATCTTACTGTGATTTCAATAATAATTCATTGTCTTGAAGCTGAATTGCTCATTGACGCCATTGCCGCCCGCACGGATGCGGCCTATGTAGAAACGGCACGCAAAGTTTTGGGGTATGTATCCGCTCTGCCCGCCGCAAGATGACAAATGAGGAGTGTTTCCAATGGCTTTCGAACTGCCCGCCCTGCCGTATGACTACGATGCGCTTGCGCCCTTCATGTCGCGCGAGACGCTCGAGCTTCATCACGACAAGCACCATCAGGCCTATGTCACCAACGGCAGCAAGCTGCTCGAAGGCTCCGGCCTCGAAGGCAAGAGCCTGGAAGAGATCGTCAAGGAAAGCTACGGCAAGAACCAGGGCCTCTTCAACAATGCCGGCCAGCACTACAACCACATCCATTTCTGGAAGTGGATGAAGAAGGGCGGCGGCGGCAAGAAGCTGCCGGGCAAGCTTGAAAAGGCAATCGAGTCCGATCTCGGCGGCTACGACAAGTTCCGCGCAGACTTCATCGCCGCCGGTGTCGGCCAGTTCGGCTCGGGCTGGGCATGGCTCTCCGTCAAGAACGGCAAGCTTGAAATCTCCAAGACCCCGAACGGCGAAAACCCGCTCGTTCACGGCGCAACGCCGATCCTCGGCGTCGATGTGTGGGAGCATTCCTATTATGTCGATTACCGCAACCTGCGCCCGAAATATCTGGAAGCCTTCGTCGACAGCCTCATCAACTGGGAATATGTCGAGGAACTTTACGAAAAGGCCTGATCCCTTTTCCGACCGATCCAAAAGAAAGCCCGCGTAACTGCGGGCTTTCTATTATGGCTTTTCCGTCAATACCCGCACACCGACATGCCTTGCGCGCCCGGCACTCCAGCCGTTGATTGCCGCGCCCAGCCCCAGCAGGGCGAAGAACACGCCGCAGGCCGCAAAACTGCCCGTCGCGCTGTGGATCAAACCGACGACCAGCGGGCCGATGGCGGCAATCGTATAGCCGACGCATTGCGCCATGCCCGACAGATGCGCCGCCGTATGCGAATCCGGCGCGCGCAGCACGATCATCATCATCGCCGCCGCGATAAGACCGCCCTGCCCGATGCCCTGCACGACCGCCAGCCCCCAATAGGTCCATTGCGGCAGGTAGAGAAAACCGATCAGCGGCAGGGCCGCACAGCCGCAAAGCACGACATTGAGAAGGCTCTGGCTTTTCTGGCGGGTGGCGATTGACGGAACGGCGAGGCAGGTCACGACCTGCACCATGATCGAAAAGGAAACAAGGCCGCCCGCGGCAGCCGCGCTCAACCCCTGCTCGCGCAGGATCGGCGCCAGCCATCCAAACCCGATATAGGCGGTAGAGGATTGCAGCCCCATGAACAGCGTCACCTGCCAGGCCAGCTTGTCCTTCCACAGGCCGATCACCCGAAAGCCCGAATGCGCCACATTATGCTTTGCACGCAGCGCCTGCGGCATCCACAGCACCAGCACGACCGCCGCCGGAACGGCCCAGAAGGCCAGAGCGAGGTTCCACGAGCCACCGAACATCTCCTTGATCGGAATGGTGAAACCGGCGGCGGAAGCCGCGCCGCCGCACAGCGCCATCGTATAGAGGCCCGTCATGATGGCTGCGGTTTTCGGGAAATCGCGCTTGACGACACCGGGCAAAAGCACATTGCCGGTGGCGATGGCGGCACCGGCCAGCGTCGCGCCGATATAGAGCGAGGAAAAGGTGCCAATCCCGCGAAGCGCGGTGCCGACGGTCAGCACCAGGAGCGCGAACAACAGCACGCGCTCGGCCCCGAAACGCTGTGCCAGACGCGGCGCGAAAGGAGCAAACAAGCCAAGGCAGACCACCGGCAGGGTGGTCAGCACGCCCGCCGCGATGGAGGACATGCCGGTCGCTTCGATGATTTCGGGCAGCAGAACCGAAACGCTGGAGAAAACGGGCCGGAGATTGGCCGCGATCAGCACGAGGCTCAATCCCAGAAGGATGCGGAGCGCCTTGCTCGGCGGCTGCTGGGCCGCAGGCGAGGGAATGCTGTCTGCCTCTGCATCGACCAGTGTTTCGGGCTGCATGAGTTCCAGACTTTCCATATCCCGCAATGCCGTATCCGTGTGGCTCATGATGCCAACAACCTTTCAAGTGCTTCAATCAGGGGGGCCATGAACCGGCGAACGGTCGCACTGGCTTCATCAGGGTCGCCTGCCGCGATGGCTTCCACGATCTGACGGTGCGCCTCGTCGCTCGGTTCGGGCAATTCGCCATCGAGCGTGGCTTCTATGGAATCGCGTATGGACGCGGAAAAAAGATTATAGACTTCGATAAGGGCGCTATTGCCCGAAGCGGCAACGATGGCTTCGTGAAAGGCAAAATCGCGGGCAACGAAGACCGACCGGTCGAGTTGATCGCGATTGCTGCGCTGCGCCAGCATTTTTTCCAGTTGCGCGATCGTTTCGGGCGTCGCGCGCAGGGCGGCAAGGCGCGCGGCTTCCGTTTCCAGAAGCGCCCGCGTTTCAAACCGGTCACGAAGGCTGGAATGACGGATGCGGTCGAGGCTGCGCGACGCATCGGAGGTCGAACGGACATAGGTGCCCGAACCCTGACGCGTTTCGAGCATACCCTGCGCCACCAGCGCGCGCACCGCCTCGCGCACCGTGCCCCGGCTGACGCCCAGCTTTGCGGAAAGCGCCGCTTCATTGGGAAGCTGATCGCCCACGGCCCAGCGGCCCGACATGATTTCCGTGCGCAACGACTGCATTGCCGCATCCGTCAGGCTCTTGCGGGATATTGCCTTCATGTTTTCACCAAAGTCATCGGATGACTTGATGAATTAGCGATCGATGGCGGCTCTGTCAACGGTGGAACGCGTCTTCGTGCCGGGGGTGGCGCCGACTGCCGCATTCCGTTAATAATTCTGGCGCAAAGTGCCCCTTTGAGGATAACACCCATTCGAGACTTCAGGTGCCAGCATGATCACGCTCTACAGCCTTTCCGGAGACCACCTCACATCGGTGGAGGCCGAACCGGGAACTCCCCTGCCTGAGAACGTGATCTGGATCGACCTTTTTGCTCCCGGTGTGAACGAGGACAGCATTATCGAGGCATGGACGGGAATTTCGATCCCGACACGCGAGGACATGACGGAAATCGAGGAATCGAGCCGCTTCTATATGGAGAGCGGCGCGCAATATCTCACGGTGCCGATCCTGCACGCCGTCGACCTCGACCACAGGGAACTGGCGCCGGTCACCTTCATCCTGCATGGAATGCGGCTGATAACGGTGCGCTACGCCAATCCGAAGTCGTTCACGACCTATGTGATGCGTTCCACCAGACCGGGCAACGGTCTCATTTCGGCCAAGTGCTCGGGACTCTCGATCATGCTGGGCATTACCGAGGCCACGACGAACCGCCTTGCCGATATTCTGGAAGGCGTTGCGGGCAAGATCGATGCGGCGTCGCACTCCATCTATCGTCGCCAGCCCAAGGCGCGCCCAATGACGACGCAGGATTTCCGGCACATACTGACGCAGATCGGCGGACAGGGAACCTTTCTCTCGCGGATGCGGGAAAGCCTCGCAGGCATCAGCCGCATGCTGGTCTATCTGTCGGCAACCAGCAATCCCGCTTCCGGCAAGAAGGAAACGCGGAGCTGGATCAAGTCGCTGGAGCGTGACACGCAATCGCTGACCGCCTATGTAGACTTTCTGTCCAACAAGGTGACATTCCTGCTCGACACCATCGTCGGCCTGATCTCGGTCGAACAGAATGCCATCATCAAGATATTTTCGGTGGCGGCGGTCGGCTTCATGCCGCCGACGCTGGTGGCTTCCATCTACGGCATGAATTTTTCCTTCATGCCGGAGCTGAACTCGCCCTGGGGCTATCCGATGGCTCTGGGCCTGATGGTCGCCTCGGCCCTGCTGCCGCTTTATTATTTCCGCCGGAAAGGTTGGCTGTAAAAGCCTTGAAACACTCATTGATTGCATTTATCATCACTAGACAATCTTAGGGTGGTAATCATGCGTATCATGCTGGAGGCCGTGGGAGATGACGTCGGCTTCGTTCTCCCCGAGCATATACTTGAAATGTTGGGGGCAAAGACCGGCGACACACTCAAGTTAACCGAATTTCCAGACGGCTTTTCGATTGAGTTGTCAGACGAAACATTTGAACGGCAGACGGCATTGCTGGGCTATCAACCCGAGCGGTGCAAGTTCAATCTTCATAAGATTGAGCACGATGCGTAGTTTCCTTAGTTTAGGTCCTGATCCTAGAGCGTCCCTTGTGCATCCATAAGGACGCACGGCGCTCTAAACGACCGTCAGCGACACGATCTCCCAGTCCACATTATTGATCTTCACGACGTCGCCGACCGGCTTGCCGAAGAGCATGATCGCGACCGGCGCGACGTGCGAGATTTTCCCGCTGGACGGATCGGCTTCGTCTTCACCGACGATGGTCCAGCGGCGACTATTGCCGTCATCCAGATTTTCAAGCTCCACCGTCATGCCGAAGCGCACGACATCGCTGTTCGGATCGGGAACGGAGAGTTCCGCCGTTTCACGACGCGCCGTCCAGTAGCGCAGATCGCGGGAGATGCGCGCAATCGCCGAACGCTCGCCCGCGACATTGGCTTCCGCCAGTTCGCGTTGCAGACGGGCGACTTCACCCTCGATCATCTTCAGGCCGTTTGACGTGACGAGGTTGCGATGCGGGCTGATCGGGCGCTCGCCGAGGTCGTCAGGCGCGTCGTCCTGTTCTTTTGTGAAGGCTCTGCTCATTTAATGAATGTAGGCGGCAACATATGGTCCCGCAAGTTCCGATGTCATACCTATTTTTATTGATTGATGAGTCAATCAACGATAAACTGAGCCACAACAAGCCTGAAAGCGGACGACGACAATGCCCAAGATCGGGATGGAACCATTACGGCGGCGCGAACTGATCGACGCTGCCATACGCACTATCGGACAGCGCGGCTCGCTGGACGTGACGGTTGCGCAGATCGCGCATGAGGCGGGCGTTTCGCCTGCGCTCGCGCATCATTATTTCGGCGGCAAGGACAAGCTGATCCTTGCCACGATGCGCCATCTGCTGCGCGAACTGGGGCAGGATCTCAACGCCGCCATCAAGCGGACGGAAACGCCCCGCGAGCGGATTGCGGCAATCATCGCGGTCAATTTTTCCGCCGCGCAGTTCGCGCCGGAAACGATCGCGGCCTGGCTGACCTTCTATGTCCACGCGCAGCAATCCGAGGATACGCGACGGCTTTTGCGCGTCTATGCGCGCCGCCTGCATTCCAATCTGGTTTTCGCGCTCGAACAGCTTACGAGCCGCGAGCGGGCCGCTCGTATCGCGGAAGGCGCGGGCGCGATGATCGACGGGCTTTATATCCGTCATGCGCTCGGCGCCGATGCGCCCGACGCCGCCTCGGCCATTACGCTGGTGGAAGACTATATCGCGGTTCAGCTTTCTCGGCAGCTTTCGGGGGAGAAATGAGTATGGAAGCAGATTTCGTCATCATCGGCTCCGGCTCCGCCGGTTCGGCCATGGCCTATCGCCTGTCGGAAGACGGGCGTTATTCGGTGATCGTCATAGAATATGGCGTGCCGGATGTCGGCCCGCTGATCCAGATGCCTGCCGCCCTCTCCTTCCCCATGAACATGGAAACCTATGACTGGGGCTTTTCCACCGAGCCGGAACCGCATATCGGCGGGCGCAGCCTCGTAACGCCGCGCGGCAAGGTGCTGGGCGGGTCGTCCTCGATCAACGGCATGGTCTATGTGCGCGGCCACGCCAGGGATTACGACCACTGGTCGGAAAACGGCGCGCGCGGCTGGGCCTATGCCGATGTGCTGCCCTATTTCAAGCGCATGGAAAACGCGCATGGCGGACAGGATGGCTGGCGCGGCACCAATGGCCCGCTCCACGTCCAGCGCGGCAAGCGCGACAATCCGCTGTTTCACGCCTTTGTCGAGGCCGGCCATCAGGCAGGTTTCGAGGTGACGGAAGACTATAATGGCGAGAAGCAGGAAGGCTTCGGCCCGATGGAGCAGACGATCCATCATGGCCGTCGCTGGTCCGCCGCCAATGCCTATCTGAAGCCTGCGCTGAAACGCCCCAACGTCAAGCTGGTAAAAGGTCTTGCGCGCAAGATCGTAATTGAGGGGAAACGCGCCGTTGGCGTGGAGATCGAAGCGGGACGCACATTTTCCACCATCCGCGCACGTCGCGAAGTCATCATCGCCGCATCGTCCATCAATTCGCCAAAGTTGCTGATGCTTTCCGGTATCGGGCCTGCGGCGCATCTCAAAGAACACGGCATCGACGTGGTGGCCGACCGCCCCGGCGTCGGACAGAATCTTCAGGATCATCTGGAAGTCTATGTCCAGCAGGAATGCACGCAGCCCATCACGCTCTATTCCAAGCTGAACCTGTTTTCGAAAGCCAAGATCGGTGCGGAATGGCTGTTCTTCAAGACGGGCGACGGCGCGACCAATCATTTCGAATCCGCCGCCTTTGTGCGGTCGAAGGCTGGCGTGGAATATCCCGATATCCAGTATCACTTCCTGCCTGTTGCCATCCGTTATGACGGCAAGGCGGCGGCGCCGTCGCACGGCTTTCAGGCCCATGTCGGCCCGATGCGCTCGAAATCGCGCGGCAGCGTGACGCTTCGCTCGGCCAATCCGCGTGAAAAGCCTGTCATAAAATTCAATTATATGTCGCATGAGGATGACTGGGCCGACTTCCGCCATTGCGTGCGGCTGACCCGCGAAATCTTCGGCCAGGCGGCGTTCGATCCCTATCGCGGCGCGGAAATCCAGCCGGGCGCCAATGTGCAGACGGATGACGAAATCGACGGTTTCATCCGCGAGCATGTCGAAAGTGCCTTCCACCCGTGCGGCACATGCAAAATGGGTGCGGTTGACGATCCGATGGCCGTCGTCGATGCTGAATGCCGGGTGATCGGCGTCGAAGGCCTGCGCGTGGCCGATTCTTCCATCTTCCCCCGCATCACCAACGGCAACCTGAACGGGCCGTCGATCATGGTCGGTGAAAAGGCCTCCGATCACATTCTTGGCCGCACGCCGCTGGCGCGCTCCAATCAGGAGCCGTGGATCAATCCGCGCTGGCGGGTATCTGATCGTTAGGGGAGTAAGGGAATAGGGGAATAAGTGAGTATGTTTGCGCGCTGAAACACGACCCGACCTACTCCCTTATTCCCCTACTCCCCTATTCCCTTAAACAAGGAAACAACAATGAAAGCACAACCCAAAGCCTCCCATTTCGTCGGCGGCGCGTTCGTGGAAGACAAGGCCGGAAGGCCGCTTCCCGTCATCTATCCGGCGACGGGAGAGGAAATCGCGAAGCTTTACTCCGCCACGCCCGATGTGATCGAAGCGGCTTACGCGGCAGCGCTGAAGGCGCAAGGCGAATGGGCGGCGCTCAAGCCCGTCGAACGCGGCCGCATCCTGCGCCGTGCCGCAGAAATCCTGCGTGAAAAGAACAAGAAGCTGTCGAAGCTGGAAACCCTTGATACCGGCAAGGCGCTTCAGGAAACGCTGGTCGCGGATGCAGCTTCGGCAGCGGATGCGCTGGAGTTCTTCGGCGGCATCATTTCCGGTTTCAACGGAGAATTTGTCGAGCTTGGCGGATCGTTTGCCTATACGCGCCGCGAAGCGCTCGGCATTTGCGTCGGCATCGGCGCGTGGAACTATCCGATCCAGATTGCCGCGTGGAAATCAGCGCCTGCGCTTGCCATGGGCAACGCCTTCATCTTCAAGCCGTCGGAAAACACGCCGCTATCAGCTCTGGCATTGGCAGAGGCCTACAAGGAAGCGGGTCTGCCGGACGGATTGTTCAATGTCGTGCAGGGCTTTGGCGATGTGGGCGCGGCGCTCGTCAATCATCGCCTGACGGCCAAGGTTTCGCTGACCGGCTCGGTGCCGACCGGCAGGCGCATCATGGCGCAGGCGGGCGAACATCTCAAACATGCCACCATGGAACTGGGCGGCAAGTCGCCGCTGATCGTCTTCGACGATGCCGATCTGGAAAGCGCCATCGGCGGGGCGATGCTCGGCAATTTCTATTCGACCGGCCAGGTCTGCTCCAACGGCACCCGCGTTTTCGTGCACAAGAAAATCCGCGAACGTTTTGTCGAACGGCTCGTCGAGCGCACGCGCGCTATTCGCATCGGCGATCCGCTGGATGAGGCAACGCAGATGGGACCGCTCGTCAACGCTGCCCAGCGCGAAAAAGTTCTGGCCTATATCGAGAAGGGCAAGGCAGAAGGCGCGACGCTTGCCTGCGGCGGCAAGGTGCCGAAGTTGCAGGGCTTCGACAAGGGCTTTTTCATCGAGCCGACCGTCTTCACCGATGTCACCGACGAGATGACGATCGCGCGCGAGGAAATCTTCGGGCCGGTGATGAGCGTTCTGGAGTTTGCCGACGAAGACGAAGTGATCGCCCGCGCCAACGATACCGAATTCGGTTTGGCGGCGGGCGTATTCACCGCCGATCTTTCACGCGGGCACCGCGTGATCGGCCAACTTCAGGCGGGCACCTGCTGGATCAATGCGTATAACCTGACCCCGGTGGAAGTGCCATTCGGTGGTTACAAACAGTCCGGTATCGGACGCGAAAACGGCATCGCCGCGCTGACGCATTACAGCCAGATCAAGACCGTCTATGTCGAGATGGGCAAGGTCGATAGCCCTTATTGAGGGTTAAGTGCCTGTTCCGAAAAGTGTGAACCGGGCTGTTTACCGGCCCGCGTTCAGGTCGGGGATTATGGGAATCGTCACTTTCTTCGTCTTCGGCCCACAGCGTATCTGATAGAGTTGCGGCGACGGAAGCGCCATCGGATAGCGGATCGCCCGGGAAGTCTTGTCGTCCAGCGGCGTGGCCCATGCGGGCCTTCCCGGTTGCCGATAGGAAGGACCCGCGCCGCTCATCGGCACGGACTGGCATTCGATCTGAAGGTTTTCACCGACGTCCGCGGCCATCCCCACCAACGCCCACAACTCCTCAGAGATTTCCCTGATAGAACACCCAATCGGGCGACCTGACGGCATCGTAATTCAACTAAAGTATGCCTATTGGATAAGAATTTATTTTAATATCATAACGAATATCAATCAATAATTTACAAAAAATAGATAAATATTATACTATTTTTACATAACTAAGATCTAATATATACTTCATTCGGTGTAAAAATATTCCAGATATCGAAAAAATTACTTGCAAAAATACAGACAGACCGTTTCGCAATGATATTCATGCGCCCACGATCTTTTCGCAATCGACAAAACACGGGATGCGGTCTTCTGACATATCACGTTTCCCCCAACCATTGATATATTAGTAATCCACCATGGCAAACGAGACGTCATTTTCCACCGATATGATCGAGGACAAGGTCCGCAACGACGTATGGCGTGCGCTGCTGAAGCCTCTTTATGAAATCATTGCCGACAAGGACGACAGCAACTACCAGTTCACAGGCGCGGTGAGCGCCCGCACGTTCGGCTCGATCCAGATCGGCCGAACCAGCTTCAATACCCAGCACTATGTCCGCGCGCCCAAGCTCATCACCGAGAGCGGGCTCGACCAATATCTCATACAGTTCATCACCGGCGGCGATCTGCGTGGTGATTTCAACGGTGTCGATGTCAATGCCAGGCCCGGCGATATCGTGATCATCGATCTCGCTCAGGTCGTGCACAGCGTCGCTTATGCCGGATCCCGGATCGCCTTGATCGTACCGAGAGACAAGCTGGAAAGAGCTTTTGGCTCGCGCAATCTCCACGGCTTCGTCATGCGGAACACCGCGCCGATGACGCGATTGCTCTTCGATTTTCTGGAAAGCCTTTATGTCACGGCGAGAGAACTGAAAGAAACGGAAGCAGACTCCGCGCAGGAGGCGCTGTTTCAGCTTCTCGGCGCAGGCATAACCGGCGCGGAAGACGGGCCGCTGGAGAGCCTTCCGGTCAACCTGCCCATGCGCAAACGCATATTGGCCTATATAGACGACAATCTCGCCAATCCCCTGCTGGGACCGCATTCGATCATGCAGGTTTTCCGGCTGTCCCGGTCTCATCTTTATCGCGCCTTCGCCTCCGATGGCGGCGTGGCGAAAGTCATTCGTGACAAGCGTCTCGACCGGGCCTACCGGATTCTGGTGGATCGCGGCGATAAGCCGGTTTCCCTCAAGGAAATCGCCTATCGCTGCGGATTTCATGACGGTACCCAGTTCACCCATGCATTCAAGGCGCGCTTCAACATGACCCCGAGGGATGCCCGTGAGATCGGCGCGCCGCAATGGCTGTCCGACCCGATTTCCTTTTCTTATCCGGAGCATATTTCGGAAACGACGAGCGGCGGCGTCATCAGGCTCCCCAACAGCCGGTCGGGTAAATTCTCGCTTTAGAACGATTATTTCAGTCGGCGGGCGCGGAAAGCCGTTGCAGGAAATCGTCGCACCAGCGGTTCACATCATGGACAGAGAGAAAGCGCATCATGCTCTCGTATCGCTCCCGGCGCTCCTTCAGCGGCATGGCCAGCGCACGCGCCATGGCAAAGGCGAGCGCCTCAGTATCGTAGGGATTGACGAGCAGCGCCCCGTCAAGCTCCTGCGCGGCGCCCGCAAAGCGGGAAAGCACGAGAACGCCGGGATTTTCGGGATCCTGCGCCGCGACATATTCCTTTGCCACGAGGTTCATGCCGTCGCGAAGCGGCGTTACAAGACCGACGCGCGCCAGCCGGTACAGCCCCGCCAGAACTTCGCGATTGAGCGAACGGTTGATATAGCGGATCGGTGTCCAGTCCACGGTGGCGTTGGCGCCGTTGACGCGACCGGCAAGTTCGGCCACAGCGCGCTGCATTTCCTTGTATTCCGGGACTTCCGAGCGCGATTTCGGCGTCACCTGCAAATAGGTCACCCTGCCGCGATTGGCGGGATCGACATTCATGAAATGTTCGAAGGCTTCCATCCTGTTGGTAATGCCCTTCGAATAATCCAGCCGGTCCACGCCGATGATGAGATCGCGATCGACTATGCTTTCGCGCATCTTCTTCACCGTGGTGTGCTTGTAAGCCTTGCTGGCGATGTCAACGAAGGCTTTGGTCTCAATACCGATTCCGAACCGTTCGGCACGGAAACGGTGACCGAAAGCCTCGAAGACACCGTCCGCGACCGGACTGCCGATCTTCTCGCGCCGCAGACAGCCGATGAAATTATCCACATCGTTTTCGGTCTGGAAGCCCACCACGTCGTAGGAGGCAAGTCCGCGCATGATCGTCTCGTGAACGGGAAGCGTGAACAGGATGTCGGCGGGGGGCCAGGGAATATGCAGGAAGAAGCCGATGCGGTTGGTGACGCCGAGATTGCGCAGCTCCGCCGCCAGCGGGATCAGGTGATAATCGTGAATCCAGATCAGGTCGTCCGGCTCGATCATCGGCAGAAGATGCTTTGCAAACAGGCGATTGACCCGGAAATAACCCGCCATGTCCTTGCGGGTGTAGTCGATCAGGTCGAGCCGGTAATGGCAGAGCGGCCATAACATGCGGTTCGCGAAGCCCGCATAATACTCATCGATGTCCTTCTTGTGCAGGTCGAGCAATGCATAGCGGATGGGGCCAACGTCCTTGATCGTCAGTTCCTGCACCTGACGGCCGGAGAGGCTCTTGCCGGACCAGCCGAGCCAGATGCCGCCGCGCTCGTTGAGTGCGGCCTGCAAGGCTATGGCCAGCCCGCCGGCAGGCGCCTTGCCCTGCTCGTCAGGCAGCGGTACGCGGTTCGAAACCACGATCAGGCGTCCCATTCATGAAGTCCTTTCATTATTGTGCTCGTCCAGCTTACCCGCAAGACCAGTCAGCCACCGGCGCAATTCACCCGGATTTGCGAGCCGCGCCGCGTCGGGCTGGTCGATTGCCTCGCCGATCACCACCGCCGTGCCGCCCATTTCGACGGCCGTCTTCAGCATGGAAAGATCGGTGAGATCGTCTCCGAATGCGACCGGAGCCCGGCCTGCAAACGGCTCATGCGCCATGAAGCGGCGCAGCGCCGCCCCCTTGTCGCTGGTGGCCGGGCGCAACTCGACGACCATCTTGCCGCGCTGGATGGACCAGGCAGGCCCGGCGAGCCTGGACGCCTTTTCGACAAGACTATAAGCGAGTTCGGCTTTTTCGGGCGCCGCGCGATAGTGAAGCCCGACGGCGCTTCCCTTGTCTTCCGCGACGAAACCGCGGACCCGAAGCGCCGCATCATAAAGAAAATCCTTGGCGAGCTGGAAATGCTCGTCCGGCTCGATGCGTTCGATCATACCGGATGGATGCCTGAATTCAGCCCCGTGCAAGGCTGCAACCGGACCGCGATAGGTCGGAAAGCGCCGCTCGATGAAATCCACCGCCCTGCCCGTCACCAGCGCCATGGCGCCCGACAGCCCATCGGAAAGAACGCGGAGCGCTTCCTGCAAATCGATCGGGACGACAACAGCTTCGGGGTCGGGCGCAATGTCGAGCAGCGTCCCGTCTACGTCGAAAAACAGGGCATGTTCCTGCGAATCGATAAGCGGCAGGCCGATGGAATCCGTTGTCGGGGTCTGATTATTGCTGGGCATGTAAGCCAAACATTCACTCCGGCGATTGGTTCCGCCATGATGCGGACAATCCCCACCGGCTTCGCATCGCTTTGCGATACGCCAACACGCCGGTGTATGGGATACCTGTCGCGTCTCGATTCAGGGGAGGCTGCGGCGACAGGCTGGTGAGAGGAACCCCCTCCCACGATGCAACGATCCAGAGGGTTATCGAAGCCGCAGGGTAACGAGATTCAACGACGCTGTCCAATGAGGCGACGTAAAGCCGAATATCCGGTCGAATTTTGCCGCCGACAGGCGCGAATTGGCGGGGCGTTCCGCCTTCGTCGGATAATCCGACGTTGCGATATCGACCACATCGGCCGTCGGACCGCCCGCCTTCGCGCTTTCGGCAAAAATGGCGCGGGCGAAGCCGCTCCAGTTCGTGTCGCCACTGCCCGCAAGATGAAAAATGCCGTAATCGGCAAATTCCGGTTCGCCGGTCAGACGGTCGGCGACCCGGAAAACCGCATCGGCAATATCCAGCGCGCTGGTCGGGTTGCCCCACTGGTCGGCAACCACCGACACAGTGTCGCGTGTCTCGGCGAGCTTCAACATCGTCTTGACGAAATTCCTGCCAAAGGGGCTATAGACCCAGGCAGTCCGCAAGATGATATGGGCCGGATTTGCCTCCGCTGCCTGTCGTTCGCCTTCAAGCTTCGAATGGCCGTAAACGCTCTTCGGTCCGGTGGGATCGGTTTCGACATAAGGCCGGTCCGAGTTGCCCGAAAATACATAATCCGTCGAAAGATGAATGACGGGCGCACCGCAGGCGCGCGCCGCACCGGCAACCACGCCGGCGCCTGCCGCATTGACGGCAAATGCCAGTTCCGGTTCGTCTTCCGCCTGATCCACGGCGGTATAGGCCGCAGCGGAAACCACCAGATCGGGTTTTGCAGCAGCAATGGCCGCGTGGACGGTTTCCGGTTTCGTCAGGTCCAGTTCCGGCCGTCCCAGAGCGATGAGCTGTAAATCCGGCCTTGCCGCGGCTTTCTCCAACAGGCTTTGAACGACCTGTCCTTCCCGGCCCGTAACAACGATCCTCATGGCCTGCCCGCGTTTCCGGCCGGGCCGCCAAGACGCTCGCCCGCATAAGCGCCGCTGCGGATCGGTTGCCACCACCATTCATTGTCGAGATACCACTGAATGGTTTTCTCCAAACCCGTTTCGAAAGTTTCCTGTGGTTTCCAGCCCAGTTCCCGTTCGATCTTGGAGGCGTCAATCGCATAACGGCGGTCGTGACCGGGGCGATCTGTCACGAAGCTTATCAGGTCGGCATGGCTCTTGCCGTTTGCGCGAGGCCGTTTCTTGTCGAGAATGGCGCAGATCGTTTCCACCACGCTCAGATTGGTGCGTTCCGAACGTCCGCCGATATTGTAGCTTTCTCCCAGCTTGCCCGTCGTCGCCACGAGAGCCAGCGCGCGGGCATGGTCTTCAACATAGAGCCAGTCGCGGACATTGGCCCCCGCCCCATAAACCGGCAGAGGCTTTTCATCGAGCGCGTTGAGAATGACAAGCGGAATGAGCTTTTCCGGGAAATGGAACGGCCCGTAATTGTTCGAGCAGTTGGAGAGCACGACCGGCAGGCCATAGGTCTCGTGCCAGGCGCGCACCAGATGGTCGGAAGCAGCCTTCGAGGCGGAATAAGGTGACGACGGCTTGTAGGGCGTTTCTTCCGTGAAGACGCCACTATCGAAAGGCAGGTCGCCGAACACTTCATCCGTCGAAATATGGTGAAAGCGAAAGTTCGACCTGCGCGGTTCCGGCAGTTCCCGCCAATAGGCAAGCGCCGCATTGAGCAGGCGGAACGTGCCTATGATATTGGTTTCGATAAATGCACCTGGACCGTCGATAGACCGGTCGACGTGGCTTTCAGCCGCCAGATGCATGATCACATCGACTTCATTGGAGCGCAAAGCTTCCAGAACGCTGGTGTCGTCGCAGATGTCGGCCTGAAGGAAGCGGTAATTCGGGTGGTTTTCGATCTGACGGAGAGAGGCCGGATTGCCCGCATAGGTCAGCTTGTCGAGATTGACGACATTGACCCTGGGATCGGAAGCCAGATGGCGGCAGACAGCGGAACCGATGAAACCTGCACCGCCGGTAACGAGAATATTCATACTGTTCCTCAGGCAAAAATTTCGGCATCGGCCAGAAGCGGGGCTTTCCTGTCCTTGTCGGAAAGCTGCACTTCGGACGCCGGGATCGGCCATTCGATACCGATCGCCGGATCTTCGAACCGGATCGAGCGGTCGTGCTCGGGAGAATAATAATCCGTTACCTTGTAAATGACCTCGGTATTCTCGACGAGCGTCATGAAGCCATGGGCGAAACCCTTCGGCACCAATATCTGGTTCCACTTTTCTGCCGAGACTTCCAACGCGACCCACTTCCCGAAAGTCGGCGAGCTTTTGCGGATATCGACCGCCACATCCAGAATTGCGCCGCGCGTGACACGAACCAGCTTGTCCTGCGCAAATGGCGGCAACTGATAATGAAGCCCACGCACAACGCCCTTGGTCGCCGAATAGGAGTGATTGTCCTGAACGAAAGTCAGATCGATACCGGCTTCGGCGAATGATCTCGCATTATAGGTTTCGGAGAAAAAACCACGGTCATCGCCGAATTTGCGCGGGGTAATTTCGAAGATGCCCGGAAGCGAGAGAGGGCGAACCATCATCGTTCGCTCCCTATTTCCTCGACGCGACGGCGCAGATAGGCCGCATATTCGGTTTTGCCGAGTTTTCCGGCCCGTTCGAGAACGGCGTCCGCGCTGATCCACCCTTTCTCGAAACCGATTTCCTCAGGGCAGGCAATCTTGATGCCCTGCCGCTTCTCGATGGTTCGAACGAATGACGAAGCATCCTGAAGACTGTCATGCGTGCCGGTATCAAGCCAGGCATAACCCCGGCCCAGTTGCTGAACGGTCAAATCTCCCCGTTCGAGATAGATATTGTTGACCGCCGTTATCTCCAGTTCACCGCGTGCGGAAGGCTTCAGCGACGCGGCTATGTCCACCACATCATTATCGTAGAAATAGAGGCCGGTGACCGCCCAGGAGGATTTCGGCTTCTCCGGCTTTTCTTCAATAGACAGGGCTTTGCCGGTTGTCCGGTCGAACTCCACGACACCATAACGCTGAGGGTCTTCCACCCTATAGGCGAACACCGATCCGCCTTTTTCGATCTGCGCGGCGTTCTCGCACAAGCGCGACAGGCCATCACCGAAATAGATATTATCGCCGAGGATCATCGCCACATTATCGCTGCCGATAAAATGACGACCAATGAGGAAGGCTTCGGCCAGACCGTTGGGCTGGGCCTGCTCGGCAAAGGAGAAGCTCATGCCGAACTCGCCCCCGTCTCCCAACAGTTTCCGGAAAAGCGGCAGATCGTGCGGCGTGGAGATAATGAGGACATCCCGGATACCCGCGAGCATCAATACGCTCAGCGGGTAATAGATCATCGGCTTGTCATAGATAGGAAGAAGCTGTTTTGAAACCGCCATCGTCAGGGGATAGAGACGCGTTCCACTGCCGCCAGCCAGAATAATGCCTTTCATACGACCTCCGTTGCATCAGTGCTTGCAGAAGCATCCCTTCACACTTCTCCCAATCACTATCGGCCCCCGAGCCCGCACAGCTTATCCTATTCCTTGAAAATCGAGACAACCGCTTCGATGAAATTTTTCTGGCTGTATCGTGACGAAATCAAATTCCGCCCCAGATTGGATGCCTCGTAGAATTCCTCGATAGTTGTCTTCGATATATGTTCGACGATTTCTTCTTCCGTATCAAAGATCATTGATGGCGGATAAATATACTCACAACCGTCCCAACGAAGGATTACACCCTGTCCTCCGCCGGAGAAACCGTCCAAAACAGCAAGATGGAAACTTTCAAAGCCCGGGAATTCGCCGGATATGCTCGTAGAAAGAACGAAACCGACTTTTCTTTCAGATAAAGCCTCTGGTATTTTTGCAAATCCAATGAAATTCACATGATCCGATAACTCATTTTCTCTAATGAACTCATTGCATTCGTCATAATACTGCATCTCCGCGCGATCACGCGTAATCCAGCTAAACTGTTCTGGCCCGTGACCAAAAACATCAAGAGAATATCTCGTATCCCTTTCTCTGAGTGCGGCCAAAATTCGGAGCATCTGCATAAAGCCCTTGCGGCTAGGCACGATTCCGATCGCACCCAATTTAAACAGCCGTTCCGGCACTGGATGTTCGTCCTCAGCACCCACCGAAGAATAATTGGGGATCAACCTCACTTTATCTCGCGGGATGGATTTAAACTTTTGCAAAAGCCTCTCAAAAAACAAAACGGACACTGTGACTATCGAGTTAACGGCATCCAATTTGAGAGAATCGCCGGCATTTCGCTCAAGTTCCATTCGATGCATACGTATAACTAACTTCTGGTCATCACGGACATTTCTGGAGTACCAGACTGCATTTCCCAGTAGCCATTCGCACCAGACATACTCCGCCCATTGCAGAAGCTGGCGGCTTTGTTTCTCGTCGTGTGCTTCGTGCCCTTTCCATTCGTCAATTCGAATATTGAAATATTCTTTAAGCGCTTCAAGACTCGACAGTATAAATTTCAAGTCATACCCAGATATCAACAGACGCGGCTTGCAAGAATCAAGAAACAAAGAATAGTTTCCCGACATTACTGCGTTAAATATCTCGAGATGATGCCCAGAAAAGCCTGATCTGCTAATCCGCACCCCAGCGATCTTTAAGAAAGATGAGAACTTTTGAAACGTGTCTTCGTCAATATCCCCACGGCCATGAAAAATCATCGACCGAAAAGCCGCATTCAGCCCCACATGAAGTCGAATCTCATGATAGCTGAGTCCTATCCTGTTCAGTATCTTTTCTGCTTCAGTCCAGACATGGATATGATTCTTCAGCTCCCGGCGTCCATATTGCTGGGTGCTTGACGCCTTGCGCGATATTTTTTTGTTATATACGAATGTTGGATGATCAATATACTGTATGTTATTTGAAGACTCCAACAATTCAATTAGAAATAAGGTATCCTCGCCCATCCTTAATTCTTCGTTCCAGTGTATATTTTTCTCAATGAGAATACACTTTTTTATCAAGGAAACGGGATTCGTGCTCTGCGAGGAAATTATCTCCCTTATTCTCTCCACTTTGCCAAGACTATCCTTCCAGGACGGTATCTTGTTCAGGGGCCTCAACTTCCCGCTACCGTCATCCACAACCAAATAGCCACGGACTACGCAGGCGTTGTTTAGAACAGCGTGGTCATAATGAATTCGGAGCGTATCAGGGAGAATTTTATCGTCACAGTCCAGATAAAGGACATACTCCCCTCGCGCTTTCAGGGTACCGTAATTTCGCGGCCTGGAAGGCGAGCCACTATTGGAGGCGAGCTGATACACCGACCAATTCGCCTCCCCCTCGCAGATACCCGCAAGATAGGAGTGAGTTCCGTCGGTTGAGCAATCGTCGACGAATATTACCTCAAACTCCTCAGCGGGAAAATCGATCGAACGCAAAGAGCCTATGCAAGTTTCGATTTTTCCACGAGCGTTATAACACGGGACGACAATAGATATCTTCACGGGGAACCTTAGATATAGAAGGCCGAATTCCAGTTTTTCCCGTTTTCCTGGTAGATCAAAGGAGCAAATCCCGATGACGCACCAAACAACGGCTTGCTCGCATCAAGAGGATAGACACGATATCTGTCTTTATTGATATCGAAACCAATATACCGCTCTCCGGCATAGACAATATGTGCTCTGGCTTTTTCAACCCAGGAAAGGGGCGGGAAATTGCACTCCGACACATAAAGCATATTTGCGGTGCTCAGTACACCTATTAGAGGTTGCTGATATTTCTCAAGGTACGCCTCCGAGACCACTCCGTAACCGTAACGATTATAATCCTGATAATAAATCGCCACTTCATCGTCGGGCATCTCCGTGGACAGAAGCAGCAATAGCTTCGCATCCGGGAAGAGAGCTTCGATGAGGGAAAAATATTCGATGGTCTTCTCGGCCTCGGCACGGTCCTTGATGCGTGAAATCAGCGTCGTGGATCGATCGTTTTTCCGATAACGGAAGCCGATAGAGTCGAGGATGAATTCCCAACGCTTCTCATAAGTATGGTTCTCAAGAACATTGCGCAACGCGCTCTCACGGATGGACTGCACCGCCTGATCGGACAATTCATTTAAACGGGATGGATCTCTATCGACGAAGACAACATCTTCCCCGAACATTTTATCCACCCCTACGGAGTAATTGGACAGTACGAGCGTATTGCTCGACATCAGCTCAAACACGCGACGCGCAAACATTGTCGCCGACTGGGTAGCCGTATTGAAATTCAAACCGAATAGGCTCGATTTATAAATACGATCCAGTTCCTTGTGACTTACGGGCGGGAGCAGATAGGAACGAAACCTTTCCGGGAAAATATGATTGTCGTCATCCGTTCCAAAATATCTGTCATATATTTTGAGCGAATAACCGTCGTCAAGGAACCTGTCCAGAATGCGCTCCATAAGCTCTGAACGTTCCTTGTGCACGGCATACCAACTGCCTGCGAAGACAATATCCTTCGTTCTTTCGTCCGCGATCTCAAGCGGATTAAACATCCGCGGCTGTGTCGCAAAAGGCAGGGCAAATACATTCTTGCACCCGTGCTCCAGCCTGTATCGCTCCACACATTCCTCGGCGGAGGTGAAAACAAAATCGAAATTTTGAGCAGTTTTAATAAAGTCATGCACCTTATCGTCGAAGTGCGTTGGGTCTTCCTTATTCCAGAATACCGTTGGAATACCATTGGCCTTACAGTATTCGAGGATGCTCAAAAGTGCGGTACGGTTTTCTTTCTTGAAATTCACGCTCGCATATATCTTGCCTTTCCACGGCCTGCGAACGGAATCCGGCCCTGACCATGCGGATTCGCAAAAGAATATATCGGGCTTCTCGCTTTCGAAGCGTTCTCTCCAATTATCCGGTTCAACCGGGATTGCCTGAAACTCGCAGGCAAAACTTCCGAACGAAAACTCATCCAGAATGGTCGCTACCTTGATGCGCGACGCGAAAGGCGCTGCATCTTCTTTCAGGCTTGCCGGAACGTTGACCAGTTGGCCTGCAACCACCTCACCATATGCGGACTGGCCACCTCGCCACCGGTTATACAGCTTTCTTGCCGGACGCTCCAAAGCTGGGCGAGCTTTGATCTCACGAATAATGAGATCCTTGGTTTTCAGGGCAAACGACCGCTTGTCCGTCTTGTTGTTCCGTTTGGCCAATCGTCTTGAGACACCCCTCGCCAGAAGAGCAATGATGGCAAATGGCAATTTCAGAAAGCCGGATAAAGATGTCCCTGCCCCGATGATACTCTTCGACAATTGATAAGAGGTGCTGTCCACGATACTGCTCAACTGCTTTTCCGCAGTCGTCATGCGGACACGCATCGCGTCAAACCGACTCCCTGTTTCCTGCAAATTTTTCTTGATTGCGGCCATTTCATGCAAAAGCGCACGCACGGCTTGTTCGGGAGACGAGCCTGCTTCTACGCTATCGGCGACCTCCGCGATCCTGGGTTGAAGATCGTTCAGGCGCTTCAGCTGCATTTGCAGGTCATCGATTTCGGCTTGATATTCCGTCAACATCACATTGTTTTTTGTTAGCGTTTCATCCTTGACCAGCAGATCGGCCTCGTGGTCGCGAACCTGCTTGTCCTTGCTCGTCAAATCAGCGGAAAGCCTGTCGACTTGCTGCTCCAGCCCGTGCATTTTGGCAATCGCATCGTTTTGGGCACGATATGCCAGGCGCAATTGCTCACGCAGCCTGTATTCCTGAAAAACCTCACGCTGAATAAGTCGCTCAACCTGCTGATTCAGCGCAATGGAGGCGAGCGGTCGAAAACAGTGGGTCGGAGTGGCATTGAAGCCCTCCCAATACCCGTATCCCAGTTCAGCCAGATATGTGGAAATCTGGCGATAGTTGGCTTCGGTAGCGCTTTCGATGTAGAGGATTGGCTTGTCGCGGAGAATGAGTTCTCGTCCGCCCTCCAGAACATCCAGTTCCATGCCCTCCACATCGATCTTGATGATCTTGACAGGCGAAGGGATGTCCTGGTCATCAAGACGCTCGACCTGAAGTTCGCCTTCACCGATATCGAGTTTCTGCGCACCCAGATTTTCGGGAATATCTTTCTCGAAATGCGCATGCCCCGCAACTTTTCCCAAACCGATATTACGTACGGTGACGGCGTTGCCCAGACCACTCAATTGAACGCTTCTACGGATCGCATCCGCCAGATGCGGATTGGGTTCGTAGGCCATAACCCTGGCCCCGCCAATACCAGCGAGATAGAGGGTGTGATTGCCGACATTGGCGCCGATATCGAGAACAACATCCCCTTTTTGAAGATGCGAACACATGCTGACGAGCATGTCCCGCTCGTATGGCAGTCTTTTATTGAAAATAAATCCTTGAATATAATCAACGTCTTTGTCGGGTAAATAGATTGAGTATTCAAGTCCACCATCGACTATACGGACGGCCTCTTCGACGGCCATTTCATTCTTTGGGTCCATATTATGTGCCTTGCGGTTTGAAGACTCAATCGAGCTTATTGCTGCCTATAATTGCCCCCCCCTTAGAGCCTGAAACAAAAAGCGGCTTCTGCGTGCGAAAATGGCGACTTTTGGAACAGGCCTGAAAATGAAACGAACCCCGCCACTGGTACGATCGAATGATCTGCACCATTGCCAGCCCCGCCCTCTTTGTCAATCGCCGTCAGACCACTCGTCCGTAGTGCAGAAAGTTTTAACCTGCCCGGCCCGAAGCTCAAGAACCTTGTTACAGGTGCGCCTGATCAATGTATGGTTATGACTGGCAAGGACGATAATGCCGGCTTTTTCAGCCATGCTATCCATGCGCTGCCTGGCCTTCTCCTGAAAAGCGGGGTCTCCGGCGCCAATCCATTCATCCATCAAAAGTATTTCAGGCTCAAAACTCGTGGCCACAGCAAAGGCAAGCCGCGCAGCCATACCCTGGCTATACGATTTCAATGGCATGTCGATGAAATCGCCCAACTCGCTGAACTCTATGATCGGCTCCATGCGCTCCGCGATCTCCCGCGGAGACCAGCCATTGATCAAGCCACGCAGTTCAATATTCCGCCGCCCGGTCGCCTCCCGGCGAAAGCCGAGATTAATATTGAACAAAGCATCGATCTTGCCATCGACTTCCAGCTTGCCGCCGGACGGCTCGTAGATGCCGTATAATACCTTGAGCAACGTGGTTTTCCCGGCCCCGTTGGAACCAATCAGGCCGAGCCGATCACCGGATGCCAGTTCGAAGCTTACTCCATTAAGCGCCCTGACCTCGCTTCGCCGGCCTGAATGGACGATGGTGCCTCCCGGCCCTGTAGCCGAAGAAGCCGTATTGCGCCTGGAAAATGAAACCGGCTGTAGCAGTTTGTAGGACAGGCTGAGATTATCTGCGCGAATCGATACCATTACAGAACGAATACAACCTTTTTTCGATAACGCCCCATGAGAAACAGGGCCAATATCCACATTAGGACACAAATAGAGAGGCACAGAGAAAGCGCCTTTAACGGCATCGCACCATCCAGAACCGGCATTCTGACTATTTCCAGAAAATAGGTGAACGGATTGTACCAGTAAAAGATATGCCGAGCACCATGACTGCCGTTGTAAGTCCAGAATACCGGTGTCAGGAACATGCCCACTCGCATCGCGTTCGACACCAGATAATGGCTATCGGGGAAATATGCTCCAAGAAAGGCACACACTGTTATTATAGCCGGAGCGGCCAGAAGAACCACCAATATGCCGACGCCGCTCCACAACCACATAACGGATGGGTAGATTCCCGAGAGCAACAAAACGCCCAGGCAACCCAGCAACGCATAGCCATTGCGAATGACACATTGCGTGGTCAACCGGAAAACATAGGTCGAGAGCGGTAAAGGCGTGCCCTTGATAAAGCTCTCCTCACGAGAAAACAGAGCCACGCCCTGGGTGATGGTTTCCAGAATGAAAAACCAGGTCATAAGCCCCATGGAAATATAGGCGAGATAGCTTTTGTCTCCACCGCCGGCCCGCATGACGAAACCGAACGTTCCGATATATGTCAGGTAATTCAGAAGCAGCCAAAGAGGCCCCAGCATGGTATTCTTGTGGCTGTCGCCAATATCTTCTTTTGCGAATGCCGACCACAGGCGCCTGGTGCTCCAGCCGTCAAGAAAGTCGCGTATTCCAGCACCAAAAGAACAAATCATATCGAAGCCTTAGAAATATCGATCCTGAAAATATCACTCGATCGCACCAGCACAATTAAAGCGTGTTGCAATCCGATTCAATCAGATCGGTGCGTATCAGAGCCTGTTCCAAAAGTCGCCATTTTTGCACGCAGAAGCCGCTTTTTTATTCAGGCTCTCAACCATTTATCTTAACGCGTATTCTGTCCTGAAAACAGTTCTACACTTTTCGGAAGTGTGCTCTAAAGCGTGTCGCATTCAATCATACTCAGGCGACACGCTTTAAGGTTTTGTTTTGACGCATGTCTTTATCCTGTCGAAGCGGGACTAGAAATCAGTCCAGTGGACTGATTTCCCCGCGTAGGCGGTTCCCACTTTCGGGAGACATGCTCTAGGGTCCTGTTTCAAAGGAACCGCCCTGCCCTCTTGTCTTCACCGCTTTTGCTCAGGCAGGGATGAAAGTCCGGTCTCGAAGCCACGATGCGCCGAGACCGGAAAACTTACCCCCAAAAGCCGCGCGTATCGATGATACTCTGACGCGTAGCGTCCGGCTTTCTTCCGTTTCCAAACGCCGCATGATCCACAAGCAACACGCAAACATCTGCCGTTTCAAGCGCTTCATCCGCTGCAACCAGTTGTGCATCGCCAAGCCCGGACGGCAATGCTTCGATATGAGGCTCCACCAACAGGAGACGCATCCCACCCTTCTTCGCAAGCTTGCGCGTAATATCCAATGCCGGGCTTTCGCGGAGATCATCGATGTTGGGTTTGAAGGCCAGCCCGAAACACGCAACCGTCGGCAGACCGTCGGAATTATCTTTTTTCCAGTCCGCAATCGCGGCATCGATCTTGTCCAATACCCAGCGAGGCTTCGAGTCATTCACCTCGCGCGCCTGCCGCACCAGTCTGGCCTGCGCCGGAGCGGAAGAAACGATGAACCATGGATCGACGGCGATGCAGTGCCCGCCCACTCCGGGACCCGGCTGAAGGATATTCACGCGGGGATGCCTGTTCGCCAGACGAATGAGTTCCCAAACGTCGATGCCCATCTTGTCGCAGATCAGTGAGAGTTCGTTTGCGAAAGCGATGTTCACATCCCGAAAGCTGTTTTCCGTCAGCTTCGCCATTTCCGCCGTACGGCAATCGGTCACAATGCATTCGCCTTCGACAAAATGACGATAGAGATCCACCGCCCGTTGCGCGCAAAGCGGCGTCATCCCACCGACGACCCGATCGTTGGAAACGAGTTCTTTCAAAACCTGACCGGGCAGGACGCGCTCGGGGCAATGCGCCACACGAATGTCGGAATTCTCGCCTGCGGTCTGGGGGAATGTGAGATCGGGCCGCGCGTCAGCCAGCCAGGCCGACATTTGCTCGGTCGCTCCGACCGGCGAAGTGGATTCCAGAATGACAAGGTCGCCGGTTTTCAGAACCGGCGCGATCATGGTGGCGGCCGATCGGATGTAGCTGAGATCGGGATCGGGAGTTCCACCCGCCTCCGTTGCCTTGAACGGTGTGGGTACGGCAACAACAAATGCGTCGGAAGCTTCCGGCGTTGTCGTGGCCCGAAGCCGCCCGACCTTCACGACATCCTGCACGGCCCGATCGAGATCGGGTTCCACAATATGCACCTTGCCGGCATTGATCGTATCGATGACATGGGCAGAAACGTCCACGCCAATCACCATGAGTCCGCGACTCGCCATGACCGCGGCGGTCGGCAAGCCTATATATCCCAGTCCAATGACGGAAACGGTCTTGAAGGTCATATTTCAAACTGCCCTTTCAGAAAATTCGGTAGCGATGCGATCACAGATGCGGGCGGTTGCCTGACCGTCGCCATAGGGATTATGCGCAAGACTCATCTCGCGATAAGCTTCCTCATCCGTTAACAATCGTTGTGCCCATGCCGTAATCTTTTCGGCGTCGGTTCCCACGAGCCGGACTGTCCGGGCATCTACAGCTTCAGGACGTTCCGTCGTATCGCGCATAACCAGAACCGGCTTGCCCAATGACGGGGCCTCTTCCTGCACACCACCGGAATCGGTAATGATCATGAAGGATTTCATCATGAGATAGATGAAATCGACATAATCCACCGGCTCGATCAACCTGACGTTGGTAATGTCGCTCAAAATCCTGTTGACGGGGTCTCGCACAGCCGGATTGAGATGGACCGGATAGAGGATATCGACATCGGGATTGGTGTTGGCGAGCGCCCGGAGCGCTTCGCATATCCGTTCAAAACCGTCGCCAAAATTTTCTCTGCGATGGCCTGTCACGAGAACAAGCCTGCGATCAGGGCGCAGATAGTCAAATTTCTGTTTCAGGGACTGACCGAGAACGCCATCGGTCTCAATACGATGCTTGATCGTCAGCAAGGCGTCGATGACCGTGTTTCCGGTCACCAGAATGCTTTCCGGCCTGACACCTTCTGCAAGAAGATTGGCGCGCGAACGTTCTGTCGGCGCGAAATGCAGATTGGCCAGAACGCCGGTCAACTTCCGGTTAGCCTCCTCCGGCCACGGTGAATAAAGATTGCCGGTCCGCAAGCCAGCCTCGACATGGCCGACCGCGATCCGTTCGTAATAGGCCGCGAGGGAAGCGGCAAACGTCGTCGCCGTATCGCCGTGTACCAGAACGATATCCGGGCGAACGTCCTTCAGCACCTTGCGCATTCCGGTCAGGATAGACGCCGTCACGTCGGTCAGGTCCTGCTGGGCGCGCATGATTGCCAGATCGGAGTCTGGAACAACCTTGAATATCTGCAACACCTGATCCAGCATCTCACGATGTTGTCCCGTCACGCAGATATGCGCATCGAAACGCTCATCTGCGCGCAAAGCCAATGACAATGGCGCCATCTTGATTGCTTCCGGGCGCGTTCCCATAACGCAAAGCACCCTGATAGGTCTCATTATATCAACCTTCACTTGGAGCGCATTTCAATCTGATTGAATCAGATCAATGCTCCAATCCCTTGTTTTTGACGCGCATCTTATCCGAAAACCGTTTCACACTTTTCGGGATGCGCTCCAGGTTCCGAAACTGGTTCCTATCTATTTGACAGAAGCGACACAACCAACAAATCTTTCGCTATTTAACGGCAAAATCACGGCATCCCGTGAACCACCCGCTTCCAAAGCCTCCGCATTATGGTGAGAGGTGCATACCGAAAACCCACCAAAATTGCCACCAATCCGTTGAAGCTTTTTCCGGCGCGAAAATATGCGCTGGCCCGCTCGTAAGCCAGTGCCTGCATGAAAGCACGGCGTTCCTTCGGTTTCATGCGTTCGGCATATGTGTCGCCAAGTTGCGCCAGGACGCGCAGACGGTCGTCCATTCCTGCCCTGCGCGTCGAGGGCGAGACCACCGCCAGCGCCGTTCCGCAATGCCCGATCCCCGCGCTGAGCACCGCTCGCAGGAGGAGATCCCAATCCTCGTAAACGCGCAGGCGGGGATTATAGCCACCGGCATCCAGAAACAGTTGCCGCTTCAGCATCAACGTACTGCCCGCGGCAAATATCTGTCCGGCAATCAGTTCGCGCCTGATGTCGAAAGCGACGCGATCCTTGCCTGTCGACTGTGCGCTGCGCTCATCGTTCCGGTGATAGATATAACCGCCGACGCAGCCCGCCCAGTCGGGATGGTCTTTCAGGACACGTAATTGCGTATCGATGCGATCCGGCAAGGCTGCGTCGTCCGCGTCGAGAAATGCGATATAATCACAACGCGCCTGTTGTGCGCCGATGTTGCGCGCCGTTCCCGGTCCGCGGTTTTCAGGCAATACGATAATGCGAACAGCAGGCCCGCTCCCCTCCGTCTGCATGGAGGGCGCCTGTGCGCTATGGTCGTCAACGACGATAATCTCGTCCTGCCCCTCCAACTGACAGGCGACAGAAGCGATGCACCGTTCAAGGCTTTCGTTCTGGTTGTAGTGCGGAATGACCACACTCACGGCAGGTCGTTGTCTCATGGTCATGGAAACGTCCCTCATGGGCCTTTCACGCAGTTTCCCGCCCGGTGTCAAAGCTGTTCAACCGAAAAACCGATTACGCGGCATCCGACGCCACCTTCCGGTAAACTGCGAGAGTTCGTTCGGTAACCACTGCATTGGAAAAACATGCTTCCACTTTCTTCCGGGCATTTTCCGCCAGAAACAGCCGGAGAGTTCGATCCTGAACAAGCTTGCTTATTGCTTCGGCGAGGGAAACGGCATCCTTCGGCGGTACGATGAGGCCCGTCTTCATGTCCGTCACCACCTGCCGGCAACCGGGAACATCCGTTGTCACGATCGCGCAGCCGGACGCTCCGGCTTCGAGCAGCACTTTCGGCAGTCCTTCCCTGTATGAAGGCAGGCAAAAAATATCCGCCAGACGCATGGTTTCCGCCATATTGTCCGAGCGTCCGTGCCATTCGATGATGCCCTGCCTTTGCCAGTCGTCGATTTCCCTCTCGGAAATCCTGCCATGATTATCCCGATCCGGCTCTCCCACCAGGACAAAACGGCAGCCGAGGCCGCCGTCACGCAGGATTTTCGCTGCGGCGGCAAACTCCCGCACGCCTTTTTCCTTAAGCAGTCGCGCCGCCAGCATAACGACGCAGTCGTCGGCTCGATCCCGTTTCACATAGGGAAATGCATCAAGATCGATACCCGCACCCTCGATAACGACAAGTTTTTCCGGCTCTACAAGGCCACGGTCGATAAATTCCGCCCGGTCGTCATCGTTTTCGACGATCACCAGCTTGTTTCGCCCGCGCAACGCTATCTTGAGAGCCGACATGACGAACGGTCTCAACAGACGAGCCTTGACCGTATTGGACGCAAAAACAAATCCCATGCCGACCGGAGCATTGATGATCGCGCGGGGCCTCGCTATCAGCGCGGCCAGAGAACCGGCAACGATCGGACGCAGGGCAATATGGTGCACGATGTCCGGTTTGAGGCGCGCATAAATTCGCGCGATCCCGAATATTTCCCTGAGAAGCAAAAGAGGCCTCAGGCTTGAACGGCGCATATCGAGGTGAATGAGATTGAAACCCGCAGCGCGGATTTTCTCACCGCCGTCGCCCACCCTTGTCACGACATGAACATCATACCCGGCTTCCTTCGCCATACGGGCCCTGTCCATAAAATGCGATAGGAAAAACCAGTCTTCGGTGATGAGATAAACAAGCGATCTTGACAAAGGGAGAGCCTTATTCGTGGATTTTCATCACGGATGACTTTATGGAGATACCAAAACACACGGCCTGAGAATACCGGCGATATTATTTCCGCCGTTTCTGCGTCAACGTCGGAACACCAATGCAAGCCCACATTTGCCAGACTTTACGGAGACATACAACGGTTTGCGAAGCCCTCGAATTCATCATTCGATGATTGCCAAAAAATACATCTGGATTCCATGACCGAAAAACAAATCATTGTCGCATCCACCCACCCTTTCATGGCTGACATGCGCCTCGGCACCGCCTATCTCGCCGACGCTCTGTGCAAGCGGGGATGGCACGTCGTCTATATCGAACAGCCAACCAGCCCCCTGCATCTCATCCATCCGCAGTCCCGGATGCGAGCCCGGCAGAAAGCCGCTGGAGCCTTGCGCGGTTTTTCGGGCAAAATGCAGACGTTTGAATTCGGATCGGGACGACTGACGCTTCTGCCGACGATTGTTCCATGGCCACATGTCAACAAGACTTTCTTCAAAGGCGCGCATATGTTGGACAACTGGTGGAAATACGCATTTCCACGTCCGACGACCGTGCTCAAAAAGGTTGGCCTGACGCAGCCGTCGGCATTGCTCACCGACAGCCCATACTTCTATTCGCTGGCACAACATCTCGATCTTCCGACCGTCTATCGTTACGCAGACCGGATCCAGTATTTTTCCGAAATCACGCCCGCGCTCATCGCAAAACAGCGCGTGGCGCTGCAATCGGCGGATATGGTTCTTTACACTTCAAAGGCTTTGAAGGCCGATCTGGCCGGGCGAACAGGGCCTGTCCATTATCTGCCGAACGGCGTCGATGTCGACCTTTACGTGAAGACACATCGCGAGCCAGCCGAACTTGCAGGCATCTCCGGGCCGCGCATAATCTATAGCGGTACGCTTGGACCATGGCTGGATGTTGAGGCGCTCCGCATGGCAGCGACCTCATTGCCGGACATGCAGTTCATCCTGCTCGGCAAGTCAACGGTGAACCTTGCATCGCTGCGCGCGCTTTCCAACATCCATCTTCTGGGAACCGTTCCCTATTATCGCGTTCCGGAGTTCCTGCAGCACTGCGATGTCGGGATCATTCCATTCGACATCGTCACGCAGGCAGACCTGGTAAAAGCGATAAACCCCTTGAAACTCTACGAATATTGCGCAGCCGGTTTGCCCGTCGTGAGTTATATTTCAGAAGAGACGAAAAAAGCCGGAGACCTGATCGATTACTATGGGGCGCCTGAAGAACTGGCGCTTTCCATCCGCTCTGCGCTTGCCCGAACAGATGAAAATCAGCGTGTCCGCCGCCAGGAATGGGCCGATACGATGTCATGGAGAAGCCGCGGTGCAGAGCTTGAAGACATAATAAGGAAATTATCCAAACCAGACAGGTGATTGGTTTCAAGAAGGAGCCTCAGGGCAGAAACGTCAAATTCTCTGCCGCGGAGGGAGAGATACCCTGCAAAGTCCAGATTTGCCAAAGGTGTAAAATACCCACAGGATCGGCTTCGAGATGAAGCATGGCTGGGGCGCCTGGAGCAAAATCCACTTTTAAATACGGCATTGAAATCAAACAAACAATTGCAATCATTAGGCTTTTTACTCCATAAGTGTTCCGGTTTGGTGTTCCGGTTTCATGAGGCGGTTTGAAAATGTCTAGGCGTTCAACATACAAGCGGCGCGGCGTTAGTGGCGTGTATTACGCACGGATTTATATCCCGATCGACCTACAGTCTCACTACGGATGCGAAGATAAAAAAGTCTCATTGCGCACTAAGGACGAGTCAGAAGCCAAGCGCCAATTTCACATCACAATGGCGACGTGGGAGCTTAAATTTAAGGAATTGCGTAACCGGCGAGAGCTAAGGCCGGATGACATGGCGGACGCTGTTTGGAAGCATTACAATTCTTCGATTGAAGAATATGAGCAAGCTAAAAATCATATGCCTACCAAGGACGACGTTGACGCCGCCAAGCAGAAATTGCTCAACAGTGCACAGCATGGCGATTTTGATCTAAACGACCCTCTAGCCGTTCTAAATGCCAGCGTGGATTTTCTCGCCACCAAAGAGCGGCGCACGATGGATCAAAAGGCACGGGCGATCAAATTGCGCGACATGCGCGCTCAACTGGCAGACAACGAAGCACCCCTCACCGGCCCCGCTTCCGATGATTACCTAAATCGGAATAAGTTGCTTGTCCGCGAGGATGATCCAACCCGCCATGAATTGGCGCTCAAAATCGCCCGCGCAGAGATTGAAGCGCTTGAGCGCACTATTGAACGGGATCGCGGCGATTATGGCGGCACACCAAAAGACCCGATTGTCAAACCAGCTTCAGGCACGAGCCGGGAGCAAGCAAAGCCCGGTGAAACAATCATGGAGCTATTTGAACAGTATGCTGTGGAAAATCCAAATGACGTTAGATTAGACACGCTTAATCAGGCGCGGCGCGACATAGGCACATATTTACAAGTTGTAGGCGTGAATTATCCACCTCGAATGATCGACAAAGCGACCGTTCGTGAATGGAAAGGGCTTCTAATGAAGCTTCCAGTTAAAGCGACAGAATCAACCGTATTTAAAGGCATGACATTGCCTCAAATCGTGGAGCATAACGAGAAGATTCAAAAACCAGCTATTACCACGCGCACGGTTAATCGCTACATGTCCGGTTTGAGCGCGTTTTGCGATTGGCTTGAGAATAACGGATACCTTGAGACAAATCCGGTTCTCAAAATGTTTTTGAAAAAAGATAAGAGGACCAAGACGCGTCCGTTTTCAACAGCGCAATTAAACACGCTGTTTAGATCGCCATTATTTACCGGCTGTCAGTCTGATGAAAGTTGGCTCTATAAAAAGCGCCCCGGAAACATACAGATTAGAAATCACGAATTTTGGGTGCCGTTGATTATGCTGTTTTCTGGCGCACGACCGGGAGAGATTGCGCAGTTAGAAATAGCAGATATTCAGAGTCACCACGGCATTTGGATTATGGATATTACGACTACGCTTGATGATGACGACGAAGATGAAGATTATAAGAGCGTGAAGAATAAGAATAGCAAACGCGTTATTCCTATCCATAGCGAATTAATAAAAATTGGCTTTCTTAAATATTATAACGCACTGAAAGATAGTGGAGAAACAAGACTGTTTCCACAAGCAAAGAGAAATTCACGCGGACAAATGATTGCTGACTTTAGTAAAGCGTTCGGGCGTTACCTTGAGGGTGTCGGCGTAAAAGATAAATCAGATAAAGACTTTAAAAAATACAAACTATACTCATTGCGCCATGGCGCAGCCGATGCATTCCGCCGCGCCGGATACCTGAACGAACAATTCGGTTTCATTCTTGGACATGGAAACAGTGAAAAAAATACAGCTATGACTTCGCATTATGGAGAATTGCCAGAGGGGCCGCTTGATATGCGCGTTGAACTGATCAATTCAATCGCCTACCCCGGCCTAAATTTAGATCACTTAATTTTATGAATTAGACATAATAAATCATTTTTATTGATATTTAGGATTCACAACGAATCTCATTTATGAGAGAATAAACCATGTTCAAAAAGTATGGTTTTAAGTTGTGCTTCGTAAAAGTATTAGCCGCGCAGTTTCGGCACTAGCATTTTCATTGGAAAAGAAAGCTTACGGGCTGACTAATCCTGAAATTCATTCAATTTTTGGTATTACTCCAACTGTAAGCGGCAGGAACGTTGGTGGCGAAAATGCCATTAGCGTTCCTGCCGTCTTACAGGCGGTTCGTCTTATTTCTGAGAATATTGGTTCACTACCTTGCAAGCTCTATCGGTAACGGCCCGATTGCTACCACCTGTTGAAGCAAGACCTCGTGACGTAAGACACGTCTTTAGCGGCGTCGTTAATGACGTGTCTTGAGATTGAGG
>NZ_JACIJG010000018.1 GCF_014199265.1 Brucella daejeonensis
CTCAATCTCAAGACACGTCATTAACGACGCCGCTAAAGACGTGTCTTACGTCACGAGGTCTTGCTTCAACAGGTGGTAGCAATCGGGCCGTTACGCTCGATCTGCTCTGTAATGGAGAGGGAAGGTTTCGTGAACTTCAAATTGGTCAAGCCCAGATAAAAAGAAACCCGCCGGGGTGCGCAGTACAAAGCCGAAGCTCTGCCCGAGGCGTGGCGGGTCTTGTTGATTCCTATATGGGACGATTTATTGCGTTTTGCAACGGCAAACTTCACTCGGCGCTATTTCGGTAGCTAGATGGGCGCACGCATTAAATGTTAAGTATCGTTTTCCCGGGAGCCGATTTTGCCGGAGCTGGCTTCACGGTTTCATTGATTGAATCGGGTTCGGTTTTGGCGGCTGGTGCCGCTTTTGCAGCATCCTTGACACTTGCGATTTCAGTAATCCGCTTTAAACGCTCTTCGCGATCATTTCTAGCAATGTACCAATCTTGGAAAAGTATCTCTAGAAGTTGAATGAGAGCTTCCGCTTCATTCGGCTCAACATCAATAATTACGTTGATGTCACCTTCCATATGAGCACCAATATTACCGATTTTTCTGACCGCATGAAGAGCATCAATGGTTTCGCCAGTTACGCCTCTTGGCGCTTTCCCTTCGTTGACCAAGTCATCAAGTTTTTTAATCTCGTCAATTAGGCGCTTCTCGGAAATGCCGCAAAAATCCCGGATCATTCCTTGGAGACATCTTCGAGAAAGTGTTGCAGAAGCTTTTGGACTTTTATCACGGATGAGACAGGCTTCGGTATAGTCTTCAACTATCGGTACAGGAATATACGAGGGTAATGGCTTTGCCGTTCCCTCAGGTAATAATTGCCATTTGCCGCCAGCGTAATCAATCAATCCTATAGAATGTGAATTTAGTGCCTTATAATGACCAATGGCCACTTTAAAAGTAAGCTTATGACATTTTTTATTAAGACACCTCAGTGATTCTTGCATACTCGCGAGCTCACCTTTGTCGGTGTGCCCAATGTAAAGCTTCGTCACGATTTTAGAGTAATTTTCACTAGATGAAAGTTGCGTTGTTTCGCAATAATCGCAGGTCCATTCCATTGTATCCCCCCAAAGGATATTTGTTCGTTAAGTGCTAGTGATTATCTCCAAGTGGCCAATCTGGCCACTTAATCCGGAACATATAGTTCGGCGGGCAGCAGGTCCCATTCGTCCATAGCCCTTATGTCAGCTAGGGTAATATCCGGCAGGGGTGTTTCCGTTCCATCGGCTCTGTGCATTAATACGGTAATTTTTGCAGCAAGGTGTATTAAGTTGTCCGGAATTTTATCTTCTTCTTTATAGATAAGATCGACCAGCATATCTAATATAATGGAAATGTGAGCGCTGTTCCGCCTCTCGAGCACAAGTAAATCTCTATAGAAGTTTTTGTTCTGTTCAATGTGTCCGAGGTGCGCCCATAGTTGATCGATAGTGGCGCGTTGCTTCTTGCGTATATCAATCTCATCAGAATAGCGTTCCAGCCGGGCAACGATTTCAGCGTTTAACGAGCGGTTATTTTCTTTTGCTTCGCTTTTGAGTTGGTCTCTCATCCCGTCTGGAAGACGAACAATTACTTTATCGAGGTCGGCTGCGGGTGAGGAACTTTTCGCCATAATGAATCCGGATTAGCTGGCACGATGCCATATTCGCCTTGACTGACAATATGGCATCGTGCCATGTATTTAAATATGGCATCGTGCCATAATCGGGTTAAGGGAAAATGAAAAAAGACAGGATTTCAAGAGAAGGCGTGAATGTTCGACTGCCGGAAGGCATGCGCGAAATCATTCAGCAACGAGCAAAAGAAAACCAACGCTCGATGAACGCCGAGATTGTTTATCACCTGAACCGTGCATTCATCGAAATGAAAAAAGCCGACGCAGCGGCGTAGGAACCCGCGTCGGCTTTTCCAACCTTTAGGAAAGGTCATCTAATGCGAACGCAAAATAACACCAATAATGCGACGGGCGCAAGCCCATCTGTCTCCGATCCGATTTTGGACGCCATATCCGCATATCTGGATGGATGTGCGGCCTATGATGCAGTGCATCCTAATGATTTTGAAAAATACGGCGGGGAGGAGGGGCTTATAGAGAAAACCTATGGTCCGCCGATGGATATTCTTAATAATTGGAATCGTCCTGCGATTACGCAGGAGGGTGCACTTGAGGCCCTTCGGTTCGCTATCAAAGAAGGTGTAGAGAGTCTTGGGCTTGAGCCAAGGATAGAGCGCCTCCTTCGTGCTGCCTATTACTTCTATAGCGGTGAAGGTGGTGCAGCATGATTACGCCAGCGGAACTCACACGCGCCGCTGAGGGCGCATATGAAGCGCTTGCGCTCATCGATCTGGCAAAGTTGAGCGTTGATATGTTCACGGCCAGTGACAGTGCGCATCAAAATCATGTGTTGGGAGCCTGTTTTTTGGCTCTGTCGGTCGCACGAGACAAACTCGGCGACGCGACCGACGCCTTAGACCAGATCGAGAGCGATGGTTTTGACCAGCCTCGGAAAGCGAAGAGGTGAACATGATGGCAAAGCGCCAATCTATTTCGACCCAAACCGCAGAAATCCGTCTGGGTGACCGTCCACCATCCTATGTGTCGAGAGCGCGCCTAGCTATCGAACTCGACATAGGCGAATCAACGGTTGACGATTACGTCCGGCGCGGCTTGCTTCCTCGGCCCGTCAGGATTGGCGGAGCGGTGCGTTGGAGCTGGTTGCAGGTGCAGGCTTTGCTTGAGGCTGACACATCATGTGACGTGACAATTGATCCATTTATGGAGGGTGTCAAAAATGTCGCGCAAGCCACGTAAGTCAGCCACGGTATCGCTGCCAAAGGGTGTTCATCGCGTTGTCTCTCGCGGTCGCGAGTATTTCTATTATCAGCTTGGTCGAGGCACAAGCCACGTTGGCGAGCGGGTGAAGCTTCCCAACGACCCTCAGTCACCCGAATTTTGGATAGCTGTTCGGCAGGCACAAGGTATTACTGGTCCTGTAGTTGATGGCACAATGGGTGCACTGATCGACGCTTATCAGGAAGCCTGGCCGGGGCTTCCGCGTAAGTTGGCCGACAGTACCTTAGAGCAATATCGCCGTCAGCTGCGCATCGTCCGCAAGGTCTGGGGCGATCTGCAAGCCGATGCTCTCCGACCATCTCATGTGCAAGCACTTGTCGAAAAAATAGGCGCAAAAACTCCCGGCGCGGCCAACAATCTGCTCGATGCGTTGCGGGCTATGTGCCGGTGGGCCAGCGGCCCGCGAGAACTGCTTAGCCGTGATCCTACGCAAGGTGTCGCTCATTTTCAGCAGGGCGAGGGTCATAAGCCTTGGACGCCGGAACAACTTGCCTTTGCAGACGAGCACTTCGCCGGAATGCTCAGGCGGGCGTATGTGCTAGCCCGCTACACCGGCCAACGCATAAGCGATGTCGTGCGGCTCGGTTGGACCGATATTGATGACGGCGGCTTTAGTCTTCCACAGAAAAAGACCGGCGTTCGGCCATGGTGCCCGATCTTTCCAGAGCTTGAAGCCGAAATGGCGAAGTGGGAGAAGCGACCGGGGCCTTTCCTATATCAGGACAACGGCAAACCCTTCACTACCAATCTTATGTGGAAATGGCTCAAAGAAGCCAGAAAAGACCAGCCAACTATTGATAACGTTGTTTGGCATGGTTTGCGCGCCAACGCCGTCATCAGGTTACGGCAAGCCGGTTTCAGCGTTCCACAGATTTGCGATGCTGTCGGAATGAGCCCTCAAATGGTCGAGCGATACAGCCGTTATGCGGATCGTAAGATGGGCGGAAAAGCCATTTTGATGGACTTCCAGAAACGTAAACAGAACGAAACTGTAAAACGTCTGAAAGCTGGAAAACAAAAATGACGAAAAAACAATCTGTTAATGGCAAGGAAACGAAGTGGAGGCTTCTGTTGCCAGGTGCCTCCGAACCCCGCCTTAAGGTGCTAACCCCAAGGGCTTAGAGTGGGTTTCCCGCACCGCCATTAGGCAGCGAGAGCGTAACCCTGAGCTTTGTTGTCATTTGCAACTACTCAATTGACCCGATAACGGTGGTATCATGCCGAGTAAAAGAGCGATCTTTACACCCTTGTCGATCCTGTTTCGCCCCCGCCACAACACAAACCGGCAACCGATATCGGCATCGACAATCTGTATTCTGGTGGAGGCGCCGGGTACCGCCCCCGGGTCCAATGGGTTTATTACACCGTCCATTTATCACCATAGTCAGCTTGCGCCGACATGCGGTATATAGGCGTGGTTCCTTCCGATTGGAAGAGGGCGTGCAGATTTTAACGGGTTTTGCTGATATACCAGCACTCGCGTTTTGCGTTCATTTTCCATTGACAGTGCGCTTTTGCTGGTCAATCCTACCAACATATCGGGCCTACCAACATATCGGGGGCGGCAAGCGAAATTTCGACTGAGCCGGTTTCCGTGAGCTGAAACGGGGCAAGGCACCCCAATTGAAGGAGAGTGGACATATGAGTGAATATCTCGCGGATGTTCGTCGCTACGATGCTGCTGCCGACGAAGCTGCAGTCGACAAGATCGTCAAGCATCTGGGCATTGCGCTGCGCAATCGCGATTCCTCGCTCGTTTCGGCAACGGACCCGGAAGAAATGAAGCGCGTCCGCACCAACTGGGTGGCCAAGAAGCTCGGTGTTGACGATGAAGCCAAGGGCGACGAAGTGGTCGCGCATGTTGCTGAAGTCATGAAAGGCGATCGCAACAAGAACCGCGTCACCTTCTATTATCTGGTCGCAAAGCAGCTGGGCAAACTCGCCAGCCTTTGATCCACAGAGAATTCCAGAATCCAAAACCCCGGTGCTCCCCACCGGGGTTTTTCTTTATAGTAGCCCCAAGACGAATCGGTTCCGGACAAGCCCCATGCGCACTTATCTCGATCTCCTCCAGCATGTGCTCGATAACGGCGTAGACCGTGGCGACCGCACCGGGACCGGTACACGGTCGGTTTTCGGATATCAGATGCGCTTCAATCTGGAGGAGGGGTTTCCGGTCCTGACGACCAAGAAGCTCCATCTTCGCTCGATCATCCATGAGCTTCTGTGGTTTCTGAAAGGCGATACGAATATCGGCTATCTGAAAGACAACGGTGTCTCGATCTGGGATGAATGGGCGGATGAGAACGGCGAGCTCGGTCCGGTTTATGGCTATCAGTGGAGATCATGGCCGACGCCCGACGGGCGCCATATCGACCAGATCGCAAATCTCCTGAAGATGCTGCATGGAAATCCCGATTCGAGACGTCTGATCGTCTCGGCATGGAACCCGGCTCTGGTCGATGAAATGGCCCTGCCGCCATGTCATTGCCTTTTCCAGTTCTATGTCGCGGACGGAAAACTGTCCTGCCAGCTTTATCAGCGTTCGGCGGATATTTTTCTGGGTGTTCCGTTCAACATTGCGTCCTACGCTTTGCTGACAATGATGATCGCGCAGGTTGCCGGTCTGAAGCCGGGAGAATTCGTCCACACGCTGGGCGATGCCCATATCTACGCCAATCATTTCGAGCAGGCGCGGCTACAGCTTTCCCGAACACCAAAGAAACTGCCGACAATGTGGATCAATCCTGAGGTAAAGGACCTTTTTGCCTTCCGTTTCGAGGATTTCCGGCTCGACGGATATGAGGCCGATCCGACGATCAAAGCACCGATCGCTGTTTGAGGCGCACCATGTCTGAAGAAAAACCTGTCGTTTCCATCATTGTCGCCGCCGCCGAAAATGGGGTCATCGGGCGCGATAACGACATGCCGTGGCGGCTATCCACGGATCTCAAGCGCTTCAAGGCCCTGACGTTCGGCAAGCCGGTCATCATGGGGCGGCGGACCTGGGAATCCATCGGGCGTCCCCTGCCGGGGCGACCCAATATCGTGGTGACGAGGGACAAGGATTTTGAGGCTTCCGGGGCGAAGATCGCCGGGTCCCTGGAGGAAGCAGTTAAGCTTGGGCGGGAGCTTGCGGTTGAAGCGGGCGTTGCGGAAATCTGTGTGATCGGCGGGGGCAAGGTTTATGCGCAGGCTTTGCCTTTTGTCGATCGCATTCACCTGACTCGCATCCTGGCCGAGGTTGACGGCGACACACATTTCCCCGAACTCGATCCGCAGCTCTGGCATGTCGTTTCGCAGGAGGACGTGCCAGCCGGAGAGAAAGACAGTCACCCAACGCGCTATATGGTGTACGAAAAGCGTGTTGCGTAAAGCATAGTTCACGAATTTTAGCGTCTTCGCGTTGAAAGCGGACTTCCCGATGCCTATAAAACGGAAACATTAGTTGATGACGGGAGTGGGCAACTCGCTTTCCCGTCACCTGCACGAGAGGTGAGGATGCCCTGGAGTAATCAGAATGGTGGTGGCGGCCCTTGGGGCGGCGGCGGCGATAATAACAACAATAATGGCGGCCCTTGGGGACAAGGACCGAAGGGGCCACGTGGCGGCGGCCAGAATACACCACCCGATCTTGAAGACATCCTGCGCAAGGGACAGGACCGGCTGAAGCGGGTTTTTCCCGGCGGTGGCGGCAAGAGCGGCAGCAATCGCGGCGTTCTTTTTCTCATCGGCGCTGCGATTTTGGGCTTTTGGGTTTTTCAGTCGGTCTATACCGTGCAGCCGGACGAACTCGCAGTTGAATTGCGTTTCGGAAAGCCGAAAGACGAAGTGTCCGGGCCGGGCCTGCATTTCCATTGGTGGCCGATTGAAACCTATGAAAAGGCGCAGATCGTCGAAAAGCAGATCAATATTGGCGGACAGGGCTCCCGGACCGCGACGCAGGGGCTTATGCTGACGGGCGACCAGAATATCGTCAATGTGCAGTTCTCGGTCCTCTACCGTGTTTCCGATCCGCGCGCCTATCTTTTCAACGTCGACAGCCCTGATGCCATGGTCCAGCAGGTGTCTGAAAGCGCGATCCGCGAGATCGTCGGTCGTCGTCCGGCGCAGGATGTTTTCCGTGATAACCGTTCGGCAATCGCAGCGAGTGTTCGCGACATTGTTCAGCAGACGCTCGACACTTATAAGACCGGTATCCAGGTCAATGCGGTTTCCATCGAAGATGCCTCGCCGCCACGCGAAGTGGCCGATGCCTTCGACGAGGTGCAGCGTGCCGAACAGGATGAGGACCGTTTTGTAGAGGAATCAAACCAGTATTCGAACCAGAAGCTCGGTCAGGCTCGCGGTGAAGCCGCACAGCTTCGCGAAGAAGCAGCCGCTTACAAGAATCGCGTCGTTCAGGACGCGGAAGGTGAGGCGCAGCGTTTCAGCTCGGTTATGAGTGAATACGAGAAGGCGCCGGAAGTAACGCGCAACCGTCTGTTCCTTGAAACAATGGAACAGGTGCTGAAGAGCACCAAGAAAGTCATCGTCGAACCCGGAAAGGATGTCGTGCCTTATCTGCCGCTGAACGAACTCATGCGCCAGCAGCCGCGCTCCGGTGTTAATGCGACCCAGACGACTCCGAGCGGAGGTAACCAGTAATGGCTCAGAACAGGCTCCCGATCATTGGCGGCATCATTGCCGTTATCGTTTTCCTGATTTACTCCGCCACGTTCATCGTATCCGAGCGCCAGCAGGCCATCGTGCTCCGCTTCGGTCAGATTGTTGATGTGAAGACGGAACCGGGCATCTATTTCAAACTGCCCTTCGGCTTCCTCGATGCCGATACGGTGCAGATGATCGATGACCGTCTGCTGCGCTTCGATCTGGACGATATCCGCGTTCAGGTTTCCGGCGGCAAGTTTTATGATGTGGATGCGTTTCTGGTCTATCGCATCACCGATGCCCGCAAGTTCCGTCAAACGGTATCGGGCAGCACGCTTCTTGCCGAACAGCGCCTGCGCACACGTCTCGATGCATCGCTGCGTAGCGTTTACGGTCAGCGCGGTTTCGAAGCCGCTCTTTCGGAAGAGCGCGGCGACATGATGCGCGAGGTGCGTGACCAGCTTCGTCCCGATGCGACCTCGCTCGGTCTGACCATCGCGGATGTACGCATTCGTCGTACCGATCTGACTGCGGAAGTCTCACAGCAGACCTATGACCGCATGAAGGCGGAACGCCTTGCCGAAGCAGAACGGCTGCGTGCACGCGGACGTGAAGCTGCCCAGCGTATTCGTGCCGTTGCCGACCGTCAGGTTGTGGAAACGCTTGCCGAAGCGCGCAAGGAATCGGAAATCCTTCGCGGGGAGGGCGACGCGCAGCGCAGTGAAATCTTCGCGCGCTCCGCAAGCAAGGATCCCGGATTCTTCGCTTTCTACCGCTCGATGTCCGCTTATCGCGAAGCACTTCAAACTCCGGATACGACACTGGTTCTTTCGCCGGACTCGGAGTTCTTCAAGTTCTTCCGTGATGCTGGCGGCAAGCTGGCTACCCCGGCCCAGTAACTCCGGGTCAAACGCTCATGAGCGATTTTCTAGCCGCCGTAGGTCTTCTCTTCGTTATCGAAGGGCTGCTCTACGGCGGCTTTCCTTATCTGGCCAAGAAGCTTGCCCGGGAGGCGAGCGAAGCGCCGGAAAGCGCGTTGCGTGTCGCGGGAATCGCGGCGCTTGCCATCGGCGTGGGCATTGTCTGGCTTGTCAGGGGATAAGCGGCGTTCCATCCGTTATTTCTTGCCTGTAATCTATGCTGAGCCGTAAACAGGCCGTATTTTGCAGCAATTTATTGCATGTCAAACGAGTGCAAGCAGACAGGAACGGAGCAGGGCTTCATGGCAATCGCACCAAAGGCGGGATTTGCTCGCACCCTTTTCGCAACCGTGGCTTTGGGGGCGATGACCGTCACTGGCGCTCTGTCGGTGGGGACGCCTCCGGCAATTGCCGCACAGGGGCCAGCCTCGGTTGCCAATCTGGCGGAAGGGCTGCTTGATGCGGTTGTGAACATATCGACCTCTCAGACCGTCAAGGAAGACGGCGAGGGCGATGGTGCCGTGCCCATGCCGCAGGTGCCGGAAGGCTCTCCGTTCCAGGAATATTTCAAGGATTTCTTCGGCGATCAGAACGGAGCGCAGGGTGATGAATCGCGCAAGGTCCAGTCGCTTGGCTCCGGCTTCGTTATCGACGCGGAGAAGGGGTTTGTCGTTACCAACAATCACGTTATTGCCGATGCCGATGAAATCGAAGTCAACTTCAACGATGGTTCCAAGCTGAAGGCCGAACTGGTCGGCAAGGACACAAAAACCGATCTGGCCGTCCTCAAGGTCGATCCGTCCAGACACAAGCTGAAGGCAGTGCAGTTCGGAAATTCGGAAAATGCGCGCATCGGCGACTGGGTTCTGGCCATTGGCAATCCGTTCGGCCTTGGCGGAACGGTGACCGCAGGCATCATTTCAGCGCGCAAGCGCGATATCAATTCCGGCCCGTATGACGACTTCATTCAAACCGACGCAGCCATAAACCGGGGTAATTCGGGCGGTCCGCTGTTCGATATGGATGGCAAGGTTATCGGCATCAATACGGCGATCATTTCCCCGTCGGGCGGCTCCATCGGTATCGGCTTCGCCATCCCGACGGAAATGGCGGCCGGCGTCATCGATCAGCTCAAGGAGTTCGGAGAGGTTCGCCGAGGCTGGCTTGGTGTGCGCATCCAGCCGGTGACGGAAGATATCGCACAGAGCCTGGGACTCAAGGAAGCCAAAGGTGCGCTGATTGCCGGACTGATTGAAAATTCCGGCGTCGACAACAAGGCTATCGAAGCAGGCGACGTCGTGATCCGTTATGAGGGCAAGCCGGTCGACGCGGCTCGTGACCTGCCGCGGCTCGTTGCCGAAAGCCCGGTTGGCAAGGAAGTCGAGATCGTTGTCGTTCGCCAGGGCGAGGAAAAGACCGTAAAGGTCAAGCTTGGCCGTCTGGTCGAGGACGACAAGAGCAGCGAAGCCACGACGGAAGATCAGGTTCCGCTCCCGGAAGGGGAGGATGGCGGGGGAGATATGCAAACGCCCGATACGCCGAAAAAGGAGCAGAAGAGCGATGCGGCTCCGAGCGTTCTCGGAATGAAGCTCAGCGAATTGAATGACGATGTCCGTGGTGAGTTCGGTATCGCCGAAGACGTGGAAGGGGTTGCGATCCTTTATGTCTCTCCCGGTTCCGCCGCTGGCGAAAAGCGTATTGAAACCGGCGATGTGATTGTCGATATCGGGCAGGTGACGGTGAAGACGCCCGATGACGTGAAGAAGCGCATCGACGCTCTACGTCGTCAAGGACGCAAGAACGCGCTTCTGATGCTTGCTTCCCGTTCGGGCGAACTGCGTTTCGTAACCGTCCGGATCAATTGACCCATCATTGAGATTGCCGGCAGAGCGGCATCGCGGAGAATTCCACGGTGCCGTTTTCGTTGCGATTTGAATCGCTTGGCGCCGCAATCTACGAAAAAGATTCAAGTTTTACTTCTGACGCGGCTGCGACAGAAGGCGCCTTCTGTTTCACATGCGCGGAGTATGGTATGGACCGGCGCCATTTGGAGTAAGGTGAGTTGGAAACAGTCGATATTGCGATTATTGGCGCAGGCGCGGCGGGCATGATGTGTGCCACCGAAGCTGCAAAACGCGGGCGTTCGGTGTTGGTGGTAGACCACGCGAAGGCAGCAGGCGAAAAGATTCGCATATCGGGCGGAGGGCGCTGCAATTTCACCAACATCCACGCAGGCCCGAAGAATTATCTCTCGCAAAATCCGCATTTCTGTATTTCTGCTCTCAGCCGCTACACGCAGCGTGATTTCATTGCACTGGTCGAGCAGCATCGCATTGCCTACCATGAAAAGACATTGGGGCAGCTTTTTTGCGATGGCTCGGCCTTACAGATCATCGAGATGCTTCTGAGCCAGATGAAGCGATACGGCGCTCGCCTGAAGCTCGCGTGCAGTGTCGAAAGGGTTGAGAAAACCCCGGATGGTTTTACGCTGCAATTGTCGGGTGGACCCGTACGTTGTCGGTCGCTGGTCGTTGCGTGCGGGGGGAAGTCAATTCCTAAAATGGGCGCAACGGGTTTCGGTTACGATATCGCTGCACAATTCGGCTTACGGGTCGTTGAAACACGGCCAGCATTGGTGCCACTGACATTCGAACCCAACACGCTGGAACGGCTGAAGCCCCTGGCGGGCGTTGCGGTCGATGCTGTCGTCGCCTGCGGCAAGACGAAATTTGCCGAGGCAATGCTTTTTACCCATCGCGGCATCAGCGGCCCTTCGATCCTGCAGATTTCCTCCTATTGGCGCGAGGGAGATGAAATCCGTGTTGCCATGCTGCCGGACACCGACATATTCGAGGCGCTGCGGGAGCAGCGCAAGCTAAATGGCAAGCAGGCACTACAGACCGCGCTGGCGCTTCACCTGCCGAAGAAACTCGCGCAGACCGTGGCGGAAGATATTGGCGCAGCGGGACATCTGGCCGATATGTCGGACAAGATGTTCCGTCGGGTAGAGGTTGCGATAAACGACTGGCGCATCAAGCCTGCGGGGTCGGAAGGCTATCGCACGGCGGAAGTTACACTTGGCGGCGTCGATACGCGTGATCTCGATTCCAGAACCATGGAAGCCAAATCGGTTCCCGGCCTTTTCTTCATCGGCGAGGTGGTGGATGTCACCGGCTGGCTCGGCGGGTATAATTTCCAGTGGGCCTGGTCTTCCGGGTGGGCGGCTGGCCAAGCCATGTAATTTACTCCACAAAGTCCGTTTTCCGGTAACCCTGAATATAGAGGAGAGCAGTCAGATCGCCGTGGTCGATCCGCACCTTGGCTTGTGCCGCAACAGCCGGTTTTGCATGAAGGGCAACGCCGGTCCCCGCGAGTTGGATCATGCCAAGATCGTTCGCTCCGTCGCCAACTGCGATAGCGTCTTCAGGTGTCAGGCCAAGTCGGTCTGCGACCTCCACCAGTTTTTCGACCTTTGCTTCGCGGCCGAGAATGGGTTCCGTGACCTCGCCTGTCAGATGCGTGCCATCATCTACCAGCCTGTTGGCGCGTTCCTCGTTGAAGCCGATCATCTCCGCTATGCGATGGGTGAAAGACGTAAAGCCGCCCGAGACAAGAGCGGTATAAGAACCGAATTTGCGCATGGTGCGGACAAGTTCCGGGCCGCCGGGCATCAATGTGATACGGGTCGAAATGACTTTATCGATCACGGAAAGCGGCAAGCCCTTGAGCAAGGCAACCCGTTCGCGCAGGGCTGGCTCGAAGGCGATTTCACCATTCATGGCGCGTGCGGTGATCGCCGCCACGTGTTCCCGCAGCCCCGCTTCTTCCGCCAGTTCATCGATGCATTCCTGCTGGATCATGGTGGAATCCATGTCAGCAATCAGAATTTTCTTGCGCCGCCGCTCCTGTTCCTGCACGACCACGTCGATGGGAGCGCCATCAAGTGAAGCGCGCAACAGGTGGCCTGCTTCTTCCGCGTCGATCCCCGATGGAAGCGCGATATCGCAGGCGATACCGTCGGCAAGCCAGTAAAGGCCGGTTGCATTCGCTGCCGCTGACGCTTTAATCCCCAGCGTCGGTGCAAGCGAGGCTTTCGCGGGATTGGCGATCAAGGTAGCGACGAGAGAAACCTGTTGAGACATGGAGAGCAGTTCCGGCGATGAGTGAGGATGCGGTCACGAATGCAATCCTGATAGCTGGCCCAACGGCCAGCGGCAAGTCGGCACTTGCCATTCGTATGGCCAATGAGACTGGCGGCTTCATAGTCAATACCGATTCCATGCAGGTTTACGACATTCTCGACCTTCTGACGGCAAGGCCCGGCAAAGCCGATCTTGCGGCAGCGGAGCACCATCTCTACGGTCATGTCTCTCCATCGATATCCTATTCGACGGGACGGTGGCTGGAGGATGTGGCCGATCTCCTGTCTCGGCCCGAGGTGAAGGGGCGGACGCCGATTTTCGTCGGCGGTACGGGACTTTATTTTCGCGCGCTTCTGGGTGGCCTGTCGCAAATGCCGACAGTGCCGGAGAATGTCCGCGCCTATTGGCGAGACCGGATGCAGATGGACGGGCCGGAGCGTCTTCATCAGCTTCTCGTTGAGCGCGATCCGGAAATGGCGGCAATGCTGTTTCCTTCGGACAGCCAGCGCATCGTCCGGGCGCTCGAAGTTATGGAAGGTACGGGGAAATCTCTGCTCGCGTGGCAGAAGACGCAGGGACGCCCGCTGGTGGACGAAGCCTCCGCGCGCAAGGTTGTTCTCCTGCCCGAGAGGGCTTGGCTTGCCGAGCGGATCGCGAGGCGTTTTGCACTGATGTGGGACAATGGCGCCATTGATGAGGTCAAGGCGTTGTTGGCGCTCGATCTCGATCCAACGCTTCCGGCGATGAAGGCAATCGGCGTGCGGGAAATCTCGGCGTTTCTGGAAGGTTCGATGTCGCGAGAGGAAGCTATAGAACGTTCAGTTATTGCCACACGGCAATATGCAAAGCGGCAGTCTACATGGTTCCGCAACCAACTCGACGATCGCTGGTCCCTTTGTGCCAATTCCGACGATGCGTTCTCTCGCTTAACGACACCGAAATAACTTGCTGGCACTTTCTGTGAATTGGGAGGCGGGCACGGCTATGCGGTTCTATAAATCGGAGCGGGCATTTTTCATTCTGATCGTTTTAATGGCGGCGATCGGGGCGTTGCTTTATCGCACCCGTCTCGATATCGAACAGTTGCACGATTTGCCGCTCGGCACGGCCGCCTCCGAACTGGTCGCGACGCTGGGACAGTGGAACCACGTGACGATATGGGCCGTGATCGCGACCATCGCCTGTGCGTTACTAAGCGTATACCTCCATATAGTGGTGGCAACTCTGCCGGGGCGTGGCAGGCTCGATTTCGTTGCGCAGGATCGTACCGGGCGGCCGGATGTCTTCGATTATGCCGCGCTGACGGACAGTCTTACCGGTATGCAGAACAGGCGCTATTTCGATGAAGCGCTGAAGGAATATCTGGCACAATTCAACCGCATTCAGCGCCCGGTCGGATTGATGATTATCGATCTCGACCGTTTCAGGACAATCAACGATACCCATGGGCGCAATATTGGTGATGTTGTGCTGCGGGAAGTGGCGGGCTGTCTCAGGGATCATACGCGCCAACACGATGTCGTCGCGCGGCTCGGCGGTGAAGAATTCGCGATCCTTGCGCGCAATATGGATGCGGAAAGAATGACCAAACTTGCCGATCGTATCCGCAAGGCGATATCATTGCTGGAAATTGACCTGGGAGACAGAAAGCTGGGCGTCACCGCCAGCGTCGGCCTTGCTATATGGCACCGGGGCGAGACGCCGAAAAACTTCTACCGGCGCGCAGACAAGATGCTCGATGCAGCAAAGGGTGCGGGTCGAAACCGTGTCTGTGTGTGACAGTTCCGGCAGTTCCCGGAGAAATAAAGTTATCATTCAAGGCGGGGAAGCCTAAGAAAATATCGCTGCGGCGTATTTATGCGTTGACGACGCCAAATCTGCCTATTAGTGTCCGCCACCATGAACACGATTATTATTCTTGTGGTACGGGCGCGCATGGGCAGGATGGTGTAACCATCCGGCGAAAGCTCCCATGCGCGAAAGACAGGCTCCCTCGGGGGCCTTTTTTATTATCTAAAACCAGCTAAAACGACATGCAGACGAGACGGGAAGAGAACAATGACTAAACACGAGGCGGAACCGAACGCCGCGCAGACGCAAGCAACCAGTCATCCACGCGAAATGACCGGTGCGGAAATGGTGATCCAGGCCCTCATCGATCAGGGCGTGGAAAGCATTTTCGGCTATCCGGGCGGTGCGGTGCTTCCGATCTATGATGAACTGTTCCAGCAGGACAAGATTCAGCATGTTCTCGTGCGTCACGAACAGGGCGCGGGTCACGCTGCCGAAGGTTATGCCCGTTCCACTGGCAAGGTTGGCGTTATGCTCGTCACGTCTGGCCCAGGTGCTACCAATGCCGTCACGCCGCTTCAGGACGCGCTGATGGATTCCATTCCACTGGTCTGCATCTCCGGTCAGGTTCCGACCACATTGATCGGTTCGGACGGTTTTCAGGAAGCCGATACGGTCGGCATCACGCGTCCTTGCACCAAGCATAACTGGCTGGTGAAGGACGTGAACGATCTCGCCCGCGTTCTGCATGAAGCTTTCCATGTCGCTTCTACCGGTCGTCCCGGCCCGGTTCTGGTCGATATCCCGAAGGACATTCAGTTTGCCACGGGCATTTATACGCCCCCTGAAACCAGCCCGCGCACCAGCTACCGTCCCGTTCTCGACGGCGAAGCGCTGGCTATTTCGGAGGCTGTTCACCTGCTCGTCAATGCAAAGAAGCCTGTCATCTATTCCGGCGGCGGCGTGATCAATTCCGGCCCGGCAGCGTCGCGTCTGCTGCGCGAACTGGTTGAACTGGGCAATTTCCCGATCACCTCCACGCTGATGGGGCTTGGCGCTTATCCGGCTTCGGGCAAGAACTGGCTCGGCATGCTCGGCATGCACGGCACCTATGAAGCCAATATGACCATGCATGATTGCGATGTCATGCTGTGCGTCGGCGCGCGTTTCGACGACCGTATCACCGGTCGTCTCAATGCGTTTGCGCCCAATTCCAAGAAGATCCATATCGATATCGACCCGTCCTCGATCAACAAGAATGTCCGTGTCGATGTTCCGATCGTTGGCGACGTCACCCATGTTCTGGAAGATATTGTTCGCCAGTTCCGCGCCTCAGAAAAGAAGCCGGAAAAGCACGCCATCAACGCCTGGTGGGAGCAGATCGAGCGCTGGCGCGCCCGCAATTCGCTGGCTTATGCGCCGAATAAAGACGTCATCATGCCGCAATATGCCATTGAGCGTCTTTATGAACTGACCAAGGATCGCGACACCTATATCACCACTGAAGTTGGCCAGCACCAGATGTGGGCGGCGCAGTTCTTCGGCTTCGAACAGCCGAACCGCTGGCTGACGTCCGGCGGTCTGGGCACAATGGGGTACGGCCTGCCGGCGGCGCTTGGCGTGCAGATCGCGCATCCGGGTTCGCTGGTCATCGATATTGCCGGTGACGCATCAATCCAGATGTGTATTCAGGAAATGTCGGCGGCCATCCAGCACAATGCGCCGATCAAGATCTTCATCCTGAACAATCAATATATGGGCATGGTGCGCCAGTGGCAGCAATTGCTGCATGGCAACCGTCTGTCGCATTCCTATACGGAAGCGATGCCGGATTTCGTCAAGCTGGCGGAAGCCTATGGGGCGCATGGTATTCGCTGCGAAAAACCGGGCGATCTCGATGCGGCCATTCAGGAAATGATCGACATCGACAAGCCGGTGATTTTCGATTGCCGTGTTGCCAATCTCGCAAACTGCTTCCCGATGATCCCGTCCGGCAAGGCGCATAATGAAATGCTGCTGCCCGACGAGGCCACCGACGAAGCTGTCGCCAATGCCATCGACGCCAAGGGCCGCGCGCTGGTCTGACCGGAAGGAATAGAAACATGAACGCACAAAACCTAGCCTCCGGATCGGCTTATTTTATTGCTGCCGAAACCCAGACGCCTGAAACTCATACGCTTGCCGTGCTTGTCGATAACGAGCCGGGCGTCCTCGCTCGTGTGATCGGTCTTTTTTCCGGTCGCGGTTACAATATCGAAAGCCTGACGGTTTCTGAAACCGAACACGAAAAGCATCTGTCGCGCATCACCATCGTCACACGCGGCACGCCGCATGTGCTCGACCAGATCCGCCATCAGCTGGAACGCATCGTGCCGGTTCATCGCGTGGTGGATTTGAGCCACCGCGCTACCGAGCTTGGCCATGATCGTCCGATCGAGCGTGAACTGGCGCTCATCAAGGTGGCGGGGAAGGGCGAGGCACGTGCCGAGGTGCTGCGTCTCACGGATGCGTTCCACGCAAGGATCGCGGATGCGACGACCGAGCATTTCATCGTGGAGATTACCGGCAAGACGGCAAAGATCGACCAGTTCATCACCATCATGAAGCCGCTCGGTTTGGTCGAAATCTGCCGCACCGGTGTTGCCGCGATGAATCGCGGCCCGGAAGGCATGTAACCCGGAACTTTCGGGCCGGACGGATTTTGTGTCCGTCATAAAGGAGCCGCGAGAGGTACAATATCATCAAAAACCGGCACAATGTTTCGATTGTGCCGGTTTTTTATTGAGCTAATTTGTCCCTGTAAATCGGGGCCAATCAGATGACTTTGGAAATATTTCTGGCGCTTTTTATCTTCGCCTTTGTTTCGTCCGTTACGCCGGGGCCAAACAATCTCATGCTTCTCGCATCGGGCGTTAATTTCGGTTTCCGTCGCACTATTCCGCATATGCTGGGCATTGGTGTCGGGTTCTTCGTTCTGCTGATGGCGATAGGATTCGGCCTTGGTGCGCTGCTCGAAACGGTGCCGTCATTCTACGCGATCCTGAAATTCGCTGGCGGCGCCTATATGCTTTATCTCGCCTGGAAAATAGCCACGTCGCGCTCCATTGGCGAGACTGGAGAATCTGGAAAAGGCCAACCGATGACCTTCCTTCAGGCCGCAGCCTTCCAATGGGTCAATCCGAAGGCATGGGTCATGGCCGTGACGGGCATTGCCACTTATGCCAGCCATGACAACTATTATGTCGCTGTTCTTCTGGTGAGCGTCGCTTTTGCAATTGTAAACCTGCCGAGCGTGTCGGTCTGGGCGGGGTTTGGAACATTGCTGCGTAACTGGCTGTCCGATCCCGTACGGCTGAGATGGTTCAATATCGTGATGGCCTTGCTGCTTGTCTTCAGCCTGTGGCCGATGTTGAAATGATAATGGAGGAAATGATGACCAAGCTTCCAACCTATGAAGATGTAATCTCCGCCGCAAGGCGGATCGAAGGTTATGCCCACCACACACCGGTCTTCACGTCCTCGACCGTCGACCGGGAAACAAGCGCCCAGTTTTTCTTCAAATGCGAGAATTTCCAGCGTGTTGGCGCTTTCAAGTTTCGTGGGGCGTTCAACGCTCTGTCACGGTTCACGGATGAACAGAAAACGCGCGGTGTGCTGGCTTTTTCGTCCGGCAATCACGCGCAGGCAATCGCTCTTGCGGCAAAACTGCTTGGTATCGGCGCGACCATCATCATGCCTGAGGATGCGCCGTTCACCAAGCTTGAGGCGACACGAGGTTATGGTGCGCGGGTCGTGACCTATAACCGTTACGAAGAAGACAGGGACGTTATTTCCACGCGGCTTGCCGAGGAGGGCGGCCTGACGCTCATTCCGCCGTTTAACCATCCGGATATTATCGCAGGGCAGGGAACAGCGGCCAAGGAACTGATAGAAGAAGCCGGGCCGCTCGATGCGCTCTTCGTTTGTCTTGGTGGTGGAGGATTGCTGGCCGGTTGTGCCCTGGCGGCAAAGGCACTGAGTCCGGAATGTGAGGTTTACGGGGTTGAACCCGAGGCCGGGAATGATGGCCAGCAATCGTTGCGTTCCGGCAAGATCGTGCATATCGATGTGCCGAGGACCTTGGCTGACGGAGCGCAGACGCAGGCTTTGGGCGATATGACGTTCGCGATCATCCGCGAAACGGTTCGCGATATTCTGGCCGTCAGCGATGACGAACTGGTGGACGCGATGAAGTTTTATGCGAGCCGGATGAAAATGGTGGTGGAGCCGACCGGCTGTCTTTCCTTTGCGGGCGCGCGGCAGATGGCGGAGTCGCTCAGGGGCAAGCGTGTCGGCGTTATTGTCAGCGGTGGTAATGTGGATCTCGCCAGATTCGCCGCATTGATAAGCAAAGGCGTTTGATCAGGGTTTGATCTTGTTTTCGGGGCGCGAATCCTGTCTGAAGGGAAGATGCAGTTTTCACCGGAACAGGATCAGGCGCTGAAAGCCGTGGGGCAGTGGCTCAAAGGCGGTCGCAGCCCTATTTTCAGATTGTTCGGCTATGCGGGTACGGGCAAGACGACGCTCGCCCGCTATTTTGCCGAGCATGTGGATGGCGATGTGCAGTTTGCTGCCTTCACCGGAAAGGCGGCTCAGGTCCTTCGCTCAAAGGGCGCCAACAATGCCCGCACGCTCCATTCATTGATCTATCGCCCACGCGGCGAAGAGGCGATCGAAGATGAGACGACCGGCAAGACTTCCATAGCGCCGACATTCTCGCTCAACCGACAGAGTCCGGTCGCCAAGGCTGCGATGATTGTGGTCGATGAGTGCTCGATGGTCGATGAAGCGCTCGGGCGAGATTTGATGAGCTTCGGAACGCCTATTCTGGTTCTCGGCGATCCGGGACAGTTACCCCCGATTTCCGGTGGCGGCTTTTTTACCGAACATGAACCGGATTATCTCCTGACCGAAATTCATCGTCAGGCGCAGGATAACCCGATTATCCGCATGGCACTGGATGTTCGCGAGGGACGTGAACTCGCCTATGGCGAATACGGTTCTGCCAGAATAATCGGGAAGAGCGAGGTCAATCAGGAGATCGTACTCGCTGCCGATCAGGTTCTGGTCGGCACGAACCGCACCAGGCGTCGCTACAATCAGCGCCTTCGGGAATTGAAAGGCTTCACCGCCGATTATCCGCAGGCGGGTGATAAGCTGGTTTGCTTGCGCAACGACCCGGCAAAGGGCTTGCTTAACGGATCGTTGTGGAAGGTGATGACTTCGTCCAAGGAAACCGTGAAACCTGGTATCAATCTGCTTGTTTCACCGGAAGACGAAGATCGCGGTGTCGCCAAGATCAAACTGTTGAAGGCGCAGTTCGAGGATCCCGATACGGAAATTCCGTGGCAGACAAAAAAACGCTACGACGATTTCGACTATGGTTATGCGCTGACGGTTCACAAGGCGCAGGGTTCGCAGTGGGATGAAGTTGTGCTTTTCGACGAGAGCTTTGCGTTTCGTGACACGCGGGAGCGCTGGCTCTATACGGCGATTACCCGCGCGGCCGAACGCCTGACGATTGTGAAATAGTCACGTCTCGACCGGGTGCGCGCTAAGCCATTCCCATGCTTCCCCTTCGTCACCCGCGTCAAAAGCGCGAAGCTCTATGGACAGGAATGGCTGCATGAGCGTGATGCCGGCCTGGACCCATAAAGGACCTCCGATAATTGCATAACGGCGGAGTTTCTTCAGGGATTTGGAGCGCATGGAGAGCATGCTTTCGGAGAATGCGGACGTCCAGTCGAACCCTTCATAGCCGGTGAGGCGGATCAGGAGGTCGATTTCTTCGTGGGTTTCATATGCTGCGTCGAGGAGTCCGTAGAGGTTCTCCAGTGATGCGTCATCGAGATGTCCTTCGATCGAAAAAGCGAAAACGTCGTCCCGGTCGGTTGGAATACGGCGAACGACGGGTATGTTCTCGTTTCGCATCATCAGTCTCCGTTATTCTATCCATGGCCAGTGAAACGTCTGAGCCGGGTTAAAGGTTGCGACCGGTTTCCGATTTGATACGGCGCGAAAGACTGGCTCAAAGCCGGTCGACTGCGCCTACGGCGATACCGGAAATATGTCTGTTGTCGCGGCTGGGGATTGCGTTCCCGATGTGACGGCAAGACACTCACATTTTTCCGTTTTCGGCGCTATAAAGCAGAACATTCATCCGGGAGCTTCCAATGTCTGCGAAATTATCGGTCAATCTCAACGCAATAGCCATGCTGCGAAATCGGCGCGATCTGCCGTGGCCGAGCGTGACCGGCCTGGGGCGCGCAGCCCTTGCCGCAGGGGCGGCGGGACTGACCGTGCATCCGCGTCCCGACCAGCGCCATATCCGTTTTTCCGATCTGGGGGATATCCGCGCTCTGATCGATGACGAATTTCCTCGGGCTGAATTTAATATCGAAGGTTTTCCAAGCGACGCTTTTCTCGATCTTGTCGAGAAGCATCAGCCGGAGCAGGTAACGCTGGTGCCGGACGATCCCATGCAGGCAACGTCCGACCATGGCTGGGATTTCACGTCGAAGGCCGATTTTCTGGCGCCCGTCGTCGAGCGTCTCAAGCGAGGTGGTATGCGGGTGTCGCTCTTCGCCGATCCTGACCCGCTCGGTTATGACCGGGCAAAGGCCATCGGCGCCGACCGGTTGGAGTTTTATACCGGCCCTTACGGTGCGACCTACGACGATCCGGCGGCGGCTGCACGCGAACTGGAACGTCTGGAAAAGGCCGCTACAGCGGCAACGGCTCTGGGGCTTGCCATCAATGCCGGACACGATCTTACGGTGGAGAATCTCCCTGCATTGGTGAAACGTGTTCCGCAACTCAGTGAAGTTTCAATCGGCCATGGATTAACAGCCGATGCCCTGATGTACGGGATGCCGGTCACGGTAAGCCGCTATATTGCTGCTTTGGCGGCATAATAATGCTTCGATGCGTTTGATGCATGGCTCTGGCACAAGCTGTGCAAAAAGCGCATTTGCAATCGGGCGAGACTGGTTTTAGGCGTCCGCCACTATCGACACGATGCTTATGGCCAGAGTCAAATTGGGCAAAGCCGTGGCAAGGGGGTGCTATTCGCAACTTTTTGCGAATACTCATATTATCTCAATCCGATCTCCGGTGATATCAGCCAATATAGTTTCAGGAAATTGCGAGGTGCCTGCATATGAGCGGTGAGCTAAATGGCAATGACCCAGCGGCGCAGGTTATGGTGCCTGCTGCTGGCGCTCCTGAAAATGTTCAGCTCACCGAGGATGACGAGCATCATAACGAAAGCATGAAAACGCTGGTGCTCGGAGCGCTTGGTGTCGTCTATGGCGATATCGGCACAAGCCCCATCTATGCTTTCCGCGAGGCGCTTCATGCTGCCTCAAGCGACGGAAATCTTGTCCGCAGCGATATTCTTGGCGTCATCTCGCTGATTTTCTGGGCGCTGACACTGGTTGTAACGATCAAATATGTGTTGTTCGTTCTTCGGGCCGACAATAACGGAGAAGGCGGCATCCTTTCGCTGATGGCCCTCGTGAGAGCTGCCTTGAAAGGCAGGCCGGATCTGATCCTGGCGGTCGGTATCTGCGGCGCGGCGCTTTTTTTCGGCGATGCGGTCATCACGCCAGCGATCTCGGTCCTGTCCGCAGTGGAAGGTCTGGAGATTGTCGCACCCGACCTGACGCCATTTGTCGTTCCGATAACCGTCGTCATTCTCGTTGCACTCTTCTCGGCGCAGAAGTTGGGTACCGGAAAGGTCGCCATTGTCTTCGGTCCCATCATGGGGCTGTGGTTTCTGGCGCTTGCGGCTTCCGGACTCTGGCACATTTTCGACGATCCAACCGTGATGGCGGCGCTGAATCCTTATTACGCCGCGCGGTTTCTAACCGTTAGCCCCGGCACGGCCTTCATCACTGTCGGTGCCGTTTTCCTTGCCGTGACGGGCGCTGAAGCCCTATACGCCGATCTCGGTCATTTCGGGCGTAAACCCATCGTACGCGCATGGCTTTGGATCGTCTTTCCCAGCTTGCTGCTCAATTATTTCGGACAGGCCGCATTTATTCTCTCCCATGGAGAGGCGGCTGCATTGCCGTTCTTCCAGATGATGCCGAGCTTTGCACTTCTGCCGATGGTGCTCTTGGCAACAGCCGCAACGGTAATCGCCAGCCAGGCGGTGATCACGGGGGCTTATTCCGTGACGCGTCAGGCGGTACAGCTCAATATCCTGCCGCGTCTTGAAATCCAGCATACGTCCGAAAAGCTGCACGGCCAGATCTATATTCCGCGTATCAACCTCCTCCTGGGACTTGCGGTGGTCATTCTGGTTCTGGGCTTCGAAAAATCCAGCAATCTGGCCGCTGCATACGGTATCGCCGTTACCGGCAATATGGTGGTGACGACTGTGCTCCTCTATATCGTCATGACGCGTATCTGGAACTGGCGTGCAAGCCGCGCGCTGCCCGTTATTATCGGTTTTCTCGTCATTGACGTGATGTTCTTCAGCGCCAATATCATCAAGGTTCATGAGGGTGGCTGGGCTTCGATCGGGATCGCGGCGATACTTGTTCTCATCATGTGGACATGGGTGCGTGGTACGCGCCACCTCTTCCACAAAACGCGCAAGGCGGAAGTTCCGCTGGATCTCATCGTAGAGCAGATGGCGAAGCGTCCGCCAACAATCGTTCCGGGTACGGCCGTATTTCTGACGGGTGATCCTAAAAGTGCGCCGACCGCACTCATGCACAGCCTGAAGCATTATAAAGTCCTGCACCAGAACAATGTGATACTGACGGTTGTGACCGCATCGAAACCATGGGTTTCCAGTGCCGACCGGGCGCGCATTTCCCAGTATAACGAGCGTTTCATGCAGGTGACTCTCACCTTCGGTTATATGCAGCAACCGAACATTCCGCGGGCATTGGGAATTTGCCGCAAGCTTGGCTGGAAGTTCGACATCATGACAACGTCATTCTTCCTGTCGCGGCGTTCACTCAAGGCTTCCGCTCACTCCGGCTTGCCGCTCTGGCAAGACAAGCTGTTCATTCTTCTTGCCCGTACGGCATCGGATGCAACCGAATATTTCCAGATACCGACGGGACGCGTCGTGGAAATTGGAACGCAGGTGAACCTTTAATTTTGGGTAGAAACGGTCTCGACCGCGAAATTCGAAAAAGCGCTTTCCAGATACTCGGATTCGGAAAGTGCTTTTTTTGTTGATGACGCGGGCCGGGGGATAAGAGCGCCCGTTCTTGCGATACGGGGGCGCCGGGATGCCAACGCTATCCGGGCCTTGGCAAAGCTGCGAAAACCCACTTGACCTCCTGCAAAACAATAATTAAGAAATAAGAACCGTACCGTACGGTACAAAGTGGAGGGGAAGTTCTGTGACTGATACCAGCGACGAATTGCAGGCTCAAAAGCAGCAGGCTCTTTCGCCGCGTCAGAACGATGTTCTGGAGCAGGCGTTGCGCCTTCTAGTGGATGGCGGGGACCGTGCTTTGACGACGGCAAGCATAGCGCGTGCCGCCAACTGCTCGAAAGAAAGCCTCTACAAATGGTTCGGTGATCGCGACGGTCTGCTGACGGCGATGGTTCGCTGGCAGGCCTCGAAGGTCCGCGTCGTGCCGCTGACGCGTGAGAAGCTGGATGCCGAGTCTCTTTTTTCCAGCATGGAACATTTTGCGCGCGACTGGCTGCTGGTGCTTTCGGGAAAGACCTCGATCGCGCTGAACCGATTGGCGGTAAGCCATGCGGCATCCGCAAAATCCGCCCTGGGCGATATCGTTCTGGCGAACGGTCCGGTTGCCATGGCCAAGCGTGTGAAACCCATTTTGCATATGGGGAAGGAGGCTGGACTGCTGGCCTTTGACGATATCGATGAAGCATTTCGCACGTTTTTCGGACTTGTCGTCCGGGACATGCAAATACGGTTGTTGCTTGGCGATCAACTGGAACTGACTGACGATGTGGTCATCCGGGATGCCCGGCGCGCCACCAAGCAGTTTTTTGCCCTCTACGGGGCTTAATCACATCGGCGACCGCAAGGAAGCCGGAGAACAATCCGAACGAAGGGATAAGGAAATGCGCGTTTACTACGATCGGGATGCAGACGTTAACCTGATCAAGTCGAAGAATGTGGTTATCGTCGGCTATGGCAGCCAGGGCCGTGCCCATGCGCTGAACCTCAAGGACTCCGGTGCAGCCAATGTACGCATCGCTCTTCGTGAAGGCTCTGCGACTATCAAGAAAGCCGAAGCTGACGGCTTTGAAGTCATGAGCGTTGCCGATGCCGCCAAATGGGCCGATCTTATGATGATGGCGACCCCGGACGAACTTCAGGCCGATATCTACAAAGAGCACATTCACGATAACCTCCGTGACGGTGCAGCGATCGCCTTCGCCCATGGTCTCAATGTGCATTTCGGTCTCATCGAGCCGAAGAAGTCGGTTGACGTCGTCATGATCGCGCCGAAGGGCCCCGGCCACACGGTGCGTGGCGAATACCAGAAGGGCGGTGGCGTTCCGTGCCTGATCGCCATCCATCAGGATGCTTCGGGCAATGCCCATGACCTGGCGCTGTCCTACGCTTCGGGCGTCGGTGGCGGTCGTTCGGGTGTCATCGAAACCAATTTCCGCGAAGAATGCGAAACCGATCTGTTTGGTGAGCAGGTTGTGCTTTGCGGCGGCCTGGTCGAACTGATCCGCGCAGGCTTCGAAACGCTGGTGGAAGCTGGTTATGCGCCGGAAATGGCTTACTTCGAGTGCTTGCACGAAGTGAAGCTGATCGTCGATCTGATTTATGAAGGCGGCATCGCTAACATGAACTATTCGATCTCCAACACCGCTGAATGGGGAGAATATGCCACCGGTCCGCGCATCATCACCGCCGAAACCAAGGCTGAAATGAAGCGCGTTCTGAAAGATATCCAGTCCGGCAAGTTCACCTCGGAATGGATGCAGGAATGGAAGGCTGGCGCTGCCCGCTTCAAGGCGACCCGCCGCCTCAATGACGAACACCCGATCGAGCAGGTTGGCGAAAAGCTGCGCGGCATGATGCCGTGGATCGCCAAGAACAAGCTGGTCGACAAGGCCCGCAACTAAAGTCTTCCGGTTTCGTTATCCGGAAAAAAGGGGGCGTTTCGTGCGCCCCCTTAATAATTGGTGTTTCGGCGGGGCTTTTGCTTGCACGCGCATCGCGAACGAAAAGAACCCGAACCCGGCATCAGATTTATCGTTTCGTGCACTTCCGGGCCCAAAACAATTTCGAATATCTTTATTCCATAGAAGCATGGGAAAAGCTGTTCTCGTCTGTTGAAAAGTGCGCTAGAGCTTCACCACCAGTAGCTAAGTTTTGAGGAGGCTTGGCCACTACAAACTCCGTAAATCTACGGATGGTCTAATTGAGGAGATTTCCCGTGTTGGACTGGGAAAATGTATTTGCAACGCGCTCGAAACGCATGCGCGCATCGGAAATCCGTGAACTGCTGAAGCTTCTGGAACGACCGGACATCATTTCGTTCGCCGGCGGAATTCCTGATCCGGCTCTCTTCCCGCATGAAGAATTTCAGGCGGCCTACAAGGACATCCTTACCGGCCCCGAGGCCAAGTCCGCGCTGCAATATTCCGTTTCGGAAGGCTATAAGCCGCTGCGTAGCTGGCTTGTCGGAGAACTTGCCAAAATCGGTATTCCGTGCACCGAAGACAACGTGTTCATCACGTCGGGTTCGCAGCAGGCACTCGATTATCTGGGCAAGTTGTTTATTTCACCCGGCGACACCGCTCTTGTGACCGCTCCGACCTATCTCGGGGCGCTTCAGGCATTCAATGCTTATGAGCCGAACTACGATATGCTGGCAATCAACGGCAATCGCACACCGGAGTCCTATGTGCAGGCCGCACAGAAGGCGGGTGGTCAGGTGAAGTTCGCCTATTTGTCAGCGGATTTCAGCAATCCGACCGGTGAAACGGTTGATCTCGCAGGCCGCGAAAAACTGCTTGCACAAGCCGATGAACTCGATATTCCAGTCATCGAAGACGCTGCTTACCAGTATCTCCGCTATAATGGCGATGCGATCCCGCCGATCCTGACGCTCGACATTGTTCGCAATGGTGGCGATATCGAAAAGACACGCACGATCTATTGCGGGTCGTTCTCGAAGACGCTGGCTCCCGGTTTGCGCGTTGGCTATGTCGTTGCTTCCAAGCCGGTCATTCGCAAGCTTGTTTTGATGAAGCAGGCGGCCGATCTTCATTCATCGACGATCAACCAGATCGCTATCCAGCGTGTGGCTACAGCCGGTTTCGATGCGCAGGTTGCAAAACTGCATCGCGTTTACAAGCATCGTCGCGACAAAATGCTCGAGGCGCTGGCGCAATATATGCCCGAGACCACCCATTGGACCAAGCCAGAAGGCGGTATGTTCATCTGGGTCACGTTGCCGGAAGGCATGGATGGCGCCGCTTTGCTTGCGGCATCGATCGATAGCGAAAAGGTGGCCTTCGTACCGGGACGGGCTTTCTTTGCCGATGGCAGCGGAGCCAACACGCTGCGTCTCAGCTATTCGTGCGCGAATGACGAGATGATCGATGAAGGCATCAAGCGGCTCGGTCGCCTGATACGCGCTCATACGAAGTCTGCGGCCGCCTGAGATCGACAGAAGGGAAAAGCCGGGCCTCAACCCGGCTTTTTTCATTGAAATGGTGAATTGCAGCCGGTTCTGGGACCGGCCAACGGCTGATATGTATCTTCGGAGCTACGGTAACTCCGATAGCGGTTTGAGCACCACTGGATGTGATTGCTGCTCGGACGCGCACCTGCTGCGGGAGGCCGTAGGGTGCGGAGATATTGCAGCCCATCGCCGTTCTTATAGTTCAGGACGCCATGTTCCGTGATGTAGGTCCCGCTCGATCCTGCTCGGTCGGCACCGGGCTGACCGCCCATAATCCTGGGACCGTCAGGCTTCAGGGAAGGCAGATAGGGACTGTTGCCAAGTTCCACGGCCAGACTTGCGCTGGCCGTGCTTGCAACGAATAGCCCGGCCAATATTGCCAGTCTCGAAATCTTGCCCATCGCATCAAACTCACTTTGATCTGTTCTACCCGCATATGGGTATGAACCAGGTTTAAATCATCGCTTCAGCAGAAATTTATTGGTTTCGAAAATCATCCTCTTGCCAATCGTCCGGCAAGCGGAGAGATTGCGGGGACATGTTTACGATAGCTACATTTAATGTCGAAAATCTGATGCGCCGGTTCGATTTTTCCGGCTATCGCAATGAATTGCATCAGGACCGCACCCTGCAATTGTTCGAAATTGGCGATGAGGCGCAATATCGTCTTCTCGAACAGGCGCGTTCGGTGGCCTATGCCGACGATATGCGCCAGATGACGGCTCTCGCCGTCGCCGAAACGCGCGCCGATATTCTGTGTTTGCAGGAAGTGGACAATCTGGCTGCTCTGAGCGCTTTCGAATATGGCTACCTATTCAAAATGATAGGGCATGGTTATCGGAATAAATACCTGATCGATGGAAATGACAGCCGCGGCATCGATGTAGCCGTCATGATGCGTGACACCACGCGTGACGGCCAACCCATCGAAGTGGAAGAGGTCACGAGCCATGCTTACGTGACTTATAACGATTTTGGCCTGTACGAGCCTGTGCTTGCCGAGCTTGGGCTTGAACCCCACGATCGCATTTTCAAGCGTGACTGCCTGAATATCGATCTGCGCATCGCGGGCAAGCCGCTCTCGCTTTTCGTGACGCATCTGAAATCGATGACAGGCGCGCGCAACGGATTCGATGGCCGAACGGCTTCGTTGCCGGTGCGCCTGGCAGAGGCCCGGGCCATACGTAAAATTATCGAGGACAAGTTCGGCCCGGCCAAAGCTGCTGACCGCCGCTGGTTGATTTGCGGCGATTTCAACGATTATCGCGAGAGGATCGTCATTGAAGGAGATGGCTGGGACGGCTACCGGTTTACGCCGACGGTCGAAGAGGAAAGTGCGCTCGACGTGCTTTTGAAGGACGGTTTTGCCGTCAATCTGGTCGAACGCCGTCCTGTCATGGATCGCTGGACTCTTTACCATACGCGCGGTCCGCAGGAGCGCCATCTCTGTCAACTCGATTACATTCTGGCCTCGCCGTCATTTGCGGCAAAAAATGAAAAGGCTGTGCCGAATATCATCCGACGCGGTCAACCCTGGCGCACGATCTTTCCGCCTGATCAAGAGGTTGACCGTTATCCGCGCACAGGGTGGGACCGCCCGAAAGCGAGTGATCACTGCCCGGTTTCCGTGACGTTGAACATGGTTTGAGCAATGGGCCGCACCCCGATGGAACATATTCCTGAAAATGCTGTCCGGATTATCGATCGTGCTGATGTGCATGTCGTTTCCGGTCCGTTGTCCTATGCGGAAGAAAACCAGGCGGAGATTGTTGCGAACTGGACGCGTGAACGAGCGGTAAATCCGACCCTGTTTGACGGCGAAGTCTACTTGGCGCCGGAAGCCCGGCTGGCGGGCGGTCGGCTGGAGGCCGGGTTCAGGCGAACCAGTTTTGCAACGCTGATGCATTGGCGGCGCCATGAAGTGAAGGCTCGTCCGTGGCATATCTTCGGTGTGGGCGTGATCGTATCCAGCGACGGCTACCTGATCGCCGGGCGCATGGGGGACCGGACTGCAGCTGCGGGGCGGATCTATTTTCCCGCCGGTTCCGTAGACGACAAGGACATTGCGGATAAGCGCGTCGATTATGAGGCCAATTGCAGGCGTGAAGTATTGGAGGAAACGGGCCTCGACCTTCGCGAAGCCCGGGCGGAGCAGCAGATCAATCTCGTGACCGGTAATCGCAGCATCGCGCTTTTCCGGCGTCACTATTTCGCAATGCCGTCATCGGAACTGGTATCGCGAATCGAGCTTTATCTTTCTTCGCAGGCTGAACCCGAGTTGTCGGAGATTATTCTGGTGAAGGCTGCGGGAGCCATGGGTGACGATACACCGTCCTACGTTCGCGCCTTTGCCGATTGGCATTTCAATAATCTCTAGGGTCTAAACTCAATTAGGATTTGGAGCGTGGTATGGTCGAAAATGGCACAGTTTCAGGAGCGAAACCGAAGGTGGGGTGGTTCCCCATCGAGGTTTTGCGACGCCAAAATGGGTCATTTTCGTCATATCCCTCCGGGACGTGGCGGATTTTGCCCCTGAATGCGTGGAAAATCCTCGTGGTGGGGGGGCACCACGTCGGCCTTTCCTCCTGTTCAGGTACAAAATCCGGCTCACGCCACGCCCGAAACCTGATTGAATTTAGACCCTAAACCTTAACCAGACTGACAGATGACAGCGCCGCGAAATTGTCTATGCTCGCAAACCATGTGAGCATGGTGCATCAAAGGGACCGCTTCGGTTTCGGTTTGCAGGTTTGTCGAGGGGAGAATGAGGGATGAGTGACGCCGCTGTTTCCGGCCGCTTCTATGAGGTTTTCGACGTTTTCGCCGACAAGGCCCTGGCAGGAAACCCATTGGCTGTCATCCATGATTGCGAAGGGCTGACCGATGCGCGAATGCAGGCGATTGCCCGCGAGTTCAATCTGTCGGAAACGGTTTTCATTCTTCCGCCGACCAATCCCGCCCATGAGGCTGCGATACGCATCTTCACGCCCGATTACGAACTTCCCTTCGCCGGGCATCCGACAGTTGGTGCGGCTGTGTCGCTTGCCCGCCGCCGAAAGACCGGTGACGAGACCGACAGGCTTGTGGCTCTGGAAGAAAAAGTAGGGATCGTTCGCTGCGGCGTCATCCTTGGAGGGAATGGTGCTTTTGCCGAATTCGATCTGCCGCGACTGCCGGAGAATCTCGACGTCAAGATCGAGAAGGAAGAGGCCGCCGCTGCGATAGGCCTCGGCACGCACGAGATCGGATTTGAGAATCATGTTCCGTCAGTATGGAGCGCGGGCACACCTTATCTGCTCGTGCCGGTGCATAATCTCATCGCTGCGGCAAAGGTTTCCATCGACCCGGTTTACGTGAACGAGAGCCTGCCGCATGTCGGAGGCAGGCCGCTTCCAATCTATGTCTATTGTCGTGAAACGATTCTGTTCGACAGTAATTTCCATGCGCGCATGTTTGTCACCGGTGCGAATGTCTATGAAGACCCGGCGACCGGGTCGGCTGCGGCAGCCTTTGCCGGCCTGATCCACAAGAACGACAAGCCTGTCGACGGCAGTTCTCAGTGGTGGATCGAGCAGGGTATGGAGATGGGGCGCCCCTCGCGCATTCGTTTGGAACTCGATGTTTCCAAGCAGCAATTAACCAGCGCGCGGATAGGCGGGACTGCCGTCAAGATTGCTGAAGGCCGCCTGTTCATCTGATGAGGTTGCGTTGCCGCGAGTTTGATTGCGGTCAAAGCGCCTCTGTCGCCCTATGTTAGTTTATCGAAGATTAAACTCAGGCGGAGACGTCCCATGATAATCAGGGAAATGTCGCAATACGATATCAGGAACATGATACAGCATACCCCCTTGGGTCGGCTGGGATATGTTCTGGACAACCGTCCGTTTATCGTGCCTCTCAGTTTCCGGTTTAGCGGAGGATCGCTTTATTCATTCACAACTGATGGCCAGAAAACCGAGGCTCTGCGCTGGAACGATGCAGTCTGCATTCTTTTCGACCATATCGAGTCCCCGACGAAATGGAGCACCGTCGTGGTGCAGGGCCATTATCGCGAAATTGCCCTTGAGGACGAGAAGAATGCAATTGTCGAACTGATGGCTTCCGAACCTAATTGGTGGGAGCCGGGCTATATGAAGACCGTCGACAAGGAAGGACACGAGCGCAAGCTTGAGCCGGTGTTCTTTCGTATCGATATCGAAAGTGCGACAGGCCGTGAGACTGGCTGACAAGTGAGCCCGGCATACACCGGGCCTTTCGTTTTCATCCTATTTGACGACGAGAATCGGCGTGGTGCTGCGTGTCAGGACCTCAAAGGTCTGGCTGCCAAGCAGCATTCCTTTCAGTCCGCGACGGCCATGGGAAGCCATGACGATCAGGTCGTTGCGCAGTTCCGTCGATGTCTCGATGATCGAGGTTGCCGGATGAGGGGCAACTACGTGGAGCGTATGGACTTCGATGGCTTGTTCCGAGGCCAGTTCGCGCGCACGGGCAAGCGTCTTGTCGGCGTATTCGTTCCATTCCTGTTCAAAACGTTCGATGAAGGCCGGGCTATCCGTCCAGCCGCCCGGAAGCCCTGAAACGGAGTAGGGAGCCGTAATGGTCAAAACCGTTACTTTGGCACCGACCGCGTGAGCCAGCTTGAAAGCATGGATGAGGCCGCGCTCTGCGAATTCGGATCCGTCGGTCGTTACCAGAATGTTCTTGTACATGCTGTCCTCGCTTTCATGGCCAGTCCGCCTGCCGTCGCTGTGGAATATCGTACCGAACGAATCTCCTGCCCGGAAACATATCAGCAACATATTGCAGCCGGTGCGGTTGCTGAACTTACGGCCTGTACTGTACTGCGTAAAGGGGATGTGCCTGATGCCTTACGCTGTAGCCATACTCACGAATGGAATGATTCATGCCCCTTGATTGCGATGCCTTTCATGCAAGCTGGATAGCGACCGTTCTCAATCTTGATTGGCCTTCGCGCAGTTCGGCCCGCATCGAGGACGACGACGAACGGGTAAACCGCCAGAAGCGGGAACTGACCAGGCTTTTTGACGAGGCATCCGAACACGGTATCAATGCTGTCATCTTTCAGGTGTCTCCGGCAGCCGATGCATTTTATCAGTCGTCCTATCTTCCCTGGTCGTCCTATCTCACGGGAACTCTGGGCAAGAATCCAGGTTTCGATCCGCTGAAATTTGCCATTCGGGAAGCGCATAAGCGCGGCATCGAACTCCACGCATGGCTTAATCCCTATCGTGTTTCGATGGATACGAAGCCGTCAACGAGAAAGGAACTGAAGAACTCGTCCAAGGACTCGCCGCCCAGCGTGTACAAGACCCATCCGGGTTGGATCAGCGTATCTGCCGATCGCTACGTCCTCGACCCCGGCATTCCGGCCGTGCGGCAATGGATTACGAATGTAACGGCGGAGGTCGTGCAGAAATACGACGTTGATGGCATCCAGTTCGATGATTATTTTTACTACGAAACGGCATCGTCGAAACTTGATGACGACTCGTCTTATGCGCGGTTCGGTACGCGGTTCTCCAGCAAATATGAATGGCGGCGCTACAACACCCATACGCTGGTAAGGGAAATCTCGGACAAGATTAAATCCATCAAACCGGGAGTTCGGTTCGGGATCAGTCCCGGTGGCGTCTGGCGTAACGACGCCGACGATGCGCTGGGGTCGGCGACACGCGCGGGCAAGACCAACTATGATGGCGATTTCGCCGATACGCGGCGCTGGGTGAAAGAAGGACTGATCGATTACATCGCGCCGCAGATTTACTGGTCGTTCGGCCGCAAAGATGCCTCCTATGGAATCATCGCCAAATGGTGGGCGGACACGGTTCGTGGGACCGGGACCGATCTTTATATCGGTGTGGCACTTTATAGGGCGGGCTCGGGAACCGCGCTCGAGCCCGGCTGGCAGGCTGGCGGCGGGGTGACCGAAATGAAGCGCCAGCTGAAGCTCAACGAATCCCTGCCGGAAGTGAAGGGCAGCATCCTTTTTCGGCAAGGGTTTCTTTCCGATCCGAAGATGAAGACCGTTTCCGACTATTTGAAGCAGACATGGGGCAAATGCGCCGCTTTCAAAAAGATGCGCCGATTAAAGTAATTGTTATGCGGAATCGCCGTCCGTTTGATTGAAATCAAAGAGGCCCTTCCGGGCAGGTGCTAACTGAGCGCCGTTGCCGGTTTCCACCAGAGCTGGCGGCCCGGGGTGCCTAGGCCCTACTCGAATGGCACCCCGGCAATTATCAATCTGTCGAGCGCTTGTGCGCGATCTTCCGTGACGCCGTCTGTCGGCAGCCAGCGGGTGCTGTCGGCGTTGCTCCCCTCTATTTCATCAAACCAGCACCCGCGCTTTCTTAAAAGTGAAAGCGAAATGAAGTCAGCGGGATGGGGGCGTTTTCTCAAAATGTGATTCAGTTCCCGCCTCTCGTGAGACCTTTGTGTAGTTGCGAATCCCCAACCATGTTGCTATCGCAATCTACAGGAAACGGTTCCGCCATCGCGGCGGATGAAAAGGGAACACGGTAAAGCCATTGGCCGAAGCCGCGACTGCCCCCGCAACTGTAACCGGAGAGCTATCCTCCACGACCGGCAAACGGTCAACGCCACTGAGAGCAGCAAACTGCAATCGGGAAGGCGGAGGCGAAGCGAAGACCCGGAAGTCAGGAGACCTGCCGTATCCGGTCACCCATGCTTGAATACGGGGTGTGTTCAGGCGCGGTCCTCCGTGGCGGTGACATTGTTGAAATGTTGCCGTCAGGAAAGAAGCAGCATCGCGCTGCAATTCTCCAACCTGCGGTGAAAGAAAAGCCGACGGCGGAAATCCGTCCGGCAGGTTGAGGTCCATATGCGCATTTTGAAATCAACAGTTCTTCTGACGTCCGTCTGCGCGGCCGCTTTATCACCGGCATTTGCACAGAGTGCGGCAGGGCCGGACGATGGTATCGTGCTCGATACGATTGTGGTGACGCCGCTTCGTCGCGTTTCATCACTCCAGCGATCCACATCTTCGGTCAGTGTGATCGATTCCGCGGATATTGAGCGCTCCGCTGCTTCCGATCTGCAGTCATTGCTGCAATCCCACGGCGGTGTTTCGATCAAGACCAATGGCGGGCAGGGGTCTTCAGCCGATGTCTACATGCGCGGCATGTCCTCGAAGCAGACCGTCGTGCTCGTGAATGGGGTGCGTACGGCTTCCGCAACGAGCGGTCTGACCGCTCTCGCCAACATTCCCCTGAGTTCTGTCGATCGCATCGAGATCGCCAAGGGCGCACATTCCGCGCAATATGGTGCGGACGCCATTGGCGGCGTCATCAATATCATCACCAAACAGGGCGGAAGCTGTGGGGAGCGTTCGTGGTGCGGAAGTGTCTCAACGGGTGCCGTGCATCCGTGGGGCGGTTATCTATCCGGTTCCATGCAGGGGCGGAGCAGCGACGGTATCGACTATGCTTTCGGTGCGGCGATCACCGGTACGCAAGGGTATGATTTCACGACGCCAGAAGCGTTTGGCCACGAGCCGGACGATGACGGATTCCTCCAGGGTTCGTTTAATTTTGCGCTGTCGAAGGATTTCGACTGGGGCAGGATTTATGCCGACGGTCTCTTCAGCCGGGGCCGTAACCAATATGATGCGATAGCGCCGTCCTTCAACGAGGCGGATAGTACTGCCTTTACCGGCAAGATCGGTGCGCGGATCGACCATGCGGACGACTGGTCTTCGACGGTAGAATTCAGCACAGGCATCGACAAAAGCCGCAATTTTCGCAAGGGCGTCGAGGGTTCGGACCGCTTCGAGACAAAGCGATATGGTGTCCTGGCGTCGACCGAAAAGAGTTTCGAGACCGGCAAGGCCACGCACATTGTGACCGGCGGTGTTGAAGCCTATCGGGAAGAAATCGATACGACGACCGATTATGGAGAGACGAGCCGCGATCTTGCGGCAGTGTTTGGTCAGTATTCCCTTGAATATGATGCACTGAGCTTCGACGGTGGTCTGCGTTACGATCATAATGGACAGTTTGGCGATATCGTCACCTATAATCTGGGCGCGAGCTATGAAATCCTGCCCGATCTGGTGTTGCGTTCGTCTTATGCGACCGGTTTTCGCGCTCCAACCTTCAACGAGCTTTACTATCCGGGCTTTGCCAACCCCAAACTAAGACCGGAAAAAAGCAGGTCTTATGAAGTAGGGCTGAACTGGCAGGCGACGGCTTCAACCAGCATCGATATGGCATTTTACCAGACGTGGTTACGCGACGCGATCATGAGCACCGCGCCGTCCTACATTCCCTATAATATCGCCAGCGCCGAAGTGACGGGGTTTGAAGCGACGCTTGCCCATCGCTTCAACGACCGGTGGAGTGTGAAGGGATCGATGGATATCAAGCGTCCTATCGATGAGGATACCGGTAACGATCTTCCTTATCGTGAGCGTTTCAAGGCAGCAGCGGAAGTGAACTTCAAGCCGGTTGAGCAACTCGACCTCACGGCGCGGGTGATCTATGGCGGTTCACGCTATGCCAATGCGGCGAATACGAAGAAGCTCGGCGACTACGTGACCGCCGATTTCGTGGCGCTCTACTCGATTGACCAGAAATCCCAACTGAAGTTCTCGGTGGAGAATATTTTCGACAAGGATTACGAGTCGAGTTCCGGCTATGTTGCGCCGGGCCGCACCATAAATATCGGGCTGACCCGGAATTTCTGAGGTTGAAGGGGCGATGATAGGAGCATCCGCAAAAAGGATCGGCAGGCTCTGCATTGCGGCGGGGCTGGTCCTTTTTGTTCGTCAGCCAGCCAGTGCGGGAGACGCGCCGCAACGGGTGGTGTCCATCAATGTGTGTACAGATCAGCTTGCTCTGCTCCTCGCACGGGAGGGGCAGTTGCAGTCCATCTCCTACCTGTCGCGCGATCCGCAACTCTCCGTTATGGCCGATAAGGCGCGACAATTTCCGGTCAACCATGTGGGGGCGGAAGAAGTCTTTCTGCTTAAACCCGATCTGGTGCTCGCCGGGACATTTTCCTCCCGCGCCACGGTCGGCCTTCTGCGCAGGCTCGGCATCCGGGTGGAGGAGTTTGCTCCGGCGCGTTCGTTCGGGGACATTGAAGAACATATGCGCCGCTTGGGCGATCTTCTGGGGCGGCAGGCCGAAGCACGGGCGCAGATCGTTTCCATGAAGGCCGCGCTTGCGGCGATCAAGGGACCGGCACGGTCAAAGACGGTCGCGCTCTATTATGCCAACAGCTATACGTCCGGTGCGGGAACGCTGATCGATGAGGCGGTGCGTCTCGCCGGGCTTGAAAACATGGCGGACAAGGCGGGCATTACCGGATCGGCACTGTTGCCTCTGGAAAGACTGGTACTGGCGAAACCGGATATGCTGGTTCGCAGCACGCGCGATCGTGCGCCCGCACTGGCATTCGAAAATTTCCGTCATCCAGCGTTGCGCGCTCTGGAAAAGCAGGCGCGGGCGGTGACACTAGACGATAATCTCACAGTTTGCGGCGGCCCTTTCAGTATCAAGGCTGTGGCGGAACTTGCGGAGGCTGCCCGTGACTGAGAGCCGCCGTTTTCATCTTCTGCTCGCCGGGTTGATCCTGCTTGTGGCCGTGCTCTTCGCCATTTCCCTTTTGACCGGTCCCACCGCGCTTGGCATTGGCGACAGTTTCAAGGCGCTCTTCGGCCAGAATAGCGAAATGATTGTACTGGTGATGCGGGAAATCCGCTTGCCGCGTGCGTTGCTGGCGCTTCTGATCGGAGCGTCTCTCGGCCTGTCCGGGGCGGCATTGCAGGGCTATCTGCGCAATCCGCTCGCCGAACCGGGCCTTCTCGGAGTCAGTGCGTCCGCGTCCTTCGGCGCCGTCATCGCGATCTATAGCGGTCTGTCGCTTCTGTTTCCCCTGGCTTTGCCGCTTCTGGCTCTGGCGGGCGCTTTCATTTCGGTCTTTCTGGTCAAGCTTCTTGCAGGGCGTAGCGCCGGTACACTTGCTGTCATTCTGGCCGGTGTGGCGGTTACCAGCCTTGCCGGTGCACTGACCGCGCTGGCGCTCAATCTATCGCCTAATCCGTTTGCCGCGATGGAAATCGTATTCTGGATGCTGGGATCTCTGACGGACCGGTCCATGACCCATGTTGCCCTTGCCGCTCCATTCATCTTCATAGGATGGGCGATGCTTTTGTCACTCGGTCGCTCGCTCGACAGTCTGACGCTTGGGGCGGATGCCGCTGCAACAATGGGCGTCAATCTGGTGCGGGTACAGCTTTTCGCCGTGCTTGGAACAGCAGCGTGCGTCGGGGCTTCCACGGCGGTTGCGGGCGCAATCGGCTTCGTCGGGCTGGTCGTGCCGCACCTCCTGCGCCCGCTGGTCGGCGCACGCCCGTCGCGTTTGCTGGTGGCGAGCGGCTTCGGCGGTGGCGCTCTTCTGCTTCTGGCCGATATTCTGGTGCGTGTCGTCATGCCGGGCCGTGAATTGAAGCTTGGCGTTCTGACGGCAATCATAGGAGCGCCATTCTTCCTTTGGCTCGTCTTCAAATATCGGAGGCAACTCGTATGACATTGCTTCATGTCACGGAGCTTTCGGTCAAAAGCCTTTCCGTCAGGCTTGGCGGCAAGTCAGTGCTGACGAATATGAGTTTTGAAAGTCGCGGTGGCGAGTTCATAGGCCTGGTCGGACCAAACGGGGCAGGCAAAACGACGTTGCTGCGAGCCATCCTCGGACTTGTTGCGTCCGATGGGGATGTATTGCTGGACGGGCATGACCTGCGCCGGTTGAGCGTGTTCAAAAAGGCGGAGAAACTTGCCTATCTCCCGCAGGAACGTGACGTTGCATGGCCGGTTTCGGTCGAAATGCTTGTTTCTCTGGGACGCTCGGCTCTCAAGCCAGTCTTTGCGAGCCTGAGCGAAGGAGACCGAACGCTTGTCGAGACCGCTATGCGGCGCATGGATGTCGGGCAATTTCGTGAACGCCCCGTCACAGAGCTTTCGGGCGGGGAGCGCGCGCGTGTGTTGATCGCGCGCGTTCTGGCGCAGGATACGCCCGTCATCCTTGCCGACGAGCCGGTGGCCGGCCTCGATCCCGCACATCAGCTCAGACTGATGGAGAGCTTTGCGGAACTCGCGAGGGAGGGGCGTACCGTGATCGCGTCCCTGCACGAGCTGAATCTTGCCGCGCAGCACTGCACGCGTCTTCTCCTTCTCGACAAGGGAGAGCTTGTTGCAGACGGTGCCCCGACAGAGGTGTTCACCGCGGAGCGGCTGCACAGTGTCTATGGTATCCGGGCGAAGATCCTGACGGTGGATGGAGAATTTATCGTCCACCCGACGTCACATACCGCTTGATCTTTTCCACTGACGTTCGCGCGAGGAGGCGTAGATCGTTTCCACGGTTTTCTGCACCTCATAGCCTTCCCGAAAGTCTGCATGACCGTTTTTCTGTCCGGCGATGGACAGCAGAAAATCGCGAATTTCTATCGTTTTCAGATCGTTGAAGCCAATCTGATGACCGCCTGCCACGCAAAACGCGTCATACGGCTCGTGTTCGGGGCCGGCAAATATCTTGCGGAACCCCTGCTGTCCCTTCCGGTCTGAAAAAAGAAAAAGATCGAGTTCATTGAACCGTTCCTGCGAGAAGAACAGGGAGCCTTTCGAGCCTGAGATTTCGAAATCGTGCTGCATCTTGCGGCCACCGGCGATCCAGCTTGCCTCCAGTGTGCCGGTCGCTCCGTTATCGAAGCGCAGGATTGCATGGCAGACATCGTCCACCTCGACCGGCCTGATATTCGACGGGTCCGAAACGTCCGGTCGCTCACGAATGACCGTGACGGCGTCGCCCAGCACTTCCGTGATGGGGCCGACCAGGTAGCGCGCCGCGGCGATGATATGGCTGCCGATATCTGCGAGCGCGCCGCCGCCGCCCGCTGGATCGAGCCGCCATGTCCACGGAATGCGGGCATCGGCCATGAAATCTTCCGCATGTATACCGCGAAAATTGCGAACTTCTCCCAGTTCCCCGCTATGGATGATTTCTTTCGCGAGCTTTATCATCGGGTTTTTCAGATAGTTGAACCCCACGGCGGTCTGGACGCCCTTGCGTTCAGCGGCAAGCGCCATCTGAAGACAATCGGCTGCGGTAGGTGCGAGCGGCTTTTCGCAATAAACGTGCTTGCCTGCCTCAATCGCCGCGAGCGCCATCTCCTTGTGAAACCGGTTGGGCGTCGTGATATCGACAAGATTGATGTCCGGATCGGTTATCACCTCTCGCCAATCGCCCGTGGCATGGGCAAACCCGAGTTGTCTTGCAGCCTTTTCCGCCGTTTCCCGATCTACATCGGCCAATGTGTGAAGATGAACTTCAAGCGGCAGATTGAATACACGATTGACGTTTGCAAGGCCAAGCGCATGGGTTTTGCCCATGAAGCCGGACCCGATCAAACCAGTTGCGACAATTCCAGCCTTGCCTGCCATTGTCCTTCTCTCCCGGAAAATAAGCTCGTCGTCGGCAGCTTATGCGATTGACATGAGCTAACAGAAATGGAATTATAATTCCACTCGAAATTAATTATGAATGTTTCATTCTATTGAATGAATCCGTGCCCTGCCGGTGGCAGCGAAAAAGCGCTTGGAGGAGCGTCGCGCAACGCAGGTGCAAGGCAAGGCGTCAACGCAAACCGGCGGGGAATGCCGGACAAGGGAGGAGTGAACATGCAATCTCTATTGAAATCGGCAGTAGCCGGGGTGGCGTTGCTGGCTGCATCTTTCGCGGCCCACGCGGCTGACATCAATATTGTCGTGGTTAGCCACGGTCAGGCTTCCGATCCGTTCTGGTCTGTTGTGAAAAACGGCGTTGCCGAGGCGGCAAAGGATACGGGCGCAAAGGTCGATTATCGTGCGCCGGAAACTTTCGACATGGTGCAGATGGCGCAACTCATCGATGCCGCAATCAACCAGAATCCGCAAGGTATCGTGGTTTCCATTCCTGACGCGGATGCTCTCGGACCGTCGATCCAGCGCGCCGTGGCAGCCGGTATTCCGGTTATTTCCATGAATTCCGGCTCCGATGCTTCGAAGAAGCTCGGTGCGCTTCTGCATGTCGGGCAGGACGAGTTCGATGCCGGTAAAGTCGCGGGTGAGGCACTGAAGAATGCAGGCGGAAAGAAAGGTATCTGTGTCAATCAGGAAGTGGGCAACGTCTCGCTGGACCAGCGTTGCGCAGGCTTCAAGGAAGGGTTCGGTGATGTGACGGTTCTGCCGACCTCGACCGATCCTGCCGAAAATGAAGCCAAGGTTCGCGCGGCTCTGGCTTCTGATACTGCCGTAGACACGATCCTGACGCTCAATGCCACGCTCGCGGGCGAGCCTGCCGTGAAAGCCGCCGCCGAAAGCGGTCGCAGCGGCATTCACGTGGCGACTTTCGATATGTCGGCCGGTTTCCTCGAAGCCGTTGAGAAGGGCCAGGCCGATTTTGCCATCGACCAGCAGCAGTTCCTGCAAGGCTATCTGCCGGTATCGTTTCTGGCACTCAATGCGAAATACGGCTTGATGCCCGGCGGCAATGTTCCGTCCGGCCCGAACCTTATCACCAAGGATAAGGCCAAGCAGGTGGTGGAACTGTCGGCCAAGGGCATACGGTAAGCAGCTTCGACCAAACGATAGCCAGCCCGCCCATGAGAATGGGCGGGAACGGGTGCCCACACCCATGTTCTGAGTGTTTACTTCGACCGCATTTCCAGCCGTTTCACGCTTTGCCGGAAATGCTCCAGCGGCCCTGAAATTTCGACATGGTCGCGAAAATGCTTCAGGAGAAGATCATGAGCGAGCCACTTTCCGAACAGAAGGCCGGAGCGGCGGCAACGCCCAGGGACGAGCGGTTGCGGTCGGCAAGCCCCTTGCAGCGCGTTTTGAGCCGACCGGAACTGGGGGCGGTATCGGGCCTCATCCTCATCACGATTTTCTTTGTTTCGATTGCCAATCCGGCGATGTTTACCGCAGCCGGTATCATGAATTTCATGGCGCCCGCGTCGCAGCTTGGCATTCTCGCGGTGGCAGCGGCGCTGCTGATGATCGGTGGCGAGTTCGATCTATCCATCGGATCGATGGTGGCCTTTTCCGGTCTCATCTTTGCGGCGGCTTTGGTCGTATGGCAGGTGCCGCTTGGAATTGCCATCATCGTCACGCTGCTGTTCGCGGCGTTCGTTGGCGTTGTGAATGCGCAGATCGTTATTCGGACGGGCTTGCCGTCATTCATCGTGACGCTTGCATTCCTGTTCATTTTGCGCGGCCTGTCGCTCGTTGGGCTGAAATGGGCGACGGGCGGTGCAACCCAGTTACGAGGTGTGAAGGAGGCAGTAAGCGGCAGTTATCTTGCCGGACTCTTTTCCGGCGACGCCTTTCAGGGGCTTTTCGGCTGGCTGACCGAAAACGGTCTGATCGCCAGGTTTCCGAATGGAGAGCCGACGGTCAAAGGTATGCCGGTCGAGGTCTTGTGGTTTGTCGGGATCGCGCTGGTTGCAACCTATATTCTGGTGCGTACGCGTTTCGGCAACTGGATTTTTGCCGCGGGCGGTGATGCACTTGCGGCGCGTAATTCCGGCGTGCCGGTGCGCCGGGTCAAGACCACGCTGTTCATGTGCACGGCCATGGCCGCTGCGCTGGTGGCGATCCTCACGGTTCTCGATGCGGGGTCGACGGATGCGCGGCGCGGCTTTCAGAAGGAATTCGAAGCGATCATCGCGGCCGTTATCGGGGGATGCCTGCTCACCGGCGGTTATGGTTCGGCCATCGGCGCTTTCTTTGGAGCGATCATCTTCGGCATGGTGCTGATCGGGCTCACCTATACGCAGATCGATCAGGACTGGTATCTTGTCTTTCTGGGCGGAATGCTTCTGATCGCTGTGCTCTTTAACAATTTCATCCGCAAGCGCGCCACGGGCGAGCGTTGAGAGGGAGGTTTGCCATGACGACACCCATCATCGAAGTCCGCAATCTCGTCAAGCACTTCGGCCCGGTCATTGCTTTGAACGGCGTTTCTCTGAGCGTCGAATCCGGGCAGGTTCATTGTCTGCTGGGCGATAACGGTGCGGGCAAATCCACCCTCATCAAAACGCTTTCCGGCGTTCACAAACCGACGAGCGGTGACTTTCTGGTCGAAGGGAAGCCTGTTTCCTTCAACAGTCCCCGCGATGCGCTCGATCACGGCATAGCCACGGTATATCAGGACCTTGCAATGATCCCGCTGATGTCGGTCATGCGGAATTTCTTCCTGGGACGTGAGCCGACCAAGGGTATTGGTCCGATCCGCTGGTTCGACACAGAACAAGCGGAAGAAGTCACCCGCGAGGAAATGCGAAAAATCGGAATCGATGTTCGTGATCCGCAGCAGGCGGTGGGGACTCTTTCCGGCGGCGAACGCCAGTGTGTGGCGATCGCCCGTGCCGTTTATTTCGGCGCTAAAGTGCTGATCCTGGATGAGCCGACCTCGGCGCTCGGCGTACGCCAGACGGCGATGGTCCTCAAATACATCAACCTTGTGCGCTCGCGCGGGCTTGGCGTTATCTTCATCACTCATAATGTCCGTCATGCCCATGCGGTCGGGGACAAGTTCACCGTGCTTAACCGCGGCGTAACGCTTGGAACGCGTACCAAAAGCGATGTGGATATGGATGAGTTGCAGAGCCTCATGGCGGGCGGGCAGGAACTCGCCGACCTGACTGCCGAACTGGGCGGTCGGGTTTGACCGGAATTTTCGGAGCGTAGAATGAACGGCCAATTCAGCGGCAAGGTTGCCGTCATCACTGGCAGTACGCAGGGTCTTGGAGCCGCGACAGCCCGGCTGTTTGCGGAAAGAAGCGCAAAAGGTCTTGTGATCTGCGGGCGTTCCGCCGAAAGGGGAAGAGCGCAGGCCGAGCAACTTTCGGAACTCGGAGCCAAAGTCGTTTTTGTTCAAGCCGACCTTGAGAAAATCGAGGACTGCCGCAAGATCGTTGCCGAAGCCGACAGAGTCTTTGGACGGCTCGATGTTCTGGTGAATGCCGCCGGATTGACGGATCGCGGCACAATTCTGGATACGACACCTGAACTGTTTGATCGCCTTTTTGCAGTCAATATGCGTGCGCCATTCTTTTTGATTCAGGAGGCGATTAAACTTTTCCGCCGCGACAAGGTAGAAGGCACGATCGTCAATATTTCCTCCATGTCGTCCATGGGCGGCCAGCCGTTTATTGCAGCCTATTGTGCCTCCAAGGGCGCACTGGACACGCTGACCCGTAATGTCGCCTATTCCGTTCTCCGCAACAGGATACGCGTCAACAGTCTCAACATCGGCTGGATGGCATCTGACGGCGAAGATCGTATCCAGCGCGAGTTTCACGATGCGCCGGAGAACTGGCTTGAGACGGCTGCAAAGGCGCAGCCTTTTGGAAGATTGATCGATCCGGTGGAGGTCGCGCGTGCGATTGCCTTTCTGGCGTCCGAAGAGTCCGGTCTGATGACTGGCGCTATCGTGAATTTCGACCAGTCGATCTGGGGAGCTTACGGCTCATCGCCGCATCCCGAACAACCGCTCTGATTGAGAAGAATGGCGACCATTGTTACGAGACCGGAAATTTCCACCGGACTGAATTTTACATGATGCTTTTTGAATGAAAGATTCGTCGGGTTGTTTTCTCCAGTGTAGCTTTAGTAGCAAGTTGTGAAATATTGTGAGCAAGTTTATCGATCCTGCTTGCGCTTGCAATTTCAGGTAGTTAGAGCATCAGTCTGCCTGATTGATTCAGGCAGTGTGTTTTAAGCTGTTGTTTTAGCCGTATTTACGCGATGCCGGGGCCTCCCGCCCGGCGGAGATTCGTTCTCGGCAATAGCTTGCACAGACACCGGTTCTATCTGAAAGGACGAGCATCGTGGAGCAGGCAAAGAACGAAACCCGGAAAGGTAGCCGCAAGGCGCTTTGGGCCGCAGTTGCGGTGATCGCCATCGCTGCCGCCGGTTTGGCAGGCTATAAGATCACGCTTGAAAAGACGATTACGTCGCAGCTTGAAAAGCGCGGTGGTAAAGCAGCTTCCGTCGAAGCAGATTTTTTCGGAAACATTCACCTGCGTGACGTCGCATTGCCGCTGAAGGATGGCTCCGACATCCGCATTGCCTCGGTTGACGGCCGTCCGAAGTTTCTGTTTCTGACAGGGATGCTGAACGCTTCCGGTATCCATACGGAGATTGGAAACTACAAGATTTCCATTCCGGGCGTTGCGATTGAAGACGCAAATTTCGACCGCGCCATGCTGAAGGACACATTTGGAAACAGTGGCCTGACACTGCCGGACCGTGTCGGTCGCTTTTCGGCAAAGCGCGTGAGTGCGCCTGAGATCAAGATCGTCCAGACCGTAACCGACGGCGATGAGCAGAACATCCTCTACAAGGATGTGACGCTGGAAGATGTCAGGCAGGGGCAGGTAGCTCGCTACAGCGCAGGTAGCACGGCGTTCGACTTTGCGGTCGATGTGCCCGGCGAAGACGGTGAAAAAGTCCGGGACAAGATGGCTGGCACCATGGGCCTCGCCGAGGGCGAGGATGTGGACGGTGTATTCCTTGCGCGTCTTTATACCGAGAAAGCCGGCCTTGACGACAAGGAAGCAAAGCCGGTCTATGGCCCGTTCAAGGCGAAGAATATCGTCATGAAGACCAGTGAGGCGAGTTTCAGCTATGACGAAATCCGCAGCAACGGTTTCACTGCGCGTATGCCCGCCATTCCGTTCACGGAAACCATGGACAAGTTCCGCGCCTTGCAGGGCACGGAAGAGCTGTCCCCTGCGCAGACCCGCGAAGTCCTGCTTCATCTTACGTCGCTGTTCGATACGATCGGCAAGGGCGATGTCGAGATGCTCGGCATGAAAATCGAGCCGCTCGATACATCGAAAGGCAAGGGGGGGATCGACCGCATCGCGTTTGCATTCGACGATCAGAAGATGGACATGTCCATCAATGGGTTTTCGTTTGCCGAAGGCCAGGACTACATGAAGATGGACGAAGCCTCGCTGAAGGGATTTTCCTGGTCCTCTTCAATGGAAGCCCTGAAGAAATTTGCGGCTTTGAACGACGAGGAAGCCGAGAACTTTCCTTACACGACGATGCTCCCGGAATTCGGCACACTTCGCGTGGCTGGTATCGATGCCGATCTGCCATATGACAAGAATGAGAGCGAGGGCATTGAAAACGAGGATGATGCGGATCAGGCCGCGATTGATGAATCTGCAGTTCCGTCGATGCCCGAACGTATTCAGTTTGCGATGAAGAGCTACGAAGTCGCACTCAATAAGCCATATAACGGCATTCCGACCGATGTGCGCGTGGCTTATGAGGATATGTCGATCAAGGTGCCGGGAAATGATGGCGACGAGTTTTATCAGCAGCTTCAGAAGCTTGGTTATGACCGTCTTGTCGTGTCCTCGAATCTTGAAGCCAACTGGGACGAGGCAAATCAGAACCTGATCATCAAGGACATCTCTGTCAGCGGGCAAGATATGGGTTCAGTGTCCCTGTCGGGTCTGGTCGGGGGCTTTACGAAGGAGTTCTTCTCGGGTGACAAGGTGATGACCCAGGTCGCGTTGCTTGGCCTCAAGGCCCAACAGGTGAGCCTGAAGATCGAGGAGAAAGGCATCATCACCAAGGGCATCAAGCTTTATGCCGAAGAAAACGACATGTCGGAAGATGACGTGCGGGGTATGGTGTCTCTGGTTGCAGCCGCTTTTCTTCAGGAACTGGCATCGGACCAGCCGCAGTTGCAGGATGTGGTGGGTGCGTTTTCCGCTTTTCTCGCCAAGCCGAATATTTTTGAAATGACCGTCAAGTCGAAGGCTGAAAAAGGCATTGGCGCACTGGAACTGATGACAGCATCGCAGAACCCGCTTTCTCTGCTCGAAAAGGTGACTATCGAGGCAAAGAACGAGTAAACCAGTCGTTATTGCAGCTTAAGAAACGCCGGCCTCTGGTCGGCGTTTTGCTGTTCGGGATTTGTCAGGCGAAAGCGCCGCAGCAAATTGCCGGGATATATCCGGCCTGGAGGATTGAGTTCAGCCTTCAGGTCGAAGGCTTGACCTGTCTGTTTAAATTCGCCCATTCGGCGCTGAACCAGCCTCACACTTTTACTGGAAATGCCATAGGGTGAGGCATCGGTCTTTCACAGGAAACGAATTACTATGCTGAAGAATATCAACCCATTGCTTACCGGCTCGTTGCTTGCAGTTCTCGCGGATATGGGCCACGGCGACGATCTCGTGATTGTGGACGCAAACTACCCGGCACAGGCTTCCGGCGTGCCTGTGCTCGATTTTCCCGGAATCAGCGCTACCGAAATGGCGGAAGCAGTATTGTCGCTACTTCCTTTGGACGATTTCGTCGACAAGCCGGCTGCGGTCATGCAGGCTCCGAACGAAGTCCCGGCCATTTTCAAGGAGTTTGAAGCTGTTATTGAAAAGGGGGAAGGGCGCGCTATCCCGGTCGATCCGATTGAGCGCTTTGCGTTCTATGATCGCGCGCGCGAAGCGTTCGCCATTATCCGGACGGGTGAAAAGCGGCTCTACGGAAATATTATTTTCAAGAAAGGCGTCATACGCTCGTAAGGGGAGCGCCTCGGCCGCGTTCGCGCATCGAACGGCAAAGGTGTGAAGCGTCTGTCGGGAAAATCAGTTTTTCGGGCTGATTTCAAATCCCGCTCGAGATTCGAAAAACGCTCAGAACAAACAGATAGAGCGGTTCCTGTCGGAACCGCTCTATTGGTATGGGCTTTATTCTTCGATTATTCCTGAGGCGCTTCGGTCTGGGGCTTCATCGGGCCCTTATGCATATCGCCTCTGTTGTGACCCCAACGATGGGGACCCTTATGATGCTGGCCTCTGGCGTGATGGTACATCTTCGCAGTGCGCATTTCACTCCGGTCGATCTTGCCATCTTCGTTGCGATCAAGCGCTGCAAATTCCTTTTGACGCTGGTTTTCGATCTCAGCCAGAGTGACCTTGCCGTCGCCATTAGCGTCAAGGCGGCGTTCCATGCGATTGGCTGCACGATTGACGACCCGCTTGAGAGCCAGCGCTTCGATCTCATCGCGAGAAAGCACACCGTCGCCATTCGTATCTGCGGCCTTGAGGCGATCCATGCGCGAGAATTTTTCAAGGTCTATGGGGCCTCGCTTGCCCTTCATATCCTTATTGGGTGCAACGGTCGTCTCCGCAGCCGGCTTATCAGTATTTTTGCTATTGCTCTCTTGTGCAAAGGCGGAAACGGAAAGCAAAGATGTCGCAATTACAGCGATAAATGCGGTTTTCGATTTCATGTTGTTTGACTCCGTTACTCTTTTACAGTGGCGCCGTTGATTGGCGTGCGAGTAATGTCTGTCTTTTTAGATGAACACGATATGAATAGGCCAATTAATTATTGGTAATGTGTCGAGCTGTCGGAACTCGAATGACGGGAGGCTTTGGGTAATGTTCGGCATGACGGTGGGAATTCCGACCGATTTATCGGTGGAAGTTATCAGCGGAAGCGTTTGTTTTCAGAAGAGAAAATGGTGGGTGATGTAGGGATCGAACCTACGACCCGCTGATTAAGAGTCAGCTGCTCTACCAACTGAGCTAATCACCCACTCGCTTTGCCAGGGCAGCGGCCCCGGTGAAGTGAGCGGTTCTATAAAGGCCTCTTTTCCACCTGTCCAGTCTTCCAGTGCAAAATTCGTAAAAAAAATTTCATCTCGCGCCGAAAGCCCGGAAATGCGCGGTTTTGGAAACTCGGGTCATGCACGCTAGGGGTGCGAAGATTTAAAACATTCTCTACGGTTGTATCTCTTTTGCTCCCGTTTGGAGAATCAAAGCGAGAGATTCTCGATTTGATTCATTTTTTGCTTCCGGCGTTGTAAGCGAGGCCGGGCTGCTCCATATTCTGGAAGGGCTGATACAGAGCGCCGGGTGGGGTCTACTCCATGCAGGGAATGGGGCTTACGCTGCAAATGTCGCAGCCGCGTCATCAATTATTGATGCTTGTCTGAGAAGTTACGGCATATAAAAGACTTTATCGGCAGGTAGTCGTCCTGATGAAGGACTTCGACGCGACGAGCATGTCTGAGCAAGGCGCTTCACGCACCGGATTGCCCTTGTCAAAGAAAACGGAAGCGGTCTCGGCCGCTTCAACAAACCGGTTCGCGGCATTTGAGGACGGAATGGAAAGCATAATCGGCGATCTCGGACAGTTTATCTCCGATCATCGGGCATGGGCTGGACCTATCGTGGGCGCGATCGCCTTCGGCGAATCCCTCGCCATCATCGGGATGTTCATCCCTGCCACACCGATCATGATCGCCATTGGCGGCCTTGTGGGCGCGGGAATCATCGAACCTATTCCCGTGATCATCGGCGCCATCATCGGGGCGGCGATTGGCGATATTATCTCTTATTTCCTGGGATGGTGGCTGGGGCGCAGCATCATCCACAAATGGCCGCTCAACAAGCATCGTAGCGGAGTGGCGCGTGCGCGCCTGCTTTTCCGCCGTTATGGCTTCTCTGCCGTTTTTCTCGGTCGTTTCTTCGGGCCGGTACGCTGTACGGTGCCGATGGTGGCAGGCATGATGTCAATGGACCAGACGCGCTTTCAGACCGCCAATTTGCTGTCGGCGCTCGTCTGGGCGCCGCTCATGTTCCTTCCGGGCTGGCTTGCGGGCCGCGGCGCCGGCATTTTCGCCAGGATGGACGGCGATCACATGTTCTGGTTCGTTATCGGCATCACCGTCGTCACTATCGTCGTCACGGTCATCGGTGTCCGTTTCTTCAGATCGCGTCCGCGTCGGGTGCGCAAGCGCCGGGTACAGATTTCGCCGGCTGAATAAATCGGCACCTTGCCTGGCACGTGCCGCTCGCAAATTATTTCAGGCTGTTAACTCTGATCAAATAAGTAGGTTATTGACAATTGCCGGGAAGCCTTCAAAATTAACGCATTGTTCATTCTTGCGGCGAAGCGCGGCAGATTGAACTGGAGCTGACCGTCCCGGCCAATCGTCAGGATGGGTTGTGGAAGGCTCCATGCGTAGTTTTGTCTGAATGCCTTCTGTAGTCGATGCAGATTGCGGCATTTCGGGAGGAGGTGTGCATGAAGAGAACCGTTCGACTGTTCGTGGTCAGGGCGAAAAATGCGGTTTTGCGCGTTCCCGCCTTTCTTGAGCAGCCCTGGCGTGAAATGAAGCTGAATGCCGACGAGATAGCTGCCCGTCGGCGTAACAGACTTGATGGCGGGGAGGATAGTTTCCTCTGGTGTTGGCAGCATCGTGGTTTCTGGTGAGGCCGCAGCAGCCAAAATATTTTCGAAGGCCGGTAACGAAGTTTCCGGCCTTTTGCTTTTCATTTTACCGCGTCGGCTGAAATGAGAAATATTTTCTCTTGCCGAATTGCTCGCTGGTCACCTGTTCCACGATCAAGCCAAAAAGTAGTTTATATATTTAAATCAATGATTTAGATTGATTTTGCATCTTCTCTCGTTAGATTTGTTTTCCGAAATCAATCTGAAAAATGCGCCCTTTATGCAGGAGGGGCGACGAGGATGCGTCCAATGAGAAAAATATTTCTATATGCGGCAGTGGCGTTGGGCCTTGGGGCCGCTCCTGTTCAGGCGCAGGAGCCGAAGGAAATTCTGAACGTTTCCTACGACATTGCGCGTGAACTTTACGAACAGATCGATAAGGCTTTTGTTGCCGACTGGAAGACGAAGACCGGTGAAGACCTGACCGTTAACCAGTCACATGCAGGCTCTTCGAAGCAGGCTCGCTCCATTCTTGAGGGGCTGGAGGCCGATGTGGTGACGTTCAATCAGGTCGTGGACGTGCAGGTTCTGCATGACAGGGGCGATCTCATCCCGGCGGACTGGCAGAAGCGCCTTCCCAACAATTCCTCGCCCTATTATTCGCTTCCGGCCTTCCTTGTGCGCGAGGGCAATCCGAAAAATATCAGGAACTGGGACGACCTTGCCCGTGACGATGTGAAGGTTATCTTCCCGAATCCGAAGACGTCGGGCAATGCCCGCTACACTTATCTCGCTGCAACGGCCTATGCCAATGAGGCTTTCAAGGGCGATCAGGAGAAGGTCAGGGAATTCATAGGCAGGATTTTCAAGAATGTCCCGGTGTTCGACACCGGTGGTCGCGGCGCCACCACGACTTTTGCCGAACGCGGCATTGGCGACGTGCTCGTCACTTTCGAAGCCGAAACGCGCGGCACGGAGAAGGTTCTGGGAGCGGACAAATACGATGTGGTCGTTCCCCCGATGAGCCTGCTTGCGGAATTCCCGGTTACGGTGGTCGACAAGGTGGTGGACAAGCGCGGATCGCGCAAGGTCGCTGAGGCCTATCTGAACTATCTCTATTCCCCGGAAGGTCAGGAGATTCTGGCCCAGAATTTCAATCGCGTGCACGACAAGGATGTGATCGCGAAGCACAAGGATATCTATCCCGATGTACGGCTTGTGACGGTGGAGGACGAGTTCGGCGGCTGGGAGAAGGTGCAGAAGGAGCATTTCTCCGAAGGCGGTGTGCTCGACCAGCTTTTTACCCGCAAGTAACTGGTGCAATGGACGGGGCGGAATGATCCCGTCGTGCTTCTGGGAAAATTCAGTGTCATTGTTGAGTTTGAAACGCAATTCGGTGCTGCCGGGGTTCGGACTGACCCTCGGCTGTACCCTGCTTTATCTGGCGGTGATCGTCGCGCTTCCACTGCTGGCGATGATTCTGAAGACAGCGGGCCTCGGGTGGAGCGATTTCTGGAACATCGTGAGTTCCGACCGGGCTCTGGCGACGTATCGCGTCACCCTGAGCGCAGCCGCGGTGGCAACCCTGTTCAATGGCCTGTTCGGCCTGCTGCTCGCGTGGGTGCTGACGCGTTATGAGTTTCCGGGCAAGCGCCTGATCGATGCCGCCGTCGATCTTCCCTTTGCGCTGCCAACGGCAATTGCGGGCCTCGCCCTTGTGACGCTCTTTGCGCAGAATGGATGGTTCGGAGGTATCCTGGAGCCGCTCGGCATCAAGGTTGCCTATGCGCCGGCCGGCATCATGATCGCAATGTTCTTCACCAGCATTCCTTTCGTCATACGCACGGTGCAGCCCGTGCTTGAAGATATGAGTGCCGATGTGGAAGAGGCGGCTCGCAGCCTCGGGGCCAGCAACTGGCAGACCTTCACGCATATCATCTGGCCAACCATCTTTCCGGCGTTTCTGGCGGGCGCCTCGCTATCGTTCGCACGGAGTCTCGGCGAGTTCGGTTCGATCGTTTTCATTTCGGGTAATCTGCCGTTCGAAACGGAGGTGACGGCGCTGCTCGTCTTTATCCGGCTCGATGAATATGACTATCCGGCCGCCGCCGCGCTCGCTTTCGTCATGCTGGTCATGGCCTTCACGATGCTTCTGGTGACCAATCTCGTCCAGGCAAGGCAGCTTCGCTATGCAGAACGCTAGCGCAACCATACAGGCCCGCAATTCCGGGCCATTTCGCAGGCTGTTGATCGGGCTGGCGGCCATCCTGTCGCTCATCTGCATCGGCGCTCCCTTGGCGATTATTTTCTCCTATGCATTCAGCAAGGGCATCGATGTATTTTTCAGCGAGATATTGAAACCCGATACGCTTCACGCGGTCTGGCTTACGGTTCTCACCGCGATTGTCGTGGTGCCGATCAACATGGCCTTCGGTGTCTGCGTTGCCTGGCTGGTGACAAAGTTTCGGTTTCCGGGCCGAAGACTGCTGATCACTTTCGTGGAGATACCTTTTTCCATCTCGCCGATTGTGGCAGGCGTGACCTATCTCTTTCTCTATGGCTCGCAAGGGCTTCTGGGTCCCTTTCTGGAGGCCTATGACGTCAAGGTCATGTTCACGGTTCCGGCTATCTTCCTCGTGAGCCTTTTTGTGACATCGCCTTTCGTTGCGCGGGAACTTATTCCATTGATGGAGGTGCAGGGCAGCGATGAGGAGGAAGCCGCTCTGACGCTTGGCGCCAATGCGTGGCAGACATTCTTTCACGTGACCTTGCCCAATATCAAATGGGCCTTGCTCTATGGCGCGGTGCTCTGCAATGCGCGTGTCATGGGTGAGTTTGGCGCAACCTCGGTCGTGTCGGGCGCCATTCGTGGTAAAACCAATACGTTGCCATTGCAGGTGGAGCTGCTGTTCAACGACTATAATGTCGCCGGTGCCTTTGCTGCGGCTTCCACTCTGGCGCTGATCGCTCTTCTGACGCTCGTTCTGAAAGTTTTCCTGGAACGGAAGCAGAGGGCCTGAAACGACGCGAAGAAGCCGCTCATCCGAACAGGAATGAGCGGCGTCGTGTTCACGCTGCCTGGGAAAGCGTGTCTGTCACCGGTTCCCTGTGCAGGGAGGAAGCGAGGATGATTCCCTCCGGCCAGCGGTTGAAGCCGCTTGCCACGTTGATGTGGCCGGCATGCCCGAGATCAACGAAGCCCGAACCCCACACATGCGCCAGAGCTTCCGCCTTGGCAAAGCTCATATACTCGTCGTTGCGGCTCGCAACGACGATGGAAGGAAAACCCAATTCCTGACGTGGCAGGGGGGCGAAGCTTTCGAACCGGCGGTCCTTGCGGGCCATGGTTTCGGCATCCGCTGGCGCTACCAGCAGCGCGCCTGCGACATGTGACGCTGATGGGCGGCGTGCCAGATGCGCCACCAGTGCGCAGCCAAGGCTATGAGCGACCAGAACCGCACCGGGATTTTCGGCGAGCCTGGCTTCGAGCGCGTACATCCAGTCGGATAGCACCGGATAATGCCAGTCGTCCTGCTCGACGAGCAATGCTGACGGATCGTCATGCAACCATTGGCGCTGCCAGTGGCCTGCTTCCGATCCCTTGTAACCGGGGATGATCAATGTCGCAGGCATTCGTTGTTCCTCTTGGATCGGCCTTGGGAGGCATTGTTTTCGCAATTGCGAAACTCGTTCCAAAATAGGTGGTCAGCGGCCCATTTTTAAGCAAAGTGAATTCAAATCGAGGCGAAGGTCGCGAAAATTATACTCCGTTTCCGCATTGTCGCTATTGTCGGTGTTTTTCGTTCCAGCGCAGTACGAATTGCGATTTCTCGAATACGAGCACGACCACCAGCGACATGGCGAAGGGGATGAGCAGATAGAGAAGGCGGAAAACGATCAGGGCCGCGAGAACATCCGCTTGATCCATATCCGGCAAGCCCGTCAGGAATACGAGTTCCAGGACGCCAAGCCCGCCCGGCGCATGGGAGATAAGTGCGGCCGAGAAGGAGACCAGAAAGATGCCGAGAATGATCAGGAAACCGGGATTTCCCGCCTCGGGCAAGGCGAAATAGATGATGCCGGCGGCACCGATCAGTTCCAGCGGAGCGACGATCAGTTGCTGCGCCACGACGGAAAGGCGCGGATATTCCAGGCGGAAGCTGCCGATCTTGAGCGGACGAAGGCGCAACCAGCTTCCAAAAATATAAAGCAGCACGGAAGCAAGCATTATCAAGGCAATGATAACGGAGATCGTGGGGGTCAGTTCTTCGTTGAAGCGCATGAGAATATGCGGCTCCAGCAGAAGGACGATACCGGAGGTGATGATGACGCCGAGAACGAAGGTGAAGGAGCAGAAGGCAATCAGGACGGCGATTTCGCTGCCCGGCATCCCTTGCGAGGAATAGGCGCGATAGCGGACAACCGCCCCGGATACTACCGAGGCGCCGATATTGTGCGACAGAGCATAGGTGGTAAAGGAGCAGAGCGCGATAAACAGCCAGGAAATCCTGCGCCTGAGATGCAGGAGCGCGATGCGATCGTAACCTGCCAGCGAACTATAGGCGAGCAGTGCCGCAGCTGTAGCAAGCACCCAATGCTGCATACGAATGGCATAGAGACTGTCCAGAACATCGTCGAGGGAAATGCTGCGCAGCTCACGATAAAGAAGCCAGGCCGACACGCCAACTGCACAAACACCTACGATCGGCCAAATATAATCCTTTGCCTTCATCGACCGGTTACCATGCCGTCATGCTTCATGTCGTCCCCCTTTGTGCCCATTGTATCGGCTAGCGTATCTTCCGATACTATCCCCATTTCGCTGCTCTGAAGGCCTGTTCGTGCGGAAACTGTTTCACCGTTTCTCTTTTTGACCTCAGTCCCGATTGCCTTGGCCATGGCAGCCGCGATCTCTTCTTCACCCAGGATGACGAAGTTGGCGCCAAGATCCTGTAAATATTGCGCTTCCGCATTCGAGCAGGCGCGAACAACGATATTGATAGCCGGATTGGCGGCCTTAGCCAAAGCGGTCACTCGCCCTGCCTCGAAGGCATTAGGGATCGCTATGACCAGATTTTGCGCCGCCCCAGGGTTTGCGGCATTCAGTATTTCGGCATCCGACCCGTTGCCTGCAATGGCTTCGATATTTTTTTCCTTCAACGACGTGCAGATTTTGGGCGAGTCCTCGATGACCAGATAGGGCGCGGCCTGATCCTGTAATCCGACTGCGAGCCTGCTGCCGATCTGCCCATAGCCGACAATAATGGTGTGTCCGGTGAGAAGGGTTTGCGGTAGGGGTTCAGGTTCCGAAATACGCGGCTCGGCAAGCGCGCTTTCATCTGCTGGTGTTTCGCCCTTGCTGCGCTTTTCGATCCATGGCCTCATGCGTTCGGCGACGATGAACATCACCGGGTTGAGGAAAATCGACAGGATCGCGCCTGCCAGAATGAGATCGCGTCCGGCGGGCGGAAGAAGATTGAGGCTGACGCCAAGACCCGCAAGAATGAACGAGAACTCGCCGATCTGCGCAAGGCTGGCTGAAATGGTAAGCGCTGTGCTGACCGGGCGGCGAAAAGCACGCACGATGAAGAACGCCACGACCGACTTGCCGATCAGGATAATGGCGAGCGTTCCAAGAAGCGGCAGCGGGTCCCTGAGCAGGCTCATCGGATCGAAGAGCATTCCGACTGAAATGAAGAACAGGACCGCGAAAGCGTCGCGCAGGGGAAGGGATTCTTCCGCTGCACGATGGCTGAGTTCGGATTCGCTCATCACCATGCCGGCAAAGAAGGCACCAAGCGCAAAGGAAACACCGAAGAGGTGCGCAGCTCCGAAAGCCACGCCCAGTGCAATGGCGAGGACACCGAGGCGGAACAGTTCCCGAGAGCCGGTTTGGGCCACGACTTTAAGGAGCCAGGGGATGACCTTGCGTCCGACTATCAGCATCAGGGCGACGAACAGGATGACCTTGCCGATTGTCAGGAGAATGATGCCGCCGATACCGAGACCGAGCCATGTGACGAGGGGATCGCTTGCCGCAGTGCCTGCCGCGCGACCCGTCACGCTGGCGATTGCCGGAAGCAGCACCAGCGCGATTACCATGGCGAGGTCTTCGACGATCAGCCAGCCAACGGCGATGCGGCCGCGCTCGGTGTCTATCAGGCGGCGCTCCTGCATGGCGCGAAGCAGGACGACCGTACTTGCGGTTGAAAGAGCCAGGCCAAAAACGATCCCGGCCTGTATGTCCCAACCGAGAATGAGGCCGAGGCCCGTACCAAGCGCTGCCGCCGTCACGATCTGCGCCAGCGCGCCGGGAACGGAAATGGCTTTGACGGAGAGCAGGTCTTTCAGGGAAAAATGCAGGCCGACGCCGAACATCAGCAGAATGACGCCGATCTCGGCAAGCTGCAGGATGAGGTCCTGATCGGCAACGAAGCCGGGTGTGTGCGGTCCGGCAATGACGCCTGCGAGCAGGTAGCCGACGAGGGGAGAGATTTTCAGTCGGGTGGCTATCGCACCAAAGATAAACGCAAGGCATAACCCAATGACGATTGTCGCAATCAAAGGCGTGTCATGGGGCATCAGATGCCTTTCCCCTCTATTCTTTCGATTTTAAAAATGGGGCCGGGCAAGGGCAGAAGCCTTGCCCGGCAAGTGGGCTATTTCTGGGCGACCGCGCCTTCTTCCGCCTGCTTGTGCGCTTGCTTGCGACGTTGCCACCAGTCGCCGAGCAACAGGAGGATCGGTGCCGCAATGAAGATCGAGGACGAGGTTGCGATCACGATACCGAACAGCATAGGCACGGCAAAATTGTGAACGGCGCTACCGCCCCAGATGGCCATCGGGAACATGCAGAGGAAAGTTGTCATCGACGTGTAGACACAGCGCACGAGCACCTGATTGATGCTCATATCGATGATCTCGCGCAGCGTTTTCGACTTATAAAGCCGCATGTTCTCGCGCATACGGTCATAGACCACCACCTTGTCGTTCACCGAATAGCCGATGATCGTCAGCAGTGCCGCGATAGCGGTCAGGTTGAAGTCAAGCTGCGTCAGCGCGAAGAAGCCGATGATCTTGGTTGTATCCAGAACGAGCGTGACAATGGCGCCGAGAGCGAAGAACCATTCGAAACGCCACCAGATATAGAGCAGCATGGCGATGGCCGACAGAACGACGGCGATCATGCCCGATCGAGCCAGTTCGCCGGAAACTTTCGGGCCAACCACTTCCGTGCGTTCGATCTTTACGCCGGGGTCGAGTTCGGTCACGGCCTGACGCACCTTGCCGACTGCGACCGATTGCGCTTCTTCGCCTCCGTCCTGACGCTGAACGCGGATCAAAACCTGACTTGGGCTACCGGCGGTCTGAAGGGCGACTTCGCCCAGATCGAGCGAGCCGAGCTTGGCGCGAAGTTGTGCGAGGTCGGCCGGCTGCGAGGTCGTAATTTCTGCCTGGATGCCGCCCTTGAAGTCGATGCCGTAATTCAGGCCGGGCGTGAAGAACAGAATGATCGAGGCGATAGACAGGAAGATCGAGACGCCGATACCGATGAAGCGCGCGTTCATGAAGCGGAAATTCGTGTTTTCGGGTACGAATTTCAGGAACGGTTCAATGTGGAGCACCTTGAGCTTACGGCGGCGGACGAACCACGACATGATCATGCGCACCAGTGTAACGTCGGTGAACATAGATATGGCGATGCCGAGCATCATGGTGACCGCGAAACCGCGTACCGGGCCGGTGCCGAACAGGAACAGAAGAATGGTCGCCGTCAGCGTGGTGACATTGGCGTCCACAATGGTTGCAAAGGCGCTATGGAAGCCCTTGTCAAGCGACGCCATGGCGCCAAGACCCTTTCGGGTTTCTTCGCGGATACGTTCGTTGATGAGGATATTCGCATCGACTGCGATGCCGATACCGAGGATGATACCCGCGATGCCCGGCAGCGTCAGTGTCGCTCCAATCAGGCTCAATGCCGAGAATGTCAGCACCGTATGGAGTAGCAACGCAATATTCGCGATTACACCCCAGAACCCATAGAGAAGCAGGATGAAAACGGCCACGAGCGCGAAGCCGATAATGCCTGTCAACAAGCCCATCTTGATGGCGTCGCCGCCAAGGTCCGGGCCAACGGTGCGTTCTTCGATGACAGTCAGCGGAGCGGGCAGGGCGCCTGCGCGCAGAAGGGCGGAGAGAACGACCGTATCCTGAACGGTGAAGCTGCCGCTGATCTGACCCGAACCGCCGGTGATCGGCTCGCGAATGACCGGTGCGCTCAGCACCTTGCCGTCAAGGACGATGGCGAAGGGACGGTTGACGTTCTTGGTGGTGATGTCGGCGAACTGGCGCGCACCGAGACTGTCGAAGCGGAACGAAACGATAGGCTCGTTGGTGCGCTGGTCGAAGCCTGCGCGCGCATCGGTGAGGCGTTCGCCGGAAAGCGCCACCTGATCCTCGATGGGATATTTGACGCTCGGGTCTTTCGAATCCGGCATGATGGTCACGCCCGGAGGCGGCGTATCGTTCGGATTGGCGTCTGCGACCATGTGGAAGCTCATCTTCGCGGTGCTTCCGAGAAGCTGGCGGAGCTGGGCAGGATCCTGGAGGCCGGGAAGCTGGACGACGATACGGTCCGAACCGACACGCTGGATCGAAGGTTCGGCGACGCCGACCTGGTCAACACGCTGACGGATGATCTCAAGGCTCTGCTGAAGCGCTGAATCGAGGCGGTAATTGAAGCCGGCCTCGGTGAGCGTCAGGCGTATCTGATTGTCGCTCGACGCGACGTCGATATCGTTGATAGCCGTACCGAAGCCGCTGGTATTGACCTGGGAGATCAGGGTGCGCAGGGCTGTTTCGGCTTTGGCGCGCTGGTCCGCGTCGGGAATGGTCACGACGACGGCGTCACTGACCGCGCGAATGGATTGCGGCTGAATGCGCTCGGCGCGCAGCTTGCTGCGGGCATCGTCGAGCAGGGTACGCAGGCGATCCTTTTTGAGGCTTGCCGCATCGACTTCAAGCACAAGATAGGAGCCGCCGCGCAGGTCGAGACCGAGCGTAACCTGACGCTTCGGGAACCAGGACGGCATCGCCTCGAGTTGCTTTTCGGTAAAGAAGTTGGGCAGGGCGACAATAACGCCGATCGCAACGACCAGGCTATAAAGCACAGCCACCCATTTCGAAGTACGCATGGATTAAAGTTCCGCTTGGTATGCCCTGTATGCCACATTCGTAGCAGTGGCGCGGGCATTGTTGTAATGGCTTCGGGATTGATAGGAGCCAATCTGCAAGAAAGGCGTATTATGCGCTTTTCGGAGGCGCACGGGCGGAGCCGAAATTTCCCCTCAGAACTGTCAGACGCTGAAAGTTCTGCGCGGCTTCGGCAGATCGAGCGACTTCAGAGGGGAGGTCGGACGCCCCGGCAGGCAAGGCCGCTTTGGCGCCGTCCAGATGGGCTGCCTTGATCTTCGATGCGATGACATCGATCAGGATAGCGCGCATCGGTTGCTGGGCCGGTGTCGATTGCTGGCGTGCCGGTGTCGCGGGGACGCGGTCGATCTGCCTTGCGGCTATGCGGCCAGGCTGGCTGTGGACACGATCCCCGTCCAGCACCGAAAAGTCGATTGCAAACAAAAAGGCCGCAAACGACAGAACACACGTAACGAACAGCATGAAGCCGTGTCGTCGGTGCCGATCCGTGTTTTTCATGCCCTTCATCAAATCGCCAAGGCTTTCGTTAGAGTCTAACCGTGGAGTTAAGCCAGCTTTTCACACTCATTGCGAATCCTCATTAATCATTTGTGTTCGCGCGAACAAGGGAATACTGGCATCAATGCCATTCTTATAACCTATCCGGCCGCTTCCCGCGTGTCGCGAAATCTTGTATTGAACCGCGCCTCGCATCCGTATTGGGGCGTTTTATGTTGAAACCGTGGCTTTGTTTAACGGCAGAATGGAAATTGGCATACTCATCGACGTTTCGCGTTCTTGCATTTTCTTTTCTTGTCGGCGCCTTGTCACTGGGCGGCATCGCATCTGCCGTCTCGCAGGATGACAGGGCGCAGAACGATTTAACGGAACAGGCGCCTGCACCTGTTTCCAGCGTGGTGCAGCAGCAGAAGCCCGTCATCAACGACCTGAAGCAGCAGGCGCAGAAGATCGGCGATCAACTGCCGAAGGCGGCTTCGAGCGATGAGGCGCTTGCAAATCTCAAATTGCAACTGGACACGCTTTCCAGGAAGATACTGGATGCGGGCGTATCGTTCCGTCCCCGCCTGACGGAAGTGAATACCCGTCTGGAACAGCTTGGCCCTGCTCCGTCGGGCGATCAGCCGCCGGAACCGACCATTGTCGCGGATGAACGTGCCCGGCTCGCTGCCGAAAAGGCCGTGATCAACGCCCTCGTGGGCGAGGCGGAAGACACGTCGCTTGCCGTTAATCAAATGTCGGCGAAGATCGGCGACATGCGGCGTGACCTCTTCGCGAGGACACTCTCGCAGCGCGTCAATCTCGATACGACACTGGGCACGGAAGTCGCTTCCGCCGCAAGCGACCAGATGATCTCGCTCTGGCGTATCGTTCAATCCTGGTGGCGCTTCGTCGGCACATTCAAGCTCAAGTCGTTTCTGGCTGCTGCTTTCTTCGCTTTTCTGGCTGCATTGATTATCCAGCTCGGTGCGCGGCGTGTTCTTGGAACAATCTACCAGCGTGATCCGACAATTGAATCTCCCTCCTATCTGAGCCGCCTTTCGGTGGCTTTCTGGTCGACGGTCATACCGTCTGCCGCAGTCAGCGTCTTCTTTGCCACTACCTACTTTTTCATGAACTATTTCAATGTTCTGAGAACGGATATTGCATCGCTTTGCCAGTCGCTGTTTATCGTTCTGGGGCTGGTTTTCTTCATTCATCGGCTGGCCTCCGCCTGTATCAGTTCCGATATGCCGCAGTGGCGGCTCGTTCCGGTGGCGCCGCGCCCTGGTCGGATATTGAACTGGCTCATAACGGCGACAGCACTGACAAGCGGGCTCGATTCATTCTTCGGGACGGTCAATCAGATACTGTCCTCGCCCTTGTCGCTGACGATGGCAAAAAGCTTGCTGGCGACTGTCATGGTGGGTGCGCTTATCCTCGCAATCGCGTTTCTCAAGCCGGTCGAGCGTGAAGGGGATGGCGCCGTTCATGCATGGCCGCGCGGCTTCAGGACATTCCTGATCATATTGGGACTGCTGCCCATTCTTGCCGCGGGTTTCGGCTATATAGGCATGGCGCGATTCATATCGCAGCAGATCGTGGTGACAGGCGCGTTTCTGGTCACGATGTATATGGGCTTTCTGACGGGGCGTGCGATTTCAGATGAGCAGGCCTTTGCATCGAGCCAGATCGGCAAGGCAATGCGGGAGCGGTTCCATTTCGACGATGCGACCCTCGACCAGCTTGGGCTTGTAGCAGGTATTCTGATCAATCTCATCGTGGCGCTCATCGGCATTCCGCTTGTCTTGATGCAGCTTGGCTTCCAGTGGGCTGAGTTGAAGAGCACTTTCTACCGACTGATGACCGGCTTCCAGATCGGCAGCATATCGATCTCGTTGATGGGGCTGCTGACGGGTGTGCTGCTCTTTGTCATCGGTTATCTGCTGACACGATGGTTTCAGAACTGGCTCGATAACAGCGTGATGGCGCGGGGGCGCGTCGATTCCGGTGTGCGCAACTCCATTCGCACCATTATCGGTTATGTCGGCCTCTGCCTGGCGGCGCTGATGGGGGTTTCTGCCGCCGGGTTCAACCTTTCCAATCTTGCTCTGATCGCTGGCGGTCTCTCCCTCGGTATCGGTTTCGGCCTCCAGAATATTGTCCAGAATTTCGTTTCCGGTCTTATCCTTCTGGCGGAACGCCCGTTCAAGGTCGGTGACTGGGTGGAAGCCGGTACGGTGAGCGGTGTTGTGAAGAAGATCAGCGTGCGTGCGACGGAGGTCGAGACCTTCCAGAAACAGTCGATCATCGTACCGAATTCCACGCTCATCAACGGCAATGTGGGTAACTGGACCCATCGCAACAAACTCGGACGCATCGAAATCAATGTGCAGACTTCTTATACGGAAGACCCGCGCCGGGTGTACGGGATACTGCTTGAAATCGTCCGCGGCCATCCCTCCATTCTGAAGAACCCGGAGCCGTTCGTTGCATTTCAAAACATGACCGGCTTGCAGCTGATCTTCGATGTCTATGCCCATGTGGCTGATATCACGACGACGGTCGGCATCAGGAACGAACTGCGATTCCAGATAGTCGAACGCTTCAACGCCGAGGGGGTGCAGCTGGGTTCGTCCTCGACGAATCTTGTGGTTCGTCCGCAGGAGATCGAAGCGTTGTCGAATACGATGCACAGGGACAAGCCCGAGACGATCAAAAGGAAAAAGACAAGCGATAGGCCTGATGCGGGGCAGGAGACGGACGACGACCGGGCTTGACGGATGGGCGTTCAGTTGCAGTTCAGTTTTGTCCGCTTATAAAGTGGTAGCAAGAGAGTAACAGGGTTCGCTGGATCGTGGACATATCGCGGCAGGAGCGATGGAAAGGTCGGGACGGTATGAACAGTAAACAAGTCATCAGCTTGGCCAAGCTGGCGCTCGTTGCGGCGATTGTTTTCGCGGCTTCGGCTGGAGGGGCCTATGCTGCCACGATTTCCAACAATGACAGCGATCCGCAGACCGTCGTGGTCACGGAAGGCGCTGCCAAACGCGAGATGATCGTCGCGCCCGGCGAAACCGTCGATTTTTGCCCGTCCGGCTGCTTCGTCACCTTTCCGAACGGTGATCGTGAAGCCCTGACCGGCGATGAAACGGTCACGATCAGCGGCGGCGCGGCTTCCGTAAAATAATCGGCCCGTCGCGTTTCATAACGAAAAAGCCGAGGCTCCGCCCCGGCTTTTGTTCTTGGACAACACAGTTTTAGAGCCTTTCAGGTTTTGACGGAAGCGTATCCGGCGCTTTCGAAGTAGTTTGAACATTCGGCTGGTTCGATGGTTGTGACGAGGTGGCCGATG
>NZ_JACIJG010000019.1 GCF_014199265.1 Brucella daejeonensis
CTAGTAAGTTTATGTATCTAGTGGATTTTTCGAATTTGACGTTTGAAACAGCATCTCATTCAGTCGGGATCCAAACGTCAAATTCAATCCACTAGGACTGTTTTTCCGGTCCGGCGGATTGACCAAATCGCCAGTGCGACAGGATTATATGCGCTTCCGATTCTGGGGAAGGGTTCCGAAGATTGTGACGTTCATCGGACTGGAGCCGCCCAACATGCTGACAGGTGAATTTGATGGCGAGTGAGGACCGCAAGAAGAGCCGTGTGACGCTTCTGGATGTGGCGCGCCACGCCAATGTTTCGCGCGCGACCGCTTCTCTCGTCATTCGCAAAAGCCCTCTGGTCGGAGCTGCGACACGCGAAAAAGTTGAAAGAGCCCTGCAGGAACTGGGCTATGTCTACAATATGGGTGCGGCCAGCCTGCGCGTGGAGAGATCGAATACCGTCGGCGTTATCGTGCCCACGCTGGGCAACCCGTTTTACGGCGAGCTGTTGTCGGGCATCGACAGCGTGGTTGGAGAAGCGGGAATGGTCGTTTTGCTGGCGAATAGCCATGAAAACTTCTCGAACCAGAGCACCCTCATGCAGCGGATGCGGGAACATGGCGTGGATGGCGTGATCATTTCGCTGACCGCCGGGACGCCTGCGGATTTTATCGAGCGGATTGCGGATTGGGGTTTGCCGGTTGTCCAGGTTCTGCGTCATGTGACGGACCGGATCGACTATGCCGGTGTCGATTACGCCGGGGGGATGCGCCAGGCGGTTAATCACCTGATTTCACTCGGACACAGAGCGATTGCCTTTGCTGTACATGGTCCGGTTCACTCCGCTTATCTGGAACGTATCGAAGGTTTCCGCGATGTGATGTTGCAACAGGGGCTCGATCCGGACATGATCGTTCAATTGCCGCAAACTATGCCCGAAGTGGCGAAGGCGGCTCCCCTGCTTTTTGAAGGAGGTAGAAAACCTACCGCCGCCATCTGTTTCAACGATGTGGTTGCGTTGGGGTTGTCGGCAGGACTGTATGATCATGGCAAGAAGGTCGGTGAGGATTTTTCCCTGATCGGCTTCGATGACGTCAATGATGCCGAGGCGACCCGCCCGCGGTTGAGTTCGGTGTCGACGCGGCCTGTTACAGTTGGTCAGAATGCTGCTAGACTGCTTCTGGCACGTCTGGCGGACCCGGATAAGCCTGCGCAACGGATCGTCAGTGAGACCCATTTGCACGTTCGCCAGTCCTGTGGACCAGTGAAGATACTTGTCGTTTAGGGTTCAGGCACTAATCCCAATTACCGATTGACGCGGGGATAAAACATATTTAGATCGATCTAAAATTATTGTCGAGAAGAGTGAAATTCGGCAATACGCGTACCGGGAGGTTCAATTTTGTATAATTTCAACTTCGCGCCTGTGTTCGCGTCGATGGACAAGCTTCTTGTCGGCGCATGGCAGACGATAGAGTTGTCCTGCGCGGCCATGGTGCTTGGCCTGATCGTTTCGATTGCCTGCGCGTGGGGCAAAACGTCCGGACCGAAGCAGGTCCGTTTCGTTATTGACGTTTACATTGAAGTTATCCGTAATACGCCGTTTCTGGTGCAGATTTTCTTCATCTTCTTCGGACTGCCCTCGGCAGGCTTGCGTCTGTCACCCAACAGTGCGGCGCTTCTCGCGCTTGTGGTGAACTTCGGCGCCTATGGTACTGAAATCATTCGTGCTGGCATCGAATCCATTCACAAGGGGCAGGTCGAGGCAGGGATAGCGCTCGGTCTCTCAAGGCTTCAGGTCTTTCGCTATGTGATCATGAAGCCGGCGCTGCGCACGGTCTATCCCTCGCTGACCAGCCAGTTCATCTATCTGATGCTGACATCGAGCGTCGTTTCGGTAATCTCGGCGAATGAGCTTGCAGCCGCCGGTAATGATCTTCAATCGGCAACTTTCGCCAGTTTCGAAGTCTATATCGTCATTACGCTCATGTATCTCATCATGTCCATCGGGTTTTCCGCGATTTTCGCGATGATCGAAAAGATGGCATTCAAATATCCATTGAGCCGATAGGAGCAGGCCATGATCAGACCTTTCGGCTGGAATGAATTTCTCATCATCGTTTATGCAGCACAATGGACCATCGCGCTCTCCGCCATCGCCTTTGTTGGTGGTGGTATCGGAGGATTGATCATTGCCTTGATGCGCGTCTCCGGTGTTCGTGCGCTGCGCTACATTGCGCTTGGTTTCATACGCCTGTTCCAGGGGACGCCGCTTCTGATGCAGCTTTTTCTGGTGTTCTTCGGCTTGAATATTTTCGGTCTGGGCATCAATCCGTGGGTTGCTGCAACAATTGCCCTTACGCTCCATGCAAGCGCCTTTCTGGGCGAAATATGGCGCGGCTCCATCGACGCAGTGCCGCCGGGGCAAGGCGAAGCTGCGACAGCGCTTGGACTGCGTTATTACAACCGTATGCGCTATATCATCCTGCCTCAGGCAGCGCGTATCTCGGTAGCGCCGACCGTGGGCTTTCTTGTGCAGCTCATCAAGGGAACGTCGCTTGCCGCGATCATCGGTTTCACCGAACTGACCCGGCAGGGACAGATCATCAACAATGCAACGTTCAGCCCGTTCATGGTGTTTGGTACCGTGGCGGCTGTCTATTTTGTCCTGTGCTGGCCGCTTTCCATTCTCGCGCGCCGCATGGAAACGAGGTTTTCTCGCGCAACCGCTCGGTGATTGGGGCTTGGGGAGACAGCAGGCATTTCCGTTGGGCGCAAAAAAGCGCCCTCGGCGAATGTATTAAAATAGCAAAACGGTGCCGGTGAGGAGACCGGTCCATAAAGGGAAGGAAAGAAAATGAATATAACCAGACGTGCGGCAATGGCCTTGATCGGAGCGGGCGCGCTTGCCACAGCATTTGTGCCCGGTGCCTTCGCGCAGACTGTCGAGGGCATCAAGTCTGCCGGTACCATCAAGATCGGTATGCTGGTCGATTTTCCGCCTTTCGGCATCATGAACACCAGCAACGAGCCGGACGGCTACGACGCGGATGTGGCGAAACTGCTGGCCAAGGAACTGGGCGTGAAGGTGCAGATCGTGCCGGTAACGGGTCCGAACCGCATCCCTTACCTGCAGAGCGGACAGGTTGACGTTTTGGTGGCTTCTCTCGGCATAACCGAGGAACGCGCCAAGAGCGTCGATTTCTCTCAGCCTTACGCTGGTATTTCCATCGGCGTTTTCGGACCGAAGGATATTGCTGTCACCAAGGCTGAAGACCTTTCCGGCAAGACGATCGGCGTTGCCCGCGCATCTACGCAGGACACGGCTGTGACGAAGATCGCTCCGCAGGATACGAATATCCGCCGTTTCGATGACGATGCCAGCGCTGTTCAGGCTCTCCTTTCGAGCCAGGTTCAGTTGATCGGCCTCTCCAACGTTGTGGCTGCCGAGATCGAAAAGGCGGCTCCCGGTCGGTACGAACAGAAGATTCAATTGAGCCAGCAGGTGCAGGGGATCGCGGTTCGCAAAGGTTCGGCGGAAATGCTCGATTTCGTCAACAAGTTCGTCGAGAAGGTGAAGAGCGACGGTGAATTGAGCAAGATTCACGAAAAATGGCTCGGCTCTCCGCTGCCGGATTTCGTTTCTCAGGCAAAGTAAGTCCACGACTATCGCCATGCCCGGATCGTTTGCGGGCATGGCGTATAATGCCTTGCGAGGCAGTCAAGTTCACGAAAGCGAGTTTCTCGACATGAACCAGATGGCTCAGGGAAAAGCGAACCGGATATCGCAGGATGCTGCCGGGGCCGCAGTTCTCATGGAGGGTGTAAACAAATGGTACGGCACGTATCATGCCCTCAGGGATGTGAATCTTGCCGTTGCTCGCGGCGAGCGTATCGTTATTTGCGGCCCATCCGGTTCGGGAAAGTCAACACTCATACGATGCATCAACCAGCTTGAAACCATTCAGGAGGGTCGGATCACCGTCGATGGTCATGACCTGACGGCGGGTGGCAAGAACGTCGATATCGTACGCCAGGAAACCGGCATGGTGTTCCAGCAGTTCAACCTATTCCCGCATATGACGGTTCTCGAAAATTGTACGCTGGCTCCGATGAAGGTTCGCGGCATTTCGAAGACCGAGGCTGAAAAGACTGCGCGCAAATATCTCGAGCGTGTTCGTATTCCCGAACAGGCGGAAAAATACCCAGCCCAGCTTTCCGGCGGACAGCAGCAACGTGTGGCTATTGCCCGGGCGCTTTGCATGAACCCGAAGATCATGCTTTTCGATGAACCGACCTCGGCGCTTGATCCTGAAATGGTGAAGGAAGTCCTGGACACCATGATCGATCTTGCGAAGGAAGGCATGACCATGCTCTGCGTCACCCACGAAATGGGGTTCGCGCGTCAGGTCGCCGACCGCGTCATTTTCATGGACCAAGGGCAGATTCTGGAAATGGCGGAGCCTGAAGAGTTTTTCGGCAATCCGAAACATGAGCGGACGAAGGCCTTCATCGGCCAGATTTCCTGATCCATTCACGGATAAGGACCGTTGCGGTTGAAGTGAAATCACGGAAACCGTTCTATCTATATGTTTTTATTTGTTGTTTTCGGAGAAAGCACTTTGTGTTTTTTCTGGAGATGCTCTGCTGATGGGAGTTTGAATTGGCGAACGAAATTCTGCTCATCGAACCGATGATGCCGTTGATCGAAGAGCGTCTCGATGCAGCTTATACCGTTCTTCGTCTTTACAAAGCTGAAGACGGAGCTGCGATCGATGCTGCGCTCGGGACGATCCGCGCCGTGGTGACAGGTGGGGGCACGGGACTTTCCAATGAGTGGATCGAACGCTTGCCGCAACTGGGTCTCATCGCCATCAACGGCGTCGGTACGGATAAAGTCGATGTTGCCTTTGCGCGTGACCGCAACGTGCACGTCAGCACGACTCCGGGCGTTCTTACCGATGACGTTGCGGATACAGGCATTGCGTTGATGCTGGCCGTAATGCGCCATGTCGCTGTCGGAGACAGGTTTGTGCGAGAAGGCGATTGGGCGCACCGGAAGGCTTTTCCTCTTGGAACCAGTCCAAAAGGCAAGCGTGTGGGCGTTCTCGGCCTCGGCCAGATTGGCAAGTCCTTCGCGCGGCGCGCCGAAGCGTTCGGGATGGAAGTGCATTACTGGAACCGCTCTCCCGTTCCAGATACGAAGTGGATTGCACACGCAACCCCGGTCGAGCTTGCGGAACACAGCGATGTTCTGGCGGTTTGTATTGCAGCCAATTCATCCACGGTGAATATCGTCAATGCGGACGTTCTGGCTGCGCTTGGAAACAGAGGATATCTGGTCAATGTCGCCCGCGGCAGCGTGGTTGACGAGGATGCGCTTCTGGCCGCGCTGAATGATGGAACCATCGCTGGCGCCGGACTCGACGTTTTTGTCAACGAACCGGCCATTCGTGAGGGGTTCATGAACGCCCCGAATACGGTGCTGATGCCACATCAGGGTAGTGCGACCGTCGAAACCCGGATCGGGATGGGCGAGCTCGTACTCGCCAATCTCGCAGCATATTTTTCGGGCGCCGTTCCGCCCACCAGAGTAAATTGAGTCTACCGATGATCGTCAGACAGGCATTTTTCGAAGGCAGCATCCATGCCGGACGCGAGGACGCGTTCAAGGCCTATGTTGCAGAAACCCTCATGCCGATGTGGCTCGAATTTCCGGGTATCAAGGAAGTTCGTGTTCTATACGCAGTGGAACGCGATAACGGAGCGCCATCCTATCCAATGGTGCTCTGGACAATGTATGAGAGCAGGGAAGCCTTGGCGGAAGCACTCGCTTCTCCGGTCCGCTATGAAAGCCGGGAGGCCACCAAGGGCCTCCTCGAAATGTTCGACGGGCATATACATCACCACATATTCGACCTCGCCCTTGAGGGGTGAGATCGCTGCTTGATCAAGCACGATGACATCCGGACGGGTGGCGACAGGGAGCATTGCCGAGCCATGACGCCGCAGCCATAAGGGATCGCGGCGTCGTTTGGCTCAGCGGATTACTCGCCCCAAGTACGTTCAAGTACGTCAATCCAGTTTCCATGTGCGAGCTTCGCCAGTGATGCGTCATCGTAGCCATGCTTGCGGAATGTTTCGATCACGAGCTGGAGATCGGCGACATCGCGAAGCGTGGAAGAAATCGTCGTGCCGTCGAAGTCCGAGCCGAGCGCGAGATGATCGATACCGATCCGCTCAACGATATAGTCGGCATGACGGACGAGTTCATTCAGGTCGGTATTCGGTTCGCGTTTGCCGTCTTCGCGCAGGAACGATACGCCGAAATTGAGACCTACGAGGCCGCCGGTATCCCGAATGGCGTCCAACTGTTTGTCAGTCAGGTTGCGGCTTTGCTGGCAGAGCGCATGAACATTCGAGTGCGACGCGACAAGCGGAGCATCGGAGATTGCCGCTATATCCCAGAAACCTTTCTCGTTCATGTGAGAAAGATCCACCATGACCTTCAATTCATTACAGGCGCGAACGAGTGCCTTGCCGTGATCGGTCAGGCCGGGGCCGATGTCGGGCGATGCCGGGAACCGGAAAGGAACGCCATGGGCAAAGATATTCGGACGGCTCCAGACCGGGCCAAGCGTCCGGAGGCCTGCGGCGTGCAGGACGTAGAGTGCGTCCAGATTTTCGCTGAAGGCTTCCACGCCTTCGATATGATAGACCGAAGCGAAGATTCCGTTGGCAAAGGCATCGCGAATATCTGCAGCGGTGCGGCAGATGCGAACCTTACCTTCCGATTCCAGTTCGATTTTCTGAAGGATCGCCGACATGGCGAGGGTGGCTTCCATCGCATCCGTCTGGTTCGGCGTTTGCAGATTGCCGCTCGCATCGAGTTCACGGGAAGGCGAGGGGACATATACAGCGCAGAGACCACCGCCAAGACCGCCTTTTTGCGCGCGCGGCAGGTCGATATGTCCGACACTTTCTCCTTTGACAAAGCGCTTTTCAGGAGCGGGTTCTTTCGATGACCATAGACGTAGCAACACGTCGTTGTGACCGTCAAAAACCGGAATCTTCTGTTCTGTCGCCATCACGGAGCCTTCTCAAATCAAAAGGATAATTCAGGACAAGGGTGATGGACCCGTAAGGTGTAAAATGCAAATGCCAATTCGGTCATCGGGTATGTCAGTCCTGCATGACGTAGTTTCATCCAGAGCGAGCGTGTTTAAGGTTCATCTCATGCAAACAATGCATAAGGAATGCAAAATTCTGCATTGGCCCCGCCCTTAAGGGACGTGATAGCGAAAAAGCTGGAAAAATATCCGGAGGTAGAGCGCTGCCGATTATGCTCCCGTCTTGCAGGGGCTACCCGAACGCGCCGCAATAGGAGTTCTCGATGATTTCAAGACGCGGTTTTCTGGCAGGCGCAACTGCCGTTCCTTTTCTTTCCTATGCAAGCATCCTGCCTGCCATTGGAGCCGGTCGTCAGGACATTCTGGTTGTTGCGCAACAGCTCGACAACATGACCAGCCTTGATCCGCATGAGAGCTTCGAGGCCGTCGGCAGCGAAGTCTGCAACAATATCTATCAGCGCCTGGTACATCCGAGCCTCGCAAATCCTGACCAGGTTGAAGGCGGTGTAGCGGTTTCCTGGGAAGCGGATGCCAGCGGGAAGGTTTTCACTTTCAAGATCGATCCGAACGCAAAATTCGCAAGCGGTGCTCAGATCACCGCCGAAGATGCGGCTTTCTCGCTGCAACGCGCGATCAGGATGAACAAGGGCCCGGCTTTCATCATTGGTCAATTCGGTTTCACGCCTGAGAACGTGGAAAAGAGCATCGTTGCCACTGACCCGTCGACGCTCACCCTGACGCTTGAACAATCGACATCGCTTCCGTTCCTGCTGTATTGCCTGTCGGCCAGTGTCGCCAGCATTGTCGAGAAGAAGCTCGTTCTTGAAAACGCGGCCGGAGACGACCTTGGCAATGGCTGGCTTCAGAAGAACAGCGCAGGCTCGGGCGAGTGGGTTCTGGCTTCCTGGAAGCCGAGCGAAAGCATCATTCTCAACGTCAATTCAAACGGTGGCTATAAGGGAAATGTGAAGCGCATCCTGCTGCGTCATGTTGCCGATCCGTCCTCGCAGCTTCTCATGCTTCAGAAGGGCGATGTCGATATTGCCCGCAATCTGACGTCCGAGCAATTGCGTGCCCTTCAGGGCAATGGCGACTTCGAACTCGTCACCAAGGCAATCGCCGGCATTGGCCTGATGTCGCTCAACCAGAAGGTTGAAAAGCTCACCAACCCGAAGCTCTGGCAGGCCGTCAAGTGGGCCATCGACTATCAGGGCATCCAGAAAAACATCGTTCCGCTGACGCACAAGGTGCACCAGACCATCATTCCAGAAGGTTTCCCCGGTGCGGTTAATGAAACCCCGTTCCAGAAAGATCTGGAAAAGGCAAAGGACATGATGCAGGAAGCCGGTCTTGCCGATGGCTTTACCGTCAAGATGGATCATTATTCCGCTCAGCCCTGGCCGGATATCGCGCAGGCCATTCAGGCGAACCTTGCCGAAATCGGCATCAAAGTTGAACTTCTGGCCGCTGAGAACCGTCAGGTCCTCACCAAGATGCGCGCCCGCGATCACGAAATTGCACTGACGGCCTGGGGCTCTGATTACTTCGATCCGAACACCAATGCCGACGTCTTCTGCAACAATCCGGACAATTCTGATAATGCGGCGACCAAGCCTTTTGCCTGGCGCTCGTCTTATCAGAGCGAGGAATTTGCAAATAAGTCGATCGCGGCCCGCGACGAGCGCGATCCGGCAAAGCGCATCGAGCTTTATGAGAATCTGCAGCGCGAATTCATGAACGAGAGTCCATTTATCGTCATGCTTCAGACCGTTACGACGGCTGCCTGCCGCAAGGACGTTACCGGAATGCGTCTCGGTGTTCTGTCGGATTCCCATTCCTATGCAGGGATCGCCAAGGCGTGAAGAAAAGCCTCAAGAATCTGACCGGCATCTTGGGCAGCGTGTTGATCACGCTGTTCGGGCTTATGGTCATTACATTCATGATCGGTCGCGTCATGCCGGTCGATCCGGTTATTGCCGCTGTGGGCGATAACGCGCCCGAGGCTGTTATTCAGCGTGTGCGCGCGGAAATGGGCCTCGACCAGCCGCTCGTTCTCCAGTTCGTCCATTATATCGGACAGGTGCTGCACGGTGATTTTGGCAATTCCATTCTGACCCGAAACCCGGTTACGCAGGACATTTCCCGTTATTTCCCCGCAACGCTGGAACTGGCAACCGCCGCACTGATCGTGGCTGCGGTGATCGGTATTCCGCTTGGCGTCTGGGCTGCGGCGCGGCAGGGTTCTTTCATCGATCAGACGATCCGCGTAATCTGTCTGGCCGGGCATTCGGTCCCGGTTTTCATGCTGGCTCTGATTTCGCTTCTGGTTTTCTATGCGACGCTTGATATCGCGCCGGGGCCGGGAAGACAGGATATCATCTATGAGGGCATGATCCCGCATGTGACCGGCCTCCTTACCGTCGATACGCTGATCGAGGGCGATTGGGATGCATTCCGGGATGCCGTCTATCACATGATCCAACCGGTTCTGATCCTTGCCTATTTCAGCATGGCCTATATCACCCGAATGACCCGCGCTTTCATGCTTGACGCGCTGAAGGGCGAGTTCGTGATTACGGCACGCGCGAAAGGTTTGTCGCTGACCTCCGTTATCTGGAAACATGCGTTTCCGACCGTGGCCGTGCAACTCGTGACGGTTCTGGCACTCACCTATGCGGGCTTGCTCGAAGGTGCGGTGGTGACGGAAACGGTGTTTAGCTGGCCGGGTCTCGGTCAGTATCTGACGGTATCGCTAATGAATGCCGATATGAACCCGGTCGTGGGAGCGACGCTGCTCATCGGCGTCATCTATGTAGGGCTCAATCTGCTGGCCGATATTCTCTATAAAGTTCTGGATCCGCGTGTCCGATGATGTTCAGAAATTTCCATAACTGGGCGCTGGATGAATCGCCTTCGTCCCGCTCTCAGGCAAATTGGGGCAGGCGCTACCGCATCTGGGTGAACCTGAAGGCCAATCCGCTGGCGATGATCGGCCTTTTCATCATCATCGCTTTCGTCACCCTGTCGCTGGCAGCTCCATTGCTTGCGCCTTACGATCCAGGCATTCAGAATCTGGGCAATCGTCTTTCATCACCCACTGCCGAACACTGGTTCGGGACGGACGAGCTTGGCCGCGATATTCTCTCACGCATCCTCTACGGAGGACGCGTGACGCTCGGAATGGTGATCGCGGTCGTCGTTCTCGTGGCTCCGATAGGTCTTTTCATCGGCTGTATCGCCGGATATTTCGGCGGTATCGTCGACACGGCATTGATGCGCATCACGGACGTTTTTCTTGCTTTTCCCCGCCTCATCCTCGCGCTGGCCTTCGTGGCCGCGCTGAAACCCGGCGTTGAAAGCGCCGTGCTGGCAATTGCGCTGACCGCGTGGCCACCTTATGCACGCCTCGCGCGTGCCGAGACGATGACATTGCGTAAGAGTGATTTCATCGCAGCCGCCAAACTGACGGGCGCCTTGCCTTTCCGCATCATTCTGCGCCACATCATGCCGTTGTGCGTACCGAGCGTGATCGTCCGCATTACTCTCGATATGAGTTCCATCATCATTACCGCCGCAAGTCTCGGCTTTCTCGGTATGGGTGCGCAACCGCCTTCGCCGGAGTGGGGCGCGATGATTGCTACCGCCAAGCGCTTCATCTTTGAGCAATGGTGGGTTGCCACGATCCCCGGCATCGCGATCTTTCTTGTATCGCTCGCCTTCAATTTCCTTGGCGACGGTCTGCGCGACGTGCTCGATCCGAAGCAGAATTGAGGAAACAGATGCTGGTTGATATCAAGAATCTGCAGATCAGTTTTGAAACCCGCACCAGCCGTTTCGATGCCGTGCGCGGGCTTTCGCTTCAGCTTGATCGTGAAAAACTGGGCATTGTTGGTGAAAGCGGTTCGGGCAAAAGCCTGACCGCCCGTGCCTTGATGAAACTGCTCCCGCCAATCGCCGAGGTGAAGGCGGACAAGCTTTCGTTCGATGGCATCGACATTCTGTCGGCGAGCGAACGCGGTATGCGCCAGTTACGCGGCAAGCGGGCAGGATTCATCCTTCAGGACCCGAAATATTCGCTCAATCCAGTCAAGACGATTGGCGCGCAGGTTGCCGAAGCATGGCGCACACATAAGGGAGGCAGCAGGCGTCAGGCGATGGATGCAGCCGTCGATCTGCTCGATCAGGTCATGATCCGCAATCCGGGGGAGGTGGCGAAGCTCTATCCGCATGAAGTTTCGGGCGGCATGGGGCAGCGCGTCATGATAGCCATGATGCTCGCGCCCGATCCCGAACTGCTTATCGCCGACGAACCGACGTCAGCGCTCGACGCCACAGTGCAGGCCGAAATCCTTCGCCTTATCGACGATCTCGTGTCGAAACGAGGCATGGGGCTTCTGCTCATCAGCCATGATCTCCCGCTCGTTTCGCATTTCTGCGACCGCGTGATCGTCATGTATATGGGCCGCGTGATGGAAGAACTGAAGGCGTCTGAACTGGTCCGTGCCGAGCACCCCTATACGAAGGGACTCCTCAACTGCATTCCGTCGCTGACCCATCCCCGCGACCGGTTGCCTGTCCTCAATCGTGACGCAAGCTGGCTGAATTCATGATAGATATCGATCAACTCCGCATCAGTTTCAGCGAACGTGAAGTTGTCAAAGGCGTTTCTTTCCATGTGGAGAAGGGCGGCAGCTTCGGCATTGTCGGTGAAAGCGGTTCCGGCAAATCCACAATCCTGCGCGCCATGGCTGGACTCAACGAGCAATGGAGCGGGCGTATTGTATTCGACGGCAAGGAAGTCGCCAGGAAGCGCACGCCAGCATTCTTTCGTCAGGTACAGATGGTATTTCAGGATCCGTTCGGTTCGCTGCACCCGCGGCAGACCATCGATCGAATCCTGAGCGAATTGCTGCTCGTTCACGGCATAGGCGACATAGATAAGCGTATCGAAAAGGCGCTTGACGAGGTGGCGTTGCCAAAAGCCGCGCGGTTTCGTTTCCCTCATCAGCTTTCCGGTGGTCAGCGTCAGCGTGTTGCAATTGCCCGCGCGCTGATTGCGGAACCGGAAGTGTTGCTGCTGGACGAACCGACATCGGCGCTCGATGTCTCGGTGCAGGCGGAAATTCTCAATCTTCTCGCGGACTTGCGTTCCGAGAAGAATCTTACCTATGTGTTGGTGAGCCACAATCTCGCGGTAATTGCACATTTGTGCCCGCAAGTGGGTGTGATGCAGCACGGCGAGATGGTGGAGCAGCTCAGCGCCGATGATTTGCGGGCGGGGCGAACCAAGCATCCGCATACCACAGAATTGCGCGCCTTGAGCGTCAATCTGGAAGAACCTGCCTGACGGAGTTTTCATGTCAATGCATACGGACTGGAATGCGGCGTCGTTCGCCGCGAAGGTCTTTTCGAGAAGCTGGGCCAAAGGCGAACCGGGTGGTGTCATTATCGGCTTCGATCCCGGCGGCGTGAAATTTGCCTATGCGGGAGGGCTTGAGAGCCTTTCCACCGGTATACCGTTCACGGCCAGTTCCGTCGTCCGGTATGCATCGGTCACCAAACACGCATTTTGCGCGATGGTCCTCAAGCATCGCGATCTCATCCGTCTGGACGACAGGCTCGGCGATCATTTGCCTGAACTTCAGAGCCCACTTGCAGACGTTACGGTGGGCCGCGCGCTCGACATGACGGGCGGCCTTCCCGACACGAGAGAATGTCTCACGCTTCTGGGATTATCCGTTTATACAGAAACGGAAGCCAGCCAGCTTCTGGAATATCTGGCGTCTCTTTCCCGGCTCAATTTCGAAGCGGGCTCGGAGATTTCCTATTCCAATACCGGTTATCGGCTGGTCGAGGCTGCGCTTGAACGGAAGGGATTGCGTTTCAACGATTTCGTGAAGTCGGACATTGCCGGACTTCTCGATATTTTCATGGAGGCACCCGATGTCTGGAACGACCCGGTTGCGGGCCTTGTTCCCGGTTATTGGAAATCGGGCGACAAGTGGCAGCTTAGCTCCGCAGGCTTGCATATTTCGGCGTCCGGCAGCTTGACCGGCAGCGGTATGGCTCTGACGAAATGGGCGCAGGCCCTCGTCAACGGCGAAGGCGTGTTTGAAGGCATTCTCGATAAATTGTCCGCAGCACGTTTCCTGTCCGATGGAAGACCGACGGGCTACGGTCTGGGGCTGCGCTGGAATGAAGTGGGCGGCAAGCGTTTTGTGGGACATGGCGGATCGCATCCCGGTTACAAGAGCTATTTTTTGCTCGATCCAATCGCCAGGACCGGCATGATCGTGGTTTCGAATCGTGAAGATGCCAACACCTACAAGATGGCCCGGGACTGCATGGTTGCCCTGAATGGCCTGCCGCTTCCGGAAACCAACTGCGCGATTCCTAACGGGCTTTACGTTACTGATACTGGACCGTTCTGGCTGGAAATGCGCGACGGGATCGCCAACTGGCTCGATTCCGAGGATACGCTTTACGATATTGGCGATGGCTGGTCTTCTTCCATGTCACCGTCGTCCCCGGTCAAGCTGCGCTGGACCGGGGCAGAACTGGAAGGCGAAATTGGTTATGTAGAGCGACGTCTGAAACCGGTGACACCGAAACCGGCCGGGCGGGAATTCGACGGCCGCTGGCAGGCGCCGCACGGCGGTGCTGTTTTCGACATCACGGATGGCCATGTCATTATGGGCGTCGGGCCGACGCGTCGTGCAATGCCGATGGAAGATCTGGGCCATGGCCGGGCTTTGTTCACGCTGCATGATGGCCCGTGGACGAAACGGGTCTGTCTGCATCGATTGAACGATAACCGCGTCGAACTGGTTCTTAGTCGCAGCAGGATGATCGAATACGTTCGCTAGCTTGGAATATTCGGAGTGCAATATGCGGCGGAAGGGCAACCTTACCGCCGCATATTGCATTGTGTTAGTTTTCTGAAATTGATTCCGGGAATATGAGGTGACGTGATGCTGGAGCGGATGATCGATCAGGGTGCAGGGCGTGAGCCGGCCGACATCGTTCTGAAAGGCGGACGTTTCTTCGACCTCGTGACAGGCGAGCTTGTCGAAAGCGATATTGCGATTTGCGAAGACCGAATTGTCGGAACATTCGGCAGCTATCGGGGGAAGCGGGAAATCGATGTTTCCGGGCGGATAATTGTGCCGGGATTCATCGATACGCATCTTCACATCGAATCCTCGCATGTGACACCGCATGAATTCGACCGTTGCGTATTGCCGCAAGGTGTTACGACAGTCATCTGCGATCCGCACGAGATTGCAAATGTTCTGGGTGTCGAAGGGATAAAATTCTTCCTCGATAGCGCTATGGAAACCGTCATGGATATCCGCGTGCAGCTCTCGAGTTGTGTACCGGCGACGCATATGGAAACGGCGGGCGCTGAACTTCTGATCGATGACCTGCTGCCCTTTGCCGGGCACCCGAAGGTGATCGGTCTCGCCGAGTTCATGAATTTTCCCGGCATTCTCTCCAAGGACCCTGAATGCATGGCAAAGCTGAAGGCGTTCCAGGGCCGGCATATCGACGGTCATGCTCCGCTTCTGCGCGGTCTTGATCTCAACGGTTACATTTCGGCAGGCATTCGCACCGAGCATGAGGCGACGAGCGCCGAAGAAGCGTTGGAGAAAATGCGCAAGGGCATGTATGTGCTGGTGCGAGAGGGGTCCGTCTCCAAGGACCTGAAGGCTTTGATGCCCATCATCACCGAGCGTCATGCGCAGTTTCTGGCATTGTGCACGGATGACCGGAACCCACTTGATATCGCCGATCAGGGGCATCTGGATTATCTCATCCGCACGGCGATTGCCGGTGGAGTCGCGCCTATCGCCATCTATCGTGCGGCAAGCGTTTCCGCAGCACGCGCTTTCGGCCTCTTCGACCGTGGTCTGGTGGCGCCCGGTCAGCGGGCCGATCTGGTTGTGGTGGATAGCCTCGAAGATTGTCACGCCGAAATCGTTCTTTCCGGGGGCAGGGTGGTTTCCGATCAACTGTTCTCCACGCGCAAGACGGTGGCGCCAGTCGGACGCAACAGTGTCAAGGCGCCTCGCGTCAGCGCCTCCAGCTTCCGGTCACATTCCAACAGCGGCAAGACACGTGCTATCGGTATCGTTCCCGGCAAGATCATTACCGAAAGTCTCGAATTTGAACTGAAGGTCGGGCCGAACGGCGTCGAACCGGATTTCGAGAAGGACGTCGTGAAGATTGCGGTTGTCGAGCGCCACGGCAAGAACGGCAATATAGCGACCGGCTTCGTGCACGGTTTCGGTTTGAAGGCCGGAGCGATAGCTTCGACCGTCAGTCACGACAGCCACAATATCTGTGTCGTGGGAACATCCGATGAGGATATCGCAGCGGCTGCGAACCGGCTTGGCGAAATCGAAGGCGGGTTTGTCGTCGTGAGAGACGGGAAAGTGTTGGCGGAGATGCCTCTTCCCATAGCGGGTTTGATGAGTTCGGAATCTTATGAAACCGTCCGCGACCAACTGCGCGTTCTGCGTCATGCAGCCGAGGAGCTGGGTTCCGTTCTGGAGGAGCCCTTCCTGCAATTGGCCTTTATCGCTCTTCCGGTGATCCCGCATCTCAAGATCACCGACCGCGGTCTGGTCGATGTCGACAAGTTCGAGTTTGTCGGTAACTGATATAGGCTGACCTTGCCGGTTCACTTGGTCGTTAACGATCGATCCGCGTCGAAAGGATGATGGACGACATCGTGCGCTCGACGCCCTCCAGGGCGCCGATGCGATCCAGTATGGCATCCAGCTCCTGGATTGACGGCGCTTCAACGACGACAATCATGTCGAAATGCCCGCTCACCGAATGAAGCGATCGCACGGCCATAATGCCGCGAAGCGCGGTTTCGACCTTGGACGCAAGCTTGGGCAGTGCCGTTACCAGAACGTGCGCGCGCACCAGATCACGCTCGAATTCCGGCGCGATTCGCACCGTGTAACCTTCGATAACTCCACGCTTTTCCAGCTTCTCGATCCGGCTTTGAACCGTGGTGCGGGAAACACCGAGCCGCCTTGCAAGCTCTGCGGTCGAGGCACGCGCGTTTTCACGGAGCAGGGCGATGAGTGTGAGATCGGCTTCTGTCGTCATAATGCATATTGAATACGTCAATTTGTTCAAACAAACAACGTCATATCGTCAGTTTATATGCTTCTTTTTGCATGAAACTATGCGATTTTTGTATATCCGAATTGCATTCCAAGGGGAAAATACATGAAAGAGATCGTTGTTGTCGGCGCAGGAAAAATCGGCGCCACCATTGCCGATCTTCTCGCTTCCACGGGCGAGTATGCCGTCACCGTCGTTGATCGCTCCCAGACACAGCTCGATGCGCTGGAATCGGGTGCGACAGTCAAGACGCAGGCACTCGACATTGAAGATGCGAAGGCGCTGGAAGCCGCTCTTGCAGGTAAGTTTGCCGTGCTCAGCGCTGCTCCGTTCCACCTGACCACGCGTATCGCCGAAGCTGCCGCCAAGGCAGGCGTTCACTATCTCGACCTGACCGAAGATGTTGCCAGTACCCGCCGCGTCAAGGAGCTGGCGAAAGACGCGAAAACCGCGTTCATTCCACAGTGTGGCCTTGCTCCGGGATTTATTTCGATCGTCGCTTACGATCTGGCGAAGCGTTTCGACACCCTGGACAGCGTTCGCATGCGCGTCGGTGCCCTTCCACAATATCCCTCGAATGCTCTGAACTATAACCTGACCTGGAGCACGGACGGCGTCATCAACGAATATATCGAGCCGTGCGAAGCCATTGTGAACGGCGAATTGACCGAAGTTCCCGCTCTTGAGGAACGTGAGGAGTTCTCGCTTGATGGCGTGACCTACGAAGCCTTCAACACTTCTGGCGGTCTTGGCACGCTTTGCGAAACCCTCGAAGGCAAGGTACGCACACTCAACTATCGCACCATCCGCTATCCGGGCCACGTTGCACTGATGAAGGCCCTGCTTAACGATCTCGGCCTGCGTCACCGCCGTGAAGTGCTCAAGGATATCTTTGAGAACGCTCTGCCGACGACCCTTCAGGACGTGGTGGTGATTTTCGTAACCGTTTCCGGCACGAAGAACGGTCGCCTGGTTCAGGAAACCTATGCGAACAAGGTCTATGCCGCTCAGGTCGGCAAGATCGTTCGTTCAGGTATCCAGATCACGACGGCTTCGGCAATCTGTGCGGTGCTCGATATGCTTGCCAAGGGCAATCTCCCGCAGCAGGGGTTCATTCGTCAGGAAGACATTACGCTTGAATCTTTCCTTGCGAACCGCTTCGGCAAGGCCTACGCACAGGAAGATCATTGCGCACGTCTGGTTGCCTGATAGCCGTCACCGCATGAAGGAGGGACCTGTTGCATTTGCGTGCAACTGGTCTCTTTTGTGTTTTGGTGTTCAGGGATATGGCGCCCTACCAAAGTCGCAATTGAACAGGATCGGGTTTAGGCGCATTGCCGATCCAAACCGGCGGCCGGTTAGCCGCTCCAAACGAATAGGAAACACATGCTGAAATCAGTTTTGCTGGCCGGTCTGGCCTCTGTCTTTTTCGCATTGCCGGCACAGGCAAAGGAATGGAAAGAAATTCGCATTGCCAGCGAAGGAGCATATCCCCCCTTCAATTACATGTCTCCGGACGGCAAGCTCGAAGGCTTCGATCTCGATATCGCCAATGCTCTTTGCGAGGCAATGGAAGCAAAGTGCACGATCGTCGCCAATGACTGGGATGGCATGATTCCGGGTTTGCAGGCCAACAAGTTCGATGCTGTCATTGCGTCGATGGCCATCACTGAAGAGCGCGAAAAGCAGATTGCATTCTCCGAGCGCTATTACACGACGCCGCTCGCGGTCGTCGTGCCGAAGGATTCGGATATCTCTTCGCTCGATCCCTCCGCATTTGATGGAAAGACGGTGGGCGCACAGGCCGGCACCACCCAGGGCAATTATGCCGACGACGTCTACGGCAAGGCCGGAGCCGATGTGAAGCTTTATCCGACGGCCGACGAAGCCAATGCCGATCTCGAAAGTGGGCGTCTCGATGCAATTGCGGCCGACAAGTTCCTTGCAGCCGACTGGCTGAAGAAGCAGGGCGCGGAATGCTGCAAGTTCCTCGGCGATATTCCGGGTTCGGAAACGAAGATTGCCGTTGCGCTTCGCCAGGGTGACGACGATCTGCGCGCGCAGTTCAATGCCGCCATCAAGAAGATCCGCGAGAACGGAACTTACGAAACAATTCGCAAGAAATACTTCGATTTCGACATCTATTGATGTGACGAAAATTCGCTCCGGGCGTCCCTAAAAGCTGCTTGCAGTCAGAGACGCCGGTGCTTCAGTGACGGCAAGCGCATAAATGGGGCGCGGCCGTTAGCGGGAATTTCCGCAAAATGACGACCATAAAGCAGTAAGGGGAAGAACAATGATAAAAGCCATCCTGTTTGCAGGTGTTGCATCTGTAATTGCCGCCATGCCGGCGCAGGCCAAGGAATGGAAGGAAATCCGCATTGCGACAGAAGGCGCTTATCCGCCTTTCAATTTTGTCGCCGCCGACGGTTCGCTTCAGGGGCTGGATGTCGATATTGCCAACGCGCTGTGCAAGGTGATGGAAGCCAAGTGCACGATTGTTGCCAATGATTGGGACGGCATGATCCCGGGGCTGAAATCGAACAAGTTCGATGCGGTTGTTGCCTCGATGAGCATCACCGAGGAACGCAAGAAGGAAGTGGCCTTTACCGATAAATATTACTCCACGCCGCTTTCCGTCGCAGTGCCGAAAGACAGCCCCATTACCGCCCTCAATGCTGAAGCGTTCAAGGGAAAGACGATTGGCGCTCAGGGATCGACGACGCAGGGCAACTATGCGGAAGATGTCTATGGCAAGGCGGGTGCTGACGTTAAGCTTTACCCAACGGCCGATGAAGCCAACGCGGATCTGAAAAACGGCCGTCTGGACGCCGTTGTCTCCGACAAGTTCCCGATTTCCGACTGGATCAAGGGCGATGGCGCTGATTGCTGCAAACTGATTGGGGACATTCCAGATACGCAGACCGACACCGGTATTGCGCTGCGCCAGGGCGATGACGATCTGCGCCAACAATTCAACGCGGCGATCAAGAAAATTCGCGACGATGGAACCTATGCCACGATCGTGAAGAAATATTTCGACTTCGATATCTATTGATTGCTTGTAAAGATCGTAGCTCTTTGCTGTAAGCAACAACGCGCCGGTTCTAATCGGCGCGTTTATTCTTTTTCCATGGATGTTGAGAATGCCGATTGAGCAGCAAGATGTCATCGTTCTGGGTGCGGGTATTGTAGGTGTATCCACGGCGCTGCATTTACAGGCACGGGGTCGCTCGGTCGCTTTGGTCGACAAGGGCGAACCGGGGGACGGAACGAGTTATGGAAACGCCGGGCTTATCGAACGTTCGAGTGTCATTCCATATTCTTTTCCGCAAGGCTTCTGGACGCTTGTGCGCTACGGGATGAATCGTCGCTCCGACGTTCGCTATGATCCGTTCTATATTCCCAGAATGGCGCGGTGGCTGTTTCGCTACTGGCGGGAATCTTCGCCAGAGCGCCTGAAGGTTGCTACGGCTGCGATGCTGCCTCTGATCGAAGCCAGTATTCGCGAACATGATGCGCTGGTAGGCCAATCCGGTAGCGAGCGGCTTGTCCGTTCGCAAGGGTGGATCGAGGTTTTCAGAACGCCTTCCGCCTTCGATGCCGCTGTGCGTCGATTGCCCAATCTGGCTCGCTTCGAACTATCTTATGATATTCTCGATGCAAACGCACTGAGGCAGCGCGAGACAGCGCTTGGAGAAGTGGCGGGCGGTATTCACTGGCTCGATCCCAAGACAGTCGTAAATCCGGGCGGTCTGGTCAAAGCTTATGCCGAGTTGTTTCGCGAGAATGGAGGAGGCTTTGTCCATGGTGACGCTGCGACCTTGACCCAGAACGGAGCGGGCTGGCAGGTGACAACCAACGAGGGCGTGATCGAGGCGCGCGACGTGGTGGTCGCTCTCGGTCCGCAATCGGGCTTGGTCCTCAGAAAGCTGGGTTATCCGATTCCGCTTGGAATCAAGCGTGGTCACCATCTGCATTTCAACATGAAAGACGGCTCAAGGCTCGGTCACACGGTGGTCGATGAAGAGGCGGGGTATGTTCTTGCGCCGATGATGCAAGGGGTGCGGCTGTCGACCGGTATCGAGTTTGCTTCACCAGACGCGCCCGCAAACCGCATTCAACTCAAAAAGGACGAGAAAATTGCGCGTCGGCTTGTGCCGCAGTTGGGCGTCCCCATCGAAGCCACGCCCTGGCTCGGATTGCGCCCATGCCTGCCAGATATGCGTCCCGTTATCGGGGCTGCACCGAAACACAAGGGGATATGGTTCAATTTCGGTCATGCGCATCACGGTTTGACGCTCGGACCCGCCTCGGGGCGTCTGCTCGCCGAGCTTCTGGTGGGGGAAGCGCCCTTCACCGATCCGAAGCCTTATTCGGCGCAACGATTTTTATAGTTCGAACTAAATATTTGTGACGGGCTTGTCAGGAGCTGCAAAGGGGGACTATCAATTAGCTCTCACCCTCAATCGCGCTTTCGCGAATAACAGATCCGGAAAATCCCTGTGAAGAAGAAGCCTTTGGGCCGTACAGGCCTTACTGTCACCGAAATTTGCCTTGGCACCATGACCTGGGGCGTACAGAATAGCGAAGCCGATGCGCATGAACAGCTCGATATCGCTCTTGATGCGGGTATTAATTTCATTGATACAGCCGAGGGTTATGCGATTCCGATGAGCCCGGAAAGCTACGGCAAAACGGAAACCTATATCGGCAATTGGTTCAAGCAGTCGGGAAAGCGCGACAAGGTTGTGCTTGCGAGCAAGATTGCTGGCGGCGGCAGACAGGAATGGATTCGTGGAGGCGCCAAGCCAAGCCGAGCGAGTGTTCGCGAGGCGGTTGAAGGTAGCCTGAAACGGCTTCAGACGGACTATATTGATCTCTATCAGATTCATTGGCCGATGAGGGCGCATTATCATTTTGGCCAAGGCTGGAGTTTCGATCCATCGAATACCGATGGAAAGGCGGAAGTTCAGCAGATGCATGACGTTCTGCTCGGGCTTGAAGACATGGTTCAGGACGGCAAGATCAGGCATATCGGTCTTTCCAACGAAACGGCCTGGGGAACAATGCAATGGCTTCGCCTCGCGGAGCAGCACAGCCTGCCGCGCGTCGCTTCAATTCAAAATGAGTATGGGCTGCTACAACGCCAATTCGATTTCGATCTGGCGGAACTGGCGCTTTGCGAAGACGTTGGCCTGCTTGCTTATTCGACGCTCGCGGCAGGTGTTTTGACGGGAAAATATCTGGATGGAAAGCTGCCCGCCGGTTCGCGTGCCGCAGTTTCCGAGGGCGGAATCTGGCGCAACAATGTTCATTCCGAGAAGGCGGTGCGGGCCTATATCGACGTTGCGAAGAAACACGATCTCGATATAGCGCAGATGGCTATCGCATTCACGCTGACGCGCCCGTTCATGACGTCGGCAATCATCGGTGCGACAACCGTCGACCAGTTGAAGACCGATATTTCAGCATATCAGGTCAAGCTTTCGGATGATGTTTTGTCTGATATCGGGAAAGTCTACCGCCAGTACCCACGCCCGCTTTAAAACGCATCCCTAAAAGGGTGAAGCGGTTTTCAGACAATCGGCCTTTACGGTTTGCGTTGTCTTGATATTGCGTTGTTTCTTAACCGGCCGGCCATCCATATGGTCGGCTGTTTTTGTTTTCTAAAGCATGTCTCCCAAAAGTGGGAACCGGTTTTGGGGCAAAGACATGCGTAAAAACAAAAGCTTAAAGCGTGTTGCCTGAATACGATTGAATGCAACACGCTTTAGTCGTTCCCGCATTCGAGCCGTTTTGCGATTCCCTGTTCGCAATTGTCATTATCCTTGGATGCGTGAGACGGCTTCCAATGGAAGCGTCTAAAATAAATACACGTATAAATTGCAATAGGCCAGAATTGATGTATTCTCCCGGCTGTGAGATTCTTGTCGCAGCGCTAAAGGGCTGAGGACCATGATTTCGGTCTTGGTGCGATGGAGGGTCACCAGCAGGGCATTATTTCCAGATTTTGGGTTGATAGTCGAGGTGATAATGGGGGCCGTTACGAAGGAAAGTACGCGTTTTTTGCGTGAAAATGGGCGGGGAAGTGACGCGAACAAGGAAAGTTCAGTAGCTAGTCGAACCAGTTCGTTAAGATATCAGGTCACGCAACCGGGCTGGGCCGACTATGAAGCACACACAACGTTTGTCATCGTCGCTCTGGAAAATTGCCGCAACCTAAGGTGGTTTGTAAAGGGTAGGGAACAAAGAAAGACCAGTTGTTCGTCGGGGACTGTTTTTGTCGTATCGGCAGGCGTTAGATTGTCCATCTGCTGGCCGAAGGCGGTCGCTATTCTATCCGGCCTTATTGAGATAAATACCGTTAATGGCGCTTATGATCCCTCTGACAAACAGAACAGCATAATCAGATTCCTGAACAAGCAATGTCTGCAGGTAGGGCGGTTAATCCGGGAAGCGGTGGACAGCGAAACCGAAACAGATACGCATTATCTTGACGCTCTCCTCGCGGCTTTTGCCAGACTGTTGTCCCATGGGGCTTCTTATGATCGGCCACAGCGCGATTACGTGGGGTTGAGCGCGCAGGCTTGTCGTAAAATCGAAGTCTATCTGAGTGAAAATTTTGCCAAACCTGTTTCAGTTCCCGATATGGCTGAACTGCTTGGGATTTCGTCCGGACATTTTACCACCTGTTTTCGGCGTAGTTTCGGGCGGACGCCCCATCAATATGTGATGGCGTTGCGTTTGGATGAGGCGGAAAGACGTTTGCGCCATACTGATATGACAATTGGCGAGGTCGCGGCGAGCCTGAGTTTCTCGAGCCAAAGCCACCTGACCACCGCGCTTCAAAAACATCGCAACCTCACCCCCGGAGAATTACGCCGCCGAAGATATGCGGATCATTAGACAGGTAGCTCAGGGCTGAGCGGTATTCTTAATGCGGATTGCCCTCAACACGCTGGAAACGCTTCCAGCGGGCAAATGGAGCTAATTGGTCGATATAGAGCGGCGTTTCAGCCATTTTCTCCAGATGTGCACTTCGCTGCGTCGGCGCCAGCGCCGGACACGATGGGAATCATGCGAGAGCACGATGAGGCCGAGCGGCAACATCCAGAATCCGAGAACGGGAAGAAAGCCGAGAAAACCTCCGACAGCCAATGAACCGCCGAGCACGCGCCGCATCGTGACGGATTGAGGCATGGGGATTCGCCGGCCAAGAATCAGAATCGTTTTTTTTCCGGCAGATTCGTTAGGTTCATCGCTCACTGAGACTTCTCTTGGGCTCGGGTGTTGTAATTTACAGATTGAAAGCTCCCACAGAATATAGGGTTTCCGGGGCATTTTGCAAAAAGATCAAAAAAATGAATTTAGCCCTTTGCAAACGCGGAAACCTTTTGCTATACGCCACCTCGCTGACACAACGAGCACCTGTTCCCCGGTAGCTCAGCGGTAGAGCAACCGGCTGTTAACCGGTTGGTCGCTGGTTCGAATCCGGCCCGGGGAGCCATCTACTTCTTGTAAGTGGTTGTCTTGTTTAGCGAAAATTGATTTCGCGATAATCTCTTCCCTTTTTCCTTCCCTACGCTTGAAGCGCTGTTTGGATGAACAATTAGGTCTTAGTGTTTCGATTCCGCAATGCAATTGAAGCGGTGCCGACGAGGCACTGAGGCACAGGTTTACGACCCGAAGGTGGCCTTATCCGCTCGCTATACGGTTATAGCGATTTTATCCGTCCGTCTTGTCTAAGAGGGTAAAACGAGCTCTCCTCGTGTTTTGGTGGATGTGCGCAACTTTACGCATATCTGGAAAACGGAAGCTCACTTGATACCGCTATATGAAAGGGTGGAGCTGATGCAGCGTAATCTTCTGACCAGGTAGGGGCAGGCTACGCGCGACAGAATGCGGTCGCGGCTGCAAAGCTGCGCACGGGACGAAAATTCCTCGCCAGTTTAAAAACGCAAGCTCTAGATGTTGCCGCCCTTCTTTCGTTTGGGTGTACGCCGCGGTAATTCACCATCCGGTTTTGGCGGGTGGGGCTTTAGGTTTTTGGGAGGATGCCATGAACTCATTTTCGGGAAGGTTTTTTTAACGCCTTGCTGATGCAAGTACAGGCCAGCTGTGAGATAGGCGTCCTCCAATGCCCCATGGCGGCTTCCAACGCGCGACATCCCGATCCTTGCCAGACAGTGATCTAATTTCGCGGAATTGCCTCTCCATAGGCGTCTGGCGCTATCCATCGTGCAATATATTGGTTGGTCGAGTTGATCGACTTCTGCCTTGCGAAACTCGCGCTGAATGTATCGCATGTCGAATTCTGCGTTATGGGCGGCAATCTCATCGGCCCAGGAAAACCATTTTCGGATTGGTGCAGCAAGATCGACAAAGAGATCCTGATAGCGCGTCATCCAGTTGTCGAAACCATGGACAGCTTCGGCCTGTGGTGAACTATCTTTGCGCGGATCGAAAATCAGATAGAGGGACTGCTTTTGAAGCTGATCACCTTCGATTTTCACCGCGCCCAGTGTAATGATGCGGTCATAGGGCAAAATGCCCGTTGTTTCAGTATCAAAGACGATGACGCGTTTTGGACGTGTATGAACTGCTGGATTTGATAAGTCTGCCATGCTCTGCCCCCATATAGGCAGGCATGGAAGCATAATTTGCGGTCGAGGTGAAGCATCAGAAGATCGTCTTTCCCCCTTAAAGGTGGTTGATATACATTAATCCTCTCCACATGATTGCATCGTTTTGGGACGGGAGGAATCATGAAACAGTACTGCGTAAACAACATCGCTCAAGCCAATGGCGATCATGAAGTGCATACGATGGCGTACGGCTTCTTGCCATCGAACCGGAAGGATTTGGGCTGACATTAAGCTGCTCTTCGGCTGTCACGGCTGCAAAATTGACGTTCTCAAATTCACGAAAGCGCATAGCTGTTGTGCTGAAATGGCTCTACCTATTGCGATAAAAAATCAGTATTAGCCGCTGCAATATTATGTAAAGCTGTCAAATCTGTATAGGCGATTGATAGTCCATTCATGGTAGGTGTAATAGGTAAGTCAAAATGACCTCTTCTTCTAAGAAAACAGAAACAGCCGTACTGACTGCTGTTAAGACGGAGGCGTATGATATAAAGAATGAAATTCGCGAAATGCGACAAGACTTTAAATATTGGCTTATCGGAGCAATATTTGTTATATTAGTTATTAATGCTGCCACAGTCGGGTTGATTGCATCGCATGTTCTTCATTAGACTTTAGGATTTCTGGAGGGGATTTCCTAGCCATGCAAAGTTGGCGGGCAGCGGCGTTGATGCTGTTTTCTCGCTTAGAGCCTCAAGAAGCGGACAGATTGGATTGCGGCGCTTCAATATTTGGCTTGGTGCGTCAGGAACCTTGCCATCACACCAAAAATTGAGATGCTGCTGCGGCAGTTTTAAGATATCACCCTTCGCAATTGATAGCAGCATGGAAATTTCAAAAGATGGAATGGATTCCTATCGCCTTCATAGTGTTCAAGCTTCTGGTGTTGGGCATTTGCGGGTTCTTCGCCATCAAGTGGCACTACGATCAAGACAAGAAGAAGAACGAAAAAAGCGGCGCGTAAGTCCCTGTTGAACAGGTGCGTCGGGCAAGCCTGTGGTGGCTAGCTGGCGGCGCGTGCCAGCCACTTGTGCCAGTTTTCTTCGGAGCCGTGGAAGACGTTGAGGTCGATCCTGCCATTCACACCTTGAGACAGGCCTGACCCCGAATATTGCCAGAAGGTCCACGGACGGCCCGGATAGACCTTCGATGGATGCTGGGCGACGGCACGCAGCCAGAACGGATAGTTGGTGAAGGCCCCTTTAAGATTATCTTCATAGAAGTCGGGCGCAGTATAGATGATCGGCCGCTTGCCGTAATGGCGCTCGAGCTTGTCCATGAAGACCTGCATCTTTTCACGCACCTGTGCTGGTGACGGTCGCCGTTTGCAGGACGAATCTCCGTTCCACTCCACGTCGATGACGGGAGGCAAGGCGTCCGCTTCCTTTGGAATGTTGCGGATGAACCAGTCGGCCTGCTGGCTTGCGACGCGGCACCAGTAGAAAAAGTGATACGCACCGCGCTTGATGCCAGCAGCTTTTGCCGCACGCCAGTTCTTGCGGAACATGGGGTCTAGATGGTCGCCGCCATCAGTAGCCTTGATATAAGCAAAGTTTGCCCCTTGGGTTCGCAGTTTAACCCAATCGATGTCTCCCTGCCAGCGCGACACGTCCACACCATGGACGGCGAGCTTTTTCGGCGATGCCCGCCCGAAATTGACGGGTTTCGCATCACGGAAACGGTGGCTGTAAACTTTCGAGCGCTTCCGCGGTGCAAGCCGCACGGACGGATAGGCGGCGATTTCCGGTTTGGGAACTGAAATACGCGCCTGCGGTCGCTCCTGAGGTTGTGGCGCGATGGAGGCTGGAGGTTCTGCCTTGAACGGGCCTGCATCGGGAATCGGTCCAGTCCATGCCAGAACTTCTTCCTGACGAGGGGCGGGTATCGGCTGGGAAGCAGCTGCCATTTCGCTCAGCGGTGCTGGCGGCACGGGACGCACGACGGAACTCGTGGTTTCCGCTGACGTTTTCGGCTGAAGCATGATGCTGTCGATGCCGGAACTCGACGTACAACCCGTCAAAGCGGTGCAGACTAAGGCAATGGCTGATACGACCGAAGAACGCATGGGCACCCGTAACGCAAAACAAATGGGCTGCAACGCTCGTCCCGAGCTGATTGCTAAGCAAACCTTACCGGCAAATGCTGAATCCAAAGTTTACGAAATCACTAACGAAGGACTGTTAATTCGATCGTTCGAGAATTTTTATCAGCGCTGTTGCAGAACATTCCAGCGTGTCTTCTTCGAAGCCTGAGAAACCGAGGATAAGTCCCTGACGTGGCTTCAGTTTTGTATATAATGAAGAAAGTGGCTGTGTCTCGATGCCAGCCTTGGCGAGACTGGCCGCAACGAGTACATCATTTTGTCCAGGGGGGAGCGCCAGCAGCAGCGATAGCCCGGCAGGTGGTGCTTCGATCCGAAAGAGATCCGGTTCCCCCGGAGTGAGGGCGGCGATAAGCTTGCGCCGCCGCTGGGCATGGATGCGGCGCATCCGTCTGATATGCTGTGCGAAGGCTCCGGTTTCGATAAAGCTTGCAAGTGCCGGCTGAGCCAGAAGTGAAGGAGCGGGCAGCAAGGTCTGGCGCAGTGTTCGGAACCGGTCGGTCAAGCGCAGCGGCACGATCAGGAAGCTCAGTCTCAAAAGCGGCGAGAAGACCTTGGAAAAGCTTCCCATATAGAGAATCCGATCAGGGGCGAGCGACATCAGCGATGGCAATGGCCGTCCCACATAGCGATGCTCGCTGTCATAGTCGTCTTCGAGAATGACGGCGTTGTGCTCCTTTGCCCAGGCTATGAGTTCGAGCCGACGTCCCAGCGTCATTGTCACGCCCGTAGGGTGGTGCCGTGCAGGCGTAACGAATGCCCCGCGAGCAGACGCGGCGTTCTCCCGCCCGGCTGAAACATCGAGACCGCTGCCGTCAACAGGGATCGGAACAATATCCAGACCATTGACGCCAAGAATCTTCCGGGCAGGAGGATAACCCGGCTCTTCCATCCAGAGTCGGTCGCCCGGAAGGAACAGGGCTTCCCTTATAAGGGAAAAGGTATCCGCACTACCGCTGGTGATGACGATCTGTTCCGGCGATGCGACCATGCCGCGCCATTCGTGGAGATGACATGCAAGTGCCGATCGCAAGGGATAAAAGCCAAACGGATCGTCGCTGTTCAGGAGATACGGGGGCGGGCGCCGCCAGATACGGCCGAGCAGTTTCCCCCATGCGTCATGCGGAAAATGATCGCTGTCGAATATGCCGAGCTGAAACGGTTTTGGTTCCTGTTGTGGCTGGTGCGCAGGCGCCGATATACCGCGTGGAAGCGGTTCGCCAACGGTCAGGCTGGTGTCGGGAAGTTCCGCCGCGACCCTTGTGCCGGAACCATGCCGCCCTTCGAGATAACCTTCCGCGATCAATTGTTCGAATGCAGCCAGCACGGTCGCCCGGGATAACCCAAGCTCCAGCGCCAGGGTTCTGGTGGATGGAAGTTTGACATTGGGCTTCAAACGACCGGTCAATACCGCCTGCCTGATCTGCTCGACAAGCTGAGCGCCGAGGGGCGCATCGCTAAAACGATCGATGCCGAGTTCTGGAAATGCGCTGGAAAGTGGCATGGCGTTATTCGTTTAAAGTGGCTATTTTCTTAAGGCCAATATCTGCGCAGTCTGGCTGGAAATAAAGGAGAATTTTCGGCCATGACGACAGCCCCTTCCGAACGAACCCGCGTAAAACGGCTGCATGAACGCGCTGCCTATGACGCGGCGACGGTTCACGCAATCATCGACGCTCAACCCCTGGCGCATGTCGCTTATATCTTCCGTGGGATGCCTTATGTCACGCCCACGCTCGTCTGGCGAGAAGGCAATTTCATTTACTGGCACGGGTCGTCAGCAAGCCGGATGCTGGAAAGCTGCGACGAGGCGGAGGTTTGTGTGAGCTTCACGCTGCTCGATGGCCTGGTCCTTGCGCGGTCAGCATTTCATCATTCATGCAACTATCGTTCGGTGATGGCGTTCGGCACGGCACGCAAGGTGAAGGACGTGGCGGCCAAGGAACACCATTTGCGCAGTTTCGTGAACGGGCTTTTCCCCGGACGATGGGAAGGGTTGCGCCCCATGATGGCCAAGGAACTCAAGGCGACCATGCTTCTGGAGATGGAACTGAATGAAGCTTCGGCGAAAGTCCGCTCCGGCCCGCCGAAAGATGACGATGCCGATTATGCCTTGCCGATCTGGGCGGGTGTCATTCCAATGACGACACAACTGGGGTCACCGGTGGACGATGGGCGGGTTCTGCCGGACGTCGCCGCACCTGACGCTATCATGCAATTCGGCTATCGGAGGGAAGCTGCCGGCTAGCCGAATTCTCGTTCACGCGGGTCCGAGGAAAATATGCGTCTCGGACTTCGCGATCCCGTCCATGGCGCGGATACCGGTTACCAGCCGATGAAATTCGTTCATATTGGGAACCTCGATTTCAGCGATCAGGTCCCATGTTCCGTTGGTGGTGTTCACGGCGGAAAAGCCGGGATTTTTACGCAAGGTCGCGATCACGCTTTTGATGTTCCGTCCGGTCAGTTCGACCATCATGATGCCGCGGATCATGTCGGTGGAACCATGATCTTTCAGCCGGACGGTAAAGCCTGCGATCACGCCGGATGCGATCAGGCGCTCCATACGGCTTTGCACGGTTCCCCGCGCGACACCGAGGATGCTTGCGAGCGTCGGGATGGAGGCGCGCGCATTGATACGCAACTCCGAGATTAATCGCTGGTCCAGATCATCCATCGATAGATTGTCATTCTTGCCGATTTCGTCAATCTTATTGCGTTTATAGCAGATTGTTGCGGATTTCTATACGTATATGGCGTTTTCGTTGATCCATCGCTCCGTTAGCGTGTCTGGAAACAAACAAGCCGGATAAGCAAAGAAGCAACCGGCAAGGGGATTTTCGGAGGTGGACTGATGGAGCGTTCTCTTCTCCTGCGCCTGGCAAACCGGGGTGCGGTAATCTTTTCCGTTCCGAATATGATTTTCCCGAGAATTTTTCTGCCGTCGGCAAGGACCGGCGACCCGGAAAGATGCGCCCGCTCGAGCGCTCGGAACGGATGCGACCTGTGATTGCGATGCGAGCATCTGGTGTGCGTTTCGATCCGGTTGTCCGCGTTTCAGACATCAGTTTTTGAACTGCGCATCTTTTTCGGGATGCGTTTTAGGAGAAAATGAAATGAAAGCTCTTCTGTCTTCCCTCATGGCTGCTGGTATCGGCGCGCTGATGCTGCTTGCTCCCGCACATGCGGATGACCTTGAAAAGGTCAAGCAGAGTGGTGAACTTCGCATCGGTATGAGCGGCGTGTTCCCACCGTTCAGCTTTGTCGATGGCGAGAACAAGGTCGTCGGTTTCGATGTCGATATAGGCACCGAGATCGCCAGGCGGATCGATGTGAAGCCCGTCGTCGTAACCACAGCATTCGATGGCATCATTGCGGGATTGCGCGCAGGCAAGTTCGATGTTGTGGTCGGGAGCATGAGCATTACGCCGGAGCGGGAAAAGGCGGTGGATTTCGCAGGCCCTTACTACCGCGGCGGTCGGGGGATCTTCGTAGCGGAAGCTTCGCCTATCAAGTCCATGGACGAGTTGAAGCAGGGCAAGACCATTGCCGTTACGCTCGGCGAAACCAGCGACAAGTGGGCGCGTGAGCAGGGTGGCTGGACCGTGCGCACCTATAAGGGCATCCCTGAACTGCTGCTCGAACTGCGTTCGGGGCGCGTGGACGCTATCGCTTCGGATGACATTCCGATCCTGATCGCCATCAAGGAAAGTGGCGAAAAGGTTCGCCAGCTCGACACGCCTGAACTTCAGGGCACCGACAATGTCGGGATCGCTTTGCGCAAGGGTAATTCCGAATTGAAGGCGGCGATCAACAAGGCGCTGGACGATATGAAAGCTGATGGCACCTACGAGAAAATCTCCATGAAGTGGATCGGCCGCGACATCCGCTAATCGCCTGCAACCCCATGCCGGGATAATTGCGCAAACGAATGTCCCGGCGGCTTATCTTTCCGGCTTGGTTCTCCAGACAGGGAAGGGGAGACAATGAATTTCTCTTTGATGGCGGAAGTCCTCCCGTATTTCCTGGAGGCCGCTCTGGTTACAGTCGAGATTTCGGCTCTGGCCATTCTGATTGGCCTGACGGTCGGCGCGCTTGCCACTGCCGCGAAACTGTCACGTTTCTGGCCGCTGCGCTTTGTTGGAACGGCTTATGTCAGCGTGTTTCGCGGCACGCCGTGCCTCCTTCAGCTCTTTGTTCTCTATTTTGGCGGGCCGCAGATCGGCATCAATCTGGAACCGTTCGCGGCTGGCGCTATCGGCCTGGGTCTGAACATCGGTGCCTATTATGCGGAAGCCATGCGTGGAGCGATCCTGACGGTCGATACAGGCCAGAACGAGGCGGCCCGTTCCATCGGCTTCAGCGGCAGCCAGTCGATGCGTTTCGTGGTGCTGCCGCAAGCCGCCCGCCTTATGATCCGCTCGCTCGGCGTCAATACGGTCATGCTGGTCAAGGGCTCGGCCCTCGTCTCGGCAATATCGGTGGTGGAGCTTACCTATACGGCCCAGCGCTTCATCGGTTCGACCTACAAGCCCTTTGAAATCTTCGGCGTCGCTGCGGCGATCTATATGGTGCTTATCTATGTCGTTGCACGCTTCGTGGATTTTCTCGAAGCCCGCTACGCGCTCAAATAGGCGGAGACCCCATGCAACTCGATTTCTCTATCGTTCCGCCCTATACCGAACTCCTGATGACCGGCATCTGGTGGACGCTCATCATCGCGGTGTCCTCGTCCATCGTCAGTTTCTTCGGCGGCATCGCTTTCGCTTTGCTTGTGCTCTACGGGCACTGGCTGGTTCGCTATCCTGTCCGCTTCTTCATCTGGCTGTTCATGGGCACGCCGCTGCTTTTGCAACTGTTCCTGCTCTATTATGGCCTCTCGCAGATCGGCATCAACATTCCTGCCGTATGGACGGGAATCGTCGGGCTTGGCCTGCATTTTGCGGTCTATAATTCCGATCTCTTCCGCACCGCGATCCTGACCGTCGATCCGGGACAGAACGAAGGTGCCCGTTCTCTGGGCTTCGGCAGCGGTCAGACGCTGCGCTATATCATCGTGCCGCAAGCGGTCCGCAATGCTCTGCCACAGGTAGGCAACAATCTGATCGCCCTCCTGAAAGACACCGCACTCGTGTCGGTAATCGGCATCACCGAACTGGTGCACGCCTCGCAGCAGGCGATCAGCGAAACATATAGCCCCTTTGAATTTTACATCACTGCCGCAGTGATCTTCTACCTACTCAATCTCATCCTGGAAGCCGGGTTGCACTGGATGGAAAAGAAAGTCGAGGCGTACCGATGAGCAACAGCAAACCCATGGTGGAAGTGCGCGACGTCCACAAGGCTTTTGGCGCGCTTGAAGTTCTCAAAGGCATAGATTTGTCGGTTGAACGCGGACAAATCATTGCCATCATCGGTCCTTCCGGCTCCGGCAAGAGCACGCTTCCGCGCTCGATCAATCATCTGGAGAATGTGAATTCCGGCCAGATCCTGCTCGACGGCGTGCAGGTCAACCAGCCTTTGACCGGTCGCGCCTTCGAGCGCCACATCAACGCGGTGCGTCAGCAGATGGGTATGGTTTTCCAGCACTTCAATCTGTTTCCGCATCTCACCGTGATGGAGAATATAACGCTCGGTCCAATCAAGCTGAAGGGATGGAGCAAGCAGGAAGCGCAGGAACTGGCGGTTTCGCTTCTCAACAAGGTAGGGCTTGCCGATAAGGCCGCCATGTATCCGTCACGCCTGTCGGGAGGACAGAAGCAGCGCGTGGCAATCGCCCGCGCGCTCGCCATGCAGCCGAAAGTCATGCTGTTCGATGAAGCCACCTCGGCGCTCGACCCGGAACTGGTCGAGGAGGTCAATCAGGTCATGAAGCAGCTAGCGCAGGAACACATGACCATGCTGATCGTCACCCACGAAATGCGTTTTGCAGCAGAAGTTTCCGACAAGGTGCTCTTCATGGACAAGGGCGTCGTGGTTGAGGAAGGCAAACCGGAAGTGATCTTCAGCAATCCCGAAAATGAAAGAACGAGAGCGTTTCTGAGAAAACATCTCAATCAGTAATTGTCGCCAGAACAAACCTGAAATCCCGTCTGTGTCTCCCTCGGGGCGTGGAAGCGGGGAGCTATTGAGTGAGGAAAGACCGTGACATCCCATAATGAATGGAACCCGACAGCGCGGGTGCGAGAACTCTCCTATCGCATGGTACGATGGGCGAGTGAGACTGGAACTCCCGACGAAGCGTCGTTCGGTCCGAAACTTGTAGAACTTCTGCGCGAGATTCCCTATTTCCAGAAAAATCCTGACGATATTGCCGTCATCGACAGCCACGGTTCGCCGATGACAAAGAATGTCATTGCGGTCGTTCGCGGTACTGGGCGGCGGGCACTGGCGCTCGCGGGCCATTTCGATGTGGTCGAAACTGCCAATTATCGCGATCTGAAACATCTTGCTTTCGAGCCTGACGGGTTGCTCGAAGCTCTTCTGGCCGATCTTACGAGCCGTCCTCTTGCTCCGAATGAGGAAAAGGCGCTCGCTGATTTCCAGAGCGGGAATTATATTCCCGGACGCGGTATGCTCGATATGAAAAGCGGTGTCGCTGCCGGTATCGCGACGCTGGAATATTTCTCGCAGCAGCCGGATCGCGAAGGAAATCTTATCCTCTTTGCGACGCCGGACGAGGAACGCGGTTCGCGAGGAATGCGCAGCCTGCGCGATGCATTGCCGGAACTTGCCGAACGCTGGGGGCTCGATATCGTTGCCGGTATCAATCTGGATGCAACGAGCGACCAGGGCGACGGTGCGGAAGGTCGCGCTATCTATCGGGGCACTATTGGCAAGCAGCTTCCCTTCGCCTTTGTGGTGGGGCAGCCATCCCATGCAAGCTATCCATTCGAAGGTGTCAGCGCGCATCTCATCGCATCGGAAATCATGCGCGCCGTGGAAGCCAATGCTGCCTTGTGCGATACGGGGGAAGGCGATGTTTCGCCGCCGCCGATCTGCCTTGAAGCGCGGGATTTCCGGGGCGGTTACGAGGTGACGACGCCGGAACGTACCTGGATCGCTTTCAACTGGCTGACGCACTCCATATCGCCGGATGCTCTGTTCCAGCGGTTCAAGGCAGTTGCAACCGACGCGCTCGATCGAGCAATAAACCATTTCAATGTCGAGGCCGACCGTTTTGCCAAGCTTACCGGCAACAGGAACGACACCAATCACAAGGGACGGATTCTGACGACCGCCGAACTGTGTGAAGAGGTCCGGAAGGTAGGCGGTAACGCGGCGCTTGAGCGGATTGCGGCACTGGAGACGGAACTTTCCGCCAGCGATAATCCGCTTCTCATCACGCGCGAACTGGTCGACCGCATGGTTGCCGAAGCCCGCATCACCGGCCCGACGGTGATTATCGGCTTCGGTAGCCTGGTCTATCCGCATGTGCATATGGCGACTGAAACGGACGAGGAAAGTCGCTTTGCGGAAGCTCTGGAAACAGCGCGGCTGGATGCAGAGCGTCGTTTCGATACCACGATCCGGTATCGTGAGATTTTCGCCGGAATTTCCGATATGAGCTTCTTCGGTCATGTGCCGGACGCAATGGATAGTGAAGTGATTGCAGCCAACACCCCCGCCGCTCAATTCATCGATTGCGCCAATCCGAAAGCACTGTCCTATCCGGTGGTCAATATCGGCCCGTGGGGCCGTGAATATCACCAGCGGCTGGAACGGGTTTACGCTCCTTACGCTTTTACTGTACTGCCGCAGTTTCTCTACGATATTGCGGATCGTTTCCTGAGATCGTGAGTGCAGAAAACATCGGGCCGATTGCCTCCTGACCGGCCCGATTGAGTGCCACGGCGATCATGGGGAGCGCTTCAACCGCTAAACTGATTGTTGGCAATCTCGGCCTGCGCGACATGGTATACGACATCGGCGGTCGATATGTTTTGCTGGATGCGCCGGGCAAGTTTTGGGGCTAAGGAACTGCGTCATTGTCGACGTCATAAAAATTGTCCGTTTTGCAAAAAAATCGATACAACGAAGGCTACGGATTCTAGGGGAGGTCTGCTTCGCGGTTCGGGGCGTGCGAGGCGATCGGAATTTCTGCCCTGCCAACAAGGAGAGTCACATGTCCTTTTCATCCTTTCTGAAGGTCGCAGGCTTCTGCTTGGCCAGCGCTACACTCAGCCTGTCGGTAGCTCAGGCCGATCAACTTGCCGATATCAAGTCGAATGGCTCCATTCATTTCGCCACCGAGATGCTCTATCCCCCCTTCGACATGCTGGTGAATGGCGAGTATCAGGGTTATTGCCGGGACCTTGCAGATATCGTCACTGCCGAGCTGGGCGTGAAGCCCGAATATCAGGACCTGCCGTGGACCTCGATCCTGCCGGGGCTGGAAGTCGGTAAATTCGACATGACCAATGCACCCGTCACGATTACCAAGGAACGGATGGAGCGCTATACCTTCACCCTGCCGATAGCGGATGCGACCATGGGGCTGGTAAAACGAACGGACGACGACAGTATTTCGAAGCCGGAGGATATTGCTGGTAAAACGGCAGCGGCTCAGAAGGGGTCGGCGGAACTCGACGCGCTGAAAGCATTTGCATCGAAACTCGACAACGTGACGATCAAGGAATACGCCTCAACCGAAGAGGCTTATGCCGACCTCGCTGCCGGACGCCTCGACGTTGTTGCCAACGGCGCGCCGCTTGGCGCCTATGCGGCAACCCAGCGGCCTGAAATTTTCTCCACGGTCAATCCGCCCTTCGGCGAAAAATCCTATTACGCATGGGCTGCACGCAAGGGGCCCGAGAGCGAAAAGCTGGTCGCTGAAATCAACTCGATCCTCGTGAAGCTGCAAGAGGATGGCCGTCTCGCCACGATCCAGAAGAAGTGGTTCGGTGAAACCGTCGAATTGCCGAAAGAAATGCCGACTGTGCAATAATAGCGGTTCAGGGCAACGGGCGGCTTGAAGCTGCCCGTTCTCTCAGAGGGCGAATGGTGTTTTCCTTTCAGGTCATCCACGACAATCTTCCGCAACTTCTCTGGGCCGCGCGCCTTACCTTCATGGTTTCGGTGCTGGGCGTGGGGATCGGACTTGCGCTGGGCGCTCTCGTTTGCGCTGCACGCCTGTCGCCGTTGAAGCCGGTCCGGGTTGCAAGCGCGGTTTACATCAGTTTTTTCAGGGGCGTGCCGCTTCTGGTTCAGCTTCTGCTGTTTTATTATCTGCTGCCCGTGATCGGATTGAATGTTCCCCCAATGGTTGCTGCGGTCGGCACTGTGGGGCTTTGCTCGGCAGCCTATGTCGCCGAATATTTGCGTGGTGCGATCAACGCGATCCCTCCGGGACAGCTCGAAGCTGCCGTTACGCTGGGCTTCGCGCCACATCGCATCTGGACGCGAATTCTGCTCCCGCAGGCGGTTCGCATCTCGCTGCCTTCGCTGGTCAACGAACTCATCCTGCTTGTTAAGGCATCCTCGCTGGTTTCGCTTGTAGGTATCACGGAATTGACGCGTACAAGCCAGGCTTTGGCTTCTGCGACTTACCGGCCGCTGGAAATTTTCACGATGGCTGCGGTGGTCTATCTCTCCATCAATCTCTGCCTGGCGCTGCTTGGGCGTTATCTCGAGAGAAGGAGCGCCGTCTGATGGAGTTGGGGCTTTTCTTGCAATATGGCCCAGCGCTGCTGTCGGGCTTTGGCATGACAGTGCTGTGCTGGATCATCGGTACGATTGGTGGGGTTGCGTTGGGTTTTCTCATTGCCCTTCTACAGCGTTACGGCAATCGCCCGCTTCGTGCCGTTCTGCAGGCCTATATCGAAGTCATCCGGGGAACCCCGTTTCTCGTTCAGCTTTTCCTGCTCTACTATGGCGGCCCTCATCTGGGGATTCGTCTTGGCAGCCTGGAGGCGGGGCTGACGGGTCTCGTGATATACGGAAGCCCCTATTTTGCGGAAATATTCCGCGCGGGTTTCCAATCCGTGCCGCCGGGGCAGGTCGAGGCCGCGCGTGCGATGGGGTTTAAGGAGATTACGATAGTAAGACGGATCATGATCCCCATCCTGCTGGTTTCCACCCTGCCGGCATTGACCAATTTCGCCATCATCCTGACCAAGGAGACCGTGCTTCTGTCGGTGGTGACCGTACCGGAACTGCTTTTCGAGGTGCAAACCATGTCGGCTGAAACCTTCGCATTTGTCGAAGCGACTTTCGCCCTTGCCATCTTCTTCTGGGTTTTCGTCGAGGCGATCTCATATCTTGGCCGGGCGCTCGAGACGCGTGTCACCAATCATCTCAGGAAGTGAGGTCACTGCCATGTCAAAATCCTCAGCCGACCTCATCAATGTTTCCAAAAGTTTCGGAACCTTCAAGGCACTGGACGGCGCCTCGCTCCACGTGCCGCCGGGCAAGGTGACCTGCGTGATCGGCCCGTCCGGCTCCGGTAAGTCCACATTGCTGCGCTGCATCAATTTTCTGGAACAGTACGATTCCGGCGAGGTGCGTATCGATGGCGAGTTGATCGGCTATGAAAGTCCCGGTGGGCGCCTCATGGCCCCGGCGAAACTGCGCCGGATGCGCCGCAAGATCGGCATGGTGTTCCAGCAGTTCAACCTGTGGCCGCACATGACCGCGCTCCAGAACGTGGCCGAAGCGTTGCAGCAGGTGCGCGGTCTGTCCAGAAAAGAGGCTGACGAGCGTGCCACGGAGGCTTTGGCCAAGGTTGGATTGTCCGAAAAGGCGCCGAACTATCCCAACCGACTGTCGGGCGGGCAGCAGCAGCGGGTTGCGATCGCACGCGCCATCGCCATGCAGCCGCAACTTATGTTGTTCGATGAGCCCACCTCTGCTCTCGACCCCGAACTGGTCGGTGAGGTGCTTCAGGTGATGAAGACGTTGGCGGCTGAGGGGATGACCATGGTCGTGGTCACGCACGAGATGGGTTTTGCCTCACATGTGGCCGACCAGGTGGGTTTCATGGTGTCGGGGCGCATGGTTGCCGTCGGTGCTCCATCGGAAATTTTCCGCACGCCGAAGGACCAGCGCCTGAAGCAATTCCTGCATAGCTATCACGAACGCAACGACATCTGAGGGCGGACGTTCCTGGCCTCGATTGTCCGCAAGCCCGAGGCCGGTTGTCAGTTCAGGATCAGTTTGACGAGCAGGGGCACAATCAGCGACGTCGCGATGGCATTCAGGGCCATGGCGATGCCTGCAAAGAGCCCCGCCGTCTTATCGACATCGAAAGCGCGGGCGGTTCCGATGCCGTGGGAGGTCAATCCGACTGCAAATCCGCGCGCGGCGTAATCCTTTATCCGCATCGCGTTCATGAACGGTGTCACGACAAGCGCACCGATGATTCCAGTCAGGACCACCAGTACGGCGGTCAGCGACGGCGTGCCGCCAAGCGTGGCCGAAATAGCCATCGCAACCCCCGCCGTTGCGGATTTTGGCAGAAACGAAATCAGCACTTCGTGGGACAGTCCTGCCCATTTCCCCATAATGACGATAGACAGAACTGCAAAGAAAGAGCCGACGACAAGGGCGGCACCCATCGGAATAAGCGCCTTGCGCACCTGATGCCATTGGCGAAACAGCGGCACGGCGATGGCGACCGTGGCTGGGCCGAGCAGGAAATGGATAAACTGCGCTCCTTCGAAAAAGCGGCTGTAGGGCACATCGAAGACGAGAAGCGGGCAGGAAAGCAGGACGATTGAAAGCAGGACGGGATTGGCCAGCGGATGACGCTTGAGCCTGACGGAAATATTCGAGGCCACGATCCATATGCACAATGTCAGTGTCAACCACAGCAGGGGCGATGCCGAAAGATAGACCCAGAGTTCCAACGGATGTTTCATATGGTTAGCTCCGTCCGGTAAAGCGTTGCACGAGGATGAAGGTCCAGACGGTTACTGCCAGCGTGAGAATTGCTGAAATAACCACGATTGCCAGAATGGCCGTAGCCTGGTTCTGAAGCTGGCTCCACATCGTGATCACCCCGACACCGGCCGGCACGAATAACAGGCCCAGATTGGCGAGAAATCCGTCGGCTGCGGTTTCTGCTTCGGCGAAGATGTTCCAGTGGAGCGTCTTGCATAATTGCATGGCGACGAACAGAAGCACGAGTCCCACCACAGGGCCGGGTATGGGAAGCCCGGTCAGGAAAATCGTGCTCTCACCCAATAGCTGAAACAATAACAGCAGCGCTATACCCTTGATCATCGCAGTCCAGTCTCCGGCAACAACATAAAGTCAAGCTAACGACACGCACCCCGACCGTCCATATGTTTGAGGGCAACAGTGTTTTGCCGTTAGAGCATGATCCGACCGGGGTGAAACGAAGATTGATGAGATTATACTTAAAATAGAATAGGTTAGAGCGCTGATATCATTCAGTCAGATCGAAACGCGGCGAAACTCCCGACCTTGAGGAGGTGGTGGCCAGAACGATGTTTTCACGTATAATTTATACGAAAGAGCAGGGCGCTTCGACGTTCTACTTTCTTGTATCCTGAGCATAATCCTGTCGGTTCTTGTTTCGCACCGGTCGGGTGATGCTTCAAAATCGGAGACGGCTCGGATGGTTGACATGAGAATGGGCAAGGAAGACACAGGTGTCCGCACAGGGCGGTATGTGGCCCGCATCGACGGTATCGAGGGCGAAACCGAGATCACTTTCACCAGACGTGGTGCCAATCTGATCAGCGCCGATCATACCGGTGCTCCAGATAGCATGAAAGGCACCGGCTCGGCAGCGGCGCTCGTAAGCTTCATGATCGAGGATGTGCGGCAAAACGGCGTGAAGATCATACCGCTTTGCCCCTACGTCCGGGCGCAATATCGCAGGCACCCGGAATGGGCGGACGTGATGACGGTACCGCCCGGAGAGGACCCTACGGCCTGATCAGTCCGCTTTTTCTCGCATCGATTCGGTAAAGGCCACAAAACCCGCAACGAAGGACTGAATCTGTCCTGTGACGGTTTCGTCGGTCAGTTTTCCTTCGGTGTTGAACAGGTTACCTGCGTGAGAAACCAGCAGTCTTCCGGCAAACCACGGCTCGGTGCGCAGGGTGCGCAGCACCGGCAACCAGGCGTTCTGGCTCAGGATCGTGCCAAAACCGCCGGGCGACGCGCCGATGATGGCAACCGGCTTGCCGCCGAAAACATGCGCGATGTCTGATGCCGGGCGGGAGAGCCAGTCGATCCCGTTTTTGAAAACGCCCGGAATTGAATTGTTATATTCCGGCGTTGCAAGAAGCAGGCCGTCGGCATCGGCCACCGCTTCCTTCAGTTGGGTTACGCGTGCAGGAATGCCTTCACTTGCTTCAAGGTCTGCATCGTAGAGAGGAATGCCATGCAGCGTCTCCACCATCATCTGCGAGCCATCCGGCATCAGTTCCGCTGCAAGCCGCAGCAGATTTGTGTTGAAGGAGCCTGCACGCAGACTTCCGGAAATGCCTATGATTTTTACCATTTTACCTGCCGTTCGCACGATCGTTAGGGGCCAAATTGCAAGACACATGAGGCGTTGCATTCGCTGAACGCCGCCTCACGGAAAGATAACGTAGATTGTTTCACCGGGTACAGGTGAAATATCAGGCAGACTCGGGCGATTTCCGAGCCTTGGACGGCGTCCGCCTGTCTCGCAGACCAAAAACTCCGCTTCTTTTGCCGGGTAGGGCCGTTTTGTGCCGAATATCGTATTGACGACGGCATTGGGTTCATTCATGTCGTAAACCGACTATCTGCTGCTCCAGCCTGGAATTCTTCGAAATGACTGAACGCCTCTCCTTCGCTCGTGATCGTATCAACGTCCTTCTTCTTGAAGGCATCAGCCAGACTGCTGTCGAATACTTCAAGTCTGCCGGTTACACCAATATCACGCATCTCCCAAAGGCTCTTGATAAAGCCGATCTGATGAAAGCGATTTCGTCGGCCCACATCATTGGCATCCGCTCGCGCAGCCAATTGACCGAAGAGATTTTTACCGCTGCAAATCGTCTGATTGCCGTGGGCTGCTTTTCGGTGGGAACCAACCAGGTCGATCTCAAGGCCGCCCGCAAGCGCGGCATCCCGGTTTTTAATGCGCCGTTTTCCAACACGCGTTCGGTGGCGGAACTGGTGATCGGCGAAATCATCATGCTGATGCGCCAGATTTTCCCGCGCTCCGTTTCAGCACATGCCGGTGGATGGGACAAGACAGCTATCGGAAGCCGCGAAGTGCGCGGCAAGACGCTCGGTATCGTCGGCTATGGCAATATCGGTTCGCAGGTGGGTAATCTCGCTGAGAGTCTCGGCATGACCGTGCGTTACTTCGATACGTCGGACAAACTGCAATATGGCAATGTGAAACCGGCTTCGAGTCTCGACGAACTGCTTAAGACCTCGGACGTCATCAGCCTGCACGTGCCTTCCAACAAGTCGACGTCCAAACTGATTACCGAAGCAAAGCTTCGCAAGATGAAGAAGGGCGCCTTCCTCATCAATAATGCGCGCGGTTCCGTCGTCGATCTCGATGCGCTGGCCAAGGTGCTGCAAGAGGGGCATCTTGCTGGTGCTGCTATTGATGTGTTCCCGGTTGAACCGGCGTCCAATAACGACAGGTTCGTTTCGCCGATTCAGGGACTGGAAAACGTCATTCTAACGCCGCATATCGGCGGTTCCACGGAAGAGGCGCAGGAACGCATCGGCACGGAAGTGACGCGAAAGCTGGTTGAATATTCCGATGTCGGTTCGACGCTTGGCGCCGTCAACTTTCCTCAGGTGCAATTGCCGCCGCGTCCGACCGGCACCCGTTTCATGCATGTGCATGAAAACCGCCCCGGCATTCTCAACAGCCTGGTCAATGTCTTCTCGACATATAATATCAATATCGCAAGTCAGTTTCTCCAGACCGATGGCGAGGTCGGCTATCTGGTGATGGAAGCGGATGGGGTCGGCGAGGCAAGCGAAACCGTTCTGGAAGCGATCCGCGAAATTCCGGGCACCATCCGCGCCCGTCTGCTGTACTGATAACAGGGGCTGTGGCGCCACTTATCTCTGGCGCTGCAGCTTCTCGAAACGTTTGATCAGGCGCTCCCTGCGCAGCCGTGAAAGGCGCTGGATCCAGAAAATGCCATCGAGCTGATCGATTTCGTGCTGATGGCATATGGCAAGCAGCCCGTCTGCTTCTTCGATCTGCTCGCCACCGCTCAAATCCTGATAACGGATGCGGACACGCGCAGGACGCTCGACCTCGTCCACGACGCCCGGCATCGAAACACTGCCTTCCTGATGGCGGGTTTTTTCCTCGGATGCCCAGACGAGCTCCGGATTCACATAGGTCTTCGGGCCTTCGTCCGCCGATAGTTCGAGAACGACTACCCGTTTCATAATGCCGATATGCGGGGCAGTGATGCCTATGCCGGGCGCTGCGCGCATGGTCTCCAGAAGATCGGTGGCGAGCTTCTGGAGATCGTCGTCGAACCGGTTGACCTGCTCGGCGACAGCGCGCAGTCTGGGATCGGGATAGCGGACAATCTCACGGACGGTCATGGGGCCTCTTCTGTCATATGGTCGTATGACCTTTGGCCCCATTTGCACTGTTATGCAATTGTTTCCGACCGATTGTTACAGCCCTCGCGCGATGACGAGACGCTGCACTTCGCTGGTGCCTTCATAGATCTGGCAGACGCGCACATCGCGATAGATGCGCTCGACCGGATAATCGGTGAGATAACCATAGCCGCCATGGATCTGGATCGCGGCGGAGGCCACCTGTTCGGCCATTTCGGATGCCACGAGCTTGGCCATGGAAGCTTCCGTCAGGCAGGGCTTGCCCGCTTCGCGAAGCGCTGCGGCATGGAGCACCATCTGGCGCGCCGTTTCGATTTTCGTTGCCATGTCGGCCAGACGGAAAGCTACCGCCTGATGTTCCGCAATCGGCTTGCCGAAGGTGATGCGTTCGTGGGCATAATCGCGTGCAGCTTCAAAAGCAGCGCGTGCCATGCCGACGGCTTGTGAAGCAATACCAATGCGTCCGCCTTCAAGATTGGCGAGCGCGATCTTATAACCTTCGCCTTCCGCGCCGAGCCGGTTTTCCACCGGCACGCGCATATTGGTGAAGGCAAGCGCGCAGGTGTCGGAGGAATGCTGACCAAGCTTGTGCTCGACCGACATGACCTCATAGCCCGGCGTATCGGTCGGCACGATGAAGGCCGAAATGCCCTTCTTGCCCGCTGCCGGATCGGTAACGGCAAAAACGATCACCACATTGCCGTTCTTGCCCGATGTGATGAACTGCTTGGAACCGTCGATCACATAATGATCGCCGTCCAGCCGCGCCCGCGTTTTGAGCGCGGACGCGTCGGAACCGGCCTGCGGTTCGGTCAGCGCAAAGCCGCCGATCCATTCGCCGGATGCCATTTTGGGCAGAAAGCGGCGTTTTTGCTCCTCTGTGCCGAAACGCAGGATCGGCGCGCAACCGACCGACGAATGCACGGAAACGATGGTCGAGCAGGCACCGTCGCCAGCGGCGATTTCTTCCAGCGCCAACGCATAGGCGACCATGCCGAGATCCGAGCCGCCCCATTCTTCCGGCACCAGCATGCCGAGGAAGCCAAGCTCGCCCATTTCGGAAAGCTCGCTACGGGGAAAGGCATGTTCGCGGTCGCGTTCCGCCGCGCCGGGCGCAAGGCGCTCCTGCGCGAATTCGCGGACAGCGTCGCGGATCTGTTCCTGCGTGTCGGTCAGGAGCATCACACGATCCTTTCGATGGCAACTGCGGTGGCTTCGCCGCCGCCGATGCAGATGCCCGCCATGCCGCGTTTCAGTCCGTGGGTTTCGAGTGCGGCCAGCAGCGTCACCAGAATGCGCGCGCCGGAAGCACCAATCGGATGACCGAGCGCGCAAGCGCCGCCATGGATATTTACCTTGTCATGTGGCAGGTCGAGATCGCGCATGGCGGCCATGGTCACCACGGCAAAAGCTTCGTTGATCTCGAAAAGATCGACGTCTTTCAGATCCCAGCCGGTCTTGTCCGACAGTTTGCGCAGAGCGCCGATGGGCGCAGTGGCGAAAAGGTTCGGCTTGTCGGCATGGGTCGAATGTCCGACCAGCACGGCACGCGGGGGCAGGCCGCGCTTTTCGGCTTCCGATGCGCGCATGAGAACGAGCGCTGCCGCACCGTCCGAGATGGACGAGGAATTGGCTGCTGTCACCGTGCCGCCGTCGCGGAAGGCGGCGCGCAGCGTCGGGATCTTGTCGAGCTTGGCCTTGCCCGGCTGTTCATCAATTGAAACCTGCACTTCCGTGCGACCGGCCTTGGCGGTGACGGGGGTGATTTCGGCGGCGAACAGACCGTCTTTGATGGCTTTTTGCGCGCGCGTCAGCGAGGCAATGGCAAATGCGTCCTGCGCCTCGCGCGTGAACTGATAGGCTTCCGCGCAATCCTCGGCAAAAGTGCCCATCAGACGGCCCTTGTCATAAGCATCTTCCAGACCGTCGAGGAACATATGGTCGATGACCTGGCCATGGCCCATGCGATAACCGCCGCGTGCCTTGGGCAGCAGGTAAGGGGCATTGGTCATGCTTTCCATGCCGCCCGAAACGATCACATCGGCAGAACCGGCCAGCAGAAGATCGTGCGCCAGCATGGTAGCTTTCATGCCGGAGCCGCACATCTTGTTGACGGTGGTGGCACCAGTGCCAAGCGGCAGTCCGGCCTTGATCGCGGATTGACGCGCCGGAGCCTGTCCGAGACCGGCAGGCAACACGCAGCCCATGATAACTTCTTCAACGGCTTCGGGCGCAAGACCCGCACCCGCCAATGCGCCGGTGATGGCCGCAGCGCCCAGATCGGGGGAGGCAATGCCGGTCAGGTCGCCCTGAAATGCGCCCATGGGAGTGCGCGATGCGCCGACGATGACAATAGGATCGCTTTTAGACATCATTGTCTTCCTTAATTTTCTTTACGCATGTCTTTATCCCAAAACCGGTTTCCACTTTTGGGAGACATACTTTATTTAGCAGCCATGCGCAGAGCGCCATCGAGACGAATGACTTCACCATTCAGCATCTGGTTTTCAGCAATATGGCGCACAAGCGCGGCATATTCCGCTGGCTTTCCGAGACGCGACGGGAAGGGCACCGATGCGCCAAGCGCGTCTTGTACTTCCTGCGGCATGCCCGCCATCATGGGCGTCGCGAAAATTCCCGGTGCGATCGTGATGACGCGAATGCCATGACGCGCCATTTCACGCGCGACCGGCAGGGTCATGGCCGCAACGCCGCCCTTGGAAGCGGAATAGGCGGCCTGACCGATCTGGCCGTCGAAGGCGGCGACCGATGCGGTGTTGACGATAACGCCGCGCTCGCCGCTTTCACCCGGCTCGTTCTTCGCAATGGCCTCGGCAGCCAGTCGCAGCATGTTGAACGTGCCGATCAGGTTGATCGAAATGGCGCGGGTGAAACTGTCGAGCTTGTGCGCGCCATCACGGCCCAGCACTTTTTCGCCCGGCGCGATACCGGCGCAGTTGACCAGAGCGTCGATGCGCCCGAAGGCGTTGAGTGCGGCTGCAATCGCCGCTTTGCCGTCGTCCTCGCTGGTGACGTCGGTGCGTTGGAACAGAGCCGATGTTCCAAATTTCTTTGCCGCTTCTTCGCCTGCCTGCGCGTTCACATCGAGGAGAACAACCTTGCCGCCTGCACCAACAACCATTTCGGCAACAGCATTGCCCAGACCGGAGCCCGCGCCAGTGACCAGAAATACGCGATTTTCTATCTGCATTTGCCTTGGATCCTAATTCTGTTGCTGTTGCTTTTCGACTTCCGCCTTGCGCAGGAGGAAGCGCTGTATTTTTCCGCTCGGCGTCTTGGGAAGCTCTGCCACGAAATCGATTTCGCGCGGATAGGCATGGGCGGAAAGCTGCTTCTTGACGTGAAGCGCCAGTTCTTCAGCCAGTTCCTCCGAACCCTCGAAGTTGGGTGCGAGAATGACGAATGCCTTCACAATCTCGGTGCGCTGTGGGTCGGGAACGCCGACCACCGCAGCCTCGTTGACGGCGGGATGTTCCAGAAGTGCGCTTTCCACGTCAAATGGCCCGATGCGATAGCCCGACGAGGTGATGACATCATCGGCACGACCGATGAAGCTGATCGAGCCGTCCGGCTCGAATTCCACCGTATCGCCGGTGCGATAATAGCCGCCGGCGATGGAGGGCGTGTCCTTCTTGTAATAGCCGGTGAACCACAGCAGCGGCGAATTGTCGATATCGACCGCCAGAACGCCCGGTTCGTTGGGGCCGACTTCGTTTCCGGCTTCGTCCAGAACAGCAACCCTGTAGCCCGGCATGGCGTAACCTGCCGAACCCTGCCGCACCGGATGTTCAAGGCCGTGGTGGTTGTTGACGACCATGCCCAGTTCCGTCTGGCCGTAATGATCGTGGATCGGCGTGCAGAGATGGGCATCGAACCAGCGGATCACTTCCGGGTTGAGCGGTTCTCCGGCACTGGAAACCACGCGCAGGCGGCCCTTGACGCGGGCGGCAGCTTCCGGTCCGGCCGCCATCAGCAGGCGGAACGCGGTTGGCGATCCGGCAAGGCTCGTTACGCCGAGGCGTTCGATAATGTCATAGGTGTTTTCAGCGGTGAAACCGCCCTCGTTCAGAATGGTCGCCGCACCCAGAAGGAGCGGACCCGTCACGGCGTAGTAAAGACCATAGGCCCAGCCCGGATCGGCGATATTCCAGAAAATGTCGTTGCTGCGCAGGCCAACCGCCTCACGCATATAGGCCCCGAAGGCCATCAGCGCCCGCAACGGCACCGGAACGCCTTTGGGTAAACCGGCGGTGCCTGAGGTGGACATCATCATGAAGAGGTCGTCACCCTTGCGCAGGACAGGTTCGCACTCGGTCGATGCCGTCGCCATGGCTGCGCGGAAATCAATATCGCCTTCCGGCAATATCTCGCCGGGGGCGAGAATGGTTGCAACGCGGGGGCAGTTTTCCACTTCCGTCAGCTTGGCGCGGTTAGTCATATTGGTGACGACCAGCTTCGCGCCGCTGGTGCCGAAGCGCTGTTCGATGGCTTTGGGGCCAAAGGCGGTGAAGAGCGGCTGGTAGATAGCGCCGATACGCCATGCGCCCAGAATGGTGGCGATCAGATCCACCGTGCGCGGCAAAAGGCCAGCCACCACGTCGCCCGTGCCGACACCGGCGTCCTTCAGGACGTTGCCGACGTGGGCGGACAGGTCGCGCAGGTCCTCGAAGGTGAATTCGCTCAAATTTCCGCTGGCGGAAATAGTGCGCAGCGCAATACGGTTTTCGCCCACATAACGGTCGCAGCATTCGACGCAGGCGTTGATGCCCGTATCGGGATTTCCCTGAAGCAGTGCAATGGCATTTTCGATTTGAAACTGCGCCACGGCGTCATCATAGCGCACACGCAGCGCTGAAACTGCTGTTCCAGTCATTCCGGCATTCCTCCCAGAGCTTCCATTGCAGTCCCCACACCAGACGGCTCCTCTTGAGGGCTGCTCGGATAAGGTTATTCACCCGATCATTGCAAACAATGACATTTGATGCATTAATCGGTGATCGTTTTTGCAATATGTTGGTCGCATGGAACGCCATAATATCACACCTGGCTTCGTAGAGGATGCATTGGATTGCGTGCGTCAGCGCGGTATGGACACGGCTTCGCTGATGGCTGCTATCGGATTGCCGGAAACGGTCACAGAACCCGTTACCAATGTTGAGTATGGTCATCTGTGGTGGCTGATTGCCGAGACGATCGAGGATGAATTCTTCGGCCTTGCGGCGCGCCCCATGCGCCCCGGCAGTTTCAATCTGCTGTGCCATGCGGTTCTACATGCGGGCACGCTTGAGCGCGCCCTGCGACGCGCCTTGCAGTTTCTCAATGTCGTATTGGACGATCCGCGCGGCGAATTGCGCATTCGTGACGGCATGGCGCATGTCGTTCTCCGCGACGCCGGACCACCGCGTCCGGCCTTCGCCTATCGCGCCTATTGGCTGATCCTGATGGGGATCGCCTGCTGGCTTGTGGGGCGGCGCATTCCGCTGCGCACACTCGATTTTGCCTGTCCCGCGCCAGTGCACCGGCAGGATTATCGCCAATTCTTCGGCGCTCCGGTTCATTTTGACCAACCGGAGACGCAGCTGGTTTTTGCCTCGTCTTATCTGACGCTGCCCATCATTCGCTCCGATGCGGCGCTGGAAAGTTTTCTGCGTGAAGCGCCCGCCAATATCCTGATCCGCTATCGCCACGACAACGATATTTCCGCCCGTGTGCGCGCGCATCTGGGCGCGATGTCCGCACAGGAATGGCCGTCCTTCGAGGATATGGCGGCAAGGCTCGGCATGTCCGCGCCGACCCTGCGCCGCAGGCTGAAGGCCGAAGGGCAGAGTTTTGGTGCGATCCGGGACGAATTGCGTTTTGTCATCGCGCAGCGGCTCTTGCAGGATAAAAAACACAGCATCGCGGAAGTGGCTGCGGAACTGGGCTACAGCGAGCCGAGCGCCTTTTATCGTGCATTCCAGAAATGGATCGGCCAGAGCCCCGGACGGTTCAGGTTGGTGCAGAACGGATAATCGGCTGCGGGTTCTATCCCGGCAAGATGGCTTTCGTGAAACACGTTCCTGTTTTAATTCCGGGTTCAGTCTGGTACCTCGTAGCCATCACGCCTTGGCAAAAGCGGTGTGGCGACGAGGATAAGATGAGTACAGCCGTCGATAAAACAAAGCTCCGGTTGTTGCCGGTGTTTGCAGGGATGGACGAAGCGGCCTTCGACCAGCTTTTCGGACAGGCGATCCATCGTGCCGTACCGAAAGGTTCCGCTGTTTTCAAACAGGGCGAAGAGGCGCACCATTTTTTTCTGCTGCTCAAGGGGCGTTTGAAGGTCATGCAGGTAACCGCCGATGGCCAGCAAATCATCGTGCGGGTAGTCAATCCGGGTGATTTGTTCGGGTTTGCGCTGGCCTTGGGGCGCAGGGACTATCCGGCGACTCCGGTTGCCGCCGTAGACAGTGCGATTCTTGCCTGGCCGATGTCGATGATGACGGAGTTCATGGCGCATAATCCGGCTTTTGCCGTCAATGCCATGCAGATGATCGGACGCCGCCTGGATGCCGCGCACAGCCGTATTCGCGAGATATCGACCCAGGAGGTCGAGCAGCGTGTCGCTCACGCTGTTTTGCGGCTGGTCAGGGAAGCAGGTGTCGAGGATGTCGGCGGGATGCGGATCGACTTTCCCGTCTCCAGACAGGATATTGCGGAATTGACCGGAACGACGCTCCACACGGTATCGCGCATCGTCAGCCAGTGGCAGAGCAAAGGCTGGGTGGAAGGCGGAAGGCAAACCTTGCTTGTACGCGATCTCCGGCGTCTGAAAATCATCGCCGAAGATGAGAGTTAAGTCGCCTTTATCATATCAATGCGCGGTTGCGGAACGTTGCCTGCTGATCCAGGCCGCGCCGATATTTCCGTGTAGGAAGCCGTTTGAAAGCGGCACATTCGGATAAAGCTCGCGTAAGCGGGCCGCACCTTCTTCCGGACCGATCTTGTTGTCCAGAACCTCTTTATGAACGCCGGCAACCGCGACCATATCGCAATCCTGCGGCGAGAGCCTGAAGCGCCTGACCCCTGCCTGTAGCAAGTCCGGCATATCCTCTATCAGTGACTGGCAGGTATGCGACAGCGTCTGCACGCCGTTCAATGCGAGAAAGGGCTGGCTGTCCAGCGTTCTGACAGGCAGGCCATCTGGTTCCTCACCGCAAACGAACTGGCAGTTATCCTTTATGTGCCCCTTGGAGCGTGCGTGCGCGCAGCGCGCCGATATGGCCAGAGGTACACGCCCGAAAGTGAAGACCTCGAACGCGATGCCGGGTGCCCCCTTGACGATCTCATGGATCGAACTGACGGGAAGTTCGGGCGGCAGGCAGATCGAGTGCGCGCCTCGCGCAGACAAAACCTTGGCAGTCGCTGCATTATAGACATTGACCAGCGGGCCAACGGAATGCGGCACACCCGACAAAAGCCCGAGCGCCGACAGGTCGTTGGCTTCCACCGGCAGTGTGGCCTTTTCGATCATCTGGCGAATCTGCTTTGCTTCCCGCTCCAGCATCACAAGCGCCAAAGAACCGAGGCTGACCTCTTTTCCGGCGCGCTGGAGCCGCTCAATGACCGCATCCATATAAGGCGCCATGAAATGGAAGCGTTTGGAGCAGACGATCTCGCCCACGGTCACATGGCTGATCGGCGCTTCATCGGCGATACGGAAATAAAAGTCCCTCCATTTCGGTCCATTCCACAGAAACAGAAGGGGACCGAGGCTGAGGCTTGCAGCAGACATATCTATCTCCAGCGTTTTTCATAGGCACCCGAAGTCGTCTGCTGGCCTTCGCTCAGCAAACGGAGACGGGAGAGCAGGGCGGCCCGCTTCTCGGGGCTGGCGGCCAGCGTCTGGCGCAATGTGGAAACGACTTCACCGACATAGGCCTTGCCGCGTTGCCGACCTTCGATCTTGAGCGCGGAAACGCCGGCGGCTCGCAACTCGTCCATATGGTCCATGACATCGAGTGAAATGGGGTCCTCGAAAGCATATCCCTGCTCGTTGCCAATATTGAACCGGCCCTTGCAGAGGGTAGGGTAACCCGCCGGCTCACCATGGGGGAAGCGATTGATCGTGTAGTCGCCAAGCTCGGAGACCAGTTCGCTGCCGTCCTGCCTGTAGCGGACATGGCTTGCCGGGGAACAGACGCCGTTCATATTGGGAGAACGGCCTGTGGCATAAGATGACAGCGAACAGCGGCCTTCCGCCATCACGCATAATCCGCCGAAGACGAACACTTCCATCTCGCAGTCGATCTTGCGGCCAAGCCGTGCAATATCGGGAATGGTCAGGACGCGGGGCAGTACGACCCGCTTCGCATTGAATGCATCGACAAGAAATCCGATCGCATCTGCATTGGATGCGGACGCCTGAACCGACACGTGAAGCCGTTGTGCCGGATGTTTCTCGGCCGTATAGGCCATCAGTCCGAAATCAGCCAGGATGACGGCATCCGCGCCGAGGGCTGCGGCATCGTCGACGGCCTGATACCAGATTTGTTCATCGCCAGCGCGCATGAAGGTATTGATGGCGACGAAGACCTGCGTCTTGCGTGCGTGGGCAAACTGGATCGCATCGCGCAATTCCTGTCGGCTGAAATTGAGGCCAGGAAAATTGCGTGCGTTGGTTTCGTCGCGGAACCCGCAATAGACGGCGTCCGCGCCCGCAGCTACCGCTTCGTGCAATGCCGAGGGCGTACCTGCAGGACAGATCAGTTCCACCTTTCAGCCTCCTTGCCAATGGCCTTTTCGCGCACGAAACTTGCGAAGCCGCGAACCATCGGGGAAAACGGCCCTGCGCTGGCGCCGAGATCTGACGGAAGATCGATATTGCAGTCGTCAAGCGCGTTGCGCAAAGCGAGCATGGCCTCCATGTCGCCGGTTACGGTTATATCGCGGGAAAAGAACAGCGCATCTCCATCAAGCCTGCCTTCAAGGAGTGCGAGAAGCATGACCAGAGGTCCCTCGATTCCCGCATCGACATCTGCGTTTTCGCTCTCACGCATGATCCTGATACGCGGCTTGTCGGGCTCAACCACAAAAGCGAAAGGAAGATCGGAAGGATGGAACCGGAAGCGCTTCCTTGCATGATCGCCCAATCGCTCGAAAAGGCCCGGATGGCTGCGCATCACCTGAAAGAAGATGCGCGAGACGAAAGGGGCCAGCAGAAATGGCGGCACGAGCCGGGCTGGCGTAACAACAGCCCCAGGTATTTTCATCATGACTCAGCTCCGGTGAGCTATAGAAGTTGTGCCGGACATTTATGCGATTCATAGCAGGAAGAGTTTGATTCAGATCAAAGACGGCGAGAGAATTCAGCGTCCAAAAGTCGAGCATGAAAACAGGCTCTTCTTTATTCGCGAATTACGATTGTCTGCAAAGTTTTGCGTCGGAGCTTGAACGGCGCAACGATCTCGTTCGGATCGAGCGTCCGGTATCGCTTGTTCACGAGATAACCGAAATTCACAAACGCGTATTGGAGAAGGACGGCCCGGCCCTGCTGTTCAAGCGGCCTGTCGATGCTAACGGTCGGGTGCATTCCATTCCGCTTCTTGCCAACCTCTTCGGCTCAAAGCGACGGATCGCATGGGGTTTGGGGTGCGAACCCGAAGGCATTGCGGACTTGGCGGAAATGCTGGCGGAATTGCGCTCGCCAAACCCTCCGCGGTCGGCGGGGGAAATATGGAGCAAGCTGCCGCTGGCCAGGGCTGCGTTGAACATGCGCCTGCGCCGCACCAGGCGGGCTTCGGTGCATGAAAACGTTCTGGAAGGCGATGCAGTCGACCTCGATATCCTGCCGATTCAATGGTGTTGGCCGGGCGAGCCAGCGCCGCTTGTCACCTGGCCGTTGGCCATCACGCAGGCGCCGGACGATCCGTCGGATATCAATGTCGGCATCTATCGAATGCAGAAGCTCGGACGTAACAAGCTGATCATGCGCTGGCTGGCGCATCGCGGCGGTGCACGCCATCACCGCATGTGGCAGCAGCGAGGGGAGCATATGCCTGTCGCGATTGCGATTGGTGCCGACCCGGCAACAATTCTTGCTGCGGTCATGCCGTTGCCTGAAGGAATGAGCGAACTGGCTTTTTCGGGCCTGCTTGCCGGTCGCAGGCCGTCCATTGCGTCAGGACGCACGGTGCCCTTGCCGGTGCCTGCAAATGCGGAGATCGTTCTTGAAGGCTATGTTTCTGTCTCGGAGACGGCTCCCGAAGGTCCCTATGGCGACCACACCGGCTATTATAACAGCGTCGAGGAATTTCCGGTCATGCATGTGACCGCGATCACGATGCGCAGGAAACCGCTTTATCTTTCGACCTATACAGGACGTCCGCCGGACGAGCCGTCCCGGCTGGGTGAGGTGATGAACGACCTGTTCGTGCCCGTGGTCCGCAAGCAGTTTCCCGAAATCGTCGATCTGTGGCTGCCGCCAGCAGCATGTTCCTATCGCGCAATGGTGGTTTCGATCGACAAGCGCTATCCCGGTCAGGCACGGCGGCTGATGATGGGGCTTTGGTCTTTCCTGTCTCAGTTCAGCTATACCAAACTCATTATCACGGTCGATCCCGACATAAACATACGCAACTGGGACGATGTCCTGTGGGCGCTTTCGACCCGTTTCGATGCCAGCCGGGATATTGTCGTCCTTTCCGACACGCCGGTGGATTATCTCGATTTCGCGTCTCCACGCTCCGGCCTGGGTGGAAAACTCGGTCTCGATGCGACCAACAAGATCGACGCCGAAACCGAACGGGAATGGGGCTCCGTTTTGAAGATGAACGATGAAGTGGTCGCGCGCGTGGACGCAATCTGGAACGAACTCGGGCTTGATCGGGAGAAAATGTAATGAAGCGGGTCGTCGTCGGCATTTCAGGCGCGTCTGGCGCATTGATTTCACTAAAATTGCTGGAGCTTCTTGCCTCCATGGACGGGGTCGAAACCCACCTCGTCATATCCAATGCCGCGCAACAGACATTGCGCCATGAATTGGGGCCGGACGGCTACTCGCTTTTGCACAGCTTCGCGCGATGCAATTATTCGGCGGGCGATATCGGTGCAGCAATTGCCAGCGGATCGGTTGCCACAACGGGCATGATCGTTGCGCCATGTTCGATGCGTACGCTTGCGGCGATTGCGAGCGGCTACAGCGACAATCTGCTGACCCGTGCAGCCGACGTTCATTTGAAAGAGCGGCGCAAGCTCGTGCTGATTGCCCGCGAGACGCCGCTCCATCTGGTTCATTTGCGCAATATGTGCACCGTGACCGAAATGGGCGCCATCGTGATGCCGCCCGTTCCCGCATTTTATTTCAATCCGCAAACGGTCGAAGATGTCGCCGGTCAGATCGCAGCGAGAGCCATCGACCTGATCGGTATCGGCACAAGGCAGTCCGAAAGTTGGGCGGGGATTGCCAGAACCGGCTGAAGCTAACCGTATGTTAAGGCAAAAGGCTCGGTTGGACTCTTTGCCGGTTGCGTGAACCACTTCGGCCCGTCGGCGGTCATATGGATATGGTCTTCCAGACGGATGCCGAACTGACCCGGAACCACGATCATTGGCTCGTTGGAAAAGCACATGCCTTCGGTCAGCGGCAGCGAGTTGCCGCGAACGATGTAGGGCGCTTCGTGAATTTCGAGACCCAGACCGTGGCCTGCGCGATGCGGAAGGCCCGGCAAGGCGTAGTCGGGCCCAAGACCGTGCCTGACGAGCGTCGCGCGGGCGGCATCGTCCAGCGTCGAACAGGCCGCGCCGATTTTCGCGGCATCGAAGACCGATTGTTGCGCTTCGCGTTCGATCTGCCAGATGCGGGAAAATTCGGCGGTTGGTTCGTCCAGCATATAGGTGCGTGTCAAATCGGAGTGGTAACCGTCGATGCGGCAACCGGTGTCCACGAGGATGACGTCGCCGGATTGATAGAACTGTTCTCCATCCGCACCGTGCGGGAGTGACGTAGCGGTTCCAAAAGACACGATGCAGAAGCTAGAACCGCCCGCTGCGCCAAGGGCGCGATGCTGTTCATCGATGAAGTGCACGACCTCGCTTGCAGCAATGCCCGGCTTGATCATCGCATGGGTGCGACGATGCACCTCCAGGGTAAGATCCATGGCGTACTGAATGATGGCGATCTCGCTGACGGACTTGCGGATGCGCTGTTCGCGGATCAGCGCCCCACCGTCGAGCAAGCGCTCCGGCGCGATTTCCTGTTTAAGCGCGTTATAGACAAACAGGGGTACGGCATCGTCAACGGCAAGCGTGGCACCCGCCGGAAGCAGCGAGGCGACGAGAGATGCGCTGTCTTCTTCTTCCTGCCAGGCGCAAATCTCTCCCGGCAGATGCGGCAGGCTTTCAACGCGGCTCTGTTCAAAGCCGGGAACGATATAAATGACTTTGGACGGTGTGACGAGCGTGCCCAGAAAGCGTTCGCTGATGTGCCAGACGAGTCCCGTGAAATAACGAAGGCTTTCGGTCGGGCCGATCAACAGGCCGCCGATACCCCGATCGCGCAGCTTGTCCTGTAGCAGCGCCAGTCGCTGCAACCGTTCTTCGTTTCCAATTTTCGGGGGAGAGGACATCGAAGTCATGACGTATGCCTTTATGAGCTTGTACCGGCGATACTCCGGCACCTGTAGGTTCGCGGGCAGATATATCACGACGAAGCCAGCACGAAAGACTTGTCTTCGGTCCATGCCCAAAAAACCTCGTCGGTTGTTTTTTCACTACTGGCTCGATGATTCATTACGTGAATCGTGGTTGATCTCGGACCGCGATTTCCTTTATGCCAGAGCGAGACTATGCGCGGGCATCGTATCCTTCGGGAGCAGGTGTTCATTCGAAGGCAGGAAAGATATGCAGCCAATTTGGGCCGTCGGTTTGATGACGGGAACCGTTCTGGACGGAAATATCGATGTCGCGCTTTTGAAGACCGATGGCGAAACGGTGACGGAGTTCGGTCCCTATGCGTTGAAACCCTATCCGGCTTCGATTCTGGCTCTTCTTCAGCAGGCGCAGGCGGAAGCGCGCACCTGGAATTTCAACGGACCCGAACCGGCCGTATTCGCGGAGGCAGAAGAGGCGCTCACCCGCGCGCAGTCCGCTGCCGTCAAGGAACTGGTTGCGGAAAGCGGACTTTCAATGTCTGAGATCGAGGTGATCGGCTTTCACGGGCAGACGGTGCTTCATCGCGCTCCCCAGAATGGCAGGCTCGGGGATACGCGCCAGCTTGGCGACGGCGCCTTGATGAGCGAACTGCTCGAAACCAGAGTTGCCTACGACTTCAGAACCGCCGATATTCGTGCTGGCGGGCAGGGCGCTCCGCTGGCAGCCATCTATCATGCCGCGCTTTTGCGTAGCGCTGATGCAAACGGTGAGGCTGCGATTCTCAATCTGGGCGGTGTCGGCAATATAACCTGGTGGGATGGCGGCGATATGTTGGTGGCCTTCGATACCGGGCCAGCAAATGCGCCGATCAACGATTTCGTAAAGGCGCGTAGTCTGGGCGATATGGATCGCGACGGTCTGCTGGCAGCCAGAGGCAAGGTGGATGAGGAGCGTCTCGCCAGGCTGTTGGCGCACCCCTATATGACCACAGCCTATCCAAAGTCTCTCGACCGTTTCGATTTCACGGCGGCAATGGCCGATGGTCTCGATGCCGAGGACGGTGCCGCGACGCTAACGGCCTTTACGGCTTCCGCCGTCGGCAAGGCGCTGGACATTCTGCCGCGTCGCCCGAAGCGCCTCGCTGTCAGCGGCGGCGGGCGCCATAACCCGACCCTCATGCATATGCTTGTTGAGCGTGCCCATGTCGAACTCGTTCCGGTCGAAACGCTGGGCTGGCGCGGCGATGCCGTGGAAGCGGAATGCTTCGCATTTCTGGCCGTCCGTGTCCTGCGTGGTCTGCCCATCAGTTTTCCGAGTACGACAGGTGTTCCCGCGCCTATGACGGGAGGAAGGCTCGCCGGTTGGCGGACATAGGGCTGCACGAGCGGTCAATCACGTGTAGTTCGGGGGTATCTTGCGGTGAGGTATTCCAGATCGCGGCCAAAGGACGAAATTTACTCATGATGAATTATGTTTTTGCGATGCAATGCGCTATAATATGTCCCTCTTTCAGCGAATTTACCGGTCGAGCACAAGTTAAACTTACCTAACGGCAGCGCCGCGCCGGTATTTCAATTTCATTGCATATAAGCAGGAAAAGATAGAAGATCGATGCAATCTTCACCTTGATTTAGGCAATTTCTCTTTATTGGTCTTAACTCTCAAGGAGAAATGCAATGAGCTTCATCCGTCTTTTTTTCTGCCTCGTTTTACCGCTCGCCTGGATATCCGGTGCCGCTGCCGAGCCGCTGTCGCAACCGGCGGGCAAGCCGATCCTCGTCATATCCGGCAATATCTCCAACACCAATGTCGGAAATACCGCGCAGTTCGACAGGGATATGCTGGAGGCGTTGGGGCTACAGACTATCGTGACCGCCAATCCCTGGTATGACGGCCGTATTCGCTTCGAAGGCGTTTCCATGGAGAAGCTCATGACGCTCGTGGGCGCGAAGGGCACGAAAGTGACCGCGGTTGCCCTGAACGATTATACCAGCAATATCCCGATGGATGACTTCAGGAATTTCAACGTTATCCTTGCGTTGAAACGGGATGGCAATTACATGCCGGTGCGAGACAAAGGACCATTGTTTATTATCTATCCGTATGATAGCGACCCGCAGCTTCAAAGACAGACCTATTATACACGTTCCGCGTGGCAGGTTGCCAAGCTGATAGTTGAATAGAGGCGCAGTGTGAGACGAATCCTGGGCGTCATTATCTGTTGTTTCGTCGTGGCAACGGCCTATATCGCCTATGTGATCACCGAGCGGCAGACCGCGCTTCAGAAATTTTCCCGCTATAATGATTCCTGGTCGGTCGGACAGACCGTCTCGGAATATATGCGGCTGGAGCATGTCGTGGCCGACTTCGCGCTCGACACCACCGATGAGATGCGCGAGAAGGTGCGGCTCCGCCTCGATATCATGCTTGGGCGGCTGGAACTGCTGCAACAGGGAAACCTGCGGTCGTTCATTCAGGGCGATCCGGATCGCCACGAACTGTTTCTCAAGCTGAGCGATGTCCTGAATGCTCTCGATGCGCAGTTGGACCATCTCGATTCCGCTGGCGCCCGGGCCATACTGCCGTTGATGGCCGCGCTCGACGGACCTATGACCGGGCTTGCGTCAGCTTCCGTCGAGTACGATGTCGGTGTCATCGATGTCGCGCAGGCTGAGGTGAAGCAACTTCACTTCATTTACACGGCGCTTGCCGCGGGACTCATTCTCTGCGGCGTCATCCTTGTTATTCTTTTGTTGCGGCATAACAAACTGCTCGACCGCGCGCATGGAAATATGCAGCGCCTTACCGCCGATTTGCGGGAAGCTACCGGCGAATTGCAGGCCCAGAACTATCGGCTGGAACACGATGCCCATCACGATGCGCTGACAGGTCTGCCGAACCGTGTGCTGTTTCGGCAGGATCTGGAGAAGCGTTTGCAAGTCGCTCAGGCGGGAGGGGCATCGGCGAACGTCTTTCTGCTCGATCTCGATGGGTTCAAGGATGTCAATGACACGCTCGGCCACGATGTCGGCGACGCTTTGTTGCAAGCCGTAGCGGAACGGCTGACGAATCTTGTAGCGCAGGGCGATATCGTCTGTCGGCTTGGCGGCGACGAGTTTGCGCTGTTGTCCACCGGACTGTCCGAGGAAGCCGCCGTCGCCCTATCCAACCGCCTGATGGATGTCATCGGCAGGCCATATCCTGTCGGCGAATTGGAAATTAAGATCGGAACCTGTGTTGGCATCGCGATTTCGCAGGGTGAACCCGACACGGAAGAACTCTTCAAACATGCCGATCTCGCCCTTTATGAAGCAAAGGCGCTTGGTCCCGGCCATTCCAGCGTTTTCAAGCCGCTGATGCAGACCCGCTTGCGCGAGAAGAAATCTTTCGAATCCGATCTTCAGAAAGCCCTGCAGAACGGTGAAATGGAAGTCTATTATCAACCGCAAGCCACGACGAATGACCGGGAGATCCAGGGTTATGAAGCGTTGCTGCGATGGACTCATCCGGTGCGCGGGGCGGTATCGCCGGTAGATTTCATCCCGGTCGCCGAGAAAATCGGCTTTATCCGCGCGCTCGGTGACTGGGTTCTGGAGACAGCCTGCGCCGAAGCGGCCCAGTGGAGCGCTCCGCTCAAGATCGCGGTCAATCTTTCTCCGGTCCAGTTCCGAAGTCTCGATCTCATTCAAAGCGTCGTTGGTGCGCTTGAGTCGAGCGGATTGAACCCGGAGCGACTGGAGCTCGAGATAACCGAGTCAGTTCTACTCGACAAGAATGAGCAGACATTGAGTACGCTTCGGCAATTGAAGGGACTTGGCATCCAGATCGCCATGGACGATTTCGGCACCGGCTATTCATCGCTGGGCAGCCTCAGCGGCTTCCCTTTCGACAAGATCAAGATCGACCGTTCTTTCGTGCGTGATGTGACCACGCGAGCCGATGCGTTTGCCATTGTCGAACTCGTAACCGGGGTTGGGCGAAGCCTGAAGATGGTGACCATTGCCGAAGGTATCGAAACCGAAGAACAGCTTGAGTGTCTCAAACGGCTCGGTTGCGACCAGGTCCAGGGCTATCTGATCGGCAGACCCGTGCCCGCATCAAAATTACAGCACCTTCATGGTGGCCGGCAATCCGCGGTCAGGAACGCCAGATAGGCGTCTTTGCGTGGATGACGGGCAGGGTGCTGGTTTGTCGAAGCCAAATCAGCTTATGTTCAAATCCTGGATAATGTTAAATGCGTTCAGACGACGCGCACCGAACATGAGGGTTGGGCGGGAAATTGTTGAAAGTACATGGAATAGACGTTCCGATTGCTGCGGACGAAGTTTCGCCGGTCATCTGGCAGGCTTTGACGAGTGGGAGCTATGAGGCCAAGGAAGCGCGTTCGATCTATAAGGCGGTGAAACCTGGCGACAGGGTGCTGGAACTTGGTTCGGGGATCGGGATCATTACCTCGATCATTGCCGGAATAGCGGATGTGTCCGTATGGGCTTTCGAGGCCAACCCAGCGACCGCGGCGCTCGCACGCAGGGTGATCGATGCCAACGATCTCGACAATGTGGTTCTGTCTCAGGGCATATTGAGCGCGGGCGAACCTGGTTCGTTTTGCTTTTATGTCCGGCGGGACTTGTGGATGTCCTCCATGGATGAAAATCAGGGTCCTTATGAACGCACGATCGAATTGCAGTCGAATAATATCGATGAATTCATAAACACGCATGATATCAATGTTCTGGTGATGGACATTGAAGGCGCGGAACGGGATCTGCTGCTGAAAGCCGATCTGCCGGGCGTTGAGCGTATATTTCTGGAACTTCACGATCATCTTTATGGCCTGACCGGGATCAGGGAGATGACCCATGCTCTTGCTGCAAAGGGTTATGCCTATGATCCGCGGGGGTCGCAGGGGCCTTGCGTGCTGTTCGCTAAAGATGACGGTATCCGCGTATATGAGCCCGAGGAGTGATCGATCAGGCCTTCTCATTGCTATGGATATGTAGAAGGCGGTCGAAAGGCCGCCTTTTTACGTGAACAGATCGGAATCGAATGGCGCAATGGGTTTCCATATGATTAAATCTATTCGATTTCCCTGTGGAAAGAATTTTTGCAAAAACGTGACGATTGTCGTTGACAGTTTTGATTGGCGGGGTCTATATGGCGCCACAACGAGGGCGGCGACGCTGCTAGCGGCAGGTTGCTTCGTCCTTGAGTTCTGGTGAAAGCGGTTGACTTTGGGTTGGCTTGTGAGTAGGTGGGGCGTCTCGGCGGGGTGGAAGCCTTGTTGAGATTTGAAGGGAAGAACGACTTATAAGTTTGTGATTTTCTTCAAAAAAATGGGTTGACACACTGAACGGTGTGGACTAGATACCCGGCACCGCTGAGACGGGGCGCAGACGAGACTGAGACGATGAGTTGAGGTTGGGCTGCGGAACTGGTTGAGCGGGTGAGATTTTCGACGGTTTTGAGACTGTCTGTTCTTTGACAATTTTATACAGAAGAAAGAGAAACGTGGGCGGCATAGTCTGCGGATGGCCTGAGAGATCGGGTTGTCACAATGAACTTTGGCGGACACGTTTCTTGATAGAACTATGTTACCTGGATGGTCAGAGATGATCGTCTGGTGTGTAAAATATGTTCTCGTCAATTTGAGCGTGACCACGGTTCATGCCTCTGTCGGAGACGATGGGGGTTTTGACCAAAAGAAGCCAATTATCAAATTTTCAACTTGAGAGTTTGATCCTGGCTCAGAACGAACGCTGGCGGCAGGC
>NZ_JACIJG010000020.1 GCF_014199265.1 Brucella daejeonensis
CATCGGCCATCTCGTCACAACCATCGAACCAGCAGAATGCGCAAACTACTTCGAAAGCGCCGGATACGCTTCCGTCAAAACCTGAAAGGCTCTAGTCATGGCAGCTAACGTCCATCTCGCCTGAGACAGCCGCAAAAATTGCAACAGATTCTTGGACAGCGCTCGAAATGTCGGGACGACTTGTTATGTCGCCAGTGAATAACCCAGATCGCGCAACGGCAGACGGCGGACACGTTCTCCGGTTGCCATGAAAATGGCATTTCCCAGTGCCGGCGCCAGTGCCGGGAAGGCCGGCTCGCCCATGCCAGTCGGCGGGTTGTCGGACTGAATGAAGAAGGCATCGATGTTCATCGGCGCGAACGGCATACGCAAAATCGGATAGGCGTTGTAGTTCTGTTCTTCAATCTCACCGTTCTCAATATTGATCTTGAGGCCCAAAGCCGTGGAAAGCGCGTCCGTGCTGGCGCCCTGCGCCTGCGCTTCGGAGCCGGCCAGATCAATGATCGGGCCGACGTCGAGCACGACAACGATACGATCGATCCTGATCCGCTTTTTGGCGTCCACACTCAGTTCTACCGCCTGCGCGGCATGGCCCGCGTGGGAATAGCACCAGGCCAGCCCCATGCCTTTCCCCTTCGACAGCGTTTTGCCCCAGTCCGCCTTGTCGGCACACATTCTGATGACGTCCGTGGCTCGCCTGGGGCTGAAATTGGCAATCGTGCCGTTGGCTCCCGGTTGGGGCGCCAGCTCGGGGACGTCGCGATTAACCGCGTCGATCAGAAACTCAACATGGTCACGGTCTGCGGCCAGCGACAGTTCATGCATGAAGCTTTGCGCGGCAAAGACCTGAACACAATCGCCCGGCGCTCGCCAAGCGCCGGTCGGAATTCTCAATGGAAACATCGTGGTGCCGCGACGCAGGTTCGGCGCCTTGATGGAGTATTTGATATTCTCGGTAAGCCCCGAGGCCGCAGCTTCCTTCTTTCCGTCCGCAGTGAAGGTGATGAAATGCTCTTGCCAGGCGTCGAGCCTGCCATTTTCATCAACCGCTCCCTTGAACTGGTGATAACCGGAGGGGCGAAAAAAATCGTGGCTGAAATCGTCCTCCCGGCTCCATTGCAGCTTGACCGGAGCGTCGACTTTACGCGCGATGGCCGCAGCCTCGCAGGTATAATCGTTGACCAGCCGCCGCCCGAATGCACCACCGACGCGGGTCTGGTGCATCACGATTTTTTCCTGCGCTATGTTCGCGACTTTCGCCACCAATGGCAAAGCGCGCACGGGCTGCTGGGTCGGAACCCACATCTCCATGATTCCGTCGTGCCAGTGCGCAGTCGTATTCATCGGCTCCAGCGGCGCATGGGCCACAAAGGGATATTCGTAATAGGCCTCGATGGTTTTCGCCGCGCCGGCAAATGCCTTATCCACATCGCCGACATTATCGTCGGCCTGGCTGGGGAATAGCGCCGCGGCCTTTCTGGCATCCCTTGAGAACCGGGATGTCGAATCCTTCGATGCTTCGCTTCGGTCCCAATCGACCCGGAGTTTCTTCTTGGCCTGAAAGGCGCTCCATGTATCTTTGGCAATGATGGCGACACCCGGCATCACTTCGGCCGGAATACCCGTGCCCTCCAGAATGAAAGCATCGAGCACACCGGGTTGCGCTGTGATCTCGTCGCGATTGAAGGATAGCGCCTTCCCGCCTGCCGCCGGACATTTGGTGTAATTGGCATAGACCATCCCGGGAAGCTGGACATCGATCCCGAACAGGGGCTGGCCAGTGACGACCTTGGAATCGTCAACGCCGTGATGGCGTTTTCCGATGAGGCCATATTCATTGCGGGCTTTCAGCTTCAACGCCGCGGGATCTGGCACCGGCATCTGCGACGCCGCAACCGCAAACTCTCCGTAGGTGGCGGATTTACCGCTTGCGGCATGGGACAGAACCGATTCCCTGGCGACGATCTGCGATGCATCGACGCCCCATTGTCCGGCTGCCGCGGCAATCAGCATCGCCCTGGCGCCGGCCCCTGCCTGGCGCAACTGGTTCCAGGCAAGCGGGATCGATGTCGAGCCGCCAGCCCCCTGATTGCCATAGACATCAGGTTTGATGGGCGCCTGCTCAACCACGACATTGTTCCAGTCGGCATCGAGTTCCTCGGCAATAATCACACCAAAGGATGTCTTGATGCCCTGACCGATTTCCGGCGCTTTGGAGAAAATGGTGATCCTGTTGTCAGGCGCAATCCGGATGAAAGCGTTTATCGCCCGATCATCGCCATTTTCGGTATTGTCCTGCGCTTCCTCGGCAAAGGCCGTATCACCAAGATGAAATCCGAGCACCAGCCCGGCAACCCCCATGCCCGCCAGCTTGAGGAAACCCCGTCGGCCTGTGGTAAATCCCGAATTGAGGGAGAAGTCGACGGCCGGTCGAGACCGCACCTCGCTTATAAGCGCGGAGAGATAAGCATCGGACTGTGCAAAACCGGACTGCGTATCAGTCATTATGCACCACCTCGTCGGATTTTGATTGCTGGGGTGCCTGCTTTCGCAGGCTGGCGATATCCTCACCCGTCAAACCTGCGCCCTGGGCACCGAAACGGGCTGTAACATAATTGGCGACGGCCGCTATATCTTCGTCGGAATAGCCCTGCCCGAAGGCGGGCATGAAGACAGGGCCTGCTTCCGTCTCGCGGTTGACGCCGTTGATGACAGCCTGCGCGACATTGGTGGCGCTGGGATCGTTGACTGCACGAATACCCGTCAGTGTCGCATGGTTGTTGACCGGGCTTATGCCAGTCCAGCTATGACAACTCGCACAGGCGCTGGCGAAGACCAGTTCGCCACGCCGATCGGACGTTCCTGTTTTCACGCCCTCCTTATAGGATACCGGCGCGGGCGTGGTGACAGGACGCGGCAAGCCGCTCGAACGGGCGGGAATGCTGCGCAGATAGGTCACCAGTGCCTTGGTATCCTGCGGCAACAGATAGGTCAGGCTGTTATCATAAGCCTCGCCCATCGGACCCGTCGGACTGCCATGACCGTCAGCATAGCCGGTGGAGAGATAGGCGCCGAGATTTTCAGCGGTCCAGTGGCCCAGACCCGAATCCGGATCGCTCGTGATGTTATAAGCGTGCCAGCCCGCAGTGATCGCACCGGCAAACTTTCTCGAATTGTTCAGAGCGAAGGCAATATTGCGCGGTGTGTGGCAGTCGCCGCAATGGCCCAGCGCCTCGGCAAGATAGGCACCGCGATTCCATTCCGCGCTTCGGTCAACATTGGGGCGAAAGCGCTCATCGGGGTTGAATACGAGGTTCCAGATCGCCATCAGGCCGCGTTGGTTGAACGGCCATGACAATTGGCTTGTCTTCGCTGGCTCGTGCACCGGCGTCAGGGTCAGAAGATAGGCCTTGATGGCCAGCACATCGGCATCGCTCATCAAGGTGTAGGACGTATAAGGCATGGCGGGATAAAGATGCGATCCATCGGCGCGAACGCCATTCCTCACCGCGGCCAGAAACTGGGCGTCGCTGTAATTGCCGATACCCGTTTCCTTGTCGGCGGTAATATTGGTGGAATAGATCGTGCCGAATGGCATGACGAAAGCGAAACCGCCTGCGAAGGGAGCGCCACCCGGAGCCGTATGACAGGCCTGACAGTCCGCCGCACGGGCGAGATATTCGCCGCGCTTCGCAATGTCCGCATCGGCAAGCTCAGGGGGAACGCCGGTGACATTGCCACCTTTGTAATCCTCCAGCGCGACCGTCGCTCCTCCGGCAAAAGACATCGGATCGCGGTCCGCATAAAACCACCCCGCAAGACCGATTGCGGCAACTGCGATGACAACGACGATAGCGGCGACGATTTTCTTCATCGGTCAGGCCAATTTGGATGCAGCGCTTTTGATAGCCCGGCGGATGCGAATATAGGTTCCGCAGCGGCAGATATTTCCGGCCATGGCGGCGTCTATGTCGAGATCGTCGGGATGAGGGGTCGTATTCAATAAAGCTGTCGCGGACATGATTTGGCCAGCCTGGCAATAACCGCATTGCGGAACGTCGGCTTCCATCCAGGCCTGCTGCACGGCGGCGCCGCTGGGCGTATCGCCAATTCCCTCAATGGTCACGACCTGGCGGTCGCCAATATCGCCAATCGTCAACTGGCAAGAGCGCACCGGCGCGCCGTCCACATGCACGGTGCAGGCGCCACACTGCGCAACACCGCAACCGTATTTGGTGCCGACAAGACTGAGATGATCGCGCAGCACCCACAGAAGCGGCATATCTTCCGGGACATCAACGCTGAAGTCTTTCCCATTGACAGTAAAGGTAAACATGCCTCGCTTCCTTCAAAGCGGTGAAATCGATATGCCAATGGCATATTATGTCAATCTGCACGGAATTCGGTGTTCAATTTGTATTGCAACAATATTACTGGAAAGTTTCGATTATTTTATTATAAAATGCTGAAATACAACCGTTTGCTTCGGTGCCGCGATTTGCCCCGACGCAAAAAAAACGGCGGAGCCATCAAGGCTCCGCCGCTTGTCTCTTCAAAGCCCCGATTTCACCGGGGCTTTATTGCGTTTACGCCAGATCGTAGCGGTCGGCGTTCATGACCTTCGTCCAGGCGGCGACAAAATCCTTCACGAATTTTTCCTTGCTGTCGTCCTGGGCGTAGACTTCCGCATAGGCACGAAGGATGGAGTTGGAGCCGAAAACCAGATCGACGCGGGTGGCGGTGAACTTGACGGCTCCGGTTGCGCGGTCGCGGATTTCGTAAAGACCATTGGCGGTCGGTACCCACGAATAGGCCATGTCGGTGAGCGTGACGAAGAAGTCGGTGGTCAGCGCCCCCTTGCGGTCCGTGAAGACGCCATGCGCCGTATCGCCATGATTGGTGCCGATCACGCGCATGCCGCCGATCAGCGCCGTCATTTCAGGCGCGGTGATGCGCATCAACTGGGCGCGGTCGAGCAGCATTTCCTCGGCTGAGACGACATAGTCCTTCTTCATCCAGTTGCGGAAGCCGTCGGCAAGCGGCTCCAGCGGCGCGAAGCCTTCCACGTCGGTCTGCTCGGCTGTCGCATCGCCACGACCCGGTGCGAAAGGCACTTCGATATCGAAACCTGCGGCCTTGGCGGCCTGTTCCACACCGTAATTGCCAGCCAGCACAATCGTGTCGGCAAGGCTTGCGCCGGATGCCGCCGCAATCGGTTCGAGCACGGAGAGAACCCGCGCCAGACGTGCCGGTTCGTTGCCTTCCCAGTCCTTCTGCGGGGCAAGACGGATGCGTGCGCCGTTTGCGCCGCCGCGATAATCTGAGCCGCGGAAGGTGCGCGCGCTGTCCCAGGCGGTGGAAACCATATCCGACACGGAAAGGCCCGATGCCGCGATCCTGGCCTTCAGGGCCTTGACGTCATAGCCGGTGCTTCCAGCCGGGACCGGGTCTTGCCAGATGAGGTCTTCGGTCGGGGCATCCGGGCCGAAATAACGCGATTTCGGTCCCATGTCGCGATGGGTCAGCTTGAACCATGCGCGCGCAAACGCGTCGGAAAATGCCTCGAAATCATCCTTGAAGCGGAGCGAAATTTCGCGGTAGATCGGGTCCACCTTCATTGCCATGTCCGCATCGGTCATGATGGGCAGGAGGCGGATCGACGCGTCTTCCACGTCGACCGGCTTGTCCTTGTCGGCAATGGTGATCGGCACCCATTGCGAGGCGCCTGCCGGGCTGTGGCTCAGTGTCCATTCGTGATTGAACAGCATTTCGAAGAAGCCGTTGTCCCATTTGGTCGGCTCGGTCGTCCATGCGCCTTCGATGCCCGACACAACCGTGTCACGGCCAATGCCGCGGCCCTTGGTGTTCATCCAGCCAAGCCCCTGATATTCCGGGCCTGCGGCTTCCGGATCTGGGCTGAGATCGGCCGCGCTGCCATTGCCGTGGCTCTTGCCGATGGTGTGGCCGCCAGCGGTCAGCGCGACGGTTTCCTCATCGTTCATGCCCATGCGGGCGAAGGTTTCGCGGATCTGCGCGGCGGTGGCCATCGGATCGGACTTGCCGTTGACGCCTTCCGGGTTGACATAGATCAGGCCCATCTGCACGGCGGCGAGCGGGTTTTCCAGCGTTTCCGGCTTGCTCACATCGCCATAGCGGCCATCGCTCGGCGCAAGCCATTCTTTTTCCTCGCCCCAATAGGTGTCCTTTTCCGGGGCCCAGATGTCTTCGCGGCCAAAGGCGAAGCCGAAGGTCTTCAGGCCCGCAACGTCATAGGCGATGGTGCCCGCGAGCGCGATGAGGTCGGCCCAGGAAATGCGATTGCCGTATTTCTTCTTGATCGGCCACAGCAGGCGACGGCCCTTGTCGGTGTTGACGTTATCCGGCCAGGAATTGAGCGGCGCAAAACGCTGGTTGCCGGTGCCGGTGCCGCCACGTCCGTCGGTGTTGCGGTAGGAACCGGCGGCGTGCCAGCTGACGCGGGCCATCATGCCGACATAGCTGCCCCAGTCCGCTGGCCACCATGGCTGGCTGTCGGTCATCAGGGCGCGCAAATCGGCCTTGAGCGCTTCCACATCGAGCTTCTTGAGCTCTTCCCTGTAATTGAAATCCTTGCCCAGCGGATTGGTCTTGGTATCGTGCTGGTGCAGAATGTCGAGATTGAGTGCATTGGGCCACCATTCCATCACGGAATTGCCAAGAGCGGTGTTGCCGCCATGCATGACCGGACATTTCCCGGCCTGTTTCGTCTTTACGTCCATGATTTTTCTCCGGTAGTCTTCTTCAAATAGCTTCGCTGATAAAGTGATTGGTTGAAAGTAAAATGCATGTTGCGACAAGGCGGCTGTTCCCGCCATGTTACATGGCAATAGTGACAGGATAACGAAGCTATCGATAATTTCCAATTGTATATTCTAAAGGCTGCGATATGATTATCTTATGATAGGATTATCGATGAAACATCTGCGCTATTTCGATGCGCTTGCCGGAATCGGTCATTTTGGGCGTGCGGCGGAGGCGTGTTCGATTTCCCAGCCGGCGCTGTCGGTGCAGATAAGAGAGCTGGAGGAACTGATTGGCGCTCCTCTGGTGGAGCGGGGCGGCAGGCAAATCCGCCTGACGAGTCTGGGCGAGGCATTTGCGGAACGCGTTCGCGGCATTCTGCGTTCGGTCGATGAATTGGAGGAACTGGCGCGCGCCACGCAAGGGGCGTTCACGGGAAAGCTTCGCCTCGGTATCATCCCGACGGTTGCGCCTTATCTATTGCCCGAAATCATCAAGACGCTGAACGTGACCTATCCCGGTCTGGAACCCCGGCCGAAGGAAGCGATCACGCAAAAGCTGATCCACGATCTTCTGGAAGCGCGTCTCGACGCGGCGATTGTCGCCCTGCCTGTTTCCGAACCTGCCTTGACGGAAATTCCACTCTTTGACGAGGAGTTTGTCCTGATCCGGCCGCTGGAAGATGCTGACAAGCCTGTTCCCAGTGCCGACAAGCTGCATGAGATGAAGCTGCTTTTGCTGGAGGAAGGGCACTGTTTCCGCGATCAGGCGCTGTCGTTCTGCAATATCGCCGCCGCGCCGCCGCGTGAATTCATGGAGGGGAGTTCGCTTTCCACCCTCGTCCAGATGGTGGGCGCTGGCATCGGCGTGACGCTCGTTCCACAAATGGCCCTTGATATGGAGACGCGCTCGGCAAGAATATGCATGTCGCGTCTTGGCCCGCCGCACCCGGTGCGGACCATCGGCATGGTGTGGCGCAAGACGAACCCCCTGTCGTCGCAATTGGCGGAGATTGCACAACTTGTCCGTCAGGTCGGGCTTGGCAATCAGGAAAAGACGGAAGGTCTGCTGGCCCCGACCAACGTTCAGGCCGGCAAATGAAGGTTCTTGCCGTTCCGATGTTTGATATGGGCTGAAATTCCGGTCCGTTTTTTCAAACTGCTCGCTATCTGTTTCGGCCCCATGAGGCTGAAAGCCGTGGCAAGCGCATCCGCCATCGCGGTGCTCGGCGCGACCACCGTCACCCGCTCATAGAGTGATGCGGAATAGCCGGTCTTCGGATTGAGAAGATGATTGAATCGACCGCTTTCCTCGAACTGAAAGCCCTCGAAGCTCGATGTCGCAAGCCCCCGATCTTCAATGTCGATAAATTCTTCCGGGCTGGAACCGGCTTCCAGATCGGCAATGCCGATGCGCCATGGCCTGCCGTCCGGCCCGGTGCCGATGGCCCGGTATTCTCCCATATCCACCAGCGCATGTTTCACGCCGCCCGCCTTGAGCAGAGCCGTGACCCGGTCGGTGACAAACCCTTGAGCAATACCGTTGAGCGTCAGCGCCATGGCCGGTCTTGCAAAGGCGATGCGGCTTGCATCGAACAGGACATGGCCGAAGCCGACCTGCGCCAGCGCCTTGTTCCATTCCTCCCGCGAAGGCCCGCTCGGGTCGGGATTCGGCTTGGAGAAATGGCTCTTCAGGCATTCCCAGAGCGGTTGCACCGTCGGGTCGAACAGGCCGTCGCTCAATTGCCAGCATGTGCGGCAGATGCTCAATAGCTCGACCAGTTCCGGCGAAGGCGATGCCAGAGCGCCAGCCCGGTTCAGTCGGGAAAGCTCGCTATCGGGACGATAGAGCGTAAAAATATCCTCAAGCCGCCCCGCTTCTCGGACGCTCTCGCGGATCAATCGTTCCGCGGTCTTCCAGTCCGGGTGATAGACGATAATTCTGGCTGGTGCGCCCATTGCCTGCCCGCGCCATGTTACGGGGTCGGGAGCCGTCAAGGCCGAAGCAAGACGCGGAGCGCCATAAAACGCCGCGGCTGCGATGCCACCGGCAAGCACAAGACGTCGATTGACAGGCATGGCGGTTTCCTCAATGGTTTTCGGCGACGGAACCCGTTTGTGGAACGCCCTGATCGCCCAGCACATAATCTTCCGGCATATCCTTGAAATTCACGATACGCCCACCCTTGTCGGCAACGAACCGTTCAGCGGCTTCCTGCGTCGAGAACGGAACGGCTTCCTTTGCGCCCATACCGCCAAGCACGGCGCTTTCGATCACGAAAAACGCCTTGCGCGCATCGACCCAGTTTTCCGCCCCCGGTTCTTCCCAGCTTGGCGCCTTGCCCATGTCGGAAACATAGATGGCGGCGATAGTCTTCGGTTCTTCCGGCAGCATGGTGAAGGCGAGCGTGTCACGCGCCGACGAAAACCAGACCGCTTCATTGGCGGGTGCGAGAATGATCTGTCCCTTGGGGCCGGGATGCTCCAGAACGTTCATGCCGCAATAGCGCCCCATTGCCGTTTCGGTCAGCGCGAAAGGCGCAATTGTCTCAACCTTCTTCTCCTGCGAGCAGCCAGCCAGAACGGCCACGAGAAACGCGGAGGCGACAAGCCAGGACTTCTTCATAGTTCTTTCCTCGAAAAGACCAGCATGGAAAGCGAAAGCGGCAGCAGGGTCCAGAGGCCGAGCGCCAGCGTGAGGCTGAGGGTTCCAAGCGTTGCATTGCCCGCCACGCCGCCCATGCCGGTGAGTGCACCGGCCTGACCGGTGCCGAAATTGAGAAGACGATAGGAATCCGCCGGATTGAACAGCAGAAAGCCGTTCAGCACGTGTGTGCCAATCATCCGGCCCTGATCGAAGACCAGCAGCGCCAGCAGGGCCGCATCGTAGATCAGGACAAAGAACAGCCAGACGCCGATGGCCACGCCCGCCGCCGTGCTGCGCTCGCGCACCAGCGTGCTGGCGAGAAAGCCGATGGCGATGAACACCGCACCGAGCAGGATCGACGAGCCGATCAGCTTGAGAAGCGACAGCCAGCTTCCCGCATCCACGCCCGCTCCGGTGGCGATCAGTGCGAGGGCCGCTGCGCCATAGCCGAACAGGGTTGCAAAGGCCAGAATGGCAAGCTGGCCGAGAAACTTGCCGAGCACCATCTGCGTGCGGCTCAGCGGATAGCTTAGCAGCAGGAGCATGGTGCCCCGCTCCATTTCGCCGACAATTGCGTCGTGCGAGATCAGAAGCGCGATGAGCGGGATGAGGAAAATGGTAAGGCTGGAAAGACTGACGATCACGATGTCAAGCCTGCTTGCGCCGATGGAACTGCCGGTCGGCGCGCTGCCAAGAAACGTCATGCTGAGCGCCAGCGCGGCCAGCAGCAGCGTGGTTGCCAAAACCCAGCGATTGCGCAGGCCTTCCTGAATTTCCTTGGCCGCGATAATGGCGATATTATTCATTCCGCCGCCTCCTGTTGCGCCGCATCGCCCGCATTGAGGAAATGGGCATAAAGTTCGTCGAGTGTCGGCGGGATGATGTCGAGTTCCGAAAGATTGTCGTTCATGGCCACGATGTCGCGCACGAGCGCCATCTTGCCGTCCGCCGGGGCTTCGGTTTCAAAGAGATCGGGGCCGAGACGATGCCAGCGAAGAGCGGTGTTTTCGCTCCCCGCAGGCAGACGTGACACGTCATGGGTCTGCACGCGAATCCGCAGCGGTAATTGCGAAATCCGACGCAGCGCATCGATGGAACCGTCGGCGATCACCCGGCCTTTATTGGCGATGATGACGCGCCCGACCTTGGTTTCCAGCTCGGTCAGCGCGTGCGACGACATGAGGATCGTCGCGCCGTCCTGCCGCAAATGCTCCAGAATATCGTAAAAACTCTGGCGGAGCGCCGGGTCGAGGCCGGTCGTCGGCTCGTCTAGAAGCAGCACCGACGGTTTTCCGAGCAGGGCTTGCGCCAGCCCAAGTCGCTGGCGCATCCCCTTGGAATAGGTGCCGACCCGGCGACGCGCAGCCTCAGCCAGTCCGACGCGCTCCAGAAGCTCTCCCGTCTGTTTGAGCGGAACCTGTTTCAGACGCGCATAAAACCTGAGCGTTTCGGCTCCCGTCAGCGCCATGTTGAAAGAGACGTGTTCCGGCAGGTAGCCAAGCCGCAGCCGAGCCGCGAAAGCACCCGATGCCGGGTCTTCGCCCAGCACGCGCACCTGGCCGTTCGTCGGGCGGATCAGGCCGAGCATGAGCTTGATCATCGTAGTTTTTCCGGCCCCGTTGTGACCGACCAGCGCGATGTTTTCACCGCCATGGAGCTTGAAACTCGCCTCGCTGATGGCGTTGAAGCCGCCATAGGACTTGGTGACCCGGTCGAGAATGACAGTCTCAGTCATTTTGTTTGCTTTCCTTGTCCTCTGCTCGGGCCAGCGACAGGGCAGGGGGCTTCATAAGGGGATGGCTGTCCACGACCCCGCCGGGAAGAAGTGCGGGGAACTGTGTCTGCGCCCAGCGGATCGTTTCGACAGCCGGGCTATTGATAAGGATTTTTGCCTGCGGCGCAGTCCACAACACCCGGTCGATGAGATCGTTGGGCCGGTAAGGGCTGTCCGCGATGCCGTCGCCGTTCAGATCGAAGGCCGGATTGTCGCTCCAGTAATTGCCGCGTCCTCCGACCGACCAGTCGAGATTGCGCGTGCCCACATATTTCACCTGATTGCGGTTGTTGATGAAGGCGTTGCCGCTCATGGCATTGCCTTCGGAACCCGCGGTGAAATGGATGCCGATGCTGCAATTCTTAAAACTGTTTCCGGTGAATGTGTTCTTGTTGGCATTGTAGATGAAGACGCATTTTTCCGGGCCGAGCCGCGCAGTTTCTCCCGCTACTGCTTCCGTCTGGTCACTCGCGGGCATGCCATGCTCGCCCGTCTGCACGCCTGCATCAAGCCAGCGGTCGATGGGCTGCATCCGACCGATCACACGGTTGCCGGAAATGGCGGAATTATTGGCATAATTGAGCAGAAGGCCGTGGTCGCGGTCGCCCTCGGACAGATTGTCCAATATTTTCAGCCGCTTGGTATACATGATCGCGAAACCGACAGAATTGTTGCGCGAAATATTGCCGATCACCGAACTGTCATCGGTGTACATGTAATGGACTGCGAAGCGCAGATCCTCCATCACGTTGTTCTTGAAGACATTCTTGCGGCTGGCATTGGTATAGATGCCGTCGCGCCCGTAGCGTATCGTATTGCCGATCACTTCGGCACCAGGCGCATTCCAGATCGACACGCCGCTGCCGGTCTGGGCCATGCGCACACCGCGCCGCCCGATGATCGTGTTGCCGCTGGCAACCGAATCCGCCGCGCCATGCAGATAGATGCCGTAAAGATTGTCCACCAGCCGGTTGTTCTCGATACGCGCGCCGGTCGCCGTCTTGGAGACAAAAATGCCGGAATGGAGATCGGGCATGTTATCGCCCGATCCGCGCACTTCCAGTCCGCGCACGATTGCACCCGGCGCATCGACCGTGATGGCGTTACCGGAACCCAGCCCGTCCAGAACTGCGCCCGGTTCGCCTTCGAGTTCGATGGCGCGATCGACAGTGACCGCGCCATCGTGCTTGCCCTTCAGGAGCCGGACGACATCGCCCGGCTCCGCTTGTGCAACAACCGCCTGCACGCTGTCTCCGACAGCCACGTCGATCTGCCTTGCTGGCACTGCATTGGAAAATGCAAGCACAGATACGACACTGGCACACAGAGACAGCGAGAGACGGAAGAGCATCATGGCATTCAGGCCTTCTTCGGTTCCACGAGCATCCGGCCCTTCATTTCCATGTGCATGGCATGGCAGAACCATGAGCAGTAATACCACCACACGCCGGGCTTCGAGGCCGTGAAGGTGACGGATGCCGTTGCCTGTGGTCCTACTTCCATGTTGACGCCGTAATTGATGATGGCGAAACCATGGGTCAGGTCTTCGATCTCATCGATATTGGTGACATAGACCGTTACTTCGTCGCCCTGCTGGACGGTGAAGTCGGTGAGGCCGAAGGCCGGGGCGGAGGATGTCATATAGACACGCACCTTGTTGCCGTCGCGGATCACCTCATTGGCTTCCGTCAGGTCAAGACCGTCGGCCTTTGCCTGAGCAACGGCGTCGGCAAAGAATGGATCCTCACGACTCCAGAAATTGACGGGATTGATCTTGGACCGGTGAACGATTGTTGCATCATGCGGTTCGGCAAAGCTCGGTCCATCATGAACGATCTCCATCTTGTCGCCGGAAATGTCGATGAGCTGATCGTTCTCCGGTTTGAGCGGCCCGACATTGAGATAGCGGTCCTTGGAGAACTTGTTGAGCGAGATCAGCCATTTGCCGTCCGCTTCCTTGGTCTGGCCCATGGAGGTGTGGTTATGGCCCGGCTGATAATGCACATCGAGCTTCTGGCGGATCGGATCGACCTTCTCGCCCTTGAAAGCGCGCTTGGCGTCTTCGATGTTCCACTTGCAGACCTGACTGTCGATGAACAGCGTCGTATAGGCGTTGCCCTTGCCGTCATAGGCTGTATGCAACGGTCCAAGCCCCAGTTCCGGCTCGGCGACCACCGCATCGCGCGGCTTGATCTTGTCGTCGAAAAGATCGTCGAACTTGCGCACGTCGAACACCGTAACGGTCGGCGACAATTTGCCGTTGACGACCACATGAATGCCGTCCGGCGCGGTATTGATGCCGTGCGGGCTGTTGGGCACGGGGATGTAGCGCGTGAATTTGGAGCCGTGGCGACCATCGATGACCGGCACGCCGCCCATTTCCTTGAACTCTCCCTTGGCGACCGCTTCCTCGATACGCTTCAGGTTGAAGACGACGATCCAGTCCTGCTCGCTCGACATCATTTCGGCGAGCGTCGACCCTTCCTCCGAATTGTAGCAGGTGGCGAAGGCATATTTGCCCTGATAGTCGCAGTCCACATTGTCGAGATTGCCATCGACCATGATTTGCCAGGCGACCTTCATCGTCTCGCCGTCCACGGCGCTGAAAATGGCGTGATACTGCTTGTGATCCGTCAGGTTGCTGCCGTCATTGGGGATCGGCACGCGATCTTCACCGTTACAGAAGACATAACCGGTCTTGGGATATTTCTGCACGCGCAGACCATGAACTGTATGCTGGTTCGGCAGCTGGATGATCTTGTCGCATTTCATCACATCGAGACGGATACGGCAGACGCGCGTATTGGCCTTGTCGTTGGCGTAGAGATAACGACCGTCATAGGTGCCGTCCGTAAAGGAGGGATGCGGATGGTGCAGATCGCCGTTGAGGAAGATGCCGCCCTGATCCTTCAGGAGTTCGCGATCCTGCGGCAGCAGGCCCTCGGTCAGCACCTTCCGGCTTTCATTGGTCTGGCCCCAGCCGGTTGCGCTGTCGCGATTGAAGACCGGAATGCGCATCAGTTCGCGCATGGAGGGCAGGCCGACAATACGCACTTCGCCCGATTGGCCGCTGGAAAAGAAGACGTAATATTCGTCGAGTTCGCCCGGCTTCACTTCGGCGCTGTGCGCTTCCCCTTTTGCCGCAGCCGCAAGCGTCGGCTCGCTCGATCCGGCAAGAAGGGCGCCGCCAAGACCGCTTGCGCCAGCCGCCGCCACAAAGGCCGAACTTCCGAGCAATTTTCTTCGACTGATCTGCGTTTTACTGATTTCGTCAGACATGGTTCTCTCCTTTGATAAATCAGGCAGTGGGGCCGGTATTGACAGGGAGTTCGACCGGCTTCCCCTTGACTGAGATGACGGGCCTGGCTGGGCCACCACCCCGCTCGGTGGCGGCTGCAAGCGGCGCATTGCGGGCGGCGAATTTTTCGCGCTTCACGCGCACCTGAATCATGTGCGGGCAGCGCTGGTCGTCGTGATAAAGCTCCTGGCAATGCATGCAGTAGATGCACTCATTGACATTGATCTGGCCTTCGGGGTGGATTGCCTCAACGGGGCATTCCTTGGCGCAGCGCTGGCAGGGCGATCCGCATTCGGACCAGCGCTTCAGCCATTCGAACATGCGGATGCGTCCGGGAATGGCCAGCGCCGCGCCCAGCGGGCACATGTAGCGGCAATAGAAGCGCTCGATGAACAGACCCGCCGCAAGCAGTGTCAGCGCATAGATCACGAACGGCCATTCGCGCGCGAATTTGAGGATGATCGAGGTCTTGAACGGCTCGACTTCCGAAAAAACCTCCGCCAGCGCCACCGAATAGAGCGACAGGCCAAACAGACCGAGGAAGATCATGTATTTGATCGGCCACAGGCGTTCGTGCAGGCCCCATGGCAGGGTGACTTGCGGCACTTTCAGCCACTTGGCGAGATTGTTGGTGAGTTCCTGCAAGGCGCCGAACGGGCACAGCCAGCCGCAGAACGGTCCACGGCCCCAGAACAGAAGGCCCGCCGCCACCGATGCCCACAGGATGAAGATCAGCGGCGAAGTGAGGAAGAACTCCCAGTTGAAGCCGGTAATCAGCGAATTGGTGAAGGTCAGGACATTGACCACCGACAATTGCGCATTGTTGTAGAAACCGAGCCACAACAGAATGAACAGGAGATAGCTGCGCCGTACCCAGACGAAGACACGCGGATGCCTGACGAGGCTGTTCTGGAAGAAGAAGATGCCGACAAGGACGAGGATCGCCAGCCCCGCGATGACCACATTGACACGGTTCATCTCCCACATTTTTACCCAGAGCGGGCTGTTTTCTCCCAATATGTCGGCAGCGGTCGCTTCGCCTACCGGCTGCGGCTGGCGCGGCGCGTCGACTGCGCTTGCAGGCTGTGCGGGTGCGGGTTCCGGCTTCTTGAGCATATAGGGTTCGGGCAGATTATAGCCGACGTCATAACTCACATTGGCCTTGTCGCGTGCGCCAAAGGCGCGCTGCACGAGAAGCTGCAAGTCCCACGGCCTGGTCACGTCGAAGGCGAAACCGTCGGGAACCTGAAACAGCGCGATCTCACGCAGGCGCGGCGCACCCTCGGCCATGATGTCGCCGATGCGGGTGTGGTTCTTGTCGCGGAAACGCACGCCCTGTCCATCCTGCATCAATTCGATGCGGTCGAAAATGCCGCCGCGCACATAGCCCGATCCCTTGAAGGAATAGGCGCCATCGCCCGCTACAAGAATGGCCGACCGGCCGGGCTTCAGCTGCTTTTGCAAACGGGCGAAAGCGTCCTCGCCAAGCAGGCTTATGCCGATGGAGGGCACGGAAACGGGAGCGAGATAAAGCTGGATAAATTCGTCTTCGGGATTGACGGTTTCCGGATTATCGGCGGCAGCATCGTGTTTTGCATCGCGGAACGCCTGCGTAACCTCTCCGACAGACAGTTTCAGGCTGCGTACCGATCCGTCGCCGATCAGCGTCTGCCAGTCCTTCTTCTCGCGCAGATCCATATTGAGGGCGCGCGGCGCATCGGCGGCGACATTTGCCACCGGCGCATTGCCGAGCCGTCCGCTGCGAATAAGCCCGACAGCCGAGCGCACCACGCTGTCGCCCATCACCAGAACGGTAACGGTCGCTCCGCTGACGATCTCTACCTGCGGCGGTTTCGCATCGCCTGCGGCGACTGCGCTCATATCGCTGTTGACCAGCGAATTCAGCGCCGCGACGACCTTGGGTTCGGGAATGCCGATCAGCACGATCGGTTCCTTGTGATCCACCAGCTTGATTCCGCGAATGACGCCCTTGGGGTCGATGCCGACAACAATGTGGATCGGCTTGCCGGAATAACCGATGGAACTGGTGAAATCGGAATTCAGATAGACATAGCCCAGAAGCTCATCGCCCTTTTTTACAGGTGCGATGGGTGGTTCGCCCTGCGGCGCACCGATGCTGTTCGCCCCTTCGAAGAGCGCATGCACGTCCACCTTGGGCAGATATTTCTGCAATTCTCCCGCCTGTGCGGGCACGGCGAAGAGCATGGCCAGAAGCAGCAGCAGGCCCGGTTGCCCAAAACGAAAGGGGCGGAAAAACCGGCGGATATTATGGGAACGCTGGAAAAAATTACGTCCACGATGCGGGGCGTTTGTCTTGTCGTAGAATGCTCGTATCACTTCCAACCTGCTTACATTCCGCTGCCAAACGGCGGATGTATCTTCCGCACGGAATGTAGCCCCGGAAGTTGCGAAGACATTGCTTTAGCGCAAAGAGCATCTGCTTTCGCACGATAGCCGAAAGTGGGGGCAAAACAGGATGGGGTGGTTGTCGATCCGGCAGTCAGGCGCTGGTGGTGGAAATGAATACGGGGGCCGGCGTCTCATGGTGAGCCTGGACCTTGCCGGTCCGCCGCAGGCGTCGATCATGCCGGATAATCGCACGATGTAAAAATAGCGCGCGCTTTGCGCGCTTCGTCATGATCGGCTGAGGTGTTTTTGTCTTGGAGCCTGTCCCAAAAGCCGCCATGTGTGCCTGCAAATGGCAATTCGTCTTGAGTTCCGGTACTCGAGAATTACCATTTTTGCACACACATGGCGCTTATTGATTCAAGCTCTTACAGGAACCCGTGAAGAAGGGAACCGTGAGAGTTGGACAGGTCGTGAATATCCGCTGTACCTAACAATGATTGCCCAATAAATGTCAGCTCTGGAACAATCGAGCCAAGAAGGCCTCCCGCATCGCTCATTGCATCCTGCGCGGCCTCAAAAATATCCGTCTGACCCTGATCGGCCACATCGGTCGACAAGCTGCTCTCCGCAACAGCCGGGGCATCTGATGCGGTGGTCTGAATATCTTCGGAGTGACCCAGAAGACCGCCAAGCAAGTCCGTGACACCACCGACCACGTCGCCAACGGCGTCAGTTACGCCGGTCAGCGTATCGTCAAGCACGTCGGTGACGCCGCCAACCACATCGCCAACGACATCGGTCACGCCTGTCAGGGTGTCGCCAAGCACGTCGGTGACGCCGCCGACCACGTCGCCAACGACATCGGTCACGCCTGTCAGGGTGTCGCCAAGCACGTCGGTGACGCCGCCGACCACATCGCCAACAACATCGGTTACGCCTGTCAGGGTATCGTCAAGCACGTCGGTGACACCGCCGACCACGTCGCCGACGACATCGGTCACGCCTGTTAGCGTATCGTCAAGCACGTCGGTGACGCCGCCAACCACGTCGCCAACAACATCGGTCACGCCTGTCAGGGTGTCGCCAAGCACGTCGGTGACGCCGCCAACCACGTCGCCAACAACATCGGTCACACCGGTCAGCGTATCGTCAAGCGCATCCGTGATGCCGCCAACGGTATCGGATATATCGGTCGGCGCGTCATCAGGCAGATCCGGTATATTGGAAACCGCATTGTGCGCCGTATCCACGACACCAGTCAGAGGTTGGTCCACATTCAGCGTCGGAATATGGACGTCGCCCGTTATGCTCCCGCCACTGGAGCCGACAACACGCACTGTCTCGTGGCCCAGATCCGATGTAGCCGCCATCTGTAGGGCAGCTTCCGTATCCGTCCCGGCAACATCGTTCGCAGCGTCAGCCACCGTGTGGGCTTCAATATTTGCGGCTGCATCGATCGAAGCGACATCAACGGTCTGAAGAGCGGCATCCTGTGCGGGCACAGCTGCGGGAATACTTGCCGAGACGGCATGATCGCCCGCTATCACATCGCTCTCCGGGACGGTCGCATGGACATCGGTCGTCGAAGTGTCGCTTGCGTCCGAAGAGGAATCCGGGTGTGCCGGTGCCGCAGCGACTGCCGCCGCCGCCTTTTCACTCTCCATGATCGTAATGCCAAGGCCGATAGCACCGGCGGCCAACGTGAACAGTGTGGAACTTTCTACATTGAAAGCAGTCGATCTGCCTGCATTTCTGGAACCTGCCTGTCGTTCATTTGAATTACGAGCTGGAGTTCCCTTTTCCGACTCACCCATAGTTCGATCCTCACTGTTCGCGGAACGCATGTCCGATTTCATCCAACAGCGGTCCAAGAAGATAACCAAGTAAAGTCCTTGAACTTGTTGTTACCACAACTTCGGCTGGCATTCCAGGTTGAAGCCGAACCGCTGAATTTTTTATATCGTCAAGATTTATTGACGCTCTCACCGAAAAGTAACTGGCTCCCGATTGCGAGTCCGTAATCTTGTCGGCCGAAACACTTATAATTTTCCCTCTCAGATTGGGACGCTTCGATCGCGGCACGCCCGTAAGGCGAATATCGGCATCGGCGCCCTGCTTCACCTCGTTGATGTCGGACAAGGGCAGTCGTCCCTCAACGATGATCGGCGTGTCGTCGGGCACGATATCCATCAGACGTGCACCGGCCTGAATGACTCCACCTTCCGTGAAGACGGACAGGCCAACGATCACCCCGCTGACAGGCGCTTTGATGACCGTGCGGTTCATGACGTCCTGCGCCGCTTCAAGTTTTGGCCGGGCCTCGGCCAGTGAAGCCTGCGTTTTGCGAATCTGGTCGGTAATGTCGCTGATCCTGTCGCGTTCGAGCTTGGCGATGGCCAGTTCGGTTTCCCCGATTTCCTTTTCCGATCCCGCAATGTCCGCAAGCCGCGATCCGCGATCCGCACGCAGTTGCGCGATCAGTCTTTCCAGTTCCAGAACACGCGTTTTCGGCGTGAACCCCGACACCAGCAGTTTCCGCGCTCCTTCGATCTCGAGGTCGAGGGATTCGCTTTGCTGCTCCAGGCCTTCGACCTGCGCCTTCAGTCCGGTAATCCGTTCCTGAAGCTGTTCGGTTTTGGAAAACAGGACCTTCTTTTCTGTCTCGTACTGCTGTTCTCTGGCAAGCAGCATGGCATGTTCGTTGGCGACGGCAGCCTTGATCAACGAGCGTGATGCATTCTTCTGCTCGAATGCTCCGAGGCAGTCGGCGCCGGAATTGTCCCGTTCGCAGATCAGCCGGGCCTCTTGCGCCAGCAGGGAGACCACTTCCGCATTGGCTATGTCCAGTTTGGCGCGGGCTTCGGTCGTGTCGAGGCCGATCAGGGGTTGGCCGCGTTCGACCTGTTCGCCCTCGGCGACCAGAAGTTCCGAGACAACACCCCCATAGGGATGCTGGACCGATTGCCTCTGCGCCTGCACCTGAAGACTGCCTTCGGCGATCGCGGCGGACGAAAGAGGGGCCGCATAGCCCCACAAGGCAAACAGCAGCACAAAAGCCCCGATGGCAAGCGCGCCAACCATGGCCGGCTTCAAGGGGTTGTTGTAGGCCTGATCCTCGGAAACGGGAATATTCGTCATTCGCGAGCCTCCGAAACCGAGGATTGGAGTCCACTCTGCTTCGCCCGGGCCGCAGCCAGTGCTTCCGATGAGCCGTGCCAAGTCATTCGGCCGGTGTTGAGAATGAGAACGGTATCGACGACATTCAGCACCGCCGGCTGGTGCGTGATGACGACGATCGCGGTTCCTTGCGCCTTCATGACGAACAGCGCCTTGCTCAGGGCCTCTTCGCCAGCCAGATCCAGATGGGCATTCGGTTCGTCCAGAATGAGCAGCTTGGGCCGTTCGAGCAAAGCCCTGGCCAGGCCGATGCGCTGCCGTTGTCCGCCCGACAATCCAAGCCCGCCGGGCCCCAGCATCGTATCATACTGCTTGGGCAGGTTGAGAATCATCTCGTGAATGCCCGCAAGCGTCGCCGCTTCGATGACCCGTTCCACCGACGTATCGCCGAACCGGGCAATGTTTTCGCGCACGGTGCCGGCAAAAAGCCCGACATCCTGCGGCAGATACCCCGTGATGCGGCCGAATTCGTTAGAATCCCAGTGTGTGTAGTTCAGCCCGCCGAACCAGATCTCGCCCTCGGACGGCTGCAACGCACCGATCAGCAATTTGGCGAGCGAACTCTTGCCGGAACCGCTCGGTCCGACAATTGCAAGCGCTTCCCCTTCACCGATCTTGAAGGATATTCCCTCAAGAACGGGTCTTCCGCGTCCAGCGACGCTATAGCCGACGTTCTTCACCTCCAGCGCGGTCTTGTTGATGGGAACGACCGTCTTGAGGTCAGAGACCGGGTTTTCGTTCAGTATGTCCCGGATGCGGTTATAGCCGCTGCGTGCGGCTGCGGCCTGTTTCCAGGCAGCCACCGATTGTTCGACGGGAACCAGCGAACGTCCCATGATGATGCTTGCGGCAAATATGGTTGCGGGCATGATGGCGTGGTCGATGGCCAGCCATGCGCCCGTCCCCAGCATCAGGGATTGCAGCAGCAGCCTGGCAAATCTCGTTCCTGCGGAGATAATGGCATTGCGGTCGCTTGCAAAAGCCTGCTGGCGATGCATGTCCGAACGACTGCCCTGCCAGTGCTGCTCGACCGAGGACTGCATACCCATGGCACGGATGACGTCCGCGTGTTGCATGATGTTCTCGGTGAACATGAAGGAGCGTCTGGAGGCGGTTTTTGCATCTTCCATCGGCTGGCGGGTAACGGACTCGTTCAGAAAAGCCAGTCCCAGCAGCGCTGCGGCGCCAAGGGTTGCGACAAGTCCCAGCACGGGATGGATTACATAAAGCAGCACAAGATAAAGCGGAATCCACGGCAGATCGAATGCAAAGAATATGCCGGGGCCCGTGACGAAGGTGCGGAACTCGTCCAGTTCGCGCAAGGGCTGCGCGCCCAGCGAATAGCCCTTTTTGGACGAGCGCTGAACCAGCGCCGAGAACACACGCCCCGCCAGCTTCTCATCGAGCAGGATGCCGCAACGGATCATGATCTGGGAACGGACAGCATCGAGAATGGCCATCACCAGCAGCGCCACGACAAGAATGACCGTAAGCAGCACCAGCGTCGGAATGCTTTCGCTTACCAGAACGCGATTATAAACCTGCATCAAATAGAGTGGCGAGCTCAGATACAGCAAATTGATAACGCTCGAAAAAATACCGACAAAAAGAAAATGCAGCCGCAAAGACTTCAATGCAGCCGTTATTTCGTTTTCTTTTCGCTCCTCGGAGGCGTCGATAGCTGTTACATCAGTCATTTTGGTTGGAACTTGCGAAGCTTTCTGTGTGAATAATGCGGGTTGGAAAATGGCTACTTGCCCTGCGAAACCGTCATGAGCCTCGCCTTGACCAGACGTATCAGTTCGTCACGGATGGAATCGATATTCACCGCCGGTGGATTCCAGTCGATCTCGGAAAAACTGGCGGGCGTATGAATGGGAAGCAGTTTATCGACCATACTGAACCGCACATCGTTTCTGACCCGGCAGATGATCACAGGAATACCAAACGCCAGACATGGCGTGGCAACATGGTGGAGCGGCGTTAGAACAAGTGTCGCCTCCTGCCTGTAACGGGCCATCAAAGCCCTTTCATAACGCTCCGCTTCCTCGCGCAGCTGCGCGTCGAAAGGAAAACGCATGGCGGGCAGGCGGTGATAAATGAACTGTGCATTGGCAAGCAGGTGTTCGGGAGTATGATGGAACACGGCCGGAGGAAGGTATCCGGCCCCGCTGCCATAAACCACCAGCAGCTTCGGCGATTGCGGCTTGCTTTCCCGTGGGGGAAGCGTGAGCGTCAGGCAACCGGTCGTAAAAGCTTCGATGCCGAATTCCTGCATGGCGGCGGTGGTCCCATCGTCCCGGCAGCCGATCGGCTGGTGACGAAGAAAAAAATCCCGCTGTTCTCTGATGACATCTTTGGTCGTGTGAAAGCCGATGAATATCGGGATGATCGAATCCGAGATTGGAAATGTGTCGCTGTAAAAAACACCGTTCATGATAACAATCGTCTTAGGCCCGGTATACTCGCAAAGAGCTTCCCTATCGACCTCGACGATTTGATCATCCGATATGCCGGATTGCTTGTATAAATTGCGTACCGCGATGGACTGGGCATTGTCGCCAAGATTGACGTCGTAATATCCGTCTTGCTCTCTTTTTTTCCGAAAGGCATCGAAATAAAGACTATTGTAACCGAACGTCAAAACACCAAACTTCATCTATTTTGAAACCTTATACGGACCAGTGTTTTCCTATCCGGCACTTGCATGACTTCTCCCGCTGCGAACAAACGCCACCGCCCGACGATGCCGGGCGGTGGCTTGGCAATGTCAGACGGGCTTAGCCCAGCAGGCCGCCGAGCAGACCGCCATCCAGATCAAGCAGGCCGCCATCGGTGCCCAGCAGACCGCCGGTCAGGCCACCAAGGAGGTCGCCGTCACCGCCGAGAAGACCATCGGTCAGGCCGCCGAGGAGATCACCCTCACCGCCGAGCAGACCACCGGTGACGCCATCGACAGTTCCGAGAACGGTGCCGAGAAGGCCTTCAACGCCAAGACCATGGCCATCGGCCAGGTTGTTGACGACGCCGCCCGGGCCAATGATGTCGAGATATGCATCGGCAACAGCGCCGGTCAGATCACCTTCAGCAAGATTGCTGAACAGATCATCGGTCAACCCGTTGTCGCCGATCAGGTTACCCGTCGTCGTGTAGCCGTTGGTTGCGCCAGGCGAAACCGATTCAGCCAGGCCGCCGACAGTGTCGTTTACGTCACCCAAAAGTGTGCCTACGCCACCCAAAAGACCAGACAATCCAAGCATTTTTTCATCCTCTTGTTTAAAAGACAGTATGGATAACTCCTTCAAGGGAGTGCGCAATGACGCAACCACAAGAAGATTACGCACTGCCTCTACACCTAGCTATTAGTTATCAATTTCAATTTTAAATATAGATAGAGTAGGTCTCATCAACTGTTGACGTGAGCAGTTGCATAATATTGAATATATCGATATATTAGCAATTCAATCTTGCGACTCGTTTGTTCTGCGATCGGTTTTCAACTTGCTGCCTGCCGCCGATGGCAGGTGCGCGACCCTTTCTTCCGCTGAAGACTGGCGTAGAAGATTTGTCCGCCTACGACTTCCGAATTTACAAGAACCGAAAGCCTTTCCGGTTCTGGCTGGCGGCAGGCTCTAGGACTACCCTGCGTTGTCGACCTGACCCAGCTCATTGAAGAGTACCGCGGCCTGGCTGCGCGATGCGACATTGAGTTTTCGCAGTATTTCACGCATATGCCACTCGACAGCGCGTTTCGACAGTCCCGTGATGGTTGCAATGTCGGTGTTGGACTTGCCTTTCGCCGCCCATTGCAGGATCTGGTTCTGACGGGCGGAAAGTCCTGCGTCCGCGAGCGGATTGGGAAATTTGCTGGCTGTTGTAATGCCAAGTTCCGACGCCTTTGTTATGGCGGTACAGGCAATGATCGAAATACAGTGTGCGGTATGCTCGCTGATCCCGGTGTCGCTGAAGGTCGTCGCCACGTTTATGAAGCTGGAGCCGCCCTTTAATGAAGGTAACGGCACGACAAGACCTTTGACGATCGTCTTCTCATAAGACATTTCGCCGACTTTGCTGGCTGAGGTGTCGTCGACCGCATGGCTCCAAACGAACGGTTTCTCCGCTGACGTACCGCCATTGTGAACGGTGTCCAGCTCATGGAGCTTGTGGCTGTCGTATTCGAGACGAAACATCTCCGGCCCTGCCGAGAACAGCGGCTCGGTGTAGGCTTCGAATGTGTCCTGAACATCGACATTCAAAACAAAGGAATTGAAACCAAAAGATTCAATTCCCAAAGCAAGACTTTTCGCCAGCGATTCCTTGGAAGTCGCAGCATAAATCCCCGCAACAGCTTGCGAAAGAGAGCGCAGTATTTCTTCAGACAAATTTCGATGATACCCCCAACCATACGAATGCTTCGTGTATCACCATTCTCTAACATAAACAACTACGTCTTTGGGAGCATTTGGAATTTCATTCTATGAGGGATGATTTCACAGAGCCCCGAAGCTGACCCGGCCATGAGACCTATGTCTCAGAACTGGACTGTTCGTCCGCTATGTCGAGGCGCCAAGATACTGCCGCGCCCATTTCTGGAAATGCTCAGTCGCCGCACGGGCATTGGTGTTCGGTATTAGGGCGTATCCGGAAAAGGCCCTTGCGTTTCCGTATTTCGCACTTTTCAACGAGCGGCTTGACATAAGCGGAGCCTCTCTTATTATTCCAATATAAAGAATATTATTCCATTATTAAAGAATAATGGTAGGAGGGGAACAGATGGAAAAGCTTAAATTCGCACTGCTTATCGGAACGGCGCTGATCGCCGGTTCGTCACATGCCTTGGCGCAACAGAAGGGCGGCGTCGTCAATGTTGCGACCATTGGCGAGCCGCCGACGCTCGATTCGATGGTATCCACCGCCGATCTCGTCGGCATCATCAGCCAGCACATTTTCGAGACGCTTTATACATTCGACAAAAACTGGAAGCCGACGCCGCTTCTGGCGGCGGCTCCGCCTGAAATCAGCGCCGACGGCAAAACCTATACGATCAAGCTGCGCGAAGGCGTGAAGTTCCACGACGGCACCGATATGACGTCGGAAGATGTGGTGGCATCGCTGGATCGCTGGACGAAGGTCGCCTCACGCGGCAAGCAGGCGGCAACCAATATCGAGAAAATCGAGGCCGTCGATCCGCTGACGGTCAGGATTTCCCTGAAAGCGCCTTATGCGCCTCTGGTCTCGCTTCTGGCCTTCAACAATTCGGCCGCCATCATCCTGCCTTCCGAAAAGCAGGCGGAACCCATGACGGAGTTCGTCGGAACCGGACCCTACAGGCTGAAGGAGCGCAAGCCCGACCAATATATCCAGCTTGAGCGTTTCGACGGCTATAAATCTGCCGAAGGCGAGACCTCCGGCTATGGCGGCGAGCGGCATCGATATGTCGACGAAATCCGCTTTGTGCCGGTGCCCGATGCCAATACCCGCGTCGAAGCCGCCATTTCGGGCCAGTATGATTATGTCGATTCCATTCCCGTGGAATCCTATGAGCGCGTGAAGGCTTCGGAGGCTTCCGAGCCTGTCATGCTGCAATCCTTCGGCTGGCCGGTTTTCGTGCTCAATTCCGGTCATGGCATCACCGGGAACAAGGAATTGCGGCGGGCGATCCAGCAGGCGCTGGGCGAGGAAGACATGATGGCGGCGGCTTTCGGCTCGACGGATTTCTACGCCATCGACGGCTCGCTCTATCCCGAAAGCTTTACCTGGGCCACGCAGGCGGGCGTCGAAGGGCGCTATAATGTCGCCGATGCGGCAAAGGCAGGCGAACTCCTGAAGGCCGCCGGCTACAAGGATGAGCCGTTGCGCATCCTCACCAGCCGTCAGTACGAATTCCATTACAAGATGGCGCAGGTTGCCGCCGAATATCTGAAAATGGCCGGTTTCAAGGTCGATCTTCAGGTGGTCGACTGGGCCACGCTGACCCAGCGCCGCGCCGATCCGAAACTCTGGGACATCTATATCACCCACAGCCCCTTCCTGCCGGAACCCTCGCTCATCGGCATGATGTCCACGAGCGCCCCCGGCAACTGGGACACGCCCGAGCGAGCCAGGGTCGTCAACGCCTTCAACACGGAATCGGACCCCGAAAAGCGCGTGGCGCTTTGGGCGGATGTCCAGAAGGTCATCATGGACGAGGTGCCCTTCATCAAGATCGGCGACTTCAACGCGGTTTCCGCGAAGTCGAAGAAGCTTGAAGGCGTCGTGCCCGCGCCGTGGCCCTACTTCTGGAATGTCTCGGTCAAGCAATAGATCGCTTGCGCAATTTCCGAACCGCCGCCGTTTCGCGGCGGTTCGGCAAAGCAGGAACAGCCGCCCCTATGCTACGATATATAATCCAGCGATTTATCGGCATGATCGTCGTGATGTTTCTCGTCGTCACGATTGTCTTCATCATCGTGCGCGTGACGCCCGGCGACCCGGCAGCGGTCATGCTTGGGCCGGAGGCGACGGAAGCCGATATCGTGCAGTTGCGGGCCAGGCTCGGCCTCGATCAGCCGCTCGTCGTTCAATATGCCTATTATATCGGCCAGCTTCTCAAAGGCGATCTGGGGCAGTCGATCTTTCTCAACCAGCCGGTGCTGACCGCGCTGGGCGACCGGGCGGAGCCGACCTTTTTCCTCACGCTGTTTTCCATCGTCATCGCCTGCGTCATCGCGCTTCCCATCGGCATTTATGCCGCTTATCGGCGCGGCTCCTTCATCGATCAGGCGGCAACCACGCTCGCCATGCTCGCCGCGAGCATTCCAAGTTTCTGGCTCGGCCTCATCCTGATGCAGATATTCGCCGTGCGCTTCGGCTGGTTTCCGGTGTCGGGCTATGGCGGACCGGATGCGGATTTCCTCGACCGCATGTGGCATCTGAGCCTGCCCGCTTGCGCCCTTGGCCTCGTGTCGTCGGCACTGATCCTGCGCTTCACGCGCGCCTCCATGCTCGACGTGCTGAGCGACGATTATGTGCGCACGGCCCGCGCCAAGGGGCTTAATGAAAAGCGCGTCATCCTCAAGCACGCGCTGAAAAACGCACTCATTCCGATCATCACGGTTATCGGACTTACCATGGCTGTGCTGATCTCCGGCGCTGTCGTCACCGAAACGGTGTTCGGCCTGCCGGGGGTTGGCAATCTTGTGGTCTCCGCCGTGTTGCGGCGCGATTATCCGGTCATTCAGGGTGCATTGCTCATCATCGCCGCGCTTTATGTGCTGATCAATTTTGCCATCGACATGTTCTATCTGCTGGTCGATCCGAGGGTGCGCTACTGATGACGAATCCCGCTATATCTTCCGCAGCAACGAGCGAAAGACGCCGGTTCATCCGCCGTGTCCTGAAACGCAAAACCGTCGCCATCGGGCTTCTGATCCTCGTCGTCTTCGCGCTTCTGGCTCTTCTGGCCCCCTGGATTGCGCCCTACAATCCCTACAAGCTCTCCATCGTCAATCGCCTCAAGCCGCCATCGGAACTGTTCTGGTTCGGAACCGACGAGTTCGGGCGGGATATTTTCTCGCGCACGGTCTATGCCGGGCGGCTGTCATTGTTGGTGGGTGCTGCCGTTGTGGTGCTTTCCTCGCTGATCGGCATCACGCTGGGGTTGCTCGCAGGCTTTTTCCCACGTCTCGATGCGCCGATCGCGCGGCTGGTCGATGCGATGATGGCCTTTCCCGACATCCTTCTCGCTATCGCGCTGGTGGCGGCTCTCGGCCCGTCGCTTGCGACGGTGATCGTTGCGCTTTCCATCGTCTATGCGCCGCGGCTGGCGCGCGTGGTGCGCGCCTCGACGCTGGTGATCCGCGAGCTTCCATATGTGGAAGCCGCCGTTTCCATGGGCATTTCGACGCCGCATATCATGACGCGCCATGTGCTGCGCAACCTGGTATCGCCGATCATGGTGCAGGCGACCTTTCTCTTCGCCAGCGCCATGCTGGCCGAAGCGGGGCTTTCCTTCCTCGGCCTCGGCGTCAGCCCTGAAATTCCGACCTGGGGCACGATGATCGCCGCTGGCCGCCAATATGTGGGGCAGGCCGACTGGATGACGCTCTTCCCCGGCATCGCCATCGTTCTTTCCGTGCTTTCCCTCCAGATGGTCGGCGACGGCTTCCGCGACCTGCTCGATCCCCGCCTGAAAAAGGACCTGTGATTCATGTCTGCGCCAGCAACCTCCAGCGGCACGCTTCTGATCGCCAATGTCAAACCCGTGGCTTTCGGGCCGCATGGCCATCAGGGTGCAATCGATATTCTTGTCGGCGCCGACGGCAAGATCGCCCGCGTCGGCAGGGACTTGCCGCGCGGCGACATCGCCCGGCTGATCGACGGCAAGGGGGCATGGATTTCGCCCGGCTGGGGCGATCTTCACGCGCATGTCTGGCACGGCGGAACGGATATTTCGGTGCGGCCCAATCTGTGCGGCGTGCAGCGCGGCGTCACCACGATTGTCGATGCGGGGTCGGCTGGCGAGGCCAATTTCCATGGCTTTCGCGAATATATCGTCGAGCCGTCGCGCGAGCGGATCAAGGCGTTTCTCAATCTCGGTTCCATCGGCCTTGTCGCCTGCAACCGCGTCAGCGAGTTGAGCGATATACGCTCCATCGATCTCGACCGCATCGTCGCCTGTTATGAACAGAACCGCGAGCATATCGTCGGCATCAAGGTGCGCGCCAGCCATGTCATTACCGGTTCGTGGGGCGTCACGCCGGTCAAGGTCGGCAAGAAGATCGCCAGAATCTTGAAGATACCCATGATGGTGCATGTGGGCGAGCCGCCCGCGCTTTATGACGAGGTGCTGGAAATTCTGGGCCCGGGCGATATCGTCACGCACTGCTTCAACGGCAAGGTCGGCAGCAGCATCATCGAGGACGAAGAGCTGTTCCATCTGGCCGAACGCTGCGCGGGCGAGGGCATTCGCCTCGATATCGGTCACGGCGGCGCGTCCTTCTCGTTCCGCGTGGCGGAAGTGGCAATCGAGCGCGGGCTGCTGCCGTTTTCGATTTCGACCGATGTGCATCTGCGCAGCATGAACCAGTCGGTCTGGGATCTGGGCACCACCATGTCCAAGCTTCTGAGCGTCGGAATGCCGTTCGAGAAGGTGGTGGAAGCCGTCACCCATGCACCCGCCGAAGTGATCGGGCTGCCGATGGACAATCTGCTTTCGCCCGGCGGGCGCAGCGAGTTCACGCTGTTCGATCTGGTCGCTTCCGATCTGGAAGTGGTGGATTCGCTTGGCCACAAGGCTTCCCTCGACAGGCTTTTCGAGCCGCGTTTCGCGGTGATCGGCAACGATGTGTTTCCGGCGGAACGCTATCAGCCGGATCGTGTCGAATGCGTCGATCACAGCCATGGCTACGACTATCGTTAGGAATTTGAAGGAGTTTCGTGTGCCCACACGCGCCGCCCCCACCACGCCGCAAAACCGCACCGGCCCTTATGAGCGCCTCGCCGCGCTCGGCATCGAGTTGCCGGAGGCGCCGCCGCCGATTGCCAATTTCGTGACCCATGTGCAGGAAGGAAACATTCTCTTTCTGTCCGGTCAGGGCCCGCGCGAGATGGATGGGCGGCTGCATACCGGCAAGGTTGGCGACGACCTGACGGCCGAAGACGCCTATTCCCATGCGCGGCTGACGGGGATCAATCTTCTGGCGGTGATGCACCATGCGCTGGGCGATCTCAACCGGATCAAGCGGATCGTGAAGCTCTTCGGCATGGTGAACGCCGCGCCGGAATTCGGCGATCATCCGCGCGTCATCAATGGCTGCTCCGATCTCTTCATCGAAGTGTTCGGCGATTGCGGACACCATGCGCGCTCGGCAGTGGGGCAGGGCTCATTGCCCGGCAATATCACCGTCGAGATCGAGGCGATCGTTTCCCTGAAAGACGAGGCTGCGCCGGATCAATGATTGCGCCAGCCCATCAGCTTCTCGATCTTCGCGGCAGATTGCTGGACACTTCGCGTGTAGTGCTCGCGATTGTCCAGAATCTTCTGTTCGGGCAGGACGATCGAAATGGTGGCCGCACAGGCTCCATCCTCGTCGCAGACCGGCGAGGCGATGCAGGCGACCGCATAGTCGGATTCTCCCGCCTGAATGGAAAGGCGCTGTTCGAAAGCCTGTTTCGCCGCTTCCGACAGGGTTTGCGGGTCGGTATCGGCGCGGCCGGTCGGCGAAGCGGTGCAGCAGCGCCTGAAGAGCGCCAGCCGCTCGTCATCGGGCAGATGGCCCGCGAGCAGTCGGCCCGATGCCGTCCAGTTGAGCGGAACCCGCGTGCCGACACGCGATGTGACCTGAAAATGGCCGGGTCCGTCCGCCATGGCCAGAACCTGCATGAAATCGCCGTCCCGTCCGCAAAGCTGGATCGTTTCGCCGATCTGACGGCAGAGATCGTGCATCTCGCCATTGGCGACGCTCAGAAAATCCAGCGCCCGCGCATAGGCGAGGCCATAGCGGTAAAGCCTGTTGCCGAGCCAGAGGTTGCCGTCGGCGCTGCGCGAAAGCAGGTTCTTCTCCACCATGTCATCCACGATGACATAGACGGTGGAAAGGGGAGCGCCAATCGCCTTCGCGATGGCGTAGGCCCCGCTGGGATTGCCCGTTTCATAAAGAAAATCAAGCACCTGCAAAACGCGGTCGATGCCGCTGACGCGGGAGCGGCGGGCGGTCTTTTCTTCTTTTCGGGGCGGGGCGGTATCGGTTTCAACGGTGGGATCGGTTGGCAAGAGACGGCTCCAGGAGAAAGATCGAAACAAAGGAGAAAGATCGAAACAAATCGGATTGCATTATTTCATAATTGGGCAATCAATGCCAGTTTTATGGAATATATATTGAACTGAAATGCCGGGCCGCGTTGCGCGCCGACTGGAGGAGAGAATGAGCGAGATCGATATCCGTAAAACCCTCGGCCTGCGAGAGGTTATCAATGTATCCGGCACCATGACGGGTCTCGGCGCGTCGATTGCCGTGCCGGAAGTTGCGCAAGCCATGGCGCGGATATTGCCGCAATTCGTGGAAATCAACGATCTGCAACGCAAGGCGGGCGCCGTGATTGCGCGGCTGACCGGCGCGGAGGCGGGTTTCGTCACGGCCTCCTGTTCCGCCGGGATCACGCTTGCCGTCGCGGGCTGCATGACGGGCGACGACCTTGCGGCCATCGAGCGGCTGCCCGATGCCTCCGGCCTTGGGAACGAAGTCGTCGTGCAGATGGGCCATGTGGTCAGTTATGGCGCGCCGGTCGATCAGGCGATCCGTCTTGCAGGCGCAAGGCCGGTGCTCATCGGTCAGGCAACGAGCGCTTATGACTATCATCTGGAAGGGGCGATCAACGAGCGCACTGCCGCCGCCGTCTATGTCGTTTCGCATCACGTCGTGGACTACGGCCTGATCGGCCTCACGCGCTTTGCCGAAATCTGCCATGCGCATGGCGTGCCTGTTATTGTCGATGCCGCATCGGAATATGACCTCAGGGGCTTTCTGGAAGCAGGCGCCGACATGGTGCTTTATTCCGGCCACAAGTTTCTGGGCGGTCCGACGAGCGGTATCGTTGCCGGCAGCAAGCAACTCGTCCGTCAGGCTTTCCTGCAGAACGCCGGTATCGGCCGCGGCATGAAAGTGGGCAAGGAAAGCATTTATGGCGTCATGGCTGCGCTGGAAGCCTGGGAAAAGCGCGATCATGCGGGCATTCGCGCGCGTGAGAAATCCTGTCTCGATCTCTGGCGCTCGACGCTCGATCCCTATCCGGGCGTGACGGCGACAATCGATCCCGACCCGACGCATAACCCGCTGGATCGGCTGCGGGTCACGATCGATCCGGCACAAGCGCATATTACCGCATGGGACCTGGTGGATGCGCTTGGCCGCGGCAATCCGCCGGTGATCGCCCGCGATCACGAAGTCGAGCATAATTATTTCCATCTCGATCCGTGCAACCTGCATCCCGGTCAGGAAACCGTCGTTGCCAGCCGCCTGCGGGAAGAGCTGGACAAGGCGCGGACCTCGAACGAGATCGTCGCCACGCCGCTTGCCGAGCGCAGCAGGCGTCGCTTCGACAGCCTGCGCCGCTGGCCGGACTGAAAATCCCCGAGGAGAGCGACATGAGCAAGGCCAATACGGAAAGTCCGATCCTGTCGGTGGAAAATCTCACGACCTCCTTTCTGGTGGACGGGAACTGGAAACCGGTTGTGCGGGATATTTCCTTCACCGTCGACCCCGGCGAAACGGTCGCGGTGGTGGGTGAATCCGGTTCCGGCAAGAGCGTGACGTCGCTTTCCATCATGCGGCTGCTTGAAAAGGATACGAGCCGTATCGAAGGCCGCATCAGGCTCGACGAGCGCGATATACTGACGCTTGACGAAACCGCCATGCGGCAGGTGCGCGGCAATGAAGTATCGATGATATTTCAGGAACCGATGACGTCCCTCAATCCGCTTTTCACCATCGGCGACCAGATTTCCGAAGCCTTGATGTGCCACAAGCCGACGAGCCGGAGCGAAGCCCGCGCCGAAACCATCCGGCTTCTGGATCGCGTGCGCATTCCCTCCGCCGCCAGCCGCTTCGATGAGTATCCGCACCGTTTTTCCGGCGGTATGCGCCAGCGCGTGATGATCGCCATGGCGCTCGCCACCCGTCCCAGGCTTCTGATCGCGGACGAACCGACCACGGCTCTGGACGTCACCATTCAGGGCCAGATTCTCGACCTCATCAAGACTTTGCAGGAAGAGGAAGGCACCTCCGTCCTCTTCATCACGCATGATATGGGCGTGGTGGCCGAAATTGCCGACCGGACGGTGGTGATGTTTGGCGGCGAGGCGGTGGAAGCGGGCAATACGACGGACATTTTCCACCATTCCAGACATCCCTATACGCGCGCGCTGCTTTCCGCCGTACCGATGCTTGGCTCGATGAAGCCCTATGACAGGCCGCTTCGCTTTCCCGATCTCGATCAGAAAACGGGTCTGCCCGGCGCGCCGGTCATATCCGCGGACACGGTGGATCACGATGCCGCGCCGGTTCTGGACGTGCACAAGCTCGTCAAGCGCTTCGATATCCATGCCGGTCTCATGGGGCGGCTGCAGGGCCGGGTCCACGCCATCGAAAATGTCAGCTTTTCGCTCCAGCCGGGTGAAACGCTTTCGCTGGTGGGCGAATCCGGCTGCGGAAAATCGACCACGGCGCGCGCCATCATGCGTCTCATTTCGCCGGATAGCGGTTCCGTGAAGCTGGATGGCGAGGAGGTGCTGGACCTCGACAACCGGGCCTTGCGCAGGATGCGCCACAAGATGCAGATGATCTTTCAGGACCCGTTCGCAAGTCTCAATCCGCGTATCCGGGTGGGCGACGCCATTGCCGAACCTTATCTCGAACACGGCATGGGAACGCGGGCGCAGGCGCGTGAAAAGGTGGCTGATCTGCTTCGCCGGGTCGGCTTGCAGCCGGATATGGCAAGCCGTTTCCCGCATGAATTTTCCGGCGGGCAGCGCCAGCGCATCTGCGTGGCGCGCGCGCTCGCCATGGACCCGAAAGTGATCGTCGCGGACGAATCCGTTTCCGCGCTCGACGTGTCGATCAAGGCGCAGGTCATCAATCTGATGCTGGAGCTTCAGGCCGGTCTCAAGCTGGCCTATCTTTTCATCAGCCACGACATGGCGGTCGTGGAACGTGTCAGCCATCGCGTGGCGGTGATGTATCTGGGCGAGATCGTGGAGATCGGCAGGCGAGCCGAAATCTTCGAGAACCCGCAGCATCCCTATACGAAGAAGCTGCTTTCGGCGGTGCCCATTCCCGATCCCGACCGGCGGCATTTGCGCCGCGCCATGGATGTCGAGGAATTGAAAAGCCCGATCCGCCCGCCGGATTACGCTCCGCCGCCGCGAGAATATCGCCAGCTCAGCGAAAACCATTTCGTGCAGATGTGAGTCTGGAGCCTGACCCTAAAGCCTGCCATTGACGAAAGTCTGGTTGAGCGTCGCCAGAAAGCGGGAGACTTTCGGACTCACATAGCGCCGTGACAGGTGGAGAGCCCAGTATTCCACGCTGCTGTCGGGCAGGCTCCCAAGGATTACAAGACGTCCCCGCGAGATGTCTTCGGCAACGCTCAGCCGGGGCAGGAGGGCAACACCGGCACCCGCGCTAACGGCATCGCGGACCATCGGCAGGGACGACAGGCACAGCCGGACATCGGGATCGATGAAGCGTGTGGTCGAACCCCGGTCCACCGTCCATGGCGCATCGACACGGGCTAGGGACATCTCGACCGCCGGCAGGCGTACGATTTCGCTCTCGTCTGTTTCAAGGGCGGATGCGTGGTCCGCATTGCCGACCACAAGCATCTCGTCACGGGCGAAACATCGCCCGACGAGCATGTCGTCCGCGCGCGGATTGACACGTATCGCGATATCGAACCCCTCCTGCACCAGATCGACGAAGCGGTCCTCGGCGGAGATTTCCAGCGTTATTTCGGTGTTCTGCTGGATGAAAGCCGTGGCGATTGCCGGCATCAGCGTATGAGAAAACAGGACCGGCGCCGTTACCCGAAGGTGGCCGCGCGGCCTTGTCTGTCCGGTCGTCAGCCCCGTTGCAATTTCCTCGATCTCACCGAGAAGGTGCACGGTGCGTTCATGGAGCTGACTGCCTTCCTCGGTCAGGCGCAGCCCCCGATTGCCGCGCTCGATTAGCCGGACGCCGAGCGAAGCTTCCAGATCGGCCACCCGGCGCGAAAGCGTCGCCTTGGAGCGGCCGCTGATCCGGCTTGCCCTGCCAAATCCGCCATGCAGGGCGACGAGGTTGAAATCCTTGAGATCGTCGAGGTCCATGATGTGTTTCAAATATGATCCAATGTGTCTCGATTATCGCGTCTGTGCAGCGAAATTGCAACAATCTACATTGAACCTGTCATTCAAACATTCACTTTATTTCGCTGAAACGGAGGTTCAAATGTCAACGATCTGGGATCCAATCACTGTCGGACGGATATCGCTTTCTCATCGGCTGGCGCTTTCGCCGCTGACACGCAGCCGCGCCTTGCCCGATGGCACGCCCGGCCCATATGCCGCCGAATATTACGCGCAACGCGCTTCTCTTGGTCTTCTGATTTCCGAGGGCACACAGCCTTCGGCCGACGGGCAGGGCTTTCCCGACACGCCGGGCATCTATACCGACCATCACGTCGCCGGTTGGGCGAAGATCGCCAGGGACGTTCATGACAAGGGCGGCCATCTGTTCATCCAGCTGATGCATGCCGGCCGTATGGCGCACCCCGACAACCGCCCGCATGGCCGTGTGCCGTTGGCTCCTTCCGCGATCCGCCCGGACGAGAAGATGTTTACGCATGACGGGCTGAAGGACGTGCCCGTGCCGCAGCCGCTCTCGGAAGCGGGGATTCGCGACACCGTCGCGGACTTCCGCCGTGCCGCCGCAAAGGCCATCGAGGCCGGGGCCGACGGTGTCGAGATCCATGGCGCGAACGGGTATCTCATCCAGCAATTCCTCTCCCCCAACGCGAACCGGCGTTCGGACGCTTATGGTGGAAGCATCGAGAACCGCGCCCGTTTCGCGCTTGAGGTGGCAGCGGCGGTTGTCGATGAAATCGGAGCGGACCGGGTTGGTATCCGGCTTTCGCCCGGCTCGCGGCTCGGCGGCATCGATGAAGGCGAGGAATATCCGGCACTTTACCGCTATCTGACCGGGGAACTGGCAAAGCTCGACCTTGCCTATCTGCATATTGCCCATAACGGCAATGACGAACTCCTGCGCGACATCCGCGCGCGCTGGTCGAACCCCCTTCTGGTCAACCGTGGAAACCGGCCCATCGAGGCGGTTGGGGCGGATATTGCCGCCGGGCTTGCGGACATCGCGCCTGTGGGGCGCTGGGCCTTGGCCAACCCGGATCTGGTTGAGCGGCTGCGCCGCAATGCGCCGCTCAACACGCCCGACCAAACGACATTCTATGGCGGCGGCGCGCGCGGATATACGGACTATCCGACGTTAAAGCATGTCTCCCGAAAGTGGGAACCGGTTTCGGGATAAAGACATGCGTCAAAACAAAAACTTAAAGTATGCCGCCTGAACACGATTGAACGCAACACGCTTTAGATGAGGTTGCTGCATAAGCGGTGAGGGGGATTCCAAGTGAGATCGGCGGGACCTGTTGCAGGTCCCGCCGCTTTTTCATTTGATGGCCCATGGTCTCAACTGAAACGCCGGACGATCTCGGCCAGCCGGTCGCAATGTCTCGCCAGTCCCTTTGTCGGCGATGTCGCAACACCCAGCAAAAGACCCGGTCCGCCGGTCTCCGGCGATGCATGAAAGGGCGAAAGGGGTGCGGGAAACATGCCGAAGGCGAGCAGCTCGCGCATGATGGTGAGATCGGACGCGCCTTCCGGCAGCCGCAGCATAACGGCCAGACCCGCCGCCGCAAGATCATCGGGGTCGAAGTGGGAGCGCAGCTCGGTCAGCAGGTCTTCCCGCTTGGCGGCATAGGCGCGCTTCAAACGGCGGAGGTGGCGCAGATAATGTCCTTCCCGCATGAATTCGGCAATTGCGAGTTGCGCCGAAGGTCCGGGCGGCGGGGCGAGGCAGGCCGCCACTTCGGCAAAGCGGGCCATGAGATCGATTGGCGCGACGATAAATCCGAGGCGGAGCGTCGGACCGATGGTCTTGCTGAACGAGCCGATGTGGATGACCCGCCCGGCGCGGTCGAGCGAGGCCAGCGCAGGCGCGGCCCGGCCCGTCAGCTGCAATTCGCTGAGATAGTCGTCCTCTATCACCCAGACTCCGTTCGCGTCGGCCCAGTCGAGCAGTTTCAGGCGCCGTTCCAGCGATAGTGTCGATCCAAGCGGCGCCTGCTGGCCGGGCGTCACGACCACCAGTCCTGCGTCCGGGGCGTGGTGCAGCCCGTGGTCGATGTCGATACCGTCGGCATCGACGGGGATCGGCGAGAGAAATAGGCGTGCAAGTTCCAGCCCCTTGCGGGTGAAGGGAAATCCGGGGTCTTCCATCCAGACTTTCCGCCCTTCAAGGCCGAGCACCCGGAGCGCCAGCCCCAGCCCGGCGGCATATCCGCCGGTGATGACGATCTGCGACGGTGAACAGTCGATGCCGCGGGCAACCGCGAGGTAGCCCGCGATCTCTCGCCTCAGCTCCGGCTCGCCGCGCGGGTCCGGGTAGTTGGGGGCCGCGCTCGCCTCGACCCGGATTGCATGTGCGCGGATGCGCGCAAAAAGCGTCGCCGGAAAGGTCTCCGTTGCTGGAACGCCCATCTGAAAAAAGGCCGGTCCCTGGGTCATCTCCTGATACATTGCCATAAACGAGCCGGGGTCCGGTCGCTGCTCGCTCTTCGTGGCCGGGCGGGGGCGCGGGGCGACACGGGTTCCGGTCGCGCGGGAGGCGACGATCAACTGGGCTGCGTTCAGCTTTTCATAGGCTGTCCGCACCGTGCCCCGAGCCACGCCGATCTGGGCGGCAAGGTCCTGCCAGGAGGGCAGGCGGGCGCCGGGTTCGAGCACGCCGCTTTCGATCGCGGTGGCAATTCCATGTCGGATCTGCTCGGCGAGCGTCGTTCCGGCGGAGCGGTCGATATTCAGGTTCAGCGATTTCGTCATTCCACTGTAGTACACTATTCTTTCGCATTCTTGGTGCTTTTTTTTAGGCCACGGAATGGGCATCTTCCTGTCAGTTCACGGCGATGGACATGACGACGGCCCCGACGGATGGCCCCGACGGATGGTAATGTCCGTTTCGAACAGGGAGAAAGCTCATGAGAATGCGATCCATCATTGTCGCAACCGGCGCAGCCCTTGCAATTGCGACGGCGACGGCGGGTCCGGTTGCCGCCCATGACGGCAAGACGGAAACCGTCACGCCGAACTTCGAGGCGGCCATTCCCAACATTCCCGGCAAGTCGCTGCTTGCCGTGGAGGTCGAGTATGCGCCGGGCGCGGCCTCTCCGGCCCACACCCATGCTAAGTCGTCTTTCATCTACGCCTATGTGATCTCGGGCGAGATCGAGTCGAAGGTGAATGACAGCGAGACCCGCATCTATCGGGCAGGCGAGAGCTTTTCCGAACCGCCGGATGCAACCCATTCCGTCAGCCGCAATGCCAGCAAGACCAAGCCGGCGAAACTGCTTGCCGTCTTTGTCCTCGATACGGGCGACAACCCGCTGACCACGCCCCTCAAATAACCTTCAGGAAAAGAAAATGACCAAACGACTGGACTATAACCAGATTGCGCCGAATGGCGCCAAGGCGCTTGGCGGCGTGTATGGCTATGTCATGCAGAGCGACCTGCCGGCCGAACTGGTGGAGCTTGTCTATCTGCGCGTTTCGCAGATCAACAACTGTGCCTTTTGTCTCGATATGCACACACGCGATCTGATGAAGAAAGGCGTGCCGGTCGAGAAGCTTGCCCTGGTGCAGGCGTGGGAAGAGGGCGGCCATCTCTTCAGCGAGACGGAACGCGCCGCCCTGGCCTGGGCCGAGACGGTGACGCGTATCGCGCAGACCGGCGTGCCGGACGATGCCTATCAGGCCGCGCGCGCGGTCTTCGGCGAGAAGGAACTGGTCGATCTCACGATCGCGATCAGCCTGATGAACACCTATAACCGCATGGCGATCAGCTTCCGCAACACGCCGCAGGCGGTCGTCACGGCCTGAACAAAGCGCACCGTACCGGGCGCTCACTTGTCGAAGGAGTTTTCTCATGAAAATCTTTGTTGCCGGCGCAACCGGTGCAGTGGGTCTTCCTCTGGTTCGCGCCCTGTGCACGCTCGGTCACGAGGTTACAGGTATGACCCGTGCCGGGCCGGGCGTCGACCGGTTGGTTGAACTCGGCGCATCCCCGTCCACTGCCGATGCGTTCGACCGGCAGTCGGTGCGCGATGCAATCGCCGCCGCCGCGCCGGATGTGGTGATCGACCAGCTTACCATGCTGCCCGCCGATCCGGCGGACATCATCAAGGCCATGCCCAGGGACACGCAGCTTCATGAGGTGGGCGGCGCCAATCTGCTTGCCGCGGCGGAGGAACTGGGTGTCCGGCGCTACATCATGCAATCGCGCGGTTTCTTTCTCGACGCTGCGGCGGGGCAGCTTGCGGACGAGACGGCCCGGCTTCGCTACGATGCGCCCGGTCCGGTCGGCGAGGGCACGCGGGTGATCGGCGCCTATGAGGACCGGGTTCTGGGATCGGCGCTACAGGGCATCGTGCTGCGCTATGGAATGTTCTACGGTCCGGGCACCTGGTATCGGCCGGACGGCGCTGTCGCCGAACAGTTTCGCAAGGGCGAGGCAGCGATCATTGGCGATGGCAAGGCGGTCTGGTCTTTCGTCCATATCGACGATGCTATCGCGGCGACCGTGGCCGCGATCGACGCCGAACCGGGCACCTACAATATCGTGGACGACGATCCTCTGCCGGTGGCCGAATCCTTGTCGGCATTTGCCCGCTGGGTCGATGCACCCGCGCCGCCGCGCTTGAGTGAAGCGGATGCGCTGGCAATCGCCGGAGAGGAAGCGGTCTACTATCACAAGAGCCTGACCGGGGCGTCCAACGCCAGAGCCAGGGAAAAACTCGGCTTCAACCCGCGCCGCCTGCTCTGGGCGAACGCCCACTGATCAGGAGAATCGGTTGGAAAGAGGCGCCGAGCGTCGAGCCTGGACATAAGGTGAGACTTGGCGAATTATGCTTACGTCCAGTTTCACGCGCTCGGCGAATGCCGCCAATTCCTTCCTTCTCCCTTAACAGTCGGCCGTATCCTGCCTGGCACCGGTCAAATTGGGGGATGACACTACATTTTATGACGCGCACGATATAATGAAGGGAAGCTTGATGACACCACAGGAGAATACATCCGACTTCTGGGAAGTGGTCGTCGCAACCGACCCCACCAATCCTCATGGGCTGGTTGGGCGTGTTGGCGCAACTCAGTTTTCTATCGGCGTCAAGGATGGAGCCAGCGGCATGTCTCCCGATCTCGATCCTTACGACCTTCTCAACGCTTCTTTGGCTGCATGCACCGCTATGACCGTCCGCTTTCAAGCTCAGCGCCGGGAATTGTCGCTTGAGCGAGTTGAAGTGGGGGTCAGCTTTCAACACGCTGCGGACGTCGATAAAGCTTCATTCCAGCGCATGCTCGTGTTGGAGGGAGACCTCGACGAGCAAGAGCGTGCATTCTTGCTAGAGGCCGCCAACCTCTGCCCTGTTTCCAAAATCCTCCGCACCGGCGCGGATATTCACACACGCTTGGACGCCGCTACTTCGGATTATAACGCAAGCACCTCTTCCAGCTATGCAGATGATCTGGCTGAACTCGAGATACCGAATATCGATCCGGATTGATCATATTCATTTGGATTTCTGCGGCTTGACGAAGCGCGGATCCTTGACGACGGTGTTGTGGCCAGAATTAACGAAGATTTCGGAGCGCTGATGGCGTTCCGGTAATGAAGGAGCGTTACTTGAAACCGGTTCTTTCACGCAGGGATTTCCTGAAGGCGAGCGTCGCGACAGGAGTCGCGATCAAGGTTTCGTTCCTGGCGCCTTCGGCCGAGGCGCAATTGATAGAGACGCCACCGCATCCGGGTCTTGACTGGCTGAACAACGAAGGCAGGCCGAAATATCGTCTCGACGCCATCGCCAAGGTAACAGGCCAAAAAACATTCACACGCGATTACCGGGCTCGCGATCTCGTGGGATGGCCGAAGGAGCAATCACATGCCTTCCTGCTGCATGCGACGCGGACGGACCTGGCTTTTGACGGCGTCGATCTCAAGGTGCTGGGCGAGGATTTGAAGCCGGATCGCCTGGTGCTGCATGAAGACGTCATCGCCGACGGCATCGAAATCCCCGTGCCGGGCTTTTATGGCGATGTCTTCCTCGTGCCGAAGGGGCAGACGGCGCGGCTCTTGGGTCAACCGGTGGCGCTGCTCGTCTACCATGACTTCGCCCGTTACGATGCTGCCAAGCGCATGGTGCGCTTTAACGAGAGTGTAGTGCGCTACGGCACCAAGGCGACACCGACAACGCCCCCCAATTATGCCACCGCACGCTACGTCCGCATCGACGGTGGCGATCCCTATGCCGAGGACCGCTATTCGTCTCTGAAGGACACAGTGATCCGCGCCGGCTTCAAGGGCGACGACCCGCAATGGCCGCAGCCGGGGGAGGGCGATGCGATGGCGCGCGGCATGGCCGCGGCAGCCAAGATCGAGAAGGAGATCGCCGACGCCGGGGATGATGCACTGGTCCTGAAACGGCAGTATTTTTCCCAGTCCATCGATGCGTCGGCGATGGAAGCCGACAACGGCAACGTCTGGTATGAAGCGTCGACCGGCACTTTGCATGCGATGATCGCCACCCAGTCGCCCTATGAGGTGGCGACGGTTGCCGCGCATATGGTGTCAAAATCGAAATATCCGCTGAAAGAGGTCGATCTCAAGGTCGGTTATACGGTTGGCTACGGCAGCAAGGATCACGCGATCTTCCCATTCTATTGCGTGCTGGCCGGGCTTTACGGAGATGGTCGCGCCGTGCGTCTCGCCAACGACCGCTACGAGCAGTTCCAGATGGGACTGAAGCGCCACGCCTTCTGGATGGACAATGTTCTGGTCATCGACCGTAAGACAGGCCAATTCCGCGCCATGACCGGAAACTACAGGAACAACGGCGGCGGACGGGAAAATTTCTCGGCTTCCGTGGGCGCGGTTGGCGCGACGGCAGCGCAATCGATCTACTATCTGCCGAAAAGCGACTTCGCCGTCGCGACAGTGGCGTCGCGGGCCGTTGATGCTGGCTCCGTGCGGGGCTACGGCACGTTGCAGACCATGGCGGCAACCGAGATGATGGTGGACGAAGCCGCCGAAATACTCGGTATGGACCCTATGGACCTCAGGCTGAAAAATCTCTTTCGTGCCGGCATGAAGAACACGCAGGGCGCTATTCCCGCAGGTGCCATGCGCCATGAGGAAATAATAGAGAAGGCTCGCACGTATCAGCTATGGAGCGAACGCCGGAAAAAGAAGATTGATTTCGAGGCGGCCAATCCCGGCAAGAAGTACGGCGTCGGCTACGGTCATGTGCACAAGGACTATGGCACCGGTGCGGAATCGGCGCTGGCCACGATCGAGTTCGATGCGAAGGGACGTCTCAAGCTTGCCCATGTCGCGCACGAAATCGGCACGGGGGCGACAACATCGCAGGCTATCATGGTGGCCGACATTCTTGGCGTTGCGCCCGATGAGACCGAATTCGGCAAGGTGAAGTGGCCGCAAATGCCGCTCGAAACCGCTGACGAGCCTTATACGACACCGCAGGATGAAGAAGATCGACTGAAACTCAATCCACGCTGGACGCCTTCCTTCACCTCGCCGATGAGCGCATCGAACAGCGTCTATTATCTCGGCCATGCAACGCGCGAAGCCGCACGTGCGCTGATCGAGTTGACGATCTGGCCGATGGCAAAGGCCATCTGGTCGCGCGGCATCGGTGGTGGACAAATTGCGCCGGAGGTGGTGAGACGCGAGGATCTACGGCTCGCTGGCGGGATGGTCAACGCTTCTGGAATGCAGCCGCTCTCTTTCGCCGAAGTGGCGTCCGAGGCGCATCGGCAGGGACTGATCACCGGCGTGACTGTCCATACTTTCAACCGCTGGCAATGGGCGGAAGCGGAATTCGATCTTGGCTCTCACGGGCAGCGCCGCTTCGCGATCGATGCGCTTGCCGTCAAATATGGCAACGGCGCTACGCCTGACCATAAGGCCGAAATGGACATGGCCGGATGGCGCTTCGTGGAGCGGACAGATGTTTTCTATCCCCCTGTCCAGCGTAACAATGCTGGCGTAACCTATTACGCGCCCATGGCCACGCTTGTAGAAGTCGTCGTCGATACGGCAACGGGCGAAGTATCGCTTCTGTCGCACCATTCGATCATGGATTGCGGAACGCAGGTGGTGCCCGAACTGGTGTCGGGCCAGATCCAGGGTGGCCTTGCCATGGGTATCGGCCATGCGCTCAAGGAATATCTGCCGCTTTACGAGGACGGTCCGGGCGACGGTACCTGGAACTGGAACCGTTACGAGTTGCCGATGGCACGCGACGTCGCCGTTTGGTCGCAGACTGCGGAAATCTTGCCACGACTTTCGGAGACCGATCCGCCGAGAGGAATGGCGGAGGTGGTGATGATCGCCGTGGTCCCGGCGATCGCCAACGCGGTCGCGCACGCTATTGGTAAACGCTTTTACAGCTTTCCCATCACGCAGGAAAAGATATTGGAGGCTCTGGCATGACACTATCCTCGATGCAGCTTTCGCTCACTGTCAACGATAAGCCGGTCGGCCCCATCGACGTTCCGGATGCGATGATGATGCAGGATTTCCTGTATGAATATCTGAACCTCACCGGATCGCGCATGGGCTGTGGCCAGGGCATCTGTCATGCCTGCACTGTGATCGTGGAGGAAGACGATGGCTCGCTTTCTAAAATGCGCACTTGCATCACCGGTGCGCACTGGTTCGCCGGCAAGAAGGTGCGAACCGTCGAGGGACATGCAAAGCGCGATGAGGCGGGTTCGATCATCGAACTGACGCCCGTCCAAAAAGCTTTCATCGAGCATTTCTCGTTCCAATGCGGCTATTGTACGCCGGGTTTCGTAACGGCGGCCACCATTTTCATGGATCAGCTCAAGCGTGAGCCGATAGGCCGCGCCGAGCTTGAGCCGGCGATCAACAATGCGCTCGGCGAGCATATCTGCCGCTGCACAGGTTATGTGCGCTATTTCGAGGCCGTACGCGACCTTGCGCTGCAGACACCCGGCCTGGTGAAGGCGTAACGCGAGATGACCAGAAGATTGCTTTGGACGGCGGCGAGCCTTTTCATACTTGCTGCATTTGTTGTTGGCGCCATCTTCGCCGGCCTGTTTGAAAAAAGCGTCGTGGCGGAGGATGTCGCTCAGCCGTTGACATCCAACCAGATGGCGACGCTCGCCAAGCGCGGCGCCTATATCGCCGTCGCCGCCGACTGCTATGCCTGCCATACTACGAAAGGCGGCGCCCCCTGGGCCGGCGGCCTGCCTGTCGCAACACCCTTCGGGACAATCTATTCCACCAATATCTCTTCAGACAAGGAAAACGGCATCGGCAACTGGACTCGTTCCGACTTCCATCGCGCAGTGCGCGACGGTATCGGTCCGAACGGCCATCTCTACCCAGCCATGCCCTATGTCTCTTACCGGAAAATGACACCTCAGGATGTCGATGCGCTCTATGCCTATTTCATGACGCGCGCGCCGATGAAGGTGGCTAACCGCAACAACGAACTCGTCTTTCCCTTTAACGTCCGGCAGGCGATGACTTTCTGGAACCTTCTCAACCTGCCCGCTGAAGCCACGACAGAGGATTCATCCCGCTCGACAGTCTGGAACCGTGGTCGCCATCTGGTCGACGCGCTGGCCCATTGTGGCGAATGCCATACCCCCCGCAACATCACACAAGGTTCGAAAGAGGACGCCTATCTACGCGGCACGGTGCTCGAAGGCATCACGGTGCCTGACATTACCAGGGAGGGGTTGGAGCGTATGGGCTTCACTCCACAGGTGCTGGCCGCCTTCATGAAATCCGGCATTTCCGCTTTGGGAGCCATGACCAACCAGATGTTCGACGTCGTGCATTTTTCGACGCAATACATGACACCTGACGATCTTGATGCACTGTCGGCCTATCTTTTCGATCTCGATGAGATGCCGAAGGAGGCCGCGACGCTCACCGCGTCAGCGCCTGTCGCAATCCCGCCAGAACTAGCGGCTTCCGCGAAGCCGACTTATCTGGCGCTGTGCTCTGGTTGCCACGGCGTCGATGGACAAGGCATTCCACATGTAGTGGTGCCGTTGACAACGAATGCCTCGCTGAAACTCGCAAGCCCGCGTAATTTGATCCATACGATACTGGAAGGCATTCCCGCACAGCGCTTTCCCGGACTTGAACGCATGCAGCCCATGCCGGGTTTCAAGGATGAGCTGAACGATCAGCAACTTGCCGCCTTGGTAAACTGGTTGCGTATGAATTGGGGCGGCACGGCGTCTAAGGTAGATGCGGAGCACGTTTTGCGTCTTCGCCGAAGTGACTGATGCAAAATAGTCCACTGACAACCACTATGTGCGCCAGCAATCAACCGCGGTATCAAGGGGGCCTTTCCTAAACAGCTTGTCGAATTCGCCTTTAAACCCGCGTTCTTTTGGGCGGTAACAAAATCGAATTGATCTCATTCTCATCCCGGTGGCCTGGAACCCTTTCGCGAAGCCCCTCAATGAGGTCACGGTGCTTGCTGATCTCCTTTATGCAGTATGTCATGAAAGCGTATATTCGTTCCGATTTCCGAATATCCGGATGGGTCAGCACCCAGAGCTCATCATTGAGCTCTGGTTCGATCGCGCCGATACGTACGAGATCCGGGGAGAGGTCACCAAGCATACAAGGCAAATAGCTCACCCCCAGACCTGCGGAAATGGCGGCGCCGGCGCCGGCAACCGAATCCGTCTGGTAGGCGATGTTGTTGATGTCTATGCGTTCTTCAATGAACTTACGTGCTTTGAGATTGTACAGTTTTCCACTGTAGGATACCCATTGGCGATCATAAAGCGTATCCTTGCCAAGCGAGGTCGAAATAGGGTCGCGAAGGCATGCATAGGGCGCCCAGGCAATGTTGGCGACTTTCCGACCAAAGAGATTTTCCGGGGGCTTGCTGGTCGCTCTGATTGCAATGTCCGTTTCCCCTCGCGCCAGGTTCAACGGTCTGTTTCCAACGATCACCTCAACTCTGACCGACTGGTGGGTCGCCTTGAAGTCGGCAATTATCGGGGTGAGAAAATGTAGGAGGAGAGAGTCACTGGTCGTGATGCGCAAATCGCCAACAGGGCCTTGGACAAGACCTGAAATTTGTCGAGCCACGCTTACGACGTCCAGTTCCACACGTTCAGCGAGCGCAATCAACTCTTCCCCCTCCGCAGTCGGCCCAAATCCTGTTCGGCGCCGATCGAAGAGGGTTACTCCCAGTGTCTCCTCGACCTTGGACAATCGCCGGGCGATGGTCGAGCTGTTGACGCCCAGTGTGTCGGCCGCCGCCGCGATAGCCCCATTTTTGCCGACCGCACGAATGATGCGAAGATCATCCCAGGAAAGCATATCGATAGGATCTCTCATAGTGTTCTTTCATTTTACGTGCCCTTGCAGGCCGTCGATAAAGCGACGGCCTGCAAGGGCAGCAGTAATGTGGCCTGAATATTGATCTTACACAGTAGATAAACTTTCGCTAGTCTGGAAAAGAGAGCCATCCACGGGAAGTGATAGGTTTCGCTGCAAAAAATTGTTCCGCGTGGAGCCGATCCTAACCGTGGACGCAGTTATGCCGCAGATGACGGGAAGAATTGAGAAAAACAAATGCGATTGACGCTCTATACAGACTTTTCGCTTCGCGTTTTGATACATCTCGCAGTTCACGAAGACAGCTTGTATTCGATCGGAGAAATAGCCAAGACCTATATGATATCCCACAACCATCTGATGAAAGTCGTCAACGGGTTGGTGAGCGGCGGCTTTATTGAAACAGTTCGCGGACGCCGCGGAGGTCTGCGTCTTTCACATGCCACAAATACAATATCCGTAGGCGCCGTCGTCCGTCATTCTGAAGAAGGACTTCACCAGTTGGCCGATTGTCCCAGTTGTGTGCTTTCATCGGCTTGCGGCCTTACGGGTATCCTCGCCAAAGGCGTCGAGGCGATGCTCCGCGTCTTCGATAGTTACACCGTTGAAGACTTGCTCGCCGACAAGGCCGTCATGCATCGATTGGCAAAACGAAAACCGCCGCTCAGTTTTGGTTTGGCAGAATAACGCAGGGGACAGATTCGATCTGTTCCCTGCTCCTACTGCGTAGATGGTTGAGAGCCCCCTCAAGCCGCTAGAAGTTCGTCCGCAGGCCCGAAGAACTCATAATGAATACGATCGGATGGAACGCCAGCGAGCGATAGAGCCTTAAACAGCTACAGATACGTCCACTACAGCGCGCCGCACATACCATCATAGGACGTGCTTTCAAATAAGCGACTATATTTATAGGGGGTGGGATCAACGATCGGTTTATCGCCCGAGACAATATCGGCGATCAGATGGCCTGCGGAGGGGCCAACTCCGAAACCATGGCCGCTGAAGCCTGATGCGAGATAGAGGCCCGGCAACTTTTCGATCGGCGACATGATCGGAAGGGAATCCGGTGTCCAGTCGATGGCTCCTCCCCAGGCTTCTGCAACACCCAATCCGGCAGCGCCCGGGAATATCTTTTGCAGCTCAGCTTTCGCGGCGTCAATCAATGACTGTTCGGGAGACGGGTTCAGCGTCCGCACTTTTTCGAAGGGCGTTATCTGATCCAAAGCCCAGTCGCGGCTCATGAGACCGGAAATGAATGTGCGACCGACCTTGATTCTGAGATCCTTGCGCCGCGCCAGAAACATGGGCCAGAATTTGCGCGCATAACGTATCGAGTCCGGCGCCATATCAAGCGTTCCCTTGCCCTTGTAGGCAACGGTCACGCTGCCATCGAGGCGCTGGCGGATACAGACTGTTGGAGTTCCGACTGCTCCGTTTGCAATGGTGAGATTGCCGGCCGTTCTGAAAACCGTCGCATTGACCACGGCCTGCGGGAAATCGATGCCGTGATGGCGACAGAACATGCTCGACCAGGCGCCCCCGGCCACGATCACACTGCTGGTTCTGACAGTGCCCAGTTCTGTCACCACGCCAGAAACGCGGCCATTGCTGGTCTCGACGCCGCGCGCAGCGCAATTTTCCAGGATGACAGCGCCTGCATCGCGGGCATATCTGGCAATGCCAAGGGTTGCGAGAGACGGTTCAGCCCGTCCGTCGGTGCTGGTGAGCATACCGCCGATCCAGTTCTTCATGCTCCCCGGCATGCGTGCGTCAACGTCGCTTTTTCGCAGGATCTGACTGTGAACGCCGAAATCGCCTGCCTTGGCTGCCCAATTCTCCCAGACTGCAAGCTCTTCAGCTTTGTCTGTCGCCCACAATATGCCCGATGTTCGGAAACCCAGCTCCTGTCCGTTCTCCTGCAATTTGGCCCATAGACCCAAACCTTCCCGCGCAAGAGGGATTTCGATCTCGTCCCGGCCTTGCTGGCGTACCCAGCCCCAGTTGCGGCTGGATTGCTCGGCGGCGATCCGGCCCTTCTCGACCACCAGAACGGAGATGTTGCGTTGCGCCATATAGTAAGCCGCGCAAATACCAATGATCCCGCCGCCGATGATAACGACATCCGCCGACGGCGGCAGCGTGGATTGTGAATGATAATGGACAGACGGAGAGGAAAGCATCGTTAATCCTATCGAAATCTGATGTGTCTCGGGGAGCATGCAGATCCCGGTTCAAGGCGGCATACGAAGATGCCGCCTTGAACCGGCAGGCCTGGGAGGCCACCGGTCACGCGCTTTGGGCATAGGGAATGTTTTTGCCGCCATATTGCCGCAAGCGGATATTGGCTTGTTCCGCATGTCCGGCGAAGCCTTCGAGCATGCACAGTCTGGAGCAGTATTCACCGATGCTGACGCTGGCTTCATCGGTCAGCACTTTTTGGTAAGTGCAGGTCTTGATGAACTTTCCGACCCACAATCCGCCCGTGTAACGCGCGGCGCCCAAAGTCGGCAATGTATGGTTGGTGCCGATCGCCTTGTCGCCGTAAGCAACATTCGTGCGCGCGCCGAGGAAAAGAGCGCCGTAGTTCTTCATCAGATCTTTGAATATATCAGGATCCCTGGTCATGACCTGAACGTGCTCGGAGGCAATCCGATCAGCCTCGGCGATCATCTCTTCTTCGGTGTCGCAAAGGATGACCTGTCCGTAATTGCCCCATGACTGACGGGCAATGGCTGCCGTCGGCAGGATTTCGAGAAGACGGTCGATTTCGCGCAATGTTGCATCCGCCAGCGAGCGTGATGTTGTCAGGAGGATCGCAGGAGAATCCGGCCCGTGTTCCGTCTGGCCCAACAGATCGGTTGCACAAATTTCCGCATTGGCGGTTTCGTCCGCAATGACTAGCGTTTCCGTCGGCCCGGCAAACAGATCGATACCGACCTGTCCGAACAGCTGACGCTTGGCTTCAGCCACATAGGCATTGCCCGGCCCGACCAGCATGGAAACCGGATTGATCGTCTGCGTTCCGACCGCGAAGGCAGCCATGGCCTGAACGCCGCCAAAACAATAGATTTCGTCTGCGCCGGCCAGATGTTGCGCAGCGACAATTGCGGGCGCCGGTTTTCCGTGGAAGGGCGGAGCACAGGTCACGATCCGGTCGACGCCCGCGACGCGCGCCGTGATAACCGACATATGTGCCGAAGCCAGGAGAGGATATTTGCCGCCAGGAACATAGCACCCCACGGAATCGACCGGAATGTTCTTGTGGCCCAGAATGACACCCGGAAGCGTTTCGACTTCAAGGTCGAGCAAGCAGGATTTCTGGTGCTCGGCGAAGTTTCGGACCTGCTCCTGCGCGAACCGTATGTCATCGAGCGCCTTTTGCGGAAGCTCGGCAACGCAATCCAGAATTTCTTTTCTGGTCAGCCGGTAGTCGCTACGATCCCAATTGTCGAACTTGACGGAATAGGCACGCACGGCCTCGTCGCCTTTCTGGCGGACGTCATCGATGATCGATTGTACGATGCGCGGAACATCGTTGTTCCGCTGAAATTCCTTTGCGGATGCCGTGCGATCTTTCAAGACTCTTATCATGTCGTGATCCTTGCGTAGATTATTCGATTCAAACTTGCAGATCCGGGCGGGTATCAGGCCACAGAGAACCCTTTGGGGGAGCCGGGAGCTCCTCCATTCCGAAATTGCGTAAGGTTTTTTGCAGGGCTTACGTCATGCCGAGACGCACAGTCTTGCGAATGATCAATCGGCCCGGCTCGCGGTGGAAGACGGACTTCATATCCGGGTTTTCGATATTGGCCTTCAATATATCGAGGGTAGCGCCGATCATCCTGTCGCCTTGCTGCTGTACCGTGGTCAGCTCCACGCCCGACCAGCCCGCCATTGCGATGTCGTCGAAACCGACAAGCGAGATGTCCTCGGGAACGTTCAGTTTGAGGTCAATCCGCAGGCCATCCAGCGCTCCGATAGCCATGATATCGTTCGCGCAGAAAATTGCGTCGGGCTTGTCGCCCTGAAGGATCAGCCGCTTTACCGCTTCGCGTCCGCCCCCATAGGTATAATCGCCATGTTCCACAGTGGGCATAGGAAAGCCCGCTTCGGTCAGCCGCTCGGTAAACCCCTTGAAGCGGTCGCGGTTGGTTGACGTGTCTTCCGTGCCCGAAATATAGCCGAAACTTTTATGTCCGGTCTTGATAAGAAGTCTGGCAACGTTGCGCCCGCCCTCGATATTGTCACAGCAGACGGCATTGAGGTCGCTGTCGTCGATATGTCGATTGAACAACACGACAGGCAGGCCAGCCTGCTTGCATTGTGTGATCGCCTTCGAAGAAAGCACTGCCGACAGGACAATCAGGCCATCGACCTGATATTGCAGAACCTTGTGCAGGATATCGTCAAAATTGTCATTTGGGCCAACGGAAAACAGCAACACCTGAAGATCGAGCATCTGTAGGCGTTCGCTGGTCTGGCGCACGATATCCCAATAGAAGGGGTTGTCCATGAAGCCGCAAACCACGGCAATCAGGCCCGATCGCTGGAGGCTAAGGCTGCGCGCCATGGCGTTCGGGCGATAGCCAAGGGAAGCTGCGATTTCCTGAACGAGCTTTCGTGTTTTGGGAGAAACCAGAGGATTATCCGCGAGCGCGCGCGACACCGTCGGCTGTGATACGCCGGCAAGCCGGGCAACGTCCGCAGCGGTCACGATGCCCTTCTTGCTGGCATTCAACTCATGGAAAGTCGTCACGGGAAACCCTTTGCCTGGAATATTCACAATGGCTTTTCGCGCGTTTGAACGCTGAGCAGGGCTTCACCGGTTAGCACTGTCGTCGGGCCGCAAGCGCAAACCGTGTCGAGGATCACGCGCCTGCGCTCGGGGATCAGTTCCCTGATCGTAACCGTGGCGGTCACGACATCGCCGGGCTTCACGGGTGCCTGAAATTCCAGTGTCTGCTTCAGATAGATATTGCCCGGTCCGGGCAGTCTGGTGCCCATGACAGCGGAAATCAGACCGGCAGTCAGCACGCCATGGGCGATACGCCCCTTGAAGCGTGTTGTCTGTGCCCAGTCCTCATCGATATGAACGGGATTGCGGTCGCCCGTAACGGTCGCGAACAGATTTATGTCCTCCTGCGATATCGCCTTTGTGAGCGACGCAGTCATGCCGACGGTCAAATCCTCGAAATAATACCCTGAGATTCGCATATCGGTCATTTTTCACTCTCTTCCACGGCTTCGTGCACGAAGCCGGACAGCCGGACGCGTACATCGTCAGGAATGCGCAGGGATTGCTGCGCCTGATAATCGAAATAGACGTAGACAATCGCGCCTTTCGCGCAAATGACGCCATTCTGACTCGCGGTTTCGCGGATCGTCAGGCTCTTGTTGCCCAGCTTTGAAACCCAGGTGGATATCTCCACGTCGGCGTTCAAATAGATCTGCTTCAGAAACGACACGTTCATTTCAACGAGGCTGAGCTTCCAATCCGAAAAATTCATGGAAGGCGTGATTGCCTCGAAAATGCGGCGCCTTCCCGCTTCGAACCATACCGGCAGGGTCGTATTGTTGATGTGGCCGCACCCGTCTGTCTCGGATACGCGCGGGGTGATGATTGTGCGGGTCGCCCGGGAGGGGATCGGCATTGCGGATTTCCTGTTGGTCTCCTCAAGAATGCATACGTATTCAATTTCTGTCAACACGGAAAAATGGCCTAAATGTGCGGTTTAATGTTTTTCACTACTCAATGCAGATTTCATATTGACATAAAGTTGGAAATAAAATTGCATACGGATGCAGAACCTGCAACGACATGAGGTTAGGGATGTTGAATGTCAGTATGGGGAAGCTCCTCAGGCCGACGAGCATCGCGGTTATTGGCGCGAGCGCGAAGCCTGGCAATGTGGGAGGTCGCATTGTCGGGGAGCTGGAAGGGTGCGGATATCAAGGACAGGTTTATGCCATTCACCCACGGGCCGAGAGAGTTTTGAATGCCGAAGGGTTTGCCGAGGTCGGCAGCATTTCTTCAGGCGTCGACTTTGCCGCATTATGCGTTCCTGATGACGCACTCGTTCCCACGCTGGAAAGTCTGGCAAGCGACGGTGTGAAGGGCTTTTTCATTCCGTCCCGTGCTTTCGACAGAGCGTCCGGCTCTCATACCAAAATTCCCGACGCCATGGCCGCCATTGCCAGGGCAAGCGATCTGGCGATTTGCGGTCATAACTGCATGGGCTTTGTCAATTTTCGCGACAAGGTGACCATGACGTTCGGCGTGCCCGCGACGGATGCGAAACCCGGTGGCGTCTGCGTCGTATCGCAGAGCGGCTCGACCTGGTCCGGTATCGTCGGGAGCCAGAGAGATCTCGGTTTCGATATCATCGTATCGGCAGGCGGCGAAATTGCCACCGGCGTTGCCGATTATCTCGAATATTTCGTGTCGCTGCCGGAGACGCGCGTGATCGGTCTTGTGATCGAGACAATTCGCGAGCCGGAGCGTTTTATTGCTGCCCTGAGCGAAGCCGAACGTCGGGGGATTCCGGTCGTCGGCCTGTTCGTCGGCCTCAGCGAGGCGGGCGCGCGGTTTACCGCAGCCCATTCGGGAGGGCTGGCCAGCCCGCGCCAGATCCTCGATGCAATCTCGCGTCAGCACGGACTGATCGTCACGAAGAACCCCGATGAGTTTCTCGATTGCATCGAAGTTTTTCGCACCGACCGGCGCCCGATGGGGCACGAAGCGGCCATTGTGAGTGATTCAGGTGGCGAGCGCCAATTGATTGCCGATGTTTCCTCGCGCACGGGCCTGATCCTCAGTCAATTCACGTCGCAGACCGAACAAGCCCTTACGGATATTCTCGATCCCGGCATGGTCGTGGGCAATCCGATCGACTGTTATGGTGATGGCCAGTTGCTGATGTCGGAATCGGGCATCATTGCCGCCAGGGATCCGAATGTCACGCTGGTCGGCGTCGGCACCAATCTGGTGCATGGGCGCAAATTCCTGGAAACGACATCCAGTGCTTGCGTCGATATCTATAACGCCACCGACAAGCCGGTGATCGTCTTCGGCAATATGTCCTCCACGGTGTCGCGTGAGGGCGCGCGCAAGCTGCGGGAAAAGGACATCCCGGTGCTGATGGGGACGGAAACTGCCTGCTATGCCATCGGACAGTTCATCGGCTGGCATTTCCGGCAGCTGAATTCTGGCGCGGATCGTGCGGCGGTCGACATATCGCCTGCTCGGATCGTGCAGGATTTCTCCGGTCTGTCGACCCATGAGACGCTCGTTTATGCGCAGAATCTCGGGCTGCCGGTCGCGCCCTTTGTCATTGCGGACAATGCCGCCGATCTGCTGAAGGCCGCGGAACGAATCGGCTTTCCGCTGGTTCTCAAGACGGCCAATAGCGAGATCGCGCACAAGACGGAAGCTGGCGGCGTCATCGTCAATATCCGCGACCGTCGCGAATTGGAGCAGGCCTATGAAGGCTTGGCGGCTCGTTGTGGTCCGCTTGCCCTGTCGCAGCCGTTCCTGACGGCCGACTTCGAGCTGATCGTAGGCATGTATCGCGACGAGCGCTTTGGCCCGGTCATCACCGTTGGCCTTGGGGGAATTTTCACGGAAATTCTCAAGGACAGCGTTTCGATGCTGTTGCCTCTGGATGAGCGCGATCTCAGGCAGGCGACCGCAACCCTGCGGGCCGCCGGTGTGCTCAATGGCGCGCGGGGCAGGAAAGGCATTTCCCATGCCGATCTTCTGCATGTCGTGCGCATCGTGGGTGCCATTGCTGAGCACAACCCGTCCGTTACCGGGATCGACTTCAACCCCATCATGGTCAGCGACGGCAAAATGTCGATCGTCGACATGCTCGTTACCACGGAGTGATTTGAATGGACTATGAGACGATCAAGGTAACCAAAGAATCCGGCATCGGTTATCTCACCTTCGCCCGCCCGCAAATCCATAATGCGATCTCCGTCGAACTGATGGCGGAATCCCGCGATGCGCTGCAAAAGCTGAATGAAGACAATGACGTGCGGGTCATCGTCGTATCCGGCGAGGGACGTTCTTTTTGCTCCGGCTTCGATCTCAAGCAGAGCGCGGTGCGCAATACCAAGGGCGTCGATGCGTGGAAGCAGCGCTATCAGGAAAATTTCGATTTCATGCTGAGCTTCTGGGATAGCCCAAAGCCCACGATTGCTTCGATCCATGGCAATTGCCTTGCCGGTGGCTTTGAAGTGGCTCTGGCTTGTGACATGAGTGTTGCCGCCGAAAGCACCCGCTTCGGGATGCCCGAAGCCAAATTCGGCTCGGCAAGCGTCAATCTGATGCTGCCGTGGCTGGCAGGCCCCAAGGTCGCCAAGGAAATTCTGATGAGCGGCCTCGAGAGCTTCGATGCCGCGCGCGCCAGAGAGGCACATATCGTCAATCACGTCGTTCCCGATGCGGAACGGGAGGAATTCGTCCGCGAAATGGCGTTGCAGATTGTCAGTTCGTCGCCGGTTTCCGTTGCCTATTTCAAGCGCGTTATCAACCAGTCCTTCGACATGATGGGAATGCGCAAGGCGCTTCTGGCTTCGCTGGAGGCGGGCGCGGAAATCGAAGCGGAAGAAGGCGAAGAGAAGCAGGAATTCTCACGCATTCGAAAAGAAGGCGGCCTCAAGGCAGCGGTTGAGTGGCGGAAGAGCCGCTCGGTGTCGAAGGCATAGGTGGATGAGTTTTACGAAAACTTCAACGAGGTGTGCACGATGACGCAAGCGGGAGGACGTATCGAGTTCAGGGATGTCCAAAAACTGTACGGCGATGTCGCTGCTGTGGAAAAATTCAATGCGGTTATAAAGCCGGGCTCCTTCGTGACCCTCCTGGGGGCGAGCGGTTCGGGGAAAACCACACTGTTGAACATGCTCGCGGGCTTCATAGAGCCCACCGATGGAGACATCCTGCTGGACGGTCGTTCGATCGTTTCGATGAAACCGGAAGCACGCAATATTGGCATGGTCTTCCAGAATTATTCCCTCTTTCCGCATATGAATGTCCAGCAGAATGTCGGCTTTCCTTTACGGATGCGGAAAGTCGCCAAATCGGAAGCCGAGCACAAGGTGATGAAGGCGCTGGAGGCTGTCCAGTTGAGCACTTTTGCTCAGCGTATGCCCCGCGAGTTGTCTGGCGGCCAGCAACAGCGAGTTGCGGTTGCGCGGGCGATTTCCTTCGGCCCGCGCGTCCTTTTGATGGACGAACCGCTTGGCGCGCTGGATCTCAAGCTCCGGGAGAGCTTGCAATATGAAATCAAGCGGATTCAACGGGAGACTGGCAGCACCGTCGTCTACGTAACGCACGATCAGTCTGAAGCCATGTCCATGTCGGATGAAATCATCATCCTCAGCAGCGGTCATTTGGTGCAACGCGGGACGCCGCGGAAAATCTACGACGAGCCAGTCAATGGCTTTGTCGCGTCATTTGTCGGCCACTGCAACAAGTCGCGCCTGAGTATCCGGGAGAACCGCCTTTTCGCCGACGACTGGGGCGCCAGCATGGGCGACATCGGGCGCGATCATGTCTCCGGCCAAGGGCAGGACTGTGTCGCCGTCGTGAGGCCCGAGAAAATATCCCTCAGGCCCGCCTCCTATTGCCCGGATGATCAGAAAATAACCATCGATGTGTCGGTCGACAATGTCCAGATGATGGGAAACAACCTGATGGTTTATCTCGCGACTGCAAGCAAAACCAGCATTGTTGCCCAGATATTCAGGACGTCTGAAAACATATCTGACGATATTTTGCAAATAGGCGGGAAGATAAAAGCAAGCATATCGAAATCGGATATTGCAATATTGGGAAAATAAAATCGGAAAAAATGGGAGAGTAAAATGAAAATCAGCAAAAGAAAATTTGGCGCCACCGTCCTATGTCTATTGATGACTTGTGCTTATGCGCAGGCGCAGGATGCCAAGACGATTGTTCGCGCCTCCGCAGGTGGCTCGTTCGGCGAAGCGCTGCGCAAGGTGTGCGATGACCCTTTCACCAAGGAAACGGGTATCGTCATCCAGCCAGCCAATACCGACGATTCCACGCCGCAGATCCGTGCCCAGATGCTTACCGGCAATGTGATCTGGGACATTTCGAACACGTCGGCTGAAACATTGCCGGTTGCGGCACAGAGTGGCTGGCTGGAGAAGATCGACTGGGATCTCATCGATCCGGAACACAAACTGCCCGATATTGCGCGTCAGCCCTATGGAGTCGGAATCAATTCTTATTCCGAAACAGTCGTTGTCCGTACCGACAAGCAGCCGGAAGGCAAACAGATGTCTTCCTGGGCGGATTTCTGGGACACCAAGACATTCCCCGGTCCGCGCAGCCTGCATGATACGCCGATCAAGAACCTGGAATTCGCGCTTCTTGCAGATGGTGTGCCAGCGGATCAGATTTACAAACAACTCGCGACCAAGGAAGGCGTGGATCGCGCCCTCAACAAGCTCAGCGAGATCCGGCCCAACATCACAATCTGGTGGACGTCGGGTCAGCAGCCCCTGCAGCTTCTGGCCAGCGGTGAGGTTTACTATGCCACGGCCTGGAACGGGCGCGTCGCTCCACTTCAGCGTGAAGGCGTTCCCGTCAAGATCGTCTGGAATGGCGGAGCCATTGTTCCCGGATATCATTCCATCCTCAAGGGATCCAAGCATGTGGAAGAAGCGCATAAGTGGCTGAAATATTGCTGGAACGATGCCGCGCGTGGCGCGGAACTGACCAAGCTTCTGCCTTATCCGGGCTTTGCGCCGGGCCTGATAGAGCAACTGCCGGAAGACTTGAAAAAGGAACTTCCGACATATCCCGACAATCTGAAGGTTCAGTTCGTTTTTGACGGGCAGTTCTGGGCGGATCACAGGGCTGAAATACAGCGCGCATGGGATCGCTGGCGTCTGGCCGGAAAGTAACCGGCTGCTCAAAACATGCATCGTGGGAAATGAAAAATGCTTAAGCTATCCAAGCCGGCATCCGGCGCAAGACGCTATTCGGTGTTGCTATGGCCATCTGTTGTGCTTCTGGCGGTCTTCTTCATCATACCGATGTGGGAGGTATTACGCTGGAGCGTCGCTGACGAGCAGGGATATGGCGTAAGTCTGTTCAACTTCTTCGATGTCCTGACGGCAGGCGTCTACGTAAAACTGCTGCTGCGAACTTTCCTTGTCGCAGCAGTGGTTGCGGTTTTTTGCCTCGTCCTCGGCTATCTGATCGCCTTGCAGGTTTATAAGCTGCGTTCGGGTCTTCGCACATTCGTTCTGCTGGCGATCATCACGCCGATGTGGCTGAGCGTTCTCGTCAGAACCTATGCCTGGATGGTCCTCATCGGACGCGAGGGACTGATCAACCGCGTTTTGCTTGATGCCGCAATCATCGAGGAGCCGCTGCGGATGCTGTTCACGCGTGGAGCCGTTTATCTGACAATGACGCAGATCCTTCTGCCGATCGTTATTCTGAGCAGCTTCAGCGCCATGTCGTCCATCGATACGACTATCGTTCGAGCCGCTCGCGTTATGGGAGCCAGCAGGATAAAGGCCTTCTTCTCGGTTTTCCTTCCCTTGACCGCAGTCGGGGCGATCAATGGCGCAATCCTCGTATTTGTGCTCTCGCTCGGTTATTTCGTGACACCGGCCCTCGTCGGGGGGCCTGACGACAGTCTCGTTGCCAATATCATTTCCACGCAAGTCACCCAGACCCTGCAGTGGAATTACGCAGCTGTGCTTGCCATTGTTCTGATCGGTTCCGCCTTGACGGTCCTGCTGCCCGTTGTTGCGATCATAAGGACGGTTCTGCCGAAGAATTACCAAGGGGGAATGAAGTGAAAAAGATCGATCCATCCGGGCTTCTGGGTAATGTTTTCCTCGGGGCGGCGCTGATATTCATGCTTTTTCCGATTGCGATCATCATCGTGATCTCGTTCAGCGACAGTGAGTTTCTGTCGTTCCCGCCCACGTCGTTTTCATTTCGGTGGTATGCGTTTGTCTTCACCCACGCAAGCTGGACAAATGCGACATTGCTGAGCTTATGGATTGCCGTGTTGTCGACGCTTCTGGCTGTTGTCATTGGCACGCTGGCGGCAATCACGATCATCCGGCGGCCATCGATCCCGACGAAATTCGTTTCTGTAACCTCCTTCGGCCCCCAGCTTGTGCCGCATATCATTCTGGCTCTGGGCATTTTATTGCTCGTCGGTCGTCTGGGGCTTTATGGCCAGTGGTGGGTTCTGGTTCTCGCCCATGCGACCATGGCGCTTCCGCTTGTCATTATCATCGTGATGGCGGCGATCCGGCAAAATGGTGAAGGATTGGAACGCGCCGCCAGGATTTTGGGCGCCGGGCCGACACAAGCCTTCTGGCTTGTGACCTTGCCGGCGATCCGACCGGCGATCATTTCATCGGCCGTCTTTTCGTTCTTCATTTCCTTTGATGACCTGATTGTCGCGCTGTTCATCATGGGCGGGAAGGAGACCTTGCCAATGATGATCTGGGCCAATTTGAAATATGAGCTGACCCCTGCACTGACGGCCATCGCGTCGTTCCTGATCGTCTTTACATTCGTTTGCATTCTGCCTGCGGAATATTATCGCCGAAAGAAACTGACAAGCGCAGCGCCGACGGGGGCGTGAAACAGAAGTAAACGGCTCATCATCAAACGTGGTGGTGGGCCGATTCCGGTTGCTTGCCGAGGCACATTTGTCTGTGCAGAGAAAGTTCAGCGGGCCTTATGCGCTCCGATCCAGACGTACCGTGTGGCGGATGATGAGCTTGCCGGGCTCAAGCCGAAATTCGGGTGGCGTATCGGGTTGGTCAATGCGCTTCTTCAGAATCTCCACGGCGGCCTCGACCATCTGGCCGGATTGCTGGCGCATCGTGGTCAGATCGATGCCCGACCATGCAGCCATGGGAATATCGTCGAAGCCGATGACGGAAACATCTTCGGGAACCTTCAGCCGTAGATCGATCCGGATACCGTCAAGGGCGCCGATGGCCGTGATGTCATTGGCGCAGAAGATTGCATCGGGCCGCTCTCCCTGGAGCAGTAACCTTTTTACCGCCTGTCTTCCGCCCTCATAGGTGAAGTCGCTGACTTCGACGAGTGGCGGCTGGCAACCCAGTTTTGCAATCTGGCTTTCATAGCCTTCAAACCGATCCTTGTTGGTGGAACTGTCCTGGAGGCCGGAAATAAAGCCGAAACGCCGGTGTTGGGTATTATAGAGGAATTGGGCCACATCCCGGCCGGCGGCCGTGTTGTCGCAATATACAGCGGAAACCGCTCCACTGTTGACATAGCGATTGAATAATACAACCGGCAGCCCGAAATCCTTGCATTCCTCTATCGCTCTGGACGAGAGTTCCGCTGACAGAACAAGAAGTCCGTCAACACGATACTGGTGCACTTTGCGAATGGCGGTATCGATGCTTTCGCCTTCCCGTACCGTCACCAGCATGACGTGCATGCCTTCCGCCTGAAGATGCTCGTCGATTTGGCGTAACACTTCCCAGTAGAATGGATTTCGGGCAGAGCCTGTCACAACTGCGATCAGCCCTGAACGTTGCGTGCTCAGACCTCGGGCCATGATATTGACCTGATAACCGAGTTGCTCCGCGACCGAGATTATCCGCTCGCGCGTTTCCTTGGAAACCAGCTGACTATTGGCAAGTGCCCGAGAAACCGTGGATTGGGATACCCCGGCCTTACGAGCAACGTCCCAGGCGGTGACATTCGTACCTTTGAGTTTCGCTTGCGAATTGTCGATGGGGTCTGCCATGTCTCTTGGTCGTCGTTACTATTCGGTTTTTCCACGCACAACACGGAACAGAACAGGTAGTACCTGTTCCGATCCATATGGAGATTTTCTATCGTGTTCGAACGGAACAAGCATTCTTTTTTTCCATCTGGTGACAGACAGACTAGGTGTTTAGTCCCAGCATGTGATGAGGTTGTCTCGGTCATAGAGGCCCATCGATTAGAGCGTTTCCGCCTTTGACTGAATCGAAAGGGATTCCGTTGAGGCCTGTTTTGTGATTCAAGATGCTGGCTGGATAGGAGGCCAGCATCTGAT
>NZ_JACIJG010000021.1 GCF_014199265.1 Brucella daejeonensis
CTGATGCTGGCCTCCACTCCAGCCAGCATCTTGAATCACAAAACAGGCCTCGACGGAATCCCCTTCGATTCTGTCAAAGGCTGAACCGCTCTAGCGCAGACTGCGGTGAGCTGGGAAGACCTCAGGACCTGTCGTCAGATCATGGCCAGAAAACACAGCGATGCTGTCGAAAGCCGTCGTCTCAGGGTCGCCGCAGAGGTCTGGTGGGTGGAAAGTCACTGGGTCATTCTCCAGATTCTCACGCGCGGCATCGGCTGGGCCTTTATCCCGGAACATATTCTGAAGGATTCCCCCCTCATGCCCCAGCTCACAATACCGGTGCTCCAATTCGATGAAGGAGCACACCCGGTTGCGCTCGAACTGATCTGGAACAAGCGACGGCCGCAAGGCCCCGCAGCAAAATGGCTGCAGGAACATTTCGCCAAAAAGCCGCCTTTGAGTATTTCAGCGGGGTTCCCCAACCGAAACCGACGGTGACCAGTCAACCGGCTCTAACCTTCTGTTTTTAGGTGCGCCTTATCCAAAAACCGTTTCACACTTTTCGGGACGCTCTAACTCGCCACCCTATCGGTAAGCATCCAGATCATCGGACGGAGCAACGCCGAAATTGCGCGCATATTGGTGCCCGCCATAGACGGCTGCCGCGATGATAGATGGAGCGAAACAGTCACCGATGGCGGTAACGGTTTGAATGCCCGCGTCGTCCCACTCACCCCTGCGGCATTGCAGTGCCAATGACAGGGCATTGTTCGGCAAACGACTGGTGACCGGAACAAGCGTATTACAGGCGATCTCAGATCGTTGACCCGAATAGACGCAAGCGAGTGTAAGCGTATCGGCGCTTCTACCCGCCAGCGTTTGCAATGCCATGATCTTCACGCCTCGTTCCAGAAGGCGGGTCTGGATTTTCGACTGTTCCAGCGTGTGCTCCGTCCATGGCGCGACGATGGGCGCGGGCGTTACCAGAATTGTTTCCAGACCTCGCGCGACAGCCAGTTCCGCCAGAACCGAACCGAGATAATAGCGGTCATCGTCGAAAACGACCAAAGGCCCGTGGCATTCGTCAAGCAAAGCCGGATCGTTCAACAGCCTATCGACGCCGAGCGTACGGCCTGCCGAGAGCCCGTCGAGCGGCTGTCGGTGCGCGCGCCCGACCGCATCGGTGCGCCAATGCGCGCCTGTCGCCAGCACGACATGGGGAATGCCGTAGCTCAATATGTCGTCGGCTTCGAGCGCGCTGTCGAGATACATTTCGACATTGGTGGCGCGTTGCAGTTGCGTCATGCGCCAGTCGCGCACCCGCGCCCAGCTTGCCAGACCGGGCAGGGCGGCTTCGTCGCTGACCCGTCCGCCCCAGCGTGTCCGCTTCTCGGCCACAATGACTTCCGCGCCGCGTTCGGCCATGGCGCGGGCCGCTTCCAGACCGGCAGGTCCGCCACCAACAACGAGTATTTTCTCGGCCTTGTTCAGCCGGCTGATCTTTTCCGGGTGCCAGCCTTTGCGCGCTTCCTCGCCGATGGTCGGATTTTGCGTGCAGCGTAGCGGGGCGACGATGTTGTCGCTCGCCGTGCAGATATTGCATCCGATACATTCGCGAATATCGTCGAGACGACCTGTCCTGATCTTTTCCGGTAGGAACGGATCGGCGATGGACGGCCGCGCCGCGCCGATCAGGTCCAGAATTCCGGATTTGACCGCCTGCACCATGGCGTCGGGGGAGGTGTAGCGTCCCACGCCGACCACGGGTTTGCTGGTCAGCGATTTCACAAAGGAAATATAGGGCTCCTGAAAACCTTCCTGAGCGAAGCGCGATGTCTGGCTGTCATTGGACCAGCCCGACAGATTGACGTCCCAGAGGTCGGGTTCTTCGGCAAGTGCTGCAATGACGTCGCGTCCTTCGCCATTGTGCTCGATGCCGTCCGTGCCCAGAAACTCTTCCACGGCAAAGCGCACCGCAACGGCGCAGCGGTCGCCGACGGCATCCTTCGTGTCAGCCAACACTTCGCGGAACAGCCGCAAGCGGTTTTCGAACGAACCGCCATATTCGTCGGTTCGTCCATTATAGCGCTTGAGCAGGAAATGCTGGAGCAGGGTCATGTCGTGACCGGCATAGACATAGACAATGTCGAAACCGGCATCTCTTGCGCGCAGCGCCGCATCGCGGTGCCATTTGCGAAACCGTGCAATATCCGCCTTGTCCATGGCGCGGGCCTGAACCGGGTCTTCCGTATCGACGATCATGTCCATCGGCCCAAGCGGCGCAAGCCGGCTCAGGCGATTGGAAACATGAATGCCGTTATGCACCAGCTGGATCGCGGCCAGACTACCGCGATCATGGACGGCTTCGGTGAGCTTTTTCAGCCGGTCGGCGTCTTTTTTGTCCCAGATGCGCCCCTGATTGGAAGGTGTGATGTCGGAGGTCGGATGAATTTCCGTTTCCTGCGTCGAGACAACGCCCCATCCGCCTTCCGCCTTCATCTGGCGCATCTTCAGGTCGTGTTCGGGATAGCGGTGTCCCATGCCGCTGCAATGCGGAACCTGATAAAAGCGGTTTTTGGCCATTACCGGTCCGATGCGGACCGGCTCAAACAATACGCTATAACGTTTTTCCATGACTGTCCCTAACGCACCAGCGACCGCTTGAAACGGGCTTCCAGCTTGGCCTGCCCATATTCGAGGACCACGGACAGCGCCCAGTAGATCATCGAAGCCGTGATGAGCATTTCGATATGCCGGAATTCGGTTTGTCCCTGCGTACGCGCCAGATACATGAGTTCCCAGACGCCGATGACCGACACCAGCGAAGAGTCCTTGAGCATGGCGATGAACTGGTTACCCGTCGGCGGAATGATGACGCGCATCGCCTGAGGGAGAATGACCAGCCACATGGTCTGCGACGGTCCGAGACCCAGCGCGTAAGCGCCTTCCTGCTGCCCGCGCGGAATGCTCTCGATTCCCGCGCGGAAAATTTCCGTCATATACGCGCCATAACACAGCGAAAGGGCCAGTACGCCTGCGGGAATAGGCCCGATCACATAGCCGACCTGTGGCAGTCCCAGATAGATAATGTAGATCTGCATCAGGAGCGGAAGGCCGCGAAACAGCGATGTGTAGAACGTCGCCAGCCCGAAGATCACCCCGTTCTCAGAAAGCTTCGCAACCGCACCCAAAAGGGCAATGACCGTGGCGAAGAAAATGGAAATTGCGGAAATATACAGCGTCGTGACAACTCCCTGACTGATCAGGAAGCCAATCTTTCTCGCAATGAAGTCAAACGACAAATCGAACGAATAGAAGAAAATCATCAACAGGATGAAGAGTTCCAGCCATATGACGATGATCTGCATCCAGCGCGGCAGCAATTTGAATGCATACCAGTTGATGAAGATCGCGACCGTCAGCAGGACCGAGGAAACCAGTGTAGCCTGGGTAAAACCTGCCCGCGCCAGTTTGGGATCGATACCGAGCCAGCTCGCAATCCCCGAAAAATGAAAATTCAGCACACAAAGTGCGGTCGCCAGAAGCACAAAGAATGCGAGTTGAACGGTTCGCTTCGCAGCTTCCGGATGCGTCAGAAGAAAACGCCCGATCATGATGAGCCTCCCGTGAGAGCGGTTCCGATTTGCTTGGAATTGTTGGTTCTCGGACCACTCTGTCTTGTTGTTTTCGCCGCTTTATATGGAGCCAGGCAATTCTGGCTGGCCCTAGTGGACTGAATTTGACGTTTGAATCCCGACTGAATGAGATGCTGTCTCAAACGTCAAATTCGAAAAATCCACTAGATACATAAACTTACTGGTGGTCTTTTCGATTCCGACATTTGCTCAACGCCTGTATCAGAAGGATGCAAATGTCGGAATCAGACCACTAGCCGGCTTTACGTTCCGCCATCCAGTCCTGCATACGCAGCTTCCAGTATGTCAGTTGCGCCGCAGCGAGCCCGGCCGCTCCCCCGGCCCAGACCAGCCCGAACTTCTCGAACAGGCGATAGCGGTCGGTCTGGCCGCAGATAGCTTCGGCTATGACTTTTCCGCCAATGGCAGTCGTGTTCAGGCCGTGACCGCCGAAGGCCGTGCAATACCAGGTCGCGTGATCCAGTTGCCCGATCTGCGGCATAAGATGCCGTGCGTAAGACATCAGCCCGGACCAGGCCAACTCGGTCTTGAGCGAGGCCAGTTGCGGATAGGTGCCGACCATCTCACTTCGCAGTTCGCGCACCACGCCCGGCGTATCCGCGGCTCTGGTTGTGATGCGTCCGCCCCAAAGAAGCCTGCGCCCGTTATCGACCACACGGTAATAGTCGCCCGCGCGGCGGTTGTCGCCGATGGCGGCTGTCGTGCGGATGACCGATGCTATCAGCTCCGGCGCTTCCTCACTGACCATGACATAGGTCGCAATCGGCAGATAAGCCCGTCTGATCTTTTGCACCAAGCCGTCTGTATAGCCACCGGTAGTGATCAGAACGGATGCGGCCTTCACACTGCCCGAGGCCGTTTTCACCAGCTTGCACATGCTCTGGTCCTGCAATGCGGCAGCGCGGCTGTTCTCGAAAATCTGGCCACCCAGCCTTTCGATCTCGCGACCCAATGCGCGCAGATAATTCAGAGGGTGAATATGAAAGGCATTGGGATCGCTGACCGACTGGAAATAGCGTTTCGAATTGAGCAGCTCGCGGGTTTGCGCCGTGGTCAGGAAATCGATCCGGTAGTTATAGTCGCGATAAAGCTGCTCCGCATAATGTTTCAGATTGTCGCCATCATCGTAGCGGCGCACACTCATGATGCCCGGCGTAAGACCTGCCTCGGTAATACGGAGATCCGCAATATTCTGCCGGACGAATTCGACGCCTTCTATGGAAAGCTTGTGCAAATCATCGGCGACGCCTTTTCCCGCCTGCGCGGCAATCGATGCCGTGTCCGTGGCAAAACCCGGACTGACAAAGCCGCCATTGCGTCCCGATGCACCGAAACCGATGCTTTCGGCTTCCAGCACAACGACTTTTTTGCCCGCGCGGGCCATTTGCAGCGCGGCTGAGAGACCGGCCAGCCCGCCGCCGATGACGACGATATCGGCAGTGATTTCCTGCTCGAGCGTCGGACGCGACTGGTCGTCAGCCTTGGTTTGTGTGTAGTAGGTTGAAGGATAAGTCATGAGAACCCCGAAAATAGCAGGCGGGGCAAGCCGCCGTGAGGCGGCTCGCATGAAGCGGACCTGATATGTGAATTAGTCGGCGCTATAGTCCTTGCCGTACCATTTGGTAGTCAGGGTCGCCAAAGTGCCGTCGTCCTTCATCTGCTTGATGATTTCACCGACTTTGGCGGTCCATTCGGGGTCGATCTTTTCCGCAATGACCACAAGCGGTTCACGAAAAGCATATTCGCCTTCCACGATCTTGACCGGATAACCGTTCTTTATTGCGTTCTGTGCCGTCTGCTCGGGCGCGACGATCGCATCGAGACGCACACCGTCACCAAGCCTCAGATCGTCGAAAGGCAGCATGGAATCCGCGAAAGTGCGGATTTCGCCGGGTTCAAGCTTGTATTCGACCGGAGGCAAACCCGGCGCGTCGATCTCGAGCTGGCGGCGTACATAGTCCTCGGATGTTGTCGCGGTTTCAACACCGATAACCTTGCCTTTCAAATCCGCAGAGGACTTGGTTTCGCTGTCTTTGTGAACGACGAAAACGTAAGGGCTGTAATAATAGATACCTGCGAAATCGATGACATTGGCACGGGCCTTGGTCGGCGTCACCGACCCTACGCCCACATCATAACGACCCTGCCAGCGCCCGCCCGTCAGCGTTGCCCAATCCGGCGTTTCAAAAGATACTTCCACACCCAGACGCTTGCCGATTTCGTTGGCGACATCGATGTCGAAACCGACGAGCTTGTTGGAATCATCGAGAAAGCTTTGCGGCGGCCAGCCCGCATTGGTGGCGACAACCATGGCTTTCTTGGACATCACGCGATCCAGCGTGTCCCCGGCATGTGCTGAGAAAGCCGCTCCCGCGACGACGCCAGCGGTCAACAAGACGGAAATCATTTTTTTCATTTTTCCTAACCCCTCCTCTGGTTGGTCCAAAATCATTGCATAAAGCCAGGAAGCGAACCAGAGCGGCATTTCGGGGCTTCATGAAAATCACGCATCAAGATATGCGTAAAAAAGCGAGAGTCGATTTTCCATCGAACGCCCCCAACCGGACCTATTGCCGTCGAGGGCGCGCTTCACGCCGCGCGACCTGACCTTCGACATCCAACAGGCCAGGCTACAGAAGTCGCCTCACCCCTTGTCACCACCCAGCATATTGTCAGAAACCGGGACAGAGGTTGCGCGATTTGTTAAATGCTGGTTTTTGCGTGTATCCCGACGTTCAGTATAGTGTGATTTGAGTCTGTTTCAGTTCCAGTCATATTTCGCATATTCGTCTGTTCCCAATGTCTTGTGTCCAAGATTGCTTTGGTGCGAGAAAACCGCCCAGCGGAGATTTTAGATATGTATGCCAGCAACGATGAGTCCGACACTCTCCTTGTTGCCGAACAATGGTTGCGGGAAGGGCGGCAGACCGCGCTCGCAACGGTTATAGAAACATGGGGTTCTGCGCCGCGCCGCATTGGCAGCCAGATGATTATCGATGCGCAAGGTGTTTTCCTTGGCTCCGTGTCCGGCGGATGCGTGGAAACGGAAGTGATAACCGCCGCCGCCGATGTCATTGCGACGGGGGAACCGAAGCTGCTTGAATTCGGAGTTGCCGACGAAACGGCCTGGCGCGTTGGCCTGTCCTGTGGCGGCAGGATTCGCGTGTCTGTCGAATGTCCCGACAAGGAATTGCTGTATCGCCTCAATCAGGAACGCTCTGCCCGTCGCACGGCCCTCGTCATCAGCGATCTGAACCAAGGCCATCAACGTCTCATTCGTGAAAACGATGACGTTGAAGACGACTTGCGCGATGAAGCGACTACTGCTTTGCGCAATGGCGTTTCCAGAATTCTGGAAGTCGGCGAAAAGACGTATTTTCTCAACGTTTTTCGGCCCAAGCCACGACTGGTGATTATCGGCGCGGTTCATATCAGCCAGGCACTGGCGCCGATGGCGCATATGGTCGGCTATGATGTTGAAATCATTGATCCGCGCACCGCTTTCGCCAGCCCCGAGCGCTTTCCGGCGAGCAGGATATACCCTGATTGGCCGCAGGATATCCTGACAAAACGACCGCTTGATCGCCATACGGCTCTTGCGGCGCTAACCCACGATCCCAGGATCGATGACTGGGCGCTGGCGGCGGCTTTGGAAGCCGGCTGTTTTTATGTCGGCGCGCTGGGCAGTCGCAAAACCCATGCACAGCGCCTGCAACGACTGGCCGCTCTTGGCACAAAGCAACCCGATCTCGACCGGATCGCAGCCCCCATCGGCCTCAATATTGGCGCCGCCACGCCGTCTGAAATTGCCGTGGCAGTGCTTGCAGAAATTATTCGGTCGTTTCGTTTCCCTAAAGCAGAGGCCTGAATGAAATTCGGTGACATTCCGGTCCGTCGCGCCAAGGGCGCGCTACTGGCCCATTCTCTTGCGCTGCCTGAAAAACGCTTTCCCAAAGCGCATTGTCTGAGTGACGACGATATCGTCCTTCTTATACAAAACGGCATTCAATCGGTCCGCGCTGCACGTCTGGACAGCGACGATCTGGACGAGAACCGGGCGGCGCAGGCCATCGCATTATTCATCCATGCATCCAGCATAGACACAAAGCCGCCAACGACAGGAAGGGTCAATTTCCACGCTGCATCTTCGGGGCTGTTCGACGCCGATGCCGCATTGATCGATGCAATCAACGCCGTCGATCCGGCTATCACGATTGCCACCCTCGCCCGGCATACGCCTGTCGAAGCCGGGCAACTGGTCGCGACCATCAAGATCATCCCCTATGCAGTCCCAGCCCGGAAGACGGAAGCGATTGCCGGACTATGCGCACAGAAGGAAGCTTTCCGGGTTCATCCCTTCAGCGCGAAAAAAGTCGGACTCATCCAGTCGCTCAAGCCCGGCATAAAGACTTCGGTTCTCGACAAGACCACCCGTGTCACACAAGCGCGACTTGAACCTTCCGCAAGCGTGATTTGCCGCGAATTACGGGTTGCGCATGAAGCCGAAGCAGTCAGACAGGCCATTTTGTCCTTGACGGACGAGGCCGATCTCATTGTCATTTATGGCGCATGGGCGATGGCGGATTTCAACGATGTCATTCCCGCTGCGATCCGGCTGGCGGGTGGCGAAATCATTCGTGCGGGCATGCCGGTCGATCCGGGCAATCTTCTGGTTTTGGGCCGGGTGAGGCATATATCCATCATCGGCGCTCCAGGCTGTTCGCGCGCGCCGAAGGAAAACGGGTTTGACTGGGTGCTCGACCGGTTGCTCGCGGGAATTGACATATCTGCCCGCGATATTGCCGGCTGGGGCGTCGGCGGACTTCTGAAGGAAATCTCAAGCCGTCCGCAGCCACGTGAAAGCTGAAGGGGGAACATCATGTCCGTACATGCCCTGATTCTGGCCGCCGGAAGCTCCCGGCGCATGAACGGCCCCAACAAGCTTGCCGCGCTTATCGGTGACAAAGCGCTGATCCGGCAAACCGTGGAACATGCGCTGGCATCGCGCGCTGAACACGTCTCCGTCGTGACCGGACATGAAGCACAGCGGATCGAGGAACTGCTGGTGGACTTGCCCGTGACCATCATTCACAATCCCGATCATCGCTCCGGCCTGTCATCATCATTGAAGACCGGCATCCGGCATCTACCCGCATCCGCATCGGGAGCGCTGGTCATGCTCGGCGACATGCCGATGGTCGAGAGCCAGCATATCGATCACCTTATATCCAGCTTTTCAGAAGCCGACGAACGATGCGTCGTGCGCGCCTCCCATGATGGAAAGCGCGGCAACCCGGTTATCCTGCCCCGCGCACTTTTTGATGCCGCCCTTGAACTTCAGGGCGATGTTGGCGCGCGCTACCTGATCGAAGACGCCAAGGTCGCTGTGATCGATGTCGAGATCGGTTTATCCGCGTTGACCGATGTGGATACGCAAGATGATTTATTGTCCCTTGGCGGGTCGATTTAGTGGATTGAATTTGACGTTTGAATCCCGCCTGAATGAGATGCTGTTTCAAACGTCAAATTCGAAAAATCCACTAGATACATAAAGTTGCTAGTGGTCTCTTCGATTCCGACATTTGCTCGGCGCCTGTATCAGAGGGGTGCAAATGTCGGAATCAGACCACTAGCGTGGTTTTCCAAACCGGACTCAGCCAAGCGAAGGGAAACCTGCCCTCGAACGCGGGTAACGCTGTTCCCGTCTGCTGAAAAGAAAACATTACAAATTGTTCATAATATTAAGGGATTAGCTCCTTGACAGTTTGGAACTTTTCTAGGGAAAACAGGCCATCGCAAAAATTGAGGGGAATCCTGTCCGCTTTTCAGACTGAAGCGGTTGCAGTTGATACATCCCGTCTCGAGATTGGTTTGGCGAGATGAGAGCATGAAATTACGACATTTGTTACTTGCAGTCGCGACCGTTGCGGTCGTTGGCGGTGGGGGTTTTCTGGCTTATAGCTGGAAATCCGCGATCGATCCTATCAACCCGCCGGATCCCACGTCCTTTGATAAGGCACTTGTTCAAAAAGGCGCGGCTTTGGCCGCGGTTGGCAATTGCGTAGCCTGCCACACCAATCCAGGCGGGCGTTCCTTTGCGGGCAGTTTCCCGATGCCGACACCATTTGGAACCATCTATTCCAGCAATATCACACCCGATGCAGAAACCGGCATCGGGCGCTGGTCGGAAACTGCCTTTAGCCGCGCCATGCGCAGCGGCGTCAGCCGTGACGGCTCGCAGCTTTATCCGGCCTTCCCGTTCGATCACTTCACCTATGTGTCGGATGAGGATAACAAGGCGCTCTACGCGTTCCTCATGACCCGCCCGGCCGTGAAGCAAACGCCGCCGGCAAATGATCTGCCCTTTCCGCTCAATTTCCGCCCGGTTCTCGCAGGCTGGAAGATGCTGTTCTTCCGTGAAGGCGCGTATGAAAACGATGCGTCTCAAAGCGCGGAATGGAATCGCGGCGCTTATCTGGTCAATGGTCTTGGCCATTGCGGCGCCTGCCACACGCCACGCAACCAGTTCGGCGCCGAAAAATCCAGCGAATATCTGGCTGGCGGTGAAGCCGAAGGCTGGTCGGCTTATGCGTTGAACGCATCGACAGCCGCCCCGCTGCCATGGACAAGCGACAGCCTGTTTGCCTATCTACGGCAGGGCTGGCACCCGGATCACGGTGTTGCCAATGGCCCGATGGGCGAAGTGACCGGCAATCTCGGCCTGCTGCCGGATTCCGACATTCGCGCCATTGCAACCTATCTTGCTTCCCTGATGAGCGAACCTGCGCCGGAACGCGCCAAGCGTGCCGACGAAATTCGCCAGCAGGTTTCGCAGACTGCCAAGGCTCCAGCTCCCGCAATGGCCTCCACGCCCGCCGAACGCGGCGCAGCGATCTATCAGGCGGCTTGCGCCACCTGCCATAACGGCAGCCGTCCCCTCCCCTTCGGCGGCATTGATCTTCATCTTGCCACCGCAATCAGCGCGCCCGATCCGCAGAACGCCATCAATGCGGTGCTCTTCGGTCTTCCCGCCGCAAGCGGACGGCCTAGCGCGATCATGCCGGGCTTTGCAGCCACTATCGATGACGATGAACTGAACGATCTTCTGACCTATCTGCGCGATCATTTCGCCGGGAAGCCTGCCTGGACAGATGTGAAAACCCGCGCCGCCGATACCCGCAGCGGCAAATATCACGTCAGCGTGCGACCTTCCGACGGCATTGAACGCGGTCCCGACAATATTGGAGCTCAGGACAAATGATAAAACTCAACGTGAATGGTGTTGACCGCGAGGTCGATGCCGACCCTTCAACCCCGCTTCTTTACGTTCTGCGCGACAATCTCGGGCTGAACGGCGCGAAATTCGGCTGCGGACTTGGCCAGTGCGGCGCCTGCACCGTGATGGTCGACGGCGAGGCGGTTTTTTCCTGCCTCACGCCGATCATGCTGGTGGAAGGCCAGAAGATCAAGACGGTCGAGGGCCTTGGCACCATCGAAAATCCGGGGCCGATGCAGACCGCCTTCATCGAAGAGCAGGCAGCGCAATGCGGCTATTGCATCTCCGGCATGATGATGCGGGCGCAATCGATCCTTGAAGCCAATCCGCAGGCAACGGATGCCGAGATTCAGGCCGGTATGGAGCCAAATCTCTGCCGTTGCGGAACGCATATGCGCATCCTGCGCGCTGTGAAACATGCGCGTGAACTGATGAAAACGGCATCCGCCGCGCCTGCGGCCAGTCAAGGGAGGTCCTGATGAACGCTCCAACTGTTCCTGACGTCACGCGTCGCGGCTTTCTCGGTGGAGTTGGCGGACTGCTTGTCTCCTTCGCCATCCCGACCGAGGCTTTCGCGCAGGAAGGCGAAGTCGCCGCATCGCAGCTTCAAAAGCCCAAGGCAAAGCTGCCCGGCAGCCTTTCCACGACACCATCGCTGGACGCCTGGATTCATATCGATCCGAACGGCGAGATCACGGTTTTCACCGGCAAGGTAGAACTCGGCCAGGGAACCAAGAGTTCGCTGCGCCAGATAGCGGCCGAAGAGCTGGAAGTCGCACCGGGCGAAATCAATCTCGTCACCGGCGACACCAGCCTTACGCCCAATGAAGGCTATACGGCCGGCAGCCAGACGATCCAGAACAGCGGCACGGCGATCCGTCACGCGAGCGCCCAGGTTCGCGAAATCCTGATCGCGCAAGCCAGCGCCAAGCTCGGCGTTCCAGCCGATCAGCTCAAGGCCGATGGTGGCAAGATCACTGGGCCGAACGGCGCTTCGATCGGCTATGGCGAGGTCATCTCCGAGGACCTGCTCCACATTCAGGCCCAACCTGAATCCAGGCTGAAAGACCCTTCGACCTATCGCTCCATCGGCAAGCCGTTCGCGCGCGTCGATATTCCGGCCAAGGTCACGGGTGGCGAAGCCTATGTGCAGGACATGCGCCCGGAAGGCATGGTTCATGCCCGTATCGTGCGTCCGCCATCATACACCGCAAAGCTGGTCAGCTTCGATGAAGCCGCCATCAAGGCCATGCCGGGCGTGATCGCAGTCGTGCGCGACGGTGATTTCCTTGCGGTTGTAGCTGGTCAGGAATTCAAGGCCGTGCAAGCGATGCGAGCGCTGGCCGCCAATGCGAAATGGCAAGAAAGCGCTGGTCTCCCCGACCAGAACAACATTGGAGCTTTTCTCGAAAGCTCCGTGAGCGAAACGGGCGTTGTCGCGTCTGTCGGACAGGAATCGGTAGCGGGCGCCAAGACGTTCAAGGCCCAGTTCACCCGCCCCTACCAGATGCACGGCTCCATCGGCCCTTCTGCTGCCGTTGCTATCCTTGACAAGGATATGCTGACCGTATGGACGCACACGCAGGGCGTCTATCCCGACCGCAACGCCATTGCCGAAATGCTGGGGATGGAGACGGACAAGGTGCGCTGCATCCACGCGGAAGGTTCGGGCTGCTATGGCCATAACGGTGCCGACGATGCGGCAGCCGATGCCGCGCTGATTGCAAGCCACGTTCCGGGCAAGCCGGTCCGCGTGCAGTGGATGCGCGAACAGGAACACCAGTGGGAGCCTTATGGCGCAGCCATGATGACCCGCTCCGAGGCCGCGCTCGACGCCGATGGCAAGATCGTCAACTGGCATTTCGATCTGTGGAGCAACAACCACAGCACACGTCCGGGAAGCGCCGGTTCTTTGATCGCCGGTCGCCTGATGGGCAAGCATTTTCAGCAGGAACCGGTGCCGATGGAGATTGCTCCGCTCGGTAATGGCGACCGCAATGCCATTCCGCTCTACGACATCCCCAACCAGCGGGTGAACTGGCGTTACGTGCCGGAAATGCCGGTGCGTGTTTCTGCGTTGCGCGGCCTTGGCGCCTATTGCAACGTGTTCTCCATCGAAAGCACGATGGACGAGCTTGCGGAACTGGCTGGAGCCGATCCTGTCGAATTCCGTCTGCGTCACATGAAGGACCCGCGTGGCCGCAAGGTCATCGAAGTCGCCGCCGAAAAATTCGGCTGGTCGAATGCGCCGATGCCGAAGGGCAAGGGGCGCGGCTTTGCCTTCGCGCAATACAAGAACCATGCGGCTTATCTTGCCATGGCGCTGGAAGCCGAAGTGGATGCGGAAACCGGCCTGATCAAGATTTCGCACGTCGTTTCCGCCGTCGATTGCGGCGAGGCGGTTGCTCCCAATGCCATCGTCAACCAGACCGAAGGCGGCATTCTGCAATCGCTGAGCTGGACGCTCTATGAAGCGGTCCAGTTCGACAAGACGCGCATCACCAGCACAGACTGGTCGAGCTATCCGATCCTGCGTTTCAGCGCGGTTCCGGATAGCGTCGATGTGCATATCGTGGACAATCCTGGTATGCCTTATCTTGGTGTGGCGGAAGCAGCCCAGGGGCCGACCGGCGGGGCTATCGCCAATGCTGTCAAGAACGCGACCGGCAAACGCATTTATGATCTGCCCTTCACGCGTGAACGCGTGAAAGCAACGCTCAAGGCCTGATCCCGCCTATAGAGACAGCGTGAGAGCCGGCCTGAATAATCGGGCCGGCTTTTGCATGAGCATAACCTGTCTGGAAGACGCGGGCTCTCAGCAGGCTTTCGCGAATCCGGTTGGCTTGCGAACGCCCTCGGATTCCAGAATGGGCAGGACATGATCGCGGAAATAGGGAAATTCCTCAGCATAATCGACAAAGGAAAGCGTCGTACCGTCGAAGCCGGCACGGTGTAGCGCGAGTATCCCTTCAGCCACCTGTTCCGGCGTACCAACGAGCGGAAAGTCGCCCCATATGAAACGATGCCTCTATGCCAGCGTATAGTCCGCACCATCCCGCCGATACATATACAGGTGCCCACACAGCGGAATGACCGCCGTCGGCTGGCGGGCACGGCTCAATCGCCGTAACGAACGATATGGGCAGCGATAAAAGATTTTAAGAATTTAAAATCAATTAAGAAAATAATACATTTCCCATTCAATAAATAAGCCAGTTAACGAATTTCTATCGCAAACATATTACAGATAGAAGACACGCATACATTATGACAATAATATAACATACAGAATACATTCATATAAACTTCATTGGAAGCATGACGCCAGACTCGTTATTACGACGTGCGCTCAACGGGGGTGCGTTAAATTCTCGAGGGTTCTCATGCAGACCAAGATTTTCAGCGCTATAGGCGCCGTTCTCGCTACCGCTTTCCTTGCAAGCCCGGCGGCCGCCGAAAAAACCAGGATCGACTTCTGGTTCGGCAACTCCGGCGATATCGCCAAGCGCGTAGAGGAACAATGCGACCGCTTCAACAAATCGCAGGACAACTTCGAAGTTGTCTGCACGAGCCAGGGAAGCTACGACGCATCCCTGCAGAACACGATCGCCGCGTTCCGTGCCGGCAAGCAGCCCACCATCGCACAGGTTTCGGACGCAGGCACGCTCGACATCATGCTTTCAGGTGCTTATTACCCGGCCAACAAACTGATGACCGATATGGGCTACACAGTCGATTGGAACAACTATTTCTCCGGCATCGCGAGCTACTATGCCACTTCCAAGGGTGAAATGTACTCGTTCCCCTTCAACTCCTCGACCGCGCTTCTCTACTGGAACAAGGACGCCTTTGCCAAAATCGGCAAGGATCATGCACCCGCGACGTGGGAAGAAGCTGCAGCCGATTTCAAGGCTCTCAAAGCAGCCGGTTATGCCTGCCCGCTCGGCTTCGATATTTCCAACAATGAAGTCTGGCAATATGTCGAACAGTTCGAAGCGGTCCACGGCGAGCCGATTGCAACCAAGCGCAACGGTTATGAAGGTCTCGATGCGGAACTCACCTTCAACAAGGGCAAGCTGGTCAACTTCATCAAGGACCTCAAGAGCTGGTACGACGATGGCGAAGCCGTGATCAAGTCCAAGGCAACCGGCCAGACCTTTATCGAAGCGTTTTCCGCCGGCGATTGTCAAACCATCCTCACGTCGGTCGGCGACCACGGCAATATCGGCCGCACGGCGAAGGAGGGCATGAACTGGGGCGTCGCCATGTTGCCGGTTTATGAAGGCACGGAGCGCAAGAGTTCTTTCGTCGGCGGCGCTTCGCTCTGGGTTCTGAAGGGCAAGTCGGAAGCCGAGTATAAGGCAGCGGCAGCATTCTTCGACTTCATCGCCAAGCCGGAAGAAGCTCTCACCTGGTCGACGGTCACAGGCTATATCCCCGTTCGCAATTCGGGCTATGAATATCTGCAGAAGCAGGGCTTTTATGACAAGGCGCCATATGCCGGTCGTGAACTCGCGATCCAGAGCCTGACGGCCTCACCGTCCGACGATCCGGCACCGCATGGTATCCGCCTCGGCGGACTTCTGCAGATCCGTCAGGAAATCGCCAACGGCCTGCAGGCGATCTTCATAAACAATGAAGATGTGCAGGCATCGCTCGACGGTGCAGCAGAGCGCGGCAACCAGATTCTTCGCCGCTTCGAACGCACTTACAAGGGTGCACGGCTTCCCTGACCCTCAGCATGAGACCCGTTCGGCCCAGCGGTGCCGAACGGGTTGAAACTTCTGCATTCCATATCGGGCGCTGAAGGCAACGTGCTCGAGAAAGTGAAAACCTCCCATGGAAAAGCGCGTTACGTTCTCATCGACGACAATCGGCCTTCTGTTCGCGCTGCCGATGCTGCTTCTCATCTTTGTCTTCTTCTACTGGCCGAGCGCGCAGGCTCTCTACTGGGCCTTTACGCTGGAACAGCCTTGGGGCGGCGGCAATGTCTGGGTTGGCTTCGACAATTTCACGCAACTGCTGCAGGACCCAGTCTACTGGGAGTCCATCATGCGAAGCCTGATCTTCGGCTTGGCATCGACGACGATTGCCATGGGTGTCGCGCTGATCCTCGCGCTCATCACCGACCGCGAACTGCGCGGCAACAGGTTCTACCGTTCCGTCTTCATCTGGCCTTATGCAATTGCGGCACCGGCGCTGGGTCTGGCCTTCCGCTTCATCCTGGCGCCCGAGGCTGGCCTGCTCTCCGTTATCAACCAGATCTGGCCCAATCTCTGGAACCCCGCGCTCGATGGCAAAGACGCCATGATCGCCGTAATCGTTGCCTTCTCCTGGAAATATATCGGCTACAATTTCATATTCTTTCTGTCCGCTCTCCAGGGCATTCCGCGCTCCCTCATCGAAGCTGCTGCGATGGATGGTTCGGGACCGATGCGGCGCATATGGGACATCCAGCTGCCACTCCTGACCCCGACGCTCTTCTTCCTGCTCGTCATCAATATCACCGAGAGCTTCCAGGACTCGTTCGGTATCGTCGATGTGATGACGCAAGGCGGACCGGCGCGGGCCACCGAACTGATGGTCTACAAAATCTATTTCGATGGTTTCAAGGGGCTCGATTATTCCGGAGCAGCCGCCCAGTCGATCATCCTGATGCTCCTCGTCATCCTGCTCACGATTTTCCAGTTCCGCTTCATCGAGCGGCGCGTACACTACAAGTGAGGCGCAGAAATGATCGAACGTACGCCCCTCTTCAATTTCGTCTGCTACACGATCCTTGCCCTGGGTCTTGTAATTGCGCTGCTTCCCTTCGGCATCGTGATCATCGCCTCGACGCTGGATCTGCGCGCCGTCAACACAGTACCCTTGCCGCTGACGCCGAGCACTCATTTCTGGGAAAACGTGCAGGCGGCCTGGACGCGCGCCGATCTTGGCAACAAGCTCCTGAACAGCCTGATTTTTGCCGTTTCCGTCGCCGCCGGTAAGGTGGTCCTGTCCTCGATGGCCGCTTTTGCCATTGTCTATTTCAGGTTCCGTGGCCGTTATCTGATTTTCTGGCTGATCTTCATTACGCTGATGCTGCCGCTCGAAGTTCGTATCGTGCCGACTTATTCCATCGCCGCGAACGCGTTGCAGCCCTTCCAGACCATACTGGATGTTATGGGCGTCACGTCGCTACTGGCTTCCCTGGCCGGGATTGAGGTCAATCTGCAATGGGGCCTCCTCAACTCCTATACCGGCCTCGTATTGCCGCTGGTTGCGACCGCCACGGGCACCTTCCTCTATCGCCAGTTCTATCTGACCGTGCCAGATGAACTTGCAGAAGCAACGAAGATGGATGGAGCCGGTCCGATCCGCTTCTTTCTGGATGTCCTGCTGCCGCTTTCCCGCCCCAATATGATCGCACTTTTCACGATCATGTTCGTCTGGGCCTGGAACCAGTATCTCTGGCCCCTGCTGATCACCACCGATCCGAGCTTCGGCATTGCCGTGACACAGCTCAAAACCCTGATCCCATCGGAATTCGGCCTGCCGGACTGGAATGTCGCCATGGCCGGAACCCTCATCATCATGTCGCCGCCGCTGATCCTCGTCATTTTGATGCAGCGCTGGTTCGTGCGCGGCCTTATCTCCACCGAGAAATAAAAGGATACTCTCTTGGCACCGATCTCCATAAGCGGCGTAAAGAAGAGCTACGGCAAGAATGCAGTCGTTCACGGCGTCGATCTCGAAATCAAATCCGGCGAATTCATTGTCATTCTCGGCCCTTCTGGCTGCGGTAAATCCACATTGCTTCGGATGATCGCCGGGCTGGAAGAAATCACCGCTGGCGAAATTTCCATCGATGGCGCGGTTGTGAACCGGATGGAGCCGCGAGCGCGCGGATGCGCGATGGTGTTCCAGAATTATGCGCTTTATCCGCATATGACGGTGGCGCAGAACATCGGCTACGCCCTCAAGGTTTCCGGCGTCCCGAAGACCGAGCGCAGCAGGCGTATCGCCGAGGTGGCGGAAGCTCTCGAGCTGGAACCGTTTCTGGATCGTCGCCCGGCGGCGCTCTCCGGCGGCCAGCGGCAGCGCGTGGCCATGGGTCGCGCCATGATCAGGGAACCGAAGGTCTTTCTGTTCGACGAGCCGCTGTCCAATCTCGATGCCAAGCTCCGTATTGCCATGCGCTCTGAAATCAGAAGGCTCCATCGTCGCCTCGGCGCCACATCGATTTTCGTGACCCATGACCAGCATGAGGCGATGACGCTCGCCGACCGCATCATTGTCATGAATGCCGGTAAGGTCGAGCAGGTCGGGACACCGGAGGAAGTCTATCACAAGCCGGTCAGCCGCTTCGTGGCGAATTTCGTCGGAACGCCCGCCATGAATTTGCTGGAAGGCTCGCTCAACGACCGGGGCATTCTTGTCCTCGACGGCGGACAGTCCATTCGTCTGCCGGATACAGCCGCAGGCGCGCTGGCAGGTAAGCGCATCGTTCTCGGCATTCGCGCCGAATCCGTCCGTCTGGTGTCGCCGGAAACGACCAATGCACTCATCGCCACAACCGACTTCGTCGAGGAACTGGGAGCAAGCAAGGTCGTCTATACCGATCTTGACGGCCAGCCTTTCGCGATTGCCCTCACAGAACCCGCCCGGACGAAACCGGGAGACCGGGTCGGCATAGAAATCGATCCACTGGCTATTCACTTTTACTGTGCGGAAACCGGAGCATTGATGAGTTCGACCGGAGATGCGCTGCGCGTTTCAAGCAGACCGCAATATTCGCTTGAGGAATTGAAATGACCGCCTCCGACAATTTTTCCCGTATCGCATCCGCGCCAGTCGTTGAACCGGAACCGAACATGGTGACAAAGATTGTCAGCCAGCTTGAAACACCTGCGCCACTTTTTTGGGAAGAAGCCGGACAAGCGGCGCCTACCATGGACGAGCATGATCGGCTGGCGGCAAAACTCCCGGCCCTGGCCTCCATCGAGGTCAATCGGATACCGGATGACCGGACGATCACACGCGAAACGCTGCTTGTTGCCGCCTGGAATGCTGAACGCCTGAAATATCGTGAGGCATCAGCCGAACGTATTCAGGCGACGGGTGCTGACATCGTTCTTCTGTCCGAGGCCGATATAGGCATGGCGCGCTCGGGTAACCGCCATACCGTCGCCGATCTGGCGCGCGATCTCGGCATGTCCTACGCCTATGGCGTCGAATTCGTGGAAATGGGCCTCGGCGACTCCCGCGAACGTGAGTGGCATCGGAATGAAGCAAATGCTGTCGGCTTCCACGGCAATGCGATACTGACCCGGCTGCCTATGCTTGATGTCACACTCATCCGCCTTGATGACGGAGGCGTCTGGTGGTCCGATGCGATGGACGGACAAGGACGCTTTGGCTATCGCATGGCAATTGCGGCGCGCCTGCAGACAGAAGCCGGCTCGCTTGCAGCCGTCGCGGCCCATCTTGAGAGCAAAAGCGACGCCACGGACCGGGCCAGGCAGACCGCCCGGCTTCTGGAAGCGGTCGACCGTTTCGCGGGAGATCTGCCCGTTGTTATCGGTGGAGATTTCAACACCAATGCGCTGCCGGAACAATGCCGCGATCCGCTCGGTTTCGAACCGCTTTTCAATGTGCTTGCAGAACACGGCTATGACTGGGAACGGGCCAATGATTTCGCGCTGACACAGCGAACCCGTCCCGATGGCACGCCAACCCCGCCCTTTGCGCGCCTCGACTGGCTGTTCACCAGAAATATCGGCGCGAGCAATCCACGGACCATCGCTGCAATTGACGAAACCAATGCAGCCATTTCCGATCACGAGTTGGTCATCGCGGATATATCGCCGCGAGACCGGCCCTGATCGCTCAGGCAAAGAGGGCTGACGTACAGGACGGCAAAAACTTACTTCAATAGAGCCTGGTTGGGGTGGCGCAGCGTCGGGTCGAAGGGATTGAGCCTTTGCGAGATGCTCGCCGCTTCTTTCTGCAACAGTTCCGTCACCGTCTGCTGGCGTTTTTCAGTGAGGCGCGCAGCGAGGGTGCCTATACTGAGAGCCGCCACCGCCTCGCCGTCACGATTGAGCACGGGCACACCGAGGCCTGCCATCCCGTCGATCATGTTGAAGTTGAACGTGGCCGCGCCCGTCTTGCGCACCTCCTCTATCATGATGCGTAGATCGACTTCATCGACGGCGGACTTGTCCAGAATGCGCGGCATGTTGAAACGGATGATCGCCTCACGCTCTTCTTCGGGCAGGAAGGCGAGAATAGCGAGACTGCCCTGGCCGATGCCAAGCGGAACCTTGCCGCCGATATCTCCGGTAAAGGAGCGGATTGGAAAGGGCCCTTCCACGCGGTCGAGACAGACCGCATCGAAATTGCTGCGCACCAGAAGAAAGACCGTATCGTTGAATGTGGTCGAAAGGCGCAACAGGGACGGACGCGCAATGTTCAGAATACCGTCGCGCAACCGTGCCTGCGCTGCGATTGCGAAGAATTCCAGCGACAGGCGATAGGCCTTCTTGTCCGAAAGCTGCTCGACGAGGTTTTCGGCGATCAGCGTCTTGAGAAGACGGTGGGTGGAGGGCTGGCTCAATTCCAGATCGCGCGCCAGATCGATGAGACGCACGCCGTCCTCGGCGCTTGCTGCCAGCCCTTTCAAAATATGGATCGCCTTCACAAGACTTGAGTTAAGCGAAGCTCCAGATTTCGGATTTTCAGATATATCATCCATAAAATTGCTTCCAAATTTTGTATTTTGAAATAAATATATAATTTCTTTCAGATTTGAAAATTATAATTTGTATTCCTCGGATTTTTTCTGCCATCTAAAACCGTCGCCAGTGGGAAGGTCCGGCAAGAACTGGAAAGCTTCATAGGGATTGGCGGCTCTTGCTTCAGGCTCGGGAAACGCTGCGGTTGCGAAGGCGGTCGCATGGCCATGCGTTGTCACGCTCAGAAGCCGGAGCCGTGTCCGGCAAGCCTCATCCATCAACCGGTACTGGATGGCGACGGATAATATTCACGGCGCTTCCGCTCCCCGCACATCTGGCGGAAGTCATGCCGAGAAGGAGACGAAATGAGCTTTTTGACCCTTTCCGGAATTTCGCGCCATTACGGCAAGTTCGCGGCTGTAGACAATTTCAATCTCGCGATTGAAAAGGGCGAGTTCATTTCGCTTCTCGGCCCTTCGGGCTGCGGAAAGACCACCACCTTGCAAATGATTGCCGGGCTTGTGACGCCGACGGCGGGTTCTATCACCCTCGACGGACGCGACATTACGCGGCTGGCCCCGGCAAAACGTGAACTGGGCGTCGTCTTCCAGAGCTACGCGCTGTTTCCGCATATGACCGTGACTCAGAATGTCAGTTTCGGTCTGGAAATGCGCAATATCCCCAAGGCGGAGCGCGAAAAACGCGTGCGCGACGTGCTGGAACTGGTGCATCTGGGCGCGCTTGCCGACCGTTACCCGCGTGAAATGTCCGGGGGGCAGCGCCAGCGCGTGGCAATCGCACGCGCTCTGGTGATCAACCCGCCAGTGCTGCTGCTGGACGAGCCGCTTTCCAACCTCGACGCACAGCTTCGCGAGGAAATGCAGTTCGAATTGCGCCGCATCCAGCGCACGATCGGCATTACCACCATCATGGTGACGCACGATCAGGCCGAAGCGCTGTCGATCAGCGACCGCATCGTTGTTATGGAAAAGGGTGTTATCACTCAGGTCGATGCGCCCTATAAACTCTACGAGCATCCACGAAATCACTTCATTTCCAATTTCGTCGGCAAGTCGAATTTCCTGAAGGCGCAGGCTGAGGGCGACGTCATCGCACTCGACGGAACGCCGATCCGCTTTCCGGCCAGCGGCACAAAGGCATCCGGAGAGATCTCGGTCTTCATCCGCCCCGAAAAAGTGCATCTCGTCGGCGCGAATGAAGGTCATGTCGCCGGGGAAGTGACGACACGCTATTTCATGGGCAGTCAGTGGCTCCTGAGCGTTGACACGCCCGCAGGCCAGCTTTCGGTCGCCCTTCCCAATCTCGGCAATCCCCCGCCGCCGGAAGGCGCATCGGTTGGCTTGAGCTGGAACCACGAAGACTGCCGCATTCTCGCCGCCGGGATGAACTGAGCATGTCCACCCTCGCCTCGCAGGATACGCCCGCCGCGCCCAAAGACCGGCGCAATCTCATCCCGCTCTTTCTGTCAGGGCCATCCACGCTTCTGTTCTTCGCGCTGGTTCTGCTGCCGCTTGGGCTGACCGTACTGCTCTCCTTCAACAGCTACAGCTACGACAAGGGCATCGAGGACATCTACACGCTCGCCAATTACGCGCAGGTCGTCAAAGATCCGTACTATCTCTCCATTTTCTGGCGCACACTCAAGCTCGCTCTCATCACCACTATTATCACGGTGCTGATCGGCGTACCGGAAGCATATATTCTCTCCAACATGCGCAAGCCATGGCGCTCGATCTTCCTTCTGGTCATCATCGGGCCGCTTCTGGTGTCGGTCGTCGTGCGCACCTTCGGTTGGAGCATGATTCTGGGCCGCAACGGCCTCGTCAACAGCGCTCTCGAACTGATCGGCCTGCCCACGGCACAGATTCTATACAGCGAAGCGGCCATCGTGATCGGCCTTGTTCACATCATGCTCCCCTTCATGGTGATCCCGGTCTGGACCGTGTTGCAGAAACTCGACCCTTCCGTGGAAGCGGCGGCATTGACGCTCGGCGCATCGCGCCTGACGGCGCTCCGCCGCGTGGTGTTTCCGCAGGCGGTTCTCGGCATCCTGTCCGGCAGCCTGATCGTCTTCGCGCTGTCGGCAAGCTCGTTCGCCATTCCGGGTCTTCTCGGCGGGCGGCGTCTGAAAATGGCGGCGACAGTCGTCTACGACGAGTTCCTGATCGAACTGAACTGGCCGCTGGGAGCCGCAATCGCAATCATCGTTCTCGTGGCCAACCTGGTCATCATGATCGCCTATAACCGTCTGCTCGAAGGGCAGGCCAAAAAGAAGCTTGGATAAGCGCCATGGTCAGAAACGGTCCCTTCGCCCTGTTCTTCCACACGCTGATCGTCGTCTTCATGCTGGCGCCGATGGTCGTGGTCTGCCTCGTGGCCTTCACGCCGGAGAACACGCTCGCAATGCCGTGGAACGGCCTGTCGTTGCGCTGGTTCGAAGCAGTCTTCGCGCATAACGACTTCATGACCTCATTCTATAACAGCGTGAAGCTCGCCTTCTTCTCGGCCACGATATCCACGCTGCTGGCCGTGCCTTCCGGCCTTGCCATTGCCCAGTACAGCTTCCGCGGACGCGACGCGCTCAACGCCTTGTTCCTGTCTCCGCTCATCATCCCGCATCTGGTGCTGGGCGTCGCTTTCCTGCGCCTGTTTTCGCTAATGGGCTTTACCGGCTCCTTCGTCTGGCTGGTTGCCGCGCACACGATTGTCGTCACGCCCTATGCACTGCGCCTGATCCTCGCTTCGCTCGGCAGCATGGACCGGAACGCGGAAAACGCTGCACGCACGCTCGGTGCGGGCGAATGGACGGTGTTTCGCCGCATCACGCTACCGCTGCTTCTGCCGGGTCTTTCCGGCGGGTGGCTGCTCGCCTTCATCAATTCCTTCGACGAACTGACCATGTCGATCTTCGTGACGTCGCCATCCACGGTCACGCTACCGGTGCGCATGTATATGTATGCGAGCGAATCCATTGACCCGATGATGGCGGCGGTCTCGGCGCTGATGATCCTCGTTGCAACCGTCACCATGATCGTCGTCGACCGTCTTTTCGGCCTCGACCGTCTACTGGTCGGAAAAGGCTGACCCTCATGAACGTTCCGGTTTCAACTCCGGCACAGTTTCGCCGGCGCTATCGGCTTGCCGAACCTCCGATCCACTTCACGCTCGACGGCGTCCGTCACGAGGGGCGGCGCGGCGACACCGTGCTGACCGCAATCCTCTCCATACAGGGCAAGGTGCGGCATACGGAATTTACCGGTGAGCCGCGTGCCGGTTTCTGCCTCATCGGTGCGTGTCAGGACTGTCATGTCCTGACACCGACCGGTCAGCGCCTGCGCGCCTGCACGACGCTTCTCGAAGAGGGCATGGCCTTTGTAACGGAGCCGATGAAATGAGCGAAACTCTTCATCCGGTCATCGTGGGCGCAGGCCCGGCGGGCATTCGAGCAGCGGAAACGCTGGTCCAAGCAGGGCTGAAGCCAATCGTTCTCGATGAGGGTATCCGCTCGGGTGGACAGATCTATCGTCGCCCGCCCCTCGATGACGGTCGCAGCTATCGCAGCCGTTACGGTTCGGAAGCGCACAAGGCCGAAGCGCTGCACAAGACGTTCGACGCCTTGCGCGGCTCCATCGATTATCGTCCTGAAACGCTGGTCTGGAACATTTCACGCCAGGCCGGTGCGCAAGACGAGGACCGCATCGATCTTCTGACCAGCGGCTCGCACAGCCAGTTGCCCTACCGTCATTTGGTGCTGGCAACCGGCGCGACGGATCGCGTCCTGCCCTTCAAAGGCTGGACCAAGCCCGGCGTCTATACGCTGGGCGCGGCGCAGACCGCACTCAAGGCACAGGGCTGCACGGTGGGCGAACGCATAGTGTTCATGGGGTCCGGACCGCTGCTTTATCTCGTCGCCTGGCAGTATCACCATGCCGGGGCAAGGGTCGCCGCGGTGCTGGATACCGCTCCCTTCAGCGCGAAATTTCATCTGGCGCATCTGGCCCTTCATGCACCACGCATCGTGGCGCTCGGTACATATTATGGCCTGCGCCTGAAACTCGGCGGCGTCCCGATCCGCTACGGTATACGACCGGAAGAAGTACTGGGCGACAGCCATGTGGAAGGATTGCTCTATCGTGCCCGAGGCAACAGCCATGCGGTCGAATGCGACGCATTGGCCTATGGTTTTGCGCTGCGCCCGGAAACCCAGCTTGCCGATCTCGCAGGATGCAACTTCCATTTCGAAGAGCGCGACCGCGCATGGTTGCCCGCTGCCGACACGCACGGTCGTACCAGCCGCGCCGGTATCTATGTTGCGGGCGACGGCGCTGGCATCGCAGGCGCCGATGCGGCGGAAATCCGTGGCCAGCTTGCGGCCATCGCTCTTGTTCGCGATCTCGGCCTTGCATTTGATGACAGGTTGGAGCGCCGCCTGCTGACAAAACTCAGCGCCATCTATCGCGAACGCCTCATCCTCGAAAAGGCCTTTCCGTTTCCGCTCGACTGGTTCGAAACAATCGCGCCTGACGTGACGCTCTGCCGTTGCGAGGAGATCGCGCTCGGTGAAGCGCAGGAGATTATCGCAAATGGCGGTGCCACCGAGATCAACCGGTTGAAAGCCCTCAGCCGTGTCGGCATGGGCCGGTGCCAGGGCCGCATGTGCACGCCAGCCGCAGCCGAACTTCTCTTGTCGATGCGGGGAAAAATGCCCGCCGACGCGGGGCGTATCCGGGCGCAGGCTCCCGTCAAGCCGATACCGCTCGGTTTCGGCGCACCGGCCAGGGACGGTGCTGCGTCATGAGCAAACATTTTCAGGCTGATGCGGTCATTATCGGCGGCGGTATCGTCGGCAGTGCGGCGGCACTGTTCATGCGGCAGGCCGGACTCTCGGTCATCCTGCTGGATAAGGGCTTTTGCGGCGCGCAGGCAAGTGGCGTCAATTACGGCGGCGTGCGCAGGCAGGGTCGCGCGCCCGAACAGCTTCCTCTCGCGCAACGTTCGCATGAATTATGGGGACGCCTGCCTGAACTGATCGGCACGGATGGCGAATATATCCGCAGCGGCCATCTGAAACTGGCGCGAACGGAAGCCCATTTCGCCAGTCTGGAAGCCTATGCGGAAAAGGTTCGTCCGTTCGGCCTCGCAGTCGAACTGATCGGTGGTAATGCGGTCAAGGAACGCTTTCCATGGCTGACCGGCAATGTGGCAGGCGCTTCGCTCTGCGCCGAAGACGGTCACGCCAATCCGCGTCTCGTTGCCCCGGCTTTCGCCCGCGCAGCAAGAGCGGCCGGGGCGACGGTGCTGGAAAATACGCCCGTCCACGAAGCACGGGATACAGGCGACGGCTTTGCCATTCTGGCCGGTACCGATCTCCCGCAGAAAGCCATCGAAATCCGTTCCCGTCTCCTGTTCAATTGCGCTGGCGCCTGGTCGGATCGTTTCGCGGCCTCCTTCGGTGAGCTGGTGCCGCTGAAACGCATCTATCCGTCCATGGTGGTCACCGAACCCCTTCCACTCAACCTGCCCATGAGTCTTGGCGAGGAAGGCGGCGGCTTTTATGGCCGCCAGGTCACACGCGGCAACTATGTGATGGGCGGCGGACGCGGCACGCCACTTGAAAATCCGGATTACTCGCGCCCATCGGTCAATGCTGCATCGTCGGTGATGCTGCGGGCGATCGAGCTTTTCCCGCATCTGAAAAATGCGCAAGTCATCCGTTTCTGGTCGGGAACCGAAGCGGAGATGCCCGACGACCATCCGGTGATCGGGCCAAGCGGCAAGGTCAGGAATCTCTATCACGCCTTCGGCTTCAATGGGGCCGGTTTTCAGACCGGTCCCGCCGTGGGCGCTGTGCTTGCCGATCTTGCTGTGAAGGGAGAGACGGAAACGCCCATCGGTGCGTTCACCATCGACCGCTTCACGAAACAACAATCCAACCTCAAACCACAAAGGGGAATAGCATGAAAAACCAACACATCACCAAGACCGCCATTCTGGCGCTTGGCCTGTCGGCAGCCTTCGCTTCCGCCGCCTCGGCCGAAACAAAGACGCTTTATATCGGCATGAATGGCGGCAATATGGAGCGCGCCTATACCGAACACGTCCTGCCGGATTTCGAAAAGGCCAACGACGTCAAGGTTGTGGTCGTGCCGGGCACCTCCGCCGACATTCTCGCCAAGGCGACCGCGCAGAAAGACAATCCGCAGATGCACGTCATGCTGCTCGATGATGGCGTAATGGTGCGCGCCATTAAATCCGGCCTGTGCCAGAAAATTTCGGACGACCCGGTTCTGGGCGATGTCCAGCCCGCCGCTCGCCTCAAGGGCGATATGGCCGTCGGCATCGATATGGGCATGACTGGCATTGCCTATAACAAGAAGATGTTCGACGAAAAGGGTTGGGCTGCGCCGACCTCATGGATGGATTTCGCCGATGAGAAATATGCCAATGCCGTGGTGTTCCAGTCGGCATCTGCCTCGACCTTCGGCCTGCACGCCTTTCTGATGTTCAATCGCATTCAGGGTGGCGACGAAAAGAACTTCGAACCGGGATTTGAGAAATTCCCGGACACTATCGGCAAGAATGTTCTGGAATATATCCCGTCGTCCGCCAAGATTTCCGAAATGGTGCAGACAGGCGAGGCCGCGATCTTCCCGCTGACGCCGACCGGCGTGAATAATCTGAAGGATAAGGGTATTCCGGTTGAATATGCGCAGCCGAAGGAAGGTTCGGTGGTTCTGGCCGTGACCGAATGCGTGCTGGCGGGCAACAGCGAACCTGAACTGAGCCAGAAACTCGCGCATTATCTCCTGTCGGCGGAGGCGCAGAGCAAAGCACTCGATCATGGCAACCTTATCCCGTCCAACGTAAAGGCCAAGGCAGGCACGCCGGAAGCGCAAGCCAAGCTCGACGCTTTCCGCGGCTATATGGAAACCGCGAAGATACTCGACTGGGATGCGATCAACGAAGGCCGGCAGCAGCTCAACAGCCGCTGGAACCGTACCATCGAAAAATAAGCCCGCTCGTCCGGGAAAGCCCGCCCCATGTTCCGGGGCGGGCCAGAAAGCCGCGGAATTCGCCCAGCCCGACAATCTGAAGCGCCTTCGACGTAAACGAATTCATCGAACCTGTTCACAATGCCGGATGGTTCGACGCCGATCGTCATCGATCTCGTGACCAGTCAAGTCAAAAACTTGCCCACGCAACTCGCTGGGACAACTGGCCAGCCCGTTTGGTGAGCTGCTTCTTCGTGCACTTCGGACTGCCTTCGATCTTTGTCTGCTTCGACCGCTGTTTTGAGATCACCATTTTACATTCAGTCCGACGTTCCCTTCCCATACGCGGGTCTTTTCTCCACCGAGATTTGTTGTGTAATCAGCTGTGGCAAACAGGCTCGCCTTTTCCGTCACGTCCAATGTCAGGCCGCCACCGATTTCCAGCGAAGTGCCTTTGAGGTCAGTAACAATTGGATCCGTTCCGAAACTGACCATCTGGTCGGACGAGAAGTTCTGCCAGACGTTGGCTTTCAAATAAGGACGAAGCTTGCCCAGGGAAGTTTCTTCTGTGCCCTGCAATCGCAGGCCGATGCGGCCTGTCCACGCATTGTCTGAATCGAACGAAACCGTCGAGAAGCGATCGGCCTGATCATCCAGCGAAAGGCTTTGCCAGATGAGTTGTGCCTGTGGCTCCAGCGTCCAGCTTTCACTGAGCGCGACCGGATAGCCGCCTTCGAGAGAAGCGGTCACACCGTGACCATCAACATCAATACCCTGGTTCTGGTTGGAAGTGGCATTGCCGCCGAACCAGGTGCCCATGAGCACCGCGTCGAGATACCAGCCCTGCGGGCCGATATGCGTCCAGTATCCGCCGAAGCTTGTACCCGTGACTTCCAGATCACCAACGGCAAGATTGTTCCAGCCAAGAGCCTGTCCTGTCAGATCGCCAGTCACACGGGCGTAGCCGAAAAACAGGCCAAAGCGGTCGGAATGTCCGCTTTCGGTTTCGCGACCGTAAAGATCCTGACCTGCCTGGATACCGTAAAGCTGGCCATCGAGGCCCGGAGCAACGGTTCCTTTCCAGCGCATATCGACATCCTGGCCAAAGACGCGAGCCCAGCTTGCCGGCAGATAACCGCCGCTTTTGAGGAGATCCTGCTCGCCGCGACGTTCATGAAATGTGCCCAGTGTTGAGAGTGCAAGATGATGTGCGACAGGAGGCACGGCAGAATAAACCGGTACCTCTTCGCGATGAAGCGTTACTACGTCATCTTCTACCGGGGTCGCCCCCGCCGAAGGCGGCGCAACGCCTGCGACCGGCAAGGGCGGTTGCTCGGGCAATTCGGTTGAATTGTCCGGCGGATTGGGCGCTTCTGCCGCAGGAGGAGCCGGTGGAGATTCCGGCTCCGTTGAATCCTCAGTGACTGGCGCAGACGTATCTTCCAGATCGGGGTCATCCGGATTGACCGGCAGTTCTGCTGCGGGTTCTTCCAGCGCGGGGGGTGGTGGAGCCGTTTCCGGAGCTTCTGCTGCAGGTTCCTCCTCAGTCGTTGCCGCCGGTTCGCTGTCGTTCACGAGCGTTGAACGCAAATACCAATTTTCATCGGTGTCGGCCGAAACGCCACCTTTGAACAAGAAATATTCATAAGCGCCTGCAGCGACGCGTCCGTTAAGCACGAACGCTCCGGCGGATGTGGTCGCACCATTCAACGCCTCGACCACCATGATGCCATCCGAAGCCGTTGATGCGCCGCCTCCGCCCACGTTATTGACAATCATGCCAGTGTTACCTGACGCGGTGCCTCCGTCGATAACCAGCTTATCCGAGGGAGATGCGTCCCCCTCCAGGACCGTGTCGATGAATAACAGACCGTCCTGGCCTGTATAATTGCCGACAACGGTAAAACTGTCTGAAGTGCTGGAGCCACCATTGGTCAGATCGATCCGACCGGCATTGACCACATTGGCCAGTTGTCCGGCTATAAAGGAATTGACACCCGACTGAGCCGAGCCCCCATAAATCGTACTGCTGGTATCAATATTAAGCGTGCCCGTCCCGGTATCCGCATCTCCAAGGGTCAGCGTGGTATCGAAGATCAGGCGCGTATCGTTGGTCAGACTGATCGTTTCCCAGCTGTCGAAACGGTCGACGGCCCCGGCTTTAACGTTGTCGAAGGTCAGGCCGTCTGTTCCTGCACTACCGGTAAGGCGCTTTGTGGCACCGATATTCGCGTCGGTCAGATTGGCTAGTGTGGCAATATCGTTATCACCGCCAAGATCAATGGCGCCGTAGACGATGCCGCCACCGTCCCAGTTAAACTGATCCTCTCCAAAGCTCATGAGGACGTCGCCAGCAACCGTACCACCCGTAATCGACACGCTGTCTGTACCGCCACTGACGCTGATATTCCCGCCGATCATGCCATCGGAAAGGATGATGGTGTCATCGCCAAAACCGGCGACCAGATTGCGGTCGATTGTACCGCCCGACATGTTGAAATAGTTATTGTCGAGTTTCATGTTTACGCGACCGATACGACCACCGGTCATGATGGCATAATCGCCATCATCGAACGCATCGACAATTCTGCCGCCCGACATAAAGAATGTATCACGCGTATCGCCTTGATGGAGCGAACCGATCTCACCGCCAGTCATCTGGAAGTCATCAATGCCGATACCCTGCTGGACATTGCCGGTAACAGTCCCGGCAGAAATTACGAAATCATCATCGTTATTTCCCTGGACAACATTGCCGGCAATTGTACCGGAATGTACTTCTATCCGATCGATACCTGCACCAAACGTCACATCACCGCTCACCGTCCCGGAGCCGCCTGACGGCAATAGCATGGTGTTGTTGCCGTCTGTGTCAGTCAGTCCTCCCAAAGACGCACCGCTGTCGCAGATAAATGTATCGTCGCCAAGCGTCGGTGAGAACGAACAGGCAGCCTCTGCTATACTTGGATGCAATGTTGCGGAGCCGATTGAGATCAGAGCGGTGCTGGAAAGAAAAATAGCATACGATAAACGGTAGCAATTTTGCATTGGAACCCCTCAGTTCATGCATAAAGCTTCCGTTCATTAAGGAATAAAAATTCACATAATACAAGTATAATAAAAATTAGTAGAATAGCATTAATGATGCATACAACAATGGAGACTTTCGTCAGATTTTTTGGATCGTTTGAACCACTTTAAATAGAACAACTAATCCATTAAGACATTGTTCAAAAGCCATTTTTGATCCGTTTAAATGGTGTTGGACATAGATAATCCTCTTTCTTAACAAGCAGAAATAATCTTAAAAAGATCTGCTTGCATAGCATTGCAAATCCATTTGAATGGCTCACCGATTTTTTGTAGTATTGTATTGTTATATTTTCTGAAATATTTCATCGCAACTATATATGGTGACGAGGATGTGATTGGGTAGACGCCCCCCTATGGTCTTCATGCGGCAGAATGGTTGCGTTGAGCACCATTAAGAGAAGGCGTCCATATCAAAAGACTACCATAATCGCCTTAAATCGACTCAAAAGCAGCGTATATCGGCTTCCGCCTGTGCCCGCTTCAATTCTGCAAGCGCGGTCTTGGCAGGCGCGCTTTGACGAAACAACACCGCCTTTTCCCCGGTGGTCCGGCCCATCTCCTTGAATGTCGCCGCCGTAACATAGTGATCGTAGGGCACGATTGAAGCGACGACATCGACGGAGCAGGAACAACGCTGGAGCATGTCCTGATTTTCCCCGTTCGCTTTCATGCATTCGTAGACATAGCCCGCAACCACGGAGGTGGGGTATTCTGATGCGGCGGTTGCGGGAAAAGCCAGACCGGCCCAGAGGCCAACAGCTATCATTGTCTGAATGGAACTGCGCATGTTCATTGTATTTCTCCGCAACGCGATACTCCGATCCTAACCCTCAAATTTATATTGGGAAAGCGGCATGCTGCGAATCCGCTGGCCTGAAAGGATGGAGACCGCATTCGCGACCGCCGGTGGAACAGCCGGAAGCCCCGGCTCGCCAATGCCCCCCATCTTGGCTCCGCTTTCGATGATACGCACATGCACGCGCGGCATCTTGTCGGGCGGCAGGATCGAATACTGGTCGTAGTTGCGGGCAAGAGGTTCGCCCTTTTCAAAGACCGCTTCTTCCATGAGCACCTGCGACAGCCCAAGCGCCGTCGCCGAATTGATCTGGGCCTCGATGATCGCCGGATTGACGATGCTGCCCGGATCGATCACCTGCCAGACATCGTGAACGACGACCTCCCCGTCCTGAATGGACACTTCCGCAATCGCCGCCGTATGGCTGCCGAAAGGCGACGCCATGGCGACACCGCGTGCGCGACGGCGGCCATCCTCGGCATTGAACGGCCCCCGCTTCCAGCCCCCGGACAAATCCCCAACAGCCTTCAGCAGATTGGTCAGACGGTCATTGCCCTTGAGAAGCTGCATGCGTAGCTCATAGGGATCCTTGCCGCCCTTGTCGGCCAGTTCGTCAAGGAAGGCCTCGAAGAGGAAATCGTTCATGGAATTTCCGACCGAGCGCCAATAAGCGAGGATGGCCGGATTCTCGACATAGAGCTGCGCGATGCGTCTGTTGGGAATTGCATATGCCTTGTCCGTCAGCCCCTCAAGCGCCATGGGATCGAGCTTGTCCGGGTTATGGCCGCTGCCGTTTTCCGACGGCCCTTCACAGACGCTCACAGCTTCCAGCGCGACAGGCGTACCATTTTCATCCAGCGCGCCACGAAACCGGACAGCCGCCATGGGACGCATCGGATCGCGGAGAAATTCTTCTTCGCGACTCCAGATCATCTTGACAGGCCGGCCGACCGCCTTGGCAAGCTGGATCGCCTGCGGATAGGGGCTGGCTGCCTTGTAGAGAAAATGCCGGCCGAAGAATCCGCCAAGGATCGGGCTGTGCAGATTGACCTTCTCCGGATCGAGTCCGGTCAGCTTTGCGATGTCCGCATGGAACATTTCCGGCGCCTGATTGGGCAACCAGACATCCAGGCTGCCATCATCGTTGAACCGCGCCAGCGCGGATGGCGGCTCCAGCTGCGCATGGCGGAGATACTGGCTATAATAGGTAGCGGAAACCTGCGTTTTCGCTGCCGCAATAGCACCGGCGACATCGCCTTCCTTTTCCGCATTCTTGCCGTCACCGGGCTCGTTTGCCAGACGTTCGCGGAAGGCAACCGTGGAGAAATCCGCAGGCATGACACGGACACCCTCGATGGCAGGCTTGTCGCCGGCCTCGCTCCAGTCCACCTCCAGTGCTTCCACAGCCTTTCTGGCATTCCACCAGCGTTCCGCAACGACCGCCACGGCACCGGGCAAGCGGTGCACGGAATGAACACCCTTCATGGCTTTGACGGCATCTTCATTACGGATACCGCCCACCGACATGCCCAGACGCGGCGCGTGCTGAACAGCGGCGTGCAACATGCCATCGACCTTCATATCGATCGAATAAACGGCGCGTCCCGTAGACTTGTCGGCAACATCGACACGCTGAACCGCCTTGCCGATCCAGCGAAACTGGCCCGGATCCCTGAGCTTGATGCTGTCGGGCGCGGGAGCTTCCAGTTCCATGGCCTCCCTGGCGAGATCGCCATAGGCAATCTTGCGCCCGGACGCCGCATGAACCACCTGACCGGGTTCCGTCGTCAATTGATCGGCGGGAACACCAAGCTGCTTTGCCCCGGCTTCAATCATCATCGCGCGGGTGACCGCACCGAGACGCCGCATGGTGTCGTAACTGGAGCGCACCGACATGCTGCCGCCGGTAATGCGCATTTTGCCGCCTATCACCAGATAGTCCGGTCCGGGAGGCGCATTCTCGACCACGAAAGACTGCGGGTCCATGTCCAGTTCTTCGCCGACGATCTGCGCCATGGCGGTGAAAACACCCTGACCGCCTTCGACAAAGGGGCTTAACAGGCGCACGGTATTATCCGGGCGGATTTCGAGGAAAGCCGGGACACGGGTGCCGGGCACGATCTTCGCAGCCGCTTTCTGGGCGCGCGCAGGACCGACCGGCAAACCAAAGCCGAGCACCAGAGCGCCTGCGGTCAGGCCCATGGACCCAAGGAGAAAATGACGGCGCGAAACATTGACAGGCGCACCATTGGGCACAGGCTCGCCATTGGAAAGCACGCTTTCGATGTTCTGGTCGCGGCTTATCTCGTTCATAGCGTATCCACCTTCTGGTCTGCCAGATCATGCACGGCTGCCTTGATCGCATTATATGTTCCGCACCGGCACAGATTGACCATTGCCGCCGCAATATCCTCGTCCGTAGGCTTGGGCGTCTGCTTGAGCAATGCCGTGGCGGCCATCACCTGACCCGACTGGCAGTAGCCGCATTGCGGCACCTGATGCGCGATCCACGCCGCGACAACCGCCTTGCCGACCGGATCGCTTTCGATTGCTTCAATCGTCGTGACGGACCGGCCTTCGACGCTCTCAAGCGGCGTGACGCAGGAGCGTGTAATCTCGCCATCGACCATCACGGAACAGGCGCCGCATTGGGCCAGTCCGCAGCCATATTTCGTTCCGGTCATGCCGAGTTCGTCGCGGATAACCCACAGCAACGGTGTATCGCCGTCAGAATGAACATCGTGAAACTGATTATTGATCTGGAGTTTCATAGCCTAATGTTCCCGTTAGAAAGCATAAATGACATACAGGGCCGGGACAGAACCCGATCCACAACACAGAAATTTTGAGTCTCCGCACTATAATGGCGGATCAAGCATAATCGGCAAGCATTTTATGCCAATGACTCTTTCACAACTTCGCTCAACAAATACTTGATACAATCAAGAAGGATTAACACAATAAATTATATTGCAAATTTCATAAATTATATTTCCGATTCCTGAGACGCGAAACCGGAATCCGGTTTCGCGTCAAAAATCTCTAATTGGAAGCAGCCGCGAGCGGCCATTTCCCGGTGAACTTTTTACCGTCGGTATCCGATATGGCCACATCAAGCTCCTTGTCGGACAAGGCATCGAAAGCGAAGCGGAAATTCGGATCTTCCGAAATGGAAATACCGCCCTCCATCGACAGAATGAGCCGATCACCCTGAGAGATGGTCATCTCGTGGACGAACCGGGCCGGCACGTAATAACGGGTGATCTGGTCCATCTGGAGGCCCGAATTATTCGGATGCCGGATCATCAATTGCACTTCAGCGGCCTTTGTCATCGGCGCGGCCTTCTGCTCCTTTACGGAGAATACTTTCAGCTTCATTTTCCCAAGGGAAGCCATGGCCTCGTCCTGATCCCCGACAGCGGGCGCCGAGCAACCGCCGGATGCCTTGACGAAAGCCTGCGTCATATGAAGTTTGCCGTCCTGCGTTTCGGCGACGGCCCGGACATAGGAATAGGCGTTCACCCTTATCCGGGTAGACAAATGCGATATTGCCGCACCGGGGCCGAATTTGAAAACCGCCGCCACGGGTGACGGATTTTCATCGATAATCAGCGTGACCGACTTGATAGCATTTGCCTGGCCATCGGGTTTGAAATGCAGATCGATGGGAACGATTGCCGCATCTTCCGCCCGTTTCGGGGCATCCATCGTCATGAGGCTGCCAGCATCGGCGATGGTCCGGTCAGCAAACACATTGCCCTTGAGATCATCCCATGTGGTCTGTGGGGGCTCGCTCGGCGACCCGGCGAAAGCCATACCCTGCCCCATCAGGCCGGTCGTCGTAACGGCTGCAAATAAAATCCGTCGAAGCTGCACTCCGGAAAAATAAGCCATGTTCACCTCCCTCATGGGGCAGACGCTGTCCGCCCGCTAAAATTACTGGCATCCGGGATTTCACAATCGAGGCAAACCAGCGCCACATCACGTCACTCCCACTCCAGTTCGGCATAAGCGGCTGTGGCATTGCGAATGTTATGCTCATCGAACAGTAGCCAGTTGTTGCGCTCGCTTTGCCCCGCACCAACGACAGCCTCCGCGAGCGGCTTTCCGGCTGCAATCGCCGCACGAAGATCGCGGGTCAGAACCTCAAAATAACGCTTTTCCGCATCGAGCGCCGCCGGCCATGGCAGCCCGACCGGGCCGTGGCCGGGAACAACCCTTTCTGCATCGATGTTCGACAAGCTATCCATCTGCGCGATCCATCCCAGAAGCGACCCGTCCAGAGTGGGGATGTCTTCGACAAAACAAAGATCACCTGAAAACAGGGTCCGCGTCCGGATATCGAGAACAGTCAGATCATTGTCGGTATGGGCCGTGCGCCAGGCTTTCAGCAATAAGGGCCGCTGCCCCAGATCGATCCGGGTTTCATCACTGACCAGTTGCGACGGCGGGACGATCTCGATACCGGCCATCAACGCATCACCCATATTATCACGATAGCTCGACAAATAATACTCGCCACGACTGGCCAGCGCCCGCGGCAGGTTTTTATGCCCGACCAGCGTTGCCCCCAGATCGCGGAAAGCGGCATTCCCAAAAATATGGTCGGGATGCATATGTGTATTGATCAGAAAGCGGATGGGCCGGTCCGTTATCTTGCGAACGGCTTCGATCAGCGCGCGCGCTTCCATGATGCTTCCGCCGCTGTCGATCACGGCCACGGATTCTTCACCGACGATGAAACCGAGATTGCAGATTTCTCCGCGATTTTCCGCCGTCATCAGACCATGCTGGCCGGAAAAGGCATAGATGCCGTCAGCAACGCTTGTAACCGGCAAGGCATCGCCTGCGGCGTTGGCAGAGCAGAAAGGCAACGAAGCCAGCAGGCCGGAGGCGAGCGACAGCCCGCCGCGAAGCGCATCGCGTCGCGTCATCCGTGTTGGCCATCGGCTTTGTCGCACCATCCGTCACCTCCCCTCTGGAAACATCTGCCGGAAAGCGCGCAGCAGAGCGTCGATTGTCTCCTCGGAGCGATCCTGTCTCAGCGGAGCAACCCGGAACGATCCCGCGACATGCGCCGGACGCCCCGACAGAACCACAACCCGGTCGGCAAGCAGCATTGCCTCGCGCAGATTATGCGTCACCATCAGCACGCTCATCGGCTTCAGCGACCAGATTGACGACAGCAGATGGCGCAATTGCTGGGCGACGGCCTCGTCAAGCGAAACGAACGGCTCGTCGAGTACCAATATATCCGGTTCGATGACCAGCGCCCGCGCCAGAGCTGCCCGTCGCGCAAGGCCGAGCGACAGTTCCGAAGGATAGAAGGCACGCAGATGCAATAGGCCCAGCCGGTCGAACAGCGTGTCCAGATTGCGGTCACGCATCGGTTTCGGCAGGGCAAGGCGGACATTTTCCTCCACCGTCCGCCAAGGCAGCAGCAGTGGTTCCTGAAACACCACCCCGATGCGCGGATCTCCGGCCCCGGATATTTTCACCGTGCCCTCGAAGGCGCGATCAAGCCCGAGGAGAATGCGCAAGGCCGTTGTCTTGCCGCAGCCGGAAGGACCCGTCAGGCAAACAAATTCGTTCTCGCCCACGGTGAAACGCAGGTCGCGCGCGACCTCGATGCTGCCGCCTCTGGAAGCCTCAAAGGTCTTGCTCCGAATATCGAGTTCAAGCCGGGCGTTGCCGCCAGCGCGTGGATGCGTGTTCAAGAGGCTGCACCAGAACAAGTTCGACCAGCAGCATCACACCGACAAAAGCCAGCGTATAGGCCAGGATGGATGCCACGTCGAACAGTTGAAAATAAAGGTTGATCTGGAAACCGACGCCGTTCGAACGGCCGAGAAGCTCGACCACGAGAACGATCTTCCAGATGAGTGAAACACCGGAACGGGACGCCGCCGCCAGATAGGGATAAAGCTGCGGCAGGAGCACATGACGCAGACGCTCCCATGGGGTGAATTTATAGACCTGCGCCATGTCGGAATAGCGCCGGTCCAGCGCCAGCGTGCCCTCCCGCATGGTCACAACGACATTGGGAATCTTGTTGATCGCCACCGCTCCGATTGCGGCTGCTTCCGTCAGCCCGAACCAGATATAGGCCAGTACGATGATCACCAGAGCGGGAACGTTGAGGAACAGGACCAGCCATGGGCGGGCCAGCGTATCCGCCCGGCGATGGCTGCCGATATAAACGCCAATGACCGATCCGGCCACCATTGCGAGAATGAAAGATACCGCGACACGCGCCAATGTAACGCCCAGATGATAGGGCAATTCGCCGCTTGCCACCCCTTCCGACAGTGCCTGAAACACGCTCCATGGTGCGGGCAGGGAGCGGCTTGGCCACAGGGTTGTCGCCACCTGCCAGATGACGACGATCAGACAGACCGACGCCATGGACAGGGCGGCAAGCCCCCGGCCAGCCGTTAAAGACCGTTTGCCACGCAACGGCGGGCCGGAGGGTGCGGACAGGGAACTCATCCGCCTGTTCCCCAGAACGTGCCGGGCATCAGTTTTGGCGAAGGCCCGACCAGCTTTTCGCCGCCCAGTTTCATGAGAACCGCATATAGCTTTTCCGCATCCTGCTCTTCCTGTGCGACAGTCCGGCTTGGAATACCCTCCCGGTAGCGGTCGCGCAGCACGGTCAGATCCCCACCGTCCGCCTTGACGACCGGCGCAAGCCTGTCCCATTCCACGTCCGAAGAGGCCATGATTGCCTTTGCGTCGGCACTCGCCTGAATAAAGCCTGTCACCGCATCGGGATGGGCCTTCGCCCAGGCATCATGGAAGATGTAACCAAGCGAGGAAACCGGGCCGGAAGCGCCGAGGGCTTCTATCGCCTCGCCGGAACTGACGAGCCGGCGAAAACCAGCAGCTTCAAGCCGCGCGCAATATTGCCAGAAGTTCAGTACGGCATCGAGTTCGCCCTGCCGGGCCTTTTCTGCCAGAAGCGGCGCTGCCCCATAGGCGATTTCATTATCGGTCGCCAGATCCCTGGACGAACCCTGACGGGCCATTCCCTGAAGGAACAGCCAGCTTTTGTCCAGCGGACCACCGGCCACACCAATCTTGCGCCCACGAAGATCGGCCAACGACTTTATCGGAGAATCCTTCGGCACCATCAGTGCCCCGGTCGCCGTCGAATAGGGCGTCATGGTCAGATCGCCCCCCATGGCGCGCTCGCGCGAAACCCAAAGCCAATCGGAAACGATCATGTCCACCGAACCGGCCATCAGGGCGACGCCTGCGGCATCTTCGCCCGCGAAAAAAACCGGATCGACCACGATGCCATTTTTTTCGTCGAGCTTGTGATGCTTCATCACATCAAGCTCCCAGTTGACCGTCCCGAATTTCAGAATTCCGACGCGAACCGTTTCGGCTGCCACAGCCTGAAAACCACTCACCCACACCAAAAGCAGCACAACCAGCCCCACCATGCGGGCCGATCCGTTCTTTATCCATCCCATGAACGCTGTAATGCCTCCCATATATTTCATCATGGGCGGCTGCGGAGCCGCCCCGTTCATCCGTTCAGATACTCAACCCCTTATCCGGGTAGACACATCGCCATTTAATGACCCGATAGGCCGGATGTTCGTCGGACCATTTCGCGATCTGGGACGGCGCCAGAAACATGCAGTTGAGAGCCCCGCCCGTGTTCTCGAAATGCAGCGTCTCCTCCCTGCAACTGGCGGGGGAGTCCAGCAGGCAAACGGTCAGAACGAGGTTTATGATATCCATATGCACCTGCGATCCCGCACACCGCTACACAGACGAAGACAATCGTCCGCAGCAGTCTGCCGCTCGAATTTTCAAAGGTGCCCGAATTAAAAGTTTAGGCATGGAATGCGCCTGCGTCAATTGACACATCGGTGATTCCGAAAACCGTTCTTGGCGGTTGACATCCCCCCTATACCAGCTAATTTCCGAAACACGGCAGAAGGAATTTCTGATCGAAGCATTCAGGGCTGTCCACGTCATGGAGGAGCATGATGCCAGCCTTCGTCAAAGGGCACCCTTGGCGAAATGAGGAGAAGCCATGCAGTATCGTGTCCTTTTGATAGGCATGTCGATTGCGATAATATCATCTTTCGGAGTACGCGCAGAAGGCGGCGACGCCGCCGCAGGTGAAAAGGTTTTTGCAAAATGCAAAGTCTGCCATGTGGCCGACTCCGATAAGAACAAAGTCGGTCCATCGCTTTTCAAGCTTATCGGACGCACCGCGGGTACGCATGAGGGATTCAAATATTCAAAGGCCATGGAAGAGGCAGGCAAGGCCGGGCTCGTCTGGGACGAAGCCAGTCTGCGCGATTATCTGCATAACCCGAAAAAGAAGGTAAAAGGCACGAAAATGGCCTTTGCCGGATTGAAGGACGACGGCGATATCGCAAACCTGCTCGCCTATCTGGAACAGTTCAAATAATCCCCCAGGCATCAATAAATGATCGGGGCGGTTCTGGCTTACGCCGGAACCGCCCCGATTTTATGACGCGTATTTCCACGATACGGCCAATCGATCACGCGGCTTTCCGCCCGTCAGCGGCCATACGGATATTGGCAATATTTCGGGCATAGGCTGTCTTGTCGTTGTTCCCGAAAATAGCGGATCCAGCCACCAGCACATCGACGCCAGCGGCTGCGACCAGCGGCGCAGTCTGCGGACTAATACCACCATCCACCTCCAGATGAATGGGACGGTCGCCTATCATGGCGGCGACGCGGCGCGCCTTTTCGACCATGGCCGGAATGAAAGCCTGACCGCCGAAACCCGGATTGACGGTCATGAGCAGGACGAGATCGACCCGGTCAAGCACATATTCGAGCACGCTTTCCGGGGTTGCGGGATTGAGTGACACACCGGCTTTCTTGCCCAGATTGCGGATCGTCTGTAGCGAGCGGTCGAGATGCGGCCCGGCTTCGGCATGCACGGTAATAATGTCGCAACCCGCATCGGCAAAAGCGGCAAGATAAGCGTCGGTTGGCGCGATCATCAGATGGCAGTCAAAAACCGCGGATGTGCGATTGCGGATCGATTTGATCACCTGCGGCCCGAAGGTGATATTGGGCACGAAATGCCCGTCCATCACGTCGAGATGCACCCAGTCGGCACCAGCCGCGATGACATCCTCCACCTCCTCGCCCAGACGGGAAAAATCAGCGGATAGCACCGATGGGGCAATGATGGTCTTTCCTCTCATGTGGCACCTCCATCTGGCGGGACTTTCGTGAAAATACGGCTTGGCCGGATATCCTCGGCGGTGATCGTGGATAGTGCCTCGGCATCGACCACGCCGCCGGATGTTTCAAACAGCCGGTTGGCCTGTCGCAGACGCGCCCGGTCCAGCGCGTTGCGAATCGAGCGCGCATTGGCAAAATGCGGCTGTTGACGCCGCAGGCCGATATATTGCCCCATCAGGGCGCTGCCTTCCGCATCGAAACGATAGTTCTGCTTTTCCAGCATCGTTCCGGCGATTTCGAGCAACTCATCGTCGGAATAATCGGGAAAGTCGATATGATGCGCGATACGGGAGCGAAAACCCGAATTGCTGGCAAAGAACTTCTCCATCTTGTCGGCATAGCCGGCGAGAATAACCACCAGATCGTCGCGCTGGTTTTCCATCACCTGCAACAGGATTTCGATGGCCTCCTGCCCATAATCGCGTTCGTTTTCCTGCCTGTAGAGGTAATAGGCCTCGTCGATGAACAGAACGCCGCCCATGGCCTTCTTGAGGATTTCCTTGGTCTTGGGCGCGGTATGCCCGATATATTGCCCGACGAGATCGTCGCGCGTCACCGAGACGAGATGGCCTTTGCGGATATAGCCCAGCCGGTGCAAAAGGTTGGCCATGCGCAAGGCAACCGTGGTTTTGCCCGTGCCCGGATTGCCGCTGAAACTCATGTGCAGCGTCGGCGTCTCATGGACGAGTCCGAGATTTTTGCGGGCGCGCTCCACAAGGAGAAGGATCGCCATCTCCCGGATTCTCTGCTTGACCGGCCAAAGGCCGGTCAGTTCGCGGTCGAGTTCATCCAGTATTTCCCCGACACCGGACTCGATATAATCCCGTCGCAGGTCGATTGCCGATTGCGGACTGGCAATCTCCTCCGGGCGTTCGGCAAGGGCTGCTTCAGCCATAACGCTGCCCTCCGGGCTTTTGCGTCGCATAGGCATGGGTCGTATAGCGAACCTGCCTGCCTGCCCCTTCCTGGCGCTCGAGATGGAAGCCCGGCTCGTCCTTTGGCCGGTTGACGATGAAGGACAGTTTGACCGACTCCCAGCCATGGCTGCTGTCGAAAGCCACCACGCGGATATAGCGGTCGCCATAGACCTTGCGACATTCGCGAAGCTCCATGAGGAGTGCTGCCGCATCCGGATTGTCGAACATGGGGTGACCCCACATATCCCAATAGACGTTGCGCGGATGCGGATCGTCGGTGAATTCGAGGCTCACGGCCCAGCCATTGTCGATGCAATACTGAACCTGATTGCTAATCTGCTCGTCAGTCAGGGGCGGCAGAAACGAAAAAGCTCCTTGTGTGATATGCATGTCGCGTCTCCTATTCTGCTGCGGTCGCGGTCGGCACGAAATCCGGCGCATCCGTCGAGGTATAGTTGAAAGTCACGTCCTTCCATGTATCCAGCGCCTGTTGCAGCGGCTGGCAATGACGGGCGGCGGCGCGCAGGATATCCGGGCCTTCGTGCAGGATGTCACGCCCTTCGTTGCGGGCCAGCACCATGCATTCCAGCGCCACGCGATTGGCGGTTGCGCCTGCCGCGATACCCATCGGGTGACCGATGGTGCCGCCGCCGAACTGAAGCACGACATCCTCGCCCAGAAGATCGAGCAACTGGTGCATCTGGCCCGCGTGAATGCCGCCGGAAGCCACCGGCATCATCTTGTTGAGCGAAGCCCAGTGCTGATCGAAGAAGATGCCGTTTTCCAGCCGCATCGGATTAAAATCCTCGCGGCAGATATCGTAATAGCCGCGCGTCGTGGCCGGATCGCCTTCGAGCTTGCCGACGACCGTTCCGGCATGGATATGATCCACACCCGCAAGGCGCATCCATTTGGCGATCACGCGGAACGAAACGCCGTGGCTCTTCTGCCGCGTATAGGTCGAGTGACCGGCGCGATGCAGATGCAGGATCATGTCATTGCGCCGCGCCCATTTCGCCATGGACTGGATCGCCGTATAGCCGATGACCAGATCGATCATCACCACGACCGAGCCCAGTTCCTTCGCCAGTTCCGCGCGCTCGTACATATCCTCCATGGTCGCCGCGGTGATGTTGAGATAGGTTCCCTTGACCTCGCCGGATTCAGCCTGCGCCTTGTTCACGGCCTCCATGCAATAGAGGAAACGTTCCCTCCAGTGCATGAAGGGCTGCGAGTTGATGTTTTCGTCGTCCTTGGTGAAATCGAGCCCACCTTTCAGCGCCTCATAGACCACGCGGCCATAATTGCGGCCCGAAAGGCCCAGTTTCGGCTTGATAGTGGCACCGAGCAGCGGCCTGCCGAACTTGTCCAGCCGCTCGCGCTCGACGACGATGCCGGTGGCCGGGCCCTGGAACGTCTTCACATAGGCGACAGGAAAGCGCATGTCTTCCAGACGCAGTGCCTTCAACGGCTTGAAACCGAACACATTGCCGATGATGGACGCGGTGAGATTGGCGATGGAGCCCGGCTCGAACAGGTCCAGGTCATAGGCGATATAGGCGAAATACTGCCCTTCGGCATTGGGAACCGGATCAACGCGATAGGCTTTCGCGCGGTATTTTTCACAGGCCGTGAGCCGGTCCGTCCACACGACAGTCCATGTCGCGGTCGAGGATTCGCCTGCGACCGCCGCAGCCGCCTCGATCGGATCGACGCCATCCTGCGGCGTGATGCGGAAAAGCGCGATGAGGTCTGTTTCCTTCGGCTCGTAATCGGGCTCCCAATAGCCCATTTTCCGATATTCCATGACGCCAGATCTGTAGCGTTCCTTGCCTGTGACAGTTTCTGATGTGTTCGTCATGAGATGTTCCTTTCAGATTTGTGCAGCCGTTCTGAACTTCTGTCAGGCAGCGATTTTCTTACGCATTTCCGAACGCAAAACCGCTGCGCACTTTTGCTGGAAATGCTTTGGCTGCCGTCGTTCGTGGCGCAAGTTGGCCGGAGGCATAGCGCCGGGCCATATCGTCGAGACTGATCGCCCTGATCTTCGATGCCTGCCCCGCCGCCCCGAAACGCTCGAAACGGTCACGGCACAGATCGCGCATGGCATCCATGGCCGGCTTGAGGAATTTGCGCGGATCGAACTCGTCGGGATGCTCCGTTGCGATCCTGCGAAACTGTCCCGTCATCGCCATCCGGCAATCCGTATCGATATTGACCTTGCGCACACCGTGGCGAATGCCGCGTTCGATCTCCTCCACCGGCACGCCATAGGTCTGGGGCATTTCGCCGCCAAACTTGTTGATGACGTCCTGCAAGGCCTGCGGCACCGATGACGAACCATGCATGACGAGATGCGTGTCCGGCAGCTTGCGATGGATTTCCTCGATGACATTCATTGCCAGAATGTCGCCGTCGGGCCGACGCGTGAATTTATAGGCCCCGTGCGACGTGCCGCAGGCGATTGCCAGTGCATCGACACCGGAGCGCGTCACAAAATCGACGGCCTGATCCGGGTCGGTCAGCAACTGGTCGTGGTTCAGGACGCCTTCCGCGCCATGCCCGTCCTCGGCTTCCGCCTCGCCGCTTTCCAGCGAACCGAGCACGCCAAGCTCGCCCTCCACCGAAACGCCGCTCCAATGGGCGATGCGGGTCACGCGCTCGGTGATGGCGACATTGTATTCGTAGGATGCGGGCGTTTTCGCATCGGCCTCCAGCGAACCGTCCATCATCACCGATGTGAACCCGTGGCGGATGGCGGTCATGCAGGTTGCCTCGTCATTGCCGTGGTCCTGATGAACGCAGACTGGAATGCCGGGATTAAGCTCGGCCAGCGCATCGATCATGCGCGTGAGCATGATGTCCTGCGCATAGGAGCGCGCACCACGCGATGCCTGGAGGATGACCGGCGCATCGCAGGCTGCAGCCGCGTCCATGACCGCCAGTCCCTGTTCCATATTGTTGATGTTGAACGCCGGCACGCCATATCCGTATTCGGCGGCATGATCGAGCAATTGACGCAACGTGATACGGGCCATGTCAGACTTCCTCCGTGATTTTCTGTCCTGCAAGCCGAAACGCATTCTCGGCCACGGTTTCCGGCGTGATGCCGAAATAGCTGTAGAGATCGGCGGCTGGCGCGCTGGCGCCGAAACCATGCATGCCGACAAAGGCGCCGTTTTCGCCGATCCAGCGATCCCATCCGAACCGCGCCGCAGCCTCCACCGCCACGCGCGGCGCGCTGCCCAGCACCGATTGCCGGTAAGCGTTGTCCCGCTCCTCGAAAAGCTGCCAGCAGGGCATGGATACGACCGCTGCCTCCAGCTCGTGCTGCTCGCGCAGGAGATCGGCTGCGGCAAGCGCGGTTTCGACCTCCGATCCCGTGGCCAGCAACGTCACGGCGCGTGCGCCTTGCGCTTCGCGCACGACATAGGCACCGCAGCCGGAGCGGTTCTCGTCGCTATAGGACGAACGGGTCACCGGCAGATTCTGGCGTGACAGAACCAGCACCGACGGCCGGTTGCGCCGCAGCGCAAGTTCCCAGCATTCGGCGGTTTCGATGATGTCGCAGGGGCGATACACATCGAGACCGGGGGTTGCCCGCAACATGGCCAGATGTTCGACCGGCTGGTGCGTCGGACCGTCTTCGCCAAGCCCGATCGAATCATGTGTCATCACATAGACCACCTGCTGGCCCATCAGGGCCGAGAGGCGGATTGCGCCGCGCGCATAATCGGCAAAGGCCAGAAACGTACCGCCATAGGGAATGAACCCGCCATGCAGCGCCAGTCCGTTCATGGCCGCAGCCATGGCATGTTCGCGTATGCCGTAGTGAATATAGCGCCCGGAAAATGCGTCGGGAGCGATATCGTCCATGCCCGCCGTCAGCGTCAGATTGGAATGGGTCAGGTCAGCAGATCCGCCAATGGTGAGTCCCGTCGCGTCATTGATGACGCCCAGAACCATTTCCGATGCCTTGCGGGTTGCAACCTTCGTGCCCTGCTGCAAATGATCCTTGCGGAAATTGCGAAGGTTTTCGAACAGGGATTTTGGCAGTTGCTTTTCGAGCATCTGCGTGAACGCTCCGGCCTGCGGCGATGCTTCCAGACGCGCATTCCATCGCTTCCAGTCGCCCGCGCCATTCCCGCCCACCGCACGCCACCGATCCAGAACCGGGGCCGGTATCTCGAATGGCGGATGCGCCCAGTTCAGCGCCTTACGTGCTGCGGCGATTTCCGCATCGCCGAGCGGCGCGCCATGCGTCTTTTCGGAGCCTTGCAGATTGGGCGCGCCCTTGCCGATGATCGTCCGGCAGGAAATGAGCGACGGCCGATCCGACAGCTTCGCCTGCCGAAGCGCACGCTCGATGGCCTCGAAATCATGGCCGTCTATTTCCTGCACGTCAAAACCGGCGGCTCTGAACCGCTTGAGCTGATCCATCGAGGTGGACAGGCTTGTCGGCCCGTCGATGGAAATTCGGTTATTGTCCCACAGGACAATGAGGCGGGAGAGCCGCAGATGGCCGGCCAGATCGATGGCCTCATGGCTGATCCCTTCTTGCAGGCAGCCGTCACCGGCGATCACGTAAGTATAGTGATCGACCAGATCCGAACCGAAGCGCGCATTGGCGAGACGCTCGGCAAGCGCCATGCCCACAGCGGTCGCGATGCCCTGTCCCAGCGGCCCGGTTGTCGTTTCGATGCCCAGCGCATGACCATATTCCGGATGACCCGCCGTGCGCGCGCCAAGCTGGCGAAAGCGCTTCAACTCCTCAATCGGCATGTCCGGGTAGCCGACAAGGAAATGCAGCGCATATTGCAGCATCGAACCGTGACCGGCCGATAGAACGAACCGGTCGCGGTCCGGCCAGTCGGGATGGGTCGGGTCGAATTTGAGAAAGCGGCTGAACAGGACCGTCGCCACATCGGCCATGCCCATGGGCATTCCGGGATGGCCGGAACCGGCCTTCTGGATCGCGTCCATGGCGAGGATGCGGATAGCGTTCGCCATTTCGGTTTCCATCGCGGCCTGTCGGCCTGTTTCCGTATTCTGAACCGGGGCAAGATTGTTCATGATCTTCTCCTCACGAAGCGCGCTTCTGCCGTTCCATCAACTGCATGATGAGCGGCGTCAGAATGAGTTGCATAGCGAGATCGAGCTTGTTGCCGGGAACCACGATGGAATTGGCCCGCGACATGAACGAGTCGTGGATCATCGACAGGAGATAGGCAAAATCGATCCCGCGCGGCTTGGCAAAGCGGATGACCAGCATCGATTCGTCCGGCGTCGGTATCCATCGCGCAATGAACGGATTGGACGTATCGACAATCGGCACGCGCTGGAAATTGATGTCCGTCAACGTGAATTGCGGCGTGATATAGCGGACATAATCCGGCATGCGGCGCAGGATGGTGTCCATCACCGCTTCCGTCGAATAGCCGCGTGTCGAGCGGTCGCGATGGATCTTCTGAATCCATTCCAGATTGATAACCGGAACGACGCCGATCTTCAGATCACCATAGCGCGCCAGATCGACATTATCCGTCACCGCGCAGCCATGCAGGCCTTCATAGAACAGAAGATTGCTCGGCTCGAATTCGCGCCAGTCGGTGAAGGTGCCGGGTGCGCTGTTGAAACGCGCGGCCTCTTCCTCGTCGTGAATATAGGTGCGCGTGCGTCCCGTGCCGCGCCTTCCATATTCCTCGAACACGCTTTCGAGCGTTTCCAGCTCATTCGCGTCGGCGTTGAAATGGGTGAAATTCGGATTACCGTTCTTTTCCTCCTCGGCAATCCTGGCTTTCATGGCCTGCCGGTCATAGCGGTGGAAGGCATCGCCTTCGATGAAGGCGGCTTCAATTTCCTCGCGGCGAAATATCTGCTCGAAGATGCGCTTTACCGATGTGGTGCCCGCTCCCGACGAACCGGTGATCGAAACAATGGGGTGTCTGGCTGACATCGCAATCCTCCCGGTCAGGCCCTGAACAGGCCGCGATTGTTGAAAAGGGGTGCGCGCTCGCCGATATTGCTCGGGCTGGTGTGATAGCGCGCGATACGGTGAACTTCCCTTGCCGCGCCGAATACCAGCGGCACCCGCTGGTGCAGGCCGGTTGGCGTCAGGTCGAGAATGCGGTTGACCGTATCGGTGGCCGCACCGCCCGCCTGTTCGACAAGGAAGGCGACGGGATTTGCCTCATAGACAAGGCGCAGGCGGCCTTCGCCATAGCCCTTCCGCTGGTCGCCCGGATAAAGAAAGACGCCGCCGCGCATGAAGATGCGATAGGCTTCCGCGACCAGCGAGGCGACCCAGCGCATGTTGAATTCCTTCTCGCGCGGACCATCCTCCCCATCCAGACAATCATCGATATAGAGACGCACGGCCTCGTCCCAATGGCGGTAGTTGGAGACATTGATCGCGAATTCCTGGGTGCGCTGATCGATGACGAGGCTTTCATGCGCCTGCACGAACGTGCCGAGGCGCGGCGAAAAGACAAAGGCATGTGTGCCGCTGCCCACGCTCAGCACCAGTGCGAGCTGCGGTCCATAGATAAAAAACCCGGCGGCGAGTTGGGCCGCACCGCGCTGGAGGAACGAAGCGCAGGGTGCATCACCGTCGGGGTCTCCCGCCACGGGGAGCAGGGAGAAAATCGTGCCAATCGAAATATTGGTTTCAATGTTGGAGGATCCGTCCAGCGGATCGATGGCGATGGCGAGAGGCGCCGTGCGGTCAAGAAGCACGGGCTGTTCGCGTTCTTCGGTCCCGTAGAGGCAGACCGGCGCCTGCCGCATGGCATCGAGAAACAGCGCATCGGCGTGGATATCCAGCCCCTTCTGCATGTCGCCGCTGGCATTGGTGTTGCCGCGTCCGCTGGCAGCGCCCTTTCCCTCAACCCCCAGATGGATAGCATTGCGCATGCGGATCGCAGCCAGCGCCAGTTGCCGGATCGTGGCAGCCACCGCCAAACGCTCCGGCGCACCATTATCGCTGTGGGATCTCAAGAATGCATCCAGTGTCGCCGAAGTCATCTGTGTTCCTCCCTGATCCGTCATTTTCGCGACTGACAGGGAGCATCAAACCAGACAGACTATATTTAGTAAAATTTATTATATTTACACTTATACTAAATTTTTTTAAGCTCTCTCCATGAGAAACCTGACCCTCAAACAATTGCGTTCCACACAGGCGATCCTGAAATACGGAACGATTGCCGCAGCCGCGCAAGCCCTGCATCTGACGCCTTCGGCCATCACCATCCAGCTCAAACAGATGGAAGAAGAAGCGGGGCTGCTGCTCTTCGACCGCACCAGCGACGGGCTACGCCCGACGACCGCAGGCCATGCCTTTATCGACGCCGCGCAGATGATTGAGGAGCGTCTGGCCCTGCTGGCCGACGAGATCGACGCGATCAAGGGCCTCAAAATCGGCAGTCTCAAGCTGGGCGTCGTCTCGACGGCCAAATATTTCGCGCCGCGCCTGATGGCGACTTTCCGCAAGAAACATCCCGATATTTCCATCCAGCTCGAAATCGGCAACCGGGCGGAAATCATCACGATGCTGCGCAATCACGAACTCGATATCGTCCTGATGGGCAGGCCGCCAAGGGATCTGCCGCTCTCCGCGACCATATTCGGCGATCATCCCCTGGTCATGATCGCCGCTCCCGACCATCCGCTTGCCCACAAGCGGGACATCACGAAGAAAGAGATCGCCAAAGAGCATTTTCTCATTCGCGAGCCCGGTTCCGGCACGCGTATTTCACTTGAGATATTCCTGAGCGAGATACCCGGCAAACTGGATGATCTCGGCACCGAAATGGCATCGAACGAAACAATCAAGCAGGCCGTCATGGCCGGGCTTGGCATTGCGTTTATTTCCGCCCACACGATTGCCATGGAACTGGAAATCGGCAGGCTGGTCGTGCTCGACGTCAGGGGCATGCCCATCCGCCGGGAATGGTTTTCCGTCATGCGGACGGATAAAAGCGTTTCGCCCGCCATGCAGGCATTTCAGACTTTCCTGCGTACGGATGGCGCCCGCTGCCTGCCATTCTTCGACAGGCTCTACCCGGAATCGTCCATCTAGAGCATCGTACAGCTAATGCTGGGTGGCCACCTTTGGATCGTGGACATGAGCGGCAGCGGCCAGGACCAGCGGATGCAATCCTTCCCCGCCAGCGGCAACGAGATCGAGAAGCTGCCTGCGCATACGCGGCTCCCAGAAGGCGTTTATATGCCCGGATACCCCCGCAACCCGTTTATCTTCCGGCTGCGACGTGAAGAATGTCGCGATCTGGTTGGCCATCTGCGGAATACGACTTTTATACATTCAATCCCTGCCTCTACATACGTGGATGCGGTCATTCCGCCGCATCCAGCCGTCCCGCGATACGCCGGCTCTGGGCCGACTGTTCGCCATATTCAACCTGCCAGTCCGACGGCCCGTTGGACGGCGAAATCTGAACCGCCGTGACCTTGTATTCCGGGCAGTTCGTTGCCCAGTCGGTGAAATCGGTCGTGACCACATTGGCCTGCGTCGCCGGATGATGGAAGGTCGTATAGACGACCCCGACCGCCACCCGGTCGGTGATCAGCGCCCGCAGCGACGTTTCGCCAGAGCGGCTGCGAACGCGAACCCAGTCGCCGTCGCGAATGCCGCGCTGTTCGGCATCATGGGGATGGATTTCCAGCCGGTCCTCCTCATGCCAGGCCACATTGGCGGTGCGGCGCGTCTGCGCCCCGACATTATATTGCGACAGGATGCGCCCGGTCGTGAGCAGCAACGGGAACCGCGGCCCGATTTTCTCGTCCGTGGCAACATATTGCGTGCGGATAAACTTGCCCTTGCCGCGCACGAAGCCATCCACATGCATGATCGGCGTACCGAGCGGCGCCGCCTCGTTGCAGGGCCATTGCACCGAGCCTTCACGCTCCAGAAGTGCATAGGAAACGCCGCCGAAACTGGGCGTCGTCGCGGCAATCTCGTCCATGATTTGCGACGGATGGTCGTAATGCCAATCCATTCCGAGCGCCTTGCCCAGCAGGATCGTCACCTCCCAATCGGCATAGCGGGCTTTCGGAGCCATCACTCGCCGCACGCGATTGATGCGCCGCTCGGCATTGGTGAAGGTGCCGTCTTTTTCAAGGAAGGTAGAACCGGGCAAAAACACATGCGCATAATTGGCGGTTTCGTTCAAAAACAGATCATGCACGACGACGCATTCCATCGCCGCCAGCCCCGCAGCCACATGCTGCGTATCGGGATCGGACTGCAAGATGTCCTCGCCCTGAATATAAATCCCCTTGAAGCTGCCTTCGACAGCGGAATCCAGCATATTGGGGATGCGCAGACCCGGCTCGTTCTGAAGTGTAACGCCCCATAGTTTTTCGAAAATGTCGCGCACGGAATCGTTCGCAATATGCCGATATCCCGGCAATTCATGCGGGAACGATCCCATATCGCAGGATCCCTGCACGTTGTTCTGGCCGCGCAGCGGATTAACCCCGACGCCGGGACGCCCGATATTGCCGGTCGCCATGGCCAGATTGGCAATGGCCATCACCGCCGTGGAACCCTGACTGTGTTCGGTGACGCCGAGCCCGTAATAGATCGCGCCATTGCCGCCTGTCGCATAGAGGCGAGCAGCGCCTCTCACGTCAGCAGCGGAAACGCCGGTGACCGCTTCGACAGCTTCGGGGCTGTTTTCCGGCGCGCTGACGAATTCGGCCCAATCCTGAAACTCATCCCATTCGCAACGCTCGCGGATGAAGGCTTCATCGAGCAGGTTTTCCGTCACGATCACATGGGCCAGCGCCGTCAGCATCGCAACATTGGTGCCGGGTTTCAAAGGCAGATGATAGGCAGCTTCCACATGCGGCGAGCGCACCAGATCGATGCGTCGCGGATCAATGACGATCAGCTTTGCGCCCTGCCGCAGACGCTTCTTCATCCTTGAGCCAAAGACCGGATGTCCATCCGTCGGATTGGCACCGATGACGATCATCACATCGGTTTGCTCGACACTGTCGAAATCCTGCGTACCGGCGGATGTGCCAAAAGTCTGGTTCAACCCATAGCCGGTCGGCGAATGGCAGACGCGGGCGCACGTATCGACATTATTATTGCCGAAGCCCGCGCGCACCAGCTTTTGCACGAGATAGGTTTCCTCATTCGTGCAGCGCGACGAGGTGATGCCGCCAACCGAATCCCGGCCATATTGGCTCTGAAGGCGGCCAAATTCACGCGCCACATGGGCGAAAGCTTCTTCCCATGTCACTTCACGCCATGGGTCGGTGATCTTTTCGCGCACCATCGGGTTGAGGATGCGGTCGCGGTGATTGGCATAGCCATAGGCAAAACGGCCCTTGACGCAGGAGTGCCCCCGATTGGCCTTGCCATCCTTGTAGGGCACCATGCGCACCAGTTCCTGCCCACGCATTTCCGCCTTGAAGGAACAGCCGACACCGCAATAGGCGCATGTCGTGACTTTGGAATGTTCCGGCTGGCCGATCTCGATCACCGTTTTTTCGGTCAGTGTCGCGGTCGGGCAGGCCTGTACGCAGGCGCCGCAGGATACGCATTCCGATCCGAGGAAGCTTTCATGCATGCCCGCCGAAACGCGTGAATCGAAGCCGCGCCCCTCAATGGTCAGCGCAAAGGTGCCCTGCACTTCCTCGCAGGCGCGCACGCAGCGCGAACAAACAATGCATTTGGACGGATCATAGGTGAAATAGGGGTTGGATTCGTCCTTCGGCATATAGAGCGCATTCGGCGCGCCGCCACTTCGGCCCGCCCCTTGGCGCGCCGCCGGAAAGACATGATTATGCCCGTCATAGCCGTAACGCACATCGCGCAATCCGACCGCGCCCGCCATATCCTGCAACTCGCAATCGCCATTGGCCGCGCAGGTCAGGCAGTCGAGCGGATGGTCGGAAATATAAAGCTCCATCACACCACGGCGGATGTCTTTCAGACGCGTGGTCTGGGTATGCACGACAAGCCCGTCCGCCACCGGCGTGGTGCAGGAGGCAGGCGTGCCGTTGCGCCCTTCAATCTCGATGAGGCAAAGGCGGCAGGAACCATAAGCGTCCACCATGTCGGTGGCGCATAATTTGGGAACGGTAATGCCCGCCTCCATGGCGGCGCGCATGATCGAGGTGCCTTCCGGCACCGTCACGCTGTTGCCGTCGATGGTCAGCGTCACCTGTTTTTGTGCGCCGGAAGCGGGCGTACCGTAGTCGATTTCATGAATGAGCGACATGGCAAACACTCCTATTCGGCGGCCTGACGCACTGGCGTCGGCTGGAAATCTTCAGGAAAATGATCGAGCGCGCTCACGACCGGATAGGGCGTGAAACCGCCCAAAGCGCACAACGATCCATATTTCATCGTATTGCACAGGTCGCGCAGCAGCGCCGTCTGCGCCTCAGGCTCGACACCCGCCGCAATCCGGTCAATCACCTCGACGCCACGCGTCGAACCGATGCGGCAGGGCGTGCACTTGCCGCAAGATTCCACCGCGCAGAATTCGAGCGCGAAGCGCGCCTGATGCAGCATGTCCACGCGATCGTCGAACACCACGATGCCCGCATGGCCGATCAGCCCGTCACGGGCCGCAAAGGCTTCGTAGTCGAAGGGCGTATCGAACAGCGCTGGCGGGAAATAAGCGCCAAGCGGGCCACCGACCTGCACTGCCTTGACCGGGCGTCCCGAGGCCGCACCGCCGCCGATTTCTTCCACGATTTCCCCGAGCGTCAGACCGAAAGCCGCTTCGAAAAGCCCGGCATGGCGAACATTACCCGCGATCTGGATCGGGATTGTGCCCCGCGAACGACCCATGCCGAAATCGCGGTAGAACGCAGACCCGCGCGCCAGAATAACTGGCACCGAGGCCAAAGAAATAACGTTATTGATGACGGTCGGTTTGCCGAACAGTCCCTTATGGGCTGGCAGCGGCGGCTTGGCCCGCACCACACCGCGCTTTCCTTCGAGACTTTCGAGCAGCGCCGTTTCCTCGCCGCAGACATAGGCGCCCGCGCCGACGCGCACTTCCATGTCAAAACTATGCTGCGAACCGAGCACATTTTGCCCCAGAAGCCCTGCCTGCCGGGCAGCCGCAATCGCCTTGTTCATCGTTGCGATGGCGTGGGGATATTCCGACCGCGTATAGACATAGCCCTGCGTCGCGCCCGTGGCGATACCCGCAATGATCATGCCTTCAATCAGCACGAAGGGGTCGCCTTCCATGATCATGCGGTCGGCAAAAGTGCCGCTGTCGCCCTCGTCGGCATTGCAGACGATATATTTGCGCGGTCCCTCGGCTTCCAGAACCGTCTTCCACTTGATGCCGGTCGGAAAGCCTGCGCCGCCGCGCCCGCGCAGACCGGAATCGATCACCGTCTGCACAAGGGCATCGGGTTGCATGTCGAGCGCGCGCCGCAGGCCGGCAAGCCCCTCATGCGCCTCGTAATCGTCAAGCGAAAGCGGATCGGTGATGCCGCAACGGGCAAAGGTCAGGCGCGTCTGGCGTTTCAGAAACGCTATTTCTTCCGTCGGCCCCAGACACAGCGAATGCGCCTCGCCCTCATCGAAAATAGACGCGACATCGGCAGCAACCACCGGGCCATAAGCGACGCGTCCCTTGTCGGTGGAAATTTCCACGAGCGGCTCCAGCCAGAATAGGCCACGCGATCCGTTGCGCACAACCCGCGCATCGAGCTTGCGCCGGGTGATTTCCTGCTCGACGGCTGCGGCAACCGCGTTGGCTCCGACGGCCAGCGCTGCCGCATCGCAGGGGACATAGATGATGGTCGTCATGCCCGCGCCTCCGCAACAATCTCCTTCAGCGCGTCCTCGTCGAGACGCGCAAAAGGCTTTTCATCCAGCATAGCAGCCGGTGCGCAGGCGCAAAAGCCCAGACAGTAAACAGGTTCCAGCGTGACAGCACCATCCGCCGTCGTGCCGTGCCATTCCACGCCCAGAGCCTGTCTTGCCTTTTCGGCCAGACCCTCGCCGCCCATCGACTGGCAGGCTTCGGCGCGGCACAATCTCAGCACATGCCGACCTGCCGGTTTTGCGCGAAAATCGGGATAGAATGTCGCAACGCCGTGAACTTCCGCGCGAGAAATATTGAGCCGCGCGGCAATCACCGTCAGGGCTTCTTCAGGCACATAGCCGAAGGCATGCTGCACGGCATGCAGTATCGGCAGGAGCGGTCCCTCGGACTGCCTGAAATGATCGATAATCTCTATCACCTGTTCGGTATTAACGCTAAGCGTCGCTTGTCGCATCGGTGCAACAACCCTCCCACGGGCATCTCGCGGCCAGATGAAACATCCAGTACCACAAATGCAGTTCATACAATTGTCAGAGCGGTTCCCATCCTCTGGAACCACGCCCTGAACTCGCTCCCATTCATTCTCAATAGAAGACCAAATCGCAGACGGAAGTTCAATAGAACCAAATCGTCAGACGATAGAAATCTTCTATCAATCCCGCCCGCTGCTGCGCCTGTTTATGGCAAGGTTACGCGCCTCCTGAAGCAATGCCGAGACGAGCGGCGTATGCGGTTCGCGGCCCGGCGCAATCAACCCGACCGAATGCGACACATCCGGCGCAACAATCGGAATGGCCTTGACCTCGCCGGAATATTCAAAGGTTTCGGCGAGATTGACCGGTATGATACTGGCCCATTTTCCGGTCTTGATATGTGAGAACAGCACGATCATCGAATTGGACTCGAGCGTCGGATGCGCTTCCACGCCTGCATCCTGCAAATGACCATTGATGATGCGGCGATTCTGCATATCGGCGGTCAGCAAGCAGAGGGGCTGGCTGCCAGCCTCCGCCCATGTGACCGTGCTGCGCTCCGCAAAAGGACCGTCGGCTGATGTAATCAGGTGATAGCGCTCGCTATAAAGCGGCACGGAAGTCACCCGCCCCAGCGGTTCATTGTCGAGATAGGTCAGACCGGCATCGATCTCGAAATTTTCAAGCAGGGCCAGCACTTCCACTGACGTACGCGACAGGATGGAAAAGGTCACCTCCGGGTGCTTCATCCGAAAGGGCGTCGTCAGTTCGCAAACCATGGCCAAAGCAGTCGGAATGACCGCGAGGCGGATATGGCCGTTCAGTCCGAAACGGACGGCGCGCATTTCCTCGCGCATGGCGCGCGCGTCGCCGACAATGCGGCGCGCCCATTCCAGAACGCGCAACCCCTCCGGCGTCAGGCCCTGAAACCGGGTGCCGCGCTGCACCAGCATGACGCCGAGAATATCCTCAAGCTGCTTGATCCCGGCCGAAAGCGTGGGCTGAGTAACGCCGCATTCTTCCGCCGCCCGTCCGAAATGCCGCTCCCGGGCCAGAGCCATGAAAAATTCCAGCTTGTCGATCATGCTACACTATACAATGCTTCTATCTGCCCTGCCGGAATAGAATTTCGCCCTTGCCCGACACCCCATTATCGCCACCGAATTTGGCCGGTCTTGCGCCAAGAAGCGGCCCGGCACAGATCCCCTCCCGGATCAGATAACGATCGAACAGGGTCGTAAATGGTGTATCGACTGGACCGCAATCCACAAATGTCGGCGAGAGATGCTCCGGGCGGCGATCAAACAGCAGCGACCCACGCTTCATCAGATGCCCCGGCATCTGGCCAACCGGCCCGGACACCACGATTGTCCCCGCCACCATTTCCAGCCCGGCATAATCGCCGCAGCCGCCCAAGACCGCGATCACGCCGCGCCGCATCCGCTCGCCCGTTTTATGACCCGCTTTCCCGCGAATGATAAGTAATCCGCCGGACATGCCTTGCATTTCGCCCGCCAAGGGGCCGCCCGCGCTGTCTCCGGCGCTACCCTCGATTTCCAGCCGCCCGCCGGACATGCCGGAACCGGCCTCAATGCCCGCCTGCCCGGCAACCACGATATGACCGCCGGACATTTTTCGTCCAACCCTTGCCCCGACATCGCCCTCAATACGAATAGCACCCGTCGACATACCCGCGCCAATGCAATCGAACCGGCTGCTGCCGCCGGAAAAGACGATGTTGGCGCTGTCTTCCCCCGAAATTGCAAATACATCGCCGACCCGTACCGGAACACGGCGGGTTCCAATCTCCAGCCGGGCCATGTCCGTTACCTGCATATCCTTCAAACGATCCGGCGTCAGACAGGACAGGTCCAGCCGCTCCTCCGGGGCCGAGCGCAATGTGAAAACCAGCGGCTTCATGGCAGCAGCTCCTTCAGATGATAATGATACTTGCCGAGCTTGCCGCCATAATTTCCGGCACTGATGCGCTTCGCCCCGTGTTCGGGACCAAGTTCAATGACCGCCTTCAGCCCGGCGCGCATGGCGGCAGTCACCGCTTCATTCGTTTCCCCGTCGATGACGATTTCGAGCACCGCATTGATATCGGGACCAAGTGCGGATTTGACGACACCGCGCAGTGTCGGCGCAAAAGCGTCATTCGTCGAAGCCATCATGCCCTTGTATTTGCCGCCGACTTTCGAGCCGGAGCGAACGATCCCGCCCGGAAAGGGCATGATCGCCCCAGGCACTTCGCCTATGGCCTTTACCGCCCGTTCCGCCGCAGCGAGCGCCTTCGCGTGATCTGCCGCCAGGAGTAGAAAGTTGCCGCCGCCGACCGCCTGCTTGGTCATGCCCGTGGTGGCTTCACAGACAAATTCGCCGTCCATCACCGGAACGCGCCAATAATGCTTGCCGCCGAATTTCTTCGATATCTGCCAGCCATCGCCGAAATAGCGGATCGATGATCCGAGCGGCAGCGAAAACTCGCTTTCCAGCGCCGCATAACAGGCACTACCCGGCGAAGTCAGAATACATTGCCCAAGCCGGTTTTTCAGCTGCTTTTGCAGATCGTCCGTACTCATCGCAAAAATCATGACCCGGCAGCCCGGCCGCCCGTCCGGCGTCTGGTCGGCGGGAATATCCATATCAATTGCCGCCTCGCAACCGCAACCGATCACCGAGGTCGCAAAGCCGGTCATCGTCGTGGCCGCCTGCCGCGCCCAGGCAAGCGTCGGCGCTGTCAGAATGATGGCCGTTGCGCGCATGCCAAAAGCTTCGGCAAATGTGTCATCGACGACGATGTCATTGCAGATCAACTGTTGGCCTGCCCCTATGATGTGGTCCGGTTTCAATCTTAATGCATGATCGGCTTCTGAGCCATCATCTGGGCAGATGATGGCGCTGACCCGCGTGAC
>NZ_JACIJG010000022.1 GCF_014199265.1 Brucella daejeonensis
AGTAAGTTTATGTATCTAGTGGATTTTTCGAATTTGACGTTTGAAACAGCATCTCATTCAGTCGGGATCCAAACGTCAAATTCAATCCACTAGGAAGGCGCTTGTGCGGGCAAAATCGGTGATTTCGTGATGGAAGGTCTATCAACTTTGCGTCATATGCCCTAGATCATCCCACAATAGGATACAGATTGACACCAGTTGCCGCTGAAGTCCGGCGGCACCATATCCTTGTCGGTTTCGGCTGTCGGCGTTCGATGTTCTCCATGTGTCTTCCGCATGTGTATGGGCGATGGCCGGTCGGCTGCATTTGTGAAGGGCACAAAATGGAAAAAGCAGATATCGGGATGGTCGGCCTTGGCGTCATGGGTTCCAACCTGGCGCTCAACATAGCCGAGAAAGGCTACACGGTAGCCGTTTACGACCGCGATGAACCTGTGCTGAAAGCCTTCCTCGAAAAGGCTGGCGCGCTGCGCGACAAGATCGTGCCCTGCGCCACTTTCGAGGATCTGGCCGCGAATATCCGCAAGCCGCGCCCGATCATCTTCCTCATCAAGGCCGGTGCGCCGGTCGATGCCGAAACCACCCGTCTCAAGGCGTTTCTTGAGAAGGGCGATATCATGATCGACGCCGGCAATTCCGATTATCGCGACACGGTGCGCCGCCTGAAGGCGCTGGGGCCCAACGATCCGACCTTTGTCGGCATGGGCGTTTCCGGCGGCGCGGAAGGCGCGCGCCACGGCCCGTCGATGATGGTGGGCGGCACCCAGGAAGCCTATGAGCGCATCGCGCCGATCCTGCTGGCCGCTGCCGCCAAATACAAGGGCGAGCCCTGCTGCGCGCTGGTCGGACCCGATGGCGCTGGTCATTTCGTCAAGACGATCCATAACGGCATCGAATATGCCGACATGCAGATGATCGCCGAAATCTACGGCATCCTGCGCGACGGTCTTGGCCTCTCGGCTCCCGCCATCGGCGACGTGTTCGGGAAATGGAACCAGGGGCCGCTCAATTCCTATCTGATCGAGATCACCGCCAAGGTTCTGAAGACCACCGATCCCGACAGCGGCAAGGCCATGGTCGACATGATCCTCGATGAAGCCGGGCAGAAGGGCACCGGCCGCTGGGCCGCCATCGAGGCGCAGATGCTGGGTGTTCCTGCCACGGCAATCGAGGCGGCTGTTGCTGCCCGCTCGCTTTCCTCGATGAAGGCTGTCCGCGCGCTTGGCGCCGCAGCCTACAAGCCCGCCGCGCGCACGCTCGACATTCCGGATCACACAAGGTTCCTCGCCGATCTGGAACAGGGGCTTCTGGCCGGCAAGATCGCTGCCTATGCTCAGGGCTTCGCCGTCATGGAAGCGGCTTCGCTCGAACACGGCTGGAACATCCCGCTGGCTGAAACCGCCCGCATCTGGCGCGCGGGCTGCATCATCCGCTCGCAATTGCTGGACGATATCGCCCACGCCTTCGACGGAAGCGAAAGCCGCAATCTGCTGCTTGCACCGGCCTTCGTGGAGCGTATGGGCAAGGCCGTGCAGGGGCTTCGCCAGATCGTGGCCAAGGCCGCGCTTGTCGGGCTGCCGCTTCCGGCTCTGGGGTCGGCACTCAGCTATTTCGATAGCTTCACCCAGTCGCTCGGCACCGCCAATCTCATTCAGGGCCAGCGCGATTTCTTCGGCTCGCACGGTTTCAAGCGCATTGACGGGGACGGTGATTTCCACGGCCCCTGGGGCTGATATCTTTCGGTCCCTGACGGCCTGCAAATGGCGTCTTTCTGTGATCCGGTGCTCACGTACTTAATGTACGCTGCGCTCCGGTTCTCGAAAGCCATCATTTTCGGCACGTCATAAACCGAAATCTCATCAGCCCGTCGCGTTCGTCACCAACAAAAAAGCCACCCACCGGGTGGCTTTTTTGTTTTAGTCCGCCAGCACGAGCAGATCGTGCGAGGCGAAATGCACCGTCACCTTGTCGCCGCGCTGCAGCGGCGGATGGGTCGGGTCATTGAATGTGTCGAAGGAAAGCTGGTTCTTGCCGAGCGCGACGCGCGTTCGGATGACGGAACCGAGGAAATGCACGTCCTCGATGGTCACATCCAGCGACGTGTCGTGGCTCTTGCGCGCTTCAAGGCTGACCGCCTCCGGGCGTAGCGCCAGCGTCAGCGGCTTGCCCTTGGGATGATGGTCGAGCTTTTCCTGCACCGTGATCGTGCGGCCGTCCAGCTCGATGCTGTTCTGGCCCGGTTCGCTGACCGAGGCTTCCAGCATGTTGAGCGTGCCGACGAAGGAGGCGACGAAGCGCGAGGCCGGGCGGTTGTAGATGTCGAAGGGCGAGCCGACCTGGTCGGCGCGGCCCTCATGCATGACCACGATGCGGTCCGAGATCGACAGCGCTTCTTCCTGATCGTGCGTCACGAAAACCGTGGTGATGCCGAGCTTTTGCTGGATGGCGCGGATTTCCTCACGCAATGAAATGCGGATCTTGGCGTCGAGCGCGGAAAGCGGCTCGTCGAGCAGCAGAACCTGCGGCTTGGTGGCAAGCGCGCGCGCCAGCGCCACGCGCTGCTGCTGGCCGCCGGACATCTGGTAAGGATAGCGGTCCGCCAGATGATCGAGGCGGATAAGCTCCAGCATTTCCTTGACCGTGGCGTCGATTTCCGCTTTTGGCTTGCCTGCGACGCGCAGGCCGAACGACACGTTCTGCGCAACAGTCATGTTGGGGAAGAGCGCATAGGCCTGGAACACCATGCCGATATTGCGCTGGTTGGGCTTCAGGTCCACCACGTCCTTGCCGTCGATTTCGATGGCGCCGCTATCGGGCATCTCGAAACCGGCGATCATGCGAAGAACGGTGGTCTTGCCGCAGCCCGAAGGCCCGAGGAAGGAGACGAATTCGCCCTTTTCCACGGCGAGGTTGAAATCGTGGACGACGGTATTGGCGCCGAAGCTCTTTTTCAGGTTTTTGATATTCAGAAAAGCCATGAATGTTACCCGGCGGTTGTCTTGAATTTATTGAGGCGGGAAACGAGCTGCAGCATGATGATGCTGAGCCACGTTATGCCGAAGGAAATGATCGCCAGCGCCGACGGTTCGTAAGCGCGGTTGGCGCCGACGAGCTGCAGATAGGGGCCGAAGGCCGGACGGTTCAGAAGCGATGCCAGCGTAAATTCGCCGATGACGATGGCGAAGGTGATGAAGGCTCCGCTCATCACGCCGGAGATCACATTGGGAAAGATCACCTTGAACATGATGCGGCCCCAGCCGGCCCCGAGGCTCTGGGCGGCTTCCGTCAGCGTGTTGACGTCGATGGTGCGCATCGCCGTATCGACGGCGCGATACATATAGGGCAGCGACAGCGTCATATAGCCGAACATCAAGAGCAGATCCGTCGCCCGCGTCGAGGCGGTGAAGGGAAGCCAGGACGAGGAATTGTAGATGCGCAGATAGCCGAACACGATGACGATGGCGGGAATGACCAGCGGCATCAGCGTGATGAACTCCATCACGGGGCGCAAGTGCGGCAGACGCAGCCGCACCCAGTATGCGGTCGGCACGACGAGAAGAACGCCGAAAATGATGGTCAGAAAACCGAGCAGGATCGAATAGCCGAAGGTCGCCTGGAAATTCGGGTCGGAGAAAACGACCCGGTAGGCGTCGAAGGAATACTCGCCGCGCCGCATGCGCAGCGAGAATTCGAACGTGCCGATAAGCGGCACGAGGAAATAGATCGCGCCGATCAGGAAGGCGATCCATGCGCCTATTTTCTGCGTGATGGAGCCTTTCATCGCTGCCACCTTTCGGCGCGCATGCGCAGCCAGATATAGATGAGGTTCGAAACGCCGGTGATGACGATCATGCCGAGCGCCAGCGCATAGCCGAGATTCTGGTTATGCAGGACATCGCCGCGTATCTGCGCATAGAGCAGGATCGGCACGATATTGAGCGACGAGCCGGTCAACGCATAGGCCGTGGCGATGGCGCCGAAGGCATTGGCGAAGAGCAGAAGCGTGGTGCCGAGCAGGCTTGGCCACAGGATCGGAAAGGCCACCATGCGCCAGTATTGCGCATTGGTCGCGCCCAGGATCGATGAGGCTTCGCGCCATTCCTTCTTCAGGCCGTCGAGCGCGGGCGTCAGGATCAGCACCATCAGCGGTATCTGGAAGAACAGATAGGTCAGCGTCAGGCCGAAGAAGGAGAGCAGGTTGAAACCCGTCGAATAAAGATTGAAGCCGAACCATTCGCGCAGCAGGATGGTGACGAAACCGGTGCGCCCCAGCGTCGCCAGAAAGGCGAAGGCAAGCGGCACGCCCGCGAAGTTCGACGCCACGCCGGAAAAGGTCAGCACCGTCGGACGCAGCACACGCGGCAGGTTGCCGAGCACGACCGCCCAGGCCAGAAAGAAACCGATGATTCCGCCGCCGATGGCCGATGCAAGGCTGACCTTGATCGACACCCAGTAGGCGCTCATGATCTGGGGCTGGAACAGGTCCTGAATGTTCTGGAAGGTGAAATTTCCCGCCGGGTCCTGAAAGGCGCCGATGATGAGATACATCGTCGGCCAGATCAGAAACAGAATGGCGAACAGGAAAAACGGCGCCACGCCAAGCCAGGACAGGGGAAGCCGGCGTCTGCGCACTCCACTGTGGGGGGCTGTTGTTTCGGCTATTGAACTCATGCGTTCTTTCTTCAGAGGATGCCTGTCGAAACGGAACGTTCGGCCTGCTTTCGCATCGTCTCATCCGAATGAAACCGATGGGCCAACCTGTCGCGCCGTCCTGATGCAGTTCCCGTTGTGAGGCCCGCATCCAGCCGGATGCAGGCCGTCTCGATATCGCGCCGTCCGTTTGCGGCCGCCGCAATATTCATTCCATGCTTACTGGACGTTTGCGCCCACGACGCTGTCCCATTCCTTGGTGATCGTGGTCTGGGCGGCCTCGATCTGTTCCAGGGTCGGGAAGATGGCCTTTTCATAGGCGTCGGCAGGGGGCAGCTTGTCGAGCAGTTCCTGCGGGATCTTGCCGGCCTTCGCCATCGCGTTGAAGCGGATCGGATGGCAGTAGCCCTTCAGATAGCCAAGCTGGCCGTCATCCGAATAGATGTGCTCCATCCACAGCTTCGCTGCGTTGGGATGCGGTGCATAGGCGCTGATCGCCTGAACATAGACGCCCGCGATGACACCGGACTTCGGAATGACGGTCTCGACTTCCGGGTTGCCCTTGAGCGTGTCGCGGTCGGCGAGCGAATTGTAATCCCAGCGGACGACGATCGGGGTCGAACCCTGCGCCAGCGAAGCAGCCTTGCCGATGACCGGAACGAAATTGCCGTTGGCGTTCAGTTCCTTGTAGAATTCGAGGCCCTTCGTGCCTGCGGCTTCACCGGGTTCGGCACCGCGGGCGATACCGGCGGCATGAACGCCGAGAATGGCCTGTGCGGAAACGCGCGGATCGCCTGCAAGCGCGACGGAATTTGCATAGTCGCTCTTGAGAAGGTCTTCCCAGTCCTGCGGAATATCCTGGACGATGTCCTTGTTCACTTCGAACGCCAGAACGCCGTAATAGTCACCGTACCAGTAGCCTTCGGAGTCCTTGGCGCTGTCGGGGATCTCGTCCCAGGTGGCGACCTTGTAAGGCTGGATCAGGCCTTCCTTCTTGGCCGAGGCGCCGAATGCGAAGCCGACGTCGATCACGTCTGGCGCCTGCGGGCCCTTGTTGTCCTTGTTTGCCTTGATGGCCTCGACTTCGTCGCCCGAACCGGCGTCCGGGTTCAGTTCGTTGACCTTGAGGCCATACTTGTCCTTGAAGCTCTTGATGACCTCGCCATAGCCGCACCAGTCGTGCGGGAGCGCGATCGTGGTCAGTTCGCCTTCCGCCTTGGCGGCAGCGATCAGTTCGGCTGACGGTTCGGCAGCAGCGATGGAAACCCCGGCAACGGCAATTGCCGTCGAAAACGACAGCAGGCGCGCTGTGTATGCAAGCATTGTTTGACTCCCCTGTTCTAAGGTCCGGCGAACTTTTCCGGTCAATTCCGGCGCTCGCGCAATCCCGATACCCGCCCGATATGACGGTTGGATGACAGTTTGTGGCTTGTCACAAAGTGCCAGCGGCGGAAAGTGAAACACGTTTTCAGGCACTTAGCAATTCATCCATGTGGACGAATGGCATTTTTATGACAAGAAATGTGACAGAAAATTCGTTGCTGTCACAATTCCGTGGGAGGCTTTTCTCCCAACGACAACAGTTTGCCTCCGCGCGGCATGGGCGCCAGGGAAGCGGGGCCAAACGAAAATTTGCGAAAAGAATCGAAATTTCGCTGATTTCGTATGAAACTGCGGTGTACTCCATATCTCAATTGAGTTGAGACCCTAATGCCCTCCGCCGCCGCCGGCCACCTGCTTCGGTTTGCGCAGCAGGATGGCGCATACGGCAAGCGAACAGAACATCATGGTGAGGATGAAGAACACGTCCACGAAGGAGAGCAGGGTCGCCTGCTGGCGCACCATGCCCGACAGTTTGGCAATGGCGATGGTGGGGCCATCCAGACCGGCGGCATTATATTTGGCGGTCAGGTTGGCGATCATCCGTTCCGCTTCGGCATTGCCCCAGCGGACATGCTCGGCCAGGCGGTCGTAATGCATGTCGCCGCGGCGTGTCAGGATGGTGTTGATGACAGCCAGGCCGACGGCGCCGCCGAGGTTGCGCGTCAGGTTGAACAGGCCCGATGCGTTTTTCATCAGGGCGGGCGGCAGTGTGCCGAGCGCCAGATTGTTGATCGGCACCATGCACAGCATCAGCGAGCAGCCGCGCAATATCTGCGGCAGCAGCAGTTCGTCGAAATCCCAGTCGGCGGTGAGACCCGTGACCATCCACGTACCGGCGGCAAAGCCGACAAAGCCGATCATCATCATCAGGCGCGGGTCCATCCTGTTGGACAGGAAACCTGCCACCGGCGCGGTGAAGAACATGGCAAGGCCGCTCACGAACAGCGCCTCGCCGATCATCAGCGCGTCGTAACCGCGAATGCTGCTGAGATAGAGCGGATAAAGATAGGTCAGGCCATAAAGGCCGATACCCATCACGAAGGAGAAAACCGAACCGAAGGCGAAATTGACGTTCTTGAAGGCGCGCAAATCCACGATGGGCTGTTCAGCCGTAAAGGCGCGATAAAAGAAGACGATGCCGCCGACGGTCATGACGATGGATAGAAAGAAGATTGCTTCGTCCTGTAGCCAGTCATTGCGCGGGCCTTCTTCCAGAACATATTCCATCGAGCCGAGGAATGCGGCCATGCCGATGAGGCCCCACCAGTCGAACTTGCCGAGCAGCGAGTTGTCGCCTTCGTCGAAATCGATCAGGGTCCATGCGGCGATGGTGACGAAAATGCCGGGGCCGACATTGACCAGAAACAGCCAGTGCCAGGAGAAGGCGTGGCTCAGATAGCCGCCGATCGTCGGGCCGATGGTGGGGGCGAGCGTCGCCACAAGGCCGATCATCGGTGAGACGATGGAGCGCTTCGACGGGGGAAAGATGGTGAAGGCGGCTGCGAACACGCTCGGAATCATGCCGCCGCCGATAAAGCCCTGGATGGCGCGGTAGACGATCATCTGGTCGATATTGCTCGCGGTCGCGCAAAGCATACTGGCAAGGGTGAAACCGGCGGCTGAAACCGTGAACAGGACGCGGGTCGACAACAGGCGTCCGAGAAAGCCGGACAGCGGAATCATGATGACTTCCGCAATCAGATAGGCGGTCTGGACCCACGAGATTTCGTCCGAACTGGCGCTGAGGCCGGCCTGGATTTCCGCGAGCGACGCCGAGACGATCTGGATGTCCAGGATCGCCATGAACATGCCGAACACCATGGCCAGGAAGGCGATGGCTTTTTTCGGGTCGATGCGGTCTTCAGCCGGGGCCAAAGGCCCCATCGTCGTGTCTGAAGCCATGACGGCACACTCCGGAATGGAAGAGAATGGCGGCGCGAAATCCGTTTCGCCGCGCCGCCGTCTTTGATTTCAAGTCGCCTGCCGAATCCGGTCAGTCGGTTTTGTCTTCGGGCGCGGTGCGCGTATCGACGTCGACCACGACACTCAGGCCCGCGCGGATCTTGCCGGATTCGAGCGCTTCCTTCGGGATCATGATGCGGACCGGAACGCGCTGCACGACCTTGGTGAAGTTGCCGGTCGCATTTTCCGGCGGCAGCAGCGAGAACACGGCGCCGGACGCCGGAGCGATGGAGGCAACCTTGCCGTCGAACTTCGTGCCGTCGATGGCGTCGACATAGATATGCGCGGTCTCGCCGGTCTTGATATGGGCGAGCTGCGTTTCCTTGAAGTTCGCATCGATATAAAGCTGATCGACGGGAACGAGCGCGGCGATCTTCTGTCCGGGCGAAACCAGATCGCCCTTCTTTCCGGCCAGATTGCCGATCACGCCGTCGAAAGGCGCGCGCAGCGTCGTGAAGGAGAGATCGCGCGCAGCTTTGTCGCGGGCAAGTTCCAGAGATTTCGTGGAACTGGCCTTCTCCTTATATTGAGCTTCCAGCACAGTGACATTGGCTTTTGTAACCGCGATCTGCGCATCCGCGCCGGCCAGCTTGGCCCGCGCCTGGTCGAGCGAGGACTGGGCATTGTCGAGGTCGGCCTGTGCGACGAAACGCGTCTCGTGCAGTTTCTGCACGCGGGCAATGGTGTTTTGCGCGTTGATCAGCACGGCTTTGGCAGCCTGCTGGTCGGCATTCGCCTGGAGAAGCAGGGCCTTCGAGGCGTCGATTTCAGTCTGAATGCGCGCCAGCGTTACTTTTTGCGTGGCGAGCTTCGCTTCGGCGTCGTCAAGCGCGATCTGATAGTCGCCCGTGTCAAGCTGGAAGATCACCTCGCCAGCCTTGACGCGCTGGTTCGCAGTGACCGGAATATTCTCGATATAGCCGGTCACTTTCGGTGCGATGGATGCAATGTCGCCCTGCACATAGGCGTCGTCGGTCGACACCATGAAGCGCCCCACGGTCCACCAGTCATAGGCATACCAAAGCCCGCCCGCGACGGCGGCAACGATGACGCCGGGGAGGATGACGCGCTTGCCGAGCCCCTTCTTTTCGCCGCCCCTGGCCGCTTTTTTCGGAGCGGTTTCCTGCGGGGCAGGCGCGGTATGAGGCTGGGTTCTTTCGCTTGCCGGCAGTTCGGCTGTCGCCGGCTGGCTGGCGGAGGCAAGGTTCCGGGCATTCGGAAATGGACGAATATCGGCCTGTTCAACGGATTTCGGTGCGGACATAGGGAAACTTTCTATATATCCTGCGGACTGAACCGTTCGGTTCGATGTTGACATAGATCAATAAGATGCTCATATCAAGAGCATATCGAACCGATTGGTTCGAAAAAAGTTAAGAGTAGCTAAAATGAAACCCGATCGCAATAAAAGAGGGCCCGTGGAAAAGAAGGTGGATGACCGCAACCGGCACGATGAGACCGATCTCGGCCAGTCTGGCGGGGATTCGGGCGGCGGTCGGGCTTTCGGGGCCAAGCCCACCATTTGCGGTCACGACACCGAATGCGGTCGCACAAGGCTTGGCGCGGGGCAGGACCCGGCGAAGCGCCGTCAGATACTGGAAGGCGCGCAGGACGTTTTCCTGCGGATGGGTTTCGACGCCGCCAGCATGAACGACATCACGCGCGAAGCGGGCGTGTCGAAGGGCACGATCTACGTCTATTTCAACAGCAAGGAAGATCTTTTCGTCGCCTTGTGCGAACACTATCGCCACACGATGTTCGGCGAACTGATCGACACGCTCGACAAGGGTTTCGACAGTCGTCAGGGACTGGTCGATTTCGGCGTCGCGCTGGTGACGCTCATTACCTCCTCGACCGCGATCCGCGCCCAGCGGATCGTGCTCGGCGTGAGCGAGCGCAAGCCGGAGCTTGCGGCGCGTTTCTACGAACGCGGCCCGAAGCGCAGCCTCGTGGTGATGGCCGAATATCTCGACCGGATGATCAAGAGCGGCAAGCTCAAGCCATTCGACGCCGACCGGATGGCTTATCAGCTTTCCGATCTCTTCCTTTCGGGCCTCTACCGACCGCGCCTTTTCGGCGTTCTCGCGGAACCGCCGTCGGAAGAGACGATCCGCGGCAATATCGAACTTGCGGTCGATTTCTTCTACCGGGCCTATGGCAACGAGGAGGAAACTGTTCTGAAATAGAACAGTCGGATCGGGAATTATCCGAGCCTCACCAAAACTTTATCGCCAGACCGATTGAATCCTTGATTGAGCCTTAATTCGGCACCGCTTTTGTGGGCATTTCCTTGCCATGGATTAATTGCGGGTTGTCAAACCCCCATTTTTTTATCTCACTTATACAAGATTGAATGGTTCCAGGCGACGATTCGCCAACGTTTCGAACACAACTATAAATCGCCCGCCAGTACCAAGGACATTAGTTTAATGACACTCGATCTGATTCATTTTCCGAATTTCAAAAAGACATTTTTTGGCTCGTCTTTCCATGGTGATGCACTGGCTCTGCTGACACGGATACGCAACGAAACGGGCTGCCGTCACATCATGCACACCTATAAGGGGCGCATGGGCGAATGCGCGAAGGCCGGGTCCCCCGACCTGACGGTCGTCATGACCGTGCCGTCGAGCTGGGCCGCGCGCTATTCGGCCAGGAACTATTTCGTCATCGATCCGATCTTCCAGGAAGATGCGCCCTATTTCCAGAACGAGGCCACGGGCATCGTGCGCGATCTTCAGCAGGACGCCGATAAATGTCCAGCAGTCGAGGAACTGTTGCAGGACGCCGAAAAACACGGGCTTGGCAATATCTTCATCGCCGTCTCGGCCCGCGGCCACAAGGGGGCGGCGGGCTGTACGCTGTTCATGTTCGAGATCGAACCCGATCAGGATCGCGAACAGTTCGTTGCAAAGCTTCGCCCGCGGCTCCTGAGCCTGTCGGGCATCATTCATTCCGCGCTTTGCGGCCGCAAGGATGTGGCGACGGTGGCAAGCCTTCTTACCCCGCGCGAAATCGACTGCCTGCGCTGGGCGGCCAACGGCAAGACCGATGGCGAGATCGCCGAAATTCTCAGCATCGCGCGCTGGACGGTCGTTACCTATCTCCAGAACGCGAAGATCAAGCTCAACTGCTCGAACCGCACCTCGGCGGTGGCGACGGCGCTGTCGCTCGGCATCATCGAAATGCCGGAAGTGCAGCATCTGGTCGCGGCCGCAGGCACGACGATGTAGAAAAGATTCCGGAGCGGTTTCCGTCCTGACCGAAGTCGGGCCGCTCCGGTTTTAGAGCATGTCTCCCGAAACCGTTTCACACTTTTCGGGATGCGCTCTCGTCAGGCGCGTTTCTGGAGCGGCAGGCGGGCCATATCGAAAGCCCGGATGAGCCTCGCCGTGTTCCTGGCCGGATCGTCGTCGGCATTTTCGAAGGCGATGTGGTTCAGTTCCACGCCCGCGGTCCCGGCGGTCAGCGTCAGGCGGAAATAGGCGTAGACGCCCTGATGGCGGAACTCCATGTCGAGCACGATGGCCGGAGGCGACTGCCAGTCGCAGCGATATTCGCCGCCATGGCCGAGTTCCAGCGTACCGGGAAGGAAATAAAGTTCGGTCGCCGAGCTGACGATATCCGCGATATTGGCGAAAAGCTCGCAGCGGATGAAGGCGATGTAATCCGCCGGATCGACGAGACGAAGATCGGCTGCGATTTCGCGCATATGCCGGGCGATGATCGCTTCGCGTTCGTTTGAAAATTGCAGGCTCTTCATCGCGTACCACCGATCCGGAAGAACTGGATATTATATTTCAGCATAAACTAAAATAACTCGGCTATCATTATTGTATCGCATGTCGTGCGTTTATCACACGGATAAGTTCGGCAACCGCCTTATAGAATTCAGGCGCGATCATCTGGTCTATATTGACCTGTTTGTAAAGAGCGCGGGCCAATTGTACATCCTCGAATATCGGGATCGAATGCTGCGTCGCGATCTCTCTTATCTTGAGTGCGATCAAATCTTGTCCCTTTGCCACGACAACTGGTGCTGCGTCCTGATTGGGCTTGTAGCGCAGCGCCACGGAAAAATGGGTCGGGTTTGCGACGATGAGCGTTGCCGTGGGCACGGTATTGATCATGCGGCGGCGGGCGCGGTCGCGGCCGAGCGAGCGCAGGCGCGACTTGACCAGCGGATCGCCTTCCGACTGTTTCAGTTCGTCCTTGACCTCCTGGCGGGTCATGCGCAGTTCCTGGCGCCAGTGAATGCGCGACCATGCAAGGTCGAACGCGGCGATGGCCGCAATCGCCAGCACGTTGGCGACGAGCAGGCGCACGATGTTTTCGCGCAGGAATTCCGGCAGCGCGCCCGGATCGGAGGCGATGGCGTCGGAAAAAAGGCTGTTACCCTTGAAGAAGACGAAAAAGACGATGAGGCTCGCCGCCAGAAACTTGGTCAGCGATTTTCCGAACTCGACCTGACCGGCGCGCCCGAAGATGCGCTGCCAGCCCTTGACGGGCGAGATGCGCGAGGCCTGAGGCCGGATGCGCTCGCCGACGAAGCGCGGCGCATTCTGGAGCGCGGAGGCGGCGACGCCTGCCAGCGGAATGATGATGAAGACGGGCGCAAGCGCGGCGCCGACCGCCAGCGCCAGCACGCCGAACAGGCGGCTTGCATCTTCCGCGCTGTTGAGAAGCCAGTCCTCGGGGCGGTCGATCAGTTCGCGCAGGAAGATGGCGAGCTTTGCGGTGGCGGGCGCGGCGACGAAGAGGGCTATGACCAGAAAGGAGGCGATGCCCGCAAGGATCGGCGTCTCGCGGGAAAAGGGCATGTTGCCCTTGTCCAGTGCGTCGCGGACCTTCTGCTCGGTGGCTTCTTCTGTCTTGCTATCCTTGTCAGTATCATCTGCCATGGGGCACGGTCACACGCGATCAGGTTTCGCTTGCTTCGAGCGTGATGATGCCGCGCTCGGACAGGTCGATGGCGATACGGGCGATGGCGCGGCGCGCATCGGTGATGTTCTGTGCGGTTATGTTGCCCTGTTCCGCGCCGAGTTCGGTCTCGACCATGCGGCGTCCGCGCGTCGAGAGCGAGGAGAGAACCAGTTCCTGAAGCCTCGTATCGACGCCGCGAAGCGCGGTCGCGATCTGTTCGGTCTGCACTTCATCGAAGAGCAGCAGCCGCGCGCGCTGCGACAGGCGCTCGATATCCTCGAAGGTGAAGAGCTTGGCCTTGATGCGGTTGAGATCGTCGCGATTGAGGTCTTCGAGGCTCGCCATGAGTTCTTCCATCTCGTTTCTGTCGAGCTGGTTGAAGATATTGGCGATCTGGCCGTGATGGGCCTTGACCGGCCCGGCATCGCTGCGGCCCAGAAGATCGCGCCGCAGCACGTCTTCGAGAAGTTCCGCCGCCGCCGGCGCGACATTGCCGATATGGAGCGAACGCTGCACCACGGCATTGCGCAGTTGCGGCGGCAGGGCCACAAACAGCCGGGCAGCGAGGTCGGACGGCAATTTCGATACGATATAGGCGATGATCTGCGGATGCTGGTCGGTGAGATAGGCTTGCAGGCTTTCCACCGGCAGGCGTCCAAGCTGCACCCAGACCGATTCCTGCACGAGCTGCGGCTGGACGCGGTCTTCGAGCACGGCTTCGACTTCTTCCTGCGGCAGCGTTTCGCGCAGAAGTCCCTCAAAGCGCTGGGCGGCTTCCGAAACCGGCGCGCCCTCGGCAAAGCGGTCCTCGAACTGCTTGACGAGCTGTTCGAAATCGAGCGGTGAAATAGGCTCCAGCGTACGGGCATGACCGGCAAGCTTGCGCAGGTCCTCGGCATTGAAATGCTTGAGAAGCCGTGCGGCAGCGGGGCGTCCGATGGCCACGAGGATCGCCGCCGCCTTTTGCGGGCCGGTCAGCGTATCGACCAGTCCGTCAGCCCCGTCTTCCATGAGGGCCTGCTGTTCATTGTCGGCCATGGTCACGTCCGTTACTTGCCGATGATTTCGGTGAGGCTGACGCCAAATCGCGAGGAATCGTCTTCGAGAACGATTACCTCACCGCGCGCGATCACCCGGCCATTGACCACGATGTCGACCGGATCGCCGATCTGCTTGTCGAGCGTGATGACCGCGCCGCGTCCAAGTTTCATCAGGTTGGCGACCGGCATGGTCGTGCCGCCCAGAACCACCTGCACATCGACCGGGATGCCCATGATGAGTTCGAGATTGGGCTTGGATGGGCCTTTGTGGGAACTGCGCGGCTTTTCCTCGCGCAATTCCTCAATGGCTTCGTCCAGTTCCTGCTGCATGTTCTTGTCCTCGGTTTCTTCGCTCATGCCTGACCTGCCAGATCGACGGTTGCCTTCCTGACCGTGCGGCGCACGAAGACCGGCAGGGCGTTCTTTTCTTTCGGCATGGTTTCGGCGGCGGTGGCGATTTTTTCCTGCCGTCGCGGCGTGTTGTCGGCGACATTGCGCGCATGGCGCATGTCACGGGTCAGCGCCTTGCGCAGCCGGTTCAATTCCTCGATTGCCTCTTCCATTTCGCGGCGCACGCGCTGCGTTTCGGCAAGCCGGGCTTCGAGCTTGTTATTCTCGTCGCTCAGGTCGGTGCGCTCGCTCTGGATGGCCTTGACGGCGCGTTCCAGCCCGTTGGAAGCGGCGGCGACCCGCAGCGCCAGCACCTTGCCGAGCTTGATCGTCTCGTTGGCCTTGCGGCCCACCACGACAAGCGCGGCGAGCGAGGCAAGCGCCATCAATGTGGAAAGCACGTTAGCCAGCAACAAGCTCATCGATGAAATCCTCTTCCTGATTGACCGGGTCGCCGACCTTGACCGTGAAATGAGTGCCCGATTTGCCGAGCGTGCATTTGAAAAGCTGCTGGTCGCCCGCGCGCAGCCGTACCTGTTCCATGGCGTCCACGGGCAATTTCAGAACCTGCCCGATTTCCAGCGCCGACAGCGCGTCCAGCGTCATCGACCCCTGCTGTATGAACGCTTCAAGCTCGATGCGCGCGCGGCTGACTTCCTGCCGCATTCTTTTCGCCCAGGCCGGATCGGCCCGGTCCATCGGGCGGCGAAGGAAAGCCGCCACCGCATCCTGCATCGGCTTGTGGGTGGTGCGCGGCAGAAGAAGATGGGCGTGGCCGGTCTTGCCTGCGGCCGTGACGTCGATGCGGCAGGCAAAAAGACGCGAGCGATCGAAATTCTCGCGGTCGAATTCCGCCGTGTCCGTGCAGTCGCCATGCGCGAAAAGCGGTGCGCTGGCACCGGCATTGAAGACACGATCCAGCGCGCCGGTCACATGGCCGGCGAGAAGGTTCGCGACCTTCTGCTCCAACATGCCGAAAGGCCGGTCCGCATCGACGGGACCGTGATTGCCCTGCGCGCCGAACATCGCTTCGATCACCGAGAAGACGAGGACCGCATCGACGGTGAGATAGAGCTGGCAGCCCCAGCGCTCCGCCGTCAGGGGCGCGACGACCGCGGCCCGGTCGAGAATATCGTTGAAGGCCGCGTCGTCGGCGTTTTCCACCTGACCGGCTTCCACGTCGAAGGCGGCGGCCGATCCCTGTTTCAGTCGTTCGCAGAAATGCGTCGAGGCATCCTTGAACACATGGGCGAGCGATTTCAGATCGTCGCCGGAAAGGCCGGCCGCGCGCAGCAGGTTTTCGGCCAGAACGTCATTCTTGCGGTTTTGCCCCAAAACGGCTGTTTCGGCGGCTGTTTCGACTGTGGTCATCTTATGCCGCCTGCTGGGTCGGCGCGCTCGCCATGGTTTCCTGCTCGACCACGTCGATGGTCGGGCGGTCATGGGCGGAGATGGTCTTGCGGCCATATTCCACCGCGATCTGCGGCAGCGAGCCGTTCATATAGGCAAGCAGCGTCTGCTTCACGACGATATAGAGGCGGTTCTTCTTTTCGCGGGTCGATTTGATCTTGTTGGCGATGGGACCAACCACGCCATAGGAAAAGAAGATACCGGCGAAGGTGCCGACGAGTGCCGCGCCGATCAAATGCCCCAGCACTTCCGGCGACTGGTCCAGCGCCCCCATGGCCTTGATGACGCCGAGAACGGCGGCGACGATGCCGAGCGCGGGCAGGGCTTCGGAAATGCTGACCATCGCATGGTAGGGCTTCAGCCTGTCGCGGGCGATGGTGTGGATTTCCTCGTCCATCAGCGCCTCGATCTCGTGCGAGCGCACATTGCCGACGATGATCAGGCGGCAGTAGTCGCAGATGAAATTGGTGAGGTCCTCGTTCTTCAGCACACTTGGATAGGCGCGGAAGATCGGAGATTCCTGCGGATTGTCGATATGCACTTCCACTTCGTTGCGCGATTTGGCGCGCAGTTCGCGCATCAGGCTGTAGAGCACGCCCAGAACGTCGAGATAGTCGCGCTGTTTCGGCACGGCATTGCTGAAGGCTTCCACGCAGGCGCGGCCTGTGTCCTTCACGAGCGAAAACGGGTTGGCGACGAAGAAAGTGCCGAGCGCGGCGCCCAGAATGATCACGAATTCCCACGGCTGGATGAGCACGCCGACGTGTCCGCCCATGGCGATGAAGCCGCCCAGCATACAGCCCAGTGTGATGACGAGACCGACGATAATGCCCAAGGCTGGAGACTCCCGCATAGTTTCTCTTTGCCGGGACCCTAAGTGCTGCGCCTTGCGCGAACCTTGTCTGCAACGCGTCGATAAAACCAGCTTCGGACAAGCTTGCCCCTTCATAAAGAGCCTCAAAACCAGCAGGGGGTCATGTGCATGGTCGATACGACGACAAGCTATCGCCTGATCGCGTCCGATATGACGCGGTCGCTGCAGCGTGTTTCGAAAGAGCCGCTGGTGGAGCGGGAAACCGCCTATTTCAGGGAAAATATCGGCAATGTGAAATCGCTCGACGATTTCATGGCCGATAGCCGGCTTTATAATTATGCGCTGAAGGCGTTCGGGCTTGAAGACATGGCCTATGCCAAGGCGTTCATTCGCAAGATCCTGACCGAGGGCGTCACCGACAAGGAATCGATGGCGAACCAGCTTACCGACAAGCGCTACAAGGAGTTCGCGACCGTCTTCGACTTCGCGGACAAGGGGGCGGAAGCCACCCAGGGCGCGGCGGTGCAGCAGGGCACGATCGACAGATATCTGCGCCAGACGCTGGAAGTCGAGGCGGGCAGCCAGAACGACGGTGTGCGGCTGGCGCTCTATTTCCAGCGCAAGGCGCCGACGCTGACCAATGCCTATGAAATTCTCGGCGACAAGGCGCTGCTGTCGATGGTCCAGACCACGTTCGGCTGGCCCTCCACCATGTCGAACGCCGATATCGACAAGCAGGCGAAACTGGTTTCGGAGAAGATCGACTTCACCAGAATGTCGGACCCCGACTATGTTTCGAAATTCATCTCGCGCTTCACCGCCATGTATGAAATGAGCAATCCGACGGCCTCCAGTCCGGCCTCGATTGCCTCGCTCCTTCTGGGCGGCACGTCTTCCGTGGGCATTTCGATAGACATTCTGAGCACATTGCAGAACTTCAAGCCGGGCGGACGCTGATGCAGAACAATTCGATCTATGTCGGGCTTTCCTCGCTCATTACGCTGGAACGGCGGATGGATGCGATTGCCCAGAACGTCGCCAATGTCTCCACGGTCGGCTTCCGCGGCGAGGGCATCAAGTTCGACACCATCGTTTCGGACAAGGCGAGCGACGATGTGAGTTTCGCGACGGCGGGCAAGAGCTTCATCCGCACCGAAGCCGGTCCGTTGATCAAGACCGACAATCCGCTCGATGTCGCGGTCAAGGGCGATGTGTGGATGTCGGTCGCGACGCCGCAGGGGCAGATATATACGCGCGACGGGCGCATGAAGATGCTGCCGACCGGCGATCTCGTTTCCGTCACCGGCCATGCGATCCTCGATGCCGGCGGTGCGCCCATCGTGCTCAATCCTGCTGGCGGCGCGCCGAAGATTTCGAGCGACGGCGCGATCTACCAGAACGGCGCGCAGATCGGCGCCATCGGCCTCTATACGATCCCCGCCGATGCGGAGCTCACCTATGCCGGTACGTCCGGCGTGATCCCCGACAAGCCCGCCCAGCCGGTGGTGGACGATAACAGCGTCGGTGTCGTGCAGGGCATGATCGAGGGATCGAATGTCGATGCCATGACCGAGATGACGCGGCTCATCAGCGTCAGCCGCGCCTTCGAGCAGGTCAACAACCTGCTCTCGCAGCAGGAGACCACCGTTTCCGAAGCCATCAAGACGCTGGGCTCCAGAAACGGATGATGCCCGATCTGCCGCTCTCTCGTTTGGCCGCTTTTGCCCGTCGGCAACTGGTGACACCAAAACCGCTCACCGGCATTGGCGGCACGGTGAGCGACGTGTCGCGTTCGGCGATTGCGGTGCGCGGGCTTTCGCGCGATGCGCGGCTGGGCGACGCGGTGGCGATCCATGCGCAAGGCGGCCAGAGCCTTGCCGAAATCATCCGCGTCGCGGACACGCAGGTGCTGGTGAAGCCCTTCGACGACCGCGTCATTCCTTCGCTCGGCGCCGCCGTTTTCGAGGAGGGGCCGCTCCGCATCCGTCCGGCGCCGGAATGGCGCGGCCGCGTCGTCAATGCGCTCGGGCAGGCGGTCGACGGCAAGGGTGTCTTGCCGCCCGGCGCGCGGTCGATGGCATCCGAGAGCCTTGCGCCCGCAGCCCTTCGCCGCGCCCGCGTGGACCATGGCCTGCGAACCGGCGTCAATGTCATCGATATTTTCACGCCGCTCTGCTTCGGCCAGCGCATCGGTGTTTTCGCAGGCTCCGGCGTCGGCAAATCCACGCTGCTTGCCATGATGACGCGCGCGGCGGATTTCGACACGGTGGTGCTGGCGCTGACCGGCGAACGCGGGCGCGAAGTGCGCGAGATGCTGGAAGACACCATGGCGGGCCACCTCGGCAAGACGATCACGATAGTGGCGACAGGCGATGAAAGCCCGATGATGCGCCGCCTCGCGCCCAATACCGCGACGGCGATTGCCGAATATTTCCGCGATCTCGGCCAGAATGTCCTGCTCATCGTCGATTCCGTCACGCGCTTTGCCCATGCGGCGCGCGAGGTGGCGATCGCGGCTGAGGAGCCGCCGGTTTCGCGCGGCTATCCGCCGAGCGTCTTCAGCCAGTTGCCGCGCCTTCTGGAGCGCGCCGGGCCTGGTATCGGGCAAGCGGGCGGCAGCATCACAGGCATCTATTCGGTGCTGGTCGATGGCGACGACCACAACGACCCGATTTCCGACGCGATCCGCGGCACGCTCGACGGCCACATCGTGCTTGACCGCGCCATTGCGGCGCAAGGACGCTTTCCGGCGGTCGATATTCCCGGTTCCGTCTCGCGCCTTGCAAGGCACAACTGGACGCCGGAGCAACGCAAGCTGGTCGGCCAGTTGCGCGGCATGGTCGCCCGTTTCGAGGAAACGCGGGACCTGCGCGCCATCGGTGCCTATCAGAAGGGGCATGACGGTCTTCTGGATCAGGCGGTCGATCTCGTTCCCCGGATTTACGAGGCTTTGCAGCAATCGCCGGAAGAGGGCCTTTCGGACGATCCCTATGGTGATCTTGCCGCGGCATTGCGCGGCGACAGACAGGCGCAACACGCATGACGACGGGATTTCGCAAGACAGAAGAAGAAAAACTCCTCGCCCAGCTAACGGCGGAGGTCGAGGCCGCAGCGCGGCAGGAAGGCATGAAGAAGCCGCAGAGCAGGATGGACCGCTATCTGAAGATTGCGGCGATCACGCTTGCGGCGGGCAGCGCGATGCTGCCCTTCATCACCTATCTCCAGCGCGCCGATCCCGGTCCGTCCGAAAAGGCCGAACGCAAGATCGTCGATCCGCTCGACCGCTCGCGGCAGAAGACGGTTCGCCGTTTCCCGTCCTTCCGTCCATCCGAAAAGGTCGCACCGAATGCGAATGTGGACGACACCATGACCGGCTCCGTCATGTCCAACGGCAAGGGACTTCCGGGCGCCGACGCAGGCCGTGAGGACGACGGCGGGGAAGGGCAGGCCATGCCGAAGCCGGTTTTCGCGCTGCGCGAGGTCGTCGGCGGCATGGCGATGATCGAGGATTCGTCCGGCTACTGGTTCGTCGAAAAGGGTTCGCTTCTGCCGGACGGCAGCCACCTGGTTTCAATCGGTCGCGGTTCGGGCACCTGGCAGCTCAGGACGTCGTCGGGCGGCGTGGTGGAGATGGGGAGTAAGGGAGTAAGGGAGTAAGGGAGTAAGGGAGTAAGGGAGTAAGGGAGTAAATCAGGTCGAAATTTTATCTGATCCGGTTGCCTTCTCAAAACTCATTTTCCGCTTGTGCTCGACAAACTTTTGGTTTGGTCTTTTCCTATTCCCCTATTCCCCTATTCCCCTATTCCCCTATTCCCCTATTCCCCTATTGCTCTCGCAAGCTTGACGCAAGTTCCGGCCCTTAAGTTAACGAACTGTAAAGGCGGGAAACTCCATGAGCTCCATTCATCTTTTCGATCTGGCCGCAAGGCAGGCGCAATGGCTGTCGGTGAGACAGGCCACAGTCGCGGGCAATGTCGCCAATGCGAATACGCCGGATTTCCGGGCGCGCGACGTGCAGCCCTTCGCGGATGTGCTGGACAGGACGCAGCTTACCATGGCCGCCACCAGCCCCATGCATCTGGAAGCCGAAGCGGACGGCATCGCGGCCACGCGCCTGCGCCCGGACGACATCACCGAAGAGACCCATTCCGGCAATACGGTCGATGTCGAACAGGAAATGATGAAGGCCGGTGAGATCGCCCGCGAATATTCGCTCAATACAAGCATCGTCAAGGCGTTCCACCGCATGATGCTTTCGGTCGCGAAGGGGTAGCCATGTCTTCCGATGCCCTGCAAAGCACATTGAAGATAGCGGCGTCGGGCCTTTCGGCCCAATCGACGCGCCTGCGCATCGTTTCCGAAAATATTGCCAATGCACAGTCGACCGCCAAGACCGCCGATGCCGATCCCTATCGCCGCAAGACGGTTTCCTTCCGCACCGAGCTGGAGCAGGGCACTGGCGCGGCCGAGGTTCGCATCGCCGAAGTCGGCAAGGATACCTCGCCCTTCATCGAACGATACGAGCCGAGCCATCCGGCAGCGGATGAGCGCGGCTATGTCCGTTATCCGAACGTCAACATGGTCGTCGAAATGGCGGACATGCGTGAGGCCAATCGGTCTTATGAAGCCAATTTGCAGGTCGTGAAACAGGCCCGCGAACTGATCTCCATGACCATCGATCTCTTGAGGAGCACATAATGTACGACTCGATCATGAGCATTTCGGCGCGCAATGCGCTATCGCGCCTGTCCGAAACCGTCGCAGAAAAGGGCGTCGGCCCTGCGTCCGCGCCGCAGGCCGTTCCGGCAGCGCCCGGCGCTTCGTTCGGCGAAGTCCTGTCGCAGATGACGGATTCCGTCGGCCAGAAGCTGCAGGCGGCGGAAGCGACCTCCATTCAGGGCATCAAGGGCGATGCGCCGGTGCGCGATGTGGTCAGCTCCGTCATGGAAGCCGAACAGTCGCTCCAGACGGCTATCGCGATCCGCGACAAGATCGTGCAGGCCTATCTCGAAATCAGCCGTATGCCCATCTGATTTGCGACAGCTAAGGATACACCATGAAAGCCCTGACGATTGCCGCCACCGGCATGAACGCCCAGCAGCTCAATCTGGAAGTGATCGCCAACAATATCGCCAATATCAACACGACGGGCTTCAAGCGTGCGCGGGCCGAGTTTACCGATCTGCTTTACCAGTCGGAGCGGACTGCGGGCGTTCCCAATCAGGCGAACCAGTCTATCGTGCCGGAAGGCGCGTTGGTCGGTCTCGGCGTGCAGACGGCGGCGGTGCGCAATCTTCACATTCAGGGCAGTTTCAACCAGACCGGCAATCCCTTCGACGTGGCGCTGACGGGGCGCGGCTGGTTCCAGATCCAGAGCCCGACCGGCGAAACGCTCTATACCCGCGCGGGTGCGTTCAACAAGAATGCCGACGGCCAGCTTGTGACGCTCGACGGCAATCCGGTCGAACCGGCGATCACCATTCCGCCGGACGCCATCGAAGTGACGATCACCGATACGGGGCAGGTTTTCGCCAAGTTGCAGGACCAGATCAATCAGGTCGATCTCGGTCAGCTCACCCTTGCCAATTTCACCAATGAAGCGGGTCTCGAACCGCTTGGCGGCAATCTCTACCGCGAGACGGAAGCCTCCGGCGGACCGCTGGTCGGCGTGCCGGGCGATCCGGGCTACGGCTCGATCAAGCAGGGCTATCTCGAAGCGTCGAATGTCGATCCGGTGAAGGAAATCACCGATCTCATTACGGCGCAGCGCGCCTATGAAATGAATTCCAAGGTCATTCAGGCCGCCGACGAAATGGCGGCAACCGTGTCGAAGAACCTGCGCTGACGGTGACGGTAATGGGTTTCGCGAAGGCAATCTTACGGAAAACAGGGCTGGCGTTTGCAGGCGGGTTGCTGCTCGCATCAACGGCGAACGCCGCCGACCGCATCGCCTTTGTCGTGCCTGCGGCCACCGTCTATCCCGGCCAGATCGTGAGCGATACAGCCCTCCTGGAGAAGAATTTCTTCATCAATGCGCCGGCGGCGAGCCAATATGTGCTGTCGCCGGAGCAGGCGGCGGGCAAGGTGGCGCGCAAGACGCTGCTTCCCGGCAAGCCGATCCTCGTTTCGGCGCTGGGCGAGCCGTCTCTGGTCACGCGCGGGGTTCCCGCACCTTTGGTCTTCACCGCCGGCACACTGACCATAACCGCCATGGGCACACCGCTTGAATCGGGTGCGGCCGGCGATTTCATCAAGGTCCGCAACGTCGACAGCGGCATCATCGTATCCGGCACGGTGCTCGCAAATGGTCGTATTCAGGTGGGGATGCAGTGAGAGCCTGTTCCAAAAGTCGCCATACCGGTCTGCAAATAGCGCTTTTCTGCGTTCCGGCGCTCATGTACCTTTTTGTACTACTCAAGCTCCGGTACTCGAAAATCACCATTTTCGCCTCGGCCTGCCGCTTTTGGATTCAGGCTCTGCGAAAGACTTGCGCCGTCCTGATAACCGCTCTGGCACTCATGTTCCCGTCCGTCGCGAGCTTTGCGGATGAATCGTCGAAGAATGCGCTGGAATTCGGTTCCGCCGTGGATGCCGATGCCGACTGGCTCGGTTCCGGCGGCGACCCGTCGAAAATGGCCTATGCGGAGCTTGGCCGGGGCAGCGCGGTTGCACGGCTGAAGGATATCGCGACCATTCAGGGCGTACGCGAAAACCAGCTTGTGGGTTACGGTCTTGTCATCGGGCTCAAGGGCACCGGCGACAGCCTGCGCAATTCGCCTTTCACCGAACAATCCATGCGCGCCATGCTGGATAATCTTGGCATCAGCGCGCCGCGCAATTCCACCCGTTCCAAGAATACGGCTGCGGTCATCGTCACCGCGAACCTGCCCGCCTTTGCCGGTGCCGGTTCGCGCATCGACGTGACGGTATCGTCGCTGGGCGATGCCACCTCGCTTCAGGGCGGCACGCTGGTCATGACCCAGCTCATGGGCGCCGACAATCAGATTTATGCCGTGGCGCAGGGCAATATGATCGTGTCCGGCTTTGCCGCCGAAGGCGAGGCGGCAAGCGTCACGCAGGGCGTGCCGACTTCCGGCCGCATCCCCAACGGCGCGCTGGTCGAGCGCGAGGTTGCGGGCAATTTCGGACGGGAACGCGTGATGATCGTCGAGCTGCGCGACCCCGATTTCACCACGGCCGTGCGCGCCGCCGACACGATCAATGTCTTCGCCAGGCGTCGCTACGGGCGCGGCGTGGCCATTGCCCGCGACGCCAAGACGATCCGCCTGTCACGTCCGAAGAATGTGCCTGCCGCCCGCTTTCTCGCGGAGATCGAAGGCCTGCCGATCACGACCGACGAAGTGGCCCGCGTGGTGGTGGATGAGCGGACCGGAACCGTCGTCATCGGCGAGAAGGTGCGCATTTCCAAGGTGGCGATCAGCCATGGCAGCCTGACGGTCCGGGTGACGGAAACGCCGATGGTCGTTCAGCCCGAGCCGTTCAGCGATGGCGTGACGGCGGTGGAGCCGAACACCGATATCGCCGTCAATCAGCAGAATGCCAAGATCGGTATCCTGACCGGCGCAAACCTTGAAAATCTCGTCAAGGGCCTGAACCAGATCGGCGTGAAGCCGACCGGCATCATCGCGATATTGCAGGCCATCAAGACATCCGGCGCCCTTCACGCAGAACTGGTGGTGCAATGACCATGGCGAAAAACCTGATCCTCTACGGCCCGGCCCTGGCGCTCCTTCTGTCCGCCTCGCTTCCGGCTTTTGCCGAGCCGCCCGCGCTTGGCAATCTCGACGAAATCCGCAAGTTCTGCGGCAATATCGACGATCAGGCGGCGGATGCGCGCTATGCGCTACAGGCAAAACAGCTCACCGAGCTGAAAGCCGATGTCGAGGAGCGGATGCAGGCGCTGGAGGAAAAGCGCCGTGAATATGAAATGTGGCTGAAGCGCCGCGACGAATTCGTCAGCAAGGCGCAGGATTCGCTGGTCGACATCATCTCGAAAATGAAGCCCGACGCGGCGGCGGCGCAGATGGCGCTGATCGGCGACGAGGCGGCGGCGGCGCTGATCCTCAAGCTCAACCCGCGCGTTTCCAGCATCATCCTCAATGAAATGCCGCCGGAAAAGGCGGCGAAGCTTGCGCGCGTCATCGTCGGCGCGCAGCGCACGAGCGCTGCCCCGCGATCCGCCGGAGATCAGCGCGCCGAAGCGCAGACCGGGAATAGAGTGCAATGACGAGAAGCATGAACAGGGCGACCCTCGGCGCGGCGATGCTGGTTCTTCTGGCCGGTTGCGCGACCAGACCGGAAGAGATCGGGCGCGCGCCGGCCCTTTCCCCCGTCGCGGCCCATCTCGGCATGGAGAACAATCCGCAGCTCAACGGCTATCCCGTACGGCCAGGCAAGGCGTCCTATTCGCTCTGGGACCAGCGTTCGACCAATTTCTTCAAGGACCCGCGCGCGGCGACGCCGGGCGATGTGCTCACCGTCGTCATCTCGATCAACGACCGCGCCAATCTCGATAACAAGACCGACCGCGAGCGCGTGTCGAAGGGCATTTACGGCGCAGGCGGCTCTTTTGCCACCAGCAGCCTTTCGGGTGCCGCGGCGGGCGGCGATATGGATGCATCGGTCAACACCCATTCCGACAGCAAGTCGAAGGGCAAGGGCACCATCGAGCGCAGTGAAGATATCCGCCTGCAGGTCGCGGCCATCGTCACCGACACGCTGCCCAACGGCAACATGATCATCCGGGGATCGCAGGAAGTGCGCGTCAATAACGAGTTGCGCGTGCTGAATGTCGCCGGTGTCGTGCGCCCGCGCGACATTTCCGGCAATAACACGATTTCCTACGACAAGATCGCCGAAGCCCGCATTTCCTATGGCGGTCGCGGGCGCCTGAGCGAGATTCAGCAGCCGCCTTACGGCCAGCAGATTCTCGATCAGGTTTCTCCGTTCTAGGGCGTTGAGCATGAGTGACACGACGGCACCGGAAATGGACGGCAAGGCGAAGGGTTCCCTCACGGGGCTGCTCGCGGCTGTCGCAATCCTCACCGCTATCGCGGGTGGCGGCGGCTGGGTTCTGGGCGGCATGATTTCCGCTGACCGGCAGGTCGCGGCCAGCGCTTCGGGCAAGGGGGACAAGCCGAAGGCGGGCGATTTCGAATCCCGCTCCATAGGCGCGGTCGTGCCCCTGCAGCCCATCGTCACCAATCTGGGCATACCGCAGAATACATGGGTGCGGCTCGAAGCCTCGCTGGTGGCAAAACCCGGCCATGAAATTCCGGCAGCAATGGCGGCAAGCGTCGGCGACGATTTCCTGAGCTTCCTGCGCAGCGTCAATCTCATGCAATTGCAGGGCGCGGCGGGGCTTGCCTATCTGCGCGCCGATCTGGAGGAACGCGCGCGCCTGCGTTCGCAGGGCGCCGTCGACCGCGTGTTCATCTCGGCGCTGGTGGTCGAATGAAAAAATCTCTTGGCCTCGGCGTCCTCCTGACGCTTGCTCTCACGGCTTCCGCGCAGGCGCAGCAGGCGCTGACGCTCGACAATCTCCTGCCTGCGGGCGGCGGTGCCGCAAGCGGCCAGATCGTGCAATTGTTCGGGCTTCTGACGGTGCTGTCCATCGCGCCGGGCCTCCTCATCATGGTAACGAGCTTCACGCGCTTCGCCATCGCGTTTTCGCTTTTGCGTTCGGGCCTCGGCCTCCAGACCGCGCCCGCCAGCATGGTGATGATCTCGCTTGCCCTGTTCATGACCTTCTATGTCATGGCTCCGGCCTTCGACCGCGCCTGGAACAACGGCGTCCAGCCGCTGATGCGCAACGAGATCACGCAGCAGGCAGCATTCGGCGAAATCTCGCAACCCTTCCGCGAATTCATGATGCGGCAGGTGCGCGACAAGGACCTGCGCCTGTTCGAGGACCTTGCCGACCCGACATTCCGCACCGGGGAAGACGGTATCGTCGATTTCCGCGTTCTGGTCCCCGCCTTCATGATTTCGGAGTTGCGGCGCGGTTTCGAGATCGGTTTCCTGATCGTGTTGCCATTTCTGGTCATCGATCTCGTCGTGGCGACGCTGACCATGTCCATGGGCATGATGATGCTGCCGCCGACAGTGATTTCGCTGCCGTTCAAGATCCTGTTTTTCGTGCTGATCGACGGCTGGAACATCCTCGTGGGCAGCCTGATCCGGTCTTTTTCGTGACATCGTTCAAATTCGAACGATTGCATTAGTATTCTCTTAACATTTGCCCTTTACGACTGATGAAATGGCGGGTCCCGCGCGTTTCGCGGCGACAGGCATGATGCCGCTCCGCCATGCCGGTAATTTTCAAACCCGGCCTGTCCCTCTGATTGTTTTTCCCAAGGGGCAAAATACCATGGCAAGTCTTCTGACCAATGCATCTGCGATGACTGCACTGCAGACCCTGTCGCAGACCAACAAGAACCTCGCAACCACCCAGAACCGCATCGCCACCGGCGAACGCGTCTCGACCGCAGCCGACAATGCTGCATACTGGTCGATCGCAACGAGCATGAAGGCGCAGAGCTCCACGGTCTCCGCCGCTCAGGACGCTCTCGGCGTTGGCAAGGCCGTCGTCGATACGGCTGTCACGGGTCTGGAAGAAGCGATCAAGCTCGGCACGCAGATCCAGGCCAAGCTTGCAACGCTTGGCACGCCCGGCGTCGATGACGCCATCGTGCAGGCCGATGTCGCCCAGCTTTCCGCACAGATCGTCGACATTGCGAAGTCCGCTTCGTTCGAAGGCGTCAACCTGCTGAAGTCCGGCGGCACCGGTGTCACCATCACCACCGGCTATACCTCGTCGGCTGGCGGCGGCACGCCTGGCCTGAACACGCTCAACGTTGCCGCATACGACCTCGAAGCCGACTATACCACGGCTCCGACCGATGCAATGGCTGCCGAAGCCCTGGTCACCGCTATGCGTTCGTCGGCTGCAACCTTCGGCGCGGCTGCGACCCGTATCGAATCGCAGTCGTCGTTCAACAGCAAGCTCATCGACGCTATCGACCGTGGCGTCGGCCAGCTCGTCGATGCCGACATGAATGCTGAATCGGCTCGCCTCTCGGCGCTCCAGACCCAGCAGCAGCTCGGCGTTCAGGCGCTCTCGATCGCCAATTCGAGCACGCAGGTCATCCTGTCGCTGTTCCGTTAATTTCCGATCCGGATATCTGGACCAATACGGGGCGCGGATCATTCCGCGCCCCGTTTCCTTGTCGCCGCCACTTTCGCGCAAGCTTCGCGGGCTAGCTTGCATTCATCATGATGGCGGTGGTGTCGATGCAGCAGAATTTCCAGCAATTGATCGAACAGCTCAGGGCTACGCTCGGCAAGCTTGGCGCGCGAAAACTCGCCGCGCTGGGGCTTGTGGGCGCCGCGATCATGGGCGCGATCCTCTATACCAGCGTCTATCTGAGCCGTCCTTCCTACGAGACGCTCTATGTCGGCCTTTCGCGCGACGACGTGAACCGCATGGGCCTTGCGCTCGGCGAGGCGGGCATTCCCTTCGACGTGAAATCCGACGGGTCGGCGATCCTCGTTCCGGTCGGCAAGGCGGAAAACGCCCGCATGTTCCTCGCCGAAAAGGGACTGCCCACCTCCAACAATGCCGGTTACGAACTGTTCGACAATATGGGGTCGCTCGGCCTCACCTCCTTCATGCAGGAGATCACGCGGGTCCGTGCGCTGGAAGGTGAAATCGCCCGCACCATTCAGGCGCTTCGCGGCGTGAAGGCCGCCCGCGTCCATGTCGTGCTGGCCGAAAAGGGATCGTTCCGCAGGGGAGACCAGAAACCGTCCGCCTCTGTCGTCATCCGTACCGAAGGCGGTTTTGCCGCCGAATCGGCGCAGTCGATCCGCCAGCTTGTCGCCGCCGCCGTTCCCTCGCTCGACGCATCCGCCGTGACCGTTCTCGACACCAATGGCCGTCTTCTGGCATCGGCTGGCGAAGCCGCCAACGGCGCCGCCCTCATGACCGCCTCGCTGGAACAGCAGGTCGCGGGCCATGTGGACGACAGCATTCGCAAGGCGCTGGCGCCCTATCTGGGCATGGGCCATTTCCAGACCAGCGTGCAGGCCGTGCTCGACACGGACCGCCGCCAGATCAACGAAACGATCTTCGATCCCGAATCCCGCGTCGAGCGTTCCGTGCGCGTCGTCCGGGAAAATGGCGATTCGCGCAATAGCCGCAACGACAATGCGACGGGCGTCGAACAGAACATTCCGCAGGAAGAAATCCAGAACCGCAATGGCGAAAGCTCGTCGGAAAAGACCGAGCGCCGTGAGGAACTGACCAATTACGAAATGAACAGCAAGACCGTTTCCACCGTCAGCGACGGCTATACGGTCAAGCGGCTTTCCATCGCCGTGGTCATCGATCAGGCGCGCCTGCTGGAAACGGCGGGCACCACGCCGCCGCCCGCCAATTTCGTGGACCAGCAGATCGCCAGGATTCGCGATCTCGTGGCGACCGCAGCCGGTCTCAATGCCGATCGCGGCGACGTCATCAATGTGACGGCGGTCAATTTCCTCGATCCCGCCGGGACCGATATGGAGCCGGTCTCCGCCCCGTGGACCGATACGCTGCTGCGCCAGAGCGGCTCCTATGCCAATGCGCTCGCCATTCTCGCCGCCGTCGGCCTCCTGATCTGGTTCGGCTTGCGTCCGCTGCTGCGTGACCAGAATGCAAAGCCCGCCGGGACCGAACTGGCCCTGCGTGAAACGGGCGAGGCCGCCATGCCGAATTTCGTCGGCGGCGCGGGGGCTGCGGGCGAGGACGTTCCGGCTGCGATCGGCGGACCGGAAACCTATGCCGACCAGATGAAGACGAGCCTCAGCGATTTGCGCCAGCGTATGCGGATGCCTGCCAGACTGCGGCTGGAACAGATGATCGAGATGGATGAAGAGCGTGTCGCCGCCGTTCTCAAGCAATGGATTCACCAGTCCGCCGCCGAGGAGGCGCAGCCTGTAAAAACGTCGGCCCCGAAAAACTCGGTAACGCCGGAGCTTGAGGCCGCCTGACGATGAGCGCGCTTTCCCTCAGCCGTTATCTGCCCGATTTCTCGACGCACCATATCGAGGATGCGGCGGTCGAGATCATCGCCGCGCCGTCATCGCCGAAGCCGTTGAAGCCGCTGAAACCATTGAAGCCGGGGGCCGAACCTGCGCCCGCCGCTGCCGCCGTGCAGGCGGAGGTGGCCGACATCATCGCGCTGGAAGAAGAAAAGCGCGCCGCTTTCGAGGCGGGTCGCGAGGACGGGCGCAGGCAGGCGCAGGCGCTCTACGAAGCCGAGACGGCGCGGCTTCTTCGCGAGCATGAGGGTGAGATCGAGACCCTGCGCGCCGCCTTTTCGCGTGAGCAGGCCCTGCTTCTGGCGGGTAGCCTGACGGATGCGCTGACGGCGCTCGAGCGTAGCCTTTCCGGCCAGATCGCCGAAATATTGATGCCTCTTCTCTCCGCAAAGATGGAGCAGGATGCGGTTGCCGAATTCGCGCAGCGCATCGCGGCGCTGGCGCTCGATGGCGAAGCGCCGGAAATCTCCGGTCCCGCGCGGCTGGTCGAACCGCTGCGCGCCCACGCCGCGTTGTTGCCATCGGGGTGCCGGTTTTCCGAAACCGCAGGGGCCGAACTTTCTTTTTCCTTCGGCGAACGGGTGCTCGAAACGCGCATCGCGCCGCTTCTTGAAGAACTGAAGGCTGCGGTCCGATGAACATCGATCCCGAAACCAGACGCGAGATCATCATTGTTCGCCGTGGTGGCCATGACGACCATGACAGCCACCATGGCGGCGTGTGGAAGATCGCCTATGCCGACTTCATGACCGCCATGATGGCATTCTTCCTCGTCATGTGGCTCATCAATGCCGCCAATGAGGAAACCAAGGCGGCGGTGGCGAGCTATTTCAATCCCGTCAAGCTGATGGACCGGCATTCAAGCTCCAAGGGCGTGCAGGATGTCGAGGAAAAGGACGGCAAGGTTCGCTACGAGAGCGACCAGAAGGTCGAAAACAGCACCAGGGTCATCAACGACACCACGGTCGCGCCGGTGAGCGACAGGGAGGAGCGGCAGCTCTTCCGCGAACCCTATGCGGTCCTGTCGGAACTTGCGCATGAGACCGGCGTGCTTCAGAACCAGTCGGCAAAGGGCGACGGCGGCACGGCGCAATCGGGACCGGCGACCGGCGCGGAGGGCGGTGAGGCCTATCGCGATCCGTTCAGCCCCGACTACTGGTCGAGCAAGGCCGTCGAAGACTTGCCCCCGCCGGATGCCGTGCCCGCAGCGCCGCCGATGCCGGAAACGGAAGCTGCGCCGCAGGTTGAAACGCAGGAAAAGCTGATTGCCGAACTGAAAAAAGCCGCCGGAGGCGAAGCCGCGAAAGACGGCGCGGAGGCGAAGAATGCCGAACCCATGCCCGACGTTACGGTGGTTCCGGTCGATGGCGGCGTGATGATCCAGCTTACCGACAAGGTGGACTACGGCATGTTTACCATCGGTTCGGCCAAACCCGATGCGCGGGTGGTGCAGATGCTGGAGCGTATCGCCGGGGTGATCGCGCGCCAGCCGGGCGAGGTCATCATCAGCGGCCACACGGATGCGCGCCCGTTCAAGAGCGCGACCTATGACAACTGGCGCCTGTCGTCCGCGCGGGCGCAGATGGCCTATTACATGCTGGTTCGTGGCGGTCTCGATGAAAAGCGCGTGCTGCGCGTCGAAGGCTATGCCGACCGCCAGCCGAAAAATCCGAACGATCCGAATGCGGCGGAGAACCGCCGTATCGACATTTTCCTCAAGTCCGCCCCATGAAGCGGCTTGCAACGCGCTCCTTTCTGGTTCTGGTCGCGGGCCTTTCCCTGACGGGAGCGGCGGCGGGCATGGCTGTGGCGCAGATACGGGTCCAGACGCAGGCCCAGATGCCAACATTGGCGGAAACCCGCACAATGCCGGTGCTCGAACCCTACAAGCTCGTGCGCTCGCTGCGCATGTTGCAGGATCAGGTCGTTGCCGGAAAGCCGGAAGCGGTGGTGATGCAGAACAAGCTTCTGGGCTTCGTCAGCGCCGACATGCAGCGCGCCCCGGCGGAAGTCTGGGACAACCCCGAAAACGTCTATGCCGCAATCGTCTATCTGTTCAACGGCGGCAACCCGGAAGCGGTGCGCAAGGTGCTCACCGGTCTCAAATCCGGCACGGTGCCGGACGGGCTGGTCAAGGGCGCGCTCGCCTATGCTTCCGGCCAGACCATTGAGGTCGTCAAGCTTTTTTCCGTTCCGCTGTCGCCAGATGTCCCTGTGGAGCTGAAAGCGTCGATTTCGCTCGTCACCGCGGGCCAGATGGCGGCCTTCGATCCCGCGACGGCGCTGATGCGGCTCGATCGGGTGCGGCTGGAAGCGCCGGGGACGCTGTTCGAGGAAGCCGCGATCCGCCGCTCCATGCCGATTGCCGCCAGGCTTGGCGATGCCGACAAGATCAGGCTTCTGGCGCGCAACTATCTCCAGCGCTTTTCGCGTTCGCCCTATATGCAGGATTTCATGGCGCAATTCGTCGATGCGGCGGTGAAGCTCAGCGACCGGATCGGCAATGCGGAACTGGCGAAACTGATCGGATCGGCCGATCCCGCCATGCAATATTCGCTCTATCTCCAGATCGCGCGCGGCGCGCTCGTCGATGGCCAGACAGAGCGGTCGCGCTTCATGTCGGCAGAGGCGAAGAGGCTGGCCGACCGGCTGAAAGCCGATCCGAGCCGCGCCAATCTCTACGCGGCGGCAAGCGATGTCGTGTCGGATTCGGCGGGCAACGCGCTTGGCGAACTGGCGCGGATCGCGCCCGAAAAATTGCCGGAACGCGACCGTAAACTGCTGAAAGCGGCAGAAACGGTCGGCAAACTCGTCACTCATGCGCCGGAAACGCAGCCGCCGCAAAACCCTGCGCCGACGCCGGTTGCAGCCGAACCGGAAGACGATCTGGACAAGACGATGGAAGAAGCACGGCGCAAGCTTGCCGAAATCGATGCCCTGCTGGGAAAGACCGTGAAATGAGCATTGATATGTCGCTGAAATCCGCCTTCTACACGGTCGGCAGGCTGGGATCGCTGGCCGAAAAATCCGGCGCGCAGCAGAATTCGCAGGTGAAAGAGGAGCAGAAATCCGCGCCTGCGAAACTCTTTGGCGCGCTTCTGGAGACCCCTGGGAGCGAGATCGAAAAGAGCGTCGAAAAGGATGAAAATGCCGAAAACGACGACGCTGAAACGCGGGAAGGTGAGCCCGCGAAACCCGTCATCTCCTATGGTTTGCCACAAAATATCCTCTCTTTGGACACGTTTGTGCCGCAATTGGAGGGGGTAAATCACAATTTTGCCACAGGTTTTGCCACAGGTTTTGACAGCAAAACAGACCCGAAAGGCGCTGAAACGCACTTTGCCATAATTGCCGCGACCGACCCGGAACAGGTTGTGGAAGATGGATCGGAAGAGAAAATCACGGTCACGGATCGCAAGCTGGCGCCGCACCCGAAGACGGCAATCAAGGCTGACACAGTGATGCCGGAATCGGCGGGCGGCAGTCAGGCAAGCGGGCGAAAGAGTGACGAAATCCGAAACCCGGTAAAACCCGACAAGCACGCCGCCCCACAACAGCCTGCCGCAACGCCGGACCGCGTCGATGTCCAGCCGCCGCTCACGGCGGCGAGAAATTCTCCGGCGGCGGAGCCGAAGACAACCGGCGCCACGTCGCCGCAGGCAGCGCTCAGGATCGCCGATATCGAAGTCGTTTCCGAACGCAGTTTCGGGACGGTGAAAACCTTGCAAATCCGGCTCGACCCGGCTGAACTGGGCGTGGTCACGGCGCGCATCCGCGTGGCTTCGGACGGGGTCGAGGTTCATTTGGTAGCCGACAAGACACATGCGGCCGAAGCGCTGGCCGCCGACCGGTCGATGATCGAAAAGGCGCTCAAGACCGTTGCCATCTCCGACGATGCGAAGATTTCGGTCACGGTTGCCGACCGTAATGCGCCGCCAACCGCGCAGAACATGCAGGCACCGCAGAATGGCGGTCAGAACGTGGGCCAGCAGCAGGGCTTCGACGGGCGGAACGGAAACGGGGCGCAGGCGCAATTTACGGACGGATCGTGGAGCGGGGAAGGCAGGCAGAATGGCGAATCCGGTCAGGCAGGGGGCGAGCGCCCGCAAATGCGGGGTGCGCAGGATGGCGGGAACGGCGTTTCTGGCAATACTGGCCGCAGGCACGGCCTGGTTGTCTGATGCGGCAGCGGCCCGCGCCGAAAACATCTGCGAGCGCGAAATGCACCGGGCTTCCGCCCGCTACGGCGTTCCGCTCGGCATCCTCTATGCGGTCGGGCTGACCGAGACGGGGCGGAAGAATTCGCTGCAACCCTATGCGATGAATATCGAGGGCCGGGCGGAATTCCTGCCGTCGCGAACGGCGGCGATCCGGCGTTTTGCCGAAGCGCGGGCCGGGGGCGCGAAACTGATCGATCTCGGCTGCATGCAGATCAACTATTACTATCACGGCAGGGAGTTTCCCTCCATCGCGGCGATGCTGGCTCCCGGCCTCAATGTGGACTACGCCGCCCGCTTTCTGAAGCAGCTCCGCGAACGCGAAGGCAACTGGACAATGGCCGTCGCACGCTATCACGCAGGGCCGAATAACGACCCCGCCCAGAAGCGTTATGTCTGCCGCGTCATGACGAATATGGTCGCCACCGGTTTCGGAAACTGGACCGCGCAGGCGCGGCGTTTCTGTTCGGGCTGACGCGGATACCTCCAATTTTTTACAGGTTGCGGACCGTGATGAAATGCACTCTTCTAAATGCGTATGCAATTCATGGTTGCCGTGCGTGGCGGCCTATCGTTAAGGGGCTAATTTTTAAGCCATTGTAATGAATCGTAAAACTTCGTGATGCGTTAACGTTTCGTTAACCGGTTTCGGTCACAAGCTTCCGGTATATTTCAATCAAAGCGATTCCCCTTATTATTAGCCTTAGCTAAAACACCCTCCCAATTTATTGCGGGCAACTATTTGCCATTGTTGCCGATTCGCCCGGCCAGCTATTCCTTTCGTGCTTGGGCTAACATATTGATTTGGAAGGGGCGGGCCGATGATCGTCGTTGTCGACGACAGGGATATTGTGACCGAGGGGTATTCCTCATGGTTCGGTCGCGAGGGCATTACGACGACGGGCTTCAGGCCCGGTGATTTCAACGAATGGGTCGAGACGGTTCCACAGCAGGACATCATGGCCGTCGAAGCTTTCCTGATCGGGGAATGTGGCGCGCAGCAACGTCTTCCGAGCCGAATTCGTGAACGCTGCAAGGCTCCTGTCATCGCTGTCAATGACCGGCCTTCGCTCGAGCATACGCTGGAGCTTTTTCAATCAGGCGTTGACGATGTCGTGCGCAAGCCTGTCCATGTCCGCGAAATTCTCGCCCGCATCAACGCCATTCGCCGCCGCGCGGGCGCATCGGCTTCCTCCGACAACGGCACGGAGCTTGGGCCGATCCGCGTTTTCTCCGACGGGCGCGACCCGCAGATCAACGGCGTCGATTTTCCGCTGCCGCGCCGCGAACGCCGCATTCTCGAATATCTGATCGCCAATCGTGGCCGCCGTCTCAACAAGGCGCAGATTTTCAGCGCGATCTACGGCATTTTCGACAGCGAAGTCGAGGAAAACGTCGTCGAAAGCCATATCAGCAAGCTTCGCAAGAAGCTGCGCCAGCAGCTCGGTTTCGATCCCATCGATTCCAAGCGTTTTCTTGGCTACTGCATCAATATCGAATGACACGCTCTTCGCCATTCGCGCTTCGGCCCGTCTGGCGATTCCGTTTCCGGCGTGTTCGCCCGTGTCTTCCGTCCACCGTAAAAGGGTCATTGGTCCCAGGGCTACAGTTTCACGCAAGCGTGGCCGATTAGTGTGTGTGTGGATTCTAAAGCATGTCTCCCAAAAGTGGGAACCGCCTACGCGGGGAAATCAGTCCACTGGACTGATTTCTAGTCCCGCTTCGATGGGACAAAGACATGCGTGAAAACAGATAGTTAGAGCGGCTCGAACGATTCCGTTTTAACTGGAACCGCTCTAACTCTCAGGAGCTGCCTATGAGCCTCTATGGCATGATGCGGACCGGCGTTTCGGGAATGAACGCGCAGGCAAACCGCCTGTCGGCGGTCGCTGACAATATCGCCAATGCAAGCACCGTCGGTTACAAGCGCGCGGAAACGCAGTTTTCGTCGCTGGTCCTGCCCAGCACGGCCGGACAGTATAATTCCGGCAGCGTTCTGACCGATGTCCGCTACGGCATTTCCGATCAGGGCGGCATCCGCTCCACCTCCTCGACGACCGACCTCGCCATCGACGGCAACGGCTATTTCGTGGTGCAGGGCGCGGACGGCTCGACCTTCCTGACCCGCGCAGGCTCCTTCGTGCCGGACAAGAACGGCGATCTGGTCAATTCGGCCGGTTATTATCTGCTTGGCGCGGGGCCGGACGATCCGGCAGGCGCGCTGACCATTCCCGGCCTCGGCATCATCAATGTCAATAGCGCGGCCCTGCCGCCGGAAGGCAGCACGTCGGGCACGTTCTCGGTCAATCTGCCGTCCACCGATGAGGTTCCCGCCGCGGGCGAGTTCAATCACAAGACGTCGCTCATCTCCTATAACGACAAGGGCGAGAAGATCACGCTGGACGTCTATTTCAGCAAGACCACCGACGACGAGTGGAGCGTGACGGTCAAGAACGCCGCCGACGATGCGGTGGTGGGCGGTCCGTCCACGCTGACCTTCGATCCGGCGACGGGCGCGATGACTTCCGCCGGTGACCTGACGGTCGATCTCACCGGCTATGGCGGGCAGAGCCTCGCTCTCGACCTCGGCGCGACGACGCAGCGCGCCGGCGACTACACCATCTCGCAGGCCCAGATCAACGGCCAGGCGCCGTCTTCGGTCAAGGGCGTGGATGTCGGCAATGACGGTTCGGTGATCGCGATCTACGAAAACGGCACCCAGAAGGTGCTGGCGCGCATTCCGCTCGCCAATGTGGCAAGCCCGGACCGCATGACGGTCGTCAGCGGCAATGTGTTCCTGCCCAGCGCGGAATCCGGCGAGGTCAGCCTCGGCTTTCCGCAGAGCGAGGGCATGGGCAAGGTCATGTCGGGCACGCTTGAGGAATCCAATGCCGATATCGCGCAGGAACTCACCGACATGATCGAGGCCCAGCGTAGCTACACGGCCAATTCGAAAGTCTTCCAGACCGGCTCCGAACTGATGGACGTGCTGGTCAACCTGAAACGGTAAGCTTGCGCGGCTCCGGGAAGCATGTCTTTCCGGGGTCGCTTCATCTGTTTGTTTTTACGCATTGTTCCGCGCAGGGCCGCTTTTCGCTCCCGCCGGAAACGCTCTCGTAGGATGGGGTAAGATGTCGCTTAGTTCTGCTCTTCTGACGGCCAAAAGCTCGCTTGCGGCGACGTCCAAGCAGACCTCCGTTGTCTCGCGCAACATCGCGGGGGCCAACGACCCGGATTATTCCCGGCGCACCGCTTCTCTCGTATCGGGGCCTTACGGCTCGCTTTACGTGGGCATCAGCCGGTCGGCGGATGAAGCGCTTTTCAACAGGCTCATCCAGTCCAACAGCGCCGCCTCTTCCTCCTCCATCCTCGCGGGCGGGCTGGACCGCCTTTCGTCGCTTTACTCGGCGGACAATTATTCCGGCTCGCCTTCCGCCCTGATCGGCGATCTGCGCGATGCGCTCCAGACCTATGCGACATCGCCCGCCAACGGCACGCTTGGCGACAGCGTTGTCTCGGTGGCGCAGTCGCTGGCCGATGCGCTCAATGGCGGGACGGACCGGATCCAGTCGCTGCGCAACGATGCCGACCGGGAAATCGCGGATTCGGTCGCGGGCATCAACGATATTCTGGCCAAGTTCGAAAAGGTCAATCAGGAGATCGTCGGCGGCACGCGGGCCAATCGCGACGTTTCGGATTATCTCGATCAGCGCGATGCGCTTTTGAAGCAGCTTTCCGGCGAGATCGGCATCACCACCATGACGCGCGGCGACAACGACATGGTGATCTTCGCCGAAAACGGCGTGACCCTGTTCGAGACGACGGCGCGCAAGGTCAGCTTCGAGCAAACGACCGCGCTGGCGCCGGGCATTTCCGGCAATGCGGTGCTGGCCGACGGCGTGCCGCTCAGCCATGAGACGTTCGACCAGCCCTATGGCACCGGCCGCCTGAGCGGGCTTCTGCAACTGCGCGACCAGGTCGCGCCGCAATATCAGATGCAGCTCGACGAAATGGCGCGCGGTCTGGTGACGATCTTTGCCGATGGCGATGACGGGCTTTTCGTCTGGTCCAACGCGCCCGGCGGGCCGGAAAACGCCGGGACGATCCGGGTTTCTCCGACGTTCATAACGTCGGAAGGCGGCAATCCGGCATTGCTGCGCGACGGCGTCAACGGTCAGTACAACCCCGAAGGCGCCGCCGGTTTCAGCGACCGCCTGCGCGCGCTGAACGAGGCTTTCTCCGAACCGATGGCGTTCGATCCGGCCTCGGGGCTTGCCGCCAGCGCCAGCCTGACGGATTTCAGCGCGTCGTCGATAAGCTGGCTGGAAGGCAAGCGCCAGAAGGCCAACAGCGAATTTTCCTACAATGCGACCGTGGCCAGCCAGGCGGATATCGCCCTTTCCAACGCCAATGGCGTCGATATGGACACCGAAATGGCGCTGCTTCTCGATCTTGAACATTCCTATCAGGCGTCGAGCCGGGTGCTGACCACGATCAGCGCCATGCTGGACGATCTTCTCAACGCGGTGTGAGGCCAATGAAAGCGCAATCGATTTCCACCTATGGCGCAACGTCGGCCCTCCGGGCACTCGTGGCCAAGAACAAGGCCGAAATGCTGAAGGCCCAGCAGGAAGCGACGACGGGCACCGTGTTCGATGTCGGTCTGGCGCTCGGTTCGAAGTCCGGCCAGACGGTTTCGCTGCGCAAGGAATATGATCGCCTCACCGTCCTGACCGACATGAACAAGCTGTTGCAGGAGCGCATGAATGCGACGCAGACGGCGGTCGGCGCGATCATTGAGGACACGCAGGGCTTTCTGGGCGGGCTTGCGGGCGCCAATATTTCGGGCGCGGACACCATCGCCCGGTCGGCGCGGTCGATGCTCGATTCCGTGGCCGGTATGCTCAATACGAACTATAATGGCGAATATATCTTTGCGGGCGTCAACACCGATGTCAGGCCGGTCGCCGATTATGCGGACGGAAGCCCGGCACAGGTTGCGGTGCGGCAGGCATTCGAGGATCATTTCGGCTTCGCGATGACCGATCCGCAGGTGGCGGACATCACCGGCGACCAGATGACGGCCTTTCTGGAAGGCGATTTCGCCGATCAGTTCAACGACGCCAACTGGGCGGCCAACTGGTCGGATGCTTCCGACAGCGTCATCAAGAGCCGCATTTCCCCGACAGAGACCGCCGATACCTCGATTTCCGCCAATGCGGACGGGTTCCGCAAGGCGATCATGTCGGCGGTCATGGTGGCAGAGTTCGCCGATATCGGCCTCAACGGTTCCGCCTTCGGGGCGCTGACGGCGCAGGCCGTGCAGACCACCACGCAGGCGATTGCCGACACGACCGGAAAACAGACGGTGCTCGGTCTTGCGCAGGCGCGCACCGAAGCGGCGACGACGCGCATCGCCGCGCAGCAGAAGATCCTGAACCAGTCCGTGCTCAATCTCGAAGAGGTCGATCCCTATGAGGCGGCGACGCGCGTCAACGCCCTCAAGACGCAGGTCGAGACCTCCTATTCGCTGACCGTTCAACTACAGAATATGAGCCTCCTCAACTATCTCAGATAGGCGAGGGGAATGGCGGCAGCATGATGCGGCCGCCCGAAGATACCGACAAGCGGAGACGACATGTATCAGTTGCGCTACGAAGATGTCATGCATGACGATATGGCGAGCGCCAGGGAACGCGAGCGGATGCTTTTCGACCGCTCCATCGAGATGCTCGAAGCGGCGAGGGAGAACGGCTCCAGTTCGCGCGAGGGGATCGAGGCGGGCTATTTCACCACAAGGCTCTGGACCACGATCATCGACGATCTCGGCTCGCCGGACAATGCGCTGCCGAAGGAGTTGCGGGCGGCGATCATCTCCATCGGCATTTTCGTGCTCAAGGAAATCGATCGTATCCGCCTTGGCGAAAGCAACGATTATGCGACGCTGATCGAGATCACCCAATCGATCCGGGACGGGCTTTGACATGACGGCGAACGGCAAACCGGCAATCCGCCTCTCGCTGCGCGCGGGCGAGCGGATATTCATCAACGGGGCGGTGCTGAAGGCCGACCGCAAGGTCTCGCTCGAACTCCTCAACGATGCGACATTCCTTCTGGAAAATCACGTTCTCCAGCCGGAAGACACGACCACGCCGCTGCGCCAGCTTTATTTCGCGGCGCAGATGATGCTGATCGAACCCACCATGCGCGAACAGGCCCATGCGACCTTCACGCGGATGCTGAAGGGCATGTTCGCGGTCTACAAGGACCAGGAAATCCTCAACGCGCTGAAGCTGGTGGACGAACTGGTGCATAACGGGCGCGTTTTCGAGGCGCTGAAGACCATCCGCGCACAATATCCGCGCGAGGCCGAACTGATGGGCCTGGCAGCCCCGGTTCCCCCGGCGGCGAAATCCCGCAAAACTGTGGAGGCAAATCCATGACCACGACACCGGCGGTCGGCTCGCCGACGACAAACAATACGACCGGCCCAACAACCGGTAGTTCGGCTGCGAGCAAGGCCAGCGTCGACTACGATTCGTTTTTGAAGCTGCTGGTGACGCAGATGCAGAACCAGGACCCGACCCAGCCGATGGATGCGACGCAATATGTCTCGCAGCTTGCGACCTTCTCCAATGTCGAGCAGGCGGTGCAGATGAACAGCAAGCTCGAAACGCTGATCGCCAATACCTCGCTGACGCAGGCCGAAGGCTGGATTGGCCGCACGCTCACCAATGCCGATGGCAGCGTGACGGGCGTGGTGAAATCCGTCACCATCCAGTCGAGCGGGATGCTGGCCGAGCTTGACGGCGGCGAGACGCTGCTGATCGGCCCCGGCGTCACGATCAGCTAGGATTCCGTGCGGTGAACGAAGCCGACGCACTCGATATCGTCAATTCGGCAATCTGGACCGTGCTGATGGCCAGCGGCCCGGCGGTGCTTGCCGCCATGCTGGCGGGCATCGGCATCGCGCTTTTTCAGGCGCTGACGCAGATTCAGGAAATGACGCTGACCTTCGTGCCGAAGATCATCGTCATTTTCGTCGTGCTGGCCCTGACCGCGCCTTTCGTCGGCGCGCAGATCAATTCGTTCACGCTGCTTGCCTATTCCCGCATCGAAAAAGGATTCTAGTGGATTGAATTTGACGTTTGGATCCCGACTGAATGAGATGTTGTTTCAAACGTCAAATTCGAAAAATCCACTAGATACATAAAGTTGCTAGTGGTCTTTTTGATTCCGACATTTGCCCGGCGCCTGTATCAGAGGGATGCAAATGTCGGAATCAGACCACTAGAGCCTGTTCCAAAAGTCGCCATCTGTGGCTGCAAATGGCAATTTATCTGCGTTCCGGTGCTCACGTACCTTTAAGTACGCTCCGCTCCGGTACTCGGAAATCACCATTTTCGCACACAGATGTCGCTTTTTGATTCAGGCTCCTGGCGCGTAGCCTTCGCGCAAGCTTCGCAAGCTAGGGTCCGCCTCGAAACAGGAGACGGACGTGCAGCAGGCAGCGGTTAAACCCTTCTTGAAAGGCGGATTTCTGACCGGCAGCGACATGGGGCTGGCGGTTGGCATCATCATCATCCTGACGGTGCTGTTCCTGCCGGTTCCGGCGCTTGTGCTGGATATCGGTCTGGCGTTTTCCATCGCCTTTTCGGTGCTGATCCTGATGGTGGCGCTGTGGATTCAGCGCCCGCTCGATTTCTCCGCCTTTCCGACCGTGCTGCTGATCGCGACCATGATGCGCCTGTCGCTCAACATCGCGACGACGCGCGTGATTCTCACCCATGGCAATGAGGGTTATCTGGCGGCGGGCCATGTGATCCATGGCTTTTCGCAATTCGTGATGGGCGGCGATTTCGTCATCGGCCTGGTCGTCTTCTGCATCCTGATCATCGTCAATTTCCTTGTCATCACCAAGGGCGCGACGCGTATCGCGGAAGTGGGCGCGCGCTTCACGCTCGACGCCATTCCCGGCAAGCAGATGGCCATCGACGCCGACCTGTCGTCGGGCCTGATCGACGAAAAGGAAGCGCAGCGTCGCCGCCGCGAGCTGGAAGAGGAAAGTTCCTTCTTCGGCTCCATGGACGGCGCGTCAAAATTCGTGCGAGGCGATGCGATCGCGGGCCTCATCATCACCGCCGTCAATATTTTCGGCGGCATCGTCATCGGCGCCACGCGCCACGACATGGACATTTCGCACGCCGCCGATGTCTTCACCAAACTGTCGGTCGGCGACGGTCTGGTAACGCAGATTCCGGCCCTGATCGTGTCGCTTGCCGCCGGTCTCCTGGTGTCGAAGGGCGGCACGCGCGGTTCCGCCGATCAGGCGATCTTCGGCCAGCTCGGCGCCTATCCGAAGGCGCTTCTGGTGGCCGCATTCCTGCTTTTCATCCTCGGCATCATGCCGGGCCTGCCAGCCTTCCCCTTCTTCATGCTGGGCGGCGCCATGGCCTTTGTCGGCATCGCCGTGCCGCGCCGTCAGGCGCGCCAGCGCGAGGCGGACGCCAACGAAGCGAGCAGGAAGCAGCGCGAGGCGGAAGAGCAGGAGCGCAATTCGGTCAAGGCTTCGCTGGAAACCAGCCAGATCGAACTGTGCCTCGGCAAGCAGCTTTCGGCCCGCCTTCTTTCCTCGCAGCAGGAACTGGCGCACCGCGTCAGCAAGATGCGCCGCAAGTTCGCGCAGGAATACGGTTTCGTCATTCCCGAAATCAAGGTGACGGACGATCTTGCGCTGCCGCCCAAGAGCTATCGCATCAAGATACACGGCACGGCGGTCGCAAGCCACGAATTGCGCGTCGGCGAAATTCTGGTGGTGCTGGGCGAGCGCCCGATCCCGCCCATTCCGGGCGAGGAAGTGCGCGAACCGGCGTTCGGAATGCGCGCCTATTCCGTGCCGGAAACCTTCGCCTCGGACCTGCGCCGCGACGGCTACATGACCGTGGACAATCTCTCGGTCCTCCTGACCCATCTGAGCGAAATCGTCCGCAACAACCTGGCCCAGCTTCTGTCCTACAAGGACATGCGCGTTCTCCTCGACCGTCTGGGGCCGGAATATCGCAAGCTTCTGGACGATATCTGCCCGTCGCATATTTCCTATTCGGGGTTGCAGGCGGTGCTGAAACTGCTGCTCGCCGAGCGCGTCTCGATCCGCAACCTGCATCTGGTCCTCGAAGCCATTGCCGAAATCGCGCCGCTTGTGCGCCGGCCGGAGATGATCGCGGAGCATGTGCGCATGCGCATGGCGCAGCAGATTTGCGGCGATCTCTCCGACAATGGCGTGCTCAACGTGCTGCGCCTCGGCAATCGCTGGGACCTCGTCTTCCACCAGAGCCTCAAGCGCGATGCCAAGGGCGAGATCGTGGAATTCGATATCGATCCGCGCCTGCTGGAACAGTTCGGCACGGAAGCTTCCGCCGTCATCCGCAAGCATTTCGACAATGGCGAGCGCTTCGTGCTCGTCTCCTCGCCCGAAGCGCGACCCTATATCCGCATGATCATCGAGCGCCTGTTCGCCACGCTGCCGGTGCTCTCCCATGTCGAGATCGCGCGCGGCGTGGAGGTGAAATCGCTCGGCGCTATTTCGTAGCTTGCTGATCAGTCGCTCCTTCGCTCCCTCGCTCCTTCGCTCCTTCGAGACGGTTCCCTTCGCTGCGCTCAGGGCACCTCCTCAGGATGAGGGAGCGAGGGTTGGAGACGCCCCGTGCCTGCGCTCAGGGCACCTCCTCAGGATGAGGGAGCGGAGTTGGAGACGCCCCTGTGCCCGCGCTCAGGGCACCTCCTCAGGATGAGGGAGCGAGGGTTGGAGACGCCCCTGTGCCCGCGCTCAGGGCATCTCCTCAGAATGAGAGGAGTGGATTGGAGATGCCCCCTTTGCCCGCGTTCAGGGGGCATTTTCAGGGTGATGGAAAAACCTGGCGCCCACACCCCTCATCCTGAGGAGCCATGCCGAGCTTGTCGAGGCTTGGCGTCTCGAAGGGCGAGGGGGACGATAACAATATAACGATGAAAGGGGCCTGAGTGCCTGTCGCGCAACTGCCGCTCAACGAAATCATTCTGGCCGCCATGCTGGCGTTCTGCCGCATCGGCGCCTGCCTGATGCTGATGCCGGGGATTTCGAGCGCGCGCATCCCGTTGCAGGTGAGGCTCTACATCGCGCTGGCCTGCTCCCTCGCGGTGCTGCCGCTCGTGCTGCAACGCATCGTGACGGTGGTGGATGCGGGCCAGCCCTGGACGCTGTTCCGCCTGATGGCGAGCGAACTGTTCATCGGTGCGGTGATCGGCATTCTGGCGCATATCTATTTCTGGGCGCTGCAATTCATGGCTAGCACCATGGCCGTCTCGGTCGGCTATTCCGGTTCGCCAGCCGACGCCATCACCGAAAACGAGCCGCAGGCGACCCTTGCCACCATCGTCACCTTCGGCGCGCTGTTCCTGTTCTTCCTCACCGACATGCATCTGGAAATCTTCCGGGCGTTGCTCAATTCCTATGTCGCAATCCCGGTCGACGGGGGCTTCCGGCCCGACGCGGCGATGATCGATTTTACCGATGCGCTTTCGGCGGCGTTTCTGGCGACGCTGCGCATCGCGGCTCCGTTCATCGTCTTCGCCATACTGGTCAATTTCTCCGTCGGCCTCGTCAACAAGCTGACGCCGTCGATCCCGGTCTATTTCATCTCGATGCCCTTCGTGCTGGGGGGAGGGCTGCTGGTGGTCTATTTCATCCTGCCGGAACTGTTGCGCTTCTTCACCGATGAAGCCGCGACGCAGTTGCGCGAACTGTTTTGAGAGCCGCGATGACGAACCCGCGCAACCTGAGGAAGCTGATTGAATTGCAGAAGCTTGGCAGCGCGCGTCTTGAAACCGCGCTTGCCTCGGCCAATCTCCGCAAGGCCGTGCTGGATGAGGAGCGCGCGGCGCTGATGACCATGCAGGACCGGCGCTATGACGGCGCTGCGGTCGATATCGACCCGTCGCTTCTGATCCGGCGTCTTGGCGCCAATGCGGTCGAATCGCAGCTTGTCGAGGCCCAGCTCGAAACCCGGCGCAAGGCGCTCTTGCAGGAACAAAGGCGCACGGGCCTGCTGGAAGATCGGCTGGAGGCGTTTAAAAACGACCGCGAAAAACGCGAGCTTGCCGGGCTGATAGAGGATTTCATCAGCCGGAAAACGACAGGCGGTCCACGGGGGCGAAGCTGAAGCCACCCACAAGCTTCAGTCAAGTTTGATCCATTATGGTGCACCCATAAGAAGAAGGAAACTGTGCATGGCGATCAATCCGCCGTCAGATCTGGTGCTGGATGTGGCACGCGCCGCCGATCCGCAGGCCTATCGCATGGCGGCGGAACGGCTGAAGTCGGCGGCTGGCAACATGGCGGCGTCAGCCGATGCGGGACCGGCGGGGGAGGGCTTTGCAAGCTTTTCCGACAGTCTGGCGGCTGGCGTGAGCCTGCGGCCGGACGGGCAGGACAATGTGCGGAACGCGGCCAATCCGGCCTATCGCAAGTTCGAGGCCTTCATGCTGCAATCCTTCGTGCAGTCGATGTTCACCAGCGACACGACGGCGACCTTCGGCAAGGGGATCGCCGGGGAATACTGGAAGTCCATGATGGCGGAAGCCATGGCGAACAAGATGGCGGATAGCGGCGGCGTCGGCGTTGCGCGGCTGCTGGAGGAACAGGCGGCGCGCAAGGGGCGGGCGGAAACGCCGGCCACGATGGCGCTGCGAGACGTGATCGATAATGTGAGTGCGAGTGAAAATGCCGTATCGAAGGACATGGTGCATGGCTTCGAGCGCAGGCTCATTCAAAGACAGCTTGGAAATGACAACGGTACGGACACTGTCCGCGGCTGAGTGTCCGTGCAACTGCAAGCGGCCCTTGCTTCATAATTGAGGACCCCGAAATGACCGATAAAAGCTCCCCAGAAAGCCTGCCGCCGGAGGATATGCCCGTCGCTGTGCCGACGCCTGACGCGGCCCCGGATATGCTGGCTCCGGCGCTGAGGCCGGTGGTGCGGGCTATCGAGCATCTTGAAGATGTCATCGATACCGAAACGCGCCTGCTGCTCGAAGGCGGCAATCCCGACCTGGCCGAAATCAATTCGCGCAAGAGCCGCGGCCTCTACGATTTCAACAAGGCCATCAAGAAGGCTTCGACGCTTGCCGAACCGGCGACGATGAAGGGGCTTCAGCCGCTTCTCGACCGGCTGAAGCAGAAGCTGGAGAAGAATTGCGAAGCCTTGCAGCTTCACCTGCGCGCCGTCGGCGAGCTTGCCGACCTCATTCGTGGGGCGCTGGAAACGCAGGAAGCCGACGGCACCTATTCCATGCAGAGCGCGAGGCTCGGTCACGCAAGATGATGCGTATTCTCGTCATCGGCCTGTGGATATGCGCCGTCGCCTTCGGCTCGCTTTTCTTCGCGGTTCGCCAGAACGCCTCGTGGGAAGGCGGCACCGCGCTGGCGGCGAGCGGCGGCTTCGGCGGCGTGGATTATGTCAAGACGGATGTGATGAGCGTGCCGATCATCGTCGATGGCGGCGTCGCCGGCTATGTGGTGACGCAACTCGTCTATACGGTCGATTCGAGCATTCGCAACAAGCTGAGCGTGCCGCTGGAATTTTTCATCAACGACGAGATTTTCCGCAAGTTCTACGGCAGCTATTCGGACACGAAACAGGTCGAGAAGGTGAATTTCGAGGACGTGCGCGGCGCGATTATCTCGGACCTGAATGCGCGGTTCCCCGAACCGGTCGTCAAGGACCTTCTGGTCGAGCAGTTCAATTATATCTCGGCGGAGGAAATCCGCGCCATGAACATGCGCGACGCGCCGACGCCGACGGCGCCCGCCGGATAGCTTTTGGAACAGATACTCATACCCAAACAAATAGTTAGAGCGGGACGATTTCAAATTCAGTCACATGGCTCTTGACGCCGTTCTTTTCCCTCATCCTGAGGAGCCGTTGAAAACGGCGTCTCGAAGGACGAGGGAGGGATGTGGTATCAGATCAGGTAATATTTGCCGCCAAGCTGCGACAGGCGCTCTTCGCCCAGAGGTGTGACGGCGGGGTCGGCGATCAGCTCGACACCCATTTCGCCGCCGTTGCGCCATGCGACGCGGGCCAAAAGGGCGTGCCCGTAGAAATCGTCGAACAGCCAGAAACGTTCGGGAAGGGTCGGAACCTCGACGGTCCTGAGCCTGACGCCATGCGGGGCAATATCGGCGAACTGGCATTCGATGATGAATCGCCCATCCAGCCCGACGATCTTGCCGGACCGCAATCTTGTGCGCTGCCGTTCTTCCCTGCGCCGCTCCCGCGACGGCTTCACCCGTGCCATATCGAAATCATACCCGCTGTTTTGCGGGAACAGTTTAGCAGATTTCGCTTGTGGAAGCGTTATTTTTCGATGCCCGCGCCGCAGGTTTCGCACAGGCCGCGCAGTTCCAGTGTCGTCTTGCGTGACTGGAAGCCGTTCTGGACGCTCCAGGCGCTCACCAGATGTTCGATCGCCGCGTCGGAAAATTCCGTCACCTGGCCGCATTTTTCACAGATCGCGAAGGCGACCAGCCCCTGCTGGTGGCATTGCGGATGGGCGCAGGCCACGAAGGCGTTGAGGCTTTCGAGCCGGTGGATCAGCCCGTAGTCGAGCAGTTTGTCCAGCGCGCGATAAACCTGAAGCGGCGCGCGAAAACCGTCGTCGCGCAACTGGTCGAGGATCGTATAGGCGCTGAGCGGCCCTTCGGCCCTGGACAGGACGTCGAAGACCAGTGTCTGGTTGCGGGTCAAATCCTGCGGGGCGTGATGATGGTGCGTCGTCATTGTCCAGCGATCCGTTTCGGTGAAGCTTCTCCCCTCTTATTTAGGGGCAAGAGGCTGAAAATGAAAATGGCAAGTGCAGCGACCACGATGGACGGGCCGGACGGCGTATCGAAATGAATGGAACCGTAAAGCCCGCCGATCACGCCGGCCGCGCCGATCAGCGAGGCGAAAACCGCCATCTGTTCGGGCGTGGCGGCGAGGCGGCGGGCCGTCGCCGCCGGAATGATGAGCAGCGACGTGATCAGCAATATGCCGACGATCTTCATCGCAATGGCGATGACGATGGCCAGAAGCAGCATGAAGACGATGCGTGAAAGCGCCGGGTTCATGCCTTCGGCGCGCGCAATATCCTCGCTGACGGTCGCCGCGAGGAAGGGACGCCACAGCCATGCCAGCACCGCCAGCACGAACGCGCCACCGCCATAGATGAAGGCGATGTCCATGCGCGAAACGGCGAGAATGTCGCCGAACAGGAAGGACAGGAGGTCCACTCGCACCCATGTCATGAAGGCGACGATGACGAGGCCGAGAGACAGGGTGGCATGGGACAATATGCCGAGGAGCGAATCCGCCGACAGGGTATGGCGGCGTTGCAGGAGCAGGAGGATGGCGGAGATCGCCACCGCGACGGCAAAAACGCCGACCATCAGATTGATGTCGAAGACAAGCGCCAGCGCCACGCCCAGAAGCGCGGAATGGGCCATCGTATCGCCGAAATAAGCCATGCGCCGCCACACGATGAAGCAGCCGAGCGGCCCGGTGGTGAGCGCCAGCCCGACACCGGCGAGGATGGCGCGGGTGAAGAAATCGTCAAGCACTGCGTGCGCTCCCTTCGTGGTCATGGTGTTCATGCCCATGATCATGATCATGGTCGTGGTGATGGCCGTCCTCTGCATGGCAGTGGTCGGTCACCGAACCGTCGGCGTGAAGCACGCGCCCGTCGGGCAGATGGGTATGGTCGTGGTGATGCTCGTAAACGGCAAGCGGGCCGACGGCGCGGCTGCCGAACAGGCGCGCATATTCCGGGCTTGCCGTCACATCGCGCGGGGTGCCGCTGCAACAGACATGGCCGTTCAGGCAGATCACCCGGTCTGTCGCCGCCATGACGAGATGCAGGTCGTGCGAGATCAGGAGCACGCCGCAGCCCGTATCGTCGCGCAGTTTGGCGATCAGTTCGTAAAGGGCGGCTTCGCCGGAAAAATCGACGCCCTGCACCGGCTCGTCCAGAACCATGATGTCGGGCCTGCGGGCAAGGGCGCGCGCCATCAGCGCGCGCTGGAACTCGCCGCCGGAAAGATGGGCGGTCTCGGCTTTCGCCAGATGGGGAATCCCCACCGCTTCGAGCGCGGCTTCGATTTCCCCCCGGGAAAGCGGGCCGGTCAGCGTCAGCAGTCGCTCGACGGAAAGCGGCAGGGTGCGGTCTATGTTGATCTTCTGCGGCACATAGCCGATGCGAAGCCCCGGCGCATGGCTCACGCCGCCTTCATCCGGCTTCAGGATGCGCAGCGCCATCTTGGCGGCCGTGCTCTTGCCCGCGCCGTTCGGGCCGATGAGGGTGACGATCTCGCCGCGCTGGATGCCCAGATCGACATTGCGCACCAGCCAGCGCCCGTCGCGATAAACGCCGGCGCCCTTCAGTTCGATCAATGTCTCCCGCGCCGCCCTGGCGGGAAGGGGGGGCCTGGGAGCCACATATGTCGTTTCAGCCATGTCCGGGCTTTCGCTGCCTGTGCTGGTTTCTCACTGGATCTGCCGATGCGGAGCCTTCCCGGCTTGTCCGGGCAGGTCGTCCGGCTGTCCGGGAGAATTTCTCCGAAAGGGGGTTGCCTCACCTTATGGCAGACGTTATAGCATAACGCAACTGGCGTAATAAAATAACATATCGCTTCTAAATGGTGCCTGTTCCCCATCCTACAAGAGAGAGACCATGAAACATCTCCGCTCCCTGCTGCTCTCCTCCGCATTTCTGGCCGGTCTGGCCGGTGCTTGCGGTACGTCTTTTGCTGCCGAACGCGATGGCGTCGTCGTGTCCATCAAGCCGCTTCATTCGATCGTTTCCGCCGTGATGCAGGGCGTGGGCGAGCCGAAGCTGATCGTTCAGGGCGCGGGATCGGAGCATGTCTATAGCCTGAAACCCTCCGACGCCGAAGCGATCGAACATGCCAAAGTGATCTTCTGGGCCGGACCGTCGATGGAAACCTTCCTCGACAAGCCCTTCGATACGCTTGGCGAGGGTGCGAAACTCGTGGCGCTCGGCGAAGCCGATGGCCTGACCCGGCTCAAGTTCCGCGAGGGCGGTCCGTTCGAAGCACATGACCATGACCATGAAGGCGAGGGGCACGATCACGACACCGAAGCTGCCCACGGACATGATCATGACAAGGGTCAATCGGGTCAATCGGGTCATGCCGGTCATGATGCGCATGAGGGCCACGAGGACGACCACGGCGAATATGACCTGCATTTCTGGCTCGACCCGGATAACGGCAAGGTTCTGGCTGCGGACATCGCCCGCACGCTTGCCGAAAGCGATCCCGAACATGCCGCTCAATATGAAAAGAACGCCAGCGCTTATGCCGAAAAGCTCGACGCGCTGAGCAAGGATGTCGCGGCCGAACTGGACCCCGTCAAGGACAGGCCGTTCATCGTCTTCCATGATGCCTATCAATATTTCGAGAACCGCTTCGGCGTGAAGGCTGCGGGATCGATCACGGTCAGCCCGGACAAGGCGCCCGGCGCGGCGCGCATTCAGGAAATCCACGACAAGATCAAGTCGCTGGGCGCGGCCTGCGTGTTTTCCGAACCGCAGTTCGAGCCGAAGCTGGTCAGGACGGTCATTGACGGCACCGATGCCAGAACCGGCGTTCTCGATCCGCTCGGCTCGGAACTGAAGGACGGCCCGGACCTCTATCCGCAGCTCATCCGCAATCTGGCGGATTCGCTGAAATCCTGTCTGTCGAAATAGGCAGCGGCGCGTCTTGTCTCCGCGAGTACCGGCGGAGCCGGTGCTGCGGTCCGCCTATATGGCGGACCGCCGGGCGGCCCGCGCGAGGGAATGGCTTTCCCGGGTCCCGCCGGATATGCCTGCCCGAAACGGCGCAAGGATGCTCGCCAGCGGAATGCCACACTAGCAAGATGTTGAATCGAGTGTGGTTTACGGATTTGGAGTTCCTGAACGTAGATGCCAGACAAATGATAGGAACTTCAAATCCACCACACTGGTGTCAGGCATCCGGCAGGCTGCGCCCGCCCCGGCCTATCGAAAGCTCCTTTTTTGCCTGATACTGTAACGTTATAACATTTGGAAATCGACATGAAGAAATTTGCGAAAATGCTGCGGGCCGGTTTGGTTCCGGCGCTGCTCGCGCCGGTGACGGCAGGCTCAATCCGGCGGCATACAGGAACGGTGTCATGAAAAAGAGGCTTCCCGTTACCGTCCTTTCCGGTTTCCTTGGAGCTGGAAAGACGACGCTTCTCAATCACGTGCTCAACAATCGCGAGAACCGCCGCGTGGCGGTGATCGTCAACGATATGAGCGAGGTGAATATAGATGCGGCGCTGGTCCGCGAGGGCGGAGCCAATCTTTCCCGTACGGAAGAGCAGCTCGTCGAAATGACCAATGGCTGCATCTGCTGCACGCTGCGCGACGATCTTCTGAAGGAAGTCAGGCAACTGGCGGCGCAGGGCCGGTTCGATCACCTCCTGATCGAATCGACCGGGATTGCCGAGCCGCTGCCCGTCGCCGCCACTTTCGAGTTTCGCGACGAAAGGGGCGACAGCCTGTCGGATGTCGCGCGGCTCGATACGATGGTGACGGTGGTCGATGCGGCCAATCTGCTGAAGGACTACGCCTCGAGCGACTTCCTGCGTGATCGCGGCGAGTCGCTTGGCGAGGACGATGAGCGCACGTTGGTCGACCTGCTCGTCGAACAGATCGAGTTCGCCGATGTCGTGGTCCTGAACAAGGTTTCCGTCGCCTCCGCCGAAGAGCGCGATCTTGCCCATAAGGTCATCCGCTCGCTCAATCCCGATGCGCGCATCGAGGAGGCCGATTTCGGTCAGGTGCCGCTCAATGCGATCCTCGACACGAAACTGTTCGACTTCAACCGGGCGCATGAGCACCCGCTCTGGTACAAGGAATTGTACGGCTTTCGGGGGCATGTGCCGGAAACCGAAGAATATGGCGTGCGCTCCTTCGTCTATCGCGCGCGGCGGCCTTTCGATCCGGCGCGGTTCCAGGCCTTCGTCGACAAAAGCTGGCCTGGCGTGGTGCGGGCGAAGGGGTTCTTCTGGCTGGCGACGCGGCCGGATTTCGTCGGTGAACTCAGCCAGGCGGGCGCGCTGGTGCGCACCGGCAAAAGGGGACGCTGGTGGTCGGCTGTGCCGAAGCAATACTGGCCCGCAGAACCAGAATGGCAGCGCGCCATGCAGCCTTTCTTCCATGAAATATGGGGCGACCGGCGTCAGGAAATCGTGTTCATCGGCGTCGATCCGATGCGCGAGGAAGCGCTCGTCATGGAACTGGACCGCTGTCTGGTCGATGAGGAAAGCTTCACTCCGGAACGATGGGCGGGGCTGGACGATCCGTTCCCGGACTGGTCTGCGGCGGCGGCCTGAAAATCGGCTCCCGCTTTCTCCCAACGGACCTAATCCGATAGCGAGACGATCTCCAGCGCCTTGCGGTCGGCCAATGTGCGATGATCGAGCACACTCGCTATGGCCTCGCGGACATCCAGCATCACATGGCGCACTTCGCATTCGTCTTCATCGCAATCGTCGCAGGGGCGGTAATCCGTCTTGCTGGCGCAGGCGATGGGGGCGAGCGCCCCGTCGAGCGCGCGGATGATATTGCCGATGGCGATTTCATTGGCGGGGCGCGCAAGACAGAAGCCGCCGCCCTTGCCCTTGCGGCTCAACACGAAGCCCGCATTGCGAAGCTCGGTGAAGATATTGTCGAGGAACTTGCGCGGTATATGGTGTTTTTCGGCAATCTCGCTGGCCGAAACCAACTGTCCATCGGCTATGCCCGCCAGATGCACCATGGCTTTCAGGCCGTATTTGCCCTTTTTGGTCAGCATGCCACCCCTGTGGGCATTTCCTCATGGAACGAAAGCGATCCTCCGTCCGGAAATGCATGTAGAGAACACTCAACTCCCGCCGCCGGGATCAGCCGGCGCCGTTCGGTTTTCAGCACATATCCGCTTGGTAAACGTGCCCGTATCGATGAAATTAGGAGGTAAAGCGCGTTGCGACAAGTCTTTTTGCCGTTCGCGATTCATCCGGGCCGTTCGCGGCGAGCGCCAGCGAAAGCGCGCCGGTCAGGGCGTCGCCGAGCGCCGGTCTGTAAAGCGCCTGGTGCGGCAGGAAAGGAAGTGCAGCATAGGATGCGGCAAGCCCGCCCGCAAGGCTGAACCGGCCGAGCTTTTCCACGCCGAGACGGTCGAGGCCGCGGGCGACATGAGCGCAGGCGCGTTGCAGGACGGCGATGCCGAGTGCATCGCCCTTTTGCGCATGATCGAAGACGAGCGGTGCAAAGGCGGCATAATCCGCCGCCGTGGCCGTGCGCGAGAAGGCAACGATCCGGCGCGTGTCTCCGCCAAAACCTGCCATGACAGCTTCGACAAGTTTCGTATGTCCAGCCATGCCGTCGAGCGCCAGCAGCGTTTCCTCCAGCACTTCACGTCCAAGCCGGGCCCCACCGGCATGATCGCTCAACATGAAGCCGCGTCCGCCGACGATCTCGAACGCCTCGTGCTCCCTTCGAACGAAGACCGAACCGGTGCCGAGAATGACGATTGCGCCGTTTTCGTTGCCGAGCGCGCCCTGTAGCGCCGTGACGGCATCCGAGACGATCTCGGTGGGGCCGAAGGGGAGGTGGTGATGCAGGCTGTCCCTGTCGGCAAGCGAGTTCGCGCCTGCGAGGCCCAGCACGGCCCGGCTTCGGCGCAGTTGTGAGACATCCAGCCCGGCCTCGCCCGCCGCCCTTGTCGCGGCCTGCGCGATATTCTCCAGCGCCGTCGCCCTGTCCGCGCCGATATTGGCCGGGCCGCTCAAGCCCCTGCCGATGATAGTGCCGGCACCATCGGCAAGCAGGGCGCGGCAACCGGTGCCGCCGCCGTCAACGGCGATAATATAGGGCATGTGCTTCATAGAGTGGCCTCGGAAGGGCAGGCAGCGAAGGGGCGACCGTCATCAAACTGTCGCATTCGTTCGAATCGACGATTCCCGGCGGTTGAAATCCGGTTAAAAAGGACCATATTGTCTGTGGAAAGAAAAATCCTGATTTTTTGAAAAACTGCGTTGACAGTTTTGATTGGTGGGGTCTATATGGCGCCACAACGAGGGCGGCGACGCTGCTAGCGGCAGGTTGCTTCGTCCTTGAGTTCTGGTGAAAGCGGTTGACTTTGGGTTGG
>NZ_JACIJG010000023.1 GCF_014199265.1 Brucella daejeonensis
GTCACGCGGGTCAGCGCCATCATCTGCCCAGATGATGGCTCAGAAGCCGATCATGCATTAAGATTGAAACCGGACCACATCATAGGGGCAGGCCACTTTATTCAACGTGAATCAATGGACTGCGGCCTTCGGTAGCGCTTTGATTGATGTGGGCCTTATGTTTGCAACGGCCATTCAAGGCTTTGTATACGGCGTGTATATGACGCTTCTGCCGGTATTCATATCTTACGGACTTGCGATTATTCTCTTTATTACGCCATTTATGTTCCTCATGGGGCTGATCGTTCCAGCACAGGCACCAGCGGTTATTGTCGCGCCAATTATTGGAATTGCTTTCCTGAAGACTGTAAGCATCGGATTGATCGTTCTCGATCACGTCTTTATTTATCTTATGTTTTGGGTGGATCATATCAATCTGTCCGACCCTGTTCTTTACAAGAGCGTGCTGATTATGATGCACCTGACGGCCAGCGTAATGCTTTTCTCAGTCGCAGGCTTCATATTGTTCGGTATGCGTGACCCCGGTGCGTTTGCAAGTCATATCGGCGGCTTGGATAAGGCAGGGCAGATCAGCTTCAACGAGGTCATGAAATACGGGGCTGCTCCCGTCGCTGTCGCCGCTAAAGGCTTGCAATTGGCAAAGAGCGGTGTGGAGGCAACCGGAAAAGTTGGAGGATACGCTGTTGGGCAGGTGCAAAACCTGTCTACCGAACGCATGAAGTCGGCGGAACAAGGTCGTGCCAAGGCGTTAGCCGACGGGCGCATGGAAGATGTTGCAAAATATGACAAGACCATCAAGCGATGGGAAGATGTCAACGATACGGCTGGTGCGCTCCTGACATTAGGTTAATTCATGCCTGTCGCTGGCAAAGGGCTTCGTAAGGGATACGCCAGCGCGACCGATAGAACCGGCGAGATATTCCGTGCCACGCAACGCGCTGGTGGTGTACGCATGTTGCAGCAGAATGATCCCGGCGAGGCGATCCTGAATGCTGTGAACAGCAAGCATGAAAGGCTCGATCAGCAGTTGAAAACGCACCACAGCGTACCAAGTAGCATGTTGAAGGGCGTGCCGATGGGGGATGGTCAACGCTCGTTGGACGGTATCACCAAAGACGTGCGCTCACTGATAGACAGGGATATCGGTCGCGATGTGAGCGACCCGGCAACGCTTGCCCGCTTGAAAGACCGGCGCGCGACTGCCTTCAATACCGCCATCATCGCCAGACAGCAAAATGGCACCTTGGGCGATCACTACAAGACGCATACGATGGATGACGGGAAGACCAAGGCAACGTTCGCCAGTGTTGAAGCCCTGAAGAACGATGCCAAGCTTAGCGACAAGATGATTGAACAAATGCGGGCCAAGGGCGAAATCCACACGATTGATGGAAAAGAGTTTGGGAAGCTCGATGGTGAGGGCGACGTTGGCAAAGTTATCAACGCCATGACCGGCAACAACTGGTCCTCATCCGGATACGGGAATGTCTCGGTCAACGTGACGTTCGGTTCCCGCGAATAAATAAATAATTAAATAAATATGGATGGCTACATTGTGGGAGAAACTGGAACACATGAAATTCTGACGGGTATCTGTTGGGATCAACGTTTGGGGTTGAACCCTTCACAGAAATTGGCTTGGCCGCTTTACGCTGGCCTCGTAAATAATGCCATACAATCGAAAGCGTCGTTGGAATGGTCCGAGCCATGCGGCCACAATGTCGTTCGCGCCGCCGAATTTTCAGCGGGTTCGCAACTGGAAAGTACGGTGGCGGTAAGTCCGCTGTTCGTCCGCGATCTGGCCGGGCGCATTATCCATATCGGTTTTGGCCCGATGTACAAGGAGAGAGAGGAATGGCGAAACGCTCCGCTGCGCGCATTCCCTCGCTTTAGCAGGCCGATCGGTCAGGAAGACGCGCCGCATCTGGAAAAGATATTCCTGACATGCTTCCGTACATTGGATATGTCGCTGTCGAAAGATGCCAGACGATCTGGCCAACCGCGCGGCGTCTACGGCCATGTAGCGTATCAGAATGCCAATCTGTACCCCTACAAGTTGCGGCTCGACACTTTCTATCAGGATGGCTGGCGAATTCCGCAGACGGAATATCTCTACACCGTCAGCGAGAATATCAACCTGAAGGATAGCGAAGCCTTGGTCGCCGCCGCCTTGAAGAAATGGGACGAGAGGCCAGCAGGCCAGTCGTATGAGCAATTCTATGAAGGCCAGAACGGCGACGAATGGTTTGAAGAACTCTTTTGGCAGGGGGTGACCGTCATCCCGACTTTTGAGGCGCATAATGGCTTCAACAAGGTATCCAGCGATTTTGCCCTTCAGGACTTTTGGCCTGGCCGTGCAGTGTCGGACCTGCACAAAATTATTGAAGAGCGTCCGAGCGATGCGCCGAAAGGCACGATTCTGGACGTGATACGTCCGGGTTTCGCCTTGGCGCGCCGCATAGAGCAGGCTCATGTCGTCGTCAGCGATGGTTCAGGCTACCGAAGCCCGCACGCGCATGACCCGGAACCTCTGTTGCCCGATCTGCGTCTGCCGCATACACGCTGTGTTGCCGAATGGGGCGCGTGCTGGCTTCCCACCCATCCGAAGCACTTTGAAGCCCCCAGCCTTTGGGGCTGGGACGATGATCTGGGCTATTTTACACAGCTTAGCGGACCCCTGTGGGATCCACTGCACTATTACTACAAGTCCGTGGATGAGGTGGTGAAAGCATTCAAAACACCGCTGGCCGATGATCCAAAGCTCGTTCCAGTGCCAGAGAACATGAAGCTGGCTTTCTATCCTGTCACGGTCATGGACGGGTTTGACGTTTCCAGTTCGGAGGTTTTCTTTGCGCGCAGGAAATCGGGCATCCGTATTGATTCCGGGGTCAGGAGGATTCCGCAAGAGCAGCCTTCCAGCACTCTTGGCTATCATCCGTTGCCGATGGAACTGGAATACGAACTGGATAACTGGTGGTTTCCCGAACTTGCTCCGAAATACCGCCTGAAAAACCCTCGCCCAGCGAGAGAGCTTGCCCAGCGCATAGCGCCGGTGATCAAGAGCCACATAGCGCCCGCCGATTATCTGGTTCACGTCGAGGATGAGGCATGGTGGATCAAGAATCCTGAAGGGCTTAAAATCGCTTCAGGCAGGCCGCTGGAAGATTATCCGCTGCTGAACCGCTATTTGGGTGAAATGGAAATCGTGGAAGCGGCCAAGCATCTTGTCCTGCATCTTGAGCACGTGGAAAGCAGCGTGCTGACCAGTTCGCCCTATCAGTTGTGGCCCGATGATAAGGCTGATGTTTTAGACAAAATAGTTCCGGGATTTTATGCCGCGCTCATGACTGCCCGTGAATACGGCCTGAAACTTCTCCGCTTCCGGCACGACCTCTATCAGAACGACATAGACGCTTACTATCTCGGCTTTTGGATGCTGCTGCCGCCTGATGTGGTGGCACAAATACTGATTGATGGTAACGTCAAGCAGGTCGCGCCGGATAATCGTGTCGAAGAAACGAGCAAGTACCTTTCCGGTGAAGGCGATACAAAGAAGCCGAAATTAAGCGGTTCTATTGGCGGAACAGTGGAAGAAATACGGGAATAGGGGAAATTTATTCATTTTATTTGACGGATGCGAAAGGTATGCTACGCTTCAATTAGCAAGAGCCGATTGAACCCGATGATGAAAATCATCAGTTTCTTACAAGTACACACCACCACGGCTCTTGCGCCTCAATTAAAGTTTTTCATAAGCCAGCCAGCCGATTTGCACATTCATCACGGCGTCTATGCAGTGTTCGTCCAATGGCACGGCCATGTCGCTGATATCAAGGACGAGTTTCGTCGTGCTGACTCTTGGGGTTGTTTGCAGATGTGCATAGACCTGTTCCAGACAGGCCCGTTCTTCGGTTGAAGCGGGAACCGTTCTCAGGGTCAGGACAATAGCTGGCGGTGCTTTATATGCTTTCGGGAAAACAACCTCGCCCAAGCCGGTAACGCCTGTCTGCATATTTGCCCTGGAGACAATGCAGCCATCGGCATCAGCATTCGGTGCGTCGGCGGCAGGAATCATCCCTTTCCCATAGCAGCGCGCAAATAATGCAATTTCCCGCTGCTGTTGGGCGAAATCCATCTCTGGCGCTTCGTCGGCCTTCCTTGACGGCCATTTCATGATGGTGAGGTAGCCGAGTGCGGCTACTATTATCGTCGCCAAAATAAGAAACTTCGCCTCCGCTCGTCGCATTTTGGTGCCCCTCGATTCGTGCCGCGTCTTTCTTCGAGACTTGGATTTATTATTAAAATACATAAATTATGTTATTTTATTTTTGCTGAAACACATAATATAAAAGGGTTATCAGGTTAGATTGGTCATTTCTGTGAAGTGTAGAGTAATTTTATTATATGCAATACTGTCTATAACGACTGCGACGGGTGCTGTATTCGCCGCAGATTCGCGGTATGATGCGGAACAGCATAAGGGCAATGATCCCATTGATCTGTCCGAGCGGGTTCTGCAAAAGCCGTTTCAGTCCACCACGGGTAGCCAATATGGCGTCTTGGGGAACATTGGTCGCCCGGTGATCGGCGGGAACTCCATCGCCAAGGATCAGCTTTTACTCACAGAGGATGACCTGAATACGCTCTTCGATGAGGATCAGGGCGCTGCTGCGCGTAACCAGATTCTGGGCTGCGGCGTCATTGATGAACATGCCGCGATGGTTACGGCCATGGACGTAAAAGAGGAACAAGTTAAGGACTATCTCAATAGTCAGCTTGCAAAATATATGCTGACTACCCTGTACAATTCCCCAGCCCTTGCGGCTGTTTATGACAGCGTGGAAAGTTATGGCGCGAAGCGCGTTCAATTGATGCAGGACCGATGCCAGGCCGTGCAGTCGGCGGCAAGCCTTTCGTCTGAAGATATGATGCGCTGGCAAGCGTTGCAGGAATGCGTGCGCCGGAATGTTGGCACGGAAAACCTGAAAACCGGCTCTGCCAAAGAAAATGGGGAAGACTACCGGGACGGCAAAGAAGCGCTGGCATATGCGGCCGCCTACCGGGCGTGCCTGTACGGTTCCCAAAGCCAGATCGCTATGTTTAACGAAAATGGCACGATCAAAGCAACTCTTGGGAAGAATGAGGTGGAATTCAAGCCAAGTGAAAACTTGCAGAAGAAATCCCTTGAGCAGGTTTTGGAAACAAGCCTTCTCAACCCGGACGAGGATGAACTTAAGCCGAGCATGTGGACCGGAGGGCTTCTGGACGCACTGAAAGGCACGTCCCTGTGCTATGTGAAAGGCGGCGGTGGCGGTGCAGCGAAACCAAATGAGGAAGGCGCAAAAGACTGCGCGATCATGGCGTTCATTCCGAATGTCAGATGGTGTGTCGGCTCGGAGCGCTCGAAACAAGCGTGCCTGAACCAAGAGAAGCCGCGCCTGTCGAATGCGCTGTTTACGCCTATTCAGGTTTTCGACATCGCCTATGCGCTCGCGCAAAACGAGATAAACTACCGCTACACTTTCGCAGAGAACCTTACCGAGTTGGTCGGTTACGATAACGCAATGGACATTGCCGTTAAAGGTGAACTGCTTCAGGAACCGATGCAGGAAGCGAAGGTGGCTGAACAGAAGCTAACTGATTCTGAGCCAGATACCGAAATGACCAGATACTTTGGGTGCTCAAAAGGGTATACGCCGGAAGACTTTTCGGAATACATCACCCGTGCCTATAACCTGAAGATAACCAAAAACGACGAGGACTTTCCGGCTCTTGATCCAGAGGCGACAATGGTTTCTGCCTACAATCCTAGCGGTGGCGGTGATGACGATGACGTAAACTTAGTAAAAATAAAAGACTTGGCCGAACAAGTCGGAAAGATGGTCACGAAGCCTTCCAATTTGAACACCGAATATGTGATGGCTGACCTCAAAGAGGTCAACAAGCTTGCCCATGGCGACTATTTGGGCGGAGGGTTGTCAGGGGCCAGTGGGAACCCAGCATCATTCTTCATATTGTCGACGGTGCGCTGCGCAATGGAAAGCTATGTGCGGGGCACGTTGGCCGATTACGTAGCTGTTACCAGCATTGATAATGATGGCGAACGGACAGCCATTCTTATGGCCATGCGCACGCGCACAGCACAGGTAGCGACTGAGATGCTGTACCAGTTCCTCAAGGAAAAATTGTCGTTGGCAAGTATCGAGCTCGCCTACGCAGGGCCGACAGGTAGCGTGAAGGCGACGCCGCCGCACGTATTGCGTGCAGTTGAGAATGTCATTGCCTTGCTTGACAATCAGTTGAACGCCATGGCCGAGGTACAGAGCAGGCAAGCAGGGTTTGCAGATTTGATTAGCCGCCTGCGTGTTGCGAAAGCAGGGATCGGCACAGTCAATCCGGCTGAATAATCGGAGACAGTGCGTTTCCCGCTGGAGAGAAACGCACCGATATGAGGAACAGAATATTATTATTCGTTGGTAATTATCGCCTTATCAAGGATCGCTAATCTATCCTTATATTTTTCCATTTGAGATTTGATTTCTTCCGAATCTATATCCCTTTCTGGAATAGCTATTCCGTCGACTCGCTCTTGAACAAACATGAAGCCAAAAAGGTCATCATACGTGCTGAACGTACTGAAATAGCTTTTTTTGTACGAATTCTTGATTCTATCGATATAATCTGGCAAGCCACCGATAGCGGCACCTTCGTAATTTTCGACGTTCTCGAAGAGTTTTACGAATTTAGTTTTGGTTATGACGATGTATTTGCTCCCATCGGTCGCAAAGGCGTTCTGAAACATCGAGCCGCTAAGCAGTACTGCGAGTCCGCAGGCGTATAGGGCGGATTTCATCCGTGACATGGCTTTCCTCTATTGGAATATGGTGGAGGGTGGCGTTCTTCGGTGATTGTTAGGCGGCGCTGTTTGCACCATCGGCCCGGTTACGTCCCGAAACTCCCAAGATTTCATCTATCTTGTTCTTTAGGGCGACCGCCTTCTGCATTTGCTCGCTTAGCTTCTGGTCTGTGTGGTTGAGATTCTCGGCTACTAGGTTGATTTCTTTTTGATTGTTTTCAATGATGGCCTTGTTCAAAAACTTTGCGAGCATTGCGCCGCCAACAGTGAAAATAAATATGTAAAACAGGTAACCAGTAAAACTGGGAGCTGATGTTGTAAATATAGCCAGAGCCGCGCCAATGACGGCGAACAATGCCGGTGACATCTGTTTCTTCATGGCCTGCTCGGCCCTATATTGCTTTACGTTAGCTTTTTTGGATTCAGCGTCATGTTCACCAGATAGCCTGTCATGCAGCGCGGAAAGGATATGGTCGCAGGCCGCACCGATATTGCGGATGCGCATGGTCGTTTCCACGACGCCTTCGCCGTCTTTCACGGAAAGCTCTGCTGGTTCGGGGCCTTCCACATTCGCATGGGCTTTAAGTTCTTTGTAGAATTGCAGCGCCGTATCTGTCTTTGACCGCCTGTCTGAAACGTAATCGGCTTCAGCCAAGTCAATGACTTTGCTGCTTGCGAAGTCCTTGTCGCTTGAGAACTTGAGAATATAGGCGGGATCGAGATCAAGGGCCTTGCGCGTGGCGGCGAAGGTGGTGTCTTCGTCGCCACGCCGGACGGATGCCTTGGCTTGCAGATAAAGCGCTTCGGTCAAACCACCGTCGATTTCGAGGGCCTTTGCGCAATGCGCCAGAACGGATTCGGTGTCATCAAGGCAATATGCAGCAAAGGCGGCGTGGCAGTACGCTTCAGCCGCAAAGAGGCGGACTTTCTTTTTTTCGCTGCCAACGGCATAGCGGGCGGCATCTTCAAAACTTTGCTTGGCGGCTTTTACGTCCACCACTTCCGGGTCATGGTGCTTGTTGTTGCCGAGCAGAATGTTGCCCTTGAGGAAGTGAAAGCGATGGTCTAGCCGATTGCCTGTCTGGCTTTGATAGCCGTTAATGGCGTTATTGATGAACTCCAATGCTTCTTTGTCGAGGCCGCGAGCATAGGCATCCCGCGCCATGTCAAATTGCTCAAAGGCCCACGTCTGTGACGGCGATTTCGCCGTCTTCAACAGGTCTTTCAGCGTTTGGTTCATCTGGTGGTGTTCCGCCAGAAGGTCACGGAAACCCCATTCAAGGGTGGCACCCATGCTACGCAGGTCTCCACCAATGTTCCGCAATTCTGCGGTAATTTCCGAACTCGCAAAAGCGATTTCGTTCATGATCGCCTCGTTGCCTTGGCGAATTTCGGCGGCAATGTTCCTTCCCGATTTCGTTACGGCGTCCGCGACGTGCATGGAGCCGAGAATTGCGGCCAAGGACGCCGTATCAGAGCGTTTTTGACCGATATAGCCATTCCATGATTTATGTTCGGTGAGCGAAAACATCGTCGTTTCCTCTATTCAATTCAACGAGTAACCAATGAAAATTGCCGTGCGCGCCGCTTCATCGCGCAGGCATTCCGCTTCCAGCGCCATGCCGGTTTGCCCGTACTGGTCGGCATTCTGGAACACCGAACATTTGATGCGGCTGAAGCGCTCGCTTTCCTTGGCGGTTTTGGCAATCGTGGCGGAAAAGCTGGTGCCGTTGTCTTCCTTCCAGCCCTTCACAGCCCTGTCGCGCAGCGTGTTCCATGCAGCCGCCTCATCCAGCAGGCATTGGCTTTGCTCTGCGATCTGCGGGATCATTGCTGCATTTTCTGCCTTGGCTGCGCATGGGTCCGAATATCGGCCAATGCACACGCGCGCGTCTTCAGGGTTTACCTTGCCTTTCAGGCAGTCCGTCAGCGTCTGAAGGGCGGTTTTGGGGGATGCTTCCGCCGTGGGCGGAAGCATCAGGATGCCGGTGAGCATTGCTGTGAGAAGCGTAGCTTTACGCATTGGCATTGCGCTTTTTCCAGCCGGTGTAAGCAAGGAAGCCGCCAATGGCGAATACGGCAAGATGCGCTGGTTGAATGCCGCGCAGGTACAAGATGGTTTCAGTCCCTATGCCGCCGAATACGCCAAAGGCTTGATCCATTGCCAAGCCACGCATGATCTTGTCGTGGAAGATCAGGAAATAGGCGACCGGCGCGAGGATAGCCAAGGCGATGCCGATGCCGAAAAGTACGTTGGGATTGGCCTTCTCCAACATGGTTGTTCCCCTTCTGGCGCTAGTTATTTGCTAAGGTTTGCCAGGACGACAAAGAAGATGATGACCCATGCGACGGGCGATGCAAAAATGGCCGTCAGCAACAGGCCAAGACCGCCCTCTTTACGCTGCATCTGCATGACCGCTATCAGCATGGCGATGGCGATAAAAATCGCACCAACGAATGTTCCAAGGATGGGGATGGCGAAAAACGGTCATCCGATAAAAAGCATTATCCAGCCTGATTTGCTTTTGGTGGAAGGCGTCGTGGTCAGTTGCGACATTTCAATTGCTCCTTATGCGTATGCCGAAATGGAAAAGGTGCGCGGCGCTTGTCGCGCCGCGCATCAGGACTGACAGAGGGAAGGCTAAGAATTGGCTTTGTTCAGGCCGAAAAAGCCGGTGGCCGCGATGGCAACGCCCGTAAGAAACACGCCCACATGAGCCAATTGCAGAAACCGTGCGTCGGTTTTCGCTTTCAACGCTTCGGCGCTGGCCGATGCGGAATCAACGGTGTGTAGGACTTCGTAAATGCTGGCGTGATGCAGGCCAAAATAGATTGCGGCAACCATCGCCGCTGCCGCTACGCCACTGATAATCAAAGCCCATGGGTTTACTGGATTCATGCCCTAGCTCCTTTTGGCCTCGGAGCGAGCAATGCCCCCCCGCCCGTTGGCCGAATAAGAGGATGGGTTATGAAATCAGTTGCCAAGGAGCGGGCTTATTTAGAATAATGACAAAAACGTTCCAATTTGTCAGAGATGAAATATTGCATTTCTGACGCATCATCGGGGGAGAAATTGGCGGTTTAGGGGCGTTTGCTAAATTATTGCAAACAAAGGCAAAAAGGAACGTTTTTGTCAATGTAATAGCTGCGTTTTTCCCTTAAAATAGTAATGAAATGAAAGCTCTATAAATGCGTATCGGCTATGCCCGTGTGTCAACTGTTGAACAAAATCTCAAACTCCAACTGTCAGCGCTTCAGAAGGCCGATTGCGAGCGCATCTTTGAAGACCTTGGCATATCCGGTAGGGCAAACGACCGCAAAGGGCTAGCAGCGGCCATGGACGCATTGCAGGCAGGTGATACGCTGGTTGTCTGGCGGCTGGATCGGCTTGGCCGGTCACTCGCGCACCTCATTGAGATCATCAACGAGATTGCCGCCAAAGGCGCGCATTTCCAATCGCTGAATGAGGCCATCGACACCAGCTCATCGGGCGGGCGGCTGGTCTTCCACATGATGGGCGCGCTTGCCGAATTTGAACGCTGTCTTATCAGCGAACGCACCCGTGCTGGCATGAAAGTCGCCAAGGATGCCGGAAAAACCCTTGGGCGGCGGCGGTCGCTGTCTGCTGATCAGGTCGAGGCGGCGCGTAAATCCTTGACCGTTGGCGAAACCACCATTGACGACCTTGCCAAGCAATACGGCGTTCACGCGCGGACACTGGCCCGCGCCCTCAAACGGAAAGCCGCCGGTTCGTAAGCTGCGCCCAAGCGGGCATTGATGCGGATGGCGGTATGGTCCGCGTGTCAAATTCTTACACCGAAACTGCGGTTTGCCTTTGGCTTTGTCGCGAATATGGAAGCGGCCATGCTCTTTCTCGGCGTTGAATATTGCAGGTTGGCTCGTCCAAACGGCGTTCTGCCTGCACCTTTGCCGATGCACAGATGAACTTCCTTGCTTTGTGGAGTTGTTCTCATACTGGCATTCCTGGCGAGCATTCCCCTAAGACCTCAAGGCGGCGGCAGTTATTTTTCTCCCCGCCTACAGCTCCTCGCGGCCACTTCGTTCCAGAAAAATCCCTGCCTCTGCCTCTCACCCTGCGGGTTCGCCCAAGGGTGAGGTCGGAGCCTGCCCGCTTCACCGTCAGCCATCGAACAACGCACAAGCAAGAAAGGAGTGCATACGATGGCAAAGGTAACGCAGAAATTCGACGTTTACACCGAAATCACCAACCAGATTATCGCCGCAATCGAGAAAGGCGCAGACACGTTCCAGATGCCTTGGCACCGTACCGGCACCGACACCATGTCGCCGGTCAATATCGACACCGGCAACGCCTATCGCGGCATCAACATCGTGTCCCTTTGGGCGGCGGCGCACGTCCGGGACTTCAAGACCGGGGTTTGGGGTACTTACCGCCAATGGCAGAACGCCGGTTGCCAAGTCCGCAAGGGTGAAAAATCCGCTGTCGTCATCTTTTACAAGGAATTTGAGCACGACGATGAAGATGCATCCGACGACCAGCCGCGCAAGCGCCTTATGGCCCGTGCATCCCGCGTCTTCAACGCCGATCAGGTTGACGGTTACGCTCCTGAAGCCAGCACGCCAATCGTCAATCAGGTTTCGCCCATCGAAGCCGCTGACCGCTTCATCACCGCCACGAAGGTAGAAATCCGCCACGGCGGCGAGAGCGCCTATTACGCCCCGGCAACGGACGTGATCCAGATGCCGCCTCGCGAAGTCTTCCACGGTTCCGCCACCAGCACGGCCACCGAAGCGTATTACAGCACCCTTTTGCACGAATTGGTGCATTTTTCAGGCCACGAGAGCCGTTGCGCACGGCTGGAAACGGTCAACCCTGACAAGGACGCCTATGCTCGCGAAGAACTCGTTGCCGAGCTTGGCGCGGCCTTCCTGTGCAACCAGCTTGGCGTGACGCTGGAACCGCGTCCCGACCATGCGGCCTATATTTCCCACTGGCTGAAAATCCTGAAGGCCGATAGCAAGGCTATCTTTCAGGCTTCCAGCCTCGCCACCAAGGCGGTCGATTTCCTCAAGGGGCTACAGGCGTAGCCCCTTTAATTTCCGCATCATCATGCGTTTCAAGTCTTGCATCTTTTGGCGCAAGTTATCGTTCTCCGCCTTCAATTCCTGCATGGCCTTTATCAGTGTCGGCGTGAGATCGCTGCTGTTCAGAATCGGAAATCAGGCGCGGCCTAGCCGTCTCTCAAATCTTTTTCCGCTTTCGTGCTACTTCGGGCAGTACCTTTTCTGCCTCCTGCGCAATGAAGCCGCGCTTTAGGCCATTCATGCCTGGCTTGCCTTCGGCATAGCTGGCTTTGTAGCGAAAACTGACAGGGCGCAGGTGCATGATGGTATCAAGGTTGAGAGCGTGTAAGCGGTTTGCGAACTGCGCCCTGGTCTCCTTCTGTTTGATGGTAGTGTCCACCGGCGTCACACGCGCGGGATGCCCCTTGCGGTCGGGTGAGAGTCGGCAGAATCTTTCCCGTTCTTTTGCCTTGGGTGCTGCCGTGCTGGTTTCCAGATGCCTTTCTTGCCCGGAATGAACTGATTTCGGGTCGTTGGTAAGGTGTTCTGGTTTCGCTGGCATGGGAAACTCTCTCCCCTTTTGGGGTCCGCGTCCCCTTCTCGGCCTTGATTGATGGCGCTGATAACCCGCCCCGTTCGTCCTGCAAGAGGCTGCCCGCTTAAACGTGTTGCCGCTTGCACGCCGAACTTTTCGTTCGGGTTCTTTTCAGACCATCAGGCCGCGTAGGGCGCGGTCGTAACCAAAAAAGGAGATAGACCCATGACAACATCAGCGAAAACCAAAAACCAACCAACGCACGCCCTGTTCCATGTCACCGGCGGCAAGGATGACAAGGCACACTGGACCCGCATTGGCGCGGCATGGCCGCACAAGGACGGCAAAGGCTTCAGCCTGTCCCTTGATCTTCTGCCCTGCGATGGTCGCATCACTCTGCGCGTGATCGACAACGGCAACGACAACAACGCTCAATAAGGGAGAACACGGCCATGCTGTCCATCGAACCGCGTACACGCCTCGACATGATTATCAAATTGCGCTGCCTTCGCGATCAGGCTGACGAACTTCTCGCCATCGCCGTTGAAACCGACGATCCCAACGATTGGGATAACTGGAAAGAAGCAGACGGCCTGTATTACGGCTATCAGGACGCCATGGATGACGCCTTCGACCAAGCTGCCTAATCAGCCTTCAAAGACAAACAGCCTCGCGATTGCGAGGCTGTCTTTTCCTGTTTTCGTCTATCTGGCGCTTTCAGCCCGTGGGGACGAGGCGGTGGCTTTCAATCCAACTCTGGAATGCCTTGCGGTCGATATAGACCCTGTTGGAAATCTTGATGATGGCCGCTGCAAGCCCGTTCGTGTGTGCATGAAATATGTACCAGCGAAGCATTTGTTCGGTCAGAAATGGTGCTTCGGCTACAAGTTGCTTTACGGTGCGCAAGTCCTCGTAATTGGCCAAGTTTTTTATCCATCAATTCGATGTTGCATGAGTATGGTGGATAAATCACTCCCAAAATATGATTGTTTCTGCCAGATTCAAGAACTTTTTTACATGCCCATCATTCACTAGGGAAATGGTAGGCGCTACCAAGTCGCTAGGTATTGCCTACCTATTGGCTTGGTAGTGCATATTTATCACCTACCTACCGCCTACCTCGTGCCTTGGTAGGCGGTAATGGACGATATTTCTTGTCGGTTTCTCCTTCTCTGCGATGAAATCAAAGAAAAGGGAGAGGAAATATGCCTGTTATCGTTTTCGCCAATTCCAAAGGCGGCGTAGGGAAATCCACGTCAGCCGTTGTGCTTGCGCAAGTCCTGGCGCAGCGTGGAGCCACGGTCAGCCTCATTGACGCTGACCCAAATCAACCGCTTTCGCAATGGTGGCAGCGCGACCCTGCGCGCGTGCCCGCCAATCTTGCGCTGGTTCCCAACGTCAACGAAAACACCATCACCGATGCCATCGATGATGTCGCAAGCCGTTCGGCTTTCGTTATTGTGGATTTGGAAGGCTCCGCAAACCTTGCGGTTTCATACGCTATCGGACGTGCTGACCTCGTTTTGGTTCCCATGCAGGGAAGCCAACTCGACGCCGATCAATCCCGCCGTGTGATTGACCTTATCCGCCGTGAAGAAAAAGCGTTTCGCCGCGCCATTCCCTATGCCGTGTTTTTCACGCGCACCAATGCCGCCATTCGCTCCCGCGACTTGCAGCACATTGAACGCGATCTGAAAGAAAACAGCGTTCCACTCCTTCCCGTGGAATTGACTGAACGTGCCGCGTTTCGCGCTATCATGCAGCTCGGCGGCACACTCTACGACCTGACGGCAAGCGAAGCATCCAAGCCGGAAGCTGCGATTGAGAACGCCGAAGCCTTCTCCCGTGCCGTGACGCAGATGCTTATGAACGCCCAACAAGAAGGAATTGCCGCATGACACGCACCCGACCAAACACATTTGCACCACTCACGGATGACCCGCTGGAAAAAGTGGCCGTTTTCCAACCACGCACGGAAAAACCTACCGTGCCCAAAGACGAAACGCGTCGCATTGCCGAAGCAAGCGGGTTTAGCGCCAGAACGCAGAATACCGCATTGCCGAAGGTTGATGCCCGTTCGCTTCGCTCACGTGGCCGCACTGCGCAGTTGAACATCAATGTTAAGCCTGAAACCAAAGATGCGTTTTGGCGCTTCGCGTCCGCCAACGGTTACGGGGCAGGGGAAGAAGCATTGCAGGCGCTTTTGGCTTTAGCCTCGCCGCAGGCGTGATCGTCACCCCGACTTAATAGGCGCTACCTAGTGACTAGGTAGCGCCTATTGCTTGGAAAGGCGATATATAGAAGGTGCGCGGCACCATCAGAAGATGTTTGCATCCAGTTTTTCCGCCAGCCCGCGCTTGTGATCGCCGGACAGGTGCGCATAACGCTTCACCATTTGCAGGGTTTTATGGCCGAGCATATCCGCGATTTCCAGCAGGCCCGCCCCTTGCATGGCAAGATAGCTGGCCGTGCTGTGCCGCAGGTCGTGGAAACGGAAATCCTTGACGCCGGATTCCTCTAGGGCGTTTTCCCACGCAGCACGAATATCAATCGCGGCCAGCAGGTCGCGACGCGGAAACAGCCAGCGCGTTTCCGCTTCCGGGTATTTTTTATTGTAGCTGTCATTCACCCACTGGATATGCTCTTTCAGCAATTCATGCAGGTGGCCGACGATAGGCACTGAACGGGTTTCGCCGTTCTTCGTGTCGCGCAGCACGGCAAGGCCGCGTGCCATATCCACGTCGCGCAGGGTCAGGCCCAAAATCTCGCTTTTGCGCGCCCCGGTCGAAAGCCCGAAAATCACGATGGGGTAAAGCTGATGGTTTTCGCTGGTGCGGCAGGCTTCCAGCAGGGCTTTCCGCTCGTCGTCGTCAAGGTAACGGTCGCGCTGGTCGCGGATGCCCGTGATCTTGTTGACGCCATCCAGCGGATTGCTGCCGATCCAGCCCCATGTATGGGCATGGTTGAACAGCACCGCCAGCGTGTCGCGGTAGTGCTTCAGCGTCTTGCGGGACTTCGGTTTCGGGGCAGGGGAGATTTCCTTGCCGTCTTTTTCTTTTGGCTTGGCGCGGCCATCGGGGGCCGTCGCCAGTTTTTCCATGCGCTCGTCAATCAGTTCTGGCGTGATATAGGACAGGGCATGTGCGCCAAGTTCCCGCTTCCAGTATCCCAAATACGTCTGTGCGGCGCGCTGTGTCGTTTTTGCGAGGTTCGGAAGGACTTCCCGCTCATAGCGTTCAATAACGTCTGAAAGCGCCTTACGCTTCGCCGTGCGCACCACGTTCTTGATTTCGCCGTTGCGGATTGCCGTTTCGGTTTTCGCGGCCCAAATCTTGGCGTCAGTCAAACGCTGAAAGGTCTTCTTCTGGCGCGGCACACCCGCAATCCGAATATCGACCATATAGACGGTGCCGCCCTTGCGCTCGCGCTTCTCAATCGTTGCCATATGTGCCCTCTTTGAACGTGCCCCCGGAACATCGGGAAGGGATAACCTGAAGGTGAGAAAATCGCCCTTTAGGGGCAATTCAGGGGCACATAAACACATAAAATACCTCTATTCGTCAATAGGACGGAAAGGCGACATCAAGGCAACTATATGAAAAAACTATGAAATCCTATTGGCGTTCATTGGCGATTATAACGGAACATGAGGCTCATAACCTGAAGGCCGCAGGTTCAAATCCTGCCCCCGCAACCATCTCAACTTGCGATCGGCCCGCCCCTCCGGCGGGCCGTTTGCCTTTGAGTGAAATCCCAAGGATGCCTGCAAGATCGCCACGCACATCAATCTTCAGCTCGCCGTCCTCGGGTGTCAGAATGATGTCCTTCACAAGCGAGCGGATCACGTCGGCCGCCGTCATCCTCTTCGCCTCCGAATCCTCCTGAAGCGCCGCATACAGTTCATCGACCTGAACATGATAGTGGTGCGCCATGTTCGGATGCAGGAGGGGCGGCGGTTCCTCTGCTTCTTGCAGGAAAGCCGTCAGTTCCTTCTGACGGACCTCCAGCTCTTTCATCTGCTTCATCATGCGGGTGGGCGCGTCGTCGTCACTGGAGGCCATGATGAGCTTCATCAGCTTATCGAGCTCCCGGTCAATCCGTTTCCTCTCGGCTTCGGCTTGATCGATCGACGCCCGCCCTTCCATGCGGAGCCGATTCATCTCGCGGGTGAACTCGTCACAGAATTCCTTGAACAGCGCGGGTTCCATAAGGTGATGGCGTAGCGCGTTGAGAACGCGTGCTTCAAGCTGATCGCGCCGGATGTTCTTGCGATTGTCGCACGTACCCTTGTTGCGTGCCGTCGAGCAGCCGACCAGATCAGCTGAGATCATCGAGTAGCCACCGCCACAGCAACCGCATTTCGTCAGGCCTGAGAACAGGTATTTGGGACGCCGACGCTCGCGGAAATGGATTTCGGCCTCGTTATCGTCGTTCCGGTTTTGCTTGACGGTCTTCTGGCGCTCCTTCACGGCCTGCCAGAGATCATCGTCAAGAATACGCAACTCCGGCACGTCCTGGGTGATCCAGTCCGCCTCCGGGTTCATCCGGGCCTGGCGTTTGCCCGTATCCGGGTCCTTGATGAAGCGCTGGCGGTTCCAGATCAGTCTGCCGACATACAGCTCGTTGTTGAGGATGCCATTGCCGCGTTTTGGGTTGCCATTGATCGTGCTGAAGCCCCAATCGCCGCCGCTCGGCGCGGGGACGGCCTCCTTGTTCAGTTCGAAGGCAATCCGCTTGGCGGATTTTCCGGCTGCATAGTCGCGGAAGATGCGGCGGATGACATCAGCCTGGAACTCATTGATGGTCCGGTCACCGCGGACCGGCTCACCGTTTCTGTCGAACTTCTTGACCACGTCATAGCCATAGGCGTTTCCGCCTCCCGACTTGCCCAATTCCACCCTTCCACGCTGTCCGCGGCGCGTCTTGTCGGCGAGGTCCTTGAGAAACAAGGCGTTCATCGTGCCTTTGAGGCCGACATGTAGATGGGTGACTTCGCCCTCCGAAAGGGTGACGATCTTCACATCCGAATACGCCATGCGTTTGAAGAGGCCGGCGATATCCTCCTGATCGCGTGAGAGGCGGTCCATAGCCTCGGCCAAGACATAGCGGAAGCGGCCACGGGTCGCGTCGGAGATCAGGGCCTGGATACCGGGACGGAGGAGAGAGGCGCCGGATATTGCGTGATCGGTGTATTCCTCGACCACCTGCCAGCCTTGCTTCTCGGCATGGAGACGGCAGATGCGAAGCTGGTCGGCGATCGAAGCGTCGCGCTGATTGTCGGATGAATAGCGGGCGTAGATCGCAACCTTCACAACGCACTCTCCTGTGACATCAGGAGCGCGTCGTTTGGCGTTCCTTCGTCTGCTCCTCGAACGCTTCCCGCGCGGCCCGGCGGGCGAGCAGGCGAACCAGCTCGACCAGACGCGGATCCGGACCGTCGCCATGGGGCAAAAGCGTCAATTCCGGCTCGTTGAGCCGAAGCGTACTCCTTTGCTTTGGGCGGTTGCCAGAATTCATCGTTGCGCCGTTCGAAGCCAATTGCAAGTATATCGGCTTCAAGATTGGCGTGAACCGAAGTATAAGCAACTGCAATCAGAGGCGAATATTCGGCCACATCAGGCTTGCCCTCGTCGGTGCAGGCGAAATCTGGCGTAGCGAAGCGCGTCATGGAAGACGGAAAATACTGACGTTGCTCCGGCCTGCCGAGATCGTCGTGGACTCGCTCTGTCATCCTGTCCTCACTTGTCGGCGTTACAAATCTGGACTATATATCCAGACATAGCACGGAGGATAGTCATGGGCAATGCCGCACAGAAAAGAGCGACGCAGAATTATCGCACGCGCCTGACGCAGCGAGGCCTCACACGCTTCGAGATCATGGCGCTTGAATCCGACCGCGAACTGATCCGCACGCTTGCGCGTCGCCTGGCTGAGGAAGGCCCGGAAGCGGAAAGCGTCCGTTTGGCTGTCAAGACAGCCGTCGGCGGCAAGCCGCCGAAGCCCGGAAATATCCTGACCGCTTTGCGGCGCTCGCCGCTCGTCGGCGCCGAACTCGACCTTTCCCGCCCCCGTGAAGAGGGGCGCAAGGTCGATCTGTGACGCGCTATCTTCTCGACACCAACATCCTAAGCAATATCGTAAAGCCAAGGCCGTCGGAGTCGCTGCTGGCCTGGATGGCCGAGCAGCGCGATGAGGATCTGTTTATTGCCTCGCTGACAATCGCCGAAATCCGGCGCGGCATTCTGGAAAAGCCGCGAGGCAAGAAGCGTGACAGCCTCGACGCCTGGTTCGCGGGGCCAGAGGGGCCGCAGGCTCTCTTCGCCGGTCGTATCCTCTCCTTCGACGATAAGGCCGGTCTACTCTGGGCGCGACTCATGGCGGAGGGCAAAATGGCTGGCCGCCCCCGCAGTGGTCTCGACATGATCATTGCGGCCGTTGCAGGCGCAAATGACTGCGTTGTCGTAACGGACAACGAAAAAGATTTCGTGGGGCTCCAGATCATAAATCCGCTGCGCGGCGGTTTGGAGGGGGGAGAATAAAATGACAGCTGCGCCGCCTGTACCTATCGAGTATCAGCTCATTGGCTTGACGGAAGACGGCAACGCCGGCGATCTTCTGCTTGGGCTCGACCAGAAACAAGGGCGCATTCGCCTCCAGGCTCTGATCTCCGAATGGTTGCGAATGGAAAACCTCGTCGTTCTGACGGGTTCCGGCACGTCGGTTTCGGCGGGCGGCAAGACGATGGCGAACCTCGAAACTGCCGTTTTTGCGACGATTGAGGCTCTTCCCGATGTGCCGGCCTCTATCGGCCCGATCATCAAGGCGCGGCAGGATGCCGTTTCGATGGCCGATCTTCTTGATGAGCCGACGCTGGGGTTCGAGGCTTGGCTGTCCTTTGTCGCTAACGCACTTGTCGTTGGACAGTCGAAGGACGCGCCATTCTCCGGTGTCTCTTGGCCGGGCACGCCAGCACCGAGCCTGGACGATCTCAAGTGGTTCGTTGATCGTCTGCGTATGTCGATTTTCGCCGAATGCGCGCTGTCCTTGCCCGATACGGCCAAAGCGAAGTCGGCAAGCGAGATCGCTCCGCAGCTTGCGTTTCTCTCCAAGCTCGTGGCGCGCGACAGCAATCTTGGCCGAACTCACCTTTTCACGTTGAACTACGATACCCTCTTCGAGCAGGCCCTCGAACTTCTCGGTATCCAGTATTTCGATGGATTCACCGGCCGTGCCGCTGCCCGCTTCGATCCTTCGGTTTACGGGCTCGATATCTATTATCCGGGCGAAGTTGCCGAAGGTCGCGTAAGGCGCTTCGACAAGTTCCTGCACTTCTACAAGCTACATGGGTCCATTCACTGGTTCGAGCAGGACGGCGAGATGCGTGCGCGGCATCCCGATCTTGCCCCGTTCAGAGCCTATGCCGGCCTGAAAGCGGACGAGAAGGCGGCCGCACTCGTCGATTTGGCAGGGGAGACGCCATCAGTCGGAATTCTGCCGACGGCCAATAAGTTCGCGCAGACGCTGACGATGCCTTACGCGCATCTCTTCCGGTCCTTTCAGGTTCGCCTCGGTATCCCGCAGACCTTCCTGCTCGTTCTTGGCTATGGCTTTGGTGACGATCATGTCAGCCGTATCATTGAAAATGCGCTTATGAATCCGTCACTGGTGATGCTCGTGGTTGAGCCTAATCCAGCAAGCCCCGTCATCGAGCGGGTGCGCCGCTACAAGGATCTCGGCAAGCGAGCTTTTGTGCTGACCCCAACCGACGCCGCATTTGCTGCTGCCAAGTTCAAGCATGCCACCTTTGACGATTTCGCTCGCTCGGTAATGCCCGACGTACAGTGGCTGGACGACTTCCTGCGCCTGCGACGTTTCGAGAAGCAGATTGCTTCGTCTGCGACGCCGACCGACCCTGATCCGGCGGTGTAGGATGGATAATCCACGTCTTATCGGCCACATTGTTTCAGTTCAGGGTTTCCGGGTGAAGGTGGAATTGCTGCCCGAGACTCGTTCGGCGCTGCGGGCGACCCTCGATGGAGTTCAGGTCGCGATCGCCATCAATGCTTATCTCACCTTCTCGCTTGGCGCAGGCGAAACTGTCATCGGCATCATCACCGATCTCGAGGCGCGGGAAAGCTTCGACCCTTCCAGCGGAGATGATCTCAGTCTGGAACTTATGAAGCCACGCCGGATTGCCAGCGTGCAGTTGTTGGGCACCATCGAGCACGCCGATGATGAGCCGTCTTTCAGTCCAGGCATATCCGTTCTGCCGACGTTGGATACACCGGCAGAAATCGGATCGCCCGACATCCTGCGTGCGATATTTGAGACCCCACCCCGTCGCAACAGGCCGGAAGGCTATGATGACAAGGATTTCGACTACGACTTGAAAATCGGCTTTCCCACTGGCCAGGCGCGCAATGTCGTGCGAGCGTCCTACAATGACCTGTTCTCCAGGCCGTTGGCGATCGTTGGAAACACCGGCTCAGGCAAATCCTTCTCAGTGTCGAGCCTTATCCAGAAGGCCATGAAAGCACTGGACGGTGCTGCGCAGGAGCCGCACGTCTTCATTCTCGACATCAATGGCGAATACGCCAAAGCCTTTCCCGCCACTATGGCCGAGACACGCCTGCCGGATCGCATCTATCTCAATGGCAGGGAGTTCAGCCTCCCGCTCTGGTTCCTGAACGCCGAAGAGATCTGCGCATGGCTGAGCGCATCGGAACAGACGCAGGAACCCGTACTGAAGGACTGGTGGGCGATCGCGAAGGGCGGGAACGCTACGGCTGCCGCCAGCCTCGGTTCGCTGCAAAATGCAATGAGCGCGCTCGATCAGCTTCTCAGCGAACTGACGAAAGTGAAAAGGAAGTTCGCCGGTTCTTACTGCGACGCCATTGTGGGCCACCTCGCGGATTCCGACATCGACACTGCGGCCTTCGAAGTCCTTTTCAAGACTCATCGCAGTGTCGATCAGTACAACCAGGACGTAATGGGCAATCAGGCTGCGGTCGCGGCCGAAGCGGAGAAGCTCAAAGATGCCATCCGGATCAAGATTGTCGGCGGGAGCGATACGACGGAGGCAGGCGCGCGCACCGCAGATTCGCCGATCCCGATTGCGCGTTCAACGCTGACCGATCCGTCTCTGATCAATCGGGCGGTGTCAAAGGAAGACACGTTCAGGGTGGACGCCCATTTGACGACGCTGAAGCTGCGTTTGAAGACCCGCCTCGATGACAAGCGGTGGCGCGCATTCCTGAACTACGAGGACGCTGGCACTACGATCGCCAATCTATCCACCTGGTTCGCTCGCTTCGGTTTGGGCGCCACCACAGGTCCGAAGGTGTCTGTGCTCGACCTCTCGATGCTGAGCAACGAAGTGCTTCCCTATGCCTGCGCCGTCATCGGGCGCGTGCTGCTGGAAGCGCGGGAACGCTTGCCCGCGGCGTCGCGCTACAAGCACCCATGGGTACTCGTCCTCGAAGAGGCGCACAATTACGCCCGACCAGCTCGTACCGACGAGGATCGCGGTCATCGCCTGGCGCGGCTGACCTATGAGCGCATCGCAAAGGAAGGGCGCAAGTTCGGACTGTCGCTCATCATCGCCAGCCAACGCCCGAGCGAGATCAGCCAGACAATCATCAGCCAGTGCGCCAATTTCATCAGCCACCGTCTGCAAAACCCGGATGACATCGACCATTTCCGCCGGATCATCCCGATGCAGGCGCGGCGTCTGCTCGACCAAGTGACGATATTGTCGTCAGGCGAGGCGATTGTTTTTGGAAGCGCATTCCATATCCCGACGCGGGTCCAGTTCGATCGTCCGGAGCCCGGTCCATACAGCCAGACAGCAGCGCCGTATCACGAATGGTCGAAGGAAAAGATCCCATTTCCTCTGGGCACAATCATCGACGCCTGGGGAGCATAGAGGAGCCAACTGCCTCAGTTTTTGAGGCCTATACGATGCGCTCTCCGGACCTCTGGTGCAACGCCTCTAGCTCTCGAATCCCTCCTTCGGCGACCATCGCCTCGTCTCGAACTTTCGTGGACGGAAAGGATCGCCTACCAAGGCCAGGCCATCGCGGAACAGCGCGTAATTATAGTCAGAGCCGTCGGCACGCCGACCCCGGCTGTCCTCGCGAATGCCGAAACCAGCGGGATCAAAGCTGGGGAGGTCGAGTCGTTCGGGACGATCGTCACCACCGGCTCGGATCATACTGGTGAGGCTATCGAGGAACGCTCTGCAGGCCGTCTCCTCCATGACGAACCAACCAACCGACTCGCCCAGCAAACCGCGAACGATAGTGTCTCGAATGGCAAGCCGCCGCCAATTCGGATCGTCCCAGAGCTCGTCGTGCCACCAATAGGGGCGTAAAGCCGGCCAGATCGAGAAGGCGTTGCCAAGATACCAACGGCCTGCATATGGAAATCGGACAAACGTGACTGGCCCGGATTCCACGGGAAACTCGCCAGCCGTATTGATCCAATCGATCCAATTGACAACGGGGCTCATGCCCATAAGCAGGAAGTTCGACCGGTGGGTTGCCAGCGCCATTTGCGTTGTCACGCCGCGGCCAACAGATGGCTGGCTCGTAGGCGGCAGAGCCTTTTTCCTTGGTTTCGTAATCCGCGTTTCGGCTACGCTCAGGAAGGCGCCAGACGTGCCCGGCTTCGAGCCAAAGGCCACGGAATAGCCGTGGACGACGTGGCCGAAGGGAGATCTCACATTCACGTAGGGTTTCACCTGCCTTGCATATTTGCGCTTCGCTTGCGAAGCGACTGTCTTCTCCGTGGCGTTGGCAGCGAATGAACCGTGGGCTTCAGCCAGCACGACACCGTGTCCATCGGCGTTCCCGCCGTCGTAGAGAAAATCGGCATGGGGATCGAGCGTGCTGGACAAGCAGGCCGCATTCGCGCGCCAGACATATCCCAAAGCGTTCATATAGAGATCGGTTATCCCGGCTCCGCACCGTGCGGTGAACAGGGTCCGTTCGGTATCAGCCAGATCCGCAAAGTCATCGGTGAGTTCGAACTTCGGAGTGTTCGAGATCAGGCATTCCAGTTGAGCGAGTGCGCTCTTCTGAAGGCTGGCCAGCAGTTGCGCTCGCGCCTGACGTGTCGTCGCCGTTCTGGCGACAGCCGCCGCCAGCGCGACGGGAGAGAACGTCAAGGTCGACGCGGCCTGAGGCGCTTCGAAATGCGGTGATACCGGGCTGGGAACATGTCTGTGCTTTGTATGGGTCGTCAGGCCGATCGTGACGTCGACATCCCACAATTTGGCAGTTGCACTCACAACGTTCATCCGTCCCCCAAGCGCTGGTCCTACTTGCTACTTGCCTTAGCGGTAATGTCGAAGTCAGGAATCGAAAGGCCGACGATCAGGTTAATGAACTTCTTCGCTTCAGCAATCGCATCCTCGGCCTCCTTTGCATTGCTGAATGTGCCTTGATGCACGACTGCGTTTCGCACGACATTGATGTTCTCGGCGGACTTGATGAGTGTCTTCCCTGTTTTACTCTTCGCGGGATGAGCGAAATAGATGGGCACGAACAGGCGGGTGACTTTGCCGTGGAGGCCGTTCGCCCACCGCAGGAACTGGTCGATGATCGTTGCGTCGAATTCGGTTTGGCGAGCCCATTCGGTTCGGATGGCATAGTTCGCAGCGATCTCGGCAGCGGTTGCGCAACGCACGATGGCGGCTGAAGGCTCATCCCTCAAATGAAGGCCAGATAGCTTGTTCCACTGCGATTGCAGCTTCTCGAGGTCGGATCGCTCATTGTAGGGTTTCTTGGATGTCTTCCTGTGCGTTTCATTTGTCGTTTTTGTCATAGTCTCCCAGCCCTCATTAAAGACGCGCCTCCAGCAATATCGTTTATGTTAATTCTTCTGCCGGGCAGATAAATGCTGAAACTTGATGTATTCACAGTATAGCGAGTTGCCGACCCTTTTTAGAAAGAAGAAACGACAGCAACAGCTGCGGCGAATGCCGACTCTCTCATGCGCTCTGGTGAGCCGCACCCACAGGGCGAGCATCAGCTTGGCCGCAAGCGGATGGGGAAAGCCTTCCCCCTGGCCGGCGCCAAGGTCGCCGGCGCACCCCCTTCTGCGGGGAGGCCCCGCAACGCCCCCTAAGAGTGAGAGTGTGGATTGGGTTTCCATGACGGGTTGAGGGCTGGAGAAGAGGTCTCCGGCGCCCGTCATGGAGATTGCTCCCATGAATATGCAGGTTCTCGACGGTCGCCGTGACGCGAGCGGTGGCTACAAGGTGGATGTCAGCCGCGGCGAGCGCATCGGCCGGGTATCTTCGGAATGGTTCTCGCGCCCAGCCGACGAACGCTATCTCTCGCTCAACGAATTGATGGATTCCGTGCGCGGCCGCGCCGAGCGTAGCCGGACGCGCGTAATGGAAAGCGCGCTCATCCATGTAGAGGCAAGTCGCACAGACGCTGAAAACCTCTCTCTGATCCTGCCCGGTTCAGACACGCCGGTCGCGCCGACGCACTGGAGTTTCGGTCAGCTCGCCAGTCAGGTCGGCGCTCCCGCCGCCTATCTGCGCCAGCTCCCAGCTGCGCTTGCAGGCATCAACCTGCAATACGGTCTGACGTCCAACCGCGCCGAGCAGATAAAGACGCTCGAAACCGACGACGGCCGTGTCGAGCTCCGCGCCGTTACCGGCCCTGACTATGGACGCATCTACGACTACGAACTTGTCGAGGCCGTGCAGCGCATCGCCGGCAACGGCACCGGGGATACCCGTTGGAAGGTGCCGGGCGTGCTCGACTGGTCGACCGGCATCTACAATCCGCGTGTTGATATCACCAAGGATACGACCACGCTCTACGCTTCCGATCGGGACGTCTTCCTCTTCCTCGTGGACGATCTCAACCCCATCGAAGCCGGGCGTCTGCCGAATGGTTCGCCCGACCTCTACTTCCGGGGCTTCTATGTCTGGAATTCGGAAGTTGGCGCCAAGACGCTCGGCATGGCCAGCTTCTATCTCCGGGCGGTCTGCCAAAATCGCAATCTGTGGGGCGTCGAGGATTTCGAGGAAATCACCATCCGACACTCCAAATATGCCGCGTCCCGTTTCGCGCACGAGGCGGCTCCGGCGCTGCTAAACTTCGCCAATTCCTCCCCGGTGCCTTTCATCAACGGCATCAAGGCCGCCCGCGAGCGGATCGTGGCGAAGAATGACGAGGACCGCACTGACTTCCTGCGCAAGCGAGGCTTCTCCAAGGCCGAGACCAGCAAGATCATCGACACGGTGCTGGCCGAAGAGGGCAGGCCGCCCGAGTCTATCTTCGACTTCGTGGCCGGTATCACCGCCGTTGCGCGCAACAAGCCGCATCAGGATGCGCGCCTCGACATGGAGGCTAAGGCCAAGAAGCTGCTCGACAGGGCAGCCTGACATCCGTCAAGCGGGGAATGCGGGTTTCCGGATTTCCGGCTTTGCACGTTTCTGCCTTCCGTTTCGCCGGTTTCGTGGCGCTGCCCTCCTAGAGTGAGAGGGCGGCGCTTCGCTTCATGACGGGTTTAGGGTCGAGAGAAAGGCTCTCGGCGCCCGTCGTGGAGACTACCCCGATGGCTACTGCTACTCAGAAAATCACGTTGTCGTCCTCGCGCGACATTCCCTTCAACAAGCTCGTCCTGAGCCAGTCGAACGTCCGCCGCATCAAGGCCGGTGTCTCGATCGAAGACCTGGCGACTTCGATTGCGCGTCGCGGCCTGATCCAGAGCCTTCACGTCCGACCTGTCCTTGATGCAGACGGTCAGGAAACCGGTATGTTCGAAGTGCCTGCCGGAGGACGCCGCTATCAGGCCCTCGCAATCCTGGTAAAGCAGAAGCGCCTCGCAAAGACCGCGCCGGTCCCCTGCGTCGTCGGCGATGCCGCCAGCAACATCCTGATGGAAGAGATTTCCTTTGCCGAGAATGACGAGCGCGTGCCGCCCCATCCGCTCGACCAGTATCGCGCCTTCCAGACCATGCGCGACAAGGGCATGACCGAGGAAGACATCGCCGCAGCCTTCCTCATCGACGTTAACGTCGTCAAGCAGCGCCTGCGCCTGGCATCCATCTCGCCAGTGTTGCTCGACATCTATGCCGAAGACGGCATCGAGCTGAAGCAGCTCATGGCCTTCACCGTTTCCGATGACCATGCTCGCCAGGAACAGGTCTGGGCGGCGATCAAGGACGGCTGGCAGAAGGAGCCTTGGCGGATTCGCCATATGCTGACCGAGACTGCGGTACGCGCGGCCGACAAACGCGCCGTGTTTGTCGGCATCGACGCCTACGAGGCGGCGGGCGGCTACGTCCTGCGAGACCTGTTCGAGAGCGACAACGGCGGCTGGCTGCAAGATCCGATGCTGCTCGATCGACTGGTCGGCGAAAAGCTGAAGACCGTCGCCGAGGAAATTGCCGGCGAAGGCTGGAAGTGGGTCGAGATCGCCGTCAACTTCCCATTTGGGCACAATGACGGCTTGCGGGCGATCGTCGGTACGGTTGCCGATCTGTCCGACGAGGAGCGTGCCGCCCGTGAGGCGCTTCGTAATGAATATGATCGTCTCGAGGCCGAATATGGGGAAGCCGACGAACTGCCGGACGAGATCGATCAGCGCCTTGGCGAGATCGAACAGGCGCTCGATGCCTTCGAGCACCGTCCGGCGATCTACCATCCGGCGGAAATCATCCGCGCCGGCGTGTTCATCAGCATCGATCGTGATGGCGATCTGTTCGTAGATCGCGGCTATGTCCGCCCCGAGGACGAAGCTCCTCTTGCCGATGATGTTGAAGAGAGCGATGTCGATCACGAAACTCCGGCCGCGGTAATCGGGGCCGATGGCGCGATCCAGCATACCGTCATCACCATCGGCAGCCAGGCGGCCGAGCCGGAGGATGAAGACGAGGAAGACGTCATCAAGCCGCTGCCCGAACGGCTGGTGATCGAATTGACTGCACATCGCTCACTAGCGCTCCGCGATGCGGTCGGTGCCAATCCGCATGTCGCGCTCACGGCTCTTTTGCATAAACTGGTTCGCGACACCTTCCAGCGCACGAGTACGTCGGGTGCGAGCCTGCAAGCTTCGGTCAATCACGTCTTTTTCCGTGAGCAGGGCAGGGATCTCGCTGACGCGCCCTATGCAAAATCTGTCACCCAGCGGCATGAGGACTGGAAGGCGGATATTCCGGCCGACGATGACGCGCTCTAGGATTGGCTTGCCGTGCTCGACGATACCAGCCGCCTAGCGCTGCTCGCCCATTGCGTCGCCTACGGGGTTAACGTCTTATATGAGCGTCCAAATCCCCACAGCGCCACCGGAATCTCCCAGGCAGCTCTTGATCGCCGCATGGCCGAGGCCGATCGGCTGGCGCGCTCCACCGAACTCGACATGGTGGACGCGGGCTTCCGGCCCACGGTCGAGAACTACCTCGGACGCGTGACCAAGCCGCGCATCCTCGCCGCCGTCCGTGAAGGCGCCGGCGAGCGTGCGGCCGAGCTCATCGCCCATCTGAAAAAGGGTGACATGGCGGTGGAGGCCGAGCGACTCCTGGCGGATACCGGCTGGCTGCCGGAACCGCTGCGCCTTGCCGATCTCGATGGCGAGGCTGCCGCAGAGGTCACCGCGGCCGAAGCGGATGGCGCCGGGGAGGCGCTGCCTGATTTTCTCGCCGGTGACGACGACGATGCCGACAACGACGACGAGCATGGTGCGATGATCGCGGCCGAATAAGTGCGACGCTGGGCTGCTGCGATCGGCCCCGCATTTCTGCTCCCCTTCAAAAAAGGCGTTCCGCTGTCCGGCGGAGCGCCTTGTCTCATGCCGCGCTCGGTCATCCCGCTAGCTTGTCAGGGATGAAGCTGTATCAGTGGCGAGCAACATTTCTTGAATTTCTTGCCGCTCTGGCAAAAGCATCGATCATTCGGTCTGGTGTTGCGGGCGAGATCGACGAAGACGGCGCCAAGGCTTTGCTGGACGACTCGTCCGAGTGCTGCGAGATGGTTGCGATCCATGGTGAACCGGTTGCCCAAGGAATGTTGTTCGATCGTTCGCTGCAATGTGTCTGCAGCCCGTATCCAGTCCGGAACACTGGCAAACTGGCCGAGGCTCTTCTTGATGTTGATCAGTCGCTTTTGCCCAACGAAATCGTATGTGCGGACGGGGTCCGGGAGAAACAAAATTCTTGTTTCACCGTTTATCGGCGGGGTAATGTCGAGCAACGCCCCGTCCTTCTCCCAAACCGCATGATGTTCCGCCTCGATGAACACACGCGGCCATTCCCAGATCAGCCAGCCGTAGACGAGCGATCCGCCGTCACGGTCGACCTTGGCCGCGACATTGTTGAAGCATTCTGACGGTTGCGCCTCATTATCGGGCTGGACTGCGATGTAGGCCGGCCTGGCATCGGCATTGATACCGGCGCAGAATGCCAGTACGGCCGGGCTCAACTCCTTCGGCGACGTCGTATAGCTCTTCTTGAACAGGTCGGTGCTGATCGCGGGCACGCCGATCCTCCGGGTTCGGTGTTACGGCGATCAGTCCCGCCGCACGACGACGACATGTGACAGGCCCCGGTCGACGGCCTGCTCCTTCGCCCGCTCGATCACCTCGGTCAGAAGCATGTCGAAGGGACCGGAGCCTCCCCAGTCCTTTTCGTCGCTGACGTGGAAATAACCTTTGTCACTCGTGCCGGGTATGCCGTCCCTGTGAACGCGCACAACGATGTGACGTTCGTCCGGCATTTCGGGCGGCGCCCAGATGACTGTTACCATTTTTCGGGCCCCATAACCCATGCACGTCCCGTCACCTTAGAGTCATCGACAAGACGGGACATCGTCCGCACCAGGAATCATTCTGTGCAGGGATCATATCTCAACAAATGGCGGACAGTTTCGATTTATGATTTTCTCCCGCTTATTTCGTTTGAAACTGTAGTGTTGATATCCGGAAAAACAATAATCGTCGCTGCATTGGGGGAGCGTATGGAAGTCGAAGGACAAACGATCCGGGCGATATGGGATGCGTTACAACGACCGGAGCCGACCGATCGCCCATTTCCGGTTTCGTTGGCCACAAAGATTACTGAGGCCGGATGGGCATCGACGGCCGATATCGAAGATTTGCTGCTTATGCTCGACCGCAGATCGGACCCGCCGGCGGTCATCGATATCGAAAAGTTCGCCGCCGCGCTCGACTTGCAGTTCCGCGCTGTTTTCTCGCGTCCGAAACATCGTCTCGATGACGGTTTTGGTCGTTCCATGCTTTCCGCGATCGATACTGCCGCCTTCTGCATCTTCATCGAACGATTGGGGTTCCGGATCGACCTGACGATCTTGTGCGCTCGGCTCAAGGGGCTAATTCCGCCGGTTTCGCATCTGAGTGAGGACGAGATCTCGGTTCTCTTCTACGACCAGAACCGTCATCGCTTGTCGCCTGTAACTCTCTCGGCGCCCCCCCGGCCATGGCGGGGAATGCGCACGCTGCGGCACAAGACGGAATTGGGTTATCGGCTGGAGTATCTGATTGACGACGATGGTGAGCCTCTGTGGCTGAAGATCGTCGCTCCGAAATATCGCAAGCGCCCAGAGACGCAATCCGTGACCTGCCCCGATTGCGGAATGCTCTACGTCAAGGGCCTGCGGACCGATGAACAGATGCACCGGTCGTTCCATCGCAAGCGCTTCGCCATTATAGACCCGAAGCCGAACCGGCAATTCGCGGATGCATTGTCCCGCGATCTCGACGCTCCCTGGGTGGATGCGTCGTCACCGAAATGGAAACGCAAGGCGGTCTATGATCGGGCGCTGGAGTTCAAGCGCGAGCTTGGCTACGACTTCGTGCAATGGCAGACCGATCCCGATCACGACGATGAAGCGGTCGGGTTCCTGTTTTCCGATGACGAGGATCGGATCGTCGGTGCCTGCGCGTTTCGCCCCCAGCCGGATGGTCGCGGAGAGAGCCCCTGGCGGCTCGACTGGATATGGATTTGCCCCGATGCGCGGCGCCGGGGTCTGTTGGGGCGCCAGTGGGATCGCTTTCGCCAGCGTTTCGGTGTCTTCGACATCGAGCCGCCGATCTCGGAAGCAATGCAGGCGTTTTTACGCAAGCGCGGATGCGCCGGCCTGATCAGGTAATCGTTTCGAGGAATTCGGCCAGCAGCCTGTTGAACGCCTTCGCCTCCTAGCGATGAGGAGCATGCCCTGTCCCTGATTTGATGAGGGCGGTTCCCGCGTACGTTCATGACGCGGGGGGAAGTCGCAATATGCAAATCTCCATGTAGCGGCGGTTGTCGGAAAGGAAAAGGGCCGTGGGACGGGGTTGAGCCTGGGCGGTCGAGAGAGAGCGCTGCGCGGGCTTCCCCGTTCCTGCTCTCCCGAGGCTTCCTCTCATGAACATCACCTTGCCCCTGGCCGCCCCGGTCGCGCCTGTTGCCCATGCACCCGCCATTCTCGCGGCCGCCAATCATCTTCTCGGCCATCTCGAACGCGGTGAGCGCATCGATGCGGCCATCCTGCGCTCGGCCATGGAGACCGCCTTCGGTGCATCAGACTCCAGCGGGGCCTGGAATTGGAAAGCGGCCTACGACGCCTGCGAAGTGGCCACGGTCCTGTTTCTCCGGAAATACGGACGTGCGCTTTTCCGTAAAGCCGTCTCTCCGGTTTCGCGGCTTTCCGCTCTGTCGAAAATCGCCGGCCTCCTGCCCACCCATACCCGCCGCTCGGAAGAGAGCCAGGCATTCCAGCAGTTTTCGACGCCCGTTCCGCTGGCCCTAGCGAGCGTGACGGCGGCGGCCATCATGTCGAACGACATCGTGCTTGAACCTTCGGCTGGAACCGGACTTCTCGCCATCCTGGCCGAGATCAGCGGCGGTACGCTCCTCCTCAACGAACTGGTCGAGGTTCGCGCCGATCTGCTCGCCTCTCTCTTTCCGGCGATCGCCGTCACGCGCGTCGACGCCGCGCAAATCGACGATCATCTCGCACCGGGCGCCGTGCCATCCGTGGTGCTGATGAATCCGCCATTCTCGGCCCTGGCGAACGTCTCCGGCCGTGTGGCCGATGCCGGCTTCCGCCATATCGCCTCGGCGCTGAACCGCCTCGCTCCTGGCGGGCGGCTGGTGACGATCACCGGCGCCAATGTCGGGCCGGACCTTCCCGACTGGCGCGATGCCTTCGTCCGCTTGCAGGACCGTAGCACGATCGTCTTTTCCGCCGGTATCGCCGGCTCGGTCTATGCCAAGCACGGCACGACCTTTCCGACACGGCTCACGGTCATTGACAAGACGCCAGCCGATGATCCGGCCATCGTCCCGGCCTCGCCGGGCGTCGCGTCGGACGTCGCCACGCTGCTCGGCTGGATCGAGGCTCAGGTTCCGCCGCGCCGGCCGGTCGCGCTGCCGCAAGTCCCGATGCAGCTTCCGGCGGCGGCGGCCAGGAGCGTGCGCGGCTATCTCGCCCGCTCGGCCGCGTCACGTCCTGCCGCGACCGTCGCCGCCGATCCCGAAGGCGTGGAGCTGGCCTATGAGACGGTGGATTGGACGTCGCCCGACACGGCGCATCTGACCGATGCCATCTATGAGGAATACGGATTGCAGGCGATCCGTATTCCCGGCTCTCAGGTGCATCCGACCAAGCTGGTCCAGTCCGCTGCGATGGCGAGCATCGCGCCGCCGAAGCCGAGCTATCGGCCGATGCTGCCGGCCAATATTCTCGGCCTCCTGTCCGACGCCCAGTTGGAAACGGTGATCTATGCCGGCGAGGCCCACTCTGACTATCTCGCCGGATCGTGGACGGTCGATGACACCTTCGACGTCATTCAGGCCGCCCCGGCCGACGCCGCGAAGGCGGTGCGTTTCCGCCGCGGCTTCATGCTCGGCGATGGGACCGGCGCGGGCAAGGGACGCCAGTCGGCCGGCATTATTCTGGACAATTGGCTTCGTGGTCGCCGGAAGGCTGTCTGGATCTCGAAATCCGACAAGCTGATCGAGGACGCGCAACGTGACTGGTCGGCCCTCGGCATGGAGCGCCTGCTGGTCACGCCGCTGTCGCGCTTCCCCCAAGGCGCAAGGATCACCCTGTCGGAAGGCGTCCTATTTACGACCTATGCCACGCTACGCTCCGACGACCGTGGAGAGAGGGTTTCCAGGGTCCGGCAGATCGTCGAATGGTTGGGCTCCGACTTCGATGGAGTGATCATTTTCGACGAAAGCCACGCAATGCAGAACGCTGGCGGCGGCAAGGGAGAACGCGGCGACGTCGCCGCATCACAGCAGGGGCGCGCGGGTCTGCGGCTGCAGCACGCGCTTCCCGATGCGCGCGTCGTCTACGTCTCCGCCACAGGCGCCACCACGGTCCATAACCTGGCCTATGCACAGCGGCTCGGCCTGTGGGGCGGGGAGGACTTCCCCTTCGCCACGCGGGCCGAGTTCGTGGAAGCGATCGAGGACGGCGGCGTTGCAGCCATGGAGGTTCTGGCCCGCGATCTCCGCTCGCTCGGCCTCTATACCGCGCGCTCGCTGTCCTATGACGGCGTGGAATACGAGCTGGTCGAGCACAAGCTGACGGCCGAGCAGCATCGCATCTACGATGCCTACGCCGGCGCGTTCGCGATCATCCATAACCATCTCGACGCGGCGATGGAGGCGGCCAACATCACCGGCAGCGGCGACACGCTGAACAAGCAGGCGAAGTCCGCCGCCCGCTCGGCCTTCGAGTCGGCCAAGCAGAGGTTCTTCGGACATCTCCTGACCAGCATGAAAACCCCGACGCTGATCGGCTCGATCGAGCGCGATCTCGAAGCGGGCCACGCCGCCGTCATCCAGATCGTCTCGACCGGCGAAGCGCTGATGGAGCGCCGGCTGGGCGAGATCCCGACCGAGGAATGGAACGACGTCCGCGTGGACATCACGCCGAGGGAATATGTCCTCGACTACCTCGCCCATTCCTTCCCGGTTCAGCTCTACGCGCCGTTCACCGACACGGAGGGCAACCTCTCTTCGCGGCCGGTCTATCGCGACGGCCAGCCCGTCGAGAGCCGCGAAGCCGTCGCCCGCCGCGACGAACTGATCGAGCGGCTCGCCAGTCTGCCGCCAGTCCCCGGTGCGCTCGACCAGATCGTCCAGAGATTCGGCACGGACATGGTGGCGGAGGTGACAGGCCGATCCCGCCGGATCGTCCGCACAGGCGAACGGCTCGTCGTCGAGAATCGCGCGCCATCCGCTAATCTGGCGGAGACGGCCGCCTTCATGGACGACCTGAAGCGCGTGCTGGTCTTCTCGGACGCGGGCGGGACCGGGCGCAGTTACCACGCCGAACTGTCGGCGCGAAACCGGCGGCTGCGCGTCCACTATCTTCTCGAACCGGGCTGGAAAGCCGATGCCGCCATTCAGGGCCTCGGCCGCACCAACCGGACGAACCAGGCGCAACCGCCCTTGTTCCGACCGATCGCGACCGATGTGAAGGCGGAGAAGCGCTTCCTCAGCACCATCGCCCGGCGCCTCGATACGCTCGGCGCGATCACGCGCGGACAGAGGCAAACCGGCGGGCAGGGCCTGTTTCGGCCCGAAGATAATCTGGAATCGCCATACGCACGCGACGCGCTACGCCAGCTCTATCTCCTGCTGGTGCGCGGCAAGATCGAGGGATGCTCGCTCCACCGCTTCGAGGCCGCCACCGGCCTGAAGCTGATGGACAGCAACGGCATCAAGGATGAGTTGCCGGGTATCACCACCTTTTTGAACCGGCTGCTGGCGCTCACCATCGAGCTTCAGGGCATCCTCTTCACGGCCTTCGAGCAATTGCTCGACGCCAGGGTGCAGGGCGCCATCGCCAGCGGCATCTACGATGTCGGGCTGGAGACGCTGACAGCCGAGAGCTTCGTCGTCACCGACCGCAAGACGATCTACACCCATCCGGCCACCGGAGCCGAAACGCGGCTGCTCACCATCACCGAGCGACGGCGCAACCGGCCGATGATGCTCGACGATGCCTTCGGCTGGATCGCCGACGGCAACGGCAAGCTGCTGGTCAATGCGAAGTCTGGCCGTGCCGCAGTGCAGGTTCCGGCGCCTTCGCTGAGGCTGGACGATGGCGAGATCGAGCGGCGCGTGCGGTTGATCCGGCCGATGGAGCATCACCACGCTTCGCTGAAAATGATGGCCGAAAGCCATTGGGAGGAAACTGATCGCAAGACCTTCGCTGCCGTCTGGAACCGGGAGGTCTCGGAAGTGCCCGCCTTCTCCGACAGCACCATCCATGTAGTCGCGGGATTGCTGCTGCCGGTGTGGAAACGCCTGCCGAATGAATCGACGCGCGTCTATCGGCTCCAGACCGATGACGGCGAACGTATCATCGGCCGCCGTGTCTCTCCGGCCTGGGCTGCCAATGCGACCGCGACCGGTACGACCTCGCTTGCAGCGGACGATGCCTTTGTCGCGCTGATGGACGGTCGCACGATTCTCGACCTTGCCGAGGGCCTGCAGCTTCGCCGCGTCCGCGTCATGGGCGCGAACCGCATCGAGCTTTCCGGCTTCAGCGAGGCCATGCGTGAGCGGCTGCGCGCTTATGGTCTCTTCACGGAAATCATCTCGTGGAAGCTGCGCTTCTTTCTTCCGGTCGATGCCACGGGCGTCGCGGTACTCGAAAGGCTGCTCGAAACCTATCCGGTCGAGCGCATCGGTGAACGGGAGGCAGCGTGATGTCCCGTCACGACGCCTCGGATCTGGCAATCCGTCTCGGCCGCAACGCCGAGGCGGTCTGCCGCCACTATCTCTCGTCCGGCCATCCTGCCGGACGATACTGGCTCGTCGGCGATCCGCAGAACAGTCCCGGCCGGTCCATGTTCGTGCGCCTCACCGGGCCGGAAACCGGCAAGGGCGCCGCCGGAAAATGGACGGACGGCGCAACGGGCGAACATGGCGACCTTCTCGACGTCATCCGCGAGGCGCTCGGTCTTGTCGACTTCAAGGACGTGGCCGAGGAAGCGCGCCGTTTCCTCTCGCTCCCGCATCCCGAACCTGCGAAGCCGAGGACGCCGACCGGCGGGACGTCGAGCGTGGCTGTCGGTTCGCCCGAAGCGTCGCGGCGGTTGTTCGCCATGTCGCAGCCGATCGGCGGCACGCTTGCGGAAATCTACCTCAACGGGCGGGCGATCAAGTTGCTCTGCGGCACCGCCGCGCTGCGTTACAATCCGCGCTGCTATTACAGGCCCGATGAGCATTCGCCCTCCGAGATCTGGCCGGCGATGGTCGCGTCCGTCACCGACCTTGCCGGACGGCAGACCGGCGCGCACCGCACCTGGCTCGCCACGGACGGTTCGGGCAAGGCGCCTGTCGAGACGCCGAGGCGGGCAATGGGCGACCTTCTCGGGCACGGCGTCCGCTTTGGCGTGGCCGGTGAGGTGCTCGCTGCCGGAGAGGGGATCGAGACCGTGCTGTCGCCCCGCCAAGTCTTGCCCCACATGCCGATGCTGGCGGCGCTGTCGGCCGCTCACCTCGCTGCCATCCTGTTCCCGGCGACGCTGCGCAGGCTTTATGTCCTTCGAGACCGCGATCCGGCCGGGGACGGCGCCAGAGACAGCCTGATCGCCAGAGCAGGGAGCGTCGGGATCGAGGCGATTGCGTTATCGCCGGTCGGCGAGGACTTCAACGACGATCTGCGCTGGCGCGGCACCGATGCCCTCCGGGCGGCTTTGAAGGATCAGCTTCATCCCGCGGACGTCAGCCGGTTCATGGAGGGGTGAGGAGATGATCGGTGGGGCATGGGCGCAGCCCCAGGCATCTGCACCTGGTGTCTCCATCCATCATCGAAAACATCCTTCCTTGTCGGAGAAGCCGGCGCCCACGGCCTTCTGAGAGGGCGATCGGCTCACAAACGCGCCGGCCGGGCAATGGCGCGGTGGCCGACTATTTTCCGCCGGCGGCTGCGCCGCCTTTGCAGCGCGAGACAAAATAGCCGGCCTTGGCCATCAAGGCCCTCGCGGGAGCGCGAGGGCTGCCAGTCCGTCCCGCCTGTGAGCTTCGACGCCTGCGAAGGCCGCGATGGGCGCGGTCTCAGACGAAGGATGCTCCTGATGATGAACGAAGACGAAAACTTGAGGTTTGAGCCGGTCCACACCTCATCCCCCACCGATCATCTCCTCACCGAACTCCAGCTTTACGGCTGGCGCCCCTACAGCGACGAACCCGATCCGAGGCCGCTCCCGGAGGGCAATCTGGTCGCCGCCGCCGTCACAGACATCTTCGATGCCCTCGTTTCCACACTCGGCGATACCCGCCTCGAACCTGACCTCGACGACCTGCTCTGGGGGGCCGTCAACCTCTTCCACCGAGCCACCAGCCGGGTGGTACGCGAACTCGACGACAACGAACAGGCGCAGCGCCGCCTTCAGAGGGAACAAGATGGCAGCGAGGTGAAGTCGGTCGAGCTGGAGCGCCTGACGGCAGAGGGGCAGACGCTGATCGAGCGGCGCAACAGCATGGAACTCTTCCGGGACCTCTCCGCCGAAGCTTTCGAGCACCACACCGGCACGCCCTGGCGGCCGCGCACCGGCTCGATGGTCAACCATCGCCACCTGACCTCGGCGATGATCGACAGCCGCGACTTTCTTGCCGCGAAGCGCCGGGCCGAGACCGAGGTGATGCTGCCCACCGGCCCCAAGGTTGCCGTGACCGGCGGCGCTGACTTCAATGACCATCGCCTGATCTGGGCGAAGCTCGATCAGGTCCATACAAAGCACCCTGATATGGTGCTGCTGCACGGCGGCACGCCGAAGGGCGCCGAATTGATCGCCTCCCGCTGGGCAGATCACCGCAAGGTGCAGCAGGTCAGCTTCAAACCCGACTGGACGAAGCACGGCAAGGCCGCGCCCTTCAAGCGAAACGACGCCATGCTCGACGTCCTGCCGGTCGGTGTCCTCGTCTTCCCCGGCACCGGGATTCAGGAGAACCTTGCGGACAAGGCCCGTAAGCTCGGCATCCCCGTCATGAAGTTCGACGGCGGCGCGTAATGCGCCGCCGCTCGGCGGTTGCTTCTATCACCGATACTTGACTATCGGAGAAGCTGATGGCTTCAATAAAGCATCCTTGCAGAACCGGCGAAATAGCATAGTCGCAGGCGGAGCGTCTCTCCCGGCAGCCTGTCGTGATCCTCAACCGTTCATGTGGAGGTTTTCATGACGCTGATCCTGCTCGCCGTCTTCCTGACGATCGCATTCTCCATCATCGCCTATAATCTCGCGATCTACGCCCTTCCCTTCTGGGTCGGGCTGACAGCGGCTCAATACGCTTGGGCCGCGGGAGCCGGATTCGTGATGTCGGGCTTGGCCGCCATCGCCGCTGCGTTGCTTTCCATTGCGCTGGTGATCGCCGTTATCGGGTTCGCCAGGAACCCGATATTGCGCCTGATCGCGCTCGCCATCTTTGCTGTCCCGGCAACGGTGGCAGGCTACGCACTCATCCATGGCATTGCGAAGAATGCGATCGACCCGTCGATCGCACTCGATCTGCTCAGCGGTGCCGGCGGCCTGTTCATCGGCGTGGCCGCGATCGTCAATCTCAACGCTCTCGGCGTCGCAACACTTTCGCGCTAAAGCGACCGCGATCTTCCGCTCCGGAGAAAAATCGCGGCGTCTTTCGCCGCCGGGCCTCCGGTCTCCGCTTAGAACAGGATGTCAGGTCGGAACTGGCTTGGGCACCCCCCGTTTTCGGTCGGCTTCGCTTGGTTCAGGAAGTCGGTCATGGCGTATGAATCTCGCACGGACGTAGCGGTGGATGCCGCTGCCCTGGCCCTCATTCGTGTCGTGGACGCGGGCCGCCGGAACTTCATAGCTATTTTCCGCAATGCCGCTGGACCGAGCCTCCACCTGTTGAAGCGAGTGACGCGGCGCCATTCGCTCGGAGCCCGATATCCGGAACACCTTGTGCCGGACATCCTTGCCTTCCGGGCAGCGGCGTGAAGGGTGGCCGTGAAGGGGGTAGATTGCGGGCGACGGCCCTGGGTGGTGCGGCGGTGGTCCTGTCGCGATGACGCACTCGGCGAGGACGAAGGTTTTGCTGTGTGTCTCTGTCTGTGCTCTCAAAGGCATCAAACCCTCCGACTGACTGATCCCCTAAGACCGTTCGGTTTCCGACCGCAACCCCCGCGGCTCCGGACCGTGTTGCCGCGCAAGCGCGGCTGCCCGCCCCACTCCGGGCCTTAAGGGCGAGCTGCCGCCGGGGCGGCAGTTGCTGGCGTCTCCCGACGGCCTTGGCCGGGTCTCCTCGGAGGGATGGTCCCTCCGAGGAGCAACGGAGACTTACAATGCAGAACATCGTCATTCTCGCCGGCAACATCGGCCAGGACCCCGAAACCCGCACCACCCAGGGCGGCACCCGCATCACCCACTTCACCTTGGCCACCTCGCGGCCTCGCTATTCGGAAGGCAAGGTTGTCCGAGACGAGAACGGCTATCGGGTCCAGGATACCGAATGGCACCGCATCACCGCCTTCAACGGCCTCGGCAAGACGATCCACGAACATTGCGAGAAAGGCATGAAGGTTCTGGTCCGCGGCCGCATCCACTATACCAAGTGGACCGATCAGCAGGGCAACGACCGCTACGGCTGCGAGATCATCGCCGAGACGGTCGACTTCCTGAACCGGGCGAAGCAGACCGATAACGAAGATGGTCAATTCACCGACGATAGCGACATACCATTCTGAGTGGGATGGCCAAGACCCGGCGGCGCAAGCCGCCGGGATTTTTCATGTTCGCGGCGATCGCGACCATTGTGCTTTCACCATTCTAATCCGACAGCGGCTAAAGCCCTGTCCGGCTCAGGCGAACAAATCTCGTCTGATCTCATCCAGTCATATTCGGCGGCGGGCATCAAGTTCCATCTCCGAAGCACGCCAAGGATCGAGACCATCAGGGTGGCAGCATCGACCAGCTACAGCGTGAGGGTGCCGCAAGGTTTTCCGGCCCCGGTCCGCGCGCACCATCCCCGCTCTTTGAGGCACAACCTTGGTTTCAATTCCGGCCTTCCAGGGTCAACCCTTGCAGGGTCCGCTACGCGAGCGTGCGGTCGCCTCGGCCTTGCCTCCGCGATGACCCCGGCCGTGACCAAAACACTTCGGGCGCCTGTCGAGCGGGGAATGGTCCCCGCCTCCAAACGGGAGCCGGAAGATGTCCCTTGCAGACGCTCATGCCTACGCCCTCAGCCTCGCTGCCACCCTGATGGTCTCGATCGTCATCTTCCGTGCCGGCGACGGAACCCTCAACGTGATGCTCGCCGCCGAATATGACGGTGATGACGATACCGTCATCAGGGAGATCGATCCATTCGCCTGACGGATAGAGCTTCGGTCCCGCCGCCGAGCACTAGCGTTGCAGCCGCCGGGCTGCAACCGAATCAGATGAGGGCCAATGCCATCAATCGCGCCTTTTCGGGAGGTTCCCGCTGGCATTCGAAGCCAAGAGCGACTAAAATAGCCGTAGTTTTGGAATGTGCGCAGGTCTGTGTGGGAGGTGATCATGCATGATCACCGCCCGACAATCGCGGGCCGCGCGTGCGTTGCTGGGTTGGACACAGGAGACGCTCGCTGACAAGGCCCGTGTATCACTGACCGCGCTCAAGCGCCTCGAATCCGAAAGCGGTCTCGAGGTGTATGAGAGCACGCGCGATCAGGTACGGCGGGCTTTTGAAGACAACGGGATCGTCTTCCTCAACTCCGGCCCTGATGTGGGAGTGATGCTTGTCAGCGAAAAGCGCTAAATCGGAATCGATCATTAGCAGTGCTTATATTCCCGAGCCCAGATTTTACTATACCATTAAAATTCCGCTAACGATCGCCAACAACAGGGGCAAAAGCGGAACGGGAGGACTGCATGACCAAGGTCAAACTCGCGGACTGTCCGCCGACGGACGCCGAACTCACGGCCTACGACCGTGAGCATCTCAAGCTTTATCTGCGTCTTCTCGATGCGGAGGCGGAGGGCGCCGATTGGATGGAGGTTGCCGAAGTCGTACTTCGCCTCGATCCGAAGCGCGACGGCGAGCGCGCTCGCCGGATCTATGCAGCTCACCTTGCACGCGCGAAGTGGATGGCCGAACACGGCTTTGCTGGCCTTATGCGCTCAAGTCTTCATTGATCACCGTCGCGCATGATGCAAAACCTGCATCACGTTAAGCGATCTTCGTTATTCCCAAAAACCGATCGAGTTGAGATCGTCCCCCCTCCGTAACCCACAGTCGTAACGTGCGTGGAGGTTTGGAGGAATGCCGCAAGACCATGACTGGCGATCGAATGCCGAATATGACTTTGTCGATCAATTGACGACGTCCGAACTTGCCTGGGAATTCCTTCGCCGGAACCAGGAATACCGCCAGGCCTACCGCGATCTTTCCGCTCGTGGGCAGCTTCACAGCGACAAGGCGCGCGAGGTCGCTGAAAAATGGGGATTGTGCTTTTGTTGCAGATCCTCAACGCACAGCACTCGACCAACCCGTCTTCTGGACCCCGATTGCCGACCCCGGAGCCATTCTGCTCCACAGGGTCTTATTCGCTTCAAGCGATTCTGGGGCTGCTGAAGAATTCATCCGAGCACACGCCGTCGACGGCTCCGGTAACTGGTGCCTGCGGCTCAGCGTCAACGAAGAGCGTCTCGAGGTCACCCGGATCGATTCCGATTCCGGTGGCGTTCTGGTCGCCATCATCATCCTCGACGACGACACACCGGATCGGCTTCACGCGCTACTCCGCTTTTCGGCCATGCTGACCAGTCAGCGCGTCCCGCCCGATAATCGTCTGACGCCGCAGCGTCGGCGGCGCACTCGTCAGATGCTGCGCGTCTTCGATGCTCGCTCAGCCGGCGCGACGTACCGTGACATCGCCATCGCGATTTACGGGCGCTCGCGCGTCGCCTCCGAGCCCTGGAAAACATCGTCCTTGCGAGACGCCGTCATTGGCCTCGTTGAGGGCGGCTTCACGATGGTCGATGGCGGCTATCTCCAGCTGCTGCGCCGCCGCCGCCGATCCTAGCAGTTTCCGATCCAGCATGGGGTGGGGATTTTAGCTCATCTAAATTCCCCATCCCCCTGACGGCTCCTCTCCGCCACCGTGGTCGCCATCCGCCGCTGAACCGCAGCGGCCGCCAGCAACCTCACGGAGGCCCGATCCATGCGACCCGATCTCGTCGTTTTGCCGCCGCGCTATCTGCGCACCAAGGAAGCCGCGGAATTCCTCAGCCTGTCCGCCCGCACCCTGGAGAAGCACCGGACTTACGGGACAGGCCCGTCATACCGAAAGCTCGGTGGTCGCGTCGTCTATGCCGTCGACGACCTCGAAGCCTGGGCCTCCCGCGGCGCTGTCACCTCGACCTCCGATCCGCGTGGCCAAGTGCTGCCGGCGAAGCGCCAGACGCTCCCAGCCGTGCCGCAGCCCGGCCGCTACGTCCGCTGATCGCGACCGGCTTCCTTCATGGCGGTGCGGCGTCGATCCCTTTCGGAGCGCGGGCAGCTCGATCTGTTCCGGGCGCTTCCCGGCGACTTCGCGCCACGAGACGCGCAGGATCTCATGGCCTATCCTTTCTTCTCCCTTTCCAAGACGCATCGCGTTGCTCCGATCGATTTCGTCGCCGGCAACGTGACGATCCGGGTAGAGGCGGTCCCCGATCATGGCATGGCCACGATCTGGGACGCCGACATCCTGATCTGGGCGGCGAGCCAGATCGTCGAAGCCCGCGATAACGGGCTTCGCACCTCGCGGCTGATGGCCGCCACGCCCTATGAAATCCTCACCTATGTCGGACGGGGTACGAGCTCACGCGACTATCAGCGCCTGAAAGCCGCGCTCGACCGTCTGCAGTCAACGACGGTTTCCACCTCGATCCGCCAGCCTGCCGAAGGCCGCCGTCATCGCTTCTCGTGGATCAACGAGTGGCAGGAGCGCACCGACCGCAACGGCCGCCCAGAAGGCATCGAGCTGATCGTGCCGGACTGGTTCTATCAGGCCGTCCTCGACAATGCGCTCGTGCTGACCATCGACCGGACCTATTTCGACCTGACGGGCGGTCTCGACCGCTGGCTTTACCGCCTGGTGCGCAAGCACGGTGGCCGCCAGCGCGCCGGCTGGCGCTTCGACTTCCAGCACCTTCACCAGAAATCAGGCAGCTTGTCGCCATTCAAGCGCTTCGCCTTCGAGCTGCGCGAAATCATCCGGCGCCAGCCGCTGCCCGGCTACACCCTGTTCCTCGAAACCGAAATCGGCGGCCGCGCACTGCTCGCTTTCGAGCCGCTGCCCGCCTGTGGACAAGCTGTGGACGGCCTCGTGCTATCGGGAACCCGGACTATCGTGCTATCGGGAACCCGAGGCTCGTGCTATCAGGAACCCAAACAGGGTTTAACGCACGGAAATTCCACACGAAATCGCGACCTTAACTTAGAGTCTAACATAGACTCTAACCTTGAAGAGCGCGCGCGTGATGTGGAAAACCTCATCCGCGACGCCGCCAGAAGCCTCAGCGTTGCCGCCAGGAAGAGCGCGCCGATCGCGCCGGCCGAACCACTACAGGCGGCTGCAAGCCGCCGCGATGAAATCTCTCCATCCATCGATCCCGAGACGCCCCGTCTTCCTCTCGATCCACCGGGAGGACGCCGATGATCGTCGCGCTTCTCAACCAGAAGGGCGGCGTCGGCAAGACGACGCTCGCCCTCCATCTCGCCGGCGAGCTGGCGGTGCGCGGTAAGCGCGTGACCCTGATCGACGCCGACCCGCAGGGCTCGGCGCTCGACTGGTCGCAGCAACGGTCGCGCGAGGGCCTGCCGCGCGCCTTCGGCGTCGTCGGTCTCGCACGCGATACGCTGCACCGCGAAGCACCCGAACTCGCGCGCGACGTCGATCACGTTGTCATCGATGGCCCGCCGCGTGTCGCCGGCCTCATGCGCTCCGCGCTGCTCGCCGCTGACCTCGTGCTGATCCCGGTACAACCGTCGCCGCTCGACGGCTGGGCTTCGGCCGAGATGCTGGCGCTCCTGGCGGAGGCGCGCATTTACCGGCCCCAGCTCGGCGCCCGTTTCGTGCTGAACCGCTGCGGCGCCCGCACCGTCATTGCTCGCGAGACGGCCGAGACCCTGGCCGACCACGACCCGCCAGTGCTCGCCACAACAATCGGCCAGCGCGTCGTCTTCGCTGACGCCGCGCAGACCGGGCGGCTCGCCTCGGACATCGATCGGCGTTCGCCCGCCGCGCGCGAGATCGCGGCGCTGGCGGCGGAGGTCGAGCGTCTTCGCATCGGGAAGACCGCGCCATGACGGTTCTCCCCGAAATCATATCGTCCGGAGACTGCCGCGATCGCATGCCGGCGCGCGGCCCGTTCGACATGATCCTCGCCGATCCCCCCTACGGGGACACATCACTCGCCTGGGATCGCCGTGTCGAGGGCTGGCTGGCGCTCGCGCGCGGCGCGCTTGCCCCGACCGGCTCGATGTGGGTCTTCGGTTCGCTGCGCAGCTTCATGGCAACCGCCGACCGCTTCGCCGACGCTGGCCTGCGGCTCGCCCAGGAGATCGTCTGGGAGAAGCAGAACGGCACCGGCTTCCATGCGGACCGCTTCAAGCGCGTGCATGAACTGGCCGTTCAATTCTATCCGGCCGAGACACCATGGCGCGCGGTCTACAACGACCCACAAACCACGCCCGACGCGACGGCCCGCACCGTGCGGCGCAAGCAGCGTCCGCCCCATACCGGCCAGATCGACGCTGGCCACTATGTCAGCCACGACGGCGGGCCGCGCCTCATGCGCTCGGTCATCTACCTGCGCAACTGCCACGGCCGCGCGATCCACCCGACTGAAAAGCCGTCGGCGCTCCTCGAAATCCTGATCCGCACAAGCTGCCCGGAAGGCGGTCTTGTCGGCGACTGGTTTGCCGGTTCCGGCTCCGCCGGCGAAGCCTGCCGGCTCTCTGGCCGACGCTATATCGGCTGCGAGATCGACCCCACGATGGCCGACCGCGCCCGCGACCGCATCGCCACCGTGCTGCCGTTCCATGACGGAGACCCGTCATGACGACGCGCACCGAAAAGCGCGGGTTCGCGCAGCGTCCAGCCGATCCGGACGGATGGATCAAGGCAGGCGACACGCCTCCGCCACGCAATGGCGCAGCCGTGACCTTCACGGCCCGGCTCACCATCGACATCACGCCTGAGCTACGCGGCCGGATCAAGATCGCCGCCTTCGGCCGCGGCGTCACCGTCGCCGACATGCTGCGCGAGCTGTTCGAGCGCGAATTCCCCGACACCCAAGGAGAAACACCATGACCGGCAATGCGGCGCTCCGCATCGGCGGCCGTCCGTTGCCGGACGGTCCAGCCGCGTTCACCACGCTCGTCGAACTCACCTGGATCGAGAAACGCATCGAGAACTGGATCAGGTTCGGCCGCGAAAGCTACGAGCAGAAACTCGACCGCCGTCACAGGGTGGTTGGCTTCGCTCCAGGCACGATATTCTGCCTCGTCCGCTGGGCGGCGAACGAGTACGGAACGATCATCTCGCGCCTGGACATCGTGCGCGCAGTCGACCGTGGCGAGCCGTTCCAGACGCTGCCGTTCGTGCGTCCTGGCGGCGACATGCTGCTGAAGATCGAAAGCTGGCCGAAGGTCGAGGACGTGCTTCGCCATGTCGACGGCATCGAGGCCCTCGGCATCGATCCCGCGGACACCGATCCCGATCACTGGCGGCACGTCGCGCACTGGATGAATGCCGGCGAGATGCCGCGCCCGTACACGGCCGGGCGCCATCAAGCCTGGCTCCGGCGGCGGGAGATCGGGCAATGACGCGGCTCGGCTACCTCGCGACGACATCCGTCGCCGTGCTCGGCATCGCCGTAGCCGGCGCCACGCCGATGCCGCTGAAACTCATCTGGAACGCGACGGCGAGCGCGCCGGTCGGCTTCTACACGGTCTCGCTGACCGGGCGGATCGAGGCGCCGGATCTCGTCGCCGTCATGCCGCCCGAGCCGTTCGCCTCCTTCATGGTCGAACGCGGTTATGTCGGCCGCGACGTGCCGATCCTCAAGCACGTCGTCGGCCTGCCGGGACAGCGCGTTTGCCGCGACGGTCGCGCCATCACGGTCGACGACGTTCCGCTCGGCGAGGCCCGCGACCGCGACAGCCGTGGCCGCGACCTTCCGGTCTGGCGGGGCTGCCACGTGATCGGCGGCGGCGAACTTTTCCTCATGAACCTCGAAGCCGCCGACAGCCTCGACGGCCGCTACTTCGGCCCGTTTCCCGCCGCGGCGGTGATCGGCCGGGCCACCCCGCTTTTCACCGACGAGGACGGCGACGGTCGCTTCGTATGGCGCGCGCCGACGCGGTGAGCGCGCGTCCTTCGCAATCCCACCGCAGCACAGGAGACCATGACCATGGCCCAGATCGGACAGTTCACGCGCACGGAAGCGGGCTTCGAAGGCGAGTTCCGAACGCTCGGCATCAAAGAGGAAATGACCCTGGTTCCTGCCGAACCCTCGGAGACCGAGAACGCCCCGAAATACCGCGTCCTTCTCGGTGACGAAGACGGCCTCGACATCGGAGCGGGCTGGACGCACGTCGGCGAACGGGCCGGCGAGTTCGTCTCGATCACGATCTACAGCCCGCTTCTCGGCGGCACGTTTCGCGCAAATCTCTTCCGCGCCGGTGACGATGGCTCCGCCTGGGTGCTGAACACCGTCCAGCCCCCCAAGAAGCGGCAGGAGGACTGAATGGCGGCGCCCCGAGACCGCTCCTGCGCCGGACGTTGTTCCACCGTCCGGCGCTCAGCGCTCTTTCTCCTTTCCGGTCTGCTCTTCACCGCAGCCGCAACGCCGACGGTTCTGGCGCAAAGCGTGTCGCCTACGAGTGCCGTCGCCGCGCATCCGCATGCGGCGCATATCGCCGAGGCATCGCGCCGCTTCGGCATTCCGCCACCATGGATCGTCGCCGTCATGCGCGCAGAAAGCGCGGGCGACGTGCGGGCTGTCTCCTCGGCCGGCGCGATGGGTCTGATGCAGGTCATGCCGGACACCTGGGCCGAGCTTCGCATCCGCCACGGCCTCGGCCGCAATCCTTACGACCCACGCGACAACATCCTCGCGGGTACTGCGTACCTGCGCGAGATGTGGGATCGCTATGGCGACATCGCCGCCATGCTCGCGGCCTACAACGCGGGGCCCGCACGCTACGACGAGCATCGTGCGAAGGGCCGCCCGCTGCCCGCCGAGACGCGGGCTTACGTCGCTTCGCTCGCGCCCGCGCTGCGCGGCGACCGCCCTTCGAAGAACGGTTCGGCGATCGCTCGACCGCTCGACTGGCGCGAGGCGGCGATCTTCGTCGGGCGCGATGGCGGCACTTCCAGCGCCGATCCCACGTCTGCGGACCGCTCGACGGACGACGCCCTTTCACCCGTCACGGCGACGCCGCCGATGCTTGTCGCCGCACAGCCGGATGGGCTGTTCGTCACACGGAATGCCACCGGGGACCGGCCATGAGCGGCCCGGCGGCATTTCGCATCCCATCGTGCGTTGGCGTGTCGTGGAGAGCGCCGGGGGTGGCGGCAGGCGCAGCAACCGGACGATGGCAGGATAAAAGGGCGCACGGTGCGCTTCGGTCGGGCGGTTGTTTTTGTTCATGTTTTTGGCGCGTTCCGCACCGTGCAGCGCTTTCGCGCACCGTGCGCTCCGCGCCCATCTTCATGATTTTCTTGTCCTTTTTGCACCGTGCGGGTTCACGTCATGTCCGATGACCACGAGTTCCGCATACGTCCAGGCCGCATCCGATCGACCCGCGCGCAGCAGGCCCGGCCTTTCGTTGCGCAGGCGCTCGCCGCAGCGAAGAAGGCAGGCGGCGGCGTCTCGCGATCCGGCCGCGTCACCTCCGGCAACCGTTCGCGCTTTGGGCGCGGCCAGCGCGCGAGCATCCAGGCCAATCGCCTCATCAGGTCGCGCACGCGCGGCGCCGTCGTCAAGGCCCGTGTGGTCCGCCATACCGCTCGATCAGCGCCACTCGGAACGCATCTGGATTATCTGCGCCGCGACGGCGTGACCCGTGACGGGGAGAAGGCGCGGCTGTTCGGGCCGGGAACGGAGAATGCCGACGCCCGCGCTTTCGCCGAGCGCTGCGGCGATGACCGGCATCATTTCCGCTTCATCGTCTCGCCCGACGACGCGCCCGACATGGCGGACCTCAGATCCTTCACCCGCGATCTCGTCGGCCAGATGGAAAAGGATCTCGGCACGAAGCTCGACTGGGTGGCGGTCGATCACTGGAACACCGAGCATCCGCATGTCCACCTGATCGTGCGTGGCGTTCGGGACGATGGCCAGGACCTCGTGATTTCGCGCGACTACATCAAGGAGGGCATGCGCGACCGGGCGCGCGACCTCATCACCCAGGAGTTGGGACCGCGCACCGACCTCGATATCCGCCGCACTCTCGAAAGCCAGATCGAGACCGAACGCTGGACGCAGCTCGACCGCCAGCTTGTCCGCGACGCCGGCAAGTCCGGCATCATCGACCTCGCGCCGCGCGCCGACCGACAGCCGGACGAATTCCACGCTCTGAAGGTCGGCCGGCTGCGGACGCTGGAAATTCTCGGTGTCGCGGGACAGGTCGGCCATTCGCAATGGTTCATCAGGCCCGAGGCGGAGAGCGTCCTGCGCGAGCTCGGCGAGCGCGGCGACATCATCAAGCGCATGCACCGCGCTCTCACCGAACGCGGCATCGAGCGCGGCTCGGCGAGTTATGTGCTGGCCGGTGAAAGCCTCGACGTGCCCGTTGTCGGCCGCCTGCTCGAACGCGGTCTGGATGATGAGTTGAAGGGAACGGCCTATGCCGTGGTCGATGGCGTGGACGGCCGCACCCATCACATCAAGCTGCCGCATCTCGATGCGGCTGGCGACAGTCCACCCGGATCGATCGTCGAGCTGCGTGCCTACGAGGATGCGCAAGGTCAGCGCCGCGTCGCGCTCGCCGTCCGCTCCGATCTGGATATCCACACGCAGATCAACGCAACGGGCGCGACCTGGCTCGATCGGCAGGGGGTTGCCCGCGAGCCCATCGCGCTGTCGGAGGGTGGCTTTGGCGCCGAGGTGCAGCAGGCCCTCGAGCAACGCGCCGAGCATCTGATTGGCGAAGGTCTCGCCGAACGGCAGGGCGGGCGCGTTGTCTTCGCGCGTCGTCTGCTCAACACGCTACGCGATCGCGAGGTCAGTGCGCTGGGCGAAAAGCTCGCGGCCGAGACCGGCCTGCCATTCAACCATGCCAATGGCGGCGAATATGTCGCCGGCTCTTATCGCCAGCGCTTCACGCTCGCCTCCGGCCGCTTCGCCATGATCGACGACGGCCTCGGCTTCCAGCTCGTCCCCTGGTCTCCCTCTCTCGAAAAGCAGATCGGTCGCCACGTCTCCGGCGTCGCGCGCGACGATGGCGGCGTCGACTGGGACTTCGGCCGCAAACGGGGGCTCGGCCTCTAACACCCGTCAGAAAGGAACCTCGCCATGTCCGGCACCAAGATCCTCTGGGGACAGATCACGATCGTCTTCCTGATCGTGCTCGTTACCACCTGGGGCGCGACGCAGTATGTTGCGTGGAGCCTCGGCTATCAGGCGCAGCTCGGCGAGCCGTGGTTCAGACTCTTCGGCGTCCCGGTCTATTTTCCGGCCGCCATCATGTGGTGGTGGTACTTCTACGACGCCTACGCGCCCGGAATATTCGCGACCGGCGGCATGATCGCCGCGTCGGGCGGTTTCATCGCCATCGCGGTCGCTATCGGCATGTCGGTCTGGCGAGCGCGCGAACAGAAGAATGTCGCCACCTATGGCTCGGCCCGCTGGGCAGAGAAACCCGAGATCGAGGCCGCGGGCCTGCTCGATCCCGACGGCGTGGTACTCGGCCGATACGATCACGAATATCTGCGCCATGCCGGGCCGGAGCATGTGCTGTGCTTTGCGCCTACCCGGTCAGGCAAGGGTGTCGGTCTCGTCGTCCCTTCGCTCCTGACCTGGCCGGGCTCGGCGATCGTCCATGATATCAAGGGTGAGAACTGGACGCTGACCGCGGGCTTCCGGTCACTCCATGGCCGCGTGCTGCTCTTCGATCCCACCAACCCGAAGTCCTCTGCCTACAATCCGCTGCTCGAGGTCCGTCGGGGCGAATGGGAGGTGCGTGACGTCCAGAACATCGCCGACATTCTCGTCGATCCCGAGGGGAGCCTGGACAAAAGGAATCACTGGGAAAAGACCAGTCATTCACTTCTGGTCGGCGCAATCCTGCATGTCCTCTATGCCGAGCCGGAAAAGACGCTGGCCGGCGTCGCCAACTTCCTCTCCGATCCGAAGCGCCCGGTAGAGTCGACACTACGCGCCATGATGAAGACCGCGCATCTGGGCGAGGCCGGACCACACCCTGTCGTGGCCAGCGCGGCGCGCGAGCTCCTCAACAAATCCGACAATGAGCGCTCCGGCGTTCTATCAACCGCCATGTCGTTTCTCGGATTGTACCGCGATCCTGTCGTTGCCGAGGTCACGCGGCGCTGCGACTGGCGGATCAGCGACATCGTCGGCGGCGAGCATCCGACGACGCTCTACCTCGTCGTGCCACCCAGCGACATCAATCGGACCAAGCCCCTGATCCGCCTGCTGCTGAACCAGATCGGTCGGCGCCTGACCGAGGATCTGCAATCGGGCGGCGGCCGCCATCGCCTGCTATTGATGCTAGACGAGTTTCCGGCGCTCGGGAGGCTAGATTTTTTCGAGAGTGCGTTGGCCTTCATGGCCGGATACGGCCTGAAATCCTTCCTGATCGCGCAATCGCTGAACCAGATCGAGAAAGCCTATGGGCCGAACAATTCGATCCTCGACAATTGCCACGTTCGCGTGAGTTTTGCGACCAACGACGAGAGAACGGCGAAGAGGGTGAGCGATGCCCTTGGCACCGCCACCGAAATGAAAGCCATGAAGAACTATGCCGGGCATCGGCTGTCGCCCTGGCTCGGCCACCTGATGGTGTCCCGATCGGAAACCGCCCGCCAGTTGCTTACGCCGGGCGAGATCATGCAGCTTCCGCCGACTGACGAGATCGTCATGGTCGCCGGCATTCCGCCGATCCGGGCGAAGAAGGCCCGCTACTATGAGGATGCCCGCTTCCGTGAGCGCCTGCTGTCGCCGCCCGACCTGAAGCGCCCGGATCAGGTTCGCCCGGATGACTGGAGCCGCCTGCCGATCCCGGCGCGGCCGGAAGCGCTCAATCCGCAGCCGGCAGGCCGCTCCGACGACGAAGACCCGACCGAATCTGAACGGCGGCTGCAACCCGAACTCAGCCGGACGAAGCCGGTGGACAAAAAGGCGCCGATTGAGAATGAGTTCGAGATCGAGCCGCCGGATGATATCGATGAGGACGCCGTTCGCAATCGGCGCATGATCCGCCGGATGCAAGGCGTCGCTCGGCAGGTCTCGCTTGATCCGAATGACGGCATGGAGCTGTAGGCGCCATGACCACTCGCCGGAAGAAGATAAAGACCACGATCTATCTGGACCCCGATGTCGAGAAGACACTCGCGGATTTCGCCGCCCGCCGCGATCAGTCGCAGTCCATGATCGCGGAAGCTGCCATCGCGTCGTTCCTCTCGCCGGACGACGCCGAGCGGCGCGAGGCGATCGTCGCCAAACGTCTCGACCAGCTCGACCGCCGCATGACGCGGCTGGAACGGGACGTCGGCATCGCCGTAGAGACCCTTGCGGTGTTTATCCGCTTCTGGATCACCACGACGCCCGCATTGCCGCAGCCCGCCGCGCAGGCCGCTCGAGCCAAGGCCAGCGAGCGCTATGAGGCGTTCATCACCGCCCTCGGGCGGCGCTTGGCGCAAGGGCCAAAACTGCGTCAGGAAATCTCGGAAGACGTGGCTGGATCAGACAAGCGATAAAGCCTTCTTGTACGTGACCCTGCGGATTGGGCCACCGGCTGCTACCGACCCATCGCGACCGCTCCCACATCGCCGGTTGTCCAGAAGCCGTCGCTCCCGGTACCTGGAGTAGCTTCTTGCCTAACGGCTGAAATTTCTACGGAAAGGCTGCCGCTTATACCTCTTCGCTATGTTGAGGCAGGTGGCGGTGCTGCTTGCTTTCCCAGGTCTCGATTAAGAAGAGTGCGATCGAACTTGCGGAGTTGAGGGCTAGGCGGGCGATACGTGCGTCAATGCGTCGGAAGCCTTTCTCACGCCCGTGGGCGTCACCGCCATGTGTGCGCAGCGCACCAATACCCTTGGTAACAGATGTGAGCCCGCCGAGGACCTGGCGCACATCTTGCTCGATCTCCGCAGGCAGGTCGGTGCGACCTGGGGAGAGTCCTAATGGTTCCTGCACCGCTTTGAGCAATCCGTCGATGTCACGCTTCGCCGGCAGCGGCAATCCTAGCTCGATCAAGATTGAGCGGCATACCGCTTCTATGAGCGAGCATGCTGCTGTGACCGCGTCTTCTGGGTCGGCGTTGAGACTCGGCAGCGCCCGCGCAATTTCTATTTGCACGGTGTCAAAATCCAGCTTTGCTACCTTACTGATGAAGGGCTCGACGATGAGGCCTGCAGCCGTGCGCTCGACCAGATGCGCCTTACCGCTGACAATGGTGATGGCTAAACCGTCGGCTTCGAGCGCAGCATTCAGATGCTGTCTGACTGCAACGGCCTTTTCGGGAGCAGAGAGATATTCGCGCGGATCACAGACGCGCAGTATTACGCGCTTCATAAGGTCGTCGCCGTCCCATTGAACGGCGAGGTCGCGTAAGAACTGGGTCGTCGCAGGGACACGTGAACTGCTGCCTATGCGCATGTCGAGACTGCAATCGAGAAACAGCGCCTCTATCTTCGGGCCGCTCCGATAAATTCCGATCGGCTCGGAGACATCCGGTCCTTGGCCCGCGCCGCCGGTAATGACATCCGTAAGTGCCTTGATGACAAAAGGGGAAAAGCGCCCGCTCATGCCACTGCCGCCAACCGTCGATCGAGGTCAAAACTCCCGATCCATTCGGCCCACGATTTGACGAAATCCAAGAAGGCTTCCTCCGTCGTGATTACCACTCTGTAGGTTTCAGCTTGTTCGCGTTGTGCCGCAGTTTCCTCGTAGCGCGAGAGGAACGCCATGTAGACCATTTGATGTCCGGCGATTTCCTGGCCGTTCTTGTCGAGATAGATGATATTGCCATGCGCCAAGGCATTGCGGAGCACACGCAATACCTCGCTGGCTTTGCGGGTTTGGATCGTGTTGGCTTCTTCTGAACGCGGGTCGCGGCCGTCCTGATCCAACCAACCATGCACTTCATCGACGGTGTTTACGATGCGGGACTGCCGCCATACGCCGTCCGGCGGAGCTCGCCAAAATGGCGCTTCCAGAAAAACGGCCTTCCCCAACGCCTTTAGATTTTTCACTAAGTCCGCATCGCGCGCGTCATCGTGTAGGAAGTGGCTTTTGCGCATCCGCTCGAACGGGATCGTCAGGATTGCAGATGCTGCCAACAGGCCAAATGAGCCGAGTAGGTTGTTCTCCCTTGCTGGCGCCTCAAGCATGCCGATAAGCTCAAGCGCCCGTCTCGGATATTCAATAGCAAACCGATCTGGCACTCCCATGCCATCCCTCCTAGGTCCTGTTGACAAAGTATGGCAGCCATATCTTTGCGGCTGCCAGGGCGAGGAATGCCGAGAAGGATTTTCGTGTCTTGTCGTATCGGGTCG
>NZ_JACIJG010000024.1 GCF_014199265.1 Brucella daejeonensis
ATGTGACTACTTCGGGTTCAATCGAGAAATTCCCGTTGAAGGAGATTCCCAAGGGCGCTTAGAGTGTCATTTCGCCCCCAGCCGGAACCGACCCCCAACAGCCTGTTCTCCCGCCGCCAGCCCCGCCAAGATCGCCCAAATAATCAGGAACGGAGAGCCGCGTTGCGGCTCTTGCTTGTTTGTCTCGAGGGGGAGAGATCGGCCGCCGGTCTCTCCCCCGCAACAGGCAAAACCGGTTTCCCCGTCCTTCCGCGGGCGAGCTCGCCGGCGTTGCCGGCGAACTCCCCCTTGTGCAGGACCAGGTGCGCGGATTTGCGCGTCCCGCGCGGATCCTCGCAACCTGTCCCTTCGGGCGGGTGATCCCCCTCCGGTTTTGCCTGTTGCCCCCCTCTCTCCGGTCGGATCGCCGACTGCTCGGGAGCAGGAGCCGGGCTCCTGCCCCTCACCGGGACAGGAAGACCGCTTCGCGGATCAGGAGAGAAAACACCATGGCGAAACTCAGCAAAGCACAGCGCAAGGCCCATGCCGAGGCAGAGGCGATCCTGACAAAGGACCGCCTGACCGAGGACGAAAAGGATTTTGTTTTCCAGAACTGGCATGAGGGCGCAAACTTCGAGACCGGCGCGGCTGGCGCATTCTTCACGCCGTGGGACTTGGCAGCAGATTTCCAGATCGATACGCGCAGCGGGCGCGTGATCGACCTTTGCGCAGGCATCGGCATGTTGAGCTATTTCATCCATCATCGCAGCCTGTGGGGCGGCGGTAGGGGAGCCGATATCACATGCGTTGAGATCAACCCCCGTTATGTGGAGATCGGGCGCAAACTCTTGCCGGAGGCCCGTTGGATCAATGCCGATGTCTTCGACTGGCGCGAGCTTGATCTAGGCCGGTATGATTGCGCCATAGGGAACCCGCCGTTCGGGAGGGTGAAGCGGCAGGGGAATGGCCCGCGTTATCGCGGTCAGGACTTCGAGCTTCACGTTATCGATATCGCTTCTGAGCTTGCCGACTATGGCGCTTTCATCGTGCCGCAGCAGTCCGCCAGCTTTCGCTATTCCGGAACGCAGCTTTACCAACGTCTTGAGAAGGGGCGCGGCGTCGATTTCGAGCGTCAGACCGGCCTTGAAATGGTGGGCGGCGCAGGTATCGACACGGCTTTTTATCAAGACAAATGGAAGGACGTTGCCCCCCTTTGCGAGATCGTTTGCATTGAATTTGCCGAATGCCGCGAACGCATGAAGGCCGAACGTGACCGGATCGCCGCCCGACCCATGCCGCAAATAATGCGGCAGGCCGAGCAACTGGCCTTGCTGTGAGGGGAGGGCGGGCAATGTCGAAAATCAGCATCAGCCTTTTGGAAGGCTATCACATCACCGCAACCGACAAACGCCATATCGCGGCGATTGTCGAACGAGGTTGGCGCGAGGGCGTAACCCGTCAGCGCCGATACAAGATCACAGAGAAAACCGGCGATATTGTCCGCCTTGTGATCGAGCGGAGCGAAAGGGACATGCAAGGACGGCCCATGATCCGACGCAGCAAGGTTGTCGTCAGGATCGGGGGAGGGCAGGGGCATGCGTGAGCCGCAAAGCATCACAGTTTTCGATACCCCCTCAAATCTAGGGGGAAGTTTCACCGTCTCGATTACGAGCGAGATCGACGCGGAAACGGTCAAGGTGCGCGTCTGGTACGGGCGCGCAACGCCTAGCGGTTGGGAGTCTTGGAAGGATTGGGACGGATACACGTTCCAGACCCGCCGCGATCTTCTCACCAATCGGCGCGTCATGCGCTTGCGCAAGCCATGAGCGAGGAACCCACAATGAGCAGCATCACGATTTTTCAGGCGATGGAGTTTTTCGGGACAGGCGATCCATTCTTCGGCGGAAACGCCGCCGATTGGTGCCTGTACCATCAAGAAGACGGCGGACTTACCTTTGTCGCCAGCCACGAGGCGCAGCGCCGCGAGCTGGTCAAAGCCTATTTCCCGACCGAAATCGAGGCTCAGGAGGCGGGAGCCGCCGCCAGTGGGCGCAAGGGCCGCGTGTCAGCGTTGCCCGTTACCGCCCGCGCCGAGGTCCCGACCGGTCAAATTCGTTGGCTTGTCGGAAACCGCCATGTTGGAACTGATGATAACGAGCTTTCCGCCGAGTTTCGGAGCAGGGCAGAAGGGGCAGGCGCAGCCGATCCCGATATAATCGCACAGATCGTCGCCTATGCGCTTGCGTGTCACCGGGCCAATCAGGCCCTTTGCATCGCGCTTCGGCTCTGAGAGAGCGATTATGAGCGGTATGGGACATAATGGCGGGCCATCGCTCGATAGCGAGCGGCCCGCAATCGACGGGAAATGCCGCTTGTGTCGGCATTGGTGCGCGCCGTCTGAGTCCTGGGAGAGCAAATATCGGCTCTTCAAGATGACCGGGAAAGGGCGACGGGTGAAGCGGCCGAGCGGGACATGCGACCGCGTGTTGATAGGCGGAAAGGTTTCCTTCTCAGCAACGAACGGCGATTATCGATGCGGAAATTTCGAGGCGAAACCACAGGAAGCGCCAAAGCGTGGCGGTGCTTTCGTGACGATCTGGAAAGGAAATCGCATCATCTGGCAAGGGCCGGAGGAAGATCAACCGCCAGAGCAACTAGACTTGTTACCGGCCTAAAATCAGGAGTTGAGGAAAAACATGAGCCGCTATTCTATTGAACTGGATAATAAAGGGCGCACCGACAACGAAGCCGTTATCGGCTATGACAAACCCTTGCGGACATTCTTCCTGCATGGGTTCATTCCCGAGGATTCGGACCTGGAAGAGCCGGAAGTCTGGCTTGGAGCCTTCCTTGAGGAATTTCCCACGCTGGAATCTCTTGTTGAGGAAGCCCACAGGCAGGGTTGCGAGATTCGCGGCCTGAAGCATTCGGCCATCGTATCGATGCTCGAAGAGGCAGGGCAGAAATCCGATCCGAGTGTAGGCGAGCGGTTGGGATTGATCAGATAGGCCACCCATGCCGGCCAAGCCACCGAAAAGGCTTGACTTTTCTGTAAAATCTGTCTATTACAGAATTTCCAGAAAACGAGGGAATGAAGGCTAAACCATGAATGACAGAACAATTTCCTCTGTCGAGTTCGTTCGGCACTTCGGGCGCTATCACGATGAGGCCATGCGTGAGCCGATCGTTCTGACCAAACATGGTCGCGCTTCCGTGGTTGTCATGCCGGTGGAGCTATATGAGCGGATGACAAAGGGCACGGAAGATCCTCGAAAGGTCTACCGGACGAGCGAGACCCCGCCCGAGTTGGCCGACATGCTCTTGTCGGAACTGGATAAGCGCCTCGCGCATGTATCGGACGAGCCGCAGGATGACTAAGCAGTTCGACGATGGCGAGATCGTGGAGTATGAATATCTGTGGGAGTGGCAGGCGCAGAAAGGTCGCACGAACGCAGAAAAAGGGCGGCCCGTCTGCTTGGCAATGGTCGTTAAGGACAGCAAGCAGGGTATCACGCATCTGATCATCTTGCCTATATCCTCGACCCAACCGCGTCCCGATCAGGATGCGTTAGTAATCCCTGCGCTGGAATTGCGCCGGGCCGGTTTGGCGGATTTCAAGGCTGGCTGGATTACGGTCAGCGAGTACAATTATGATGTTCTGGAAAGATCGTTTTACTTCGATCCGAACCAGAAGCCGCGAGGCCGGTTCAGCGGCCCGTTCATGGATCAGATTTTGATACGTTTCCGCCGCTATTTGCGAGAAAAGTGCGGACGCATTGACAGGACAAAGTGATGAGCAAGGCCGGATCACGGATTTTGCAAGGAGCAAAGGAGGCGCTCGCTTTTGCGAAAGGCGAGGCCGATGTGACCGACTTCCACATACTGTGCAACGATCAAGAGGACATCATGGCTCTTGCCCTCAAGCAGAAGACCCCGGCCATCACCGCCGAGGAAATGGAGCGCCGTCGCAAGATGGTTCGCAGCGCATTTCGTTCTAACGCTATGGAAGGTCTTCGCCCGAATCCGGCATGCCAGCCGGTATTTGACGCGTTCATTGCTGGCGAGATCGAGCTTGACGAGATGATGCCGCGCGTTAAGTCCATTCTCGGCATCCAGTAGGCATGTCGTTTACGCTCGCCGACGGCGAGACCCTTCGAAACAAGATAGGGGCCGAGACACACGAGGCGCTAGAAGCGGCCGAGCACCCGGTTCTTGCGATCCGGCTTCTCGAACTGCGAAGCGGTCTCGGCCCAAAACCCACTTTCGATACGGCCCATCTTCAGGCGCTTCATAAGCACTTGTTTCAGGACGTGTTCGAATGGGCGGGCGAGCTGCGCCATCATCCATTCACTTTCGCTGACGGTACGCAGGCCTCAATGCCTGCCATGCACAAGATTGGCGGTAAGGATTTCGCGATCGGCAACGAGATCGACAGAGGCTTGAATAGCCTCATGTCGGATCTCGAATCCCGCAACTTCTTGCGTGGCCTTGATCGCGAAACCTTCGCAACGGAAGCGGCCGACGCCTTCGCCCGGATGAATTCCATCCATCCTTTTCGCGAAGGCAACGGCCGGACTCAGCGTGAATTCTTCGCGGCCCTTGCCGAAAGGGCAGGGCATCCGCTCGAATTCGGCGTGATTTCCGACGAACGCATGACGTTCGTCTCAGTCGCCGCCCATGAACGCGGCGACCTGGCGCCCATGCGTCGCATGTTCGCGGAAATCACCGACCCCGATCGCGTGAACGCGCTCGAGGTCGCGCAGCAGGCTATTGAGCGCTTCCGCCCTGTGCAGGCCCCGCACGTCACGGCATGGGACGGTATATATATGGCGACGACCGAACCGGGGCAGGATTATCGCGGCGTCTTCAGCGGTGCGGCCGGTCGCAACTTCATGATGCAGAGGGATGATGGCGCGATCATCATAGGCAACGTGGTCGATCTGCCGGAGCCGCGCCCGGAATCAGGCGCGCGGCTCTCCTTCACCGCTTCCGATCCTCGCCAACTCCAACCCGCGTATGAGCAGGCACAAGCGCCGCTCATTGCCGCCGTTACCGATTGGCCGCGAAGCATCGATGAGACCGTGGCGGAGAGGATTTCGGCCCGGCCGACCATGCAGGCCGCGAACAGCCGCCTTGAGACGGCGGTTTCGGCAGTCTGGCAAGATCCGCAAGCGGTCCTTGCCGAATTGCGCAACCGCATCGAGGTTGAACGCCGTCCCGTTTCCGAATTTGCGCAGGAAATGCGAACCAATCCGGAGGCTTTCGGCTCGCTCCACGGCAACCGCAGCCTTTTCGGCCGCGATGACGCGGCCCGCGAAAAGGCGCTTGCTGCCGTTCCGCTCGCCGTCGCTGCGCTCCATGATTACGGGCAGGTACGTGGCTCCCTGGCCGTGGACCTTCGTCGCGACGAAGAGCGCTTTCGCACTCTTATGCGCGAGCCGGTCAACGATCTGTCACCCGCTGCCCGCGAGCTGGTCGGCCGGATTGAAAAGACACCCGCCCACGAGCTGGGCGCGGTGCTCGGACAGGGCGACCATAAGCAAGCCTTGACCGAATTGCGCGGCTTTATCGCCAACATTCGTGACCGCTTTGGCGCTCCCGGTTCGCTGGAGCTCGACCGGGACCGCCTTTCGCGTGCGATTCCGAATGCTTCGCCGGAACGACTTGAGGCGTTCACGGCGGGCTTTTCGCGCGCGCAGTTCATCGTCTCACGCGCCGAATCCTTCGAGCAGGCGAACACCCTGCAGGTGGCACAAGGCCACCAGCAGGGCCATGAAAGAGGCAAGACCTTCGAGATGTAGCAGATACGGTTGATGCTTTATGCGGCAGTTTGCTAAGTATCGCTATTCCCGTCAGCTATAACGAGGTTGCCGCATATGAAATTCGCTTACATCGCCTTTGCCATGGTCGGCCTTGCAGGCTGCACAACCGCCCAAAAAAATCCTTATGACCTGACCGCAGTTTGCCTCACTGACGAAGGAAAACCAGTCTCCAAAGGTATGACCTACAAGGGCAAGACATGCGGTCAGTCGGACATGCCGATCGCTGACGGCAAGCCTACTCCGCTTGTCTGGCGATAAAAGGGAGGGGAGGGGACATGAGGACCGGCCTTATCATCGCAGCCACCATCACGGCGCTGACCGCTTCGACGGCGATCGCGCAGACCTTCGAGACCGTCGATAGGAGCCCCGCCGGCGACCGCTTCGAGAAATCGGTCAATTTCGATATTCTCGGTATTCACCCCGGCGATACGATAGAGGACGTAAAGACGAAGCTGAAGGCCGAATTTCCGGACGGTCGTGAGCCGGAAGAAACCCGGCTGAAGGGATCGGTATCAACGCCTGAAGGCGCACGCGCCGAGATTGAGTTCGTCAACGAGATCGCTTCTGGAACTAGTGACGGAAAGAATCAGGTCTACGTGAATTTTGCTTCCGAGGTCTACGATAACAGAGCGCTTTCGATTCGTCGTATCGTGGGATTTGAGACCTTTACGACCGCAGACGTTTTCCGAAAGCAAGTTGCCGAGAAATACGGTCAGCCTTCTATTGTCGAAGATGAAGGCGGATTCCTCAAGCTATACTATCTCTACGCGAATGGCCGCTTGGTCTCGGATACCGAAGCTCCCAAAACCAAGGAAAATTGCAATCGCGTCAACGAAGGAAGCCTTTGCGATTTTGTAGAAGTCCAGCGGTCATCCGATAATCGAAACATTGAGATCGCGCAGAAGCCATGCGCAGCATTCTTTCACAGTCAATGGCAGTACTTAGGGAAATATCAGGTTGGGGAGCGAAATTCTGTTATTAAGGATGACCGGTGCGACGGGATCATGGTCGTCAGCATGAGCACATTCCAGCCCGAACTAAACTCGGCAGAATTCACCCTTGTCGATGTCAAGCGGGCCTATGGTCATCAGACCGCCCTGGACGCCGCGATCGAGGCAAAGCTGAAACAGGGTGTCGATATGGACAAGGTTGCCAAGCCGCGTCTTTGATCTAATTGCACAGGCGCTATAATAGCATGATTGCACCGCCACCTGCATCTGACGCTCCAATTGACGTCGATCACGCATTGAACTTTGCTTTTTTTACAGGCGCGGTGTTAGCCGTGCTTTTGACGCTGAGCGCTGTTATATGCATCCAATGGCTTCGACGGCTCACGCGATGGATTTGGTGGCTCTATACACCGCAAGGACGGCGCTCCACCGCGAAACACGAAGCCGGTCACGCCCTTGTTGCATCAGTTCTCGGTGCGGAAATTGTGGGCGTATCTGTTTATCGCAGGGCAGTTGATGGCGACCTAGGATTGTCCGTTCATAGAAATCCAGTGATTGCTGCAGATACGCTTGAGGATGTTTGGCAAATGTTGGTCAGAGAAATAGCCGTCTGTTTGGCCGGGGGAATGGCAGAGCGGAAATGGTCAAACATTGATGCTGTAGCTTACTCAATGGGAGCGTCTAAGGATTTGGCGAAAGTGCAGGCCATGGCCTCACTCGCGAGATTCATTACACACCGCCCTGATCCAGAGAGCGAGATTAAGAAGGCCTTATACGACGACATTCAGACGCCAAACTGGCAAAGAGCGATAAATGATCTGGCAAGCGCGCTTTTGAGGTCAAACGGAGCAGGTGTTACCTCTCCTGTGGTTGCTATGGTCGTGGATCAATACATGTTGCAGCTACCTATGGTAAGATCGCTCGCGGAAGCCCGAAATACCACAAACGATCCCAGGAACACCGTCATCCCCTGACGATCACCGGCGCTCCGATCGGCACGCGCTCATATAGATCGATCACATCACGGTCAAACATGCGAATGCATCCACTCGATACGGATTTGCCGATCGAACTTGGATCATTCGTGCCGTGAATGCGATAAAGCGTGTCCCGACCGCCCTGGAACAGATAGAGCGCGCGAGCGCCAAGAGGATTCGCCGCACCCCCTTGCACACCGCCCGCTAGTCGGCCCTTGCCGTCAGGATCGGCGGCAATCATGTTCGCCGTCGGCGTCCACTTAGGCCATTCTTCCTTGCGGCCGACTGTCGCCCGCCCGCTGAAACTGTGGCCTGCTTTCCCGACGCCGACCGGATAGGTGAGGGCTTTGCCGCCGCCCTGTATCAACAGCAGTTCATACCGTGATGGCTCGACAATGATCGTTCCGGCCGGCTCGCTTGTTTCATAGTCCACTGTCTGTCCGCCTCGGTTCGAAGGTGCTGGCCGATCCAATCCAACCCGCTCCGTTTCCGAGGAAGCACAGCCAGTCAGCATCGAGCCGGCTGCGAGCAAGAATATCCGTCTGTTGAATTTCATAGGTTACGACCATCAATCCGGCTGAGCCGGTCAACGATTCGCGACAGCTCGTAAGGTTTCTCAAAAAAATCGGCTCCTTCCGGCAGTTCACCGTTCGGTCGAACCCGGCCGGAAGTCACGATCACTGTTATATCCGGCCAGGTCTCACGGACAACCGCCGCCAGATCGAGACCGTTGATAGATCCTGGCATCTCGATATCCGTGAAGACTGCCCGAATATCATCGCGGCAGTTCAGAAGCTCTAATGCCTGTTCGCCATCCGCTGCTTCGCAGACCGTGAATCCCGCCTCCGCTAGATAGCTGGCCGCATCGAGACGTATTAGCGGTTCATCTTCGACAACCAATACCTTCGGGCAAACCTGCCCTTCAACACCGTTCCCCTGCAATCCTCCCACTCCCACCTTCATAGCGATTCTGCTTAACTAAGCAAAATAGGAAAGGTTCCGGCGTTGGCTAGTCTTTCAGTTCGAACACTTCGGAATTATCGGCAGGTTCTCGTAACCCTTTGAATGAGGCGTGGCGTAGCTTCGGCTCGCGCGTCCACCCGCGATATTCGATTTCCGCGAAAAAGCGTGGTTCTGCAAACACCGCATTCTTTCGCTTCAGAGCCACAGGGGGCGTTCCGGCAGGAATCCTGTCCAGCATGGCTTTCAGATCGCGTGCGGACTTGTGCGTGAAGCCGGTACCGACGCCACCCACATAGACCAGCTCCGCACCCTTACGAGCTGCAAGCAGCAGACGGGCGACCGCGCCGCGCATTGCTTCTGACGGCTCGTAGCCGACGATCGCAAATGTGTCGCTCTGCACGCATTTGATCTTTTGCCATTCGCCATGACGGCCGGAACGATACGGACGATCGAGGCGCTTCGCGATAATTCCCTCAAGGCCGAGTTCGCAAGCGCGCTCGAGGAGCTGGTTTCCGTCCGCGTCTATCGATTCAGAGTACCGTATTATGCCCTGACGGCCATTCAGTGCCTTTTCGAGCATCTGCCGCCGCTCGGACAGGGGATCGCGCGTAAGATCGCGGCCGTCGAGATAGAGAAGATCGAAGGCGAAGAATATTGCCTCGCGGGCAAAACGCTTGCCGCCCCGTCCGCCGAGGGCTTGCTGCAGCAATCCGAAATCTGATCGGCCTTGTTCATCCAGAACCACGGCCTCGCCGTCAAGGATCATTGTATCGTGGCCGAGTTGCTGCGCATCGTCGGCAATGTGTGTGAATCTTGGCGTCCAGTCGTGCCCCCCTCGGGTCAGCACTCGGACGCCATCAGGTTCGACATGGACCGCAAGGCGGTAGCCATCCCATTTGATTTCAAATGACCAGTCCGCCGCTGCCGGTGGCTTGGGAACAAGCAGCGCAAGGCATGGCTCGATGCGCCGGGGCATCGGGTCGCTGACCTTCATTCGCTTTCTCATATCGCTCAAGCGCTTCGCCATGTCGCCCTAACGCTCGAAGAAGCGATTTGTCTCAAAGAGATGATAGCGGAGCTTGCTGCGCAAGCGTGTTGATTACGCTCTGGGGGAAAGACCGTGCGGCTGTCTCTCCCCCGCAATGGCGAAAGCCGGTCTCCCCATCCTTCCGCGGGCGAGCTCGCCGGCGATGCCGGCAGACTCGCCCTTGTGCAGGACCAGGTGCGCGGATTTTGCGCGGGTCCGCGCGGATCCTCGCCACCTGGCCCTTCGGGTGGGTGATCCCCCTCCGGTTTTCACCATTGCCCCCCTCTCTCGCCGGTCGGATCGCCGACTGCTCGGGAGCAGGAGCGGGGCTCCTGCCCCTTGCGGGACAGGAAGACCGCTTCGCGGGAAAAGGGAAATAGGAGATAACATCATGACCGATACCAACAACATCACAGTGCCGCTCAACAAGCTCGACCACGACCCCCGGAACGTGCGCCAGACCTACGAGGCGGCAGAAATCGCGGAAATGGCCGCTTCAATAAAGGCGCGTAATTTTCGGCTGATCCATAACCTTGTCATTCGTCCGGGCGAAAAGAAGGGCCGCTATTTCGTCACCGCTGGCGGTTTGCGTCTGGCTGGCCTCAATCTGCTTGCAGAGCAGGGCGAAATCGGAAAGACCCATGGCGTCGATTGCGGCCTGTGGGATGGCGACGACGCGACCGAAATCAGCCTTGCTGAAAATTTCGTCCGCAAGGGAATGCACCCTGCCGACGAGTTCATGGCCTTTAAGACTTTGGCCGAAGAGGGAAAAAGCCCCGCCGAAATCGCAGTACGTTTCGGGACCACGGAGCTAAACGTGAAGCGCCGCATGGCGCTGGCACGCGTGTCGCCGGTCCTGTTCGATCTCTTCCGCAATGGTGAGATGAGCTATGACGAGCTTGCAGCCTTCACCATCACGGATGACCACGAACGGCAGGAGCAGGTTTGGAATAGCCTCGCCAGTTACAACCGTTATGCCCACACCATCAAGCGCATGCTCGCTTCCGAGGAAATCCCGGCTTCCGACAAGCGTATCCGTTTCATTGGCGGCTTGGATGCCATTGAAGCGGCTGGCGGGACCGTTCGCCGCGATCTGTTCGACGGTGAGAGCGGCGGCTATGCCACCGATTCCGGCCTAGTCGAAAGGCTGGTGCTCGAAAAGCTTGAAACCGAAGCCGAAGGCGTCAAGGCTGAGGGCTGGAAATGGGTTGAAGTCCATTCCGCACAGCCGGACGACATTTACAGCATGAGCCGCGTCTATCCGGAGCCTGTAGATATCAGCGCAGAAGATCAGGAGCGGCTTGATCAGCTTGCCGAGGAATATGACAGCCTTGCCGAATTGATCGAGGCAGGAGACGCCGACGAGGACGCCGAACCGAAGCTTGAAGCCATCGAAAAGGAAATGGACAGCCTCAAGGACCGGCAGGAAGCCTATAAGGCGGAGGATTTGGCGCGCGCCGGGGCGATCGTTTGCCTCGACTACTACGGGCGGGCGACCGTGCATCGTGGCCTTGTCAACGATGAGGATGAACAGCAGGAGCAGGAGGAAGGCCAGCACAGCGGCCAGAATGAGGGTAGCAGCGAAAGCGAGGCGGCGCCGATCAAGCTGACCCATACGGCGGCATTGGTCGAGGACCTGACAGCGCAGAAGACCGCTGCCCTTCGCGTAGAACTGGCCGACAATCCCGATATAGCCCTCGCAGCCGTGGTTCATGCCCTGCTTTTGAGCGCGGTCTATCGCTATGCGAGTGAACACACCGCCTTGGAAATCAAGCTGACCTATCAGCCCTTGGAAGGGTCAATGAAGCAGCCCGAAAACAGCAAGGCCGGGATTGCGTTTCAGGAGTTGAAGGAACGCTATGGCGATCATATCCCCGGCAATCCCGCCGATCTATGGGAATGGTGCCTTGATCAGCCTCGCGACCAGTTGCTGGTCTTGCTGGCGTTCGCCGCCTCTCATAGCCTCAATGCCGTGGAAGCGAAATTTCATGGACGCGACAAGGCTCTTGCTCATGCCAACGAAATAGGCCGCGCCCTCAATGTCGATATGCGCAACTGGTTTGAACCGACCGGCGATGCCTATCTTTCCCACCTCAACAAAAAGAGCATCGAGGCTGTGGTTGCCGAGGTGAAAGGGGAAGAAGCCGCGACGGCTATCCGAGCAGCAGGCAAGAAGGCCGAGGCCGTTGCCATTGGCGAGCGGATGGTTGCAAACACCGGCTGGCTTCCCGAACCGGTTCGCATTCCCATGACCGAGGTCGAAGCCGAGCAACAGTTCCCCGAAGCGGCTGAATAAGCCGTTAGCTGGTCGCGCTCCTCTCCGGCGCGGCCAGCTCCCCCAAAAAACCCATTAGCGCCCGGCCAGGTATCGAACCTGCCCGGGCGCTTGGCGTTCCGCCAGTTTTCTCATGCCCCTTGTTCGATCCGCGCCGCCGGAGGCGGATCGAACTTCCTCGCCAGCGGGCGAGGGGCGATGCCCCTCGTCCCGATGCTTTCAGCACCGCGCCGGCGCGCAGGCTTGTGCAAGGGCGGCCTTCAGGCCGGGACCGGAGCCACGCGCAGCGGGCAATGCCCGCGAGCATGGCGAGGACCCACCACTTGCACAAGCCGAGCACTGGTGCATTCAATAACGGCACCACTCCATAGGATCGTGATATCCGCCGTAATAGGTTCGCCCGTGTCCGCTCTTGACCATCAGCGCCGCGACGTCTTCGCCGTCGGCGGTCCGGACAGTCACAAGCACGCGCCCATAGCGGTCATTGCCCCGGCGCTGAAACGTCAGCCCCGGTCTTTGCATAAGCTCCTGGAGCCGCACTGTGGCAGCGTCTGCCATGTTCCGCTCTTTGGCGCAGCGCGCGCCATCGCCAGCTTCAGGAGCGTTCACGCCCTGAAGACGGTATTTGACCCGATCCATCCAGAAAGTATCGCCGTCCACTATGCAGGTGATACGCTTGCCGCGACCGCAAATCGGCCAGTTCGTATCGGCGGCTTGCGCCGACATTTCGCCCGAGGGGAGGGCGAACAGGAGGGGTATAATCAACAGCAGTCGCGGCAATCTCATTCCGAGCTTCCTCTTTGCATTTTCGCTTTATAAAGCAGAATCAACTTTATGCCGCGCATGCAAGGGGGAAGATCGACGCGGCTGCGATAAGCAGCCAAAGGCGGGCGGCGCTGAGCGCCGCCCGCTTCCGCGTCAGTCCCAAGGAATGACCGCCATCAGGGTGTCGTCGTCCTGTCCCGGATAGCGGCCGAGGTTCGCATTCAGCTTCGCGAAACCGGTGTTGACCGAAAGAGTGTAGTATTCGCCGCCTCGCTGGTTCTTCTTCTTCCAGATGCCGCCAACTTCGATCCGGCGATTGCGCGGAGACTTGCCGTAAAGACGGTAGACCGGAGCCGCCGGGTTTTCGCTGTGGACCGGCTCGCCGGTCACGTCGATATCAAAGGTGATCGTGGCGATGTTACCTGCGACCTTGTCGCCGTCGATCTTGATGTAATTCACGAGGTCAGTCATCGGTATTACTCCTCTTTTCGGTTGCCGATGCGGAAACACCGGAGCGAACACGGGACATGCGTCACCCGTTAGGGCCGCAACATCGTGGAGGACGCCGAAAGGCTGGCGAATTTGCTTCGCGAGGAAGCGCCGCAGGCGCGGGGAAATTCGTCAGCGCAGGCGTTGGCGCAGGGCCGTTCGGTCCTAGATTCCGCTCGTCAGGCAAACCGAATGGAGCGGAGTAATTAACGTCATGACGGATCGCGGTACGTACATCACGAACGGCGACCCTTGGAAAGCATAAGTTGTATTGCCGCATCAACTTTGAATATGACCATCCGCAGCCTCATGACAATTAGAAAAAAGCAGGGGCGTCTATTGGGCGTCTGCCTTACGGCACCGCCGCTCTATTCGCCGGTTCTGGCGCACCGGCTCACCGAACCAGTCAGGCCGCGCGCCTGCCTACACAACGGCCAGTACCGTCACGCAAGCGTGCCGATCCCGGCCTGTTCCGGACAGGGCGCGCGGCCAGCCTGTTTCGGCCCATTCGGGTAACGATCGGACTGACGCGGAATATGGTCGCTGGCCAAGGCCGCCGAAGCCATTGGGTGCGGCGCGATCGCGCCGCAGGTCCCGATCCCACGCGCTGCGCGCAGCCTCGAAGAAGAAGGGCAGTTTCACCGCATGAGGCCGTCGGGCCAGCGCAATAATGTTCCAATCCTGCCGCGTTGAAACCGGCTACGGCCGGTGGCTTGGAGGGAACAATGTGCTTCATGCCCCGCTCCTGTGAGCTGCGTTATTCATTGCTGCGTAGACTACCACCCGGCCAGGGGCCAGCAACCTTGTCAGCCAAGAATTTTCCCCGCGCCTTCGGCGCTCCTCGCGCAACAAAATTCATGTCCGCCAAGGTGCTCCGCTGCGCTGCGCCCCTCCGGGTGCAAGCCCCTGTCCGGGCGTTCGCGTAACTCCGCAATAACGCAGATCACAGGAGCTACCACCATGAAGAATTTTATCCAATATCTCCAAGCCACCGGCCGCAGCCTCCGCACTTTCCTCGCGAAGATCGTCAGTAACTTCTTCCGCCGGGGCAGTATCGCCCTGAAAATCGCGGTGAAACTGCCCTTCTTCTTCGAGGCAGACCTGACGGTCAAAACCGAGTGGGATCGGGACCAGCACCGCTAACGCGGTGCAGCCAAGGCCGCTTCGGCGGCCTTGGCCTTTTCCCGGCCTTCGGCCTCGACGATGCGAGCCGCTTAGCGGCTCACGCTGTTAATTAGAGGGGGAGAGATCGGCCGCCGGTCTCTCCCCCGCAACAGGCAAAACCGGTTTCCCCGTCCTTCCGCGGGCGAGCTCGCCGGCGTTGCCGGCGAACTCCCCCTTGTGCAGGACCAGGTGCGCGGATTTGCGCGTCCCGCGCGGATCCTCGCAACCTGTCCCTTCGGGCGGGTGATCCCCCTCCGGTTTTGCCTGTTGCCCCCCTCTCTCCGGTCGGATCGCCGACTGCTCGGGAGCAGGAGCCGGGCTCCTGCCCCTCACCGGGACAGGAAGACCGCTTCGCGGATCAGGAGAGAAAACACCATGCGCAAACAGTCCAAAAGCAGCAGCACACAGCCCCGCGCTGACGTTTACGAGCGGATCACCAACCGGATTATTGAACAGCTTGAGCAGGGTACTCGCCCATGGATGCAGCCATGGGGCGCTTGCGGAACGCCGGTCCGCCCGTTGCGGCATAATGGCGTTCCCTATCGCGGTATCAATACCGTGCTTTTGTGGATGGAAGCCAGCGAGCGCGGCTATTCTTCGCCGTTTTGGATGACCTACAAGCAGGCGCAGGAGCTTGGCGGGCAAGTGCGCAAAGGCGAGAAATCGGCTCTTGTCGTCTATGCGAACGCCATCGAGCGCACGGAGACGACAGAAAGCGGCGAGGAAATCGAAAAGCGCATTCCTTTCATGAAAGGATATAGCGTTTTTTGCGCCGATCAGATCGATGACCTGCCAGAGCAGTATTACGCCAAGGCGACCGCGCCAGAAGGATCAGAGAGCAAGGAACGCATTCCGCAAGTGGATGCTTTTTTCGCCAACCTTGGCGCTGACATCCGCGAAGGTGGAAACAAGGCGTATTACCGGATCGATGCTGATTTTATCGGCATGCCGGTTTTTGACGCCTTTGTTTCGGCCGAGGCACATGCGACCACGCTTGGGCACGAATGCATCCACTGGACCCGCCACCCGTCGCGCCTTGCTCGGGATTTTGGCCGCAAAGAATGGGGCGATGAGGGATATTCGCGGGAAGAATTGTGTGCCGAACTTGGGAGCGTTTTTTTAGCCGCCGATCTTGGCCTTGCCATCGATCCCCGCGACGATCATGCCGCCTATATCGCGAGTTGGCTCAAGGTCCTGAACAACGACAAACGGGCGATTTTTCAGGCGGCATCCCATGCAGAGCGTGCCGTTACCTATCTGCATAGCCTTCAGCCTGACGCGGGCGAGATCACAGCCGAAGTTGACGAGATCGAGGAACGTCGCGCCGCTTGAGCGGCGCGGGAAAGGATGAGCCATGGGCACCATTGGAGAATTGGAACAACAGGCAGGCATAGGACCGGCGCGCGAGGAACGCGCCGCCTTCTGGATGCAATTCCGGCATCTCGAAGGGAGAGCCTGCCTTGAGGCCGGAGTTGCGGAACTGCACCGGATTATTGCGGAAAAGGCGGAGCTTGCTCGCCATGCCATGAAGGAGGACGGCCTATGACTGATTTGGAGACCCTGAATTCTTTCGTGCCGGGATGGAGCGAAATCCCGAACGGGATGATGACGAACCCACATGACGCAGGCGGCATTATCGATTGCACTTTCGTAACCGGCGAATGGTTTGTGATCTTCAATGATGATCGCCCTATGCGGGACGGTTTCGCCACGCGGAAAGATGCCATCGCAGCCTTTATCGAGGCTGCCCGTCCTCAAGTCCGATAGAGGCCGAAGGCTGACATGAAGAATTCATTTCAGTGGAAGCGCTGGAATCTTGGTTACACAAAGGAGGTCATGGACCGCGATCCTGACAGCCCTTTGACGCAGGCGCTTTTATCGTGCTGGCCGCCGCGTATCCAACGGGCGCTAGTGGCCCGGTTCAAATCGCGGGCACAGGAGTTTGTCCCGGATCGACCGGACCAAACCCCTCGAAAGAGGGGGGGGCAAGCCGCCCCTCTCTAACTCTCCCCCATGAGGGAAGGGCGGTCCCGCCCCTCCCTCAAACACCCTCCCATGGAAGGGGGTGAAGACCCCCTTCCAAACCATCCCCGGCCCACATGGACACGACGCCTGGTCGGCGCCGTGGTTCTCTTCTCTCTCTGACTGGCCCACGATACGCCCGGCCATCCGGCGTAAAGGACTTCGCGGTCTCCCCCAATTTTTCCGCCGCTTCGATTCTCTCCGCTCTGAAAAAATCGGTTCCCCCGCTCGCCGCATTGCGGCCGCTACGCGGTCCTTGACCCCTCTGGCCTACAGCGTGGGCTCCTTTCGTCAGTTCACGAAAGGAGATCATCATGACCAGAGTTTACGGCGGATGCGTTGAACCCGGTGGCTTCGACCTTGACAATGATCTGGAGGTCGTCGCTTGCCCCGAGTGCGCCGGGGAGGCTTTTGAACGCTATTGGGAAACCTGCGAAGGCGGTTCTATCAATCAAAACCATACGATCATCTGCACCGAATGCGACTACGCAGAGGGGGATCTTCCGGACAGCTATTTCGAGGGCCGTGAAGACAATTTCGATCCCGAAATTGACGCGTTGCTCAATGAGATGAACCTTTGAGCCATTCGCAGACAGGAGCCGGCATTCGCCGTCTCCTGTCTTTGTCTTATGGGGAGCCGCGCCGATCGGATCGACCGATCGCCACAGCTTATGAAAGAGGGGCACAGGCCCCCCTCTCAATCTCACCCCATGAGGGAAGGGCGGTACGCCCCTCCCTCAAACACCCTCCCATGGGAAGGAGGGACGGTTCCCTCCTCCTCCTTCCCAAACCCTTCCACCTCTCCCTGGCAGTGGGTAACGATGCGGGCAGATTCGCCAGTACCGAGAGAATCAGTCATTGATGATCAGTGCCGGAAGTGTTCGTAAAGCCGGCCACGATGATGCGATTGCGCTTGTGCGACAATGCGATCCCACAGGCTTTGGGTTTAGGAAAAACCCTTACGACGCAAGCGCTTGTCAAGTTGTGACCGGTTCGCTTGAAAGCTGTAGCTCGGAAAATTTCCCGAATCATTTTGCTTTATCAAGCAAATCGGTTAGCGTTTGCGGCTGACGCGATTGCGAGTCGTGTGATTTGGAACGAGGAGAAACCCTAACCCGGAAAAAGTAAACCCCGACGCAGCAAGCTACATCGGGGGGAAAGAATGATCTTAGAAGCGATTGCCGTCGCTCCGAGAGACCCATCTCAAAAACTCAAGTCTCAATCTAAGGCTCCTTTCCCTCACTGTCAATATCGAGCGCAGCTTTTGCGAACGGGTGAGCTTTGCCCGGATTTCAGAAAGGAATCCGATGCAGACCATCGCCAGTTTCAGAAGGGTGACGCCTGGCATTCTTGCCAGCGCTGCCCTTGCCATGAGGGAAGACAACCGCCCCGCGACCAAGGCGCAGGTTGCGAGCGCGCTAAAGAAATGCGCCGGTCGCCTTGGCATAAAAGGCTATCCCTACCAGATCCTCGACACGCTTCTTGCTATCTCCCCGGCAGAGGACTGGACAGAGGGCAAGCGTCCCGTCGTCGCCATATCAAATGCCCGTTTGGCCTATGATCTTGGCGTCTGCGAGAAAACCGTCACCCGCGCCATTCGTTCGCTCGTGGAGGCGGGCATTGTCGCTTATCGCGACAGCCCGACCGGTCGCCGCTATGTAAATCGGGAAGGCGGGGGCAGCTTCGGCCTTGATTTCTCGCCCGCCAGAGCGCGGCTCGCGGAACTCGAAGAACTGGCGAGCGCTCATGTCGATGAGTGGCGATCGATGCGCGAGACGACACGGCAAAGCCAAGGTGTCGCCCGGCAGATCGTCGATGCGCTCGAACAGCTTCGCCGTGATGGTCATGAGACGCAGGGTTTCGAGGAGAAGTTCAATGCGCTCGTAGTCGATTTTCACCAACAGAGGGCAAATCCTGACTACCTTGCGCAGCTCGTCGACCTCCTAAAGGACGCACTTGCACTGTATGAGCCGTCCGAGCAACCTTCGGGGTCATCGCCACAGAATGATGATTCTGCCGATCAAAGCCGTAAAGAGTCCCCCGCGCAGGACAATTCTGTCCCCCCATATACAACTACAACCCCCACGACATTAGTAAGAAGAGAACGGCATCGCGCTAACGCACGATCGATTCAGTTTAGTTCTGAGATCGGCTCCGCCGATCAATGGGCTCTCGAAAAAGAGCCTGTGCGAGCGGAACCGTCTGCGCAAGACCGGGAACGTAGTGATGATGATCCTGCAACCACCCTTGATCTGCTACGGCTAGCTTGCCGCCAGCTTCAGGCCGAATATGGCATCAGTTTCTCGTCCTGGCGCGATTTGGAGGGGCAGGCCGACACAATCCGGGCGCTCATACAAATACCGCGCGAAACATGGGTCGCGGGCGTACAGGTCGCCGGCCGGATGAACGCGGCCGCGGCGCTCGCGATCGTGGCTGAGAAGCTGGTGCGGTCCGCCGCGCTGAAGCCGGGCGCGGCCGAGATCGCGAAGCCGGCGCGCTACTTCCTGTCAATGCTGTACCGCTCGCCGAAGGGTGAATTGCACCTCGCGCCGACACTGCGGGCCTTGGCGAAATCTGCCATGAACTAGGGCGCTCGAATTGTTGAAGGCGAAAGGGAAGCCCCCGCCGAAGCAGGCCGGGGGGACGGCGCGAATACCGATGATGGTCATTGGCATCGAGGTCCTGCCGGCAAGATGTAGGGAGCTGTGCACGCTTTGCAAAGCGGCGCTGACAGTTTGAGGTGAAGGACCAAGCTACCGGCCTGGTTCATGTTCCAGATTGCCGACTGTCATTTCGATAGACGGGCGCGAAAGCTGTGTAGCGTAGCTGGCGGCACGGAGCAGGAAGTTTCGTGCGCGCGACGCCTAGGCCATTGATGTCAATGTCGTCGGGACGAACACTGTGAAGCCGTGCCGGTCAAAATGCCGGTTTCGGCTATGGAATGAAATGGGACGAGAGCAAAGACATAGCGATCAAATCCCTTTGCATGGCAGCGTTGTCGATCGAATAGGCCACTAGGACCGTCCGCCCGGCCAGCAACAGCATAACCGAACGATTTTCCCCGCGCCTGCGGCGCTTCCTCGCGAGTCAAAATCGCCCGCCAATGCCGTCCTCCGCTGCGCTGCGGCCCTTCGGGTGCAGCCCGGTCTTTGTGCGGTCCTTTCTCGTGTCCATCGACAACGCAAGCAAAGGAGATCGCGCAATGTCTGACCTCGTAAACTTCATCCAGATCGACGCCGAAACCGACACGCTGACCGGCAACCTCGCAACGCTGACCTTCGACATCGACATCACCGGCGAGCCGATTGAGAGCACGAACCCTCAGGCTCCGGTCTACCGGCTTTACGCGAAGTCCCCGCGCAACCGCCGGATCGAGATCGGCGGCATCTGGAAAAAGAAGAACCAGAGGGGCGGCGAATACTATACGCTCACCGTCAACACCGGCTTTGCAAAGCTGAACGCGAACCTGGGCCGCTATCCGGGGCAGGATGACGAAAGCCTGATGGCGGTCATCCCCTGGGATTGATCCACCCGGCCCCCGCTTCGGCGGGGGCTTCCCTTTCGCCTTCCCTGAGACGGAGAGTTCAATGACTGATTCCCAAACCCACCTGTTTCGTGTGGAGCTCGAACGCCCAAATGGCGCCCTGGATTGCTATCCGTGTGTATCGCTCGATACGCTGCCCGAGCTGATCGTTCCGCTCATCTCGAGCGCTGATGAACCCGCCGGCACCATTGTCCGCGTCTACGACTATCAACGCTGGACGCCCGACAGTGAAAGCGGGCTCATACGTGCCCTGTCTCTCCTCGAATAGGACTTGCCCCTTGTTCGATCCGCGCCGGAGGCGGATCGAACTTTCTCGCCAACGGGCGAGGGGCGATGCCCCTCGTCCCGATAGGTCAGGATGGCACCGAACCGCCCGATCCGGTCAAATTCGGTCGCTTGCGACCGAAACCGGAGCCACGCGCAGCGGCGAGCCCGCGAGCATGGCGAGGCTCTGCAATTTGACCGGATCGAGGATCGGTGCATTTCAACAAGGAAATAGTCGCCGGCGAAGCCGGCCTTCCATGCAGTAAGGGTTTTTCCAGCCCGGAGGGCCGAAGCCTGCTTTCGAGGGAAAGCAGGCGTAGCAGGCGGAGGCCTGAGCGCGCCCCCAATGGCGCCGTAGAGAAGGCCGGAGCCTGTGGGAAAACCCTGCGGCCGAAGGCCGCCGTAAAACGCTGTCCCAAAACTGGCGTTTTTGATATGTTGTTTTTGTTACGGGTTTTCTGACAGATTCGGGAGGTGATATGGCACACACTGACATTTGTCCCAAAAATGACCGTTTTTGGCACAGGGGGCTGAATGCTAATCGGCTACATGCGTGTATCGAAGGTGGACGGCTCGCAGAGTCTCGACCTGCAGCGAGATAGTCTCGTGCAAGCGGGAGTCGATCCGAACAACATCTATCAGGACCTGGCGTCGGGGAAACGCGACGATCGACCGGGCTTTGCGGCGTGCCTGAAAGCATTGCGGCGAGGGGATACGCTTGTCGTGTGGAAGCTCGACCGGCTCGGCCGCGATCTGCGCAACCTGGTGAACACGGTTCATGATCTTACAGCGCGAGACATCGGCGTGAAGGTCCTAACCGGACATGGCGCATCAATCGACACGACGACGCCGGCGGGCAAGATGGTTTTCGGGATCTTCGCCGCTCTGGCTGAGTATGAACGCGAACTGACAATAGAACGTACTGTGGCGGGCCTCTCTGCTGCGCGAGCGCGCGGGAGAGTAGGAGGGAGACCGCCGAAAATGACCAAGGCGAAGTTACGTTTGGCTATGGCTGCGATGAGCCAGCCGGGAACGAAGGTCGGGGAACTATGCCGAGAATTAGGCATTACCCGATCGACCCTTTATCGGCATGTCGGGCCAGACGGCACCTTGCGGACCGAGGGGAAAAAGCTCCTGCCAAGCTAGTCGTATTTGACATTGAAAATGTCGCAGGATTCATTGTGAAATGATTCTGCTGGATGGAGCAAAACATTGACTCCATTAAGGGAGATGATAACGGTTAGGACGTTCTCTTGTATAAAAGTACACCAATAAGCGCACCAAATAAAATCGAACGTGGGAACGACAGACTGGCGGAACAGATGAAGGGCATCTCAAAGGTAATAACGTTTGACGGCCCACCTGAACCAGAGAAAATAAAACCGGGTGAAGCCGGCGTGAATCTCTCTTGGTTGACAGAACTCGCGGATAACCCTCCTCCAAAAAACAGGCATTGGTCTAAGATGCTTCGGGAGTTGGTGTTAAATCCGCGAGCGGATGGGACAACTCCGACAAATGACGAGCTGGCGGCTAAACTCGAAGTCTTTCGAGATACAGTGATGCGCGCCAAAAAGCGTTGGCAAAAGATCGGCGTGATCTATCGCGTCAATTACAACGGCGTTTATGCTTACAATCCCAAAATGCTTGTCGCGAAAGACAAGGACGGGAATGTCATAAAGCACGTGTCGATTGATGTGCGGGCGGCGTCCGATATGGAGGCCTACCACTAGGACGACTAGCGGTACTTCTCAAAAAGATCGACCTGTTCGGGCTTGTCTCCGGCCGTCTCTGGATGTGCCGGAGCACTCGCATTTTCGCGTGCGGCCGCGGCCGCCGCTTTGAAGGCTTCTTCAAGCGGCAAGTCCTCTTGTTCGGTATCTTCGGTCGAAGGGAGCGCACCTCGTGGCGGCGGCGAGTTCTTACCAAGAACCGCCTTCACATAGACGTCGATATCGGCGTCACTGGTGAAGGTGCCGGTTGGTTTAAAGGTGTAGGTCCACTCGGCCGGAACGTTCGACGGGCGATGATCCTTTGCGTCTTCAGGGAAGGGGAATTTGACCTGATAGACGTTCTTGCCGATCCCGGTAACGAAGGCGGTCACACCTTTATCATCGACGCCCAATTCCGTGCTGAATTCCGATCGTTCGATAGGGCTGGCGCGATGCGTCTCCTTCAGCCATTTCGTCGTGCCATCGGTCATCATGTCCCGGCGATACTCATAGAATGTCGTCTCGCCCAGGTCACGTTCCATGCGTTCGGCTGTGGGGCCAAAGTTGATACGAGTTATGACCTTTGTGCCAACAGACGCAATGAGGACGTCAAGAACTTCCTGTCCGTAGTTTTTGGCGATCTGTGACAGGTCTTGCAGACCGAGAACGGCACAGACCCCCTTGGACCGACCGAGAGTAACGAAGCGCTCGAAATCCTGAATTTCAGGAAGCTGACCCCATTCGTCAAGGAAGAACCATATACGGCGCAGGTCATGGTCTGAAAGCAGGTTACTGTCCGTTACCGTAGAGACTGCGACCGCGTAAAGCGCGGAGATCCAGCCGTCAGACAGTTCGGCATATCGACCGGAGTGCTGGACAATGACAGTTCTCTGATCGGTCTTGTTGACCAGCCATTCACGCAACCGGAATCGCTGTCTTCCCTCATAGGTCGGCCATGCCGTCGCCAGCATTTCGAGCAGGCGCATATTCGTTTCGAGCTGTCCGAGAGTGGACATGACCTGCTTGTAATCGGCGGTCAAAAATATGTCGGCTCCGCGCTGATACTTGAGCATGATCCGGAGCAGTTTTTCCTGATCCTGACGCGTTTCATTGAGCAGATCGAGCCATGTCCATTCCTTCGGTTTTTCCGCCATCAGCTTGATAGCGCAGCCGGCGAGGACAGCGCGAGCGCTCTGCGTAAAAAACGGATGTCCGTCATCGGGAATGATACGTTGCGCCAATTCAACAGCGTCCTGTGACACGATCAAATCGGCCGCAATATCCCAAACCGCCGAACGGTCATCCTGTGGCGCCAGAAGAAGCGGAGGAACCTCTTTTCCGTCACGAACCGATGGAGGTGTTATGCGGGTATAGTCACCCTTCTCATCGAAGATGATAGCTTTGTCCCCGCGTTCGACAACGGAGCCGATCATGCGACGAAAAGTTACCGTCTTGCCACCCCCCGGAGCGCCAAGGATGAATGTGTGATTTGTCTCGCGAGGGAGCGTGTAATGCCATCCATTGAACATATGGATTCCGCGAGTCTTCGGATAGCGATTGTGCTTCTGCTCGTAACGAGCAGCACGCAACAAAGCGTCCATTCCCTCTACGACCATTCCCGAGATAATGATGCGTTGCCGAACCACGAGCCACTTCTGATAAATGAATACTCCGAGGAGGGCGAGAGCGACTATAAGAGGCGCAATAACGACTACCTGGTTGCGAATAGCTGAGCCGGCGAGGGGGCTTCCGATCGCTTCAAGATGGGATCGGCAAGCGCCCCATTTCCATATCGTCAGGCAATCCCATGCCTGCGAAAATGAGAGTTGGACGAAATGACCGTTCGCCGTAGGCCATGATGGGTTTACGAAACGGAAGTACCACAAGAGCGGCGTCATGACCGCCGCCACGATAGCAGTGATAACGAGAACTCCAACAGCAGGTTCAGGCGGTTTCCGTATCATTTCTCAAAAGCCTTCCTGCCTTTTTCGATCATCGCAATGCGAAGCTTCTCGTTATCCTTTTGCTCAAAAGCAGTCAGCAGCACACCGAGGATAAAGGCGGGGTTCTCACCACGAAGACCTGCCTTCACGACGAGCCCACCAAGCATGATTTTCTCATGCGCATCCTTTTGCCGATTTGCCGCCATCTTGTCTCGATACTCCCTTTGTCGCTTACCAAGCAGGAGCGCTAAGCGTCCCGCTTCACTCGGCTGGTGTTTGTTGAAATCGCTCGGCCACCTCTTTCAAAGCCTTGAGCAGATCGCGATCGGAGACTTCAACGTCAGCGAGGCCGGCTTTGACCGCTAGGCTTCCCAACCTTTCAGCTTCTTTTGCGCGCTCAGCGTCTAGCTGCTGCTGGAGACGTGCAATCTCGTATTGGATCTTCGATACCTTTGATGTGCGAGCCACGAATAACCTCCGTTGTTGCGCTGTACACTCGTCATTGATACCGCCAGTTGCTCTATACGGCAAGATTGAATTCCACTCGATAAGCTGTCGAGCAATAGCGAGACACAGAGAAAAACAAAGGGTTGGCGTAGCCAACGCATTGTCAGTCCCGTCCGGAGCCGCGCAGCGCTCCGGTTTCTAAGGGCGCACTTATGTATCGACAAGTCGATACCTGCTTGTTATGTGTGTTCGCATGGCGATATTTCATCTTCATGCGAAGGTTCTTAGCAGGGCGACCGGGCAAAGCGCGGTCGCAGCAGCATCGTACCGCCATTGTGCCGCAATGACCAATCAGACCTATGAGCGGTCTTACGATTTCTCGAACAAGCGTGGGAACGTTCACAGCGAATTCGCGATACCGGCTAATGCACCTGATTGGGCGCGGTCTCTTGCGAACCTTTCTCCGGTTCAAGCGTCGGAGGCTTTTTGGAATAAAGTTGAGGCATCCGAGAACAGGAAAGACGCGCAGTTTGCTCGCGAAATGACACTTGCCCTGCCTGTTGAGTTTTCGCGGGAACAGAACATTGCCCTGGTCCGCGAATTCGTGGAGGAGAACTTTTCAAAGAAGGGGGTCGTGGCGGATTGGGCGTATCACGAGATCAAGGGCAATCCGCACGTTCATATCATGAGCGCTTTGCGGCCTCTGACAGATGAGGGATTTGGAGCAAAAAACGTTCGCGCGGTTGATGAGAATGGTGAGCCGAAATTCTCGAAGAACGGCCATGCCCTCTATCGCCAGTTCGCCGGAGACAAGGAACTTATCCCTGCACTGAGAGAAGCATGGGCGGATGTGCAGAACCATCATCTTGCCTCACACGGTTTCGATATTCGTGTTGACCACCGCTCCTATTCTGAGCAGGGAATTGCGATCGAACCAACCATGCACCGCGGGCCTACCGCCGAGGGGATGGACCGGAAAGGGGTGAAGTCGGATCGCATAGAGATCAATGCAGAGATTGAAGCGACACGCCGCCAGCAGGTGATGGCAGATCCTTCCATCATCCTGAAGCTGATCACCGCTGAAAAGTCTGTCTTCGATGAGCGCGACGTTGCGCGAACAGTCCATCGCTACACCGATTCCTACGAGGATTTTCAGGCGCTGTTCCTTCGCGTAGGCGCGCTTGGAAATCAGGTGATGATTGCATCACCGATCTTCGATCCGATGACAGACAAGATCATTGAGCGCGCAAAATATACAACGACGGAAGTGCTCGATACCGAACGAACTATGATCGCTTCTGCGCGGTCGCTAGTCGGTCGGGACGGTTTTGCGGTTAATCAGAAGAGCGCTGATAAGGTTGTCGCAGATGTTGAGAAACGTGCCGGTTTCAAATTCGATCCAGAGCAAAAGGTTGTCATTTCTCGCCTGACTGAAAATGCGGGTATCGCCGTCATGGTCGGTTATGCAGGTGCCGGCAAATCGACTGTGATGAACGCAGTTCGCGCGGTTTACGAGGGAGAGGGGAGGCGTGTCGTAGGGGGAGCGTTGGCCGGCAAGGCTGCTGTCGGCTTGCAGGAAAGTGCGGGCATTGAATCCCGCACACTTGCCTCCTGGGAGGCGTCTTGGAAGAACGGCCTTCGCCAGTTGGGGCCGGGCGATGTGTTCGTACTTGATGAAGCAGGCATGGTCGGTTCAGCGCAGATGCAGCGATTTGTTTCTGCGGTAGAAGAAGCTGGAGCGAAGCTCATCTTACTCGGTGATGCGCGCCAGTTGCAGCCGATTGAAGCTGGTGCCGCCTTCCGGGCTATTGCCGATGACGCAGGGTATATCGAGCTTACGGGCGTTCGCCGCCAGCGCGAAGAATGGATGCAGAATGCGACCATTGAATTCGGCAAGGGGAATACCGCGGACGCGATCGGGCGCTACGTCGAACATGATCTTGTCCAGCTCGAACCTGACAGTGCATCGGCTCGGAATTCTTTGATCGGCAATTGGCGGAGTGATTGGGAGGCCGGCGTCGATGTGTTGATGCTTGCGCATCGCAATGTCGATGTCCTCGCTCTGAATATGGCTGCCCGTAACGTTATCAAAGAGGGAGGCGGTCTTCAGGAGGAACATGGGTTCCGGACTGATCGGGGCCAGCGTCAGTTTGCGGTTGGGGATCGTATCGTATTTCTAGAGAAAAGCCGTGAGCTTGGCGTCGAGAACGGTTCATTCGGCAATGTTGAGGAGGCTAGTCGCGGCCGTCTCGTGATTGGTCTGTTTGACGGTCGAAGCGTCATCGTCGCACAGAACGATTACGCGAATATCGATTATGGCTATGCAGCGACGATCCACAAGAGCCAGGGCGCGACGGTCGATCGTGCCCACGTTCTAGCGAGCCCGACGATGGACGCGCACATGACGTATGTGGCGATGAGCCGGCATCGAGACAGTGCGACTCTTTATGCAGGTTCCGATGAATTCGGAACTCTGGATAAGCTGGTGGACACACTTTCACGCGATCGCATGAAGGATACCACGCTCGCTTATGAACGGACTGACGATTACCGTCTGAGCGTGAAGGAATTTGCTGAACGGCGCGGCATCCCATCATTGAGCGAAATTGGGGATATGTTCCGTCATCAGCTTGCGGCATTGCGAGAGCGCTTCACGAAGGTTGCCGAGCGGCTGGAAGCCATTGGCAAGAAATTCGCCCATGTCGTTCGGCCCGAGCAACAACAGGGAAAAGCCGCCGAACATCGGCCGGAATATCAACCGTCACAGCGGCAGGTCGTAACGGTTCCGGACATCACATTCCCCGAAATGACTTCTGCGGTTCGTCAAGCCCTTTCCCGATTGGAGCATAATCTAGGACATGCCGAAATCTCTGATACGGATCGAGCACGTCGGCGTTGGTTCACGAGTGCTGGATATGAATTAAGGGACGGTTCAGCCGCGACGGATCTTCAGCGCTTCAATCGGGAAATTGCGTCCATTATTCCGCAAGCGACTGTCGTTGCCAGCGGTCCGGATCTCGGCGCCGACGATCGCAATCAGGTTCAGTCGCTGATACCGGAGTCGGTTCGAGAGGCTTTCATTGACAACTGGCCGCTGATCCATGCCGGGCAGAAAGCCGGTCAGGATCTCACGCGCCTCGAACTCGCGCAGACGCTCAACAGCGAAGCGAAAGAGAGGCTGGTAGTCGAACAGTATGAAAAGAGGCAGGCGATGTTTGCGACACCAGAAAAACCCCTTGTTGCAGCAATCTCCGACTGGCGCGATAGCATCGAGGCGACGGTTGCGGCACGGATGGAAACCCGGCCGGTCATGCAATCAGCAACACGCCGTCTCGAGACGGCGGTTGCAGCCGTCTGGCAGCGGCCGGAAGTCGTGCTTTCTGCGCTGCGGAACCGGATAGATGACGGGCGGGTTCCAGTCGCCGATTTCGCGCAGTCCATTCGGGATAATCCAGCATCTGTTGGCGAGCTTCACGGCAGCAGAAGCATGTTCGGCCGAAATGACGGCGTGCGAGAGAAGGCGCTGGCAGCGGTCTCGCCGGCGATCTCGGCCTTGCAGGATTACGGCCAGGTTCGAAGCAATCTGAGGAATGATCTGACCAAGGACGAGCAGCGGTTCCGCACCCTGATGCGAGAGCCCATTGAGGATCTTTCGCCGGCAGCGCGTGAGCTGGTCGGCCGCATTGAGCAGAGCCCGCCCGATCGTTTAGGCACTTTGGTCAGAACAGCAGATGACATGCAGGCAATGGGTGAGTTGCGACGGTTTGTCGAGACAGTTCGCGACCGGTTCGGCCTGTCGGGAACGAATGAGCTTGATCGCGATCGCCTCGCCCAGGCGATGCCCGGTGCTGATCAGCAGCGGGTTGAAGCGTTCGCAGCCGGGTACGCGAAAGCTGACCAGCTTGCGACGACCGTTCAGGCCGCTCAACAGGCGCAGAAAATCGAGATGGCACACGAGCAGCAGCAAACGCGCGGACGAGAGAAGGGGCACGGAATCTCGTATTAAGATTGCAGGAAAATGCCCGCTTTGGTGATGCTGTATATTGCAAAATCCGTCAAATTGGGTAGGACTGATTTTGAGAGGGTGATCATTCCATTGATCGCTTGTCCATAATGAGAGACAAGGCGACTTTTGATGCGGAACTCAGTAATTGTAGCTCTGGCATTCCTATTGGGTGCCTGCGCGAACAAGAAAGAGAATTTCGATACTCTATCGGTTAGAAAATATCTCGATTCGTCGTTGGCGACTGTGAACGAGGAAAAGCGATATGCTTCGCTATATCCGAGAGCACTAGAGCCTCACGCAAGTAATACTGTCAGGCTGCATCCGGAGACCGCCGGACAAGAGCTTTTACAGCCGGTCCATGCCCGTTGGAACGGTACTCTGGATGATATCACACGGAAGGCGGCCCGCATGGCCGGTTATTCCGTTAGGGCGAATGGAGAACGTTCAGGGTCTCCAATCTTGGTTTCGGTCCATTGGGCTGACATGACGCTTCTTGGCCTTTTGCGGGAAGCCTTCGGCCAAGGAAAGGGGCGTGCATGGCTGGAAATTGACCAGTTCGCACGCGTCATGACCATCCACTACGCCCGGCCTGAAAAAAGCCCGGTCCCGCACCTGGACGACACCAAGCTATGAAGCAGTTTCCAACAATCCTTGCCGCACTGTCCGTCTCCGTTGCCCTGGCCGGTTGCACCACGACCGGTTCATCAAATCCGGACGAGCCGCCTCCACCTCCAACCCTTGGCGGAGTGGACAACCTAACTGGCGGGACGGCCGCACCGATGACTTACGAGCAGTTTGCCCGTAAGACGCGCAGCGGGACCGGCGCGAACGCGGTTGATTCAGAGCGGTATTCGGCACTGCGCGACGCAGCGCTCTCATATGCCGCTCAGGCCGCCTATGAGCGCCGTTCGTGGGAGATCCTGAGAGAGCTTGAGGCGCAGTCGTCGAGGCTTTCGCAAGAGTTCAATTTCAATGATGTGGTCTACAAGGCACCGAAAGAGGCGGGCTATGTCGTTCCTCCTGTCGTGAGCAGGGCCAAGGAGGCGATCACCATCACGGACGGCGGCCGCGAAAGCGTTGCGGCTGATGAATATTACCGCATCGAGAAGCCGGGTCGACTCGTGGCCGTGATACCGAGCTGGCGCGATTATCTGGTTATCGGCGTCGATAAGACGCCTGATCCCTCAGACCAGTTCCTTCCTTCTGGAAAGGAAGAGCGAAAGATTTGGGACCGCTATATGGCTGAAGGCTGGCGGCAGGGGCGGATGCAGGCCGAGGAAGCATTGAAGGAGAATATGAACCTTCTTCGCCGCGACTATTTGGGAATGGTCGAATATCGGCGTCTTGTTGATGCTGGCCTGGTCAAGAGCCTTGTAGTGACGTCGAGCGAGGTTCGTGCCAAGGGCACGCCGGAAGAGCTGTTTATCGGCCAGCGCCGGGTGAAGATCGAGAATGCCGCAACATTCGTTTCCGACCCGCGGCGTTGGAAACCGATCACTCGGAGATTCGAGGTCTCCAAGTGAACGGAAATTCTATATCGAGCCAGACAAGCACGGTCGATCCCGCCGACCCCCTTGGCCTTCGCAAGCAGGAAGGGGGGTATGGCGGTCTCTTCATCGTCGTAGCGCTGATTGCTGTGGTTGCTGGCTATTGGCTCTATAGGCGAGGGAAATGATTGACGAATCGCGTCTGGACGATACTCCATTCAAGCCAACCGACTCCTTCGTACCCGTTCTGAAGGAAGAGCCGACGCGGTTTGATTCCTCGCCCGAGATTTTCGACACATTCATCGTTGGGGCCGGCAAGCGCGGGGCGTCTGACATTACCATCCAGTCGGAAGCCCGGCCGCGCATCCAGATCAATTCTCGCCAGCATTTCGGCACCAAGCGCATGTTACTGCGCTCAGAGGTCGATCTGCTGCTGTCGTACATCTGGCGATCGAGCGATGCACCGAGCATTTTGCGGCAGGGCCGTTGTCTCGATTTCTCCTATGAGGTCCAAGTCAGTCGCCATGAGCGGCATCGCTTCCGCGTCAATGCAACACCGATCACGAAAAACGGCGGCTCCGGCGTCGAATTGACGATGCGCTCGTTGCCGTCGCGCACGCCGACCCTGGACGATGTTCAGTTTGAGCAAGAGTTGAGGCCGTTCCTCAATCCAAAATCCGGCATTATCGTCATCGCCGGCGGTACAGGTCATGGAAAATCAACAACCATGGCCGCGATCACCCGTCACCATCTCGAAAACCACGAAAATCCGCGAAAGATCGTGGATTTCCAGGCTCCGATAGAATTCACCTTTGCCGACATTCTTAGCGAGCAGGGCGATTCTGCGAGCCTGATTGGCCAATCAGAGATCGGGGAGGGCCGTGATCTTCCGACCTTTGCAGCCGGAATCTGGTCATCCCTTCGGCGAGCGCCGGCGATCATCAATGTCGGTGAGGCACGCGATCATGGCTCTATGAGCGGCTGCATCGCGGCCAGCATTCAGGGCCACATCGTCAATACGACCACTCATGCCGGGTCGGTTGCCGAGGGCCTACGGCGCATGGCGATGGAGTTCCCGGCCGAGGAGCAGGCAGCGCGAGCATTCGACCTGATCAGCTCGTTGCAGATCTTTATCTCACAGCATCTTATCCGCACGTCGGACGGCACAAGGCGCTTTGCAGTCCGCGAATTCCTTGTGTTCGATGATGATGTTCGCGACCGGTTTCTGGATAAGCCGATCGACGGATGGTCCGCTGTGGTGCGCCAGCTCCTGAAGGAAGGCATGAAGTCCGACAAGGTGATTGCACGACCGCTCGCGCAATCCACCATGAAACTCGTCGATGAAGGCTGGATCACGATGAGCGAGGCACGGAGCTTTATTCCGCGGTCGATGTTCGAGATCCTTGCATAGAGGAGAAACGGGATGGCTGATCAGGATTGGTATACGGTTATGCCCATGACCGAGGCCCAGGAACAAGATGCGCGGGGAGATCTGACGCTGATCATACGCGGCGAAGATCGAGATTTAACCTGGGGCCGGCTGCGCACGCTCCTCGATCACGAGCTTGCTGAGATTTCACATCCTGTCATGACGCAAGGAAGTGTGCGGTCGCTGAATCCGACCGACAAGGGGCTCGCCTTTTTGGAACGGTGAAGAAATGACAAAGAACAGCGTTGGAACGCCGCCTGTGCCTAAAACAGGCCTCATCGTTGGCAAAGCACAGTCGGGAAAATCCGTGACAATGGTAACAATTCTGCGCAAGTTGATCCGCGCGGATAATAATGGGGTGGGTCATTGAACGAAATAACGGTCAATCTTTCAGATGATCAGGTTAGGGCATTCGCGGAGTTCCTGAAACGCGTCTTGCCAGAGGATTTTGAGCGGCGCTCCGTCGACAAAGCCGAAGCCAACCGTATGTGGGACGCCGGATCGGAAATCCGACGAGCATTGGCCGATAAGGGCTTTTCGCCCCGGTGAATCAAAAATATTCAGCAATATCAAAGGCTTAGTTCCATAATAAGGGTTATGCGACTAAGCCATTGAATTTATTGGAATAAATATGGCTACTACTTCTTGTCGTCATTGTTCGTACTCACCTGTCGCCAGCAACGCTCCATACTGTCCTAAGTGTGGTGGCAAGAGGCCCGGCGAGCGGTGGTATGAAATACCAGTTGGATTAATGATTCTGGCAGCAATCTGCTATTTGGCGTGGCTGTTCTTGTCGTAAGGGCGTTACGCAAGGCCGCCGACAAACCCGCTTAACTCATCAAGCCGCACCATCGAAATCCGTACTGTGCCACGACAGCCGCGCGCTCTGCAGATTGTTTCGCGCTCGAGCTCGTCGATGTACAGGAATTCGCGTTCCGGCGAGACGCATACGATGGCACGGGTGAGGTAATGCACATGACCGCATTTCTTGCACCGCGCCTCGAGCTTCTGATTGTCGGCCAGGTCGCCGACCTTGACGCTTTGTTTCCAGCCCATCACCAAAAATCCTCCGCGGATGGAATGCGCGTGTACGAGATCTTGCCGCCGACGTGGCCGCCGGCCGGCGGCCGCCATTGGCCGAGGCTGACAACAGTGGCAGCATAGCGCGCATTGAGGTTGTCGATTGCCTTGCTGGCGTTTTCCCAACGCCGGCGTTGGCGGTCATCATTGTGAAGTAGATCAAGCTGGCGTTCATGCGCAGGCGTCAGATCATAGAGGGTGACGCCTATCCGGAAGATCGTGAGTCCGCGCGGATAGTCCAGCGCGACCTTTTCCCAAAGTTCGGAAAGGGCGGCAAGGATGGCCTGGTCGTCGTTGACGACCGGTAGGTGGCGCTTTCCCATCCACGATCCATCACGAATCGAGAGCCAGAGCCAGAGGCCGGCGGCATAAAAATTCTCGCGCCGCAGACGCCGCGCCGCTTTTATCAGAAGCAACCGTGAGATCTCGCGCGCGCCGGCCATGGTGCGCGATTCCGGAGGAAGCACGCGCCCATGGCCGAACATGCCCCGGCTCGATGCCTGGGCCTGTATGTCGTAGCCATGGAGAGCATACCAGAGTCGTTCCCCAGTGACGTTGTTCCAAAGCCGACGCATGTGCTTGGGCTGGAGATTATAAAGCTGTTCGGTTGTGTAGATGGACGATCGATAGAGCCGCTTCGCCATATTCCCGCCGACTCCTGGAATATCTTCCATCGCAACCGCGAACAACGGCGCAGGCAGGTCAGCCGGCCGCCAGATCGCCAATCCGTCGCCGTACCGCCCTGCCCCGCGCTTACCTTCCTTACAGGCAATTTTCGCAAGCTGGCGATTAGCGGCGAAGCCGATCGAACAGGTGATAAAGGAACCGATATTCTCTGCGATCGCGGCCTTGATGCGAGCCGACAACCCTTCCGGGTCATTGCGGCCGGTCTCATCGAGGCGGCAAGTCAGCTCATCAATCGATTTAGCCGCGTCGATCGGAATAACGGTCTCTATTTCGGACAGGAGCGCGTTATGCGCCCGCCGATAAAGGTCGGGCTTTTGTGGAACAAGCACCAGGTCTGGACAGAGCCGCTTTGCCTCGTCGATCGGCATTACATTCTTGACGCCGTAGGCCTTTGCCTCACGACTGCACGCGATGACTGCCGTGCGGGTCGTGCCGGCGAACGGCACGACGCCGATCGGCCGCCCCCTCAAGCGTCGGTCACACTGCTGCTCAACGCTTGCGAAGAATCCGTCAAAATCTAGGTAGAGCCGTTCGATCGTCTCCGGCTTGCGCATTCTGTCTTCGCTCCTGAATAGAACAAAAACAGAACAACGGAGAGGCGGTTCCCGTCAAGAGGAATTTTTTCTTATGCAACGGTATGGGCCGTTTGCTTGGTGGCGGAAATGAAGAAGGCCCGCAAGGCGGGCCTTCTGCGCTTGGACGACCGTTCTTAGCCGAACGGCAGGAAATGACGCCGAATTTTCCTGGCGATCACGTTTGAGAATATCAGCAACGCGGCAAGTGCCGCAAAAATCGATATTTCGAAGCTATATTGGGCGGGATTAGCAAAGATGTTTCCAACTCCACTCGTTAGCAGCATGAAAGCCCAATAGCCGGCCAAGCAGACGAAGACGACGGCGAGGACCGTCGGGACAGAGAAAACGATAAGCAGCGGAGTGAAGATCACCATCCGCACCACTTTTTCAGTCTTTGTCAGACCGTGGGCGTCAACGTCGTAAATGGGACGCAGATACTTCGGTAAGGTCATATCGGCTCCTTTCGCGCCGTTGTTGCCATCATTGAACCATAACTCAGAACCGCTTTTATAGGAAGGTTCGGCCGGCACCTGTTACTTCCGAGGCAGGAGTTTTCCGACTGTAGTTGGGATATGCTTCGCCCCTTCAGAAAGTCGGCCGAGTTCCTTGGTCGTACCCATGGCTGCAATATTAGCTCGCATCGCAGAATGTGCATCGAGGTCGTCGCCGATATGGTCGAACCACCGGAACACCCGGCCCGGAAATTCTGCGATCAGGGAGAACGATCGCTCAATGATGACGAGATAGACCGCCGCCATGAAAAACATGACGACAAAAATACCGAGGAACCATGCCAAGCTGACAAAGCTATCTCCCACGAGTGATTGAGCAGAGGTCAGAGCGTAGTAGAGCCCGCCATTAATGAGAACACCCATGATCCGGAAAAGGATCATTCCGAGGAGGAGCCCAAAAAGCATGAGGACCGGCGTCAGAGTGAGCGCCAGCACCATGACATAACCGCGCCGGGCCTGGCTGCCGCCCATCCCCTTCCCTTCCATAGAGAGATGCGCGATCGCCCAAAGTGGGGCGGCGAAGATGGCTTCCATTACCAGAAGGAAGAACGCGCCAATTCCGATCACCCATGTCACCATCGGAACCATTGGAAGCACGAAGGCAAGGAACATGCCCATGGCCCCAATGCCACTTATGACCCAACCGACGAAGTTCGAAAGGACTGTTATACCGGTTCCCACGTATGGCACCACTGCAAGGACAGACAACGCGATGATCGCAGCGGTCGTATAGAACGTGACCTGCGTTCCAAACGTGACGAGACCGATCATTGGATCGTTGGTGGGCCTCATAGGATTAAGGAACTCCAGTGCCTCGTAAAGCGAACCAGCAGATGGCATCCAGTCGGAAATATCGCCGCCGCTGTCCGCGAACGCGACGCGTTCATTTACGAACGCCCTGATCCCGCTTCTGGCGACGCTTTCGTTCCACCATTCAACGGTACCGTTGTAAGTCGCCGAAATCTGGTCGAGGAACTTCTTGGCGTCGCCGTCAGCCGAGCCGAGTAAGTACCAGTTGTTATCCGCGTATTGGGAAGCAATCGCATTGCGCACCGATCCACCCGGATTCGACGCGGCGCCGATCGCTCCTCCTGGCGTCACTTTCGGAAGCGCAGTTGCTACCGAATTAGAGTCAGCCGACAGCCGTGCGATGAGCTGATAATAGAATCCCGCTTGCAACCAGCCGCCGTTCTTGAGATTGCCGGCTAGTGCCTGGCTTTGTGAATCTCCGACGGGCGTCACCTGCAGTGGATCATCTGCTTCCGCAACGTCTTTGCCGGCTTTCTGCAATTTATCATCACCGATATATTGCTTCAGAATATCCGCGTGCTGCTTGCGCCAGTCGTTGAGATCTTTGCGAAGATCACGATAGGCCGGCAATTGTTCACGCTTGCTGATCGCCTGGGCGAGCTGCGCAGCAGTGCCAGAGAAGCTGTCAGCGGTTTTGGTAACAGCTTGCTGCATGGCTTGAATGTAGTCGTTATAGGACTTGCCGGCAGCTTCAGCCAGTCGCTGGAAACCCGTCGTTTGGCCGGGCAGGCTGACGATGCCACAAGCACCATAAGAATTCGGCAGGCTATATGCCATTTGCGGTACACCTGATACCGTTCGCCAAGACCCGCGCGAGATTCCGTCTAGTCCATCACCTCCTTTGGACACTTCGAGATTGTACACCGCCTGGCAAAGTTCGGCCCGCCACAATCCCTGCAAGAATTGACCGTCAAGGGCGTCATAGTCACCGCCCACGACTGGCAATCGCTGTTCAACGATGAGATCGACCGTCTCATTCCAGAAGAATGAGGCGGTGGCCGTGCTCACGTTGACCATGTAGGCAATGCCATGCTGAGCGGCATTATATCCGGTTGGCATGGGAATTAGGGCACCTACCGCGAGGATAGTGCGCAACGGCACCCACATTGCCGAATGCCGTCTTCCAAGTATCTCGCCCTCGTGGGCGGTTTCCGTGACGCCTACGACAACATTGTAGATGAACAGGATTGCCGCAATCGCGAAGAACAGAACATTGAAATTCGCGATCAGCGAGGAAATGAGGGTTTCGTCGTTAGGGCCGGTGAAGAGCGGCCCAAAGATCATATTCAAGAAGGAATTGGACCGTGCGTCTCCCTCGCCCTTGATGATATCGGCAATATTGATGTCGTCGGCGTGCGCGACGCTTGCCGAGATCATCCAAAAAGTAGCGAGAAGTCCCACCCGGTTCATGATTAATCGTCCTTTGATAGGATCTGCATGTTTGAAGGCAGACGGTCGTTAAAGTAATCGCGCACAGCGCCGATCCGGCCTTGACGGATCTGCCATGCCCGAAAGTCAGCCTTCATCGCCAAAGCGAAGGTGATGACTGCCACCAGGCACCCGCCGATGAGAAGATAGAAGGACCGATAGCCGAGAACGTAGAGAGCCGGGATAGCAGCGAGTGCAATGCAACCTGCTACCATGTAGATGCTGGAATCCCTGTCCCACGCCGCCAGCGCTGCATCTATTTCCTTTGCGTCGAGCCCGTCACTCAGTTCTTTGAAGCGCTGAATGCCGCCATCGGCATATCGATCTCCGAAGCTTCTCGCCTTCAACCGGCCTTTCGGCCGCAACTCGTCGATCGTGTTCTGAACATTGTCGGCAGCATCTTCCGCAGCATGTGATGCTGCGTTGAAAAAGACCTTGATGCCGAAAGCCCGTTTCAGGTTCCAAGAGGCGAAACGACGGATGCGACCTTGCTCACTCATTGCGCTGCGCTCGCTGTCGTTACGGTCGTGCGACTGTCGCGCTCGTCAAGGCTGTTCGACAACAGCGCTGCAATTGCCGATGCTTGGCGGCGCTCGAGATTGAACCTCATCCAATCGACATGAAGGTTGAGAGCCTGGGTTAGCAGTTGTTCGCGCTGCACAGCGGCGGGAGACATGCCAGCCAGTTCCTTGTGCCACTCTGGATTGGAAAAGCGGGAGCGGACGAAAATATCTACCGCCTGCAGTTCGGAAACATGCTCGCCTACTTCGTAGGGATAGGATTCCGTCACGGCTTTTTTCGCCCAATCCGCAAGTTCTTTGCCACCCGTAGGAGCCGCAATGTCACCAAGATAGCTGTAGATCGAATGTGCTGCCGAACGGCGGGTAGCATCGACCTGACGAGCCGCAACTTGCGCCCTGCCGGCCGGCGATCTCATTTCCGCTTGAGTGATCGGCTTTGGCGGAATCGGATCGACCATGTTGTTGATCATCCGGACGTAAGCCTTGGATACTTCTCCATCCGACGTATCGAGAGTGATCGCGTCGGTTAGGAGGCGAACATCTGAAGTCGGATCAGCGAAGCCGGCGACATTCCTCAACTCGTCACGGTCTGCAATGATCGCGTTTGCGACCGCCAACCCACCTTCCGTTACCGGTTTGCCAATATCCTCGTTGCCGTATGACCAATTGCGGGATGCGTTGGCAACATCGTTGCCGCCGTAGCCCGCGACCCCCTGCCCTGGCTTGCCCATGCTGAAGATGCCCGACAAGTCGAGGCAGGCCGAGGTAGCCGGATCGTACCGACCGCCTTCCGCTGCAGCTCGGGCCTTCTGTCGCTCACGGATGGTTTCTGCCATCTGAGCGGCTTCCTGGGTCCGGGAGTTAGCTTCGATCGCGCGGTTCTGATAGGCACTCAATTGCGCGACGCCCTTCAGAATGGTTTGCGCAATCTGGTTGCCAACGTCAGTCGTATGAGAATTGATGTTCTCCTGAGCGCGGTAGACGATGTTTTGAACACCGCCGCAGGAGCAAGCGGCCAGTGCCGCATTACCGACGGAAAGGGACGCGAAAGCCGTTCCAGCAAACAGCAACGATTTGATGACTGCCTTCATCACAGGCCTCCCGGTCCATAGAGATCGTTATAGAGATTATTCAAAAGCGAGCCGTCATTCTCACGCCGCCCGGAGTTGTTGACCGAGGGCTGGTCCATATTTAGCGAGCCGCCCTTGTAATCATAGTTCAACGTCGGCACAGACCCGCCGCCCATACCGCCGGGCAACTGCAAGGAATCGAAGGATGGCAATTGAAGCGCGGACTGGAGCGGTTCAGTCACCTTGTTCCATTGCTCTTGCGCATAGGAGCAGATTTGCTGTTCGGCGTTCGACAAAGCCTGATTGAAAATCTGGCTCAGGTCCGGAACCTGGATTGCAAAATCAAGATTGACCTTCATCAGATTGTCGAGGCAGCCGAGCGAATCCAGTGACGGTGGCTTTTGAAGGGCTGCTTCATGGCGCTTCACTTCCTTGTCGATACCCGCGCGAATGGCCTCGACGAGGTTGATTTTCACCGTATCGACGCAGCCTTTGCCGCTATCTTTGAAAAGCTGCTCGATTTGGTCTGCATGAGCCGGCGAGGTCGCCATTGCCAGGCCACTAACGGCACAGACCGATAGAAGTCGGATGATTCTCATAGCGTTGCTTTCTCCCCTTGGAATGGTGGGATTTCTCGGATGAGAATCGGCCGTTTTGTGCCGATTCCGGGGAACCCTTCGGTCTGGTCGTACATGCCGCCGCCAGTCTCTCCGCCTAATCCGCCCTCCAAACCTGCGAAGGATTGACCGTTCATGGCCGCCATGCGTTTCAGCAAGTGAGCTTGAAGCTCTGCATAGGAGGAGAAGCCATTCGCCGTCAGATACGAGGCAGGCAAGACAGAGGGGTCAAAGCCGCTGGCGACCCAATCGTTGAGCGCACCGGCGCCGAGGAAGTGAGCCGCGCCGAGCAATCCGTCCTGGGTGATCTCGACACCGTTGATCGTCTGTCCGACGAGGCCGCGCGCCTGACTGCTCAGGGATGACCAATTGCGGGAAGCGAGCTCCATATTCGCCGCATCTTGAAGAGCGGCCCCCGCGCTCGAATAGCGAAGATCATTCAGGCTATTGACGCCTGCGGCTCTGGCCTTGTCGGTAGCGACATAATTGTTCCAATTGCCGGTGGAACCACTACCCGTATATTTGAAATATCCGAGAGATTCCCATGTGCCGGCCGTGATCTGATAACGACCGACGGCACTACCGCCGTTTCCGTTGAAGATTGAATAGGAGTTGCCGCCTTCGAGCTTGGACGTGTTTTCATTATAGTCCGCCCACGCAGTAAACGGCTGCAGCAATGCCAAGCACAGTATGACCATAATCGAGCGTTTCATCGCTTCTGCCCCGCTATCGTGATCTTCATGGCGTTGATGACGGAGCGCGGGTTTTTGTCGCCAAGCGAATAGGTCGCAACGCCGTCCTGCGTCGCGACTTCGATCAGATGACGATTATTGTCGTCACGCTCGTCAATGACTGAAAAATCTGGTCCCCATGCTTCGAGAACGTCGATGAGCTGCTTTTTCCCATCGAGAAAGATCACGGGACACGCCGAATTGCCGCAATAGTAATTTGACCGCACCAGAATAGCGGTCTCGTCACCATCCTTAATATTGACGTCTTGAGCGAGAACATTCGACGGCTCGAGCGGTTCTGACCCTCCCTTGAAGCGCTCTTTCAGCGCTTCGGTTGCGGCCTTCAGCTCATCTTCTGTCGGAGTTCTGTTCTTGCGCTCTTGGGGTACGGGTTGAGCCATATAAGCCGTTCCCGACCATTGCCAGAGGCGATGACCATCATAGAGCGGCTTCATGCCCGTCGCTGCAACGGGACCAAGCCCAACGGACTTGCCCGGCACCCGCCAAACCTCAAGCCATTGTTTATCGTCATAGTACAAAGCGGACACGAAACACCCGGTCGCACAACCGCGGGCCTCGCCGAGCAAGACCACCATCTGGTCGTAACCATCTGTCGGTTCTTCGAGCCAGACGCGCTTTGCCTGCACGATACGAAAATCACGCCCATACATTTTCCGCGCCGTCGCCGTCGCATCCGAGTCCTGCTTTTCGAAATTGATGGTTTCCGTCACCAGGTCGTCAATGTTGGACTGAGCCAGAGCAACGCTACCAATCGCGCTTGCCAACAGCGCGGCTGTAATTGCCTTTATCACGAGGCCTCCTTGATCAGTTCGTCCGCGAGCTGGCGAATTGCGTTGCCCCGAACCTTGTCATCAATTGCGACGCCACGATCTTCCATGTCTGCAAGACGGCGCTCGATCGTGTCCTTTGCCGAACCTGAAGGGAAACGGCGCGCGAGAATGCGCCGGGCTGCCTTCGAACCGAGGCTTTCGTAAAGCATCGTGCGTAGCGAGGTGTCCTCAGCCGTCGTTGAGAGCGCCCAAATTTCAATCGGGCCGAGCTGGTTGAATACGTGCTGGACATACGTGCCTGACCGCAGGTTCAGCATCGCCAGCAGCGGTGCGCCCTCCCCTTCGATCGGACCACGAAGCCCGCGCATAATGTCCATGATCGATGGGGTAAGATTGTAGGTCGATGCAATCTGACGGATAGATTCCTCCGTCGGCACGTTACAGAACCAGAAGCTGTTGGCGAGTTTCTGAATGCTCGTGTCGAAATCTTCGAGAAGCTGAGACGCAAGCGTGATTTGCACGCCGGCCTTACGACCGACGCGGCCGAGATTGATCATCTGGTCGCGGAAGCTGTCCAGGCCGCCAGTCAAATGATATTCGTCGACGCAGAGGCGCTTGCCCATCTGCCGGTTGTTCTCGATCCGCTGAAGATGATAGGCGCGAACCTCGTCGCTTAGATCACGAGCACGGATCTCGTCAGCATCCATCCAGAAATCGGTGGTCAGGGTCTGAAGCGAGACCATATACATGATGGCGGTCTGTCGCTTGGCGTGTGGACCTGTCTTCGCGGTTACGCCGGCAAGGTCGAACGCGATGATGCGGGCGTTCGAAACATCGAACCGCGTCGGTCGGGCCAGGATCGGATAATCGCGGCAAGCCGCCGTCAACATGCGCTGGAAAGCTTTCAGCACATCCTCGCCGGTTGGTGCCTTCATATCTCGGAATGGCTCTCGTACGATTTCGGAGTTAGAGACATTCACGAGATCGGCCAAGGTCGGGACGGCATAGCGCTGCGCTAGTGCAGCCTCATGATATCTCCCCTTCGAGAACAGATAGTCGGTGATCTCGTACCATGTCGTCGCGGTGTCGATCTCGAAACCAAGCTCTTCGAGCGCGGCGTCAACCTCGAAGGAATCGGATTTGGAATAGCGCTTCGGTGAGCGGCTATCGCTGAAGAACTTATAGGCTTCGTCGATCGTTGCGCCCGCAAGCGCACTGATACCGTCATAGGTCGCCTCCTCACCGTCCGGGGTACATATGAGGCAGAGCAGGTTTACAAGGTAAGCTCGCTCATATTCGAAGGGGTGACGCATGCACAGTTGCAGGTCGAGCGGGTTGACCGAATATTGTTCCGACATTTTCAGCCGATGAAAGACGGCTTCATGGCGGCGCTGGACCGGTAGAGCATCGCGAATGAGGCTGATCAGGCCTGACGACGATGGACCAATGTCGATAATCGAAATACGCGGCAACAGGCCCTCGTTAGACCTGCTTCGACCTGACTGGCGTGACAACGCCACGCCGAGATTGATCGAATTCATCAGGACCGATTTGCCGGAACCCGGCGTGCCGACGATCAGGTCAACCCAGCCCAACTGTTTCGAGGAACCGGGTTGATACGGCCACAGCTTGCCGTCTTTCGTCCGGAACATGACGGAACCCTGTTGCCATGGGCTTGCAGGTCGTGCGATCGGCGCAAGGGCAAAAGCGTCGGCAAGGCTGGCGGCGGCCGCCGGTGCTGTCGATTGTGCATTGAGCGCTAGAGCCGACGACATCACGCACTGGACGGGATCTCCGACCAGTGCGTCCGTCTGGCAGTTGCCCCATCGTTCTACCGTCCGCCGCAGGGTCGCCACATGCCGCTGCAGCGTCTCTATATCCGTCTTTGGCGCCCATGCTGCAAACGAGCAGCGCCACCGAACGACGGTATCATCCGCGCCGTCATCAAGACGCAGTTTCTCGAAAGCCTTCTTGATGCGTGAATTGTGGATCGGTGCGGTCCACGTCATGATATTCGTATATGTTTCCTTGAACATCTGCCCTTGGAAACCGCCGGAATCGATCAGCATCGACATCCGCCAGGAAATGCGTTGATTGCTGTCGAGCACCCTCCGGATCAGGTCATTGAATTGCACAACGACTTCCGGTCCAAGCGATATGTCGAAACCGGAGAAGACTGTTTCACCAAGTTGCACCGTCGTTTGGTCAATGATTTCGCCATGCTCATTGATGAGCTGTCGAGAAAGCAACGGCCAAAGGAGGTTCGAAACCTCGCTTTTCTTGAGTTCTTTGACAGATTTGGGCATACGAGCCCGCGCATAATCTCCGGGTAAGATCGCCTTCCAGCTATCCCCCGCGATCAGATATTCCGGGTTCAGCACGCCTTTGATCTGCGACAGGGCCTCATGCACTTCCAGCGGCTCGATTTCGATACCGACAATGTTGGCTTCTCGCACCATAGCCTCGCAGAAGGAGCGATGCCTTGTAACGAGGGCGTCGATCGCCAGCGCCGGCCACTGTGCATGCCGCATTTGCGGCGCACCCTGCATATCTTTGCGGGCCTTTTCCGAACTGGTTTTCAGCTCCTGGCGCGTGAGCAAGGTAGGCCGCGACCACAGCGCCATGAAACAACGCTCGCCGGTCAGACGTTTCGGCAACAATTGCCGCCGCTCGTCTATGAGATCGTGAATATCGAGGCCCGTATCGGCCGCAACGCCTTCAGTTACCGCAAGTGCACGATTGATGTCGGCCGCACCTAGTTCCGGGGTGTGCCCGAACCAGAACTGAAGCGTATAGCCGGCAGTTCCCAATTGCGAGCTGAAGGCAAGGCGGAGATCCGTCACCGCCTTGCTGATTTCCTTCTCGCCCGGCATGGACCGGAAGCCTTCAAGCCGAAATACCGTCACCAACGAACCGTCATCGGCAACAAGCATGTTTTCGCCTTCAGATGTCACAAGCCGGCAATAGCCGTCCAGCGACTTCCGCAGCGCCGACCGACCGATAACAGCCGCCAGCGTGTCCAGAATTCCGATCCCTCCCATCATCAGTTGATCGACCGCAAGGTTCCGTCAACCGACGTGGTATCGGCACCAGAGCCGAAGAACGTCGTCACACCCATGCCGAGAAATTCCGGAACGGCAATGAACAGTGCGGCCGCAACGCCGAACCAGATCGCCGTAGCTGGCCTTGAAGACGTATCATGCGGGTTGCGGTTGTGCTGCACCAGCTTGTTGATCGCCAGCATGGCGAACACAACACCAATGATGAACGAAGCCGCGCCGAGGAAGTCACCGGCAGGGCCGAGCGTATCATTGCGAACATTCGTCAGAACTTCGCCAAGGCCGCCACTCGATTGAGCGAGCGCCATGGTCTGGTAAGCAAACGTCCCGGCAAAGAGTGCCGCCGTTTGTATCCATGCCTTCTTCATAAGTGCTTTCCTTTCTTAGCCGAGCACAAGTTCTTCGATATAGCCGACGAACATCACGATATTCATCGCGAGTGTGCCGCCGATTAGGTGTGCGATGCCGAAGCCTAGAAGGCCCGGCGAATGCGCAGTTACAGACCTGTTGCACATCAGCAGACCGCGTATGAATCCGAGTAATCCGATAAACTGGACAACCCGCAGGAGAGCGATCAGAACAGACCGTGCTTGTTCATGATCGAGCGGAGCGAGCATTTCTGGCGCGTAAGCAAAAATTTCCGAGGCTGCGACCGTCTCGTCCACCTGGAAAAACGACATCAGGAATGCCGATATTGTAGATGACAGGGAAATTAGCAGGACGGCAGTGATGATCCCTGCCGTTGGCCCCCAAACTACAGAATCACCTCGCCCAATGAATTGACCAGACGAGCGACGTTCGCTCGCTAACGCGAACCCTTGGATAGATGATAGAGCCAGAACAATACCGATAATGAAGCATGTCGCGGCAACAAGCGCCTGTGCCGGCGGGATCAGGTCAGCGAGCCGCTGAACCAATCCCACCAAGCCATTCAGTGCTTCACCGTTTCCGCCCATGGCTCACCCATTTTACTGCGTCGTCGCAGCATCCTCTTTCGGTTTATCTCCGGCGGCGCTCGCTTCCGCTACCTTTTCCGGCTTCGGAGTTGGAACGGGTGGTGCCTTCGCCTTCGGGGTCACAATCTGATGTCGGGCATTGCCGAAAACCGCCTCGTCTGCCGGAGCTTCCCCGTCATTGCCAGCTTGAGCGGAATAGCCGTTTCCTCCCGGCTGGATCAGGCCGATAATTGCCTGATCCTGTGCCTTGAGTTCTCGCAGATGCGTGATGATCGTATCCACAACGCCGTTCTGCGAAGTCAGCGTTGTGACCTCCGCACGCAATGCATCGTTGTCGGCACGCAAATCAGCTACCTGACGTTTTAACGCAATAATTTCACGCTCAATCGGGGTTGGCGTAGATGTTTTTTCTATTTTGACTGAATCTGATTTTTCGCCGTGCGCACTACCCGCAGCAAAATATAGTCCGCCACCAGCAATTGCACAAATTCCGACTATCAAGACTACCCGGAATAGCATGCCTCTGTCGCTATCCTCCGTAGGTAGCCGAGATAGATTGTCATCATGCCTGCCTATACTCATCTTGTGCTCTGCGTGTGCTTTCGACAACACGAATCGAACAATTTTCGATTGTGGCCTTTTGGGGGTGACAATGAGACTCTTTATGGCATATTCAGACGATATTGCAATATAAAGCAAAAGGAAAATGCGGGAATGAATGCCTACAAAATCCTCCTCGCGTCATGTGCCATTTTCGCTACAGGTCTGCCCGCCAAGGCGGAATTGAATCTCTGGCAGCAGAATTTTGTGGGCTGCTCGGTCTCATCTTCACCCTATACAACGCAGGTCCTTTTCAAGGACGCGTCGAAGGTTCGCCCGCTCATGCAAATTGCCGGGATGAACGCATGGGCGGTTCCAACTGCTGATGGCGGCCAGCAAATCGCGCTCACCACACCGGACGGTCTGACGATTTACGGTCGCATCGTCGGCCCGCAGGGTGAAGACATTTCCGCCGCTCTTCTGGCGACCACACCAACCGTCACACCGGAACCTTCGCCGTTCGATCCGCAGTCGCCAGCCACCTCATCAACGACGACCTCTCAGGCTGCCGCTAATGTTATCCGGTCGGTTCCCGGAGTAGGAACCGCCGCGCAGATAGCGGCCGCGGCCGCCGCACCACAAATCGGACAGTCCTCCCCTGCCCCGGTTGAACAACCATCCACGGCAGAGCCGCAACAGGCTGCTTCGGCTGCCCCGTCTGTTGAGAGGCCAGCAAGCAACAATTCGGTCGCTGCATCGGCAGCACCCGCAACGCAAGCCGCTCAATCCACGCAGGCCCCTACCGCCGCAACGCCGCCACCAGAGGCTCAGCCGCAACAGCAGGCGCAAACCGCTACCCCTCCGCAACAGCTCGCATCGGTGGGCTCGCAAACCGTTCCAGACGTTCCCAAGGCAGCCAGCATTGAACAGCTTATGCAGCAGGCTCAGGATTTCGCTATGTGGTTCCCTGCCAATAAGCCAAAGCCCGGTTCGCCTCTCGTCTACGTCTTCGTTGATCCCACCTGCCCGCATTGCGCATGGTCGTTCGAGCATCTGAAGCAGCGGATCGATGACAACACGATTGACCTGCGCGTCATCATGGCCCCGATCCTTTCGCCCGAGGCCGCGCAGATCGCGGCTTCAATCATGCATCAGGAGGATATTGCTACGAGCTTGCGTGACCAGCTCGCATCCGTGATCGGATCGGGCAAGCCAGCGCCGAAGGTCGATCCGAAGAACTTCGACAACGCCGTGGTCGCAGCTATGCAACGCAATGTCGATTGGATGCGTCTCAATGGCGTTCCCGGAACCCCATTTTATCTCTATCGCACGAAGGAAGGTGCTCAGTTCGCCTTTGGCGCTCTCAATGATGCACAACTAGCAACCGCTCTCCCCGACGCGCAGCCAGCCGCTACCGCCAACAACGCCGGAACCGCCGCCCAATGAGCCAGAACGCCGATTACGGCCAGATCGAAACAATCCTCATGCGGGCGGACGTTTATCGGACCGCCTATCGTCGCATGAGCATCATCGCCCTTGCCTTGCTTGTCGTCGCCGTGATCGCCGTCCTGGCGGCGGTTAGCCTCGCGTTGACAAGGCCGGAGCCGCGATATTTCGCAACGACAGCCGACGGGCGCATTCAGCCGCTCATACCGCTCGATCAACCACATTTGAGCGCCGCTGAGATAGCGACCTATGCGGCAGAAGCCGTCACCCGGTCCTTTACCTATTCATTCGCCACGTACCAGCAGGATTTTCAGGACGCGCAGCAGTATTTCACCAAGCCGCAAGGCTGGAATTCATTCGTTGATGCTGTTCAGAAATCCGGAACGCTCGAACTTGTGAAAAACCGCCGTCTCAACACGACTGCGATCGCACAACGCGCAGTTATCGTGCGAGAAGGCGTCAATGCCAATGGCGTCTACGAGTGGATCGTTCAGATGCCGGTACGCGTCACCTATCAGTCTGCATCGGAAGTGACAGGCCAAAATTTGATGGTCACGATCACCCTGCAGCGTTTGCAAAGCTATGAACACCCGCGCGGCGCGGCTATCTCCCGCTTCCTCGCGGCCCCCGGAGGTGCTTGATGAGAATGTTCGCCGGCAATATCGCTTTTCTCCTTGCCTTGAGTGGGTCCGCACTTGCTCAACAGGCTGCTCAGCCTGCGCAAACATACACGCCTCCAACGCCAGAGGCCGCCGCCGAACTGCCTGTCCAACAGCCTCAGCAACAAGAGCAGGTATCTCAACCTGCCGACGAGCAGGAAACTCAAGGGCAAGGCCAACCTGCATACTCCAAATACGGCGAAGCAATGCCCGGACAGGCCGCGCAACGCCAGCCACGACAAGCCCCGAATGTCCCGATCATCGGCGCCCGCCGTCTGATGCAGTCACTTTCCGAACTGGACCGTCCCCTGACGCCAGAAGAGATTACGGCCTATGGCGCAACTGTTCAGTCGTTAATGCCGATGTCTCCGGAAATCATCCGCGATTATCGGCGTAGGGTCGATGAAAGCCAGAAGGCCGCGGCGATGCCGCCAAGCGGTTTCAGAGCACGGCCAATATCTGATTCCGTGCGTATGTCGCTCAAGTCGAATCAGGCGCTCCAAACCCTGTACACGACGCCAAACACGGTATCGGTAATGGCTTTCTACGACCGCACAGGCAAAGCATGGCCGATTGCCAGCTTTGTCGTTGGTCGAGCCGATTCTTTCCAAGTCTATGCGCTGCAGGAAGGTTCGAACCAGATCGCAGTCACGCCGCTCGTGACGCACGGCTATTCGAACCTGATAATCTCGCTTGTCGAGGAAGATCGCCCGATCGTGATCAATCTCGAGACAAGCGATACCAAGACGCATTTCCGCCGTGACATCACCGTTGAGGGGTACGGCCCAAATGCCGCGGTCTCGCCGACGGAAGTTTCCGTTAAAGAACCGCCTTCCAACGGGACGATGATGGCCTTCGCACAAGGTGCGGATCTACCAAGATCGGCAATCAAATTGCGGACATCTGACAGCAATGTTGAGGCCTGGCTTCTCGATGGAGCCTATTATCTCCGGACATCTGACACATACACCTCCCCGTCCCCACAAGCCATGCTGACGGGACCGGGAGGCGTCCATGCCGTGAAAATCAAGCCCTCCCCCGTTGTGCTGATCTCGCGCAATGGCACGATTTCCAGAGTGAGGATTTCCCAATGAGCGACGCAAGCGACGAAAACGCTAAGAATTCGGCCGAGCGCGAGGACGCCGCTCCGGACCTGGCCGGTGCAGCAACCGTCAACCGTTCGGGCCGCAAACGCGGATCACGAGTTCAGACCTACGTCGTAATCGGTTTGCTCGCCTCAGCCGTCGGCTATGTCGGCTACTCCATGTTCAAGCAAAGCGACCTTGCACCATCCCGTATTTCGCGTGGCCCCAATGTCGATGCTACGCCAGCCGGACAGCAGCAGGCCGATTCCGAACGGTATCAGCAATCGCTTGATGCGGTTAACCAGCAGGGCGCGCAAACGGCTGATCAAAGCGGGGGCAGCTTCCTCGCTACGCCAGACGAACCGTTGCGCAATATTGACGATATTCGCGACGTCACGAAGGAGCCCTACCCTCGCCAACGTCCGGTGGCTCCTGCCAACGAAGTTCCGACGCAGCGGGTTGAGAATTTCACTCCTGACCGCCGTCAGGCCATGACCCCGGATGACTACAGTGACATCAACACGCTTGCCGGTGCGATGGCCGCCCAAGCTGCAAGTCTAGCGTCGCAATGGTCTCCCAAGGGGTCTGTTAATACGATCGTTCTCAATCAGACGCTCTACAAGTCGCCCGAACAGCGACAGGCCGAGGCCGAGGCAGCGCGACAGGCCGCCCTATCAGGCACTGGCGGCGTTGTTGACGGCGCAAACATGCTCATCAAAGCCGGTCAGATCCTCTTTGCACGCACCGTCAATGCGTCCGACTCCGATACGCCCGGTCCCGTCGTCGCCGAAATCTTCCAGAAAGGCCCTCTGTATCGTGCCCGAATGCTCGGGTCATTTCAGCAAAACCGCAACACGAACGCTTTGATTGTCGAATTCAGCCGCCTTGTGATGGCCGATGGCACCGAAGTACCGATCTCGGCATATGCCGTTGATGGTGCCAAAGGCTCCATCGCCGTCAAATCAGATGTAGATCATCGGTGGCTTGCCCGCTACGGGCCGCGACTTGCCGGTGCCTTCATTTCCGGCCTTGGCGAAACCATGTCGCGCCCAAGCCAGGAAATCATCATCGGCAATAACTCCACGACTGTCGTTGATCGCGAAACCGAGCTGAAGGACGCGCTATATGCCGGCGCTGGCCGTGTTGGCGATCAGCTCGCCAGCGAAATCGAGGACATGGCCCCGAGTGGACCGCTCGTCAAGCTTGGCAGCGGCTACACCATTGGCGTCCTATTCATGCAGGGCGTACCCAATGTTCAGGGCACGCTTAATTCGGTAGCTACGCGATGAGTGAACAGGAATTCGAAGACGGCAACCGCTTCAAAAGAAAGGTCCATTGGCGCGACTCCATGCGAGAACCCCGTCTCATGATCTTTGATGCCCGCCTGGTCTTCTTTTTCCTGCTTCTGGCGGTCCATCTTGCGGTCTGGACCGCCGTTCTTCTCTTGGCAGCAATGCTTGTGTTCTGGCTCGTTGAACGGGCTGGATATCGTTTCCCGAGTGCTCTCAGGACGATCAGGGCCACCTTTGCCGGCCATAGGAGGCCGGCGTTCTATCAGAGACGTTATCGCGAAGCAGTAGACTACGGATTCGAATATCGCCGCTCCCCCTCCCCTCCCCCGATACCCGCTCAGAAGGCTCCGGAAGTAACGGAGCCCGAACCTGTCGAGACACAGGCGGGCAGCCTCCCATTAGCCGCAGAATAAGCGGCTATTTTTTTGCTTCGCATTCATTTCCGAATGGCATATATAAGCAAAACGTTTTCCATAGGTTTTAAATAGGTATACCATAATAAAACCTTTGCGAAACGTAGGGATTGCGTTTACCATCCGTTCATAATCCGATGATAAAAGCGATAGTGAAGACATTCGCATGGTTTCGGATGCGTCCACTATCCGAATAGCAACTAGATACGGAAGATGATCGTATGGCTGTCGTTTCCTTCATGACCACCAAAGGCGGCGGTGGAAAAACCACAAGCGCCACGCTTTTTGCGACCGTACTCGCAGAGCAGGGCGCTTCGGTATGCATGATCGACGCCGACCCCAACCAGCCGCTTGTTGGTTGGGCAACAGAGGCGGTTCATCCTAAATCGTTGACGGTGATCGGCGATGTACATGAGGACAACATCATCGAAACGATCGAAGAACAATCTGCCAAGCATATGTTTGTGGTTGTCGATCTCGAAGGCTCGGCAAACCTATCGACCGGCTATGCGCTGACCCAAAGCGATCTGATACTTATCCCGTTGCAGCCGTCCAAACTCGATGCCAACGAAGCGGCCAAAACACTGAAATTCATCCTCAGACAGGGTAAAAGCAGTGGGAAGACAATGCCTGCACGGGTATTTTGGGCTCGCACGCCAGCCGCTTATATTACGCGCAGCGCTCGCGATATCGGCTCGCAATTCGAGGAAGCAGGAATCGGCTTTCTCGAAACCAGCTTGATCGAACGAGAAGCCTTCAGGGGCATCTTCAACTACGGCAGGACGCTGGAGAACCTGACCGAAGATCAGGTTCCCTCACTTGAGAAGGCTCGGGCTAACGCCGCTGCGTTCACCGGTGAAATCATCGCCTTGCTGAAGGAGCACCGCACATGAGCACGCACAATATTCGCCTTGATCTGGATGAGTTTAAACCAGAGGCCAAGAAGGCCGATCCTGCTGCAAAGGCGTCCGTGGAAAAGCTTGCCGAGGCAACCGGTTTCAAGACGCGCCATGCACCGGAACAGACCCGCAATGAGCCGAAACCTTCCCCGAAACCTGACTCCGTACCTGCACCGGCCGCGCCGGTAGCGCCAGTTGCATCAGAAGGAGAGGGCGAAGCACGTCGCCGTGGTAGAAAACGGACCACCAATCGTAATACTCCCTTTGCCGTGAAGCTGAAGGTTGAGACGAACAACCTGATCTATGAGTTTGCCGACCGCCTGGAATGCAACGCGATTGCCGAGGTCCTGGAACTCGCACTTGGCGCACTTCAGAAAGAACTCGACGAGGGCATAGACCCTCGCGCTCGCGCGGCCGAACATGCGGCCGCCCAGGGCTAATGCCCGGCGGCCGGGTAGGGGAGGGCTGGCAAGCGTTTGCGAACGCGGTTAGCAGCCCCAGGCTTTCGCGGCGGATCTATGCCCGGCGCGCTGCGCTCGCCGGGCTTCTGATCGCCGCGACGCTCTTCCTACTCCTCCTGCAGGGGCATATCGGGACTGCCATGACAGTTCCGGTCATCATCGTCGGCATGTGCTTTGCAGCCCTGTTTACCGGCCTTCTTGCGGAAATAGTCGCCATATGGTCGCGAAACAGGTTGTACACGTCCAGAAGCGGTCATTGGATCGTCTTTCCACTGACCTTTGCTATCTCTCCTATTCTGGCGCCGATCGTGCTCGCCGTTTCGACTGTGCAATTCCTCAAATCGACGTCCTGATCCAAAGTAAAGCCTAGTGGCAATGAGAGGTCGTGTGAATTGGACGCTTTCATATCGAATGATAGGATCTGATGAACGAAGATGATCAACGATAACTGGAGGGATTAATGCTGGTTGACGATCGAAACTTGTTACGAATTGCTGGATATGCTGCTGCAACGGCGTTCGTGGGTGCTGCGTCACTCGGATTTCATAAACCTGTTTTGAGTTGGTTTGCGCTTTTGGCTGTGGCTATCGTTGGCGGGCTATTGAGCTATGCGCCTGGTCTGGTCCACCGTTTGCGATTTCAGGAAGCGTCCAGCATAGTTTTGGTGAGCGCTCTTGCAACAGTGATGGGTGAGGGCCTTTGGCTGGAAATATTTGCCAGTTGATGCGGTTTTTGCGCACAGTTTAGACCGCTGATATTTCATGCAGAATTATGCGATTTGGAACCTAACGGCCGGTTTGCTTGCGTTACTGGATATATGAGTTTCCGTTTTGAGAAGGCGACTTAGGGAAGCGTGAGGTATCGCAGGATTGTTTGCGTCTGCCTATGGCACCGCCGCCCTATTCGCCGGCTTTACCGGCTCACCGAACCATCCGCACCGCTCGCCAGCCTTAGCAACGGCGTTCCCGGTCTTTTGCTCCGCAAGCCCGTCACTTGCCTGCTTCGTCAAGGCTCCCGGCACGTCCGTTTCGGCCCATGCGGGTGACGACCGGACTGACGCGGCGATGCCATCGCTTCGCTCATGCCATCGCAGAATAAAAGCCGGCCGTAGGCCGTCCTATTTGCGTCAACGCGAAAAAGGATGCTCATCATGCATATGAGAAAGCTTGTTCAACTGGCGATGTCCGGCGTCTTGGTTCTTGGCTCGTTCGCTTTCGCTGAAGAACCTGACTGGACCGGACGCTCACAACAGGAACGAGAGGCCGATAGTTCGGACTCCCGGCACTCCAACCCCGAGGAATCGACAGAGCAACAGGGGTCGGTTCCGGATCGGGGCGAAATGACACCCTAAGAGTTTGCGTCGATGGGCCAGAAATATTCGCCCGTCAACAGGATGTGCGCCCAGCCCAGAGGAGAGATATGGGCTAATAGCTCGGGCGGCACATCAAGACCTTCGTTTCGCCGTTCGACCACTGCGTGGCTGAGATGGACGGTGTTCCAGTAAATGATGATCGCTGTGAGCAGGTTCAGCCCGGCGATCCGGTAATGCTGCCCCTCCGTGGTTCGATCCCGGATTTCACCCTGCCTGCCAATCCGCAAGGCATTCTTGAGTGCATGATGAGCCTCGCCCTTGTTGAGGCCGATCTGGGCGCGGCGCTGCATATCGGTGTGAACCGCGCCGGGTTTGCCGGAGACCGTTTGGTTTAAGTTATGCGGCCATGGGTGGCGCGTCCAGCATGGCGTGATATCGTTCTTCGGCCTCG
>NZ_JACIJG010000025.1 GCF_014199265.1 Brucella daejeonensis
ACATCGGCCACCTCGTCACAACCATCGAACCAGCCGAATGTTCAAACTACTTCGAAAGCGCCGGATACGCTTCCGTCAAAACCTGAAAGGCTCTAGCATGATCTTTTTCCGAAAACCGGTTCCCACTTTTCGGGATCATGCTCTGGCGCCGCAATATTCTTTCCTGGATATGGTGCGGCGGGCACAAATTTTTCGTTTTCATGTCGTTCTCGAAACCTTACAGGTGAGCGAAGCATATGAGTATTTCCTGAAAGGGGAGGGGTATGAAAGCAATCGCTACATTATCGGATTTCGTCGGCCGCACCTTCGCGGTCTGGGTCATTGTCTTTGCCCTTCTGGGCTTCCTGCTGCCGTCGACGTTCAGCATTTTCGCGCCGTGGATCGTGGTGCTGCTCGGCATCATCATGTTCGGCATGGGGCTTACGATTTCGGGCAAGGATTTTGCCGAAGTCGCCCGGCGTCCGTTCGATGTCGCCATCGGCGTGCTGGGGCAGTTCATCATCATGCCGCTGATCGCGGTCCTGCTGACGCGGATCATCCCGATGTCGCCGGAAGTGGCGGCGGGCGTCATACTGGTCGGTTGCTGCCCCGGCGGCACGGCCAGCAACGTCATGGCCTATCTGTCGAAGGGCGATGTGGCGCTGAGCGTCGCCTGCACCAGCGTCACGACGCTGCTCGCGCCCATCGTCACGCCTTTCCTCGTCTGGTTCTTCGCCAGCCAGTATCTGCCGGTCGATGCAATGAGCATGTTCATCAGCATCGTCAAGGTGATCCTCGTGCCGCTGGCGCTCGGCTTCGTGTTGCAGAAACTGGCGCCGGGGCTGGTCAAGTCCGCCCTGCCGATGCTGCCGCTGGTATCGGTGGCGGGCATCGTGCTCATCGTGGCGGCGGTGGTCGCGGTCAACAAGGCCGCTATCGTCCAGTCCGGCCTGCTGATCTTCGCGGTCGTGGTCCTGCATAATTGCTGCGGCCTGCTGCTGGGCTATTTCGCCGCGCGTTTCGCAGGGCTGTCGCTTGCCCGGCGCAAGGCAATCAGCATCGAGGTCGGTATGCAGAACAGCGGGCTTGGCGCCGCGCTCGCCAATGCGCATTTCTCGCCGCTGGCCGCCGTGCCGAGCGCTGTCTTCAGCGTCTGGCACAATATTTCGGGTGCGCTGGTCGCAAGCTATTATGCGCGCATGGAAGAAGAGGCTCCCGAAACGCAAACGGTCACGCGATAATGAAATTCTACCCGTCCGGGGCAATCCGGGCGGGTTTGAAAAAATATTCCCGAAAAGACGTATTGAGGAAAAATGCGCTTTCGGCTATCCCGGTAAGTGGGCCACGTCTCCCCAACGAGACGCGTGCTATCTGAGAGGATAGAAACAACATGACGACGATTGCGAAGCCGGCAGTTCGCCCGGCTAACCCTAATTTTTCATCCGGTCCCTGTGCAAAACGTCCCGGCTGGTCGCTGAACGCGCTGGTCGATGCGGCTCTTGGCCGTTCGCATCGCGCGAAAATCGGCAAGACCAAGCTGAAGGACGCCATCGACCTTACCCGCGAAATCCTTCAGGTGCCTGCCGATTACCGCATCGGCATCGTACCGGCATCCGACACCGGCGCCGTCGAAATGGCGCTGTGGTCCATGCTCGGCGCGCGCGGCGTCGATATGGTGGCGTGGGAAAGCTTCGGTTCGGGCTGGGTCACGGATGTGGTCAAGCAGCTCAAGCTGGATGACGTGCGCACCTTCGATGCGCCTTATGGCGAGATCGTGGATTTTTCGCAGGTCGATTTCGACCGCGACGTGGTCTTCACCTGGAACGGCACCACTTCGGGCGTACGCGTTCCCAATGGCGATTTCATTCCGGCCGACCGCAAGGGCCTGACCTTCTGCGACGCCACGTCGGCGGCTTTCGCGCAAGCCCTCGATTTTGCCAAGCTCGATGTCGTCACCTTCTCCTGGCAGAAGGTTCTGGGCGGCGAGGGCGCGCACGGGATGCTGATCCTCAGCCCCCGCGCCGTGGAACGGCTGGAAAGCTACAAGCCCGCATGGCCGCTGCCGAAAATCTTCCGCATGACCAAGGGCAACAAGCTGATTGAAGGCATCTTCACCGGCGAAACCATCAATACGCCATCCATGCTGTGCGTGGAAGACTATCTCGATGCGCTGAACTGGGCGAAGTCGCTCGGCGGTCTCGACGCCTTGACCGGCCGTGCCGACCGCAATTTCAAGGTGCTGAACGATTTCGTCGAAAAGACGCCGTGGATCGCCAATCTGGCCGTGAAGCCTGAAACACGCTCCAACACCTCCGTCTGCCTCACCATTGTCGATAGCCAGGTGACGGCGCTTGCGCCCGACGCGCAGGCGGCTTTCGCCAAGGGCATCGTCACGATGCTGGAAAAGGAAGGCGTCGCCTACGATATTGGCGCTTATCGCGACGCGCCTTCGGGCTTGCGCATCTGGGCAGGTGCTACGGTTGAAGCATCCGATCTGGAAGCGCTGACCCACTGGCTCGACTGGGCCTTTGAAACGCAGAAGGCTGCGCTCAAGGCCGCAGCCTGACCTCATGCAGATCGCCGTGGCCGTGTTGGGACGGTCATGGCGCGCATTCTTCCGTTTCAGTTTTGGCAATCGCATTTCAGAACGCAAAACCGGTTTCCACCTTTGCTGGAAATGCTTGATTTTTGATGGAGGCCATCATGGCACCTCGCGTACTCGTATCCGACAAGCTGTCGCCCACCGCCGTCCAGATTTTCAAGGATCGCGGCGTGGAAGTCGATTACCTGCCCGATCTCGGCAAGGACAAGGAAAAGCTTCTCGAAGTCATCGGCCAGTATGACGGTCTGGCGATCCGTTCGGCCACCAAGGTCACGGAAAAGCTGATCGCGGCCGCGAAGAAACTCAAGGTCGTCGGCCGCGCCGGTATCGGCGTGGACAATGTCGATATTCCGGCGGCTTCACGCCGCGGTATCATCGTGATGAACACGCCGTTCGGCAATTCGATCACCACCGCCGAACACGCGATTGCGCTGATGTTCGCCGTTGCCCGGCAACTGCCGGATGCCGACACGTCCACCCGCGCGGGCAAGTGGGAAAAGAACCGCTTCATGGGCGTGGAAATCACCGGCAAGACGCTTGGCGTCGTCGGTTGCGGCAATATCGGTTCCATCGTCGCCACGCGGGCCATCGGCCTCAAGATGCATGTGGTGGCCTTCGATCCGTTCCTTTCGGAAGCACGCGCGCAGGAGCTGGGCGTGGAAAAGGTCGAGCTGGACGAATTGCTCGCCCGCGCCGATTTCATTACGCTGCACACGCCGCTCACCGACAAGACGCGCAATATCATCAATGCGGAAAACCTTGCCAAGACGAAGCCCGGCGTGCGCATCGTCAACTGCGCACGCGGCGGCCTGATCGTGGAGAAGGATCTGGTGGCGGCGCTGAAATCCGGCCATGTGGCCGGTGCCGGTATCGACGTCTACGAAACCGAACCCGCGACGGAAAACGAGCTTTTCACGCTGCCCAATGTGGTTTGCACGCCGCATCTTGGCGCGTCCACTTCGGAAGCGCAGGAAAATGTCGCGCTTCAGGTTGCCGAACAAATGTCGGATTACCTTGTGAAGGGCGCCGTTTCCAACGCCATCAACATGCCGTCGATCACGGCGGAGGAAGCGCCGCGCCTGAAACCCTTCGTCAAGCTTGCCGATGTGCTGGGCGCTTTCGTGGGGCAGGTGACGGACGAGCCGATCCAGGAAGTGGAAGTGCTGTTCGACGGTTCCACCGCCACGATGAACACCCGCGCATTGCTCAGCGCCGCGCTTGCCGGTCTCATCCGCCCGCAGGTCGCCGATGTGAACATGGTGTCCGCGCCGATCATGGTGAAGGAACGCGGCATCATCGTTTCGGAGGTCAAGCGCGACAAGTCCGGCATTTTCGACGGCTATATCAAGCTGACCGTGAAGACTACCCTGCGTGAACGCTCCATCGCCGGCACCTGCTTCTCCGACGGCAAGCCGCGCTTCATCCAGATCAAGGGAATCAATCTCGACGCCGAGGTCGGCCCGCACATGCTTTACGTCACCAACAAGGACGTTCCGGGCATGATCGGCCTGCTCGGCACGATCTGCGGAAAGCACAATATCAACATCGCAAACTTCTCGCTCGGACGCGATCGTCCCGGCGGCGACGCGATTGCGATGCTCTATGTGGATGAACAGATTCCACAGGCGGCACTTGACGAACTGACGGCCCAGGAGGCAATCAAGGCGGCAACACCGCTTGAGTTCAACGTCGGAGAAGTTTGAGAAAATGACGCAGGAGATGGCGCAGCCGGAATGGCGGCATATGCACGAGCAGGATATTGCCAGCGTGACCGCCGTCGCCAACGTTGTCCATCCCGACTTTTTCGAGGATGAGGCGGTCTTCCGGGACCGCTTCACGCTTTATCCGGCGGGTTGTTTCGTCCTGTCCCGTGACACCGAAATCCTCGGTTATGGCATCAGCCATCCATGGAAACTGGATGCGGTCCCGGCTCTCAACGCCGTTCTGGGTGAACTGCCGGTCGAGACCAATACCTATTATATCCACGACATAGCGCTTCTGCCCGATGCCCGCTCCAGCGGCGCGGCCACGCGCGTCGTGGAACTCATGGCCAGCCAGGCCGAACGCGACGGTTTCGTCACCGTGTCGCTCGTCGCCGTCAACGGCTCGCAGGGTTTCTGGGAAAAGAAGGGTTTCGTGGTGCGCGACCTTCCCGCGCTCGAAGAAAAGCTGAAAAGCTATTCGGAGGAGGCGCTCTATATGGTCCGCGCCGGCTAGGTCGCGGATATTCCGCTTCTGGCGGGCTGCAAATGGCGTGATTTTTCGCTTCCGGTGCTCATGTACCAAAATGTACATTCCGCTCCGGTTCTCAAATCCCACCATTTTCGCCGCGCCATAAACGGAATCTCAAGCGACCCAAGCGCCCATCGCTTCTGGCGGCGTTCAAAAATCGGGAATTTCTTGCACGAAAGAGTCGCGCAAGCCGGATTCTCTCTGTATAGAGACGAAGGATCAGCACCCGTCGGACTGACGGGGAAGCTTGCGATCCTTGGGTTCGAGCATTTCCAGCAAAAGTGCGAAGCGGTTTTGCGTTGGATAATGCGGCAAAACAAAAGTACGGCTTCGAGCCGGACCGAGGAGTTTTCTCAATGGCGAATGTGGTTGTCGTCGGGTCGCAATGGGGCGACGAGGGCAAGGGTAAGATCGTTGACTGGCTGTCCGAACGCGCCGATGTCATCGTGCGCTATCAGGGCGGTCATAATGCCGGTCATACGCTGGTCATCGACGGCGTCAGCTACAAGCTCTCGCTGCTGCCGTCCGGCCTGGTGCGCGGCAAGCTGAGCGTTATCGGCAACGGCGTCGTGGTCGATCCGCACCATTTCGTCGCCGAAGTGGAAAAGCTGCGCGGACAGGGCATCGACGTGACGCCGGAAGTCCTGCGCATCGCGGAAAACGCACCGCTCATCCTTTCCATCCATCGCGATCTCGACGCCATGCGCGAAGGCTCCAATTCGGGCCTCAAGATCGGCACGACCAAGCGCGGCATCGGTCCCGCCTACGAGGACAAGGTCGGTCGCCGCGCCATCCGCGTGATCGACCTGACCGAGCCTGAAACGCTGGAGCCGAAGGTGGAGCGCCTGCTCGCGCACCACAATCTCCTGCGCCGCGGCATGGGGCTTGAGGAAATCGCGGTCGGAACCATCCTGAAGGAACTGACCTCGGTCGCCGACCAGATCCTGCCCTATATCGATCAGGTCTGGCGCGTGCTCGACGAACGCCGCAAGGCGGGCGACCGCATCCTGTTCGAAGGCGCGCAGGGCGCGCTGCTCGACAACGATCACGGCACCTATCCCTTCGTGACGTCCTCCAACACGGTTGCCGGCCAGGCCGCTGCCGGTTCCGGTCTTGGGCCGACCGCCATCGGTTATGTCCTCGGCATCACCAAGGCCTACACGACCCGCGTCGGCGAAGGTCCGTTCCCGACCGAACTCGACGACGAGATCGGCAATTTCCTCGGCACCAAGGGCCACGAATTCGGCGTGGTGACCGGGCGCAAGCGCCGCTGCGGCTGGTTCGACGCCGTGATCGTGCGCCAGACGGTCCGCACCTCCGGCATCAACGGCATTGCGCTCACCAAGCTCGACGTGCTCGACGGCCTGGAAGAAATCAAGATCTGCGTCGCCTACGAGCTGGACGGCAAGCGCATCGACTATCTGCCGTCCTCCATGGGCGCACAGGCGCGCGTCAAGCCGATCTATGAAACGCTGCCGGGCTGGTCGGAAACGACTGCGGGCGCGCGTTCGTGGAACGATCTCCCGGCGCAGGCGGTCAAATATGTGCGTCACATCGAAGAACTGATCGGCGCGCCGGTGGCGATGCTCTCCACCAGCCCCGAACGCGAGGACACGATCCTCGTGACCGATCCGTTCCACGACTGATCGCCCCACGACTGGCCCGTCGTTTGAAGCATTGCATGTTCGGAGCGGCTTCCCCGGAAGCCGCTCCGATTTTGTTTTGACCGTCGTACAAAGAACGCAATCGGTCACACAAAGCTTCGCAACAGGGTGAATTTTGCCACGATTTCACCGCATCATTTTGAAAGTCTTCGCTAAATTGTGGCCTGAGACTTTGCTTTCCCTTGATTATTGTGATTATTGGGACATTTATTGCATCCTGTGCTTATTGTTCATCTGAGCGGGCGGAAACCGGGTAAGACGGAATGGCGGATTTTGTAGCGGTACTGAAAAAGACGATCGATGCGCAGGCGGACAAGTCGCCCGAGTTGCGCCAGCGCGTGTACGCCAAGGCGCGCGCCACGATCGAGCAGAAGCTTGTTACGGCAAACGCCTCGCAGGCGGTGGCGATTCGCCAGCGCAATATTCTCGAAGACGCCATCACGGAGGTGGAGGCCTTCTATGCGCCGCCAGCCGAAGCGCCTGCCGAACCGGTCGGCGACGCGCTGGAGGATTTCCTGCATGAGGCGAATCAGGACGCCGCGCCCTCGGGCGACGCCGACGAGGGTGCGCAGGACAGTTCCGATGACGAAACCGGCCAGGGCGCCGATGACGAGCCTCCGTTTTCCACGGAACCGCGTGGAGAAGACTGGAAGATCGACCGCGCCAAGGAAAAGGCCGAGGCCCGTCGCAGCGAATATATCGAGCGCACCGCCAAGAAGGAGCAGCGTTCCAACAAGGGCCTGATCGCCGGTCTGATCGCCGTGCTGGTTCTGGGCGGCGCGGGTTATGCCGTCTGGGTCAACAAGGACAAGTTGCAGGAATTTGCCTCCAGCCTTGGACGCGGAGATGCGCCCGCGCCGACCCCGGCGGACACGGCTGCGAACCAGCCCGAAGACACGACGCCGCCAGCCGACGACAATGCGGCGCCGACCGGCGAAGAACCGTCGGCCCAGCCGCAGCAGCCCGCCGGAGAGCAGAAGATGACGCAGCGCCTCATGCCAGATGGCAGCGAGGTGGATAGCGGGCCCGCGGGCGGCGCGAACGGTATCGGCGAGGGCACGTCCACCGCCGCTTCGACCTCGGCCCCGGCTGGAACCGGCACACAGCCGGGCGGCGGCGAACAGGCCGTCGCCGTCGGCCAGCAGGCGCTTCTCTATGAAGAACGCGGCGGCGCCGGTTCGGATTCGGTCGAGCGCGGCAATGTCGTCTGGTCCACCATCGAGGAAAGCCCGGAAGACGGCCAGCCTGCCGAGCCTGCCATCCGCGCCAATGTCACCTTGCCGACCAGCAAGGTCGGGTTGAAGATGACGATCCGCAAGAATACGGACCAGTCCATTCCCGCAAGCCACCTGATCGAGATGGTCTTCACCGTGCCGGAAGGTTTCTCCGGCGGCGTGGTGGACAATGTCCAGCGCATCACCTTCAAGGATACGGAGCAGGCGGCGGGCAACCCGCTGATCGCCGTGCCGTCGAAGATTGGCGACAATTTCTTCATTATCTGGCTGAACGATGCCCAGACCGCGCAGGATACCAACCTGTCGCTGATGCGCCGCCTGCAATGGATCGACATTCCGATTTCCTATCGCAACGGACGCCGCGCGCTGGTCAGCCTCGAAAAGGGCGTGCCGGGCGAAAAGGCGTTCAACGACGTTCTGGGCACGAATTAGAGCATGATCCCGAAAAGGGGAACCGGCTTTCGAAAAGCGCGCAAAAACAAATAGATAGCGCTTTTGACGGAATGGAAAAAGGCCGCATCGAGCGGCCTTTTTGTTACGGTATCGAGCGGCTGCCGGTTATTTCTTTTCGGCGAAAGCCTTGATCGCGCCGGCGATTTCGTTGCGTGCGGCTTCTGCATTGTCGAAGCCGTTCAGTTCCACCACCTTGCGACCGGCGGGAAGCTGCTTGTAGACGCGGAAGAAAGCCTGAAGGCGTTCCTGCTCGACCTGCGGCAGATCGCTGATTTCCTTGATATTGTCATAGGTCGGATCGATGTCCGTGGTCGGCACGGCCACGATCTTGTCGTCCTTGTCGCCGCCGTCGATCATTTTCAGGACGCCGATGGGGCGCACCTTGATGATCGCGCCCGGCACGATCGGTTCGCGGGTATAGATGAGCGCGTCGAGCGGATCGCCGTCGCCTGCCAGCGTGCTGGTGATCGAGCCGTAATTGGCCGGGTAGATCACCGGCATCGACTGGTAGCGGTCAACGACGATATGGCCGGTTTTGTCGTCGATCTCGTATTTGGTGAAGCTGCCCTGCGGAATCTCGATTGCGGTGAAGAATTCAGTCCCGTCCTGCTGCTTTTGCGGGTAGTCGAGAAAGGAAACATAATCGGACGCGGATGCGGCGGTGGCGGCAGTCAGGATGAGTGCCGAGGCGAGCAGTAGCTTTTTCATGAAACGAACCTTTATCAAGCATTCAGGACGGCGGTGAAATACATTGCGCTGCGTAAAGCCGTTTCATTACAGTTGTTTGACGGTTTTATATCGATTGGATGACGGTTCGGCGATGAAGCGCCTGCGATATTCCGCCGGGCTGATGCCGATCTTGCGGCGGAAGTGGTGGCGCATGGTGAAGGCGCTGCCGAAACCGGCTGAAGCGGCAATATCGTCCATGCCCGATGCTCCCGCGCACAGGAGGTGCTTGGCGGTTTCTATGCGTTCGGCGACCAGCCATTCGCCGGGCGTGCTGCCGGTGGCGTCGGCAAAGCGGCGCAGGAAGGTGCGCGCGCTCATCCCGCATTGTTCCGCCATGCGCTCGATGGTCCAGTCGGCGGCGATATCGGCGCGGACCCGGTCGAGCAGGGGGCCGATCTCCCGGCCTTCATGCCGCGCGACGGGCCGTTCGAGGAACTGCGCCTGTCCGCCGGTGCGATGCGCGGGCATGACCAGACGCCGGGCGACGGAATTGGCGGCGGAGGGACCGAAATCCTGCCGCACGATCTCGATCAGCAGGTCCATCCCGGCAGCGCTTCCCGCCGAGGTGAAGATGCGGTCATGCTCCCGGTAGAGCGAAGCGTCGTCGGTCTCGATTGCGGGAAAACGCTTGCGCAAGGCATCGGCGTGGCGCCAGTGCGTGGTGGCCCTGCCGCCGTCCAGCAGGCCGGTTGCCGCCAGCACGAAAGCGCCGGAACAGATGGAAGCGAGCCGCGCGCCGCGCCGGTGCGCCCGGCGCAGCCTTTCGCAAAGGCTTTCCGGCACCGGCATATCCGCGTCCTTCCAGCCCGGGACGACGATGATATCGGCTTTGTCGATCAGGTCGGGACCATGGTCCGGCGCAATCGTAAAGCCGCCATGGGCGCGCAGCGGCCCGTCCTCGATGGGGCAACTGGCAAAGCGATACCAGCCCGGTCCCATTTCCGGGCGCGGCAGGCCGAAGATTTCGGCGACGATGCCGAATTCGAAAGTGCAAAGCCCGTCATAGAGAAGGGCGACGACGAGCGGTCCGGTCGGATTTGTCATAATCTTTACGTATATTGGCAATCACGCCAATTGCAAGCCCGCACCCTTATGGCCAAACATGACGGGACAGGAAAGGACACCGTCATGTATGGAACGAAAAAATCAGCCGTGACCGCCATTGCGCCTGCGCCGAGCGCGCTGGCGCGGGATCATTTCGCCGCAGAATTCACGTTCGAGACCGATTGTTCCGATGTGCACGCAGCCTTGTCGGGAGAACCCGATTTCGTGCTTCTCGACGTGCGTGGCCCGGCGCAATTCGCGGCGGGGCATATTCCGGGCGCGATCAGTCTGCCGCACGGAAAGATCATCGGATCGAAAATGGCGCAATGGCCGGAGGAAACGGTTTTCGTGACCTATTGCGCCGGTCCGCACTGCAACGGCGCGGCGCGCGGCGCGCTCCGGCTGGCCGCGCTTGGCCGTCCGGTCAAGATCATGGCCGGCGGACTGACCGGCTGGCTGGATGAGGGGTTCGAACTCGCGAAAGGCGAACTGGATTAGGATTGAGACAGTTCTGCCGCAAAACGGTCTCCCATTTTGCGGCAGTGAAAGAATCGACAGGCTTTCAGTTTCAGGCGTGCGCTTCCTCGATATGGTTCAGCGCCTTCTGCTGCTTGACGGCGGCTGATTTCACCGCTGCCTGCACCTTTTCAAAGGCGCGCACCTCGATCTGGCGTACGCGCTCGCGGCTGATGCCGAACTCGCCCGACAGGTCTTCCAGCGTCATCGGATCGTCCGACAGGCGGCGGGCTTCGAAGATGCGGCGCTCGCGGTCGTTCAGCGTGTCCATCGCCTGTTCGAGCATGGAGCGGCGGTTTTCCAGCTCGTCCTGTTCGATCAGCACCTGTTCCTGGCTGCTGCTGTCATCGACCAGCCAGTCCTGCCATTCGCCGGATTCGCCTTCCGAAGCGCGTAGCGGCGCGTTCAGCGAGGCATCGCCCGACAGGCGGCGGTTCATGGAAACGACTTCATCCTCGCTGACCTTCAGCTTGGTCGCGATCTGCTTCACCTGATCCGGGTTGAGATCACCGTCGTCGAGCGCCTGAATCTTGCTCTTCATCTTGCGCAGATTGAAGAACAGGCGCTTCTGATTGGCGGTCGTGCCCATCTTCACCAGGCTCCACGAACGCAGGATATATTCCTGGATCGAGGCCTTGATCCACCACATGGCATAGGTGGCGAGACGGAAGCCGCGCTCCGGCTCGAAACGCTTGACCGCCTGCATGAGGCCGACATTGCCCTCGGAGATCACTTCGCCGATCGGCAGGCCGTAGCCGCGATAGCCCATGGCGATCTTCGCCACCAGACGCAGATGGCTCGTCACCAGCCTGTGGGCGGCCTTGGGGTCGGTATGTTCGTGGTAACGCTTGGCCAGCATGTATTCTTCCTGCGGCTCAAGCATGGGAAAACGGCGGATTTCCTCCAGATAACGGGTAAGGCCACCGTCACCGGATGTAATGCTCGGGAGATTCATCTGGGCCATAGAGCACCCTCCTTTATGATTTCAGGTTCCCGTCTGGCGAACCTGCCGCGGGGGACTGCCTCTTGCACTTCCCTCACGCGGGCCTTCATATATAGGCATGATTTTGGCGAAAACACGATCCTTTAACTCATGAAACAAACTGTCACTACAATGTGAACGTTGCCGCATGGCAAAGGTTGCAAACTCGATCTGAATTAAATGGTCTTTGGGGGTGGCGAGCGGCATTCATTGCGACCGCACGCCAATCCTGATGGCGGACCAGCCCGGATTTAAGGGCTGATTGCCGTTTCGGCAAACCGTGATGGTTGCCAGTATTTATATAGAGTGTTTTCGGAAGTTTTCCAGAAGGTGCTCCATATCTTCCGGTACGGGCGCCTCGAAGCGCATCAGTTCCCCGGTGGCGGGATGGGTGAAGGCGAGCAGCCGGGCGTGCAGCGCCTGCCGATGAAATCCTTGCACCGCTTCCTTCAGCGGTTCGGGCAGCTTGTTGGCCTTGCTCTTGTAGGCGCTGCCATAATCCATGTCGCCGACGAGCGGGTGGCCGATATGGGCCATGTGCACGCGAATCTGGTGGGTGCGGCCGGTTTCGAGACGGCATTCCACCAGCGAGGCCAGCGCGGTCGCGTCTTCGCGGGGGCCGAATTTTTCCACGGTGCTGTAATGGGTGACGGCGTGGCGGGCATCCTCGCGCGCCTCGTTCACCACCGCCTGCCTGGTACGGTCGCGGTGCGAGCGGCCGAGATGGGCATCGATCGTGCCCTGCGGACGCTCGGTCATGCCCCAGACCAGCGCCAGATAGGCGCGTTCGAGGTCGCCGGTACGGCCATGATCGGCGAACTGCTCGCTGAGATGGCGATGGGCGCGGTCGTTCTTGGCGACCACCATGACGCCGCTCGTATCCTTGTCGAGGCGATGAACGATGCCGGGGCGGCGGATTCCGCCTATGCCCGACAAGCTATCGCCACAATGATATATAAGGGCATTGACCAGCGTTCCCGTCCAGTTGCCGTTGCCGGGGTGAACGACGAGCCCGGCGGGCTTGTCGATCACGATGAGATCGTCGTCCTCGTAGAGAATGTCGAGGGGGATGTTCTCGCCCTGCGGCTCGGCAGGCTCTGGCTCAGGCAGCACGACGGCGATTTTCATGCCTTCGCGCAGCTTGTGCTTCGCCTCGCGGACGGGGGTGCCGTCGACGGTCACATGGCCATCGGCGATCAGGGACTGAACGCGACTGCGGGAGAGTTCCGGCCCCAATGCTGCGGCCAGCCACTGGTCCAATCTCTTGCCCGCAGCATCGGTGTCGGCAATTAGTTCTTTCAATTGTCTCTTCCCTTCGTTAACACGCCCCACGCGGGTGCATGAACCGGAGTGATTGAATGCAGGATCCACATTATCCGAGATATCAGAACCAGCAGGATTCAGGATATCAGGACTATCAGCAGGACTATTACCCGGACGAACCGCCAGCCCCTCCGCTCGATCCGGCGATGGAACGTGTGCGCCGCAAGATGGTCCGTCTTCTGGCTGTCTCCATCGGCGTCATGCTGATCGGTCTTATGGCGGTGCTTGTCGCCGTTGTCTACAAGATCAATCGCGCGCCGGAAACCGCGCCCGCCGATCAGGCCCGCTCCGACATTCCCGGACAGGCCGCGCAGCCGCCCGCCAAGCCGGAACCGCCGAAGCTGATCGAATCCCAGATCAATCTTGCGCCCGGCACGCGGCTTCTGTCGCAGAGCCTTTCGGGTGGCCAGCTTTCGCTTGAAACGCTTCTGCCCGATGGCGGCACCGAGCTTATCATCTACGACTATCGCGAATCGCGCATTGTTGGCCGTATCAAGCTTGGCAATGTCGAATAAGCATTTGTTTGGGAAGCCGCCGTGCCGGGGAAGATATATTCAAATGTTTCCCGGCTGAAGGATTGCGCTTTTTCGTTTTGGCGATTATATCACCTCCACTGGTTTCCGCGCCCATCGTCTAGCGGTCAGGACGGCGCCCTCTCACGGCGCAAACAGGGGTTCGATTCCCCTTGGGCGTACCATCACCATCAAATCAGGTAATTTCCGAGCACGGCCATCACTGGCCGCTTACCATCTTGCTTTGAAGCCGACATTGCCCTTGAGCGCATAGCTGTCGGTGAAGTGGTTGAGCGAGGTGTTGATCGAGCCTTCGCCATAGAGCGCATATTTGTTGTCGGCCCAGGCATAGGTGCCGCCGGCACCGATGCCGCCCCACGTATCGTCCCCATAGGTTGCCATATGCGTGCCCGCATAGTTCATGCGCGCATCGCCCATCAGTTCCTGATAGAGATTGGCAATGCCGTAGACGCTCGTATTGACCATCAGGCCGTCATCACACTTCCAGGCATTGGCATAATTGGCAGCAAGACCAAGCCGCGCCGTCAGGCTGTCGCCGTCGCGATTGGAGATGCGCGCTCCGTAGGTGTCATTGAACGTGTCGAAGTCCACCGACGACCACATGAGCTGTGCCTGGGGTGTCAGCGACCAGTTCTTGTCAATGGCAATACGCTGGCCCGCCTCAAGGCTGAGCGCATAACCGAAGCCCTTGTTGCCGTCCTTGAGCGTTGGATTGACCGCATCGACGCTCAGATTGCTATCATACCAATTGGCCTGGGCCTGGGCATCGAGATAGAAGCCGGAATTGCCGTACCAGGTGGCGGTTGCACCCAGACCCCAGCCCTGCGTCTCGATGGTACCCGAACCATCACCGGTGCGGTTGTCGATGTCCGAATGGGCATTGCCATATTGCCCGGTGATCCCGGCAATCAGGCGTCCGTTGTCCCCTTCATAAAATTGGCCATCGACACCCGCCCGCATGATGAGCGTGTCAATGTCATTATGCAGGGTGCCAGCCGTTGAGCCATTTTCTGCACGATTATGCGCCCCTTCGATGCGACCCCAAATAGCCCGGCTGTCGGTCTCGCCAGCGACAGGCTGATCATTGCCATTGGTATTGGTGGCATTGCCCCAATAGCGCTCACCCACACGCTGCTGCAAGGTCGGCAGCTTGTTGAGGGCCTGCAGCGTGGCGGTATAAGATTCATAGACAGGAGCGGCCGGGCTGAAACGACCCGGATTGGGCGGGCAAGTGTTGGTTTTGTGGCAGTCCGGATCGGGGCCGGGCTTGTCATACTGGCTGACCAGATACCAGTTGCCGTCATCAGGGGTGTTGGTGCCGCCCTTTTGCAGCGTATAGGCATAGGCCGAATCGGTCATGATCGCCTGCTGGCCGTCCTTGGTCTTATAATCTCCATTGAGCGTGAAGGTACCGCCCGAATTGCCGCCGACATCAATGATCTCGATGCCGTTATTGGTCTTCTCGCCAAAGCCCTTGCGGTTGGTGATGTCGATCTTGCTGTTGCCGGACGTATCGCCGCCGACATTCATCCGGTCGGTCAGCGAATTGTCGCCACCGAGAACGGCCGACATGTGCAGCGTGCCGCCATCGCCGTGGTAATCGCCCGATACATTCAGCACAGCGCCACCAGTGCCGCCGAAAGTGACATCGCCGCCATTTGAAAGCGCTGCCATCGTCGTATCGAAGCCGCCAAGCTCGAGCGACGCTCCGTTGGCCACCGTATAGCTTGAAGCGCCCGAGAAGCCGCCTGCCGCGCCCTGCGCCAGAGTGCCCTTGTTAACGGTGGTGTCACCGGAATAGTCGTTGGCACCATAAAGCACCAGATCGCCATCGCCATTCTTGGTGAGGCCGCCAGTGCCGGAGATCGTGCCGGAGAAATCGCCATGCAGGTTCTGGTTGAGCGTCAGCGTACCGGAGCCGAGATCAATGTTGCCATCGCCGGACGTCTTGCCGATCAGGCTTCCGACCGTCTCGTTGAAATCGGCGAGATCGAGCGTCGCGCCGCCATTGACCGTCACATTGCCCGAACCGAAGGCCGTGTTGGCAATGCCAGCCTGTGCCGTGCCGCCCTTGACCGTTAGGCCGCCAGTAAACGTGTTGTCACCGGCAAAGGTCGTCGTGCCGGTGCCGTCCTTAACCACCGCGCCGATGCCGCTGATAGCGTTGGCGAGCGTGAAGGCTTGATCCTTGTCTATGACAAGATTGCCGTGGCCATAGCGCGTGTTTGCAAGAATGATATCGCTGGAGGCGTCAATGCTGCCGCCGTCACCGAGCGTCAGCGTCCCCTCGTTCACCGTGGTGTCGCCAGTATAGGTATTGGCGCCCGTCAGAATGAGATTGCCAAGGCCGGATTTGTAAAGCCCGTCCGCACCTTCAATGACAGAATTGATCTCGGCGGTGATGTTGGCGCTGTCCGCCGCACCGTCCCCGACGATGATGACCGGATCGCCGGTGCCGCCAAGCGTGATCGGGCTACCGCTGAGCCGATAGCCGGTGTTCATGAACTGCATGCCGTTGACGCTTGGCGTAAAGCCCGCATCGATGACGACGTTGCCGCCGCTCTGTCCCGTGCCGGGGTCATTGCCGAAAACGGCGAAGGAATCGTTGCGCCAGTTGGAGTTCGCCGACCCGTCAAGACCGGTCCAGTTGGTGTTGGTGCCGTCCCATGTGCCGTCACCGCCCTGAATGATGCCGTCATCTCCCGGACCATTGCCATCCCAGAAGAAGAAGTCGCGGCCCGCATTGTTGACCAGATTGACTTCATGATCGATGGAGGTCTGCAATTCGAAATTGGACGCATCGTCGCCTGTGGGCACGCCGCCGATGGTCATGCCATTATCGGTCAGAGTGCCCGTATAGCCGAAGATGCGATAGACGCCGACGCCCATCACGCTGTCCTGATCGATATTGAATGTGCCGCCGATGGTCAGATCACCGGTGACGTCGAACAGGGCCTGTGTCGATGGACCGCCATTGAGCGACACATCGACCTGACTGTTATTGTCAAGCGTCAAGCCTTGACCAAAGGCAAGCTGCTGGCCGGACTGTCCGAACAGGCTGCCGCCATCGGCAATTGTTGTTGCGCCGCCAATCGTGCCATCGCCGCCGAGCGCGGCACCGGAAGCGACATTGACCGTCTGGGAACCTGCATTATCGCCAAGCAAACCGCCATTGAGCAGCAAGGTGCCCTCATTGACATTCGTATTGCCGGAAAAACTGCTGCTGTCACCGGAGAGCGACAACGTGCCAGCGCCGGATTTGGTCAAGTCGCCTGAATCGGAGAAGACACCAGACACCTCAAAGTTATTATTGGCATCGGCAATATCAAAAGTGCCGCCGCCCGCACCCCAGTCGATTGCGTTGGTGAGGCTGTTGAAGTGCGTGCCAGTTACAGCCAAGGTGCCGCCATTGAAGTAGAGCGCGCCGGTGCCAAGATTATCATCCTGCTCAACCGAAATCACACCGGCACTGAGGTTGGTGCCGCCGCTATAGTCATTATTGCCCGAAAGCGTCAGCGTACCGGGGCCAATTTGGGTCAGCGAGCCTGTGCCGCTGATGTCGCCATCAAGCGCCGTCGCGCCGAGATTGTTGACCACAAGGTCGCCGCCGCTCAGAGCGATATCGCCGACAATCGAGCCATCCACCATGCCGTCGCCGAGCTTCAGAACACCGCCGGAAACCGTCGTGCCGCCCGTATAGGTGTTCGCCGCAAACATGACCAGCGTGCCATCACCGGATTTGGTGAAGCTGCCATCGGCTGCGCCGTCATTGGCGATTACGTTGCCGATATTTACAATCTTGCCGCTATCGACCGAAATCGTGCCGCCAGCAGAGGTCAGCGTTACGTCACGCACCAAATTCATATGCTCTGTGGCTTGCAGCGTGCCGCCATCAAAATGCAGCGTCCCAGAGGAAGCGCCGAGATTATTTTCTGCGCTTGCCGACAAAACACCGCCATTAATATTAAGCGTACCTGTAAAACCGGAATTATCCCCTGTCAGGACCGTCGTACCTGCTTTCTGATTGATCGTCCCGGGGCCTGAAATGGACGGGTCAAAGATATAGTTATTATCTGTGTGGTCGAAATTTATCGCGCCGGTGCCCGCACCAAATGTAACGGAATCTGTCTTCAGGGTGCCCGGTGCGGCACCGTATCCGATGTCCAGCTCACCCACGCTGCCCGTTTGCGCAGCAATGATCATGCCAGCCTGGACGTCGACAACACCGCCATCCTTGATTATCAACCAGCCAGTACCAGCCTCTCCAACATGGAGATAAGTCCCGACCGTTAACGTCGAGCCAGCGTCCTTAACCTCGATTTGACCGATGCGCGTGGCACTAAAGCCGAGAACGGTTTCAGCGCCAGTAGAAACCGCGCCGCCGTTGCTGATCGTTAGCACAGCATCTGGATATCCGCTTGTGTTAACATATTCACTCTCGGCAAGATGAAGATAATCTCCAACAATTAATGTTGAGCCGGATCCATCAACAATGCCTTCTTGCTTCGTATTCTTATCATTGTATTCAGTATTGAAATCAAAAACGACTTCAGCGCCAGTTGTTATCTTGCCGCCATTATTAATAAGCAATTTTCCGGTGCCGTTCTCCCCAATATGGAGATAAGTCCCGACGGTTAATGTCGATCCAGCGTCTTTAACCTCGATTTGGCCGATGTGCGCGGCGCTGAAGCCGATGACGGTTTCCGCCATGGTGGAAACAGTGCCGCCATTACTGATCGTCAGCGTGGCATCCCGAGTACCGTCTGTATTGATATAAGTTCCTTCACCAATATGAAGATAGGTTCCAACAATTAATGTGGAACCAATTCCATCAACGACGCCATTGGCAGAAGAATTGTCAAACTTGTTTTCACTATCGAAACCGAAAACAACTTCAGCGCCAGTGGTCACTGTGCCGCCGTCCTCGATCAGCAAGCTTCCGGTGCTGTCCATCCCAACATGCAACAGCCCTGAAATATCCCAACTTGAACCAGATCCGGTAACCCGAACCGTTCCCACTCCCGCTACCTGGGTGATATGGTCACCGATCACACCGGCATCACTGGACACCTGACCGCCATTTAGGATGTCCAATTTGCCACCGACGGTGCCGCCCACAGTAAGGGTACCGCTGACGTTCCACGGTCCGTCCGAACCTTCCACGATCTTGTCACCAACGACCGTCTCGTCTGCAAGGACAGGTGCTGTGCAAAGCAACGCGCTGGCGGCGACACTTGAAAGCAGGATCCTGTGAAGTGAGCGCCGACGGGGCAGATATCTAAACGACAAGACGAAATCCTTGCAGTAAAATTGAACGTCCGCGCCCCGTAAGGGGCCGACTGCCATCAAATCGGGCAATCGACCGTGGATGGCCTTTTCAGGAGCGGTCTCTACTTCGGGCAAGCAAAGTAAAGATGAGGTATACGCTATTTCGAATCATAACTAACCAACAATGATTGTAAATAAGTTATCTATATTTTCGTCATATATTACTAATTGCTTATTTAGTATAATGTAAAATTATCTATTCGTTTCTGTCCCGCTCCACATGGCTGGGGAGATTTGCGTAGGCCAGTTGCGAAAAATTGCAACTGGATGCGCGACGGTGCATAATCGTCCGATGAGTGAATCGTACAAGAAACCCGATTACGAGCAGGAATTGCGGAATGCAGGCGTGCGCATCACGCGGCCACGCCGCATCATCCTCAACATATTGACCGAGACGGAAGACCATCCCGACGCGCTGGAGATTTTCCGGCGCGCGGTGGAGATCGACAGCAGCATTTCGCTTTCGACCGTCTATCGCACGATGAAGCTTCTGGAAGAGCGCGGCGCCATTCACCGCCATGCCTTCGCTGGCGGGCCTTCGCGGTTCGAACAGGCGAGCGGCGCCCATCACGATCACATCATCGATATGGATTCCGGCGAGGTGGTGGAATTCCGGTCCGACAAGATCGAAAAATTGCAGGAAGAAATCGCCCGTTCGCTCGGCTACGAGATCGTGCATCACCGGCTCGAACTTTACTGCAAAAAAATTCGCAACTGAGGGAACCAAACCCCTGCCTCCGCGTTAAGCCGCCATGAAGGTCGCGACCCCGCCCCCAATAAACGCGGCCTTCATAGTTCGCTTCAACCTCCCCGCACGAGGCGAACGGCGAGAATGCCGCGCCGACCGTCAAACGTTGCGCAGCTGGCGTTCCGCAAATTCAGAGCAAGCCGTCGTGCCCGGTCCTAATCCGGTCATGACGGCTTTTTTTTCATGCTCGCAAGGGACGAGGCCCCCGTTGGAGTTTAACTTCAGGCGTCGAATTGCCAGGCTGGGATGGTGAGCGAATAGATCGCGCCGGTTCCATCGATGCGATAATCGGCATGGCCGTTCACCGAGGCGGGCACGATGCGTTGCAGGACCGCGCTGCCGAAGCGCGGATCGTGCTCGAAGACGTCGGGCATGGCGGGGTTGATTTCCTCCCAGCGAAATTCCAGCCGGTCTTCGCCGTCCGCAACGGCGCGCACCTTTGCCGAAATCCTTACCTGCCCATAGGGCACGGATAGCCCGCCGAAAGAGGTCGCATTGACCACCAGTTCGTGCAGGGCAAGGCCGATATGCAATGCCGCACCGGGAAACAGATAGGGATTGTCGCCCTCTATGGTGAGCTGCTCGTCATTGATGTCGATATATTTTTCGATCTGCGAATGGACGAGGTCGCGAAACAGCGCGCCGCGCCAGTTCGAATCGGTCACCAGATCCTGCGAATAGGAGAGCGACTGGATGCGCCCGCGAAATTTCAGCAGGAAATCGTCGATGGAATCGGTGAAGCGCGCCGTCTGGCTCGCCATGCTCTGGACGATGGCAAGCAGGTTCTTGGATCGATGGCTGACCTCGCGCAGCAGGGTTTTGAGCACCTGTTCGCGCCGCTTCAGTTCACTGATTTCGATCGCCGTGGTCACCAGCCCCAGCACCTTGCCCTGCTCGTCGCGGTCGCAATCGATGTGAAACTCGATCCAGCGCAGCCTGTCGCCGTCATTGATCGCCAGTTCCACATTCTGCGCCTCGCCGGTGTCGAGCGCCGCAGCCCTGGCATTGCCGAGCTTGCCGAGGGAGGGGGAGTGAATGAAATCGGCGTCGTTTCCGCCCGCCCGCCATTTTTCCTGCCAGTAGGCGGGAATGTTCTCGCCCCAGGAATAGGCGAGGTCGGGTGTCTGGTAGAGCACGCAGACATTGCTGTTGCGAATGGCCCTCAGCAGGGCGCGCAGCCGGCCTGCGTCGGGTTCTGTGCCCTGTGGCGTCGGTTCCATCCTGGCCGTCATGATTGCCCCGATTGCTACGCCCGATTACGCTCGATAATGCCGTCTTCCGAACCGAAACTGTCCATGGCACCGCCGCCGCATGGCTCGATGCGGCGGCCGATGTTCCTTTTCGACGATCCGGGCTGATATGTTTCGAGATCGGAAACAGGCTTCAGTCCTTTGCATGTCAGGCCTTGCGGATTGCCGAGGCGATCAGCGACACGACAAGCAGGGCCAGAAATACGAAGAACAGGATCTGCGCGATACCTGCCGAGGCTCCCGCAATACCGCCGAAGCCGAGAGCACCGGCGACGAGCGCCACCACGAGAAATACAAGCGCATAATAGAGCATGTCCGGTCTCCTCTTTCTTGTGCAAGGAAGAAACGAGGAGCGGGACCGTTTTGTTCCACATAACGGGGAGAAATTGGGTGCCCGCAACTCTGGATACCCGGAACGCGCGAGAGGCGGAGAATCGCGAAGGCACTTCGCACCGGAAGCTATGCGGCGACCTGCGAGGCTTCTTCGAAGAAGAGCGCCTGGCTGATCAATGCCTTCACCATATCCGGGTTGAACGGCTTGGTGACGAGGAAGGTCGGCTCCGGGCGGTCGCCGGTCAGCAGACGCTCGGGAAATGCGGTGATGAAAATGACCGGGATCGCATCGTCCTGAAGGATTTCGTTCACCGCATCGATGCCGGAGCTGCCGTCGGCAAGCTGGATGTCGGCCAGCACCATGCGCGGCTTTTCCCGTTTATAGAGGGCAAGCGCCTCATCCCGGGTGCGGGCGATGCCGACCACTTCATGGCCGAGACCTTCCACCATCTGCTCGATATCCATGGCGATCAGCGGTTCGTCCTCGATGATCATGATGCGGGTCGCCACCTGACGCGAAATTTCCGCCGAGGCTACCGAGAGCGCCTGGCTCAGTTCCGCCTCGTCCAGTTCGAGAATTTCGGCGGCTTCCCGGTCGGTGAAGCCTTCCACCGCAACAAGCAGGAAGGCCTGGCGCGGCACGGGCGCGATATGGGAAAGATTGCGCGCGGCGCGCTGTTCCCAGGCTATGTCTGGCGCCTGGTCCGGCGCCGGTTCGGGCATGGGGACCGAAGCCGTCTTGTATAGATTGCAGAACAGGCGATAAAGGCCGATCCGGTCGGATGAGGCCTGCGGGAAAATGCTTACATCGGCGATCAGCGCTTCAAGGGCCGCAGCCACATAGGCGTCACCGGACGTCTGGGAGCCGGTAAGGGCGCGGGAAAAGCGACGAAGATAAGAAAGGTGCGGCGCAATACGCGTCGATAACGTCATGGTATTGGAACTCCTCAACAGCCGCATTCATCCAGAAACGCACGGGTCGGCCGGAGGGGTTTCTCCTCCTTGCCTCCCGTGCCCTGAGCGCAGCATATGATTTACATAACGGTACGTTTTGAGAAAAGTTCCGGGGGCGGTAGATATATCAGTGTCTGGATCAAAAAGCGGCATATGCGCGAAAATCGCCATTTGCTGCCGTTCATGGCGACTTTTGGTACAGACTTCAGGGAACTTTTTTGCAGCCTGAGCATTTAGTGTCGCAAGCAGGGGCTTGTTAATAGGGTAGGGCTGTTAGCCTGGAACGATCAAGATATGGCAGAAAAAGAAAACCTTCACACAAACGACGCCGGAGTAAAGTCATCCCGCCGTCTTCAGAAGGACATATTAGGACCGAATTGTGAAGTCGGATTGAAACTGAAGGCACTGTACACCTCGATACAGGATGAGACGATCCCGGACCGTTTCCTTGATCTTCTCGAAAAACTCGATCAGGCTGAACAGGAGAGCATGAGTGCGCAAAGCAATAGGTCCGTCGGTTGAAAGCAATGCAGAGTTCAAGCGCGAGCTTCTGGCATCCCTGCCGAGCCTGCGCGCCTTTGCGGTCTCGCTGATAGGCCAGCACGACAAGGCCGACGATCTTGTCCAGGATACGATCATGAAAGCCTGGGCCAAGCAGGAGTCCTTTGAAATGGGGACAAATATGAAGGCCTGGCTCTTCACCATCCTGCGCAACGAATTCTATACCCAGATGCGCAAGCGCGGCCGCGAAGTGCAGGATACGGACGGCATGTTCAGCGAGCAGCTTGCCGTGCATCCCTCGCAATATGGCACGCTCGATCTTCAGGATTTCCGCGCTGCGCTGGAGCAGTTGCCCGACGATCAGCGCGAAGCGATCATCCTGATCGGCGCGTCCGGCTTCGCCTATGAGGAGGCCGCGGAAATCTGCGGCTGCGCCGTCGGCACCATCAAGAGCCGCGTCAGCCGCGCCCGCGCGCGCCTGCAGGAAATATTGCAGATCGAGGGTGAGGGCGATTATGGCCCCGACGCCGAATCGTCGCGCGTGACGCTCAGAAGTTTCGCCTGACCCGTTCACGAAGGGTGGCGGCAAGGGATGGTTTCTGGCGGAATCATCATGGTCTGTCCCCCCCGTCATCCAGAGGAAGTGCCCTGAGCATAGCGAAGGGAACCGTCCCCACATCCCCCTCATCCAGAGGAAGTGCCCTGAGCATAGCGAAGGGAACCGTCCCCACACCCCCTCATCCTGAGGAGGTGCCCTGAGCATAGCGAAGGGAACCGTCCCCACACCCCTCATCCTGAGGAGGTGTCCTGAGCATAGCGAAGGGAACCGTCTCGAAGGACGAGGGCAAAGAAAGGCGCTCCAGTCCGGCGCGGCATTTTTCCCGAAGAAGCAAGAATTCTCTTGCCTTTTTCCGGCAAAACGGTGTGATTCTCAGCACGGGGTAGAAGCATTCACGCGGGTTTGCCCGCGACGGTTGCTTTTTGTCTCCGGCGGCTTGTAGATTAGCTATCGCTGATATTATTTGCCGTCAGAGTATTCGTTTGTTGTGGGTTGCGTCCTTGCCATCGCCTTTGATGCAGAAAGTGCTTCAATCGTCGTCGAAGCCGGTTGCGGTTGTCGTCTCGCTCGGTCTCGTGCTCTTGTCGGCCGTGATGACGCTTTTCCTGTCATCCGGGGTCAACCGGCAGGTGGTGGACATTTCGCACAATTATGCGCTGCGCCAGCAGGTGGACAAGGTTGCGCGTCTGGCCAGCAATATCGAGATGAGCCGGCGCGGCTATCTTCTCACCCTCGATGAAACCTATCTCGATCTTTACCGCGATGCGATCCAGAGCGTCGACAAGACGCTTGCCGACCTCGAGGCGCTGACGGAGCAGAACCCGTTGCAGGATGCGCGGGTCAAGCAGATCCGCGCGCTGGTCGAGCGCGAGCAGGAGGATGTGCGCCACACCGTCACGCTCGCCCAGTCCGGCGATGTCTCGGCGGCGGTGGAGAAGGTGCGCGGCGACGAGGGCAAGGTGCTGATGGACCAGCTCGCCAATACGGTCACGCAGTTCATCGACGCGGAAGAACAGCAGCTTGCCGAGCGCAATGAGCGCATCCGCCGGATGCGCTACTGGATGACGGCGACCTCCATCGTGGCGCTGGCTTCGGCGGCGATGCTGGCGATTTTGTTGTTCACGCGCGTCCAGCGTTATGCGCGGTCGATGTTCGAGGGGCAGACGGCGCTGCGGTCGGAAAAGGCGCTCCTGGAACAGCGCGTCAGGGAGCGCACGGCGGAGCTTGAGGAAGAACGGCGCATCGCCGAGCGGGAACGCCAGCGCGTCGAGCTTCTGCTACAGGATACCAATCACCGCATCGGCAATTCGCTGGCCACGGTTTCGTCCCTGCTCGGGCTTCAGATGCGCCAGACGCACAGCGAGGACGCCCGCGCGGCGCTTGCCGCCGCCCGCGACCGCGTCCAGACCGTATCGACGGCGCACCGGCGGCTTCGGCTGGGCGAGGATATGGAATCGGCCCGGGTCGACGATTTCCTCGGAACGGTCATCAACGATATTCGCAGCGCCATCGGGCAGGACAAAAGGATCGAATTTTCGACCGACTTCGCGCCGCTCGATCTCAAGGCGCGCGATGTGACGACCATCGGCATCATCCTCGGCGAGCTTGTCACCAATGCGATCAAGCACGCTTTCAGGGGGCGGCCGGACGGCAATATCCATATCAGCCTGAAACCGGGCGAGGATTCGGTTCCGGTGCTCGTGGTCGAGGATGACGGGATCGGTTTCGATCTGGAGCGGCACAGCGAAAAGAACGGTCTGGGCACGCTGGTGGTCGAGCAGCTTTGCATGCAGTTCGGCGAGAAGCCGGTCTATTGCAGGAGCGAAAGCGGTGCCGGGACGAGGGTCGTGGTTCGCCTGTCCTCTCTGGTGGATTGCTCCGGGAACGCATCAGGCAAATAATATCAGGACCGCCGGGCTGGCTACTCATGAGACGCCGGCCCATTACGGCATCTAATCTTTCGGCGGCTGCTTCTTCTTGTCGGAAAGAAGCGAGACCAGCGCTATTCCGGCGAGCGGCAGGGCGGCGGCGAGGATCGGGCGCTTCAGGATGGCGGGCACGGTGGCGATTGCCGCGGCTGCGATCATTGCCGATTTGTCTGCCTCGATCTTTTCCTTGCGTTTTCTGGCTTCCGCCGCGGCCTGAATTTTCAGGACTGCGAGAATGATGAGCGCCAGAATGAGCGACAGGGCCGCGAGAATGAGCGCGGCCAGCGGACCGCCGTAATTTTCCGCCAGCGCCAGAAAGGCGGCGACGCAGAGAAAGGTGATGGCGATGATCGCGAGCACGGCGACGACCGCGCCGAAGATCGCCGCGCGCCTGGCCTGACCGGCGGCGAATTTCAGTTCCTCGCCCGCCATGGCGGACAACAGGGGCAGGAGCGCTTTCAGCATGGCACGCCTCAGCGGCGCGAGAGAAGGGCCAGCAGATAGCCGACGCCGAGCGCGGCGGCGAGCGAGGCAAGCGGGCGTTCGCGCACCGTTGCCGTCAGTTGCGCCTCCACGTCCTCAGCCTTGCTGCGCAAATCGTCGATGACGTCTTCGCCGCGATCGTGGGCGCTGCGATAGGTGTCCGTCGCGCTGCGTTTTGCATCGCGGACGGTCTGCGAGCCGAGATTGGCAAGTGTCGCCGCAATGGCCGCGATGTCTTCCTTGAGCTGCTCGACCTGCGCCTGCAGGTCCTGCGTGCTGGCATCGGTCAGCGCTTCCTCGATCTTGCTTGTCTTCTCGGATGCACGCGCCATGTCAGGTCTCCTGTTCTTTCGGCTTGTGGGCCGCTTGTCCGGCCCCGTTATCCCCGGCGGATTTTCCAGATAACGTGTGGCCGGGCGAATGGTTGCACGCGAAGCGATGGTCCGGCAGGTGCGGCGGCGCGTGATTAAGGCAAAACGAGGGCAAGCCCGCTTTTCGCGGTCAATGACCATCGTACCATACGGAAACGGCTTCCGTTTGCATCCGCAATTGCGGCAAATTCATGGCAAAATTATGTAGAATGCGGCTTTCCGGTGTCGAAATCGGGGCAGAAGATGCCTGGTAGCGATCGCTTTCGATCAGGCGAGCAGCAGATATGCCGCACCGGCAAGCATGATGACCGCCAGCCCGACATGGCTCGTCCTGAGCGCGCGCGGCTGTATCGGCAGCGGATCGTCGTTTCCGGCCATGGCCGTCCGCGCCGCATTTTCGAGCGCCTGGATGTCCTTGAGCATCATCTGCATGTCCTCCGGAATTCCGGCGAGGCCGGAAAAGTATTCCCTCCCGCGCGCCCCGGATTTCCGGTTCGATTCCAGTTCCCGAGCGCTCCTGTCCGTCCTATCAGGTCTGATTTGGAGAGATTGTGCAACTGTCAAAAAGGGGTTGGCAAAAAATAGTTCCGGTTCGGCATTCCTGACCCGCATTCCCGGACAAGTGTGCACTTCAGGGATGCAATCCAGTGGTGTGAAATGGCCGCAAATCTTCAAACATGACTTGATTCATCATATTATTGGGAGTTAAGAAGGTTCAAACGACCGGCGCGGCGGCCAAAAAAAGCCGGTTTGCGTGGATTTGAACAATCAAAAGGCGAAGAAAATGACTGGTTTCTGGCGAAAAGGCTTCATGGCTGCGGCGATGGGCATCGGCTTGCTGGGCGCGGTTTCCGCATTTGCCCAGAACGCATCTCCCTCGACGAATACGCCTGCCGCCGCGACGCCAGCCCCGGCAGCGAGCGCTCCGGTCGTGCAGGCTTCCCCTGCCTCCGAACCGGCGCAGCCGCAGTCTGCCGCACCGGCATCCGCTGCAAGCGAAAAGGGGCCGATCCTGCCGCACGATCTTTCGCCATGGGGCATGTTCATGGCTGCCGATCGGGTGGTGAAGGCTGTCATGATCGGTCTGGCGCTTGCCTCGCTCGCCACATGGACGGTGTGGGTCGCCAAGTCGCTGGAGCTTGCCGGTGCCCGCAGTCGCGCCCATAAGGCCTTGAAAATCATAGGTCATTCGGCAACGCTGTCAGAAGCTGCCCGCGCGCTGGAGGACGCGAAAGGCCCCGGTGCGATACTGGTGCGCGCGGCGGAAGACGAGGTTCGTCTTTCGGTGCCCGCCCTGGTGCGGGTCGGCGGCGAGGGACTGAAAGAGCGCGTTTCCTCGCGCCTGTCGCGCATCGAGGCGAAAGCGGGCCGTCGGCTTTCCAAGGGCACGGGCGTTCTCGCCACCATCGGTTCAGTCGCGCCTTTCGTCGGCCTGTTCGGGACGGTCTGGGGCATCATGAATTCCTTCATCAATATCAGCCAGGCACAGACCACCAACCTCGCCGTGGTGGCGCCGGGCATTGCCGAAGCCCTGCTTGCGACGGCCATCGGCCTCGTCGCGGCCATTCCCGCCGTGGTGATCTACAATGTGTTCGCCCGTTCCATCACCGGCTATCGCGCGCTTTTGGCCGATGCCTCGGCGGGCGTCGAGCGCCTCGTCAGCCGCGATCTCGATTTCAGGGCGGCGGGTGTGCGCGAAGGCACGCTGCACGCAGCGGAGTAAGCACGATGGCCGGTAAAATCCGCGAAGGCGGCGGCGACGATCTCGAACTGAACCACGAGATCAATGTAACGCCCTTCATCGACGTGATGCTGGTGCTGCTGATCATCTTCATGGTGGCGGCGCCGCTGGCCACGGTGGATGTGAAGGTGGACCTGCCCGCCTCGACGGCGGCGCCCGCGCCGCGCCCCGACAAGCCGCTTTATGTGACGCTGAAGGAAGACCTCAGCGTCAGCGTCGGCAATGATGTCGTTGCCCGCGAGCGTCTGGGCGCTGCGCTCGACGGCCTGTCGGAAAAGAACAGGGAGGCCCGCATTTTCCTGCGCGCCGACAAGAATGTCGGTTATGGCGAACTGATGCGCGTGATGAACCTCCTGCGCGAAGCGGGCTATCTGAAGATCGCGCTGGTGGGACTTGAAACCGTTGGCGCCGAGGCCGCCGGGACGGCCCCCGCGACTGCGACGCCCGCACAGCCTTCCGCCGTACAACCTTCTACTGCACCGGCATCGCAGGGAGCCGCGCAATGAATGCCCTCCCGCCCGAGCATCCCCCGATAAAGGCGGCTTCCGCCGATATTCACCATCATTCCTTCTGGCATGATGCGGGGCGCTGGATCGGCGCGGGCATTCTCGTCCTGACGGTTCACGCCGCCGGGGCCTATGCAATCCACATGGCGCAGGAAGAAGACCTGCCCGACGGTTCGCAGGTGGCCGCGATGGTGGTGGAGCTTGCGCCGGAGCCGGAAGCGCCGGTGGAAGAACAGGTGACGGAAGAGGTCCAGCCGGAAACCGCCGAAGCGCCGCAGGAGGAGCCGACGCCACCCGAACCGGAAGAGGTCACGCCGCCTGAACCTGCGCCGGAGCCGCAGGCGCTCCAGGAGCCGGAAGAGGTCGTGCCGGACGTAGTGGAGGCCGAGAAGCCTGAGGTTGCCGTTCCGCTGCCGGTCGAAAAACCCGACATGAAGCCGGAACCCGAACCGGAACCAAAGCCCGAACCCAAGAAGGTCGAAAAGCCGAAGCCGCAAAAGATCACGAAGCCAAAGCCGAAAAAGGCCGAAAAAGCGCCGGAAACCCGCAAGGCCAGCGCACCGCGCATGGATGCGGATGCCGGGGCAAGGGCAAAGGCGAACCGCCGTGGCAAGAACGCGGCCTCGGCCGGTGTCTCTACTGCCAAGTGGACGTCGAAGCTTCAGTCGCATATGGCGCGCAATGTTCGCTTCCTGCAACGCAAATCGCGCAATGCGAAGGGGCTGGTGCAGGTCACTTTCGTGATCGACCCTTCCGGCAATGTGCTTTCGGCCCGCCTGGCGGGGTCGTCCGGCAATTCGCAGGTCGATCAGCTCGCGCTGGAAGCGGCGCGCCGGGCTTCACCCGTACCGGCACCGCCTGCGGCGCTGGCCAAGGCGCGGATGCCTATCACCTTGCCGCTGCTGTTCAAATGAGCAAGTCGCGAAGCCGGTCCGGGTGGATCGGCTTTTGCTTTGAAACCATCGGCTATTCGACAAGTCCGAACATTGGCCCATATCCGCCATGCCATGAAATATCGTTCCGGCCCATGTCGGGCGCATAGAGGCCCGCGCCGCCGCCGCCATCGAGAAACAGGGCGTCGGGACATTTCAGGCGATCGCGGAAAAGCCGCGCGAAATCGTGAAAATTGACCGCATCTTCGCTGACCGCGAAGCGGATCGCACCGGCCTCGCAGACCCCGACGCCGCCGCGCCGTGTCCTGTCGGTCGAGCCGACGATGAAAATGGGGTTGATCCTGTCGCGGATCACCAGCATGGGGCCGGACTGGGTGGCAAGCCGCGTTTTGGGGTGCAGTTCGAGGAACCGTTCGGTGGGCAAGATTCCGGTACCCGATTCGCCGAGATAGAAAATGCCGTTGGGTTTCTTGTAAAAATTCGGCAGGGGACCGGATGTCTTCGCGGGCGTCGTCCTGTTTACCGGGCGCAGTTCGCGGCCATTTTCGACATAAAGGCCCATCGGTGAAAAATCGCGCTGATACATTCCGGCATTGAGCGCGAAAACCAGATTTTGGCCCCGGCTTGCGGCAGCGTCGGCCAGTTTTGAAAAATTGCGATATGGTTCATCGTCGCCATTCTTCCAGAACAGATGCAAGCCTGTTGCTCCGGCCCCGGCATCGCAGACGATATAATCCGTGTTTTCAAAGGTTTCGCTGTTGCACGCCTCGGTGCGGCCGGGCTGCGTCAGGACTATCGTCGCGGCAAACGCCAGAGCGGCGGCGGACAGGTGCTTCTTGAGGAGAATCATCGGTGCGCTGCCTTCCGGTTCGTATTCGCTACTCCGATGACAGTGCCACGGCGGGGAGAAGACGTGAAGCCTTGCGCGCGGGCAGGAAGCCGAAGATGAGGCCGGTCGCGAAGGCGCAGGCAAAGGCAAGCAGGACCGGGTCGAGGCTATAGCCGACCGGAAGCCCGGCCCAGCCCGCGATCGCGGTGGCCGCAAGCCCCAGCGCGACGCCAAACGCACCGCCGATGGCCGAGACGGTGACCGCCTCGGTGATGAATTGCAGCAGGATATCGCGCCGCCGCGCGCCGGTCGCCATGCGCACGCCGATTTCGCGGGTGCGCTCGGTCACGCTCACCAGCATGATGTTCATGACCCCGATGCCGCCGACCAGAAGCGAAATGGCGGCGACCGATCCCAGAAATACCGTCATCGTGCTGCCCATCGCCGCCGCGTCGTCGCGGATGGAGGACATATTGGTGATCATCGTGTCGCGCTTCTTGTGGCGCTGGTCGAGGAGAGCCTGAATTTGCTCCTGTGTCGTGTTGATAAGGTTGGAATCCTTCACCTGCACGGTGATGGTGCGCACATATTTCTGGCCGAACAGCCGCAGATTGCCGGTTGAAAGCGGCACGACCACCACGTCGTCCTGATCCGAGCCGCCGAAACCGGCGCCCTTCGGCTCCAGCGTTCCGATCACCTGAAAGGGGATTTTCTGGATCAGAATATACTGGCCGACCGGATTGCTGCCGTCGGGAAACAGCGTCTTGACGACGGTCGCGCCCAGAACGGCGACGGGCGTGTAGCTGTCGATGTCATGCCGGGTGATGAAGTCGCCGGTCGCGATCTTCCACGACTTGGCCTCGGAAAAGGCGGGCACGGTGCCGTTTGCCTGCGACTGGTAATCGACATTGCCGCGCCGCAGCGTCACCGTGCCGGTGACTTCGGGCACGGCGCTGCGCACATTGGGCAGTTCCAGAATGGCGGTGGCGTCTTCCGGCACCAGCGTCGCAATCGAGCCGGACCCGCGAAAGCCCGCCATGGCCGGGCGCACGAGGATGAGATCGGTGCCCATCGCATTGATGCGGTCGAGGATGGAGTTCTGCGCGCCGGTGCCGATGGCGAGCATCGTCACCACGGAGCTGACGCCGATGATGATGCCGAGCAGGGTGAGGACGGTGCGGAAGATGTTGGCCTTCAGCGCGCGCAGCGCCATTTTCACCGCTTCCGAGACATCGGCGATGCGGGCGGAGCTGCCGTCGAGATTCTGGCGGAGGCGGAGAGGAGCCCCGGCATCGGGAATGGCCCGCTTTATCGTGTCGGACAGTATCTGTCCGTCGCGGATTTCGATCAGCCGGTCGGCGCGTTCGGCCACCTCGCGGGCATGGGTGATGACGATGACCGTATGGCCCTGCGCGTGCATGGAGCGCAGCAGTTCCATCACGTCCTCGCCGCTCTGGCTGTCGAGCGCGCCGGTCGGTTCGTCGGCAAGGATGATGCGTCCGCCATTCATCAGCGCGCGGGCGATGGAAACGCGCTGTTGCTGGCCGCCGGAAAGCTGGTTCGGGCGGTGGTCGAGCCGGTCGCCCAGCTTCAGCGTATTGAGCAGTTCGGCGGCGCGCGCTTGGCGTTCGGCTGCGGGCAGGCCCGCGTAGATCGCCGGCACTTCGACATTTTCCTGCGCCGTCGAGGTGGAGATGAGATTGTAGCTCTGGAAGACGAAGCCGAAAGTGCGGCGGCGCAACGCGGCAAGCGCATCGGCATCGAGCGTCGAAACATCCTCGCCGTCGAGCAGATATTGCCCGCCGCTCGGACTGTCGAGACAGCCCAGAATATTCATCAGCGTCGACTTGCCGGAGCCGGAAGCGCCCATGATGGCGACGAATTCGCCCGCTTCGATGTCGAGCGAAATGCCGTGCAGCACCTCCACGGCAAGATCGCCATTGTGGTAGGTCTTGCGGATATCGGTGAGCCTGACAAGCGGCGCGTCCTGCATGGCGGAACCCATCAGAACAGCCGCATCCGGGGCCTGCGACCGCTCTGGCCCGCGGCGGCTTCGGAAGCGCTGGAGGCGCTGGTGACGACGACGTGATCGCCTTCTTCCAGCCCGCTTTTGATCTCGGCCTGCACGCGGTTGCGCACGCCGACCTCGACCGGGCGTTCCACGATGGAGCCGCCCTTGTCGACCACGCTGACGGAAGCCTGCGGTTTGCCGCGCGTGCCTTCGCCGCCCGCGCGTTTGTAGGAGAGGGCGGAGGTCGGGACCAGAAGCACGTTCTTCTCTTCGCCCAGAATGAAATAGACCTGCGCGCTCATATTGATCATCAGTTCGCCGGTCGGGTTCGGCACGTCGAACAGGGCATAATAGAGCACGACATTGTTTTCGGTCGCGGGCGTCGGCTTGATCTGGCGCAGCGTGCCGGTAAAGCGCTTTTCAGGCTGGCCGAGCAGGGTGAAATAGACCGGCATTCCGGGCTTCAGCCTGCCGATATCGGCCTCGGAGACCTGCGCTTCCACCGTCATGACCTTGAGATCGGCGACGGTGACGATGGTCGGCGCGCTCTGCACCGCGTTCAGCGTTTCGCCTTCCTTGGCGGCCTGATCGACGACCGTGCCTTCCATGGGACTGTAAATCTTGGTGTAGCCGAGATCGACCCTGTCGCTTGCAAGCTGGGCTTGCTGCTGGCGAATCTGTGCGCCGAGCGCCTTCACGTCGGCATCGGCCATGGCGAGGTCGGCATCGGCCTGATCGACGGTCGCCTGCGATACGCCGCGCGTGGCCAGAAGCGAACGCTGGCGCGTCGCATTGGCTTTTTTGAGCGTGAGCTGCGCCTGTTTGCTCAGGAGCTGCGCCTTGAGATTGTCGAGCTGGGCGCTGGCGATCTCCACCTTCTTCTCGAAAGGCGAGGGATCGATTTCGGCGATGAGCTGGCCCTGCGTGACCGCGTCGCCCACCTCGACCTTCACGCTCTTCAACTGGCCGGAGACCTGCGCGCCGACATTGATGCTGCGCAGCGCGCTGAGCGTTCCGACGGCGGTGATGGCGTTTTCGATATCGCCGCGCGCGACGGTTTCGGCAAGATAACTGCTCTTCTGCCCGCCCGCTTCGCCGGAACCGTAGAAATACCAGCCCGCGCCCGCGACCACGGCGGCGACCGGCAACCACAGCCACCAGCGGCGCGCGCCTCGCTGTGCAGGCTTCGGCGGCGGTGCCTTTTGCTGCCCGGTTTTGGAAGTGTCGGAAGTTGTAAGCACCGTCAAACCCTCAAACTATGCGATCAGGCGTTCCTGCAAGCATATCTATGTATGGTTGCTCCCTATTTCATCTTAATTATTTGTCATGCAAAAAAGCCCGGCAGGGCCGGGCTTTTGCGGAAGCGCATGTCGCTTTTTGATTCGGGTCGCTCAGGCGGTGCCGGTCGAGCCGAACCCGCCCGCGCCGCGCGCCGTTTCGCCCGCTTCCGCGCGTTCCTCGATCTTCGGCTGGATAACCGGCGCAAAAACGGCCTGCGCGATGCGCATACCGCGCTCGATGCGGAAATCGTCGTCACCCAGATTGACGAGCAGGACCTTCACCTCGCCGCGATAGTCGGAATCGATGGTGCCGGGCGTGTTGAGGCAGGTGATGCCGCTTTTGAAGGCAAGGCCGGAGCGCGGGCGGATCTGTACCTCGAAGCCTTCGGGGATTTCGAAGATCAGGCCGGTCGGCACCAGCGTGCGGCGACCCGGCAGGAGAACGATCTGGCGGTCTTCGGCCACGGCGGCGCGCAGGTCCATGCCGGCCGAACCGGACGTCTCATAGGACGGGAGTTCGAGATCCCCGGCATGTTCCAGGCGGACGATACCGAGTGTGGGTGCGCAAGAGGATGCTGCGGTCATGAGGGAGCCTTTCCTGCAAGAATTCAGTTGGCCTGCGAGACATTGTTCCGAACCACGCATCCTGCCCGGAAGTATACACGGCTTTCCCGGCACGCTTCCGGCGATGCGCTCAAATTGGCGACGCTCATACGTGAAAACCAATCAAAGGTGTACCGTCTATTTGCGGTTTTGCAATGATAGTACGGCACAGGGTCATGTTTTTTATTCAGGCTCGGAGCGGAACAGCCGTCGTTTCCTTGATTTCCTCCATCACGAAGGATGCCGAGACGTCCGAGAGCGGCACGCTGGCGATCAGCCGCTGGTAGAGCCGGTCATAGGCCTTGACGTCCGATACGCGCGCCTTCAGCACATAATCGAGATCGCCTGTCATGCGGTAGACGCCGACGATTTCGGGAAAGCGGGCCATGGCGGTGCGGAATTTCTCCAGCCAGTCGGGATCGTGGCTCGACGTGCGCACCAGAATGAAGACCGACAGGCCGCACCCGGCCAGTTCCGCATCCACCAGGGCGACGCGGCCCTTGATGATGCCCCCGTCCTCCATGCGCTTCACCCGCCGCCAGCAGGCATTGCGCGAGAGATTGACCCTTTCGGAAAGGGAATCGACCGACAGTGTGCCGTCACTTTGCAGCTCGGCAAGGATTTTACGGTCAATATCGTCCATATTTGCGCTCATGACGGGATGATTGTCCCAATATAAAGCTCAATGCAAGGATAATTTGAGATTTCATCTCCCGATGTTTCGTTAAAATGATTTTCCAGAAAAGGCGTTTTGCGCCCGATAAACGGGACCCATAAACGGGAACGAATTGCTCAACAATGGGAGTTTTTCAATGACGGCACGTATTACCCGCCTCTTCACCGACCATCCCTCATCGGTCGATGAAACCTATTTCGAGCATATGCTTTTTGCATCACGTTTCTCGGCAAAATTGTTTGGAGCGGCGCTTGCTGCACTGGTCCATGCAATTTTGCCGTTTTTATTCGAGAAGACGGCGAGCACGATCGTTCGCCAGCTTTATGAGCGGACGCATAACCGGGGCCGGTAATCGCCGGATGGAAAATGTGTCGTTGGGCCGCCTATCTGGGACCTGAAACCTATCTGGAAGACGTCATATCGTCTCCCTGCCATTCGCTCGTGGCGCAGAGCCACGATGCGCATGAAGCCAAGACGCGCACCAATGGCGACGGATTCGGCGTCGCCTGGTACGGCCATCGCGATGAGCCGGGCCTTTATCGGGATATTCTGCCCGCCTGGTCGGACCAGAACCTGCGCAGCCTCGCGGGGCAGATACGCTCGCGCCTTTTTCTGGCGCATGTGCGCGCATCGACCGGCGGGCTGACCAGCCGGTCCAACTGTCACCCCTTCGTTTCGGGCCGCTGGAGCTTCATGCATAACGGCCAGATCGGCAGTTTCGACCGGCTGCGCCGCCGTCTGGAAAGCCATCTGAGTGACGCGATCTACGGGCAGAAGCACGGCGCGACCGATTCAGAACTGATTTTTCTGCTGATGTTGGAATTCGGGCTCGACAGCGATCCGGTTCTGGCCATGAAGCGCATGGTCGCGACCGTCATGGAAGAAGCGGTTCGCGTCGGCGTACCGCCCTTCCTGCGGCTCACGGCGGCCTTTTCAGACGGTAATCAGCTCTATGCGATACGCTATGCCACCGACGCCTTCGCGCCGACGCTCTATACGGCGACGCTCGGCGGATCGTCGGGCATATGCGTGGTGTCGGAACCGCTCGACGGCGAAGCGGCCAACTGGATGGCGGTCCCCGCCAACAGTTTCGTCACCGTCTCGCGGCGGGGGCGCATCGCCATCGATGGTTTTGAAGGACCGGTATCACGCCCGCAGGAAGCTGTCATACGGGCGTGAAAGTGCAATTGCGGGGTCAGGCGTTGCCGATCAATATGCCTGCCGCCAGAACCAGTCCGCCGCCAAGAACGACCTGAAGGACGGAGCGCAGGAACGGCGTTTCCATATAGCGGTTCTGGATGAAGGCAATCGCCCAAAGCTCGAAGAACACCAGAACGGCGGCGAAGATCGTCGCGCTCCAGAAATCGCTGATCAGATAGGGCAGCGTATGGCCGAGACCGCCCAGCGCCGTCATGATGCCGCTGGCAAGCCCGCGCTTGACCGGCGATCCGCGGCCCGACAATTTGCCGTCATCGTGGATGGCTTCGGTAAAGCCCATCGAAATACCCGCGCCCACCGAGGCGGAAAGGCCGACCAGAAAGGTCTGCCAGGTGTCCTGCGTGGCGAAGGCGGCAGCGAAGATCGGCGCGAGCGTCGAAACGGAGCCGTCCATCAGGCCCGCAAGGCCGGGCTGGACATAGGTGAGGATGAACTGCTTGCGCTCAAGCGCGCGTTCCTCGTCCTGCACCTCATCGGGCGTCAGTTCGTTTTCGAGCCGCTCCGCGGTCGCCTCGTGCTTCTTTTCCTGCAAGGCAAGATCGCCGAGAAGCTTGCGGGTCTCCGCATCGGTCACGCGCTTGGCGGCTTCGATATAGAAGCGATAGGCCTGCTCTTCCATTTGCGAGGCGGCCTCGCGCACCGTGTCGATGCCGAGCGGCCGCACCAGCCAGTCAGGCTTGCGGTCGTAATAGCCGCTGACATGCTCGCGGCGGATCAGCGGAATATTGTCGCCGAAACGCGCCTGAAAACGCGCGATCAGCGCGTCGCGATGGCCATGCTCTTCCGCAGCCATTTCCTCGAAAATCTTCGCCGATTGCGGAAACTCGTCACGCAGGCCGTCGGCATAGGCGAGATAGATGCGCGCATCGTCCTCCTCGGACGATATGGCCAGCGCCAATATCTCCTGTTCGGAAAGCGAATCGAAAGGGCGGCGGTCATTGCGGAAGAAACGGCTCAGCATGTGGGAATACCAGAATCCTTGTACCCGCCCCGATTCGGGCGATGGATATAATTTAGAATTGTTCTAAACAATAGAATTTACGCTGCGGAAGTCAAGCCTTGCATCTCCCCCTGAATCTCCCAATGAGGTTTTGCGACGATAAGATCAGGCATTTTTGCTCATATCGAACCGCATATTAATGGGGCCCAACAGCCTTGCAGTATGGGGTGGTTTGGCGCAATAACGTTTTTCACATCTCGCATCCCGTTTTCATGACAGAAAAGCAAGACAAGATGGTTTCGACAATCATTCATGCGCAGGATAATGCCCCGCGTCCACTGAACCGCAAGGACTTTCGCACGCTGGGCCTTTCGGCGCTTGGCGGCGCGCTGGAATTTTACGATTTCATCATTTTCGTCTTCTTCGCCAGCGTGATCGGACACCTGTTCTTTCCGCCGGACATGCCCGAATGGCTGGTGCTGATCCAGACATTCGGCATTTTCGCCGCCGGTTATCTCGTGCGCCCGGTCGGCGGCATCGTGCTTGCCCATTTCGGCGACAGGTTCGGCCGCAAGCGCGTCTTCGCCTTTTCGGTTTTCCTGATGTCGATCTCGACGCTGGCCATGGCCTGCCTGCCGACCTATGCGACCTTCGGCGTCGGTGCGCCGGTCCTGCTCATCGTCTTCCGCATGTTGCAGGGGGCGGCCATCGGCGGTGAAGTGCCGGGCGCGTGGACCTTCGTGGCAGAGCATGTGCCCGCCAATCGCGTCGGCATGGCCTGCGGCTTCCTGTGTTCCGGCCTCACCCTCGGCATCCTGATCGGGTCGCTGATCGCGACCGCCATCAACTGGATTTTCACGCCGGAAGAACTGGCGGGCTATGCGTGGCGCATTCCCTTCTTCATCGGTGGTCTCTTCGGCCTGCTTGCGGTCTATCTGCGCCGCTGGCTGGCTGAAACGCCGATCTTCACCGAGATGAAGAACAGCCGTCTCCTGAAGGACAAGCTGCCGCTCGGCACCGTGCTGCGCAGCCATATGCATGGCGTGGTCGTTTCGGTGCTCCTGACCTGGATCCTGTCGGCGGGCATCGTCGTCACCACGCTGATGACCGCGACCTTCCTGCAAAAGCTCTATGGCTATACGCCGCTGCAATCGCTGGCGGCGACCAGTTTCGGCACGCTGTTCCTGATGTTCGGCACGGTTGCGGCGGGCGCGATCGTTGACCGGATCGGCAGCGGGCGCTTCTTCGCCGGCGCTGGCATTTTCTTCGGTGTCGCTACTTTCGTTTTCTACACCTATGCCGCCGTTTCCCTGCCGGTCCTGTTCGCGCTCTACGCGGTGATGGGGCTTTCGGTCGGCATGGTCGGCGCCGTGCCTTATGTGATGGTGCGCGCCTTTCCGGCGCCGGTGCGTTTTTCGGGCCTGTCGTTCTCGTATAATGTTTCCTACGCGGTTTTCGGCGGGCTGACGCCGGTCATCGTCACCTCGTTTCTGGCCGTCAACCCGATGGCTCATGCCTGGTATCTGGTGTTCATCGCCGGGCTGACCTGCGCGCTCGGCTTTTACCTGATGGCGCGCGCTGACAGGATAGAAGGCGAGATCGGTTTGGTTGGGTCGCCGACCGGGAACGCCGTTCCACAGGTGAGCTAATGATAAGGGCCGCGAAAGCGGCCCTCATTTTATTTAGTGTGCGGCGAGAGTTGCGGCACCGAGTTCCTTATCGTGGACGGCAAAGCGGTCGATCATGTCGGCACTGGCTTCGTTGAAGCCGATCACCGAGACGTCGGTGCCGTTGGCGCGATATTTCAACACGACCTTGTCGAGTGCGCCGACGGAAGTGATGTCCCACAGATGCGCGTGGCCGACATCTATCGTCACCTTCCTTGCGGGTGTCGAGAAATCGAAAGCGGCAATGAAGCTCTGTGCCGAAGCAAAGAAAATCTGGCCCCGGACAACATAGGTGCGTTCGCTGCCGTCTTCATTCGCGGTTTCCGTCACGTGGAACATTCTGGCGACCTTGCCCGCGAAGAACACGCCAGAAAGCAGCACGCCGACCAGAACACCCATGGCGAGATCACGGGTGGAGACAACCGTTACCACCGTCGCCAGCATGACGACGGAGGACGATGCCGGATTACGGCGCAGGTCGCGGATGGAACGCCAGGAAAACGTGCCGATCGATACCATGATCATGACCGCCACCAGAGCGGCCATCGGGACGATGCGCACCAGATCGTCGAGAACCAGAATCAGGAAGAGCAGGAACGCCCCGGCGACGAAGGTCGAAAGCCGGCCCCTGCCGCCGGAAGAAACATTGATCACCGACTGGCCGATCATGGCGCAGCCACCCATGCCGCCGACCAAGGCGGAAGCGATATTGCTCGTGCCCTGACCGATGCATTCCTGGCTCTTGTTGCTGCCGGTATCCGTCATGTCATCGACAATCTGGGCGGTCATCAGCGATTCGAGCAGGCCGACAGCGGCGAGCGTGATCGAATAGGGCAGGATGATCTCCAGCGTCTCGAGCGTGAGCGGTACCTGCGGCAGGGCGAAGATCGGCAGCGAGGAGGGGAGTTCTCCCAGATCGCCGACCGTGCGCAGGTCCATGCCGGACGACCACGCAAGCGCTGTCAGGACAGCAATGGCGACAAGAGGCGAGGGAATCGCTTTGGTGACGCGCGGGAAGAGATAGATGATGGCGAGGCCGCCCGCGATCATCCAGTAGGTCTGCACGGGAACATTGATAAGTTCCGGGAGCTGCGCCATGAAAATGAGGATTGCCAGCGCGTTCACGAAGCCGGTGATGACCGAGCGTGAAACGAAACGCATCAGGCGCCCGAGCTTCAGAAAGCCCGCGACGATCTGCAAGATGCCCATAAGGATCGTGGCCGCGAAGAGATATTGCAGGCCGTGTTCCTTGACGAGCGAGACCATCACCACCGCCGTCGCGGCGGTCGCGGCGGAGATCATGCCGGGGCGTCCGCCGGTGAAGGCCGACACACAGGCGATGGCGAAGGAGGCGAAGAGGCCGACTTTCGGATCGACGCCGGCGATGACCGAAAAGCCGATGGCTTCGGGGATGAGGGCAAGCGCTACCACGATGCCGGAAAGAATATCGCCGCGAATATTGGAGAACCACTCGCGGCGGTAGGCAGCAAGACGTGTCATTGAATTTTCCGCAAATATAAAACGGACAGGAATGCCCGTATCAACATGGCCGATTGTAGAAATGGGGGATGTTGTTGCGTTGTCTGGCGGATAGGCGGCCAGAAGAGCCACCCGGGCTTTCACCGGGTCCTTGCGAATGATGTCGTATAAACAAAAAGAACGCCGCAAGGCAATAAGCTGCGGCGTTCTTTCTCGAACGGCAATAGTGTTTAGAGAATCTTCTGCATGAACAGGAGATCGAGCCAGCGCCCGAATTTCTGGCCGACCTGTTTCAGCGTTCCGCATTCCTCGAAGCCCTGCGAGCGGTGCAGGGCAATGGAGGCGGCGTTGCCCGCCTCGATGCCAGCCACCAGCACATGGACTTTTCGCGTGCGCGCTTCCTCGACAAGTTCCGCCAGAAGCGCGCGGCCGATGCCGCCGCCGCGGGCGTCGCTTGCCACATAGACCGACAGTTCGGACGAATGCCGGAACCCTTCGAAGGGGCGGAAGGGGCCGTAGCTCGCATAGCCCAGCACCGCGCCGTCGCGGGTCGCGACCAGCACCGGAAAGCCGTCGCGGTTACGGTTTTCCAGCCATTGGCGGCGGTTTTCCAGATCGACGAGCGTTTCATTCCAGATGGCGAGCGTGTTTTCGACCGCATCATTATAGATGGCGAGTAGGGCGGGCAGGTCGGCTTCCGTCGCGTGGCGGATCAGGAGGGGCATTTCAGGGGCCTTTGTCGGTGAGCGATAGTTTTTACTGAAATAGTCTTCTTGATCCGCGATGTAAAAGAAAACGGCGGGATTTCTCCCGCCGTCAACATATTGCATCCATTTGCCAGGCATAGAGTATTCTTTTCCCTCATCCTGAGGTGCGGAGCGAAGCGAAGCCTCGAAGGGCTGAGGGAAAACGCACAATGTTCCCTTATGCTTCGACGGGCTCGGGGTGGTACGATTGCCGTCGCGTCGCTCATGCCCCCTCAGCCCTTCGAGACGGTTTCCTTCGCTACACTCAGGACACCTCCTCAGGATGAGGGGGAGAGAGAACCTCACGAGGCCTGTTTCAGCTCCAGACGGCGGCGATGCAGGACCGGTTCGGTGTAGCCGTTCGGCTGTTCGCGACCCTTGAAGACCAGGTCACAGGCCGCCTGGAAGGCGATGGACTTGTCGAAATCGGCTGCCATCGGGCGGTAGAGCGGATCGCCTTCATTCTGTTTGTCCACCACAGCGGCCATGCGCTGCATGGTTTCCATGACCTGATTTTCCGAAACCACGCCGTGATAAAGCCAGTTGGCGATGTGCTGCGCGGAAATGCGCAGGGTTGCACGATCTTCCATCAGGCCGACATTGTTGATGTCGGGAACCTTGGAGCAACCGACGCCCTGATCGACCCAGCGCACGACATAGCCCAGAATGCCTTGCGCATTGTTGTCGATCTCTTTCTGAATGTCTTCCGGCGTCCAGTTCGGGCGGCTTGCCACCGGCACGGACAGGATGTCGTCGAGCTTGGCGCGCGGACGGCTTTTCAGGGTCGCCTGAACGGCTGCAACATCGATCTGGTGGTAATGCGTGGCGTGCAGCGTGGCGGCGGTCGGCGAGGGCACCCATGCGGTGTTGGCGCCAGCCTTGGGATGGCCTATCTTCTGCTCCAGCATCGCGGCCATCAGGTCGGGCATGGCCCACATGCCTTTGCCGATCTGCGCATGGCCTGAAAGGCCGCATTCCAGACCGATATCGACGTTCCACTGTTCGTAGGCGCCGATCCACGCGGCCTGCTTCATGTCGCCCTTGCGGATCATCGGGCCAGCTTCCATCGAGGTGTGGATTTCATCGCCGGTGCGGTCGAGGAAGCCGGTATTGATGAAGACGACGCGATCTTTTGCGGCGCGGATGGCTTCCTTGAGGTTGACCGTCGTGCGGCGTTCCTCGTCCATGATGCCGATCTTCAGCGTGTTCGGCTTCATGCCGAGCATTTCTTCCGTGCGGGTGAAAAGCTCGTTGGCGAAAGCCACTTCTTCCGGCCCGTGCATCTTCGGCTTGACGATATAGACCGAGCCTTCGCGCGAATTCATGTGGCGACCGTTCGGGCCGATATCGTGCAGCGCGATGAGGCTCGTAAAGGCGGCATCCATGATGCCTTCGGGCACTTCATTGCCTTCGGCGTCCAGAATGGCCGGATTGGTCATCAGGTGGCCGACATTGCGCACCAGCATCAGCGAACGGCCTTTCAGCGTCAGGTCGGAGCCGTCGGCGGCCTTGTAAGCCCGGTCGCCATTGAGGCGGCGGGTCATCTGCCTGCCGTTCTTCTCGAATGTGTCTTCCAGCTTGCCATTCATCAGGCCGAGCCAGTTGCGATAGGCCGCAACCTTGTCCTCGGCGTCGACGGCGGCAATCGAATCCTCGCAATCCTGAATCGTGCTGATGGCCGATTCCAGAACCATGTCGGCAATATGCGCCGGATCGGTCTTGCCGATCGGATGGTCGGCATTGACGACGATATCGACATGCATGTTGTTTTTCGCCAGCAGCACATTGGTCGGGCTGGCCTCGTCGCCATTATAGCCCTTGAACTGGCTGGCGTCTTTCAGAGCGGTTGCCGAACCGTTCGTGAGCGCGATTTCAAGCTGACCACTCTTAACGGCAAGGCCTGCAACATCGGCCCACGTGCCGGAAGCAAGCGGTGTGCTTTCGTCGAGGAAAGCCTTCGCCCATGCAATGACCTTTTCGCCGCGCTTCGGATTGTAGCCCTTGCCCTTTTCCGCGCCATCGGCTTCGGAAATGGCGTCGGTGCCATAAAGCGCGTCATAGAGCGAACCCCAACGGGCATTGGCGGCATTGAGCGCATAGCGCGCATTCATAACCGGGACGACGAGCTGTGGACCGGCAATACGGGTGATTTCCGGATCGACATTGGCGGTTGAAACCGTGAAGGCGCCGCCTTCCGGCAGGAGATAGCCGATTTCTTTCAGGAACTGCTGGTATTCGGCCTGCGAATAGCCCTTGTCGCGGTTCTGCTTGTACCAGTCGTCGATCCTGGCTTGCAGATCGTCACGCTTTTTCAGGAGGGCGCGGTTTTTCGGAGCAAGATCGCGAACGATTGCGGCAAACCCCTTCCAGAACTTCTCCGGCTCCACGCCGGTGCCGGGCGCGGCTTCCCCGGCCAGAAATTCCACCAGCTCAGGGGCAACACGCAAACCTTCGATCTCGACGTAATTGCTCATTGCTTGGCCTCCTTCAGAATAAACAGTTCCACCCGGCCTTCTTCAAGGCTGGTTACATATGTTCCTTGAACCGCTTTGGCGCAGTTTCGTCAATTGGCCGTTCGGCACATCATTTGTGACGCAGCGGCGAAAATCATTTCAGAGCTTGAGCCTGGCGCGAATGTCATCGGGCGTAAAACCCTGTTCGCGCAAGGACACGAGCGCCGTATCCTTGCGGCTTTTGGACAGTTTCAGCCCGTCGTCGCCGAGAACCAGATCGTGATGGTGATAGTTCGGCTCGGGAAGGCCGAGCAGCTTCTGCAAAAGGCGGTGCACCGAGGTCGCATGAAACAGGTCGCGCCCGCGCACGACATGGGTGACGCCTTGCAGCGCATCGTCCACCACGACGGAAAGATGATAGCTGGTCGGCGTGTCCTTGCGCGCGATCACCACATCGCCCCAGCGGGTGGGATCGGCGGCAATATTCAGGCTCTCACCATCTGGATCCGCGCCGCTTTCGGTCCAGAACAAGGGGTCCCCCACGGCTGCAAGCGCCTTCTCCATGTCGAGCCGCCAGGCATAGGGCGCGCCAGAAACAATACGGTCGAGCCGCTCGTTTTCGCTCAACTCCCGCTCTCCCATGGGGTAAAGCGGCGTTCCGTCCGGGTCGGATGGCCATGCCTCTCCCTTGGCCAAAGCTTGTCCGATGCGTTCGCGTACCTCGCCGCGGCTGAGAAAGGCCGGATAGACGAGGCCCTTGTCGGCAAGTTTCGTGAGCGCATTGCGATATTCGCCAAAATGTTCCGACTGGCGGCGCACCGGCGTTTCCCATGTCAGCCCCAGCCAGCGGAGATCGTCATAGATGCCCTGTTCGAGCGCGGGCGTGCAGCGCGCCGTGTCGATATCTTCCATACGCAGGAGAAAACGCCCGCCGCTTTCCTTCGCCATGCGCGCATTGAGAAGAGCGGAATAGGCGTGACCGAGATGCAGTCGGCCATTGGGGCTTGGCGCGAAGCGAAAGACAGGTCGGGTCATGGTGGGTTGTCAGTGTCGGTTGCCAGGGTCGGTTGCCAGAGTCAGTTGAATGTCATCTGGTTGCATTGCTACGATGCGGGACCGAATAAGGAAAGGCCGAACCATGCGGCGAATAGACAGTCTGGACGACATTGCGGCGGGGCTTGAGGCGCTGGTGCTGTCCGATGAACGGCTTGCCGATATACGCAGCCGCTCCCACGCCGTGCCGCTGCGCCGTTCGCCGCCGGGTTTTGAAAGCCTTGCCTCGATCATCGTCGCGCAGCAGGTTTCGACCGCAAGTGCCGCCGCCATATGGGGCAGGCTGAAACAGGCGATCGATCCGCTGACGCCGGAAGCCTATATGGCGGGCGGCGAGGAGGCGTGGCGTCTGGCCGGCCTTTCGCGACCCAAACAAAGGACGCTGCTGGCGGTCAGCCAGGCATTGACGGAAGACCGCATCGACCTGCACGGGCTTTGCGACCTGCCCGCCGAGGAAGCCATCGCCGCGCTGACCGCTATAAAGGGCATCGGCCCGTGGACAGCGGAGGTCTATCTGCTGTTCGCCGCCGGTCACCCGGATGTGTTTCCGGCGGGCGATGTGGCTCTGCAGACGGCTGTCGGCCATGCCTTTTCGCATGAGACGCGGCCCGACGCGGCGGCCCTTCGGCTGCTGGCGCAGGACTGGGCGCCGTGGCGCGGCGTGGCGGCGCGTCTTTTCTGGGCTTATTATGCGGCGATCAAGGGGCGCGAGGCCGCTCCGCTCCTCTGACAATCTTGCGTGTTTCGCCGTCTCCAAATGCGTTTCCGCTTCACAATCCTGTCACGTGAGGATTACATTATCCGCATCGGCTGATGACGGTATTTCGATTCGCAGAAGCTTGATTCGTCTGCGTATTGCAGTCCGTCCTCATGAAGTCTGGAGCGTCGTTGCCGCGCCCGAAACATGGACGCGCGGCGCTCCGCTCAAGAGCGCAATTCCGCATGGAAAGCCATTCGCACTTTTCTTCCGGAATTGCCTGAAGGAGGTGCGCCTTGAATGTTGCCGTCTCTCCCCGGACCGTTTCGACGAGCGGCCTGCCCGCGCTGGTCCTCAATGCGGATTATCGCCCGCTCAGCTATTATCCCCTGTCGCTGTGGTCCTGGCAGGACGCGATCAAGGCGGTGTTCCTCGAACGCGTGAATATCGTGGCCGAATACGACCAGATCGTATCCTCGCCCTCGTTTTCCATGCGCGTTCCGAGCGTGATCTGCCTGAAGGATTATGTGAAGCCGCCGCGCTATCCCGCGTTCACGCGCTTCAATGTCTTCCTGCGCGACCGCTTCGAATGCCAGTATTGCGGCTCGCCGCACGACCTGACCTTCGATCACGTCATCCCGCGTTGCCATGGCGGCGAGACGACGTGGGAAAATGTGGTCGCCGCCTGCTCGCCATGCAATCTGCGCAAAGGGGGCCTGATGCCCGCTGCCGCCCATATGTGGCCGCGCCAGAAAGCCGTCATGCCGACCGTGCAGGACCTGCACAATAATGGCCGTCTTTTCCCGCCCAACCATCTCCACGATAGCTGGCTCGATTTCCTTTATTGGGATGTCGAACTGGAGCCTTAGCCCCCGCAGTTTTTCCCTTACTTTTCACCCTTTGCAAAAGCGCCGTAGTAGCCGATGGCTGCAAAGAGCAGGCTTGCGACCACGTTCCATCCGGCAAAGGACAGGCCGAGGAAATAACCCGGCGCGCTGTCACATGCGGGCGGACGCGTGGCGTTGAGGTCGCTCAGGAGATTGCCCGCATCGAGCGTGACCTTCATCGTCGCCGCGCTGCAATCGATCGGTCCCGGCCAGTATTTCAGCTCGACGCCCGTGTGGTAGACGGCAAGCGCCAGACCGTAGGTCATCAGAAGCGCGCCGATCAGGATCAGGCCGCGTGTCAGGATCGGCGGCCATTTCAACCCATAGGAAAGCCATGCGGCTGCCAGCACCGGGACGCCGATATAATAGGGGGTGCGTTGCTCAAGGCAGAGCTTGCACGGCATGAAACCCGCAAGATGCTCGAAACCGAGCGCGGTGCCGACGGTCGCGGCAAGTCCCACCGTCATGATGCCGGCAGTCCATGCCTGAATTTTGCCGGTCGGGTTGTTGAGCGCAAATGCCATATGCGTTTCCCTGACGTAACTCGTGAAGTGAACTTAGGTTGAAATGTTTGGTTGGTTCCAAACAAAAATTTTTGACTGTCTTGAGGCGACGATCAGGCGTGGAGATATTTTACCGCCACAAAAAGCCCGATCAGAACAATTGCCACGCAGCTTGCGATAAGACCCAGGCGTTTTTCGATGAATTCGCGGATCGGTTCGCCATAGCGGCGCAAGAGCCATGCCAGGAAATAGAACCGCGCGCCGCGCGCCGCGATGGCCGAGGCGATGAACAGCCAGATATTGACGCCCGCCGCACCCGACAGGATTGTCACGACCTTGATCGGCGGAAGATGCGCCAGCCCGGAGGTGATGAGCAGCAGCAAAATGGTGTCCGCGCTGGTCGTGCCGCGCAATTGCTCGAACGTGTCGAGCTTACCATACATTTCCAGAACCGGCTTCGCGATCTGCTCATAGGCATGATAGCCGATATACCAGCCCGCAATGCCGCCCAGAACCGAAGCTGCCGTCGCGATGAAGGCATAGCGCCATGCGCGTTCGGGCCGTGCGAGCGCCATGGGCAGGAACAGGACGTCGGCGGGCACGAGAAAGACCGAGCTTTCTATGAAGGCAATGATGGCAAGCCACCATTCGGCGGATTTTCTGGCGGCAAGCGAAATCGTCCAATCGTAAAGGCGGCGCAGCATGGAATGTCCGGATTTTGGCGGCGAAGAGCCGTTGTTGCGGTTGCACCGTCTATAATAAAGAAAGGCGGCGCAAACAATGCGCCATCCCCTTTTGCTTCATATATCGTTCAGCGCTTGTAGGCGCTGCAAATATATTTGGTTTCGAGATATTCCTCGATGCCGTATTTGGAGCCTTCGCGGCCAAGACCCGATTGCTTCACGCCGCCGAAGGGCGCGACTTCATTGGAAATGAGGCCGGTATTGTGGCCGACCATGCCATATTCGAGGCCTTCGCCGACCCGGATCGCGCGGCTGAAATTCTCCGTATAGAAGTAGGCCGCCAAACCGAAGATCGTGTCGTTCGCCATGGCGATGACTTCCTCTTCCGTGTCGAAGGCGAAGAGGGGCGCGAGAGGGCCGAAGGTTTCCTCTTTGGCCACGATCATGTCGGAGGTGACGCCCGTCAGCACGCCGGGTTCGAAGAACAGCCCGCCCAGTTCCTTGCCGCCGGTGATGAGCTTCGCGCCCTTCGAGACGGCGTCTTCTATATGGGCCTTGACCTTGGTGATGGCCTTTGGCTCGATCATCGGGCCGATGACCACGCCCGGTTCCGTGCCGTTGCCGACCTTGAGCGCTTTGACCTTGGCCGCAAGCTTTTCGGCGAATTTGTCATAGACGCCGCGCTGGACATAGATGCGGTTGGCGCAGACGCAGGTTTGCCCGGCATTGCGGTACTTGGAGATCATGGCGCCCTCGACAGCCGCGTCGAGATCGGCGTCGTCAAACACGATGAAGGGCGCGTTGCCGCCCAGTTCCAACGAGATGCGCTTGATGGTCGGCGCGCATTGCGCCATCAGCAGGCGACCGACCTGCGTCGAACCGGTGAAGGAGAGTTTACGCACCGTTTCGCTGCCGGTCAGTTCAGCGCCGATTTCCGTTGCCTTGCCGGTCACGATCTGGAGAACACCCGCTGGGATGCCGGCTTTTTCGGCCAGGACACCGAGCGCCAGCGCCGTCAGCGGCGTGAGGTCGGCGGGGCGAACGATCATGGTGCAGCCGGCGGCAAGGGCAGGTGCTGCCTTGCGGGTGATCATCGCTGCCGGAAAATTCCACGGTGTGATTGCCGCCGTCACGCCGACCGGCTGGCGGATGACCGTCAGGCGCTGGCCGTTCTGCGGGGCAGGGATGGTGTCGCCATAGACGCGCTTTGCCTCTTCCGCGAACCATTCGATGAAGGAGGCGGCATAAAGAACCTCGCCGCGCGCTTCCGCCAGCGGCTTGCCCTGTTCCGATGTCATGATGAGGGCGATATCGTCAGCATTGGCCACGATCAGCTCGAACCATTTGCGCAGGATGGCCGCGCGCTCCTTGGCGGTTTTGGCCGCCCATGCGGGGAAGGCCTTTGCCGAAGCATCGATGGTTTCCCTGATGGTGGCGGCCGACAGGGAGGGAACCGTGCCGACGACCGAGCCGTCGGCTGGATTGGTCACGTCGATGGTTGCGCCGTCGGCGGCGTCGATCCAGCGACCGTTCACGAGGCATTGCGATTTGAGCAGCGAGGCGTCTTTCAAGGCGAGCATAGCGATATTCCATTCCTCTTGCGCTAAGAGACTGTTCAGTATATTGAACGCATTACGATATATCGAATTAAACAGGCCGGGGTGATGAAAGTCAATCGGCCAAGGGGGTGCGCTGTGGTCATGAATAAAACGGAGACAGGGGTGGAGAGTTCCCGGAAACTGGTTCCCGCCGTCATGCGCGCGGCGCAGATACTGGACCGGATCGCGCGCGCGGCGCAGGGCGGCGGCACGATGGAGGAGCTCAAGCTTTCGGATCTCGCGCGCCAGACCGGCTTGCCCAAGAGTAGCGTGCACGGACTGTGCCAGACGCTGGTGCATCTGAAACTGCTGAAGCTCAATGGCGATGGCAGTTTTACCATGGGGCCGCAATCGGTGCGCTGGGCGAATGTGTTTCTGAGCGGCAGTGATATCGTCGATGCATTTCATGAGGCGGTTGCGGGGGCGGAAGGGCTGGGCGCTTACACCTTGACGCTGTCGCATCTGGAAGGACCGGAAGTCATCTATCTGTCGTGCCGCAATTCGACCGCCCCGCTCGGAATCACATTCCGCATCGGAATGCGCGTACCGGCGATCTTCACCGCGACCGGCAAAGCCATGCTGGCGGTCATGCCGCCGCAGGAACTGGCGCGCCATATGCCGTCCGACTGGCCGCAACCGATCACCCCGGCAAGCGTCGCCTCTCCCGATGCGCTTCAGGTCGAACTGGCGGAGGTGAGGGCGAGGGGCTATTCGGTCGATAATGGCCAGTTGCGTGAAGGCGTGTTCTGTATAGGCGCCGCGATCTGCGATCGACCGCACCATCCCGTCGCGGGGATCGCTCTTTCCATGATGGCTGCCGAGGCGCGTCCCGATATCATGCACCATATGGGCAGGCGTCTGCGCGCGCTCGCCGACGATGTGACCGAACGCATGGGATGGCTCGCCGTCTGAAACGCGAGAAAGCCGCTTTCGGATCGCTGCGTCGATGTCTCGACCTGTGGAAAGAAAAATCCTGATTTTTTGAAAAACTGCGTTGACAGTTTCGCTTGGCGGGGTCTATATGGCGCCACAACGAGGGCGGCGACGCTGCTAGCGGCAGGTTGCTTCGTCCTTGAGTTCTGGTGAAAGCGGTTGACTTTGG
>NZ_JACIJG010000026.1 GCF_014199265.1 Brucella daejeonensis
TCACGCGGGTCAGCGCCATCATCTGCCCAGATGATGGCTCAGAAGCCGATCATGCATTAAGATTGAAACCGGACCACATCATAGGGGCAGGCCAGGGTTGATCGATAGCGCTCTCCCCGATCCTTGCCAGGAAAGCGAAAACACTATCGTCCACAGCCTGATAGTCCTGTCGGATCAGTCCGACCTTCTTTCCTTCGTTCAGAATCCTCGTCAATCGCGACCGGCTGACATCAACTGCCTGCACGTGCTTGGCCTGCTGAGCCTCTAGAAGCCGCAACTTCTTTTGGAGTTCGTCCAACTCCGCGAAAAGCCGGAAATGATCTTCATCGACGGCACCGAGAAAATACGGGAGGGTGTCTTTCATCGCTTGAGGCAGGAACTGCTCATTCATCCTATGGAAGAGCTGGTCCTGGCTGGCGATGGTGTTCTGCTTCTGGAAGCAAAGGAAAAGCGCGTGTCCGATATCTGCTTCCAATGGCGGTCGGGTGCCTGAAGTTGGTCGGTGCTCATTCTCCTGAATCCCCGCAAATCGCGTCACGAACTCCTTGAGGCTCTCCTCGGTGGTGTTTTTCGTTATCTCATCGAGGGAGGGATAGGCGAGGTTTCGACCGCGGCAGATAAACACCTTGGAACCCGTGCCTGAGCCCGGACCTGGGTTGTCACGGACGATGAATACCTCGTCCTCGCCCTTGGCAATGTGCAGACCGAACCATGACACCTTCTTGCGGATTGTTCCTTCGGCGACATTGTAGCTACCGCGACCAAGGCAGTAGTCGACGATATCAATGATTGCCGATTTGCCGGTCTTGGATTTGCCTGTGATAATATTCAGACCGGTTTCACGAAACGGAACGATCTGCTGTTCGCCGACGTGGCTATAGATGACAATTGCCTTGATAATGAAACTCATGGACGTACTCCCAACGCCGCTGCGATGGAGGTTTCAGATCCGGATTTTGCAAGCCATCTACCCATGAACTTTGATCTATCTATGATTTCTTTAGTTTCTGCAGTAGTGTCGTCCAAGAACGACTTTGGAAAAGTTGCACGGCGTTCGCCGGGCCGAAGGTTTCCCTCATCGTCGACAGTAATCGTCTTTGTCGCGAACCCGAAGAGCACGCTCTCTTTCAAATAGGGCGTCAGGTTCTGCGCTCTCGACGCGAATCCGATGAGCAGATCCTCGTTATCCTGAATCCACGCATATAGTGATGTGACCGTCGAATAAGGCAGTCGCTCCCGGCTGCTTCGATGCAAGGCGGTCGATAGCGCGATAATCAGCAGGAAAAGCGACACTCCATCACGGCCATCCTTGGTGAAGTCGCGCAAAAATTCGTGCGAAAGCGCACAGAGAAACGAGGGGCCAAAGAGGTTTGCTTCCTCAGGAGGGCGTTGAGCCCAGGTATCAAGCCGAGGCATCATCAACTCCGACCGAAAGATGATCTATGTAATTCGGATGCCATCCGACCTTCACCCGGTCAGCTAATCCATGGAATGATCCCGCCGTGATCCACGTCTCGATCACATTGCGGAATTCGATCTGCTGCTGGCTTGCCCAGTGAAATACTTTTCGCCCCATTGCGTTCTTCGAAGCATCATCGGCCGAGTGGGCCTCGCCACACTCTTCCTCGAATTTGCGCTCCCAGGAATCCTGGAGCTTTGCCTCATATCGTGCGACGTCGCCGTCAAGGAGCAGGTTTTCTCTCGCCCATTTTGATCGCTGCGTGTTCGACCGATAGAAGTCCTGAATTCCGCGCTTTATCGCTGTCTCCGACAGCTGGATTAGACGCATCTGCTTGACGTAGGTCTCGTCTTCATCCTCAATCGAATAGGGCCGCTCGCCGAACTCGCTGGGATCGCTCACAGGAAGGCCAACCGGTCCGTAAAATGAGGCGAACTCCTGTGCCTTGATTGCTATGTGCTGGACCGGAATATCGGATGTCTCGGAGCCAACGAGGCGTTTCGCAACTGCGCCAAGCCACCAGCCTTCGAGCGATTGCGCGACCTTGTCGGCGGAACTGGCCGACAGGATGCGAAGCTCGCCTTCGACTTCGTCGAGAACATTGTGCAGATCTGGCGCGCCATCCACCACGGTAATTGTGGCGAGCAACACATCGGCTTCCTCATCGGTTAAGGCTAGAAAGTCGTTACGGCCCGCCTCCGATGTTTTGTTGGTTGATGTGCGCGCGGCCGTTGCCAGTCGCTCTCTTGCCATCTGACGTTCCGCAGGTCCGCAGCCGGCGCGTAGCATGGCGAGGCCCCCATCATCAGGCGCTGTCGCGGTCGTAATGAGAAACCGCCGCGTATCGGCATTCGAAAAGGAGCCTGCCTTTAGTTGTGAAATCCAGATGCGAAGGGTTTTCCAGACATCGACACTGTTATCCGTGACGTCCTTCGGACCGATATGATGCTTGGCTTGGACGACGCAATGCGCGAGATCTTCTTCATGGAAAGCTATATCGTCGAACTTTTCGATCGAGATATGGCAATTAGGTTTAATCCTCATCTCACGGATCGCAAGCAGTAGAGCGAGCCGACATTGAAAAAGATAGCCGGCTAGCGATCCTGACGCATCATATTGATTGGATTTCTGCAAACGACGCCCCCACGAAGTTGATGGAGCCAAGATAAACCAACCTAACGAGGAAATTCTACTAATAAATTGTGGGTTTCCACGGTTGCTGATGCATTTTCTGCACCTCTCACATTAGGTGCCAGTTGCCCATATCGCACTTAGCCGAAAACAGCAGCGAAGAATCTTGACTGGCAATCAGATTAGCGATGCATGATAGATAGACTTACGCGCCGTTTTCGTCACTTTGATGAGTGTTTGCCAACATCGGTTTCCCAACACGTCGAATTTCTTCCTCATCGAACCTTCTTTCAATGAATGGCTCTGAAACTGTTTAGCGCCCCTATCACTTAGCATAGGATGTTTTCTCCGTTTAGAAGATAGTTCCCCATAGCCAATAGTGCGAAAATTATCTCTCTATTTTGTTTCTCAAAACAAAATCGATAGGAGGACTGAAACGTGGTCTTGTCGCAGCCGCTCGCGGCTCGCCATAACAAACGAAGTAGCATACCAATATTGGCATTGGTAATGGCCTTCCTGTTATTCGGGCTTGCTGCGTGTAGCTCCAAGCTAGAGGGAAGCGCTGCGAGTTTGTCGTTTTCTCGAACTGACTGCAAACGCGTGACAGTTTATGTTTCTACTGTCAGGGCCCCAGCAGATGATTCCGGGACAACGTTTACGAGTGGCTACTCACCACACCTGAGATTTGTAAAGCATGTAATATCAATCCCACCTACTCACAAAGCTAACTTGGTTGAGTGGCCCAGTACGCCACCAAATCCGGCCAAGGAATTTGTTACACTGACATCCCGGAGCCTCACTGCAGACGAGTTTTATTCGGCTATATTTTCTGCCAATCGTATCCCTTCTGTCCGACTATTTGTACATGGATACAATAACACTTATCAGGAATCGGTCTATCGGCTCGCGCAACTTGCAGCAGATTCCCACGATGGCCAGACCGCAGTGTTATTTGCCTGGCCGTCCCAGGGTAACGCGCTAAGCTACAGCACGGACAGGCGCGCTGCGCTAGCTTCAACCGCCGGTCTTGCCGAGACAATTGAGATCCTTGTCCAGGGAGGAAAGATCAAGGTCGGCCTCCTTGCACATAGCATGGGAGCGTGGCTTGCGATGGAAACCCTATCCGGATTGAGCCGAACCTCTCGACGTCAGGTGGCTAGGCGTTTGGACAATATAGTATTAGCCGCCCCAGATATCGATACTAATGATATGATCCATCAACTAAATGCGATCGGGCGACTTGCGCACCCACTGAATCTGCTGGTATCTGGTGACGATGAAGCGCTGGCGGTGTCCCGGATTATTACCGGTGGTCAACGAGTAGGGGCGGACGACGTTTATAATCCATGGGTCAAGACGGCCGCTATGCAATATGGGGCGCGGGTTATCGATATTTCGGAACTCAGCGCTTCTGACAGTTTTCGGCATTCTCGGTTCACCGCGATGGTGTCACTCTATTCGAAGTTTCACAGTCAAATAGACGATCAATCTGCCGCGAAATATGCTGGACCGGGTACTTATGTTTTTCATGTTGCGACGGCTCAGTTGGAGCCCACTGATCAATGAGTACATGTTGCGTCCACCATGGGTGTGAAGTTCCTTAACTATTGTACATCACAATTTACGTTGACATTCGAGCATTACTTCGCCATCAAACCGGGCGCAAACTCGAAACCAATCTAGATAATTATCACAAGCCAGTTGGCAAATTTATAATGAACTTCGCTCCTTTCGGCTGGTTGGGTTCTGCCGTTAATCGTCCACCATGCCCTTCGACTATGGAACGGCAAATGGCAAGTCCCATGCCCATTCCGTTAATCTTCGCGGATACAAATGGTTCAAAGATGTTTTCAAACTCGGTGAGACCAATACCAAGATCGCTGATTTCGATGCGAACTCCTGCGTTTGTCGGTACCGCGTTTATTCTGAGGACCCTCCCATATTGAGAGCCTTCCATGGCTTCTATCGCGTTACGCATTAAATTCATTAGCACTTGGAGTATTTGTGTTCGATCTACCATCAACTGTGGCAAGCCAAACTCTCCTTCGACGAGTATTTCAACTCGGTGTCGTAATGCATCTCCAGCCAGCAGGGCTCGCGCTTCAGATATTATGTTTCCAATATCGGTGAGAATGCGCTCATCTGCTGAGTGTTTAAATAATGCTTTGATTCGATTAACTATATCACTGGCGGTGTTAGCATCTCGTATGAGGCGTTCAGCCGTTTGTTTTGCCCGCTCTAGATTCACCGGTGTTGCTGACAACCAACGATGACATGCATATGAATTTGCTACGACAGCAGCGAGTGGCTGATTAACCTCATGCGCAATTGACGCCGATAGCTCGGCGAGACTTGCTGTTTGGCTAGCGCGAAAAAGCCTTTCCTGAGCCAAGCGCAGGGCTTCCTGAGCTCGCACTTCGCTATCGATGTCAATGCATATAACGTTCCATTGTACTATTTCACTAGCAGTATTATGCATTGGCACTGCGCGAGTTTCGACCCAACGGTATTCGCCGTCGAAGCGCTGCAAACGGTGCTTATGCGCGTAGGGTTCGCCTGACGAAAGGCATTGCGAATATCTCTTCTTAACTACTGCTAAGTCATCAGGATGAACACTTGTATCAAGCGTGGCCGCAAGCCGTGATTTTCCTGAACTATCCAACTCCTCGAGCTCATATCCAAGAAATTCCCGAAGCTGTTGACTCCGGTAAACTGGCTCACCATTCGGCGCAGCACAGTCAACCATTGCCGGTAACGTCTCAACCAAGCGCGAAAGGAAACGTTCTTTTTCTCGCAATTCATTTTGAGAAACTTCTTGGTCATGAATGTCAATGTTGGCGCCATACCAACGGATTATATTGCCCTCCTCATCGCGAAGCGGGTTAGCATAACCCTGCGTCCATCGATATTCACCATCCCAGCGGCGATTTCGAAACTTGTGTTCAAATTTTTCGCCGGTTTCGACCGAATTGGTTATCTTGTCCAAGTAAAGCAGTCTGTCATTCGGGTGTACGCTGCTTTTCAACGTCTCAGCGAGTCCTGGCTCGTCACCGTTTTTTCTCGGGTGAAGCCCCATATAGTCCTTCATCGTCTTATTGATATATGCGGCGTGGCCTTCTGCCGAAACAGACCAGAGTTGGACAGGTACCGTATCTACTAGTTGTTCAAGTTCCCTCTCACGTTTGCGCAGTTCCAACTCTGCATGCTTACGTTCAGTTAAATCGAGGATATAGGCTACACCTTGTCTACGCTGACCTTCGAAACAAGCAGCACCAATCAGTACGGGTACTCGACCCCCGTCCTTCCTGAAAAACTCTTTCTCCCTTGGTTGCATTAGACCTGTATTGGCAAGTTCCTGAGCTTCTTGAAGTGCGTGCGCCTCCTGCCACTCCGGAGGAGTTAAATCTAGCCAGCTGAATCCTTTTTCAAATTCGTCACGACTATACTGGACCATGTTAAGAAAGGCGTCGTTCGCATCCAAAAGTTGTCCATTTAGATCCCAAGTGACAATTCCGATAATGTTGGAATCGACCAGCCGACGAAGCTGACTTTCGCTGCGTCTTAGCGCTTCTTCCATTATCACTTGATCATGTATGTCATGACATAAACCGTACCATTGGATTATACGTCCGTCCCGATCACGCATGGGCTCGGCCCGACTAGACATCCAATGAAAAGCCCCGTCCGCCCGGCGTATGCGATAACGCATCGCGAATACCTCGCCAGTAGCGATACACCGGCGAAGCGTCGAACCGAATTCCTTGGCGTCATCTTCGTGTATACAGTCAATGAGCACGTCCAACTTTGAGCGGCCAGGGCTTTCTAGGTCATCAGCGCTGAAACCAATGAAATCGACCATACGCTTATTAAAAAAACTAGGTTCGCCTTCATCCGTTAAACGCCACAAATGACTTGGAACCATATCTACTAATAATGAAAGTTCTTCCTCACGCGACCAAAGTGCCCCGTTATCCACGGCGTCATTTTCTAAAGAGGTCCGATCTGCCATCGCCAATCTCCTGCCAATCTGTTAGATGCAGAAAACTCCCTTTGGCTATCATACCATATTTGAAATAAATCTGCCTTGTCCTCATCAAGCGCAGCGCAAACGTCTAGGAATAACAAAGGCCCATCACGAATACTATGCCTCGTGATGGGCAAATTATCGTAGATAGTAACTTGTCGAATCGTCGTTTATCGACTGATAAATCTCAGTAAATCTTCATTTATAGTATCGGCGTGGGTGGTTGCCATGCCATGCGGAAAGCCTTTGTAGATTTTAAGTTCAGCATTCCTAAGCAGCTTCGCGGAGAGCAATGCCGAATTGGCATACGGAACCACTTGGTCGTCATCACCATGTAGCACCAGCGTGGGAACGGTTATAGCCTTCAGATCCTCGGTAAAATCTGTTTCCGAAAACGCTTTGATGCCTAGGTAATGCGCATTTGCCGCCCCCGTCATACCTTGCCGCCACCAGTTCTGGATCAAGGCTTCCGAGGGCACGGCGTTCTGTCGATTGAAGCCATAGAATGGTCCGCTCGCGACATCCTTATAAAACTGTGATCGATTAGCCGCCAAGGCGGTTCGGAATCCGTCAAACACTTCAATGGGTAATCCATCCGGATTCGATGATGTTTTTACCATAATCGGTGGGACGGCACCGATCAGTACTAGTTTGGAAACGCGTCCGTCGCCATATTTGGCTGTATAGCGGGTTGCTTCTCCACCGCCGGTAGAGTGTCCTACATGGATAGCATTTTGAAGATCAAGATGCGTGATGACCGCTGCGACGTCGGCCGCATAGTGGTCCATGTCATGCCCATCACTGACTTGGCTCGAGCGACCATGACCTCTGCGATCATGCGCTATTACGCGATATCCCTTCGCCAGGAAGAAGAGCATCTGGTTGTCCCAATCATCTCCGCTCAATGGCCATCCGTGATGGAAGACAATCGGTTGGGCGTCCTTTGGACCCCAGTCCTTGTAAAAAATCGCCACGCCGTCTTTTGTGACGACATATCCATGTCGGTCACTGAATTCCGTTCCGGAAGATTTCTCAGCTGAATTTGCGGGAGCTGGACCAAATGTGGCGCCGGCAGCTGCAAGACCAAGGGTACCGGACATGACTGCACGGCGGGTGGCCGTGATTGATAGCTGTTCCATATTATACTCCTATGAGCAGTCGAGACTGCATTTTCTGAATTTCATGAGCTGATCGGCTCACATGGGAACGCTAACAAAGTTGGCAGACGAAATGACCTATCCCCGGGCTCAGTTCCGCTCCATCTTTGGGAGCAATGTATCTGTCGCATTGTTGAATGCGCAAAACCGCTTCCGCCCTGGCGACGAGCGGAGGTCTCCGATATGAAGTTGTGCCCAAGCAGACGGCGAAAGCTGAAGGACGAAGATTTCACCGGCCTTCGATCTAGTGATCAAATTGCTGCAATCATCGAACCCGCCGGGAGCGAGGCTTCATCGCAGGTGCAGCATGGTACATGCTTACCGATTACGAACATAGCTCAGGGAATAGAAATGTATCTACCATCGCATGAAACAATCAAAGCCTGGGGTGAATAGCGTCATGGGACAATGCAGTTCATGTTCTTCTGACGGCCTCAACAAAGGACGGTGAAGAATAACCCGGAAGGAAAGAACATGACAAATCATGTACCAAACAGAGGACTCGAATGGGCGAGTCTGACACTGGGTCTGGCCCTGGCTTATTGTATGTTTCCGTATATTGATCGACCGTTGGTTGCGTGGAATGCAGGCTTTGTGGGTACGATCATTATTTGTTGTTCGATTATGGCAATCTGCCATTATCGTAGCTGGACCGAATGGGTCAATCTTGTACTTGGCTGCTGGACAGTGATTTCACCTTATGCACTCGGTTTCGAGGCACTCCCCTCGGCTACTTTGGTTCATATAGCGCTCGGTATCTGCATCGCCGCGAATGCTGCTATTCAATTGATTTGCGAGCCAGGAACAAAGACCTCGGAGCAGCCACAAAACGAACCCTTTTGAAGAAAGGAAACCGGAAGGCAGCCAGGAGCTTGATTCAGTTCCAACATGACCGGATTGGGAGATTTTGTTGGATGCGCTGTGCGTTGCGTGTGGTCCTGCTGTAACGTTATTACCGCGATCGCACGCCATTGAGAAACAAAGTTACGGCGGAGGCCACCGTGGCCCGTGCCTCGCTTTCGGTAGGTGGAGTGCGCAATCCTAGCACAACCTGTAAATGAAGATTATCCCGGATCATTCCGACGAAATGACCGGCAACAAGCAAAGGATCGCCTATCTGAATTTCTTTGCGATCGGCTGCAGCCTGGAGAACTTTGGCGAGATGAGCCGTGGTACGACCCGGGCCCTTCTCATAGAACACGCGCGCAAGATCGGGAAATCGCCCGGCTTCCGTAATGATGATGCGATAAATGCCCAGGACTGAAGGGCTCATGTAAACCTCCAGTAGATGGTTACCAAAAGTCGTCAGCGTATCGGGTAAGTCACTTTGGGTAGTGTAGTCCAGAGAGAGTGCAGAGATCGCGCGATCCGCATTATCGGCAACCAGAGCCAGGAACAATCCCTCCTTGCTGCCAAACTCACTATAGATCGTTCGCTTCGAGCCACCGGTACGCTCTATGATCGCATCGATGCTGGTGGTTGCGTAGCCCTGCTCGAAGAAAAGCTCCGCTGCAGCACGAAGAATAGTTTTCCGTCGAAGTTTTGTCCGTTCGCTTTTCGTATCGGTCACTTTATCGGCCTTCTTCAATAACTTCCGCTTGACCGGTAACCTACATTACCATAACCGTCAACGGTAACGACAATTACCAATTGGTGCACAAGATGATGACCTGGAAGAAGAAGAAAATCGTTGGTCTGGTGTTTTGTCTCAGCGCGATTGCAACCGCTGCGGGAGGTTGGGCGTGGGCGCGCTCGAGCGAGCAGACGACAACGGACAATGCCTATGTTCGCGGTAATACGACTGCAATCGCATCGAAGGTGACCGGATATGTCACCGTGGTTGATGTAGCCGACAACCAGACTGTACGAGCAAATGATGTTCTGTTCAGAATCGATGACAGGGATTTCCGCGCACGTCTGGCGCAGGCTGAAGCAAATGTGCAGGCGGCACAGGCACATATCGAAAATGTTGAGGCGGAGATCCAGCTTCAGCATATTCTGGTCAAGCAGGCGACGGCACAGAAACGGGCAGCAGAGGCAGATCTTGCTCTCGCGGTCAAAGCGTCTCAGCGACAGCGTGAACTTGTTCGCACAAATTCGGTCAGCAGAGCTCAGGTCGATGAAAGTGACGCTGCGAGGTCAAAAGCAGAGGCTGGCTTATTAGGCGCAGAGGCCGCGCTGGAGGCACAAGAAACACGTATCAAGGTTCTCGCCACACAAAAGGAAGCAGCCCTGGCTGCTGTGCTTCAAGCCAAGGCTGCGCGTGACCTGGCCCGAATTGATCTCGACAATACAGTCGTCCGTGCTCCCTTTGACGGTGTTATTGGTAACCGTCAGGTTCGCGTCGGACGCCTGGTATCCCCTGGAGCTTCCTTGATCGATCTGGTGCCGACCAAGGACGTTTGGATTGTCGCAAATTTCAAGGAAACACAGATTGAGAATATAGAACCCGGTCAGTCGGCCCAGGTAACGGTCGACGCCTATCCAGGAACAATTATCGAGGGAAAAGTTGACAGTTTTGCGCCGGGTAGCGGATCGGCCTTCAGTCTTCTTCCCGCTGATAACGCTACCGGCAATTTCGTCCGTGTCGTGCAACGTGTTCCAGTCAAGATCAAACTTGTTCAGAACCCAATTCCCGGCCGTCTGGTTCCTGGACTTTCCGCCCGGGTCAAGATCGATTTGGGGAGTGAGAATTGATGCTCTCTCCCCCAAGCGTCTCAAGCCAAACCAGGCGGAATACAGGATGCTTCCTCCTCGCGGGCATTGTGATTGCCACTTTGACTGAGGCGATTGCGGGTACCGCTTTGACGCTTGGCAAAGGTGATATAATCGGTGACGTATACGCTACTCCCGACGAATTCGCCTGGCTCGACATCGGATATACGACACTGAAGATGATCGCGTTCCTTATGGCATCCTGGATTGCGACGACCGTTAATTTGCGGATTATCGTTGTTGCGGCGACAGTGATGATAACATTGGCAAGTGCGGTCACTGCCTTGACGACCCGACTGGATTTGCTGATTGTTCTGCGCGCATTTCAGGGGTTTTCGGGAGGTCTCCTACTGGTAATCGGGCAAACCGTTATCTTTCGAGACTTTTCGCCTTCTCGCCAACCTGTTCTACAAGCCTTGTTTGCAACAGGGGCTGTGGTTGCACCGGCGACCCTCGTACCGGCACTGCAAGGATGGCTATTGGACAGCTATTCCTGGACGTGGATTTTTCTCTCAGTAGTTCCTATCGGATTGCTGGCAGCCGGGCTTGTTCTCCTATCAGAAGAAACCATCGACACCTATATGCCCTATAGGCGCTTTGACTGGAGTGGCCTTCTACTGGCATCAATCACGCTTTTCTGTCTCGTCTATGTGCTCAACCAGGGCGACCGCTGGAACTGGTTCGATGAAGGTCGCATCCGGTGGCTGACCGGAATAGGTGTAGTGACGCTTTGCCTGTTTGTCAGTCAACAAGCGAGCCGGCCTGAGGATGAAGGACTGCTCGAGCTCAGTGTTTTCAGGTCCGTCGATTTTACGTTCGCATTCATAGTAAGTTTTGTAGCTGGTGCGGCATTGTTTGGAAGCACTTATTTGATTCCGAGTTTTGCAATATCGGTCCTGGCTTTCACGCCAACGGATACCGGTATGCTTTTGCTCGCCAGTAGCATTCTTTTTGTATTTTCGCTTTTCTTGTCTGCCTTCGTATTCCAAGGCCTGGGCGTCTCTCCAATAGCCACCGTACCCTTCGGGATCGTGATGATCATGATCGCTATGTGGCTCCTGTCAGGCTCCGCAGGCGACAGCGGAATGGAAGACATGATGAACGCCGTTCTCCTGCGTGGCTTGAGCCTTGGCTTTCTATTTCTGTCTATTACCTTGATCGCATTCAGTAGGATGAGTGCACGTAGTCTCCCTGCCGCAATCGGCATCTTCAATACTGGCCGCCAGTTTGGCGGTCTTCTGGGAATAGCTTGTCTTCAGTCTCTTATGACGCGGAATATCGCAGGCAATGTATCTGTGCTCGCCAGCTATATCACAGCTGGATATTCTGCTGTAGGCGATCGGTTAGGAACAAGTGTGGCAGTTCTCGAGGCCCGCGGGATGACTACGGCTGCTGCAAATCAGGCGTCCAAGGCGTTATTGAGCAAGGCTGTCGCGTACCAGTCTACGGTAATCGCTTTCGATGCAGCGTTTCTCACAATTGCACTGCTTTTCGTTTTTGCTGCGCCGACACTGATCGTTACCAAGATTATCTTGACGCGAATGGCGAGCGCCAAAAAGGGCTCGCATTCAACTTGTGTGGATTATCAAGACAAGGACATATCCACCGCTAACCCTGTCCAAGGTTACAAGAGCAGCCACAAGCGTTGACAACTAGTGCGAGGGCAGTTTAAGCGCTCAATGAGCAAGCACGACCGCCACTATTCATAGCCCCGGCTGTTAACCGTTGTTACGTCTCAGGAGTAATTGTCAGTATTATCGCTGACGCATGGTCGGCGCAGTAAATTACTGAAATTACCTTTGCTCTATTGCCAAAGCAATCTTGCGCTTGGAGCGCCAAGTCGTTGCATCGGGCTGGATCGCCAAGCGGATTCGATACCGGTAACCGATGCGCGGCTTGATAGTCGAATTTCTTGAATAGCTCGTGTCGCGCTATTCTATTCGTTCGTTGTAATATTCTCCAGGCAACCGGCTGGAACATAACTCCTATACTTAGGTGTGGCGAGTATTAGACATAAAGTGTGTAATCGAGACACTTCCGATCAATAGCCATTCGTCGCCGTTCTCGTACATCATGGCCATGCAAGCGATAAGCACTCGATCGCTTTCGGTGGAAGATCGCGTGCATGTTGATGCAGAATTGCATTCGGCGGTCCTACGGCAAATTGCCATTGCAAGTGATCCTTGAACGGGCGAGATCATGAAACTGTTCCAACATGCAATGGCAAATATGAGTGCACCTTTTCCAACAACACCCGTCAAATGGGTGAAAAACGGAGACACCTTATGAAACACGAAACCAACTTGAGCAAATCAGAACCCGACGAACTGGTGCCCTCCCGCTATGCATTGCGCATCGGTGAGATTGACGTTCTGGTCATCAGCGATGGTGTGTTGCCTCTTCCAACCGAAATGTTGGGGCACAACATTGACCCGGACGTACGAGCAGAATGGTTTGACGATATGTATCTGCCACCGGATTCGTTTGATTGGTCGCTGAACGTGGTCGTGGTGCGTAGCGGTGATCAGACGATCCTCGTCGACGCTGGATTGGGTCTCGATCCCGACCTCAACTTGCCGCGCGCGGGACAGTTGGTCAAGCGACTGGCCGGTGCCGGTATTGATCTTGCTTCGGTCACTGACGTGGTCCTCACCCATATGCATATGGATCATATCGGTGGTCTTCTTGTCGAGGGCGTAAAGGAAAGATTGCGTCCTGATCTGCGGATTCATGTGGCGGCCGCAGAAGTTGAGTTCTGGGAAGCACCGGATTTTACATACGCTCACATGCCCGATGGCTTTCCGGATGCGCTCAGGGCAACGGCCAAACGATTTGTCGAGCAGTATCGGGATCAACTGTGCCTGTTTGATGAGCAATGCGAAGTGGCAGCGGGTGTGATGGCCTATCGCACTGGTGGACATACCCCAGGTCACTGTGTGGTTCGTCTTGCATCGGGTGAAGATCGACTGACCTTTGCTGGCGATGCCATCTTTGCTGTCGGATTTGACCACCCAGACTGGTATAACGGTTTTGAACATGACCCCGAGGAAGCAGCCCGCGTTCGTGTACGTCTTTTAACCGAGCTCGCCGAAACCGGTGAACAACTGGTGGCGACCCATCTACCGTTTCCATCCGTGGGACGCGTTGCGGTCGACGGTGACGCTTATCGTTGGGTCCCCGTTTTCTGGGATTACTGATTGCTTTCATGATCAGGATTTTCCGGGCACACTCTCGCCAGTGTGCCTGGTATTTTTTTATCGTGTCGGATATCAGCACATCTCGTGAAAGAAAATCTTCCTGGACACAACCAGCGACCTATCCAATGTATGGATAGGGGTTGCTCTGTGCTCAGTCGTTCAAGAGCCTGTTTGTCAAAGAACGGATGGTTTCCATTCATTCCAATATAGATGACGACCGCCAAGCTTTCGACGAAGTCTCTGCTCCTCAGCTCCCGGGGAGGATCCGGAGTTGATCTGTGCCTGATATGCTGTCTGCCTATCTCTTCAAACGGCAAAACGACTTTTATGACCTGAAGAGTACGTTGATTGTCGGTCTGCTGGGTAAGGGGACAATGCCTGCCGGAGGCATTGAGAGATAAATTAATCAGACAGAACACCAGCGCTTACCGGATGGATTATCTGTACATCTTGAATGCCGACGCTGATGGGCTCTCAGCCGTGATACAACGGAATGCGGATCGCTGCGCGGGAGGGACGCAGCGATCCGCCAATTGAGCGACAAACGTGGGAGGATACACGTTCCAGGCCCGACAGATAGTGTCAGGTAGTCGCTCAGTCTGACGGCTGGGTGACCTGAACCGCGCGAGCGGCGATTTGCAGGCGGTTCCACAGATTGATAGCACCAACCATCACCGTCAGATTGACAATTTCGTAATCCTTCAATTGCGTTTTGATCAGTTCTTGATCGCCTCGTAGTTCTTCACGTTTTTCACCATTGATGAGTGCTTCGGTCAATGCGAGGGCTGCTCGCTCCTTGACACTATAGAGAATTGATTTTCGCCAAGCGCTGACCATGAATAAACGCATCTCTGCTTCACCATTCGCGCGGGCTTCCACCACACTTGTTTTCACGCAGGATGCGCAGCCACTCATCTGTGAGACCCGCAACCGCACCAATCCGCTCAACGGATGCTGCCACACACTCACATTGATCATTCTTTCAACCACCAGCAGACCTTTAATCGCTTCTGGCCTGGTAGTGTATGAGGGAATAGGCGACATCGTATTTGCCTCCCTTTCTGGTTGAAGATGGCCTACTATGTTCAAAACTGGCATTCAGTTCCATTGTGCTGGGTAACGGGAACAACAATACTTTGGTGCAATCCCATGTGTACGGACGGTGGGTGTAACCTTTCTAAAAGCCAGATATGAATACTGATCTTGTTAAGTAGAAACGACTGCGTTTTAACGGATTTAGCGTATTAATTGAAACTGTTCCCAAAATGCAGTACGGCATAATCGCACCGTGCATATGATCGAGACTAGGAAGTTAATAAATATAGGGTTCTCGACCACCCAGCTTTCCTGATGCGATCATCAAACAGGGATAACCGCGACTGAATGATTTTGCGGCTCACCTCGTCCGGTTCTACAGCTTCAATCAGAAATCTGGTCATTTTCATTTCCAGGGACAACTCCGGTGGCGCTCGGCATTACTTGTTGTCGAAGCTGGAAGGGACGTGAATGTGTCAAACGAAACTGGTTTGGATCTACCAGTAAAGATGCTATTTCTAACAGCGCATCAGTTGCAGTAGGTCCGATCGTTCTTCAAGAAATGGCGGCGCTAGTTGCTTAGCCTTATTGATAAAAATTAGGATCGGCAATGCCGATCCTCAGTCTAACCATATTTTGTTGTTTTATCATTGGCCCCACAGCAACCGACCTGGTTCCTGGGTGGAGCTGATTGGTTTGTATACGGTCTTGGGAGCATCTGGGCCGTGGCCAGCACGCACCTGCTTTACAGATGACGTTGGACGGCTATCGGTTCTCGTTGATGGATATTGCCAATCCGATCCGATATGGTCACTTTGGGCAAGGACACTTCCACTCGAAAGAAGAAGTGCTGCAGCGGTTAGAATTATCGCTTTCATTGTGGTTCTCCAATGTTTCCGTTGTGCGATCTGCACAATTCGACGGTAGGAGCTTATTAATCACTTGACGATCATCTAATCGAAAGGGTTGATCTATCATGATGCATAGTAACCAATCGGCGATTGAATAGCCGAGACAGTTCGTTACGGCATTAATCCATATGGTGTATGGTATTATCAAGGCTCGAAGCCGTACCGGATCTCTTGGAGTGGCCACAATTAATCGGATGATCATCGCAACGATGTGCTGAACCTAGACCTTGGTACAATCGGAGAGATCCTACTGTTCGATAGGAGATGCTGGGAAGATGGAACATAGTCGACAACAACTTGTAAGAAGAAGTTGTTGGAGAAAGAGATGAAGAAGCTGACAAAAATCCTGGCCTTTGCAGTAATGTTTTTTTCTGGAACTATTGCACAGCCAGCGTTTGCCCAATCCAAACCCACCATTGTTCTTGTTCATGGCGCCTTTGCAGAGTCCTCGAGCTGGAACGAAGTTATCTCTCGGCTCAAGCGCGACGGTTATAAGGCGATAGCTGCCGCAAATCCGCTTCGGGGCGTCATGGCAGATGCGGCAACTGTCTCCGCAGTTATTCGATCAATATCGGGGCCGGTTGTCCTCGTCGGACATTCCTATGGTGGTCCCGTTATCACAGAAGCCGCTAACGGTAATCCCAACGTGACTGCGCTCGTCTATGTTTCTGCGTTCGCACCAGATCGAGGTGAAACCAGCCTTGGCCTTTCAAACAAGTTTCCCGGCAGTACATTAGCGGATGCGATTTTTTCAGTAGAGCAGGGGCGGGGTGAACGTGATCTCTTCATTCGGTTGGACCGTTTCCATGATCAGTTTGCAGCGGATCTATCCGAAGATCGGTCCGTGTTGATGGCGGCCACCCAACGTCCGGTCGCACAAGCGGCACTGGAGGAGAAATCTGGTTTCCCCTCGTGGAAGAGGTTGCCGTCCTATTCGATCTATGGAACGCAGGATCGAAACATACCGCCGGCCGCAATGGAATTCATGGCCAAACGTGCGGGCACAGTAAAAACTGTTGTCGTAGATGGAGCTTCCCACGTGGTAATGATCTCGCATCCGGAAGAAGTCGCTGCGCTGATAGAGGAAGCAGCTTCCGTACATTAGGCGCTCGGGCAACTACCGCCGTAAATAAATCTCCTACAAGGAACTATGACCCTGGGACACGTTTGGCAAGCGGGGCCGGTTTGCGTGTCACTCCATTTCTTGCAGACATGACAGGAGCCCACGATGATCAAGACGTTTATCCGCATTGCGTTGGCAACCACTATTCCGATTTCGACGGGGTTAGCCCATGAACAGGCCAGTGAAACATCCACAGTAACGGTCATTTACGACCAGGTGCTTCCGAATGTGCCGGGAAAGAGCATGAAGGGCGTGCTCGTGGAATATGAACCGGGCGGTACTTCGCCTGCTCATACCCATCCTGCTTCTGCCTTCATTTACGTGACGGTTCTGGAAGGAGCTATCCGTAGCCAGGTCAATGATGGTCCGGTTATTACCTATCACGCAGGTCAGAGTTTCTCGGAATTTCCGGGTGATCGACACAATGTTAGTGAAAACGTTAGTCCGACCAAGCGTGCCCGCCTTTTGGCGATCTTCATCGTTGACACTGATGAAACGAACCTCACCACCAATGATTAGCGACTCTGACCTTAAGAGGAGGAAGAATATGTATATCCCGGCAAAATCTTTCGTGACTTCATCCAGGCAGCAGATGCAGGAGAGCGAGCAGCCCTCCCGTCCCGGGGAAGCTCGCTCCCGGTTTCATTCGTCCTGCAGGGAAGATGGTGGCATTGAAACGGCTCAAGAAAGAACGGGTTGCCCACGCGGACTTAATCCAAGCTGCCCGTTCGCCTTAACTTGCAAGTCGGAAGGCCAAGTTTGCACTACCAAGACAAGGCGCTCCTTTGTATTTTGACCTCTTGCATTTTGATGGGTCAGGTTCTGGTTTAGGTCGCGGGTTGCCAAACCGAATTGAAGAGGACGAAGAAGCACTTTCCCCCTTGGGGGCTATGTCAAAAGGCAATGTTGCCCCGAGATGGTACCAAGCCTTGTTATCGAAGATCTTGCCTGGTGTTCCAGGCGCTGCCTTAGTAGAAGTATCCGGTCAGCCTCACGCTTTCGGCCCACAATGCCTCTGCGATATTGGGATCAATTGCAAAAGGTCGAACGCCAAAACGCTCTTGTCTTTCTACCGGTGCGATATCGCAATTTTCGCAATAAACCCCGCCAATACCCGCCAACTCGGGCGCGGTAGCGCACCAGATTGTCGTAGCAGCGCCTTGCTGTGGTGTCTTCATATCGCGATCCGGATCTATGACTGGTTGTCCGTTATTATCGATTGCGCCGAAGGAGTCGATTTCCTCCCGACTGAGGTGACGCGCTAATGGACCGAGTATCGAGCCGGGATGTACCGAAAATGCCCTTACACCATGATTGATACCACGTGCATCAACTGCAACGGCGAAGAGCGCATTGGCTGTCTTGGCTTGACCGTAGGCGAGCCATTTGTCGTAGGGGCGTTGCACGAAATCAAGATCTTCGAGCGCAAATCCGCCCAACTGATGTCCCCGTGAGGACAGTACGATGACGCGCGCATTTTTGGCCGCGCAAAGAGCAGGCCACAAGGCCGCGGTCAGGCGAAAGTGACCAAGATGATTAGTCGCAAACTGGCCTTCATGGCCTTCTGCATCGCGAAATAGAGGAGTGGCCATCACTCCCGCGCTGAGGATCAGAATGTCCAGGGAGCCATGCTCAATGACAAACTTATCCGCAAAGCTGCGAACAGAGGCGGGATCAAGGAGATCCATCGCGAATAGTTCAACATTTGGAATATTGCATAGCATCTTGCCGGCGGTGCCAATGTCGCGTACCGGAACGATCACGCGGGCCCCTCTCCATGCCAGAATACGCACCGTTTCAAGGCCGAGATTTGACGCGCCGCCTGTCACAACGGCAGTCTTTCCAGTGAGGTCGATATCGCGAATAACCTCTTGGGCAGTAGTATATGGGCCGAATGGGGTGCCAAGCGGCATTTGACCGTGCTGCATGTTCTTCTCCTGATTGTGCCTTTGAAAAGGTAGAAATCGATCACAGGAAAATCTATAGTCAAATGGCTCGTTTAATGTAGATATTGGCCGGTTATGATGTTCAACGATCCCCTTTCCCAGTTGCTGAATTTGATGGAAGCCAGCGCGACTATGTCAGTCGGACTTGAGGCTTGCGGGCGTTGGGCAATCGACGTGCCTCCTGTAAGTGCCTTGAAATGCAACATCATCAGGCAAGGTAGTTGTTTTCTGGAATTGCAAGGTGAGCGATTGATGCTTGCTGCAGGAGACTGTTTCCTGATCGGCCCGGATCTCCCCTTTGTCATCAGGAGTGATCTGAATTGTTCGCCCATTCCAGCGGCTGAAGTCTTTTCGCAGAAAGCCTACAAGAACCATGCAAAGCTGGACGGTGGCGCGGGGCCGGGGTTCCTTTGCCATAGTGGTCGCATGGATCTGCCTTTAAACAGCGAACTTCTGCGAGAAATCTTACCATCGATCGTCGTGATTCAAGCGGAAAGCATTGTAGCGGAACGTCTTCACTGGCTCACCAACAGGCTGGAAGAAGAGCTCGCCGGCGATGTTCCCGGTGGTGCAGCGATGGCTATTCCGATCATGCAGATGATTTTTATTGAACTGATACGTAGTCTGCCCGTGATGACTGAGCGCAGTTGGCTCTCCGCCCTCTCAGATCCCAGAATTGGCGGTGCATTGATGGCGATCCATCGGGACCCAGGGCACAATTGGCGGCTGGATGAACTCGCAGGCATCAGCCATCTTTCACGGTCCCAGTTCTCGGCACGGTTCCGTGCCGCCGTCGGACATAGTGCGATGGAGTATATTTTGCGCTGGCGTATGATGCAGGCGCACAAACTGCTGGCGCGACCGAATATGACAATTGCGTCTGTGGCTGCGCAACTGGGGTACGGCTCTGAAAGCGCCTTTATTTATGCTTTTCGTCGCATCCTTGGTACGACTCCACGTCGAATGCAGCAACAAATACGCTCGTCCGAAAGCCCGAAAAAATCCAACAAAGACAAAAAGTTGCAATAATTAGACCAGCATTACTGAATAGAATAAGCGCTCCATCGGAGCTCACTAACCGGTCGATCAGGATAAGGAAATTGCCTTGCCAATCCCTTAACTCATCGGGTCAGTTCCATCAAAAATAAAGCAAGCATTCTATAGATTTCCATAGCATGCAGATCGAGAGAGTTCAGGTTAAACTGAGCATGATGATCATCGGTGAATGCTGAAAAGGCTGCGGCAAATGACGTTTACTTCTATATCGGATGAAGACGATCATACTCAGGCTATTGAAGCTGCGCGAACTGTTGAACGTGTGGTGGGGATCGCCTGGGCGACCGATAAAGATGGCGAGGTTATTTATCTGACCGAGGAGCTGCTTTCCCTTGTCCAGTCTTCATTGGAGCAATCCAGTAAACCGATTGGTCGGGCTTTATATGGCTGGTCAAAACTTATCCATCCCGATGACCTTGAAGGTTTTGCAGCAATATGGCTCAAGTCGTTACGTACCGGTGAAAAATATAGTTTCGAACATCGGCTTTTGAGTTCGAGCGGCGCTTATCGATGGTGTCGCAGTTCCGGACAAGCTTTGCGGGATAAGCAGGGTAAAATCCGTGGCTGGTATGGAACCATAATCAATGCCGATGTCCCATCGATTGACAGCGAGCGCTTCAACCTTGTAACGAACTTGGCGTTGGACAGAAAAGCGCGTTCCGATCAACCAGAAACACTTGATCTTACCCATCCGGACGACAGGATATCCGCATCTCATGCCGCCGCTCGTGCATTCTGGACCGGTGTTCCGCAAATCACCCGACACCGTCAACGCCAGTCCGACGGGACGTATCGCAGGATCGAGACCCGGTCGGAACCAGGCTATAGCGTCAGCGTGGATATTGGAGACTTGGTCACCGAGCAAGACCCTCCTAAACAAACAGCCGCCGAATTGCTTGGAAATAATGAGACAGAGCCGATGCGTTCGGCCAAGGTTGTAGAGAGCATTTTCGGCAATGGTTGGGCGTTTGACGCAGCAGGAAGATGGATATTCCTCCATCCATTCGCACAGAGTTCTCTCGGTGTCACTCTGGACTATCTTAATGCGGCTGTAGATGAAGGCCATACTGCGTGGAAACGAGTACTACATCCTGATGATTATGAAGAAGTTGCGGAAAAATGGCGTCACTGCCTGGCGACCGGAGATGACTTTAACGTAGAATTCCGTTTTCGACGAGCCAACGATGTGTATGTCTGGGCAAGAACCGCCGCCAGACCCGTACGCGACTGCAACGGGCAAATCTCAGGCTGGTACGGTATTGCACTCGATAATGATCTATATAAGAAAACCGTAACTGCGTTACGCGAGCGGGAACAAAGCCTGCAACAGCTGATAGACACAGTCCCTGCACTCGTCTGGACGATTTCGGAAAAGGGGACGCCAACTTATGTCAACAAGCGGTTTACCGAAGTAACAGGCGCGACGCTCGAGGATATCACCGCAGTCGACAAGTCTCCCAATCTCAGTGTCATCCATCCAGATGATATTCACAAGGCAAGAGATGCCATTCATCGTTCCCTGACGACGCATGAACCGTATGTTCAAAGATACCGACAGTTGCGTTCTGACGGCAATTATCGCTGGACCGAAACCCGCGCCGAACCGTTGCGAGACGAAACCGGCGCGATCGTCCAGTGGTATGGTGTCTGCGTCGATATCGACGATCTGGTAACTGCCCAAAAATCCCTGTCTGATCGGGAGCGCGAGCTTTCAATGCTCGTCGATATGGTGCCGAGCTTTATCTGGCGCCTTACCCCGGAAGGAGAGCCGAATTACTTCAACAGGCGTTTGATTGATTTCTTCGGTATGGATGTGGAGGACGCGGAAAAGATGGGGCCAAAGCGCCTGGCAGCCATCATGGAAAGCACGACACACCCCGACGACGTGGGGCGGGTATCCCAGGCGCTCAACCACAGCATTGCCACTGGCGAACGCTTTTCGATGAGATACCGACTTCGCCGGGCTGACGGCGTATATCGCTGGGTTGCCGGACAGGCAGATCCACTGCGAGACGATGATGGACGCATAATCCAATGGTATGGTCTATCTACCGACATTGACGATCAGGTTAAAGCCGAGGACGCCCTCAGACACAGCGAGCGCCGTTATCGCGATCTTTTTCAGTACATGCCGATCGGCCTCACCCAGGTCGACGCCAAAAAACTTGTTCTTCTGTTCAATGAATTGCGGGCGCAAGGGGTGAACGACTTGCGCGACTATATTGATGAGCATCCAGAATTCCTCGCACAGGCCGTCGAGGCTCTGGAAGTCGAAGAGGTCAATCAACATATTCTCGAAATGTTTGGGGCCAAAAATGCCGATGAAATGCGCGGTTCCGCTACCCGTTACTGGCAGCCCGGCATGGACACGATCCGCCGTTCGATAGAGGCGCGCTATCGTGGAGAAGAGGTTTTTCAGGAAGAAACAAAAGTAATGCGCCTGGACGGTCGCGTCATCGATGTCCTCTTTACGACTGCACGACCTGATGCAGTGGCTGATAAAAGTCTGGTTGGATTCATCGATATAACCCAGAGGAAGCGCGCGGAGGAAGCATTACGGGAAAGGGAACGGTCACTTTGGCGTCTGGTGGAAGCCTTACCTGTCATGATCGACTGCGCTGATGCGAACGGCGAACCGGTCTATCGGAGCGATCGATTGAGCCAATTTCTCGGCTATGGTCTCGACAGGCTCGACGAGGACGGCAAGCTCAATGCAACGCTTGATGCAGGTGTGTATCCTGACGATTTGGCCGGAGTGAAAGAACAATATGCACATTCACTCGCTACTGGGGAGCCATATGCACGCAGACACCGTTTACGGCGTTTCGATGGGCAATATCGCTGGGTTGAGACACGGGCAGAAGCAATGCGCGACGGACAGGGTAATATTGTTCAGTGGAACGTTATATGTCTGGATATTGATCGCGAAGTCCGAGCGCAGGATGAACTTCGTCTCACACATGAGAAATTAGCTCGAGCGAGCCAGGCCTCAAGCCTTGCAGAGCTCTCGGCGTCGATCGCACATGAGGTCAACCAGCCTTTGGCGGCTATTGTAGCCAATTCCCATGCCTGTCGGCGCTGGCTCACCGCCGAACCGCCAAACACCGAACGAGCCCTTAAGACTGTTGAACGCATCACACGGGATGCCACGTCTGCCGCCGACGTTGTCGGTCGAATTCGAGCTCTGTTCAGGCAGTCGGCTGACGCAAAAAAGAAAATCACGCTGAACGACGTCATCGAGGAGGTGCGCGGGCTCATGACGGAGGAACTGCTGCGTTGGCGTGTCCGCACCGTCGTCGAAATAGAGGCAGATTTACCGTATGTGATGGCGGATAGGGTCCAGATCCAGCAAGTCCTTTTGAATCTCATTCGAAATGCCATTGAAGCGATGGAAGCCATCACACGTGATCGCCACTTGAAGATCAGGGTGGTTCGCGACGGAGGTTTCATTCAGACAAAGATCAGCGACCAGGGCGTGGGAATTACATCCCCGGAAAGAATATTCGAACCGTTTATTACGACGAAAGAACAGGGAATGGGCATGGGACTCGCGATTTCCCGTTCGATTGTCGAGGCACATGGTGGTTGCCTGTGGGCGGAAAAGAACGAGCCGTACGGAACGGCGCTAATTTTTACTCTCCCCGTGGAGGCGAAGGCGGCAAGTGATGAGCGTTAGCCAGTTGGTATTCATTGTAGACGACGACGAGCGCATCCGCGAAGCCCTGGAGGAGCTTTTGGCTTCGTATGGCATGCGCACTATGTCATTTGGATCGGCAAGAGATTACGTCAATGCTCACAAGCCTGATGTTCCGTCTTGCCTCGTGCTCGATGTCGAACTTCCCGATATTAACGGTCTGGAACTGCAGAAACAGATTTCGGTGCAAGAACATCCGCCGATCGTCTTCATCACTGGACATGGCGATATTCCCAGTTCTGTTCGCGCAATGAAGCGGGGCGCTGTCGATTTTCTGACCAAGCCCTTCAGTGACGCAAAACTCCTGGCGGCAATCAATGCGGCAATCGAACAAGATCAACAGCTACGCAATAGTCGGGCGGAAATCGAATTGCTGAGACAGCGCTATGGAGAACTCACATCCCGAGAACGAGAGGTGCTGCCGTTAGTCGTGAGCGGTCTCCTCAATAAGCAGGCAGCTGCAGAACTCGGCATAAGCGAAGTGACGTTGCAACTCCACAGAAGGAATGTCATGCAAAAAATGGCGGCAGCGTCGCTCCCTGATCTCGTACGCATCGCGGAGAGGTTGCAAATACCGATCACCCATTCGCGCAGATCAAAAGGGGAGGAACTATGATCGAGGAAAAGCTCGTAATTGCAGTTGTTGACGACGATTCACGGTTACTGGAATCAATGGAAGATCTGTTGGAGTCGACAGGGTACGTGGCTCGCTGCTTTTCTTCTCCCGTCTCACTGTTAACGCGAGGGCTTGGAGGCATAGACCTTGTTATAACGGACATCGGCATGCCGGACATCAATGGCTTCGAATTGCGAGAAATAGTTCAGGAAGTTCATCCTGACATTCCTGTATTTCTCATTACAGGAAGGCATGAAATAGCAGATCAGGAGCGTGCTCAGGGAATAACAGGTTTCTTCAGGAAGCCGTTCGATGGACAGGCATTGCTTGCAGCAATTGGTGAAGCATTACACAAGCGTCGAATGGAGGGTGGACATGAGAACTGAACAGCAGTCACACAATTTGAAGCCAGGGCAATCGTCAAAACGCGCAACAGATGCGGAGCAGCCATTCGTTGTGATCGTAGATGACGATGAGGCCATACGAGAGGCACTCTTCGAGTTGATCTTGTCGGCAGGGCTCAGACCCATAGCTTTTGCCTCTACACGCGAGTTGATTGGAACCGACCTGCTGGAAGCACCGGGTTGTTTGATCCTTGATGTGCGCATGCCCGGAACAAGTGGGTTGGATTTACAGCGACAATTGGCACAAAGCGGCAATCCCAAACCGATCATCTTCCTGACCGGGCATGGTGATATTCCGATGACTGTTGAGGCAATGAAAGCCGGTGCAGTCGATTTCCTGACCAAACCGGTACGCGATCAAACGCTGCTCGATGCGGTTACGTCAGCAATAGAAATGGATGCGCAGCGACGTTCCCACGCAGTCATCGTCAAACGCAATATCGAGCATCATGAGACATTGACCCCCAGAGAGCGAGAGGTCTTGCGAGAAGTGGCACGCGGGCGACTTAACAAGCAAATTGCTTTTGACCTGGGGATCAGTGAGGTAACCGTCAAGCTTCATCGGGGAAATGTCATGCGGAAGATGGAGGCATCTTCCATAGGGGAGTTGATCAGGATTTGGGAAACACTGCCATCGCAGATTCAGAATGCATGATACAAACCCTGCTGGAGATTGATCGTTTCAATTGGCGGAGTTCGGAAAAAAGAGTGCGACATCAATCCAAGGCTGGTTTGATGAAGAAACCTAAATATGGCCTCACGATGAAGCCAATGATTTTGCTCGGCTTTCGACCATATCGCAAAGAACGCGCACACGCATGGGAACCAGGCGCTTATAGGCATGCACAGCGTGAAACGGCATAGACGGAAGTGGTAGCATTTTCGAAATTTCGACCAGAGTTCCTTTTTCGAGGTCGTCCTTAACCACACAACGCATCACAACAGCTGCACCGAGACCATGTCTGGCAGCGGCTTTCAATGCCTGGCCTGAATCGCAATCGACACGTCCTTGTGGGACGAAGTGAGTACCATCATCCAGCTTTACGTCGTTCGGGTATCCATTGCCCATATACCTTGCAAAGGGCAACCTGGCGGCTTCCTTTATCGTGCCAGGCAAACCATGATTGTTCGCAAAATCCGGAGAACCGACCATAATCATTTCAAAATCGGCCAGTCGGCGAATGATCAAATCACCATTCTCGACCGCTCCAACTCGAAATGCCACGTCATAGTCTTCGCGAATAATATCGACGTGACGATCGGTCAGGCCGATTTCAAGATGAATTCTCGGGTAACGCGCAGCAAAGCCGGACAATATGGTGTCAAGGAACAGTGGGGCAAGTTCGCTAGACATGGAGAAGCGGACACGACCTGATATCTCCTTGCGTGCATTGATTTCATCATCGGCAATATCGAGTTCACGAAGCAGGGGAGACAGGCGCTCGAATAATAAATGTCCGTCTGCGGTCAGTACGAGAGCACGCGTCGACCTTAGAAAGAGACGCGCTTCGATGAGCTTTTCAAGTCGTCCGACACTTCTGGAAACAACTGAAGGAGATGTCTTGAGCAGCCGAGCTGCTGCACTGAAGGAACCTGCCTCCACAGTGCGCACAAATGCCAGAAGACCTGCGGTTTCATTCAAAAGGTTTGGCATTCGAACTCCGGAAGCAAAAGTGAAATACCCAGCCATGGGCTAATGGAACACAGATCAAATCCATATTTTACCCCCAGATCAATATGGAGAAAGTATATGAGTCTTCTCAAAGACAAGGTGGCCGTCATCACAGGCGGCAACAGTGGCATCGGTAAAGCAACTGCTAAACTATTCGTGGAGAACGGAGCACAGGTCGTCATAACTGCTCGCCGACAGGACGCTTTAAACGCAGCACTGAAAGACATCGGCGGAAATGCCATTGGCATCTGCGGCGATGTCTCCGATCTTTCCCACCATAAACGGGTGGCAGATGAGATCTCCGATCGCTTCGGCGCTTTCGATATCTATTTTGCAAATGCCGGTGTCATTGACCTTAAAGCGTCTGAGGCAGTAACTGAAGATATTTATGATCGACATTTCAACATCAATACAAAAGGTGTCTTCTTCGGTGTCCAGACACTATCGCCACTCATAAATGACGATGGCACTATTATTGTCACCAGTTCTCTGGCGGCAACCAAGGTCCTTCCTGATCATACAGTCTATGCCGGTTCGAAGGCGGCTGCGGTGGCATTTGTGAAGAATTGGGCTCTCGAATTCAAGCACAGGCGTATCAGAGCAAATGTTATCAGCCCAGGACCCACAGATACTGAAATCCTGGGCAAACTAGGAATCTCAGATGTCGAACGCGAACCGTTTCTCAAATTGATGGCCGAAACCATTCCCGCAGGCAGACTGGGAACAACTGATGAACTGGCACGAGCCGCTCTGTTCCTGGCTTCACAGGCGAGCAGCTTCATCAATGGCATTGATCTCCACGTCGATGGCGGAATGTCGCTTGTTTGAAGGATCTGGCTTTATGACACAGAATAATTCTGAAATTGCTGCTTTTGTTGAGAAACTGGCAGAAGTGGGCAGCCATTATCGCATGGACGAAATGGAAGAGTTGTATTCGGAAGATCTGGCTTTCCTGGTGTTGACGCCAGATGGCGAAATCTCCCGCTTTTCGAAAGCGGGAATATTCGAGGAGTTCCGGTCACGACGAGACGCAGGGGAACTTCCTCTTCTTACCACAAAACGATTTCTTCATATTGAAGCGCAGGGAGATGAAGCCACTGTCATTCTCTTTCGCCAGATGAGTGAGAAAGCGACCCCTGCATTTTATGAACTACGCCTTAGAAAGCAGGAGGGCAACTGGAAGGTTTGCGGTGAAACAGTATTGCCGTGGCCTGACCTTTCTCAAGCTGGCAGCTTTCTTCCTCCGCGAGAAAAGCAATTACCAGATCAGACCGGAATTTGAGTGGCAACGTTAGCTTTCAAGCGGGAATAATCGTGTTTGAACGACCGTAGATATATGAAACCTCGGTGGCGAACAGCTGCCACCGGGATCATTCAAATCCTGTCAACAAGTATAGATTGCTCGGCAAATTAAACTCTGCAAAACTTCATCAATCTTTATATGCAGGTCAGACGTTGTTCTCGTAACAAATTTCTCTCTGACACGTTTGCAAGTTGAATTTTTTCACAGGTGATCATCTTGACTGGGATGCAAGAAGCTGAAGCACTGAATGGTGTAGGTTTCCAGAGACGGGCCTGGAACTGGGTGATTGAGTGTTTCGGAAGGGATCTGGCGAACGACAGAGCGGAAAGAAATCGGCGGTTTCTCGAAGAAGCCGTAGAACTGGCCCAGTCTCTGGGATGCGACAAGACTACCATACTTCAAATCGTTGAATATGTTTACACTCGGGACACTGGTATTCCTGAACAGGAAGTCGGCGGCGTTATGGTAACTTTTGCAGCGTTATGCGAGGCAAACAATATCGAGATGGCTGTTGCCGGGCGAAACGAGCTCTCGCGCATATCGTCAGTCGACGTGATGAGAAAAATCCGAGCGAAGCATTCTTTGAAACCGAAACTTTGAACCAACGATGACAACAGGGATATGCCCCACTCCGTAAGCTGGATGTTAGCGCTGTTCTCGACGACCCTGCACCAATACTTTGGGCGTAAGTGGCCCCGTATGACGCACAGGACGTTCCATGCCATCAGCCAATCGACCCTATGTTGTCTCCCGCGATATTTTTGAAAGCAACTTGGTAAAGCAGTTTGAAAGCAGAGATCGCGATTGCGGCTTCAGCAAACAGTATCAAGTTGGCATATCGGGATCTCTTGATGAAGGCACGAGATCACGCATCAATCGGAGGGGTTACATGTCTGTCTATCGTGTTCACCGTCTCGATACTGGAAACTAGCCAGCACGTCCGAAACACAGACGAATGTCGAAATGCCCACCATTACCGGCATTTCGTAAACAGGAGAAAACATCATGTCCAAGCATATCCTCATTGTTGGCGCCGGTTTTGCCGGTGTTATGGCAGCTTTGGCTGCCTCTCGGCTGAGGCACGAAAAGAGCGTGTCAGCTGAGGATTTGAAGATCACCGTCGTGTCCCCCGAACCTGAGCTGGTCATCCGCCCCAGGCTCTATGAACCCGAGCCCGATAAGATGACGGCTCCTCTTGGGGATCTCTTCTCCGCTACTGATATCAATTTCATTGCTGGTACAGTAGAAAAGATCGACGCTGTTGGTAGCCAAGTTGCGATCATAGATGGCAAAGGTCGAAGCGTCCTGCAATCCTATGACAGACTCGTGCTTGCTGCTGGCAGTCGCGGTTTTCAGCCACCAATTCCCGGGCTTGAGGAATACGGCTTTGCCTCCAACCATCTTGAAGAAGCTGTAATACTGGACCAGCATCTGCACAGGCTTGCTGATCATCCGGCAAGCCCCGCACGAGACACAGTTGTGGTAGGCGGAGCGGGTTTCACAGGATTGGAAGTCGCTACCGAACTCGAAACGCGACTGCGTGGTATTCTGGGTTCCAAGGCTCGTCCGCGCATCATCATTGTGGACCGGAATCCGCATGTCGCTCCGGCAATGGGAGAAAATCCACGTCCATATATTGAGCAGCGTCTCAAAGAACTTGGTATAGAGACCCGATTAAACACGGGAATTGCAAAACTCGACGAGAATTCAGTAACGCTTGATAACGGAGAACGGATCGAGACGGCGACAGTTATCTGGTCGGGAGGCATGCGCGCCTCTCCGCTCACAAGTCAGCTCGAGGCAGAAAGAGACCAGCTCGGACGTATAATAGTGGAACCGGATCTTCGCGTACCTGGTCACGCTCAGATTTTCGCGACTGGAGATACCGCAAAGGCGGCAACCGACAATGAGGGAAATTTTTCGCTGATGTCCTGTCAGCATGCACGTCGACTTGGCGCATTTGCAGGCCATAATGCAGCTGCGGAACTCTTAGGCGAGCCAACATTGGCGTATAATCAGCCCGCATATGTTGTTTGCCTTGATCTCGGTGCTGACGCTGCAATTTTTACACGTGGATGGTCTGGCAAAGTTGAAATCACCGGCACCGAAGCGAAGAAGGTGAAACAGGAGATCAATACGGTCTGGATTTATCCGCCAGCTCCAGACCGGTCCGCGGCATATGAGAATGTTCATATAGCGCGGACGGTCGATTTCTAGTTCGTTCAATCAATGTCATCCTCGGGGAATTTGATCCGCTCGATCTCGGGGATTACGATTATGGCCCGCTTTGCTTGTAAGGCGGGCCATAATGAACATACGAGTTACGGCGTGTTTGCCCGGCCAAAACAGTGTTCTTAGGCTGCACCCGTCCAAGTCGCAATACTCTTAATCCGCCGAATTGTGGACGAAATCGTGTGTCCGTTTGCCATCAATAGATGATCAGGGCGAGACTCGTAATAAAATGAAATTTTTGACCCATTATACTCAATCGTCGAGGGATAACAGACCGGAGCGTGGTCACAATTATAGTTATATTTGACGCTGTTGCCGTTCGTGTCCATGACCGATGCCAGCAACCAGCGGAAATTGCGCTGCAGATCATAAGCTGGCGTACCGGCCGTGGGCGTCGCACCGGAATAAGACTGCACCGGCTTAAAAAGCGATACGGTCCCATCTCGCTCCGTCACCCGCCATTCATTGGCGCTCGAATTGAATGCAATGCGATTATAGCTTTCAATCTCGGTCGCATGTGTGCCGCCTGTGGCACATGACGGGGATACGACACCGGCACTGCAATTTACCAGTTGCTCACCGTTCAGTAGATAGACATCACTACTATCAAACGCTGGTACGCCATAGCCGAGACTACCACGTTCAATTACATGAAGACCATTCAGCCCCCAGCCATAACCCAGCCAACCTTGATAAAGGCCACTGACCTTGGTTTTGCGCGCAGAATTATAATTAAGCACAATTTTTGGCTCAAGCCCGCGGAACCCTGGAACGGTAATATCAATATTATGGGTAAGATTGCCCGTTCCTCGAACATCAGGAGTCGAAGCCTTCTCAGGGGCACCGGTCGGAGCAGGCGTGGAAATGGGCTCCGTCGTGATCGTGCTAAGCGCCGGTGCGATCTCACCCTGTGGCTGCAGCGTATCTGTTGGATTTGATGGCGCGCTTCCTGAGGCATCACTTCCTGTCGCTCCGTCCGACGAGGCGGGAATGGGCAACGCCAAATCGACGGTCCGTTCGCTCGGATTGGGCTGTGACGTTTCTCCGATCACGTTGTCGGCACTTACATCTCCCGAATTACCGCTTCCGGCCCCAAGCGCATTGCCACCAGACCCTAAACCGCCTGATATGCTGCTATCAGCAGCATGAGCAAGCCCGACAAAGGCGCCATCCCCACCCCATGCAGGTGGCAGCAAATTACCCGATGCACAAATAAGAGCCGCAAAGAACAATACAAACTTGCCCCGCCGTATACGCATAAAACTTCCCTTGCCCAACTTTTATTATTACTTACAGCAATGGGATTGAGAGCTGCGTTTGTGCAACATGTTTTTGCCACAATTTAATAAACGCTTATTTTTTCTTGTGGAAAACAACGTTCTCTTTCGTAAATGTCACACCATGATGTCAACCACGAAGTTCCGTAACATAAGTACATCTAACTCGATTACGAGCCAAAGCCCCCGCATCGAGGTATGGAGCTTGAGGTTGCTTCTTTCGAGATAAATTTACCCACACCAAGATGAGTTTTGCCCTCGACGGCTATGCCTACCCCAACACTCAGGATACGCCGGACATGGTGGCCAGACAGCCGTATCCCCGCACAGGTGATTATTCAAGCCTGCTTTCGAATTTTTCGCCAATATGAAGCTGAAAGTCGCCCGATGTCTGCTCGCTCATAAATCCGACTAATGCGCGGGGGGCGTCTTGGGCGAAGTCCCAAGGCGTCAAGCTTGACAGTAAGCGGTCCCGAATGCATGTCAAAAAGCCGCTGCGCGAGCGACCAAGTGTTTGCCCCTCTGCCCCCTTTGGCGCAGTCTGCCGAGACATGGGCGCGCACGATGGTGCTGTCGAACATCTGAACTAGGTGGGCCGACGACGACAGCTCGGCGAGGTGATCGAAGAACGTCTCGAACACTTCCGACCTGCTCAACCGATCAAAGCGTTTCTACACGTTGTTCCACTTGCCGAACCCCTCCGGGAGCGCGCGCCAGGAGATGTAGTGAGCGAGAAATAGTGCATCGCTACGAGGAGCAGCCGGTCATCACGACACTCGTCGCCGCGGTGTGGCAGTGAGGCACGAAACCCCTCTAACGTCACCGACCAATCCGCATCTGCCATCTTCGTGGACATCGGCGACCTCCAAATCAGTCGGTTCACCATGAATCAGACATAGCGCATCTGCGAAATTCTCTACGATCAACATGCGGCAATCCGACCACACCGCCTAGAGCCAAGTCTGTGACTGATTACGAAGCAGCCAAGAATACAAGCTAGCACATCTGTTCTATCCAGATGCTATGGTTTGCATCGCATGCAGATGCTAAACTTCTCACCCCAGTGAATTCCGGAGGGGGTGTGGAGGGGTTGAAACAGGACCGGATTATTCTTGCTGACGATCATCCGATTTTCCGTGATGGGCTTCGCCGGCTGATACAGCGCTTCGCACCAGAATCAATCATCGAAGAGGCTGGTTCCTACGAAGAGCTTCTTTCGCTGGCGCGCTCGGCGGAGGCCCCGACGACGATCATTGCTGATCTTATCTTCGCCGGAGAAAACATCGAACCGATGCTGGATGCACTGCGACAGGAATTCGAACGCACCTCCATCATTGTTGTATCGATGATCGAGGATAACGAAACGGCCGAGCGCATCATGGCGCGAGGCATGAATGGTTTTATCAGCAAGAGCGTACCGCCTCGAGCTTTGGCTCTGGCAATCGCGTCCGTAAGAGACGGTGAAGCCATCGTTCAGCTCGAACCCCCCGATAGTTTGCCGCCGCAGCTCATGCATCACGATGTCCTGCTGACGCCCCGTCAGGTAGAAGTTCTGCGCTTGCTGTCTGAAGGCAAAACTAACAAAGAAATCGCAATTAAGCTTGGTATTTCGCCCTTCACAGTGCGTATCCATGTTTCCGCCTTGCTCAAGGTTCTCAACGTCACTACGCGCTCCGCAGCGACAGCAAAGGCTCTCAACGACGGCCTGCTGACGCCGCCCATACCGTAAGATCTGCGCGGGGACGGAGTTATGGCTCATCCGAAAGATGATATACCTAGGCTTGTAGAGCCGACATAGAGATCGGAGTGATCGCGGACAAGCAGGTAGCTAGCGAGAATTATCTGGCTGGCTGCGGGATGGCAGACATACGGAGTATGTGGGTGGATAAGGTGGTCGTGACTTTGGCAGACAGCGTGGCATCGCTGTATTCGCGCATCAGCCAACTTCTCCTAGGCAAGGACGGTCAGGACTACGACGTCGAGCGCGGTCAGGCCTTGACCCGCGTGATCATCGTGCCGATGGTCGCGATCTATGCAATTTGGCTGCTCGGATCGTCGACGCAGTATCCGGCCTGGGTGTTTCGCTCATTCGTCATCTATTCATCGATAGCTGTCCCGTTGTCGGTTTTGCTGTTGCGCCATGTCATTCGCCGGCCCGGCTACAACCTTGCTCGGCGAGCTTTCGCCATGGCGAATGATTACACGATGATGGCCTTTGCCCTGGTCGCGGGCGGGGCCGAAATGCTGCCCATCACGGCATTCGTGCTTTGGGTCACCGCTGGCAACGGGATACGCTATGGACAGCCGTATCTGGCGGCGGCGACGGGCTGCGCGTTGGTGACACTTTCGGTAGCTTATCTGACGAACAGCTATTGGCAGGCCAACCCCTATATGGCGCTGAGTTTTCTTCTGGCGGCGCTGCTGGTGCCTGCATATATTTTCATGCTCCTCAACCGGCTACAAATTGCCCGGGATGAAGCCATGGAAGCGAATGACGCTAAGTCCCGCTTTCTCGCGCAAGCGAGCCATGATCTTCGCCAGCCGATCCACGCGATCAGTCTGTTCACCGCCTGTCTGCGTGACGCCGGCCTTGACCATGAACAGCGTACAATGGTGGAAAACATCGACCGTTCCCTCAACAGCGTGTCGGGGCTGTTTCGATCTTTGCTAGATATCTCCACGCTCGACAGCGGAAGAGTTCAACCGGTGCTACGGCCTGTCCAAATCGGCAAACTGCTGGCGGACGTAGCCCGTCAGAATTCCCAGGTTGCCGGATGGGCTAACTCGATTTTGCACGTTGTACACTCTTCCTGCTACGTTGAAGCAGATGCCGTGTTGCTCACGACGATGGTGCAGAACATTGTCAGCAATGCCCTCAAATACGCCCCTGGCAGCGCCGTGCTGATCGGTTGCCGCCGCCAGCACGGGCAATTAAGGATCGAGATCCATGACCGCGGGGATGGCATCACCGCAGAACACTTGCCGCACGTGTTCGACGAATTCTACCAGGTTCGCGAACGCGGCGACCGCAACGCGGAAGGTGTCGGCCTGGGGCTGGCGATCGTCAGACGCCTTGGACGCCTGATGGATTTTGATGTTGCGGTGATGTCGACCAAAGGGAAGGGAACCAGGGTCATTATTTCCGGGTTAAGAATCGTTCCGGCGCCAGCGGCGGCTACGATGGCAGCCGCGCCTCTGCCGATGGCACCCGACGGACTACGCGTACTACTGGTCGAGGATGACCGGGATGTTCTGAGTGCGACGACACTGCTTCTCGAAAAATGGGGCTGCATTGTCCAGGCCGAGCCTTCCCCTCCACGCGAGCCGGCGAATTGGGATATACTCATTACCGACTTTGATCTTGGCGGCAAGCGGACGGGTGCCGACTGCATTGCGACCGTGCGCAAATTGGCACAGCGTCAGGTGCCGGCGATCGTGATGACTGGACACGATGAGGGCAGGGTGAGAGCCGAGCTCGTCGATGAGCGCATTCCTGTCCTGGCGAAGCCGGTACGTCCTGCAGAGATGCGGGCCGTATTGACGACGCTTGCACTACGCGCGGCCACGACCCTGCCCGGCAGAAAGATATCCTAGCCAGATTAGAGTCTGACGATACTCAGGCCCCGCCGGGAAAGTAGGAGGAATTATACGGGCCGGGCCGCGGCACCTCATCCTTGCAGGATGGGAGAAGCGCCAGCCCCGGCCACGAGCCGCATTTATCAATGACGGATACCGGTCGAGATGACCTTCCGTAAGTCGATGTAGTCGAGGCGGGATCTAGCCGCTTGGGGTGCTGCTCCTCTTCCTCAGCTCTTCCACGATCCGCTGATATTCTTCCTCGGAAACTTCGATCCCGCCAAGGTCCTTCAAGGGATCGCACCGCCGCCAGCGCAGCGGCCATTGGTGATCAGATACTGCTTCCACAGTTGAGATTCTTGCAACCGCAGGCCGAGAAAGCCGTGATCGATGGCTTAACTCAACGCCAGCGCGACGCCTCGCGTGTCAGCCCGCGGACGGGCAAGCGTACATCGACGGCGGCGAGACCGAGGAGCAGCACCGATTCAAGCGGCGGTTATGGCCTTCGATCTTCTCGATCTGCGCGCACAAAGCGTCGGTGGCGGGTTGGAGCCGAACGTTCGTCCTGGACCTCCGGGTTCCGGTCTTGCAGGACGTTCGTGATTTGTTCTTAGATCGGAAAAGAGTCAAGATAATGCGACGACCAGCCGCTTTGATCCAGTTCGAGAAATCGGAGTTGTAGTGACGCGTCACATTTGTGCGCAGGTCTACAGTGAGGAGAGCAACCCTAGGGCCGAACTTATGGTGCTTACCTGCCCTGAATCACTCGGATAAACTTTGGGCTGCGCGTCCGGAAATCGGTATATGTGATCCGGCCGCTGGCGATCCCGTTGAAGGCCCGAGTGCAATAAATGCGGGCGACATTGCTGCGTGAACTGACGTTCATCACTTTCGCCATGTGCGCCTTACTCGCGGCCGAGGCCCGTGAGGTTCCCTTGTAACACCGGGCGATGCCGTCACGTTTCAGAGCCGGACTTCCGCGCATCGCTTCCTGCGCCTGATTGTAGCTGCCTTCCGAGACGCAGGACGACAGAATCAAACCCATCAGCCCCACAGCCGAAGCTCGCAACAGTCGCATGAGATCCTCCTTTGAAACCGATACTCTCGAAGGCCCGATTGCAGGACCGTCGTTCCACCGGACGGTGGGTATCCGTCTTCCTTCGGATATCGTCGCCCGGCCCCGATCATGTCCGATCGCTCAACAACGACGAACCAGGGCATCACGCGAGAATCCGCGATACCTTGGTCCTGTTCGATTGGGCATCGGCTCGAATTTGCATACCGACGACTATTTCCCGCCGCGGTATGTCGGCTAGCCTGCTACTTCTTCTTCTCGTTACCGTGCCGCTCGGTGCAGGTTTCACCATTCGGCCCCGCTGTGACACCGCCTGCGACGGCCTTTTGCTCGGTGAATTGCAGTTCCCTCATGAACAATCTCCTTTCGGTTCAAGAATTCCGACAGGGCTTTTACCCCTGAACGTTTGCTGCCCGGATTACTTCCAGTCGTAGCGGATTTCGATGCCGCGAGTGCCGTCCTTGGCGAAGCCGGCACTCAGGCTCCATCCCGAATCGAAGGACTTCCCATAAGTCAGGCCGTTGGGGACATCGTCGCTGCCGAAGCCGGGCACCGGACCGTAGCCGAAACCACCACCCAGTGAGATGCCGCCGGCTACCGCATCGCGTTCTTCACAAAGAAGCTTTCTCATCCTTGCCTCCTCAAAAACGGGCTTGGCTGCCCGCCGCTAGAGCTTTGCCGGGCTCGTTGGTCAGGCATCCGCCCTTGCCGTCTTCACCGGTCCAGCGATCCGGCGTTTGCGCAACGCCGCCTGTAACCTTCTCCAGGTCCATTGGAGCAACTTTTCGCATCAGGTACCTCGTCAAATATTTTTGCCCATCGGCCACACAACATCATTACTTTTCGAAGTCGCGCGGTCTACTAGGGCAAATGCACTATTGGCCGAACGGGGGTAGTGCGTCTGTACTACTGGTTCCATCTGGGCCGGTGTTTTAGACAGATAGGCGGGTTTCAATACGCGATGTCAGTCGATCTTGATTCCTTGCCAGACAGGCGACCATTTCAACTGGACCAGAAGGAGATACAGATGGCGAATACAATTCATGCCGGCAACCGTGCTACGATCCGCGAGCTCGATTCGAGCGAGTTGGCCATTGTGGGCGGCGGTTGCGACCCCTTCGAAAACATTGGCGGGATCACCGTCTCCGAGCAAGAGTATCAGGAGATCGTGGAGGAACTCAGGAAGAGAAACACGTCCTCGTGCAAATAAAGCCAGGACCTGTATGATCGAAGGAAGACCGACCCGGTCAGTTCCGTCACAAATTGAAGCGCGTCGCGGCAATTCCGGCCCGACGCGCTTCCGTTTCCAAACGTCCGACCCCGGCGCCGGAATTTGTGCCCGATTTTGGTGAAGCTGTTCTAGCCGGCCAGCACGGGTGCGCGGGTGCGTACGGCTACCGCCGCAATTCAATCCGATCCGGTTTGGTGCTCGCCGAGGTCGAAATCCGTGATGAGCACGTCCCATTCGCCGCGCTTCGTGGCGGTACTGGTTCCGCCTGAACCCGGCCCCCATTTCTGTAGCAACAATGCGGTGGCGCTCAGGACATCCCGGTCGTCTTTGACCAGAAGTACGCGCAGCCCGTTGGTCACGCCCGACCGGGCCCGGGTCGCGGCGTCAGCAAAATATTGGCAACGGCGGGCGCCGTCGTGGGGTTGTCGGGCGCTTCTAGCCGAATGACGTTTTGCCCGTCCCTTACGGATGCGATAGCCGACAGCGCACTGGGCGGCACGCTCGTGCTGATGAAACTCGTCAACCCCTGCGCCATGATCTGCTCGGTCGTGCCGGCGCCCTCGCGCCATCGAGACCACGATGATGGAGGTGCGTTCGAATTCCTGCCGCAATGCGCCCAGCTTCGGCTCGACGCTTTCCCCCGCGAAGATCAGGTCGGCGATGATCGTGGAGGACAAGGGCCCTGAGCGCGTCATCGAGAGAAGCTCGCCGAACGAGCCGACCTCCTCGATCGTCGCTCCTGGCAAGGCGATGGGCGAGCCCGCGCAGCCTGTCGCGGAAGTTCGGATGATCGTCTGCCAGAATGATCCGATCCTATTTCATCAACCGCATCTGCTTTCACCGGGTTGCCGGGACAAAAGGGGCTGCATCAGCATAATTCCTGAATTATCGCACTCGACATAGGCCGTATGTAGGATGGGAGAGGCCATCATCATCCGGCATCCTGGGTTTCGCCCGTCTGCCGCAGACGTACGGGCTGCGGCGCCCCCAGGCGGATCAGCCGGCCGGCAACAGCGAGACTTGAGGGCCTGTGAGCGACGATCACACGGGTCATCGGCAACTGCCGGATTGCTTTGTTGATACGCGCTTCATTATCCGGATCAAGGCTGCTGGTCGCTTCGTCGAGCAGCAGGATGCCGGGACGGCGATACAGCGCTCGCGCCAGTACGATCCGCTGGCGCTGGCCTCCTGAAAGCGAATTTCCCATGTCGCCGACGAGGGTTTCGAATCCCATGGGCATGGCAAGGATTTCTTCGTCGATGGCGGCCATGCGGGCGCAGGTCAGCAGCCAGGCCGGGTCGGCGTCCGGCTCGAAGCCGCTTATGTTCTCGGCTATCGAGCCAGCAAACAAACGATCGTCCTGAAGCACGCAGCCGACACGGTCACGGAAGGCATGTAGCCCCATCGCTGGTAGAGGAATCCCGTCTACCGCGACCTGACCCTCTGTGGGGCTGACGAGACCGGCCATGATCTTGAGCAGCGTCGACTTGCCAGCGCCCGAAGGCCCTGCGATGCCCACGCACTCCCCTGCCCGGACATCGAAATCCAGATTGCTGAAGATGTCCGGTTCCCCGTCGGCATAGCGGAACCGAAGACTGCGCACCGAAATCGAACTGGCACCGTTGCGGGCACTGAGGGTGAGACTGGAAGGCTTTTGCAGCGCGCCATGCTCCGGCTCGGCCAAGCCGATATCGGCGATACGCTCGCCATGCAGCGACAGCATCCGCAATTCCATTGCCGTGTCGATGAAGCTGTTGACGCGCGACGCGAACTGATCCTTGTAGCTCAAGAAGGCGATGAGCATTCCGACAGAGAGGTTACCCTCCAGGATTGCGCGCGCGCCAAGATAGATCATCACGATACGGTCGATGCCGAAAAGGGTCTGCCCGGCGGCGCCGAAAAGAATGTTGAATTTTTCGATGCGAAGCCGGGCGCCGACACGGTCGGTCAGATGGTTGATCCACACGCTACGCCGGCGCTGCTCGAGGTTGAGCGCCTTAAGGCTCGCCATGCCGCGTACACTCTCGATGAAATGCGAGTTCTCCTGCGCCTCGAAGAGAATGGCCTCTTCCGACATGGACCAGTAAGGCAGGTAGGTTGCCAGCCGAAGCGCGATGTAGATCAGGACGGTTGCGGCTGCGATGAAGACGAGCCAGCCGCCGTAGATGTACATCATCGCAAGCAAGGCAACGGACATCACACCGTCGAGGAGTGCCGTGATGGCTTTGGTCGTCACCGTCCGCTGGATGGTATCGAGCGAACCGAAGCGCGAAACGACGTCGCCGACATGGCGCTTCTCGAAAAACTCCAGTGGCAGCCTCATAAGCTGGTCAAACAGACTGACCTTCCATTGCAGAACGAGGTGGCCACCGAACAGCATCGTTGCCCAGGAGCGTGCGAGCGTTGCCAGCACTTGCATGACCAGCAGCAGCCCCAAACCCAGCGCGATCAGGGATAGAAGGTCGAAATCGGCGGCGACGACCACCTCGTCGATGACGAGCTGGAAGCCGATCGGCATCGCGATGGTGATGATCTCCAGCAGGATGGAGATCATCAGGATCTGGATGGCGGCCCGCCCGATGCCCGCGGTGCGGCGGACGAGGTCGAGGAGGCTGATTGCCTCCCGCTCGTTGCGCGGCTCAAACGCTTCGCTGGGCCAAGCTTCCAGTGCGACCCCGGTGAAGCTTTGCGACACTTGATCGAGAGGCAGGACGCGCCGTCCGATCGCCGGGTCATGGATCGTTACGCTGTAGTGCCCGACCTGCGTCAGTACGACGAAATGATTGTGGTTCCAGTGCAGGACACATGGCAGGCGCAGATTACGAAGCTCGTCCAGTTCGAGCCGCAGTGCGCGTGTCGCAAGGTTCATGTCGCTGCCGACATTGACGAGATCACGCAGCGTCATTCCCTTGAGGGAAACGGCAGACCGACGACGCATCGCAGCCAGATCGACTTTATGGCCATAATGGCCGGCGATCATGCCGAGACAGGCCAACCCGCATTCTGCCGCCTCGGTCTGGATCAGAACCGGCGTCCTGGCCCGAAAGCGGTCCGCCAATCCGCGTAGCAGGTCGGCATGGTCTTGTAATCGCGTCATGGCGTATTCCCGTTGCCGCTCGCAACCATCCGTCCGCGCAGGCTGTAAAGCGGGTCGAGGACCCATTGATAAAGCGGGCGCGTGTCAGCAAGGATATGCGCCTCGAGTTGCATGCCGACCTGCAGTGGCTCGCTCTCGCCATAGGCAATAACATGATCCTGGTCGGGGCGGACGGTGATGCGGTAGACAGACCTCACCTGCTGATCGTCAAGACCGCTGGTCAGCAATTGCTCTACCTCCTCAGGCCGCAAGGTCGCGCGAGAGATGAGCGTGACCGTGCCGGGAAACTGGCCAAAGCGCTGATAGGGGAACGCCTCGTAGCGCAGAAGCACCCGGTCGCCCTCGCGCACAAAACCAATCGCGCTGCTGGGCGCCAGAAGTTGTGCGGCAAGTGGGGTTTCGTCCGGCAGGATGGTGAGCAGCGGTGTGCCTGCGACGGCAGTCTGTCCAGCCTGAGTAACGATCCCTGTCACGCGACCGGCACGCGGCGCTGTCACCGTTATCTCGCGCTTCGCTTCACCCTCGGAAATCTGGCGTTCGACATCGATGATCTGCTGGAGCAACGCACCACGGTCGGAAGCTGATTGCAGATCGAAGGTCGCCAGCTTGTCGCGTATGTCGGACAGCCTGGCGGCGATCTGGATGCGCTCGCGCCTCAGCGCTTCGAGCTGGCTCTCCTGGTTCATATAACTTTGCTGCCGCGCTTCCAATTGCTGACGGGTTCCGATGCCGCGCTCCAGATTCGCTCGTTGCCTGTCGACCCATTGCCCGAAAGTATCTTGGTTTGCTGCGGCGGTGCGGATCTGCACGTCCGCCTGGGCCAGTTCTTCGGCCAGATGTTTTTCCTGCTCGATCAGGCTGTGCTTGTTTCCTGCATCGATATCGAGCTGGCGCGCGAGGTCGGCTTGCATCTCGGCCTTGCGCTCCTTCAGAAGATCTATAACCGCAAGCTGTGTGCCACCGTTCGAGGTCGTACTGTCCAGGCTGAGCGTATAAAGGATGTCCCCTTGGCGGACGGCCGAACCTTCCTTGATGCGCATGTCACGAATCCACCCCATTGCGGGAGCGGTGATGCGGGTCAACCCTTCGGTGGGCAAGATGACGCCCTGAACGCGAACGCGACGGGTGTATTCGCCGAATGTCAGGAAGGAACAGATCAAAACTACTATGATTGCCGAAATGCCGGCGATCAGGCGCAGGGATAGGCTGGACGGAAGGCGCGGCGAACCGAGCCATGCCATAGCCCGGGCTTGCTGTGCTTCCGCTCTGAACAGGGGTTGCTTGTCCACGCCGATCCTCGACCCAGTCAATGAGCCTGATCTTGCCGGGTCTGCAGCTGAGACAAGCGGAAATGCCACATATGGCATCTGGAATGATACTCGTCGGGTCCGATTCGCCGCAATCTCACCGCAACATCGGTTGACGAATGTGGGTGACAGCTATGGTCAAAATCGGCTCTGTTTAATTCTGCCAGCACATGAAATTGTCATGCCGTTGGCGAGAAGTCGAAATTCGCCCCAATGATATTGAATGCAGCGCCGGTGTCGATAGTACAGATGTTCTAGTCGTCAACCAGACATAGTATACTTGTACTAATGACGCTTGATTGCTTCTCCTATAAATTTCCCAAAGGGGTGAGTGAGTTCACCCTTTAAAAATTGGAGAACACGCGATGAACAGGAATATCACGAAAATCGAAACAGCCCGCGAATTGACTTTCAACGAGCTTGAACTGGTTGGTGGTGGCAAAGCCGATTTCAGCAATGTCAACAGTGGCTGGAGCAGCACCGAAGGTGGATCAGGTTTTAACAATGCCAACGGCACAGGTTGCGATTTCGGTCCCGATCTATCCGTGTGCTGGTATCCCACTGCCGGCGGAACGATGTTTGTATATCTGCAATAATAAGAGCTGCGAGGATTTGTCTTGAGTTGATTGGAGTGGCGACGAGACAGATCGTGACGAGGATCTGAGTAGGCCGAAATCTAAAGCTTAGATCATGGGCATCCATGGCGATTATAAGGCTCTTCCGTGATGCCGATCGTTCTCCATACGCGCGAAGCCATGGCGCAGGACGTGCGGCGTAACATCGGCGAGCAGGGCGTTGGCGAAGATTTTCTTCCAGTGATTGGGAAACTTCCGAATGCCGCATCGCAGTCCCGGCCGGGAAACACATACTCGCCCGCTGTCTTGGCACTGATCGTCCAGTGAAAACGATCGGTTAAAAGTGAGAATGAACAGAAGGATATGATAGATGAACAGATTTATTCGAGAACTGGACGGTGCTGAACTGACCGCAGTCTCCGGTGGAGCGTCCCAGGTGATTGAAACGGCTCAACATATTGGTGGAGAGGTTTCCTTCTGGTCCGGGGTTGGGGCCATCGCAGGAGGGCCGGTGCCGGGTGCGGCACAATTCGCTACGGCCGGGTTTATGATCGGGTCTCTAACTCGTGATTTCATCTTGAAGTAGCGCTTCTGAAAAGATGAAATGCGCCTCTCTAATAAGGGGGGCAGAGAAACATGAGCACTTGGCGATGAAAGGCTATAGAAGCTGCACCTGAATTGCGGGACCGCATCGATCGATCTTGGTCGCCGATGGCGGCGTGGCTTGAATTACGACCGTCGTTCGAACGTGCAATTGAGGGCGGCGACATTCGGCGAGCCCGCTGCAACATGGACTATGCCCGCTATTGCCTCACGGCGCGAAATCATGTTCTATCATGCCGACGATAATGCGCTTGAGTCTCTAGACGCCACGTTTCCTCGCCTCGTTGGAAGGCGTACTGGTACGATTGGATTAACGTTGCAGGGATAGTTAGATGAAATTCCGGGCCCAACTCATTCCTTCCGGCAATGCGACAGGCGTCGAGGTGCCTGACGACGTCATGCAGGCGCTCGGGCCTGCGGGCCGGCCGCCCGTGACGATCACGATCAACGGCCATACCTGGCGCAGCAGAGTGGCCGCAATGCGCGGGCAGCATCTTATCGGGATAAGTGCCGCCAACCGCGCCGCCGCCAGGATCAGCGAAGGCGATATCGTCGAGATCGATGTCGAGATCGACGAGGAGCCGCGTGAAGTCGTCGAGCCCGCCGAACTTGCGCAGGCGCTCAATAATTATCCGCAAGCCAGAGCGTCTTTCGACCGGCTGCCTTTCGGACTTCGGCAAAAGCACGTCAGAACGATCCAAGAAGCCAGGAGCGCAGATATTCGAGAACGTCACATCACCAAGTTGATTGCCGCTCTCAAAGACTCGCCCTCGAGCAAAGCCCAATGATCCACGGCATGGATTTGCTCTGCGACATTTTAGTAATCGGATCGTTGCGCCACGCGAACGCCGAATACCCCGATATCGCTATGAACATGCTTCGGCACAGGTGACTCGAGCGGCCCATAACGGAAGCGGTTTGTGGGATGACAAACACTAAATATCCGGGAAAACTCCGAGGTTGGGTACGAATCCTGTTCAAACCACGAGGCTGGGAAATCATCCTGTTTTTTGCAATGTTTCTCACGATGTTTTTCCTAACAAAACAGATCGGCGGCATTCCCATCGCTAAGGAAGAGATTGGCGGAATGTACCGCGTAACGTTCAAGGGACCGGGTCCAGACCAACTGATAAGTCCTAAGCTCTATTGGTCGTGGATGATTTATTCGTATGGCGTATTCGCTCCATATTTCATCTTCTTTGCAGTCAAATATTTCCCCTATCTGGATGGAACACGCAAATAGAGCATGGCTCAGAGGAAAACCAATAATAGGGACAACAATGAAATTTAACATTTTCCCTCGTCGATCTGCTGAGGAACGTGCTTCGGAAACTAGATCCGCCATCACAACGTCCGCATCTCTTGGAGCCATGGCATTAGCAGGACTGGGGATTTTCTTCCTTGGTGGGGACATTCCGCCCCAAGGGAACTCGGTATGGGTGACAATTCGTTGGTTCGGATTGGTGATAGGCGCTTTTTCCGCATACTTGACAGTCCAGAGCCTGTTCGAGGCGGCGATAGCGACAACCGTCGGACCGGAACGCGCGATCGCGCTTATAGTCGTGTTGTTGGCCATCGGAGCATTCTTTGGATGGCTGACCGCTACATGACTGATGATATGACGAAAACGCGTTTCCGCCTTCTGATCCTCTTTTATATCGCGTCGCTTGCCGCCGTAGCGGTTGACGCACAGTATTTTCCTGCACAGGTTTCGGAAGAACTGTCTGCGGCATATGCCAGGGAGGTTGTGCAGCCTTTGGTGTTCAGTCCCGCCGTTTTCGTGACACTTTCCGCGATAGCGCTTTTGGCAATCGTTGTCCCGCCTGTGGCCCTGTTCTTCTTCAGAAAATGGGGACGATGGTTCGGCTTGTGCGCCACAGTGGCTATGCTTGTTGCGGTGCCGTTCCTTGGTCCCTCGCTGACTTCGGGTTTCGGAACAGCCGTGTCGCAGCTTTCAGCAATGTTATGGGGGTCGATCCTGACACTGGCGTATTTCTCACCCGTAAGCTCCGACTTTCTCTGAACTACGGTAAACGATCTGTGTCGTTCGCGAGCTCGACGATTATTGGAACTAAAACCGCTGGGAAGATATTGTGCAACGTGGCCGAGTCGCGACGTATCTCACCGCGTGATACGACTTGTAGGACTTCAACCCCACCAGTGTCGTCAGCAATGCGGACAGCGACCGCATCGAACTCCGTGTCTTTTGAGAAGAGGCGAGCCCAGAGATAGTATTTCGGCACGGCGACACCGGTGAACGTGGGACCGTCGCGCAGCAGTCGCGCATCTACCCTTGTCAGCGAGGGGTGCTGTTCCTGCAGGGCGCGAAAGATCGCAGCCTCGAATCTTTCGAGTCGCAGTTGGCTGTTTGACCACAAGAGGCCGAACGCGAGTAGTCCAGCGACAGCGAGTACCGCGACGGCTTTGTTCACAAGTCTACCTCTTCTAGAGCCTTTCAGGTTTTGACGGAAGCGTATCCGGCGCTTTCGAAGTAGTTTGAACATTCGGCTGGTTCGATGGTTGTGACGAGGTGGCCGATG
>NZ_JACIJG010000027.1 GCF_014199265.1 Brucella daejeonensis
CCCAAAATTGGGTGAAACAAATAATATAATGATATCAGAGTGATATAATGGTCGGAGTGAGAGGATTCGAACCTCCGACCCCCTCGTCCCGAACGGCGTGGGCTTCGATAAAGCGCAATGTTTTCAACAAAACCGATTTGCGATTATCACCCTTTGTTCCGCCTCGGACCGTTATTTCGGTCCGCAATCGGTCCGTGATTACCTTATGTTCTCATGCCTGACAAGCGCCCGACTGATCACCCTGTGATGATGGCAACAAGCTTCTTCCAGAATGTCGCAATCACGGCTCCGAATGTTGCCGCGAAGAAACTAACGAGCATTACAGCACCGACGCCACGCTCACGCCAGCGGTTGAAATCAGCTACTGGCTCCTCGACCTTTTGCAGACGCATATCAATGCTATCGACCGTGCGCTTGACTTCATCCAGTGATCGATCTGTCTTTTCCTGCCGCTCATACTGCTGTTTCCGATCCTGCCGCGCTTTCTCCTGATCCGAGATAATAAGATCAAGCTTTCCCTCAATGCGACCGATAGCTCTCTCCTGCCCCGCTTCCGTCATAGGCACGTATCCTTGAAGTATCGATTATGCGCTGCAATCCCCTGCCCGGCTGGCGCATCGTTCCCGGAGAGATAGACTGCCGTTGCCGGTTTAACGGGAATTTCCTTCCACCCGGCGCAATTGCTCGCAGTCTGACTGCAAGCCGCCAAGCTCGACACAGAGGCCAATAACATCAAGACCGCCCACTTTCTCATCGATCTTCGCCCTTTCCTGAATTGCCTTTGCTGTGGCTTGTGCCGCGTCCAATGCGGCTCGCTGGCGCTCTTTCATCGTTCCGATAGTGTAACCGGCTCCAAAAACTAAAATCGCCGCCACAAGGGCAGCGAGCGCGGATTTCAGCCATGAGGGAATTAGCGCCCAGATCATGGCCTGATCTTTCGATAAACACCATATAGCGTCAGACCGACGATGACGGCAGCAATCGCAACTCGCACCCACTGGCCGCTTGATAGTTCGTCCTGTTGATCTGTGATGGCCTTGGTCACTTCCGGGATGACAGGTCCGATTGCCGCCGCAGCACCGGCTGCGCCAGCACCGCCGATGGTCGCCACATCTGTCTTATTCGCTGCGGTTTTTGCAGGCACATAATTGGACGAAACGAAATCGCCCTTCGCCCACAAACCAGCCTCGGCTGCGCGACGATTGACAAGGCCCTGAACCTTCTTCCCGTCAGCGTGCACCCATTTCATGAGTTCTACAGGAACGGCGGCATAATCGCCATTGTTCAGCTTCTTCAACAGGGTGGACTTGTCCAGAGCGCCTGTGTTGAAGTCGAATGAAACCAACGCCGAAAACTGATTGTCAGTCAGCGGGACTTTGACCAACCTGTCTACTCTCGCTTCGAATTTCGCCAGATCGGCTTTCAGGATACGCTCTGCTTCCTTGTCACCGATTGCCATTCCCGGCGTGACCTTTGGCGATCCGGCAGCGCTTGTGTGGCCGTACCCGATAGTGAGTACGCCTGCCACATCTCGGTAAGCAGTCGTGCGCAGGCCTTCCCACTGCTTGACGAGCGAAAGCCCCGCCGCGTTTATGCGTCGTGTCATTGTGTTTCCTTTCGGCAAAGAAAAAGGCCCCGCAATTCAGGGCCATTGAGTCAATCTTATCTTGACTTTTTAGAGAAAGTAGCCATCTTAGGCGCTGAAAAGTCGCCCCGGCACACCGAACTGTCATCGGATGGTGTGCGTGCTTGGTATTCACCAAGATAGGTTGTCGGGGCGCATCCTATCTAAAATTCCAGACATCTTCTATCTTTGGAGAGAGCTTACGCATCCAACGGTCTGCGTCTTTCTTTTCTGGAGAATACGATCTCGCAATAGCGCCAACGCACATATCCGCTAATTGTATAAGCCGGTCATTTTTCGAGTCTGAGAAAATAACCTTCTTTATGGACCCTTCTCCTGTATGCTTGCGAAGGTATGCGGCAAGTTCATTCCTGAATGAACGCTCTCCAGAACCATCTATGACAACTTTCGCATCTTTCAAAAGACCGTTGTCAAACTTGAGCATAGATTTTACGAAAAAACTGTAGAAGCTGGACTTATCTGTCCGAAGTTTCTGACTATACAAGTCTTCCTTGCGGATAACGATGGCGCGGACGCAGAAGTCAAACGGACTTACCGCTTCAAAAAATGCGTCCCTTATCTCTGGCCGACTTCGGCTAAATTTAAACTCAGAATACGACCTCAACCCTCTCGCCAGATCGCTAATAGCCTTTATCGTGCGTACGGATTGATCTACATCTTTAAATGCGACCAATGCGACGGCGAAATGATCCGATGAACCTTTTGCAATTTTGAAGCCGGGGTCCCCCGACTCATCGATAAACACAAGCATACACGCTTATGGTGCAAAATGTTGGTAAGAAGCAAGATACCCTTTTGGTAGCCATACAGGCTCACTTTGCAAGCTCGGCTCGCACCTTGGGGAAACGGCTCATAACGTCCTTACGCACAGCAGCGAAATCCACCGGGCCCTGTGGCGGGCGCGGCGGGAACTGAACGCCATCATTTTTTGCAACAGGTACTGCGTTGAGGGACATTTTCGTTTCTCCTTTACCCACCATTCGGTGGGCTTCACCATAATTGTGAATTAAACATCAAATTGCAACCCCTACCGGCGGCTCACTCGGCGGGGTTTTCTTTTCAGCCTTATATGCTATTCAGCTAATGCATACTGATCGAAGCCCCCGCTAGATCGGTGTGCCGCCCCGGTCTGGCCTCCAGCCGGGGTTTTGTTTTGGTAAAGGAAAGCCAGATCGGAGGGCGGTTTGTTATCGACTTTTTAGGCAACTCGTGGTTATCGACAAGGCAGGCTGTTTTTAAACGGGGGTGTAGGTTTGGCGATATTTCTGGCTCGTTATTCGAAAAACACACAGCGTAACAAGCTGGAGGTGCTCGCTCCTGATCTCCTGAAGTATCTCCCTTTTGCGCCACGTGATCAAAATCACGATGCTGTCGGCAATTCCGAGATGCTGACTTTCTATTTTGATGCGGCTTTAGATCGGCAAATTGCTCGTAATGAAGACGGAAGCATTCTGTTCTGTCATGGGTACGGCGACAGAAGCCTTGAAGATCGTATCACCGCGAATTTCAGGTCACGCACCCCCCTTGACCTTATTTCATTCCCGGAAGCTTTTTGCGCAATTCGTCTGTCAAAAGACGGTATGCAATTCGCAGGCTCTGGCGTTGGCGTGGATGCGATTTATTACCTTGAAACCGATAGCGAGATTGTCGCGACGAACCGGCATAACCTTCTCGCCCCTTGGGCTATCGGTCGCCCGCTACAGAAGACAACATTTGCTTGGATTGTTGGGCGATCACACGGCGGAGATTTCAACACCTATTGGGAAGGCATAAAGCGCACACACCAAGGAAGCGTCTATTTCGTGGATGGTGGTCATCTCCATGAAAATGGAGCCAGCTTTTCCAACCTGTTTGATCCTATCGAGACGGCGGACATACCTTCTCATATATCGCGACTGGCTGACGAATTCGGCACCGTATTGACCAATAACACGCGCGATGCTCGACTATGGCTAAGCGGTGGAAAGGACAGCCGAGCTATTGCGGGCCTTCTTTCGAAGCATCCCCGTTTTGCCGATCTTTCGTTCAGCACCCATGGTGAGAAGTTCTCTCCCGATATAATGGCCGCGACCAAAGTTGCGGAAATGCTTGGCGTTTCCAAAAACTACTCGACAATGCGCCAAGGGTTGGCACAGCCATCCGTGGACATCGCAAGCTCTATCGCTAACGATCTTGTATCGGACCCGGCTGGAACATCGCTTGCCGATTTCCGTAGTATTTCACGATCCGATCTGCTGATATTTGGCGGCCACGAAAACGGTTATAAAACCAAGCCTAACGCTCTGCCTCTGGATGAATATCTAAAAAGCCGCCGATATTGGCCGGACACGAAAAGCGTACTTGTCCCTGATGCCTATTCCGAAATCAACGGCTGGTACGTGTCCAAGCTGCGTGAACTGCTGGCAGACGCGCCGGTATCTCGGTATCCACAAGTCGAAGCCCTGATTTTCCTTATTGCCACCCGATTGACCGGGAGCCAAGGTAATGCACACATTACTAGAAGCGAAGTTCATCCGTTCCTTGATGGCCGGATGCTTCGCTTGCTGATGGGTGTTTCTGATGAGGCACTTGATAATCAGATTATCCACTATGCAATGATGCGACACAGCCCTGCTCCGTTGGAAACTGCAGCGTTCGCCGCTGATCGCTGGCCAGAAAAAACACGAGAGATAGCCAAATCTATCGGGGTTCCGTTCCGTGGTGAACCGATTGCGCCGTATGAGTTCAAGCCTTACTTCCCCTCTCAGAAAGTATTTGGCGGGTACTCTTGGAGGCTCGACCTCATCGAAAGGACAAAAGAATTTGTGTGGCATTATGTCAACGACAACTCTTCATTCTTCGATTTCGTCAATCTGGATAAAATGAAAACTCTGGCAGATCGCCCCGTCGATGGGTTGGTTATTTCTGATATCTATTATCATCTTGGCTTACTCAAAGCCTGTCTGTTGCACCATTTCTCGAAAGATGACTATCTATTCAACTTCGAAAAACGTCCTCTGCTTGCTCAAGAGATTTCCGCGTTGTTTGACGCTTCGAAGACCAAAGGCACAACTCAGAACGAAGAAATCGAAGGGTACAAGAAAAAGCTGGATGATGCCGAAGCTTGCATCGCGACCATGGTAGAAAACGAGCGCGAACTTCAATCACAAATAAAATCAGTGCCGCCTGCCACGCCCGTGACCGCGGTTCCAAAAAGATCGCTCCCGCGACGGATCGCGGGGCGAATTAAACGAGAAGCCAGAAAGCTTCTTTGAAATTTACGCTGCAACCCAATTGCCTGCACGGCGCACATAAAACTCGCCACGTCCGTAATCCTGCCACGTAGAACCGTTCGCAGGAGAGGCACCTACTGGTGTAGGAATGTTTGTTCTAAGCGTCATTTGTACGCCAGGATTACTTACTTCGACTACTCCGCCAGAAGGCGTAGCCACAGGACTTGAGTAATCAGCATCGAACGAACAGTTCACATAATTTCCAGTGCCAGTAGGATCGTTGTATCTTGCGGCAGTTCGCCCACCATACAGAACGGTTCCTTTTATATTCACCCTCGTAAAAGTAGCGTCTGCATCAGGCTCAAAATAACATACCGGGGACGCTTGTGCGGAATGCAAAATACCGCCATTTACGGTTACGTTACTGATATTATCTTGCAGGCTCTCCGCTGCAGCATTAAATCCGAAATTAGCTGCATATATAATATCTGGATTGTCGAAATGGAACCTATTTGATCCTATAATCAATATTCCTATTTTGCATGAGTAGGCTTTGTTATTGCGCCTACCTACGATGTTATTAACATATCCTTGGTTACACCGGCTGATATGAACAGCGGCATGGTTTCGAATGCCGTTAGTACTATCAGAACAATCTTCAAAATACAGGTTATCAACCGTAATATTCTCATGCCTACCTGGATTTGTATCACCAAGCAGAGCCTTGAACGCAGCGCCGCCAGTAGACGTGTTTCCCAGTGAACCTGTATTGAAAGCGGAAATCTTATCGAAGTGAATATCTCGCATGATGAACTGGCCACCTATGCGCACTGCATGTTCCGCGCTGTCTTTCACAGTGACCTTACCGAACGTCACATTATCAGTTCCGTAATCACCATCGACACTTTCGAGGAGAACGCCGTTATTGCCAGCGCCTCCTGTCGCGGCTGAGTGCAGACCAGATGCCAAAATATTATCGAACTGAGATATAACAACATCACGGATATAAAACCCGGTGACGTAGTTCGTCATTCTCATGTCACCAATCCACAGACGTGAGACATAGAACGCCTGAATTTGAGACGAGAAATTTCCGGCTGTGATCTTAGCTATACGGACATTCCCGATACGAGCCGCAGCGGAAGGGCCTTCGATGCGTACGGCAAACCCACTAGCTTCCGCAGTAGCTATTGATTGGATAACTTCACCAGCCACAAAGTCACCATTGATACGAATGCCCATATCGCTACCACCGCCCGGAGTGGACAGAATGATATTATCAAACGTCACATATCCCGGGATGTTGATCGCGTATGACGTTGAAGCGACAAGCTTATTGAAGCTCGCACCCTTCGCCTTCAATCGCATACCGATCGGGAGAGTGATGGTGCTAATGCCGTAGGTAGCGCCATAAGGAAGTACAACCTCCTTGCCCGCAGCGAAATCAAACATCCCCTGCAACAGCGTGTTTTCATTGCTGCCATCACCCTTGATGCCAAACATCTCCGGTCGCAAAACACGGTCAGCAATTTCCCACCATGCACCGTCAGCCGACTGGATTTGACCGGCTGTGACTTCTTGGACGATAACGTCATCAATGGAACCACCCCCTGCATTGAAGGTAAAGAACCTAACAGACGTATGTGTCCCTTTGGCTACAAGGTATTCGATATACGTACCCGGAGCAGTCCTATTAGGTGCACTGGACGAGCTATCCGCGCCTCCGAACAATTGCGCAGCCACACCACCGCCAACTGCGAAGGCATCAACAATCCTGTACTGCACACGGTAGAGCTTACCCCCTGCCATTCCTGCAATTGTCTGCGCAATTGTTGCCGATGTGCCGCTAAATGTGCATTTGCCATCAGCAATCACGGCGCTATTAACTTTCGTCCATCCTGTGTCAGAAGCGAAACTGCCGTTCGTCTGCAATGCTGGCCCGACATTAGGATTAGCCCCAACGCGCTTGTAGAGCGCCGCGCCGCCATCGCCGACAGTGGAATATCCAGCGGTGCGGGCATAGTTCACCGGCCCTGGTATGTTTGCTGCTGCAACGGCAGACGCAGTATCAAAATTTGACAGCAACCCGCCTGCGGCGCTTTCCGCGACTGCGGCGGCATCCTCAGCTCGCGCCGCTGCATCTTCGGCGGCCTGCGCGATTGTTTCCGCGTCTCCATAAGACAGGAGGCGCAATTCTGACCCGGTGTCGATGCACAGTAGGGCCATGCCCGGCGTAAGATAGCCTACCGGAACTGGCTGATTAATGTTTGTAACCAGATCGCGATTGATTGCGCCTGATACTGTCACCGGCCCCGTATTTTCTTGTGTGACATTCAGGATATAGAGCACCTGATATGCCGCCGCCGGGATCGCGACAGAAGCCGTAACAACGATATTGTTAGCCGTGCCTTCGTTGGCATTGTTAAGGCGAATGACGCGGTTGTCGGGGAAATTCTCGCTCCCCTCTGTCAGCGCCTTCAGCGTGTCGCGGATGTCCGGCTTGTGAGGGTTGAATGGCCCCGACGCGGGAACGCCATCGGTAACGAAATCGCGGAAAATCTCGTCAATCGTGCGAACGGTCATGCGAATGCTCCATGGCAAAACGCCCCGCCAAAGCAGGGTGTAAGTTTCTAAGTTTGTGGGTTTGGTCAGGGCGTCGTTTTGATCGTGCTGGCCGAGTAAGCGCCAATGCGCCCCTTCTGGGTGCGAACGGCCAATTGGAACTCGTATTCAGTCAAGGCGGCAAGCGGGGGCGTCCCAAAGCTCTCGGCATCGTTTTCGAGTGGCCCAGCTACACGCCATTCGGTATCAGCCGTTTTTTTCCAGCGAACCATGTAGTTCAACAGGATGTTTCCCGTTGGCGGAAAGCTCAGTTCAGCAGCCGGTCCCGCGACGATCAGAACATCGGGCGCATCCGGCACCGGCAAGTCATCACCCGAAGTGGTCTCATCCGATACCGGCTCTGTGCCTTCCTGCGAGGTATCCCACTGGTAGGCAGTTTGCGGCATGGATTGAACCTGAATGGTCGCCCCCTGAAGGATACCGCCTTCGCCTAGAATGAATTTGAAATCAAGGACTTCAAAAACACTGTTAATGCCAAATAGCGGGTATTGAATGCGTATAAGCCGTTCACCGAAGGCAGCAAGGCCCATCAGATTTGTATTGAAGGTCCCCACCCAGTTCGGATTTGCGCGGAACCATTCGAGCTTCATCAGCCGTCTGGCTTGGCTGTGTGACGGAGCCATGTTGAATTGTACATCTCTGGCTTCTTCGCCACGTTCGGACACGTCATCTTCATCGGCCCACGGGTCGGCGTCAGATGCCTGATAATCCTGGTTGGGGTCGAAGAATGTGGCCCGGATCGTGTTTGCCGTTGTCATCACGTCACGGCCACGGCCCACGTCGCTGAAGCCGGTGATCGCGTCAGCGGTCAGGACAGCAGTAGGTTCGGACCACGCGCCGATATCAAGCGTCAAGCCCCCGTCTGGCGTCGGCACCAGTCTGCCATCGCAGCATCCCAGCATTCGGCCCAGCACGTCAGCGGGACGCTCATCAAGGCTGTATGAACCCCAGAGACGATAGCGAGGTTCAGTACCGCCAACAGCAATAGGAATTGCTTCGGCGGCGCGGTTGTACGCTGCAACCCAACCAGCCTGAGCAAGCGGCGTTGAAACGAGGCTTTCTGGAAGGCGCATGCCGTCCTTGTGGGTCATGTAATCCCGGATCACTGCGGCGGCGTTATCGTTCCACGCGACCGCACCCGTGACCGGATTTTTGACGAGTGATGTGCGAGCCACGACGCGATAGTTCGTGTTCACGCCGTTCGGGAAGAGGCTTAGATAATACTCGTCACCGACTGCATACTGGCAAGCGAGCAAGGAGGCTATGCCGTCCCCCCGGTGCAATGCGGTCCACTGGGGGAACTTCGATGTCAATTCGCTATATGCCGTCTCGACAGGCGCACCGAGGCGCGACTGAATGCGCAAAAGAGTTTTTCCAGATGATCCCTCGCGCCATTTGCTCGGCGGTGTCGGGGAGCCATCTGGCAGCAAATCGATTTTCTGATCATCGAGCCAGTATTCCTCAATGGCATCGAATGGCCCCTGCCCCAAGGCAAGAACCTTGAAGAAGCCACCGCTCTGGGTTTCGGCGAATATCCAGGCACCGGAAGTTTTCACGCGGCCATAGTGGCGAATGCGGGGCGGCGTAGGCTGGCGAACCTGCTGCTGCACATCTTCTGGCTTCGGCTGCTTCGGGCGAAACAGCGACGATGCCAGATAAGAAATACCCAGCCCTATAGCCAAGCTGCCAAGCGTCGTACCGGCGGCAAGCGTGATCAGGGCAAGACCTGTCTGCAAGGCAGCGCCAAGCGCGCCAGCGCCCACCACAGACGCAATGATGCCGGAAAGAGCTACTGGCATTTAATTCTCCAAGCTTTCCAGACAGCGGACAGTGGCGCACCAATCAGCCCATGTTCATCGTGCGAGAACCAGCAATTCCCGGCATGGATTGCCATGCACAGTTTGCCGTTATGGATGATCAAACCGACATCGCCGGTCACAGGCTCGCCGGTCTTAATGAACCCTTGCGAGCGCATTGCCCGGTTGACCAGCACAGCCAGCCCGCCACGATCTGCCAGTACCGATGCAGCCCCTGCAGCATCCGAATATTCCCTGTCTACCCAAGCCAGCGGCGACAGACCTGTGCAAGACCTGATCCAGCGATCAACGGTCGAAACACAATCAGTCTCTCCCCACCGGAAAGGCTTTTGCGCCTCGGCAGCTACAAACTCGGCAATGTTCATGGGATCAGTAATCCGGGTATTTAAAGCTCTTGAAGAGCAGCGAACCGATGAACTGACAGAACTTGTCACCGGGCGAACGGCGCTGTTGGTCTCGGTCGGTATAGCGGCCATATGCTGGTCGTGATCGGTTGAAGAATGCGTTTTCTGCCGTCATGCTGATCGACTGAATAGCGCCTTCTGTGCCTTGCATTTCGGTGCGGCTGATGCGGGGCGGCTGCATGAAGCCCCACCAGATCGGCGCGGGACCGCCAAGCGGCTGCCATTCCTCATCGAAAAGCTGGATCGAGATTACGACAATGCGCTGATCTACCTCATCATTTGCATCAAGCGCCATAGCGAGGAAGTTCAGTGTCGCATCCGGCAAGCCTGAAAGCTGGAACGTGACATTCTGCGCGGCAGTGGTCGAAGCCATGCCGATGCCGTCAATCGAGCCATAGCCATACATCGGTTCATAGCGATTGCCTCCGGTTTCCAGCGCCGTGTTGCCGTTCCAGACACGCATTGTCTCGGACGCAAAGCGGAACTCGACAAGGAAATCCAGCCTCACTTCATGTTTGGCGAACTCGGCCAGTTGCGTCGGATCAAAGAAAGACATCAGACATCTTCCACGAAATTCACTGTCGGGAATGACCACTGCGAAATGAGATCAAGATCGAGGTCCATTTCGCTATCAGACGCCAGGCGCATCCTGCACACTGGATAGTCGAACTCCATATCGCTACCAGCTGGCGCGGCTTCGCGGGCCGGAGGACGGAATGTGATGGTAGCCGTGTTCTCGCCTGTCATCTGCACTGTGCGGATGCGGTACATTCGTTCTCCGATGGAGAAATCCATCCCCGGCTGCAATTGGCCCGCCGTAACAAGCGATATGTTCGCCGTCGTCCCGCGCAGCGGTATGTTGCTGGTCAGGCGGATATCGATTGATCGGGAGCGGTACAGCCCGCCATCACTGAACGGGCTGGTATCGGAGTGAGGCACATTATCAGCCGCGCCATCCCCGTCAGGATCGAACGGTTGATAAGCGCAACAGCGAGGAACCAGGATCGGACGCAAACGACCTTCCAGCAGATTTGCAATAGCCCGAAATGCAAGAACGGAAGGCGATCCACGACGAATAATGATGTCGCTGAACGTCGCCTTCCAGATACCGGCGTCAGAAGCCGTAACCTGCGTCACGCCCGACACGCTGGAAGGGCCTGCGAGTGTACGCGGGGCAATATTGAACGGGTCACGCTTCGGCTTGAGCACCGAACGGGGCCAGAGAATGGTTGCCATTACATTTTTCTCGCTTGTGCGTCTGCCAACATGGTCGGGAAGTTTGATTGAACGGCCTTGGCGCTTTGCTGCACCGAAACCTGGACAATTGCACCTGATGCAGTCTGAATGCGCTGATCGGCAATCTGGGCCATCCGTCCGCTGTCATCCCGAAGAACAACGTTGATGGTTTCCGTGCTTCTCGCCTTGTTCACCATCCCTGCCCCGCGAGGAAGGACAACTTCACCACGCTGAAGAATGGCCGGAATTTCGCCCGGCTGAAGGCCAGCAACGCCGCCGGTATGGTAGCGCTTTGCACCGGCAAAGACCGAAGGTGATACTGCGCGACCGTGACCATATCCGTGCGTACCGGCCACGCCGCCACTATGCAGAATGCCGGGAATGATAGCGCCGCCGAAAAGTCCACCCTTGCCACCGCCAAACAAGCCGCCACCGCTGAAGATATTGTTCAACGCGATGTCGATAAGCTTGCTGGCAACTTTCTGGAGCGCATTCGCCAGAGCTTCGGACGCGCTCGCGCCATTGCGAAGGTCATCAATGAACCCGCCCAGAAGGTCTTTGCCCAGGTTGGCAAACTCTTTCGCCTCCCGGTTCAACTCCTTTTGTTCAAGCTTATAGGCCCGCGCCGCTTCCTTCATCTGGTCGTAGGCTGATACGCGGCTCTGTGCGTAGGCGATCACGTCATCAACGGTCTTGCCGCCTCCGAGGATCGACTGATTTGCCGATATGGCAGACTGAGGCAGAACTTGGCTGACCAACGTGCCGCTCTTCGCAGTCAGAACCGAGATGGCACCTTTCGGGCCGAGGAAGTGGGCAAGCTGAAGTGCAGCTTCATTGACCGATACACCAGCTTGACGAAGGATCGCCGCATTCTCGCGGGCATATGCCTCAATCAGCTTCTTTGAAATCTCCGCGTCATTGCGCAGCGCAAGAATTGTCTGATCGGACATGTTCTTGGCGCGATCCGGGAAGTTCTTCTTGAACAGATCAAGCCAAGTGCTTTCGATGAACTGGCCGAGGCCGGTTGCGGAAGAAAGTGGGTTCTTCGCATTGGCGCGCCCGCCACTTTCCGCCTTCACAACATCGCGGACATACTTCGCAACGATATCATCAAGCTCATCAAAGCTGTCCTTTACCTTCTTGCTTCGCGTTCCTCCTGTGAGCCGTTCACGCTCTGGGGCAAAGCTTTCCGGGTTCGGACGCTGACCTGGCGTCGGTATCGTCTGAGCAACACGGATACGGTCTTGAGCTGCCTGAAAGGCTCGATACGCATCATCCCGTTCTTCGCGAGTGGTCGCATTGCGGAGCGCATCACTGTACGCCTTCTCGGCCTTCTCCATTTCCGAAAGTGCCGGTATTGCGATATTTGCAAGCTCGCGCACGGACTTGGTGAAAGCGCTGACGTTGTCAGCCTGCCGCTTTGCAGCAGTACCGACGCCGGTAATGACGCCTGTTAGCGTCTCAAGCTTGGATTGGACTTCCTCGCCCGCTTTACCGGAATTGATGATTTCACGAATAATCGCCTTGATGCTTTCAGGCGTACCAGTCTGGTTTTCGATATCAATCAGGCGATTGATGAACTTGCGTATATCTGGATCGCCGTTCTTGATGCCTTCCCGGAGATTGTTAAGCGCACCCTGAAGCTCCTGAATGATATACGTAGCGCCTTCAAACTCTCCGGCTGGTATCGAGGAAAGCTGATCGTTCAGGTCACTCGCAACGCTAGCAATTGTGTCTTTGTACTCGCGGATGCGCTCCTGAATATCAAATGCCAGTATCTGGCGGCTTTTGGCGCTATACTCCTCCGCACCGGCTGCCGCCTCCCCGTAGGCGTCCTTGATGCGTCGGATAAGTTCTGAGTGGCCTTTCAGCACTTCCTCCGCATCTTTGGTATCGCTGCCGAGACTGGTGAAGTACTGGTAGGCAGCGCCCGTCAGGCCGATGATTGCAAACGACGCCAAGGAAACAGGGTTAAGCACCGATGCAAATGCACCGCCTAGAAGCTTGACAGCGTTGATAACGCCGCCGCTGCCCTGAAAGACCTGCGCGACCTGCCCGCCCTGTTGCATCATCACAGTAAACGGTGAAGCGCCACCTGCAAGGCTTGTGGCGATATCGTTCAACTGGAATGACAAGTTGGCGGTGGCGGCACGTGTCGCGCCAATAGACATAACGGCCTTGTCGCTGCCGTCCTTGAAGGACTTAGCGACATTGTCGTTTGCCTTCTTGAAACGGTCCTCTACCGACTGCGCTTCCTTGGCGGCACGACGCGCAATAGCTGCCATCTGCCTTTCAACCTTGGCCTGCGATGCTTCAATGCGTATCAGCAAGGCGGCAGCATCGTCAGCCATGTTTCAATCCTTCCAAGTCGTCACTCGAACCCAGCAATACCGAGTTCGCTCAGAACTTCGTCGCTATAATCAGGTGCTTTGTCTTCCGCGCCGTTCGCCTTGGCAAAGCCAGTTGCGCAGCAGTTAAATTCCCACAGCGTCATGTCATCGATCTGCCGAGGCGACAGACCGAGAGCAGCCCCAGTCATGTAGAACTGGGACCATCTTGTTTTTCCGTTCGGGAGCGGCGCGCTGCTTTTTCCGTCCCCGCCTTTAACTCCCCCGGCTGATCCGCCTCCTCGTCCCACATGAGGAAGGAATGCAGGATCGTCGCCGCAGGAACCGCAAGGCTGTACGGGCTGGCTATCTCAAGCGCCCGGTCGATGGTTCGCTGCGCCTCGCGCTCATCCATGCCGCCACCGATGAGGCCAAGCCGGATCGGTTGCAGAACGTCGTCAATCTTCCACTGCGATGTCAGAAGGCGTGTGAGGATGACGAAGCACCCGGCATCCGAGCGCTGTTCAAGCGCCCGAAGCTCACCAATGCCGAGACAGAAATCATGCTCACCGGCTGGCCACACAAATGAACGGGCTGGCCGCATTATGGAGCAACCTTAGCGGTACGGGTCGGAACGCCGTCGAACTGGATTTCGATATCGGCGCTGACTTTCTGGCCCTTCTCGACGGCATTGTTGAGATTGACGAGGTAAGCTGGTCCGGTTTCATATTCCGTATCACCGACAGCCGCCTTGACGTGCTGGATGCGGATATTCTTCACCTCACCGTTGTACCACCAGTCCATCATCATTTCGTGGCTCTGGGCAGCCCAGATGCCATTTGCCGAAATGGTCACTTCCGAAGACTGTACAGCGCGCTCGATAGCGGAAGGCAGGCTTTCGTCGTCACAATCCTGCGGGACTTCCGTGGTCTGCATGTTGTGCTGTCGGTTGATACCGCGCTGGGTGAGGCCGCAGACCTTCGTGAACGTACCGGCGGTTTCAGTCTCGACTTCGAGGATGAAATCAGGGAATGCGGCGGTAGTCGGCTTGGTAGCCATGTGCTTTCTCCATGCGAAAACGGGCCAGCTATTCGCCAGCCTTAAAAGGGCTTGAGGCCCGGTTTCAGGTGAATGGGCTTACTTCGCCCGGTTACGGCTCCTCAGAGCGCGTTTTTCATCGCGTGTCGGGCTTTGAACCTTGGTGGCCCAGCCCTTCGACACGCAATAATCGATGAAGTCCTGCGGACGTTCCTGCGGCTCTTGTGACGCCTTCGCGTTGAATGAGAACCGACTTTGTGGCCGAGACCAATTGCATTCGACCTTGAAGATTGCCCACGCCATCACGCTATCTCCACTTTTATCTCGACTTGGATAATTCCGTGCGAGGTCAGGCCATCGGGGTCAGTGACGACTTGGCAATAAGGGACTGTCATTTCGACAATTGCATTGTCAGAAATCGTTGGCATGTCTCGAATGAGAGCCTTTTTCACGCCATCCGTGATGTTCTTGCATTCGCCTTTACCGACCGCTCGCGACCATACATCCAACTGAATTGTGTGCGTCTCTGCTTCGATACACTCCGCACCATCATCAACGATGTCTGACGGCCCGAAACTGACATATGGGAACGTTGCATTGTCCGGTACGCGATCATAGACACGTCCACCTGCAAGTGTCAGAACCTCCGGGACGGTGCGTAATTTCGCGTATAGGTATCGCTGAAGCTCTTCGGAGATATTCACGCGCCGTTTTCCCTCTTAATCGCTTCTCGGATAGCTCGCGTTACTCTTGACCGGACACGCTTCTTGTTTGCGCGCCATGAGCCAAAGAAAAAGGGCTTCGGCCCCATTTCCTGGGTTCCGAACTCAAGCAACCGTGCGAGCTGAAACTGATTTCGACTGCCGACCCGCGTTTTCTCGCTGCCTGCAAAGATCAAAATGCGCATGGTGTTGTATTTCCGGTTCTGAACTTCACCGATCACCATGGAGCCTTTCGGCGCATCTCCCCAGGTCCAGCCGATGGTATTGGCCAACTCGCCAGTGTCACGCGGAACCCGGCGCTTCATCATGTCCACGACTTCCTGAGCGCCCTTCTCCATCGCATCCGAAGCGGCTTTGCGAATTGCTTCTGGTATTGTTTTGGTCAGTCGTTTCTCTAGGGCTTTGATGCCGTCCACCATGACATCACCCCGTAGCTACGCCACTTTCGCACGTGAGCGCGATGAACTGGCGGTTAACTTCGTGCTCTATATCTCTGATATTGAACGATTTTCCGGTACGCACATCCCGAACCATCCAGTCAGTGGATATCAGCCGGGTATTGGACGAGTTGCGGACCCGGATAACCTGCGTGTGCTTGCCTTGAAGTCTTCCGGCCATAACGGCTTCAGACCCGCGAAGGTGGATGAACTCGGCGCGGGTTTGGAACTGCTCGACCCATTCTTGGCCGACAGTGTTGCCCATGCCGTCGTCAACGTCTTCGCGTTTCAGCAGCGCGACCTTGTAATAAAGGCTTCCTGCGGAGCGGTTGTCTGCCATGGCTACCTCGCAATCGGGTCGCGTAGTTGGTAAAGCATGGACGAAACCGGCTTCGGCAACATACCCACCGAGAAATCCTTATCCGGGTCTTGGTCTGGATTGCGGTAGTAGTAGCCAACTAGCATGATCGCAGCGGCTTTCACACGCGCATCAGTGGTTGCGCCGTTCTCGTCAATGACTTCATCGGCCCGCACATCCAGATAAGCTTTAACGCGACTGGATGCGGCAGAAATCAGCAAGTTCAGGTGCGCATCGTCATCGTCAGTATCGATGCGAAGGCCGTTCTTGACCTCTTGGAGCGAAACCAGATCGGCCATTATTCACCTACCTTCTTCGCGTCCTTGCCGTCCCGGCCCTTGTTAACGGCGAGACGCCAGCTTTTGCCGCCGTCTGGCTTGTCTGACGTGGTTTCCTGCGCAATCCAGTATCGACCGCCCCAGGTGACGCCGCTGCCCTTGTGATAGGTCTGACCGTCTCGGAATACTCCGCGATCTATGACCACCGGCAGGGGGAATGACTTGACGGTATCGCCCTTGATGAATTTCAAGGAAAGGCCGGAAGCATCCTCGACAAGATCAAGATCATCGAACCCGATGCCGTCCTTGCCATCCTGCCCCGGAGCGCCATCCTTGCCACAAACAGGGCCAAGGTTTTTCACCTCACCGTTTGACAGGGTGACTGCAAGACTACCGTCGCGTTCGATAAATGCACCTGCAACGCCAACCCCGCATTCGCCTTTTTCACCGCGCTCACCCGGCAGGCCGTCTTTACCGTCAACGCCGTCGCGCCCGTCTTTACCGTCCTTTGGCGCTGGAATAGCCGAAACAGCCTCACTGACAGCCGTTTCGACCATGCCGCGTATAACATCAGGGTCAGGCTCTGGAGCGCTCCACGCCTCGATTGCGGCCCGAATTTCGGCAAGATCGGATTGAACCTGACCCTTAACGATGTCGGCAACCGTTTCAGGGTCTGCATCCTTGCCATCTTTCGGTGTAGGCAGGCTCTTGAGTTGCTGTTCCAGATCATCAAGACGCTTGACGATTGGCTTGAGTTCGTCAGCGACGAACCCCTTGACCACAGCTACGATTTCCTTGCCGAAAGCCTTGCCATCAAATGTCATCGGTTAAACCCTTTGAGAATTTCAATCATGGCCTTGTCGGCTTCGGCTTGAACTGGATTGTCATTGGCAGGCTGTTGCGGATTATCGGCCTGCTCGATCAGTTGCTTGTCACGGGCAGCGATTGCTTCCAGTGAATGGTCCTGCTGCTGGAGATAGACGGTATCGCCGCCGGTCTTCATCTTCGGCAAATCAATGCGCCTGCGGCGTTCGTCCAGCGTCATGACGCTTTTCGCCTGTTCCAGAACTTCCATCTGGGTCTTGCTGTCCATCCGCCACAGGCCGTCAAGATCGAACTCAGTGCCGATGCCGTCTTTCATGCCAAGACCTTCATCAAGGCAGATTTCTGCATCCTCAATGAGCTTCTGAAGGCCCTGAGAATAATATTCTATGTTTAGCGCCTGGATGTTGTTATACGTCGGCATCTGTCCGATCCCGATCTTGTAGGGCGGCACATGGAACGTGGAGCAGACCATTTCGGCAGACCATTTCAACTGTTCGATAAGCTGACTGTCTGTAGCGTTGAATGCCATAGCCTTGAAATCAAGGCTGTCGCCAAGAACGGCAACTTTGCCGGAGTTCTTGCCCGAATAGTTGGCCTGCCATTCAGTCTTCAGTCGATCAGCCGTAACCTGGGATATTTCGCCCGGCGCGGTCAGGATGCCGGAAGGAACGCCCTTATTAGCAAAGAAGTTCGTGCTGTCGCTCTGGATCGCCATCCCCTGCATCGCAGCAAGGCCAGCCGCCGTCAGCGGAGAAAGGCCAATGAGCGGATGAAATAGGCAGTTGTATCGATCGTGAATAATCTCACGTGCCGGTACGGTCACATCCTGTTCAATGCCGCTGATATTATCGGTCGAAAGACGATAGAAAACATCTCCGCTTTCGGACACCAAGGGCTGAACACGCTGCGGGTCAAGCACATACAGCGCCGTCACAACGCCGCGACCGTCGCGCCGCTTCAGGATGTAAGCATTGCCGTTTGATAGTTTCGACAGCAGCCAGTTCTCGAAGAACTGAATGCGTGTCTGGATCGAGTTGGGCTTGCGCAGGACTGGATCGTATGCAGGGTTGGATGTCTCCTGCCAGATGCCGCCCTCACCACGCTGCATAAGCTTGACGCGAAGTTTGGAAATGTCGCTGGCAATCAGCGTCATGCACGAAAACACGGCGAAATATGTCAGAGCAAGATCGCGATTGATCTCGACATTCTGCTGCCATGCCCCGCTGAAACTTTCACGGATGATGGGCAGCCATCCGCCTCGGTTTGCGGTAGGCTGCGAAAGCGACTTTGCGCGGCCAATTTCCCAGCCAAAAATCTTCATCGTTAGCCCCTTTTAGGTGGCGATAAAACCGGCAGTGCGAAGGCTGGCTAGGAGTGCGTTGATCGTGGCAACTTCCGTGCCTTCGGCGGCATCTGGAACGGCAACACCCACCGGCTTTCCCGTTACCTGCGCCCAAGTCGGTTGATAATTCCCAGCCTTAGCCGTTGTCGCGGTGGTGCCGATTGTCAGCGCAGTAGCGCCAGTCGCGACACCTGCCAGCTTCGTCTTTTCAGCATCGGTGTAGGCATTTGTGTTCGCCTCAGCTTCATAAGCGGTCTTGATGACCGATCCGAGCGTAGATAATTCAGCCATTTCTTATGCTCCGTTCAGAACAATCGCTCCGCTATTCGTGACGACAGAACCATCGTTCATCACCAGTAAGGCGGGGTCTATGTCCGTTCCATACGTGACCGGTGCGCCGCTGTTCGTCACAGTTTCACCATTCACAGTGACGAGAAACGCCGGATCGACTGACCCTCCGCCACCATCACCGATGAATTGAATGAACTCTGTTGCACCGATGAAGCCGATCATTCGTCATCGTCCTGATGATTGTCCGCCTTCCGCTTTGCCTTTGGCTTCGGCGCTGGCTGTTCAACTGGCTTCGGTTCTTCCCGATAGCCCATCTTTTCGAAGATGCGCAGATACCGGCGATCCGGGGATTTCATCGCTCTATCGAAATAGGAAAGGTGCTTCATGGTGATCTCCATGGAAGAGTAGGCAGGGCGCGTGATGCGCCCCGCCCTATTGGCTTACTGGCCCCACTTAACAGCGGAGAGCACCTGAACAGCGTTTGCACGGCGAGCCATCCAGTTCAGGGTACGTTCAGCGCGGAAGGCCACGCTGTTCGTCTGGAACATGGAAACAAGCTGTGCTGGGGTCGGCGTACCGGAGTTGTGAGCCGGATTGTCGGCCATTTCCAGCGATGCTTCACGGCTCAGGTCCACAGCCACATCGCCGTCATCAGCGAAGTAGATGTCCGAAGCATTGACGAGGACGACATATGCACCGTCATCAGCCGGATCGGTCGAACCAGTCACGACCGGAACGTATTCCGAAACGATAACCGGAAGGCCGAACAGAGTGCCGCCGTTCATGCTGATACCTGGGAACTCAGCCTGACCAAGCGGGTTCTGCATCAGCGAAAGGGCAAGAGCCACAGTTGCCGACATGATCCAGACGCCGGAGGTAGGAGCATTGTTCGCAGCAATGAAGGCTCCGAACAGTTTCTGAATGTCGGCGCGAACATCATCAGCCGTGCCGCCTGCCGACGGAATAGCCGTGACGCCATTCGTGATCGATGCCGGAGACGTACCAGCAACCGCAGCCTTGGCCGGGTTGATGAAGTCCGTATCCAGGCGAGCGCGGAGAGCCGCAACAAGCTGGTCACGGATGATCGCTTCAGCCGAAGGCGAGCTATCGCGAAGCACTTCTTCAGTGGCAACGGCGATATTGGCGACCTTGAGCGGTTCCAGCGTCTTGCGCTCGAAGTCAAACTTGGTCAGCGGCTTGGCCTTGCCTTCACCTACCCAATAGCCCTCGCCGCCGGAAGTCTGGCCAATCAGCGGGACGCGGAATGGCACACGACGAAGGGACGGAATGCCATTCGCACCGAAACGACCGAGAATGGTCTGGGGACGAAGATATTCCACGAAGTCAGCGAAAGCCGACGTTTCGTCACCAACCAGTGGGCTAGCCCAAGTTGCGTGAGTGGTGGTTGCAGCAGGTACGGCAGCCTTGGCAAAGAAGCCGAAAACGGACGAGGTTTCGCCGTAAAGCTCTTTTGCTACCGTGCGGACGCTCTCGCCGTCGAGCTTGGCGAGTGCCTTCACCTTGGCGATACGGGCGAATGCGATGCCCTTGTCGAGCTTTTCAGCGCGAGGGACAACGACCACACCGGCACGAGCCTGTGCGCCATCACCTTCACGGCCACCGGCAACAGGCACCGCCTTTTCGGCGGCAGCCTTTTCCAGAGTGCGCAAACGCTTCAGATGGCTGTCGATAGCGTCATTGTCTGCCTGAAGACCGTCGAACTCTTCCTGCTGTGCAGCATCGAGCGTTTCGCCCTTTTCTGCCGACTTCGACATGATGTCTTCCATGGCCTTCAGGTTTGCCGCTCGCTTGTTTTCGTAAGCGGCGATCTGTTCAGCGTAAGTAGCCATTGCTACCTCCATTAATGATTGATTTTGTTGATGGTGAATGGCACCCGCTTCTGGGTCGCCGCCGCCAAGCGAGCCACATGCACCTTCTTGCTCATCTGAGCCGGAGCCTGCTTTTCCTCAGTCGGAAACTCGAATTTCTTGATGTGGGCGATGGCATCAGCATCAAGGCTCTTGCCAACGCTGGAGATCACGGCCTGTTCGTTGGCCGGGATGGTCACGGCTGAAAGCTCGAACACTTCGCTTTCGATGAAGCGAATGCCGCCTTCCTCCATGAAACTGTATTCGATGGGCCGAAAGCCGATGGACACGGCGCGCACCAAGCCAAGCTTGATGCTCTGCCATGCTTCCTCGATCCGGTCCCGAAGCGTTCCTGCTTCGGAAACAACCGGCAATTCTGCTTCGAAGTTGATGCCCTTCTCGGTCGGGGCATCGAATTTCACGGTGCCAATCGGCTTGTCGTGCTTGTGCTGCCAGAGCAACGGAAGTGGGTTCTGGAACTTGACGCCCATCGGGTCAACGATGTCGCCCACACGATCAACGGCTGGGCTGGTCGCCACGCCTCGAATGATGCGCCGTTCTTCGTTCACCGCTTTGACTTCGATGCACGAATAGGCGCGCCGCGTCATTTCCATGACGGACCTCCATCTTTCAAATTGTCAGTGAAATCAGACGAACATCATCTGATACGTTTTTGCGCGCTTCACTTCCGGGTTCCGGCTCATCACCGTCACCGCATCGAATAGCGCCATCACCGGGTCAATCTTCGCATCGCCCGCGTTTTGCTTGGTTGCCTTGATCCCGGTTGCCGTTGGCTCAATCTTGAGATTTCCCACACACCAGTCCATCAGCGATGACGGTGCATGTCTCAACGTGCCGTTCACAAGGCGGCGCTCAGATGACTTGATTGCAGTCATCATCCGCCAGCCCTGCGCTACGCCTTCCAGATTGCCATTTTCCTGCGATACGCCGATTTCATCGAGAGCTTCGATCATGTCGCCAAGGCCCGCCGGGTCCACGGCTACAGAAGCGAGCAAGCCCCGCTCTTTCACGTAGTCGATCTTGCCAATGATGTCCGAGATGTCCTCCAGCGCATCATCGACAATCGTCAATTCCCCTGCTCGCTGGAAATCACGAAGCAGAGATGCAATAGACTTCCGACGTTCAAGAACGCTTGTGTGGCACCATGCATGTGACCATGAGAGCCAGTTCCATGAGCCTTTCTCACGTCCGACTATTGTCATTCCGAATAAGTCGTCCAGACCGCCGCCGTCGATGCCGACAACGCAGACCTCACACCGATCCAACAAAGCATCGAGACTGGTTAACGACTTGTCAGTGCGCTCAGCCCAGAACTCAGCCCCTGGCCAGCGATTTGCGCGCAGATTGCCACTGATTTCGACGTTTAGGTGTTTTGCAAGGAAGACATTCCGGGTTTCAGGCCCGCTGGCCAGCTCCTTACGAAGCTCGTCCTCAATCCAGTCCTTGCTTACCGAACGCCCCATATTTGGGTTCGTGATGTAGAAATTCTCTGGATCAAGAAAGGACTGGTTCTCGATCATTGCCTTGGGATATTCGTACAGAACGCCCAGGCTCTTTCGGTCTACCGTGATCCCGTCGCGAACGTCCCTGAAATAGTCCAGTTTCGCCTTAAATACCCCGGCAGGCGGGGCATCACTCTGGGTTGACAGGTAGATTACGAACCCTTCCGGGCGGGATACAAGGCCGCCGGTAGCTTCCCGCAACATCGCATCTGCATTATTCTTCTTCCCGAAAATCCAAAGCTCATCCACAAGGACGAAGGCAGCCTTCTTGCCGCCTACCGTGTCCGTGTCGGCTGCTACCACCTTCAGGCTGGCCCTCGTCACGCGATGGGTGATCTGCTTGAAGTTGTCCTGGATATGCAGAAGGTCGCTTAGTTCTGGATCGGCCCTCACCATGTCAGCGGCAGGCTTATAGCTGTTGTTTGCGATTTCGAGCGTAGGAGCCAAAATCAGCAGTTCCGCCGATGGACGCCAGTTCCTAATCAGTGCCGTTAGCATGATCCCGGCTGCAATCGTGGATTTCGAGTTCTTCTTGCTAATCAGAAGAAAGAACTCACGGATATTCCGCTTGGCCGTCGCATGGTCATACGCGCCGAAGATTGCCTTGACGAAATCGAACACCCATTCTTCGCAGGCTTCTCCGAACGTCGGGCTTCCTGGCGCGTCTACGATCTTTAGCGACTTGAACACATCAAGGGCGGCTTCAGCCTCTTCAGGGAACAAAGGATCGAACGGGATAAGCGAACGACCTTCGACAATCCGGCTCTCCCAATCTGGGCAGCTCGTATCCCACATCATCCGTTATTGCTCACAACAAGCTTCGGCGCTGATGGCGTAGCAAAGCGACCGCCGACCTTCTCAGCCGCCATCTGCTGCTCTTCCTTCTTGCCAAGCTTCGGTTCTTTTGCTGGCCTGTCGGGCGCTCGGCGGCCTTGCACATCGACAGCCGAAACCTGCTCAATCATCTTGTTCTGGGCTTGAACATTCCCGCCTTTGGCAGCGTGGTAGCGCGCCATTATCATGTCTGCGCGGACCTTCGCCGTTGCGATGTCGATCTCATAAGAAAAATGCTTACGCAAAGTTGGCTCTGAAATGCCAATAACTTCGGCAATCGCCTCATTCGACATGCCGCAAGCCTTGAGAACGCGCACTTTCTCACGTTCGTCATCCGTTGGCGCGAATTCGGGACGACCGCTGTTTTTGTTACCGGCCATGGCTGAAACTCAGTGCTCCAAAAAAATTGTGTGCCTTAAGGGGATGCGCGGGTCTGAAAGCATTCCTATTCCAGACTTTTCGATGCCCCCCGGTAGGACTTTGATCCTATTATGGGGCGACATTCCTGTTTATCGCCCCTCGAATGACCCTATCGCCTATCCTTGGCTCGTAATTGGCCCACCAATTGGTTATTGCCTGTTCGGTTCTGGCCATATCTCGGTCTGGATCACGGCTTGCTTGCGCCATGCAGGTAGGCTCATCCACTTCTAGAACGATGATGGCTTCCGGCTTGAGCGTTTGTTGCCACCAGTCGCGGTGCTTTGCCTTTGGCTCTGCTACTATGAACCAAGCTGCACGGTGGTTAGATGGTCGAGACAGGGAACCGAGCATGTCATTGCGCCTGTAGAGCGCAGCATTAAGCCACTTGTCACGGTCCCATCCGTGGGTAGGTTCGCCGGATATCTCCGATGCAATCACATCCAGGTCTATGACAAGATCGAACGGGCCTTTATTCCTAGCCACGTAGGTACTCTTGCCCGATCCGGCTGGGCCGCACACAATGGTCAGAGGAATGAACGAGGGCTGTAACCACTTAGGATGAATGGCCGCTACCTTGTCCGCTCTCTCCTGCGCCTGCTTGATGCTGTCGTGGTACTCCTTGGACACAGACTGTAGGTTATCCATATCCCAGAACAGGGCAGCATCGCCTCTGTGCGGCTTGATATGGTCCACTACAGGGCTATTGGGCGCTGGGTGCTTGCCGATCAGGAGGACGCCGGTACGCTGGCACTTGTAGCCGTCTCGTACCAGCACCTGCTCACGCAACCGCTGCCACTTGCTGGTCTTATACCAGGCTCTCCATTCGGTGTTCTGATCTCGCTCTCTAAGGCGTACTGCCTCTTGCTGCTTCCGGTCCACTGTCAGCCTTGGCTTCATCGTGGATACGAGAGGCTTGAGGGTTTTGATTTTAGCCATATTTGCTTACCAGCATGAAGGCTTAGGCCTTGGTACGGTGCTGAATGGCTGACCTGCGATCTTCTCCCATCCTCGGCCAGCTACATTGAACTGGTCGCCGCTCCCGTCTACTATCACCCACTGCCCGGATACACCGCACTGGCAAACAAGCCGTACATATGGACTGAAGAGCTTGTACTTCAGATCGGGATCGCCTTGGCAAGCTGGGCATGACGCTACTGCTACTCGCGGTGTGTAACCCATCCCTACCCCTTCGCCTTAAGCTCTGCTGCTACTGCTGCCTCGGTCTGGTGATCCAGGTATGCGTCTAGGCTGGCATGCATCTGGTCTCGGATTTCATCGGCTATGTCCATGTTGCCGCGCATTACCGCTGCGAGATGGAGATGCCTTGATCCTACGATGTCCTGCCATGTGGCTTGCATGAACTGGATGGGCTTGGGCATGGTCAGACAATCCCGCCATCCGCATAGCTACGGGCGTTCGCCATTATCAGGTCGAACTGATGTTGCGGCATACTGACCGGGAAAATGAACTCGGTGCCGTCGTCATAAGCCATCTTGATGTTGGTGTGCACCTCATCAAGCGGCACAATCTCGGTGGGCTTCTCCGCCCTTGGCAGCGCCATTGCAGGAACGGCAGCTGCTACAGGAGCGAGGCCGAGGAATGAAAGGAAGCGTCTACGGTTCATGCTGCTTCTCCAGCGTGGTTTGCAATGCACCCGGTGCGCCAATCATGGCTCGGGACATCGCCCTCGGTGATGATTGCGAATGCTGACGGTTTGTACTTAGATATCGGCTCTCGCTTGCCTGTCTTCGGCCACCAAGCGCATTCGTTACCGTTGAAGCCCCATACGGCCTTAACGACAGTGCCGTCTTTCATCTTGAGAACGGCAACCGTTCCGTAGCTGACCGTCGCTGCCATATTTATCGGCTGCCAGTTCATATCCGTTCCTCTGTTGGTATCTTCCGGGCCTGCCCACTTCACACCGCTTAATGCAGGGTTGCAGCCCCGGAGCGACCAGTGTTGAGTTCTACACCCGCGAGTGAAAGCCATGGTCTAGCCGCCCGGTGGAGCTAGGTGAAAGATGTCGCTCCCTATGATGCGAAAAACCCCGCACGATGGCGGGGCTGATTGCTGGTCGCATATTTAGACAGATGCGCTATCCTGATGAAAACAGGAGGGCAGCAATGTACCAGATCAAGGTATTAGAACTTCTCGCAGACGGTACGTCACGGCCACATGAGTTCACCGAAATGGAAACTGCTCAGGATTTCGTCAGACACGCAACCTTCGACTTGAAGGTCTGGATAGAAAAGTACGGTATCTTTGATCGTGACGACTTCCTGAAACTCCGGTCTATGCCGCAGGATGAAGCCATCCCATTTTAGTTTCGTGCCTCTCTCCAATGAAAAAGCCGCCACCCGAAGGCGACGGCTGAATTACTCGCGAATATCGTCAAATGACTTGGTACGCGGCGCTTGATCGTGCGGCCCTCTGGCGAAGACAACCATGTCACCGTCGGCTATTTCTCGGCGCGCCCTCAAGTCCCATCCGCGATGAATGAAGTGTGGTGGCCCGAAAGCTTTGACCGCTGACCAGTATTCCTCACCACAAAACCCGACGAAGTGGACACATCGTTTCATCTGGGCGACCTCTGATACACGGTGGCCTACCACCATACGGATAGGTCAGAACGGGACTACGGCAGGCTTGCAAGGCTCCGCGCTATATGGGCGCGGCTACCGCTATTTCGGCCCCTCTGGAAACACACCAGACGCATGACCGCCGTTCTGATTTGTTTGCCCTCATGTCTCGCGCTACCCGGATTAGTGGGGCGGTACTGCATGAGGGCGGATATGTGCGCTAGTCGGACCCTTTCGGGCGAGGCTCTCACAACGTCTTTACGCCACCATTAACCGACTACGGCTATCTTCGCTGGCCGCCAGCTATATGCGAGCCGTGGGGCTTATCGCTGTTTGCTATATCCCACGGTAGGCCTTGCAATCGCCTTGCTGCTCGCATTCTGTGTGCGCCGAGCGCCAAATCTCTCGGTAACTCTACACCCTTGCGGGGAGGACGGCCTTGGCATTCACCGCGTCTCGCACATTCTGTTGAGGCGCTGCCTCTATCCGTAAACCTTCGACCAGTCACGTTGTAGGCGCTGCCAGTCGTCGGCCATGTTCTCGGCTATGGTCTTCTGCTTCCACCACTTCCGAGGGTTGCCGCACATGAAGCAAGAGCAGCACTTCAGATGATCGGCGTTCCGTGCCTTCTCATCACGCGGATAAACCCGCTTGGCTTTCGCCTTCATGCGCAACTTGTCAGCGATGCGTCTTGCTCTCTTGGCGATCATGACTTTCACCGTGTCTGGCGCTGTGGGAGGATTTGCACCTCCCGGCAACCGGTTGGACATTCGGTCGCCTGCTACTTGCACCCGCTTATGCCGCCTTACGCCTTTCAGCGTACTTCTGGCGGCGTCTTTCGTTTCGGGCTTCTGCCCAACTGAAATCCGGTCCGGTTTCACCGTGCGTTAGCGAGAAATCATCCCGCCATGTCAGCACCTTTTCGCTGCCCGCATGGTCTCCGATTGTGACATCAATCTGCCCGGTTTCAGGGCAAACATGCAACACCCCTTCTAGGCCTTTTTTGTAATTTTGGCCGTTAATGCGGGCAATCTCACCGAAAATCTCTAAAATCGCCCGGTTTTTTCGCTTTCTTCCCGTTTCTCTGGTGAAGCAATGCTTGGTGCACCATTTGCCAAACGGCGTCCCGCCAGCTTGTGCGTTGGCCCATGCCCAGAGACAACGGCGGCGCATATCGTCCTTCACTGAAAGGATAAGCTGGTTGCACCGTTCCCACTCTGATACGTCTTGCGTCGTCAGCTTGGTCTTGGCGAACATCTCGGCGCGATGCTCTTTATGCCGCTCATCGCCCCATTCACGCATTTCAGCCCAGCTATGGACATATCCCAGGCTCTGCGCCTTCAACTGCTTCGGCTTCGCTGTCTGTGGCAACCGCCGGTCAACTTCTGCGCCTCGGATGAACAGTTCAGCTATTTCCAACGGCGTCATGCTGTCCTCCTGTCATCGAGCAAATCTAATTGATCTGCATTCGGTCCAAAGCGTCGGTATATACGTTCAAATACCACGCCAGATAATGCGTGTCTTTGTGGGACAACGCCGGAAAGGTCGTTCATCATGAATTGAAGGCGTCCTAGCGGTATTGCATCCCATAATTCAAGCCATGCGGACGGATCGCGCTCGATCAGGCCACGGTTGGCAATCACCATATCCGAGGCCATCCACCACGAGTATTCATCAAGATACGCCCGATTGTTGGAGGTTTCCGCCAATGTGGTCATGACCAAGCGGAAATGACCTTCTCCGTGGTTGCGCAGTATCCGGTCTAGTGTGGCGACCGCCCGTGTTTCGCCAATATCCGGGTATCGGTGAGCATCCACGATCTTGATGCCGTACTCTGCGCATATCGAATAAACACGAGGGTCAACTGTCATTCCGTCACCCTCACCCGCTTGCGCTTCTTGATTTCCCGGTCGATGTACCAACGGGCTTTCTCCAGGTCTTCAATCGCGTCCTGTTTCAGATCGCAACGCCAGATGTATTTCACGGCATTCCCCAGATTGAAGCCCATGTGTTCCGTGATCTGGATGCATTCAATCCCGCTTGGATGGCCGGTGTAGTGGGCTGGACGGTTCACGTTGTCAGTCATGCTGCCGCCTTCTTTCTCTCAACCTGGATAACCTTCCCGTTCTTCCGTATCGGCTGGAGTGTCGGGAATAGCTTCTCTGCCTCTGTGCGGGCCGCTGACGCTGTTTCACCGCAGCGTAGGTATTCGGTGTTCATATAGGCGAGAAGGTCTTGCAGCGCCCGTTCTGTGGCTTCCAGCTTGGATCGGTACACAATGGGCTTGTCTCCCTCTCCCATTACGGGCTTCGGTCTGCCGTCGCGGGCGAAGCGGAGCATCACGTAGTAGCCCATAGGCACTTCTTTCAGGTAGGCGGCGAAGCAATTCATTGCAGGAACCCTTCGAAAGCTGCTGGCATCTCAGGAGTGCCCGATTTGAACAGGGTGAACTCGGCTTCGAACTCGATTTCAGCGGATTGTCCCGGCTCGCCACGTCTGCGCTTGTGGTTGATGATCCATGCCTTGCCCTTGCTTCCTTCGTATCGGCGCACAAGGTCGTCGCGCTTTTCCTGCCGGTACTCCTGTGGGATCAGTTCCTTGTAGAGCGGTTCGGGCCGGTACAGGGAGAACCACACATCCAGGTTCTGCTTGACGCCGCCGCCGCCGTAGGCGTCACCCATCATTGGCCGTAGGCTGCCGCCGGTCTTCCAACGTGCCTTCCATTCGTCATTACGCTGGATCAGGATCACGATTGCCACATCAAGGCTCTTCGCTATGGCTTTCAGGCCCCGATAGAGTGCATTGACGCGCTCTGCGAATATCTCGCCTGCCTTGCCGGGTAACTGGATCATTTTGGCGTGGTCGATGAATACCAGATCAAGCCCGACTGATTTTTTCATCGCTTCCATCTTGATACGAATGTCAGACAGGCTGCATTCAGCGAACGAAACGATGTCGAATGGGATATTCGTGGATTTCATCATCTCGCCTTCGATCCGCTCCTTCTCGGTCGTGTTCAGGGCGAAGGCATCCAAACGGTCGAGGCTAATCCGGCTTGCTTGCGCAGCCGCCTGCAAAGCTGCCTCTTCATCGGTGATTTCAATGGAGAAGAATGCGGTTCGATATCCAGCCAAGGCGGCATGACGGCACTGTGTGAGGGAAAAGGATGTCTTGCCGCCGCCACTATCTGACATGAACCCGATAAGGTTGCCGTGTCGAATATCACCCACTGCCTGGGTAATCTCTGGCAGGAACCACGGGATGAGCTTGTTTCCGTTCAGGCTGTCCTTTGCTACTCGGTCGATAGCCTTGGGCAATAGGACGCCGTACTTCATCGAACCGGCGCGCTCGTTACCTTCCTGCGCAATTTCGGTCAGCCGATCCGATGCCATGCCAATGAGTTTTTCTGGCGTCATATCGACCGGCATGTTCACGCTCATGTCGCGAAGATCATAGGCGAGATTGACAAGCTCCTGCCGGGACCATCGTTCAAGGATCACGCGGGCATTGTCGTAGGCGTGGAACGAACCGACCGCTTCAAGCGAAAGGCGCATCAGGTATTCTTTCAGCGTCAGTTCACCGATCTTTGCATTCTCAGGCAGGTACTGCTTCATAGTGACGGGGTTCGCCGCCCTGCCCTCGGCAATCATCTTCCCGGCCACTTCATAAACTTCCCGGTGAAGTGGCTCGCTGAAATGCTTCGGCTGCAAGATACCAGCAACGCGCCAATACGATGCATTGTCGATCATGATGGCACCGAGCAGCGCCTGCTCGGCTTCGATGGACGTTGGCGGCTCTGGCCTGATTTCTCGTTCGTGGTAGCTCATGCCGCCCTCATCTGAAGCATCTTGTATTGCTGGGAAGCTGTGGCAGCGAAGGCAATCCCGACCGCTTCGGCGGCGTCATGCTTCTTCACCGGGATTTTCAGCATCTGGCAGCGTTCCATTGCTGCTTTCTTCCAGTCCTTACTTGCGAACCCTGGTTTGCGGCCATATCCAAGGAACTGTGAGCGCCATGTGGATGAAGGAATGGTCAGCCACGGTATGCGGTAGGCCGAAATGATCGCCACGGCAGCACCGGACAGGCTGGAGAGTTGCAAGGCGTTCGGGTTGATAGTCTGCTCTTCCTTCTCGCCCGCCATGTCATTGCGCTTCTTTTTGAAGGTGACGACATTGCGCATTGGCTGCTCGATAGCCACGAAGTCAGGCCGTTCCGCCTTCAACATCGCGACCAGTTGGAGACCGATAGACGATGCTTTCTCCTCGGCATTCTCGCCGGTCGCCGTAATGATCCCGGTGCGGATCGTGCTCATTGGCGCGCTTGGATCGTACCAAGCGAAGCCGGTAGTGGTTGCTATGTCCATTCCGAGGATCAGCATTCAATACCTCCCCATAACGCAGGCAACCGGGGTGAAAATCCAAGCCAGAGCTAAAAGCACACAGCCGGTGATGATGAGGGCGTTTCCGATACGTTGGCTCATGCTGCCCTCGCGCTGTTATCCAGGGACTGGACCGGATACGAATTGATGCCGATCTTGCTGGATACGCTCTGACGGCCTTCGGCTGCCGCAGTCCGGTCAGTGACACCCATTTTGCGGGCGGCGTGAAGGACCGTGGTGTGGTCACGACCGCCGAATAAACGGCCAATGGTCGGAAGGCTCAGGTCCGTGCGGATCGCTACACAGTCGGCCATTGCACGATGACGGAACGGAACGAGGTCCTTAGTCCGGCGCTTACCGATGATGTCCTCATAGGTAAATTCAGTACCGGCAATGACCCGCTCGATAATGTCACGAACGGTTGGCTTGCTGTTCAGGACAATCGTTTCACCCGACGTGCTGATTAATGGCTTCGGAGGCTCATCGTTGCGAACAGTGATTGCCTTGAATGCAGCAGTGACCTTTTCGGCCTTGGTTTCTTTCTCGATCAGCTTCCGAAGCTGCTCTTCTTTCCTGCGCTTTGCCCAGACCTTTTTGACGAATGACGGGTTCATTCCGATAGGAACCCATTGCTGCTCGACGCCGGGCAGAACGAAACCAGCAGGAGACAGAATACCGCTTTCGAGGCAGGCTTCTTTCAGTTCTCCATCGGCAAGGATGATCTTTCGGAGGAGCGCAACCCTGATCTGCATCAGTTTCGCCAGTTCGTTCACGCCGGAGACTTCCTCGATATGCCGCAATAGTTTGCGACGGCTGCCGGGTGTGAGGCTGAGTTCTGACATTACGCAGCCCTCCCCATGTAACGAGCAGCTTCTTGCACTGACTGGTGATCGCTGTAAGTCGTTCCATCCAGAACCGATAGGACCCGCCGAAGGTGATAGTCAGCGTTGAAGGCTGGCTTCAGAGCGATGCTCCGGCGTATTCCGGGGCGTCTGACGATCAAGTCTCGCTCTTCAAGCCCTTCAATGATGCGATGGACACCAGACTTGGAATGCAAGCCAAGCGCCTCCTGGATTTCCTCATACGAAGGGCCGTAGCCCTTCTGGTCGATGAATGAACGGATGAAATCGTATGCCTGTTTCTGGCGTGGGGTCATGGAGAGCATCAGGCAGCCTCCACGTCAGGAAAGTCGGGGTCGGAGACACCGTCCAGTGATGCGGACAGATCGATGTTCGCCAGCGACGTTCCGTCATTAAATCCGCGCTGCCATTCCTGACCTGCTTCGGTGCTGAGATCGTGCGGGTTGGTCATTTCCTTACGAAGACGCCCTGCAGCCATCCCTTCGAGATAGGCGCGCTCGGAAAGTGGGGTGCGGTCTTCATCGAAGAGATCAATCTGGCGAGCCAGACCGTGACCTAGCATTGCCGCGATGCGTAGACGGCGCTTCATCGTCTCTATGACTTCGCCACTGTCCTTCTCTTCAAGCTCGAAAGCCCACTTCACGTCTGCCTTGGTAAACCCGGCGGCTTTCAGCGTCTTATAGACACTGTTGATCGTGCCCATCGTTCCGCCGATGTCAGACTTCAATTCCTTGATCTCGCGGAAACCGTTGAGGAAACGCTGTTCGTCAAGCTTTTCCTGATCGACGTTATGGCCTGCGTTCATTTCACTTCTCCCGGTGCTGGAATGTTGAACTCTTCTTCAAGGGTCGGGTAATCGGCCAACTCCGGGCAGACGCGATCCGCTCGGCTGCTCGTTGGCACATTGCGTCTGACAAGGTTCAAGAACCTGCGCTGACCGTCGTTCAGACGGCCTTCAGCCTCTAAGGCTTCAGCATAATTGATACGAAGAGAGCGGTAGACCGACCCCGAAATATCGTTGATCTCTTGATGTTTGAAGCTGATACGGAAAGCGTAACTGTGGCTAATGCCGCAAGCGTCAGCAACGCGGTTTCGGACACCTTCATCCGTATCGCCTATGCCTCGCCATTCTCGCTTCATCAGTTCATTGAGATAGAACCGAGCTTCAACAACAATATTGTCGCTGAATTCGTCTTCTGGTTTGATGGTTATGGGCAGGCCGTTAGACTGCTCCACTCCAGAGAACTCGCCTGCAATAGCGCGATCTATTACCGCCAGCACATCGGTTGTTGGCTTAAACCATTCACCGTTTACTCGATCACTTTCGAGCATCTTGTGCAGGCGCTTTTCCAACTCCATGCCGCCGACGCATTGCCCCAAGACATCAAATCCGCTTGGAGAGGCCGTTGCCATTTCGCGCAACCGCCGATCAACATTTTTGCTGACGCCAATTTTTACGTAGCCGTGGCGGCTTTCTCTTTCGCGGATGAAGTAAACCGTCATCGGCCTTCCTCCTTAAGCTCCGGGGCGATCCACAGCGCCAATGAGCGAGCGGAGCGCAGCAAAGACCGAGCCACTGATATGCGGGTCCTTGTGACCCAAGAGCTTTGTTGCGTTGTTGATGAGCCTGTCGACTTCGTTGAGTTCCTGCTGTCCGTATTCGACACCGGACACCTCCTCTAGCTTGCGAAGCTCCTTCGGTTTGATCGAGACACGCTGATCTGCGTACCAAACGTCACGAGTGCGATTGAACGACCACTTGAGTTTCCGAGAGGCAGCTAGAATTCGAGCGCCTACGCTGCTCGCCAGAGAAGGCGGCGCGATGTGGCTTTTCAGAATTTCAGAAGCAAAGACCAACTCAGACATTTCTGATTTCTCCGACAACTTTTCGGACATTTCCGACAATCCCTTCAGTACGTTTAGATTGTCGGTGGTCAGCGGCGATGAAGCCGCTACCGGTTACAAAGAGGACACTGTGATGAAGATGAAACGGACAGCCCGGAAAGCCTGGAAGACTGACACTGGCGTCCAACTCGTCTTGTGGACTTGGCCTGAAAACTCACCACGAAAGCCGAAGGGGATAAGCGTTGCAGCGCACAATCCTTTCGATCCTTTCCGGTGATGTTCATCGGTCTAGTCCTTTGTGAAATGGGTTGCCCGGAGACCCGTCAGGGAGATCAAATCTCCGGGCTTATTACCTACCGAGTAACAGGCGGGGGCGAGGTGTCCCCGGCAGGCAATGATGATTAGGCGCGCATCCCGTCAAACAGATCAGGGCGCAAAACTTGACGCGAAATTCCTGTGATTTTCTCGACCAAAACCAGTTTATCTGCGGGGACTTCCTGCCACTGCGGAATTGCTGGAGTTGTGATGCCAAGAGCCTCTGCGAGGGAGGATTGACGGCCATGTCCGGCCTTTATCCATTCTCGAAGGGCGATCAACCCGACCGCTCCGGAGGAATTACCGGCATCGGTGATCATGTTTGCCAGCAGGACAGCGGCGGCACCGTGCGGTTCGTCAGCTCCAGTTTCCCATCTGGAAATTGTCGCTTGGTTGACACGAAGCATTCTCGCAAAGCCGCACTGAGTAAGCTTCAGCTTTTTGCGAAGCTCTCTGATCGTCTCTGCGGAAGGCGTTTTTGGCTGGACAATTCGTGGCGTGATTACGTTGCTCTTTACCTGATCGTCCTGCGTAAGGTTCACGGTAAGATTATCGCCGCTGATAATCACACGAGCGCCGTTGATTTCGAGTTCGATGATCATTCGACACCTTTGAATAGCTCTGGCAGAAGTGCGCACCGAGAAATTCCAGTAGCAGCCTCAATCTCGATTGCTCGGCGCGGCGTAATCTGTCCGCGCTCCCAGCGTAGTACGGTCGATTTATCGACGGGCGGATCGAACAGTTTCCCGAACTGCTCAAGGCTCATTCGATCGTTCTCTTCGCGGTACTTGGTGATTTCAGATGTGCGTTCCATGGCTGTTATTAGTTGCATAACTTGCAACTTAACGCAAGCAAAAAAGTTGCATGTCGCGATAACGAGTTCATTTTCGCAATTCGCTATGGTTGCAACATGAACAACACGATCAAAATTCACGCAGGCAAGACCCCGACACGCGTTCACTTCATTGCTGAGTGGGCGGAAAAGCGCGGACTGAAACAGGTTGATATCGTGAATGAGATCGGGGCCGATAAAGGGCTGGTCTCTCGGTGGTTTAAGGGCACGGTCCCGAAACCGGAATACCTGGAGAAGTTACGCGAGCTATTCCATGCCGACGACATAAGCTCCTTATTCCGCCATCCAGACGATGACTGGATAGCGCGTATGTTCAAGGACAAGACCGAGGAGCAGCGCGAGAAAGCAATCCAGATGTTGAGGCTGCTGTTCAACGACCAGAAAACGGGCACAGACGGATAGCCATGCCACGCCAGAAACCTCCCCGCGAACGAGCCGCCCGTGCTTTGTGTGAGCTTCACAACAATCCGCCGGATATCAAGTTCGAAGGCCGTCCGATGTGGGAAAGCTATCTGGATGAGGTGGATACGGTTTTGAAAGCGGCACTAACGCCGGAAGAGTGGGAACGGATTAAGGGTGAATAGGGGGCTAGAATGACACCAAAAGAAGAGATTATTAAATTCATAGATGACTTGCCGACAATGGTTTCTGAATTGGTAATTCCGCAGGTGTGTCTGGCGTTTGGCCGCATGCTTCCATATGACGATAACGATTATCGTGCTGAATTTATCAAAATATTCGATGAAATGTCCGAAGATGACAACGGCCCTATGGCTTGCGCTGCCATCATCGGAATTCTTGATCTTGTGTTATTCAGAGACGCCGATTTCGATTTGGTTAAGTTCAACGAACAGATGTTTGAAAAAACAAAAAACACCATGTTCAGAGACAAGGCGCTTCAGGAGCCTTTGCTGGAACGCCAGTTCTCAAATGCTCGTGAAAAACTTCAAGAGCTTCGTTCGTCTTCCCTGAGCACAGAAGCTCTTCACAAATGGAAATCCCTTCTCGCAGTGGAATTCGGCAAACGATTAAAAGCATCCATGTGAGGGCGGCAGCCTGCTTAGGCGTTAAGTCATCTGGCAAAGGTGCGTAAGTGCAATTATCAGGGAGCCTGCAATTGTGGTGCTCCCTGAAATATTTTTCAAAGTGCTTTGTGAATTTTTCAATCATCACTTCCTCCTACGCCGCTTTGGGCTGGTTGGCTTGCTGTTTCTGATATTTCGGTCTCGGACTTAATGACTTCTTCGCATGACGTTTCGGCTTCTTTGCCGATCCTGCCAGAATGGCTTCAAACGCATCCAGCAGTTGCGTTCCGGTCATTGTGTTGAAATTCACGGTGCCGAGTTTTTTCAGGCGCTTGTCCGAAAAGCTTTCCGCGATTGCTGCCGCGCACCAATAATCGTTCATGCCCTGAAACTGCTTTATCCACATCGATGCCAAGTACGCCTTGCATCGTGGATGCTGATCAATCGTCAGTGTTTTGTCTTTCCATCCCTGCATAGCGCTTACCTTTCTACGTACCGCTATCTGTTTGTTTTCAGGATTTGCTCTTCACTTGAAGACGGTTCAGACCCTAGGAAACGACGCAGTAATCCCTTGGGACCGGAACGAACCAGCCCAAGGACTACTGCACCGGAACACTTGAAGCTCGGACGAGCACCTGAGGTTTCCATGCATCCCCGGTACGCCATATGTCGGCGCATAGCCTGTCCGGTTCATGCCGTGTTTCTATTGGCTCAGGAGCCTCATGCGCGGGGCTTATCACGGTGCCCTTGTCGTTGCGCCTTCCCTCTCACCTGATTGCCGGTGAGCCGCTTGTGTCCCTTGCCTGCGACATTCGCCATGGATCGGCAAACCACACCCCTACTGCACAAACAGACCAGAAGGCGACTTGAAGTCGAAGCTTCCGAACTACCGTGAGGCCGTCCCTTTCGGGATAGGCATTCCATGGTGAACCGGTACGAAAAACTGATCCGGTGCCTATAGACATAGACCTCTCTCCCACATCGGCGCAACAAGAAAGTTGCAAGTTATGCAATTTTACTGATTGACGTTAGTTGCAAGTTATGCAACATTGAGCGTGTCAAAGCTGTTCACGAAGAAGCTCTGCCGATCTGGACCGCGAGATTTCAACCACTGCCGAAACAGGCGATGGAGGTTGCCATGTGAACCGCAGCGCGGTGCGCGCAACTTGACCGGAAGAACTAGAACACTGGACCTGAGTAAGTCGTGAAACTGCTCACCGAAAGGATCGAGCGATGTCCACGAAAGCCGAAATCGAAGCCATTCTGAAGAACGATATCGCGCAGTTGGAAGCTCTTGTTGGCCAACTCGGTTCGATCAGCCTGACGTGTTTTACGCTGAAGGATCAGGGCGACAGCGGGCTTGAGGTTCGCCGGTTGCTTGGCAAGTACGTCGAACAGCGCTGTGATACTGAAATGCGCTTGATCGACCTCTACCGGGGCTTCGGTGATCAACCAGCAATGTCGAAGCTGGAACGCTCGCAGTACCGCGCAAACCGCGCAGATGACCTGCTGGATATGACCAGTGACGCCTTCGAACGCATCAATGATTACGTCCATGGGAGGGCGGCTTAATGTTCTCTGCACTGATGATTTCCACGGCTCTGTCCGTGATGCCAGCCACCCGATTGCCTGATCCACATATCGGATTTGTCCTGATTGAAAACCGGGTAGTCGAGCAGATCGGACCATTCTGGGACCGTGAAGATTGCGAGTTCGTCGGCAAGGGCATCGTGAACCACGCCTTTGAATTGATCTTCCGGCCATACCAGACCGGACCTGATGAGGCGCTTCGCCTGATGACCACGGAAGTTGTGTGTCAGCGGAGGGTGAAATGACTGAGACGAAATTCACTCCGGGGCCTTGGATGGCATGGCAACCCCGTGGCGACGAAAGTGTTCCGGTTAGAACGGACGGACTAGGGATAACCATAGCATACGTTCATCAGGGGGCGATAACAAACGCCCAGGCCAACGCCCACCTGATCGCCGCAGCGCCAGAGCTTTACGAGAAACTGGCCAAAATCCGGGGGTGGACCAACATCGATGCCGAGGGGGCTTGGGGCAAAAGGTTCTACGCTGAAGTCGATGCGTTGCTCGCCAAAGCGCGAGGTGAAGCATGACACTCTCCCCATTCGATCACCTAATCACCATGGCACTGATCGTCGCTTTTATCGCGCTGTGCCAGAGCAAGAGGACGAGGCCGTGAGCCGCACAGACAAGATTTTTACCCTCTGGTGCCTGACAACTTTCATGCTCTCACCGCTCTCATTCTGGTTCGGGAAATGGTGTTCGCAGGCCGGGGTTCACCCGATGGTTTCCTTCTACGCCATCATTCTGTTTTTCGGCGCACCTTTGATCTGGCGTCTAATCGTGGAGCTTTTCAATGCGTGACCTTCTCCATGACATCGCATCCTTCGTAGCCGTTTCAACCTTCATCGCAACGTTTGCAGTATGGGCCGGGTATCTGGCCGAGAAAGTGTGAGGCTATGGAACCCGCATACATACTTTTCGTCTGCATGGGTATTTCTGGATGGGGTTGCGGAGCGTGGGATAACACACCGCCAATGCCGAAGGCCGACTGTTTTGAAATACTTAGCAGTATGCGTTTCGATACCGACGCACCAGGAGATACACGCCGGTCAACGGTTGCCTACTGCAAGCCAGCTTCAACAGCAAAGCAGGAGCCAGCAAAATGACCGCCCTCCTCCAAGTAAGCGGCTATGTGCGCCGCCAGTCAGTCAAGGGCGATGAGAAGCGCCCACGGTTTACCCAGCCAGTCATCGACACAGCCGCCAAGCTTTGGGCAGCGATAGACGCTGAATACGTCCGCGCTCTGGAAGTCGGGCTGGCAGATTTTTCGGGAGAGTGATGTGAGCAAGATTGAGACAGGTGGACCGGCGTTTCCCGTTTCAGTGCCAGTAGATTTCCAGTTCGCGCATGAAGGCATGACGCTTCGTGATTATTTTGCTGCGATTGCCCTGCAAGGGATGCTGACAAATGGTTTCATGCCGAAGGAAGTAACCATCGAAGTCATGTCTTCGTACGCTTATGAAGACCAAGAGCAATACAAAAAGGATTGTGCCCAAAACCACTACTCCGCTCTGGCTTATCGTATGGCAGACGCCATGCTAGCAGCCCGTGGAGGTGATCGTGACTGACACCTTGCATGAGGACGGCATCTATTTCGGTATGTCCGACGAAGAATATCACGCCGATCCGGCCCTTGGTTCAACGGGTCTGAAGAAGCTCATCGGTAACGCACCGGATTTCTGGTGGGATAGCCCGATGAACCCGGCCCGTGACGATGACGACGACACACCGGCAAAGATATTCGGTCGCCAGCTTCACATGTGCGTTCTCGAAGGCGTGGAGAAGTTCAAGGAGAACCACGCTGCATACGTGAACCCAGGGAATGTTAAGGCCGGGAAGGATGAAATTGCCGCGATTGTCGCCGCCGGTAAAGTGCCGGTGAAGTTCAAGGACTATTCGAAAATCCTTGCGGCATCGGCCTTCATCAAGGCGAACAAGACACTGGCACGGGCATTCGAAGGCGGGCAGCCGGAAGTCTCGGTGTTCTGGACCGTGAATGGCATCCGCTACAAAGCTCGCTTCGATTACCTCCAGATCAATTCGATTGTCGATCTGAAGTCTATCGAGAACAGGAGCGATAAGGAGTTCAAGCAGGCCTGCCGGGATGCGATGGCCAGCTATGATTATATCGTTTCCGCCGGTCATTATTCGGACGGTCGCCGCCAGATGAAGGGACTATTCAGGGCCGGGAAGGTTTTCGGTCTGCCGGAAGGTCAAGAGGACTGGCTGTCAAAGGTAGTCAGCAACCCGGTTTTCGCCTTCGTATTCGTGTTCTGGCAGAAAAAGGGCGCGCCGATATCGCACGGTATCATGCTGTCGCCGGGTAACCCGCTATTCGACAGGGCCGCAGAACGAATTGCCCAAGCCGTCGAGAACTACCGCCTATTCATGGGCGAGTTCGGTACAGACACGGCATGGGTTCCATCCACACCACTTGAAGAGGCTGACGAGACCGCATTCCCGGTCTGGTACCAGCAGAAGCTTATCGGAGCGTGAACGATGATCCTTGATGCAGATTATGCCGAGATAGGCGAACCGATTGTCACCATTAGGATGACCAAGAAGCAAGCAGAGTGGGCGCAGAACGGCCTATCAGACATTGCTTGCTGGGTGTGCGGTTTCAACGCCGCCATAGGCGATACCGATAATGACCGTAAGCCCCTGGGGCTGTCAGAAATCCGAGAACTGAACATCGCGCTTAAGAAGGCGCTGGAGGCTGTAGAATGAACCAACTCGCAACACGTGAAACGTCTATCAATACCGTCTCTGTCTCCGCTGGCGCGACTGGATCAAGTATCGCACCGCAGAACCTTGGCGAAGTCGTTCGATTTGCAGAAGTGATGAGCAAAGCGGATATCGCCCTGCCAAAGCACCTTCGGAATAACGCCGGTGCATGTATGGCGGTGGCAATGCAGGCGCTGGAATGGCAGATGTCGCCTTTTGCGGTGGCGTCAAAGTCTTATTCGGTCAACGGCACGATTGCTTATGAGGCCCAGCTTATCGCTGCCGTGGTCAATACCCGATCCGGCATCAAGGGTCGGTTGAAATACGCCTACAACGGAACCGGCAACGACATGACGTGCACCGTCTCTGGCGTACTGGACGGCGAGACCTATGAATACACCTCCCCTTCAATCGGATCGATCACGACCAAGAACAGCCCGCTTTGGAAGTCAGACCCGCAGCAGCAGCTTGGCTATTTCGCCGCTCGTTCTTGGGCGCGCCGGTATGTGCCGGAAGTTCTGCTTGGTGTTTATGACCGCGAAGAAGCGCAGGAGTTCCAAGGCGCTGACAATGCCAAGAACATCACGCCGGTTCAGACCGTTGCCGACCCATTCGGAGACGAACCACAGAGCGCGAAAATCGAAGAAGCGGAGATTGTTACCGAAGAACCCGAAACGCCAGCCAGCGAGCCGGATACGGGCGAACAGGGTGCGTCTGAAGATATTCCAGCCGACGAAACAACCGATGAGGAAAAGAACTGGCTGAAAACTGCTGTCAGAATGCTGGTTGCTGCCACGGCTATAAATGGTGACGTGCAGGTATTGCGTGACCAGTATGCAGGTTTGTTGAAGTCGGCACCGGCTACCGTGCGTGACCCAGCCGTTAAGAAGGCTTTGGAAACCTCAAAGTTCCTGTCGTCCGTGATGAAGGCGGAAGTCGAGTTCGATCAGCAGACAATTGCCGATCTGACCGGGCTTGATATTGCCGACATTCCAGAGCTCCCGAGGGCTGAATAATGAGGACCGTACCTGAATGGGTCGGCAAGTCCGACAACTCCATGCCACCGGACAAGGTAAAGGACCGGATACGAGACCGACAGGGCGACAAGTGCGCCCTCACCGGACGCCCGTTCATGCCTGGAGATAAGGTCGAGTACGACCATATCATTCCGCTTTGGCTGGGTGGCGAGAACCGAGAGGGAAACCTTCAGGCTGTTTTGGATACCGCGCACAAGCGCAAGACCCAGGCAGAAGCCACAGTTCGGTCAAAGGTCAACAAAATCAGGAAAAAGCATCGCGGGATCAGGAAAGAGCCATCAATGGCCGGTTCCAAGAACTCCCGCTTCAAGAAGCTCATATCCGGCGAGGTAGTTGACCGTCGCACCGGAGAAATCGTCGGAGGATCGCGAGTATGACCGCGCCCAATTTAACAGAACATGTCGTTGACGCTGTTTACGATCATCTTTGCCGGATCAATGGCGAATGGCAGCCAATCGGCCCTAATGATATCAAGGAAGTCATAACCGCCGCTCTCCCCTTCCTCCCCGTGCAAGGGGCTGTGAAGGCCGACGCCATAAAGCTTATCGAGCGGATGGCGTTTGGTTATGAAGTCATGTTCGAGAAGCTCTGCCATATTTCAGGAACATCAGGGGCAGATCAGTCTTGGTATCGTGCGAAGGCTCGTGAAGCCACGGAACGTCTTTCTCCGTTGCATTCAATCACCACAGAAAGCAACAAGTCTGTTCCAGGTGACTGCAAACGGCAGTATCAGGACTTCATGGCTCGCATCCTCTCCGCGCTTGAGCCATCCGCTGGCAGAGCGGCTGTGCTGGAGGAAGGATACCGGCAGGGCATTGAAGCAGCTGCAAAGCTGATTGAGTGCGGGTGTAAAGCCCTGCCTCATGGAAAAGGCGAGTGTCAGTTCCCGGGAAACTGCTCGCTGGAAGATGCCGCCGCCATCCGCGCCCTATCCTCCCCGGACCATGCCGACGCCGTTCACGCGCAGGCGCGGGACGTGCTGGCCCGTTTCCGTGACTATGTGATTGAGGGCATCACTGCCGGTACAATCATGCGCGGCGGCGAACATCACAACCCGATTTGGCAGGAAGTTGCCAGCGTTCTCCATGCCGACGCCGGTAAGGTCGAGGGGGATGGGTGGTTGCCGATTGAAAGTGCGCCGAAGGATGGAACAGAGATATTGGCGTGGCGCAAAGACTGTGGCCAGTTCATTGCCAGTTACACGAGCTGTAGCGCGTTCCCAATGTCAGAAGCTGAACTTGACCTTCTAGACGAGGAAACCTTGTTCAAGGAAGGCTGGTTCACTCAGTGGCCGCAAGCCTTACGCCTAGAAGGCAGTGAGGCCCCCACCCACTGGCGTCCACTCCCCTCTGCACCATCGGAGGGCGCGGAATGAGTAAGCTTATCCTCCCCTTGAAAGCCGAATACTTCGATGCAATCCGCGATGGCACCAAGAAGGAAGAATACCGGCTCGCGAACGATTACTGGTCGAAGCGGCTCATCGTCGGTGGCAGGCGTGGCATCCTTCATCGCTCGTTTGACGGCATCGTCCTGACCAAAGGCTACCCGAAGCGCGACGACGCCGAACGCCGGTTGGAGCTTCCGTGGCTCGGCTTTACCCGCAAGAAAATCACCCATCCACATTTCGGGCCTGATCCTGTCGAGGTATTCGCTATCGACGTTTCTGGCCACCCATCAGGAGGCGACCGTCATGGCGAGTGAATTGGAACTGTTCAGCCTTCTCGTCTTCGGTCACATGCTGGCGGACTATCCTTTGCAGGGTGACTTTCTCTCAAAGGCCAA
>NZ_JACIJG010000028.1 GCF_014199265.1 Brucella daejeonensis
CATCGGCCACCTCGTCACAACCATCGAACCAGCCGAATGTTCAAACTACTTCGAAAGCGCCGGATACGCTTCCGTCAAAACCTGAAAGGCTCTAGGTTTTTCGAATTTGACGTTTGAAACGGCATCTCATTCAGTCGGGATTCAAACGTCAAATTCAATCCACTAGGTTTGCCGCATGTGCCTCCTCCAGAATTTACGCCGACGCAGATGTCCCGTCGAACTCAGTGATTGACTGGTATTGAAGTATGGTAGTAGGTAAGTGGCAGGGAGGACGATCATGAAAGCGATTCAGGCTCATCGGCTGGAGCAGAGCAGCGCCGTCGGACCGCAACTCCATCGTCTGCTGCTGGACCAGATTATCCGCGGCGAGATCGCCCCTGGTGCGCGTATCTCGGAGACCGAGATCGCAAGTGCATGGTCTGTCTCGCGCCAGCCCGTGCGTGAAGCCTTCATCAAGCTGGCGGAAGAAGGGCTGGTGGAAGTCCGCCCGCAGCGGGGCACCTATGTCACACTGATCTCGGTTCCAGCCGTGATGACCGCCCGCTTTATCCGCGAGGCGGTCGAGGCGGACATGGTGCGCCTGGTGGCCGAGACCGCCGATGCTTCCGCCATCGCACAACTGGACCGGCACATCGCCGAGCAGCGTGCCTTGGGGCCAAACGATTCGGGTGAAGACTTCATGCGGGCCGATGAGGATTTCCACCGCTGCCTGGCAGAACTCGCAAAGCAGGCTGCGGTCGCCGATCACCTTGAAGTGCTGAAGATTCAAATGAATCGTGTGCGTCATATCAGCAGCCGGCAATTCTCGCGGCAGCGTCTCATTGCCCAACATGCGGAGGTGGTGGAGGCGATCCGCGCCCACGATCCGTCGCGGGCAGTGGAAGCCATGCGCCTGCACCTGCGCGAGATCGTTGCCGACTTGCCGGAAATCATTGCAGGCCATCCCCACTTATTCGAGGGGGATCTCGGAACCACGCAGCCATGACCGGGCCTGCTGGCATGTCGTCTTCCGCCGCCGTCCTTGCTCCGAACGGACTGGCCGCGCAGGATTGGGCTGACTGGTTCTGGAAAGGGTTTCTTCCTTGCTGGCTGCACCGGGTGCAGGACCCGCAGGGCGGGGTCTTCGATCATCTGGACGCCAATGCGAATTCCGATCTCGCCGCGCCCAAGACCGTTCTGACGCAGGCCCGGACGTTGTTTGCCCTATCGCATCTGGCGCTTGCGTCCGGCGATCCGTCTCTGGTCGAGGCCGCTCGCCGACAGGCCGAGTTTCTTCCCCGGTTCCGCAAGCCTTCGGGACTTTACCGCCGCGCCCTTGGCCGCGATGGCACGGCGACCGGGATATTCGGGGACGAACTGGCCCGCAGCTATGACCAGAGTTTCGTCATTCTTGCGCTGGCGACCTGGAATCGGCTGTTGCCGCAAAAGGACACGGAAGCCGAGATCGAGGCTTGCTGGCTCGCTCTCACCGGAACGCTGACCGATCCCGCAACCGGGCTTTTGCGCAATGACGACAGCAGCGAGGCATCGCCCCTGCCCGCGCAGAACCCGCACATGCACCTGTACGAAGCCTGCCTTCAGGCTTACGAGATGACCGAAAACCCGGTCTGGCAGGCGCGGGCGGCCCGGCTGCGGCAGCACGCCCTGCATCATTTTCTCGACCGGGACAGCGGCAGCATTGCAGAATTTCTTGCACCCGACCTTTCCACCCTGCCTGGGGCTGACGGACAACGACGCGAACCGGGACATCAGTGGGAATGGGCCTGGCTGCTGAACCGGGAGGTCGCGCTGGGCGGTGATCCTGTGCTGCGCATCACCGCCGCGCGCCTGCAAGCTTTCGCGGACCGTTACGGATTTGCCGGCGCCGGACCGTTGCAAGGCGCGGTCATCGATGCAGTCACACCGCAGGGCGGGGTTGCCGGTGACGACCTTCTGCTCTGGCCGCAGACCGAAGCGATCAAGGCGCTGGCTCAATCCCACATGACCGGCGATCCAGATGCCGGGGAACGCGCCCGTGCCCTGCTTTGCCTCATGTTCGAAGGCTGGTTTGCCGGAAGGCCGGTCTTTGCAAGCCGGCTGGATGTCGGGGGACACAGCCTTTGGCCCGAGGCGCTGACGCGACTTTTCTACCATATTGTGCTGGCGCTTGCCGAGGGCGCGCTAGCAGGACTTTGGCCGGGAATTCCCCGGCATCGCACGACATGAAAAAGGGAGGAACCATCATGTTCAAGATCAAGTTGCTCGGCCTTGCGGCCATTTTGCTTGCCTCGACGGCAGGGACTGCGCTGGCGGAGGTGAAACTGGCGCTCTCCACTTCGCAGAACGCCAGCGATCCGCTGGCCATCGCGATGGAAGACGCAGCCAAGGCCATTGGCGAGCGCAGCAAGGGTGAGATCGCAGTGACGGTCTATCCGTCCTCGCAGCTGGGCTCCGACAATGATGTGCTTGAACAGATCCGCAACGGCGCCGCGATCGCGGTTCTGGTCGATGCGGGGCGACTGGCGCCGTTCAAGAAGGAACTCGGCATCCTGTCGGCGCCTTATCTGGTCAATGACTGGACGGAATATGCCGCGATCACCACCTCCGAGCCCTATAAGCAATGGGTCGAGGACCTTGCGGCCTCCTCTGGCCTGCGCCTGCTGAACTACAACTGGTTCCAGGGCACCCGACAGATGTTCACCAAATCGCCGGTGACGGGGCCTGTCGATCTGAAGGGCGTGCGCGTGCGCACGATCGACGCGCCGGGCTGGCTGGCCACGGTGAACGCGATGGGCGCCACCGCAGTGCCGATGGCATGGTCCGAGGTGTATTCGGCGCTGCAACTCGGAGCGCTGGACGGGGCCGAAGCCCAGCTGACCGGCGCCTATGGCATCAAGCTGCACGAAGTGACGGGGAACCTCGCCTTCACCAATCACGTCCAGCTGCTGACCGGTTTGACCACCTCGGAGGAGTGGTTCAAGAGCCTGACCCCGGAACAGCAGACCATCGTCACCGAAGAACTGGCCAAGGCGGGCGATGCAGCCTCGGCCGCGACGGTCAAGAAGGGCGAGGAGGTGCTGAAGGAAATGAAGGACGGCGGTCTTGTGGTTTCCGAGGTGAACCCGGACGACTTCAGGGCCCTGACGGACGGTGTTTATGCCGCGTTGGGTCTTGAAGAGGCGCGCGCCGCGCTTCAGCCCTATATCGACGCAGCTCGGAAATGATCGCGGCGCGGGGCGGTGCCGGATCGCCCGCCCCGCACCCCTTTGAACAGCGGCGGAGAAAATGATGTTCAAGCTATGGGATCGTTTGGAAGAGATTCTGGCGGTGATGTGCCTGGCCGGCACCGTGCTTGCGGTGCTGGTGGGCGCGGTGGGACGGTCCATCGGCCACCCTTTCCCCGCAGGTCCGGAGATCGCGCAGCTGCTGTTGATCTGGACCTGTATGTTCGGCGCCGACCTGATGCTGACGCGCGGCCAGCATATCCGTATCTCGGCCTTGCCCGACGCCTTGTCCGCCAACGGTCGGCGCGTGCTTCATCTGGTCTGCGTGGTCTGTATCCTGGGCTTTCTTGGCTATTGCGGCTGGCTGGGCTGGAAACTGGCCATGTCGAACTGGGCACGCGAGATGGGCGCTTCGGGGCTGTCCTATGGCTGGGTCACGCTGGCCTTTCCTGTCGGCTGCGCGCTGATGATCGTCTCGATGGTCCGGCGCCTCGCCACACACGGGCTGCTCTATGCCATCGAACCTGAAACCCGCGATCAGGAGCAACTGCTGTGATCTCGTTCCTGCTTCTTTGCCTCGCGCTCGGCTTCATGGTGATCGGCATGCCGGTATCATTCGCCATCGGCGTGGCCAGTCTCGTCTATTTCCTGCTGCCTTCGACCTTCATGCCGGACGCGACCGCGGTCCAGCGCATCATCGCATCCAGCCAGTCCTTCCCGCTGCTGGCCGTGCCGCTGTTCATTCTGGTCGGGCATCTGATGAACGGGTCCGGCATCACGCCGCGAATGATGGCGCTGGCCTCGGTGCTGGCCGGATGGATGCGGGGCGGCATCGCCCAGGTCAGCCTGATACTGTCCGCCCTGATGGGGGGCATTTCCGGTTCCGCAGTTGCCGATGCGGCAATGCAATCCCGCATCCTGGGCCAACCCATGATCAAGGAAGGCTATTCCAGGGGCTTCACCGCAGCGCTTCTGTCTGTCGGCGGGCTGATCACGGCGACCATTCCCCCCAGCCTGGGTCTGATCCTTTACGGATTCCTGGGTGAAGTTTCCATCGGTCGGCTGTTCGTTGCCGGCATCATGCCCGGTATCCTGCTGACCATCGCGCTGATGCTGACGACGGGCCTGATCTCCAGGCGCCGCGACTACAAGCCGGTCAGCGCGCGGCCGCCGACGTTTTCCGAGGTGATCGCCGCCGTCAAGTCCAGCTTCTGGGCCATCCTTTTCCCGGTCTGGCTGATCGTCGGCATCCGTTTCGGCATCTTTACCCCTTCCGAAGCCGGCGCCTTCGCCGTGGCCTACGCACTGGTCGTGGGAGTGCTGATCTATCGTGAGTTGAGCTTTGCCGCAATTGTAGACGCGCTGCTGCATTCGGTGCGCGACATCGGCATGATCATGTTCATCATCCTGCTGTCGGGGGCTTTCGGCTACGTCATCACCTTCGAGCGCGTGCCGCAGACCCTGGCTGAACTGGCGCTTGGCCTGTTCTCGTCCAAGGTGGCGTTGCTGTTCACGATCTCGGCCTTTCTGCTGGTGTTCGGTATGCTGGTGGAGGCGACGGTGATCGTCATGCTGCTGACGCCGATCCTGGTTCCGGTCATCACCGCAGCCGGGGTCGATCCGGTTCATTTCGGCTTGATCATGATGACGCTGGTGACCTTTGGCGGCATGACGCCGCCGGTGGGGGTCTCGATGTTTACCGTCTGCGGCATCCTGAACTGCTCCTACAAGGAATACACCATGGAACTTGTCCCGCTGGCACTGGCGGTTCTGGCCGTCACCGTCATCATGATCGTCTTTCCTCAATCGGTGATGTTCCTGCCCGACATGATGATGGGACACTGACATGCTTCTGCATCCTGACCGCCTGTTTCCTGCCGACCCCGCCACCCGATCCATCGCGCGCGATCTGTATCGAGGGATTGCCGATGCGCCCATCGTCTCGCCCCACGGGCATACCGATCCGCGATGGTGGGGCGAAAATCCCGCCTTCGCAAACCCGGCCGAACTGTTCGTCATCCCCGACCACTATGTGGTGCGAATGCTGATCAGTCAGGGCGTATCCTATGAGGAACTGGGTATCGGCAAGGGCGCGCAGACCGACGCGCGCGCCATCTGGCGCAGCTTTGCGGCGCAATACCACCTGTTCCGGGGCACGCCATCCCGGCTCTGGCTGGATCATGCGCTCTCCGAGGTGTTCGGCCTGTCCGAGCGTCTTTCTGCGGCCAATGCCGATGCACACTATGACGCCATCGCTGAAAAACTGGCCGATCCGGCCTATCGTCCCCGCGCGCTCTATGAACGTTTCGGGATCGAGGTCATCGCCACCACCGATTCCGCGCTGGACGACCTGCGCTGGCACCGCCTGGCGCGGGAAAGCGGCTGGAAGGGCCGTGTCGTCCCGACCTATCGCCCTGACGCCGTCATTGATCCCGATAGCGAAGGTTTCTCGCGGAATCTCGACCGGCTGGCCGAGATCAGCGGCTGCGATACCGGGCGCTGGCAGGGCTATCTGGACGCGCATCGCGACCGGCGCGCATTCTTCCGCAGCATGGGCGCCACGGCCACCGATCACGGCCATCCCACGCCGCAGACCGCAGACCTGCCCGGACCTGAGGCAGCACGCCTGTTCGACCGCATACGCTCGGGCAAGGCCACGCCGGCCGAGGCCGAACTGTTCCGTGCGCAGATGCTGACGGAAATGGCGCGTATGTCGGTCGAGGACGGTTTGGTGATGCAGCTTCATCCCGGCGTCTCGCGCAGTCATAGCCCCACGGTGCTGGCGCGTTATGGCCGCGATAACGGTTTCGACATGCCGGTGCAGGTCGATTTCACTGCGGCGCTGAAGCCGTTGCTCGACGCCGTGGGAATGGATCCGCGCCTGCGGCTGATCCTGTTCACTCTGGACGAGACCACCTATTCACGCGAACTGGCGCCGCTTGCCGGAGCCTATCCTTCGCTGCGGCTGGGACCGCCATGGTGGTTCAACGACAGTTTCGAGGGTATCCGCCGCTTTCGGGAGCAGGCGACCGAGACGGCAGGGTTCATGAATACTGTTGGCTTCAATGACGATACCCGCGCGCTGTGTTCGATCCCGGCACGCCATGACGTCAGCCGTCGCGCCGATTCCGCCTTCCTCGCGGAACTGGTGACGTCGCACAGGTTGGACGAGGATGAAGCGCATGAACTGGCAATACTTCTGGCGGGGGGCCTTGCGCGCGAGGGTTACCGTCTCTGAGGCGGAAGCGCGAAGGAAGGAGTGAAAATTCTATCCGCCAGGCTTTCAGGCGTGGCATGTCGGATGGAATTTTCACTCGACTCGAATAGACCGGAACGGCTCCGAAACAACCTGGCAATAACAAATCGGCAGCTTCAGCCGAGCACGATCGACGTGAAATCCGCTATGCTGGCAAATCGTGCTGCGCGGACCTTGCCATATTTGCTCTCGTCAACGACCAGATGTTTTTCGACGGCGCGCTGCATGGCCATTTGCTTGATTGGCACTTCGTGAAAGTGTGAGCAGGTCACACCATGCTGCTCATCGACTCCTCCTGCTGAGAGGAAAGCTTTATTGATGTTGATTCGCTTCAGAACATCGATCGCCTCGTCACCGGAAAAGGATGCTGCCTCCGGGTGATAGAGCCCCCCCAGAACGATGAGACGGACATCGCTGCGCTGGGACAGTATTTCCGCGATGTTGAGAGCATAACAAACAACGGTAATATGCTGGTTCTGCGGTATATGGTGAGCAAGATGGGGCATTGTCGTGCCGCAGTCGATGAAGACCGTATCATGAGGCTCGATCAAAGCCGCAGCGGCTGCGCAGGCCTGCGCCTTGGCACTGGCATGACTGTCTTTCTCGAAGTCGAAAACATAATCGCTGCCGCTCGAACCGTCCTGCGCGGGAATAATGTAACCACCCAAACAATTGAGTCTGCCGGCATCTCCACCGATGTCGCGGCGGATCGTCATTTCCGAAACGCCAAGCCGCATGGCCGCATCGCGCAGGCGCATCACGCCAATCTCGTCCACCAGCGCTGCCAGTTCGGCGATACGTTCTTCTTTCCGGCTGATTCTGCTCACGCGGCCCCCATTCTGTCGCCGTTCGTTCACCCGTTTATACATCGGTTACATTTCGCGCAATCATGATCGTCCGATCTTGACAGGTCGAGGAAAAATATGAAACGATCCGAACATAATGATTGGATTGTAACATTATAATTCGCATTATCGGGAGGATAAGACAACAGGTTTGTGCGCGCTGGATCGGGAAAGACCGACGGCGACAGGCGGAAGGTCGGATTTGTCGATCGGGAATCGGCAAATGGAGGAGAGCGCTGACGCAACCCATACCGTTTCAAAGGCTGCGGGCGCAGAAGACAGCTTACTGGCTCATTTCAGGATCACATATCCTGGAGCCGGGTTTCTCAGGGAGGAAAGACCATTGAAAAAATTTCTAGCATCCGTGGCGATAGCCATGACCGTGGCCATTCCGCATGCTTTTGCGGAAGGCGTCGTTGACACATCGAAGATCAACAAGGAACTGATCACCACCGCCAGCGACAAGAAATACACCATCGCAACCGTCGTGAAGGTGGACGGCATTGCCTGGTTCGACCGGATGCGCGACGGCGTCGACCAGTTCAAGGCCGATACCGGCAATGACGTGTGGATGGTCGGCCCCAGCCAGGCAGATGCTGCCGCGCAGGTTCAGATAGTCGAAAACCTTATCGCCCAGGGCGTTGACGCCATTGCCATCGTGCCATTCTCCGTCGAAGCGGTTGAACCGGTTCTGAAGAAAGCGCGCGACCGCGGCATCGTGGTCATCAGCCACGAAGCATCCAACATCCAGAACGTCGATTACGATATCGAAGCCTTTGACAACAAGGCCTACGGCGCGAACCTCATGAAGGAACTCGGCAAGTCGATGGGGGGCAAGGGCAAATATGTCACGACCGTTGGCAGCCTGACCTCCAAGTCGCAGATGGAATGGATCGACGGTGCCGTTGAATACCAGAAGGCCAATTTCCCCGAAATGGAAGAAGCGACCGGCCGTCTTGAAACCTATGACGACGCCAACACCGACTACAACAAGCTCAAGGAAGCGATGACCGCCTATCCGGACATCAAGGGCATTCTCGGTGCGCCAATGCCGACCTCCGCCGGAGCCGGACGCCTGATCGCCGAAGGCGGGCTTAAGGGCAAGGTCTTTTTCGCAGGCACGGGCCTGGTCTCGGTCGCCGGCGAATATCTGAAAAACGACGATATCCAGTACATCCAGTTCTGGGACCCTGCCGTTGCAGGCTACGCCATGAACATGCTGGCCGTCGCCGCACTTGAGAAGAAGAACGACCAGATCAAGGCCGGTCTCAATCTGGGCCTGCCCGGCTATGAAAGCCTGTTGGCGCCGGACGCTGCCAAACCGAACCTGCTTTATGGCGCAGGCTGGGTCGGCGTGACCAAGGAAAACATGGATAAGTACGACTTCTGATATCCATGGCTGCCTCTGACGGGAGGGGTTCCTGCCCCTCCCGCCGGACAAATCGCATTCCAGCCTTGCACGAGGCCATCATGAGTGAAAACTTGATCGAACTGCGCCATATCGGAAAACGCTTCGGCGGCGTCAGGGCGCTGGACGACGTTTCCTTTGCCATCAAGCCCGGCGAAATCCACTGCCTCGCAGGTGAGAACGGCTCCGGTAAATCCACTATTATTAAAGTCATGTCGGGCGTCTACACGCCGGAAGACGGCGAGATACTGATCGACGGCAAGTCCGTTGGCAAACTCAATCCCGTCAAATCGGTTCAACACGGCATTCAGGTGATCTATCAGGATTTCTCGTTGTTCGGGAACCTGACGGTTGCCGAAAATCTGGCAATCAATACGTTTCTCATCGAAGGCCGCAAGGGCGTCGACTGGAAACGCGTGCGCGAACTGGCGCAGAAAGCGCTGGACCGGCTCGGCGTCAGCATCGACCTTGACGCGGATGTGGACAGCCTGCCGACATCGGGCAAGCAGATTGTGGCGATTGCGCGCGCCGTCATGGCTGACGCCCGCCTGATCATCATGGACGAACCGACCACCGCACTGACACGGCATGAAGTCGATGCGCTGTTCAGGATCGTGCGCGATATTCAGGCACAGGGCATCGCCGTGCTCTTCGTCAGCCACAAGATGCGCGAGATGCTGGAGATCAGTGAAAGACTGACTGTCTTTCGCAATGGAAAGAAAGTCGCCGAAGGTCCGATTTCCGATTTCGACGAGCCGTCGATCACCCGCGCCATGACAGGCCAGGAACTTACATCGGACCATTATCACTGGGGCCCGCGTGACGGCGCTTCCACCAATCCGACGCTTGAAATCAGGAACCTTACGGTGCCCGGCTCGGTGGAAAATGCCAGCCTTGCTCTCAATGCGGGCGAGATCGTCGGCATATCGGGACTGATCGGCTCCGGCCGCACGGAACTGGCACTTGCGCTCTTCGGCATGAAGCCGGATTTCACGGGCACCGTTCGCATTGAAGGCAAGCAAGTGCACCCCAAAACCGTACAGGAGGGGATTGACTGCGGCATCGCCTATGTACCGGAAGACCGTCTGACGGAAGGCCTGTTCCTGACGCAATCGATCGAGCGCAACATCATTGTCACATCGATCGAGAAATTCGTGCGTGGTTTCTTCATCGACCGCAAGAAAGCCGATGCCACCACCCGCGAGATGTTTTCAGCAATGCACATCGTCGCTCCCGGTCCGCATACGCCGGTCAATCACCTGTCGGGCGGCAATGCGCAGCGCGTGGTGCTGGCGCGCTGGCTGCTGACGGGCGCGAAAGTGCTGATCCTCAATGGACCAACCGTCGGTGTCGACGTTGGCTCCAAGGCGCAGATCCACAATATCATTCGCAAGCTTGCGCGCGATGAAGGTCTTGCTGTCCTGATGATTTCCGACGATGTGCCGGAGCTGGTGCAGAACTGCAATCGTGTGCTGGTGATGCATCGCGGACGTTTCGTCGACGAGCTTTCCGGCGAAACCATGACCGAAGATGCCGTCAATGACCGGCTCAAGACGCTGAATTGAGGAACCGGCACATGAAATTCTTTCGCAGTACCGAATTCATCATTGCCTGCGTTCTGTTCGCAGCCATGGTCATGATCGGCCTCATCAATCCGGCTTTCTGGTCGCTGGACAATATCTTCGGGCTTCTGCGCTCCAATGTCGTGATCGGCATCATGGCGCTCGGCGTTCTGCTGGTGATGATTTCCGGCGGCATCGATGTTTCCTTCACGGCCTTTGCCATCGCGGCCATGTATCTGACCGTCCGCGCGATGGTCTATCTCGGCTATGACGGGGTGTTCATCCCGTTCGTGGCGGCAACGCTGATCGGCCTGCTGCTTGGCGCGTTCAACGGTTTCACCATCCATCGTTTCAAGATGATCCCGCTGATCGTGACACTCGGCACCGGTTCCATCGTTCGAGGGCTTGTGCTGGGCCTGGTCGGCACGAGCACCGTCAACATCAACAAGATGCCGAAGGAACTGATCGAATTCGGCAAGACGGATGTGATCTCGCTGACATCGGCCTCCGGCACGACGTTCGGGCTGACCGCAATGTTTCTCGTCTATCTGGCGCTGGCTCTGCTGATCCACCTGATCCTCAATCATACGATGATGGGGCGCAGCGTTTATGCATATGGCGGCTCGCCGGAAGCGGCAAAACGCGTTGGTTTCAATACGCGCCGTACGATCTTCTTCGTTTATTGCGTGGCCGGAGCGCTCGCCGGTTTCGCGGGCCTTCTGCATTCCTCGATGATCTGGCTTGCCAATCCGCGCGATTTCGTCGGGCTCGAGTTGGACGTGATCGCAGCCGTGGTTCTGGGCGGCGCCTCGATCTTCGGCGGACGCGGCACGGTTCTCGGCACGCTGATGGGGGTCTTCATGCTCGTCATGGTCAAGAATTCGCTCATCATCATGAAGGTGGACACGACATGGCAGCGTGTCGTGGTGGGGCTCATCATCATCGTCGCCACAGCCATCACCGCATGGCGTGACCGCAAACACATCGCCTGAAGGGAGAACGCGACATGAAACAGTCTTTCGACATGCGCCGTATCCTTGGCGGCGATAACAACATCATCCAGCTCATCGTCATTACCGTGCTGGTCTTTGCGCTGATGACCTGGATGAACCCGGACAAGTTCCTGCGCTATTACAACTTCGAATCCATCAGCTACATCATGCCGGAGCTGGGCATCCTCTCGGTCGCCATGATGATTGCCATGCTCACGGGCGGCATCGATCTTTCAGTGGTGGGCATCGCCAATCTGGCGGGCATCGTAGCCGGGGTTTATTTCCATTCTTCCATGGTGCAGGCGGCACAGGCTTCCGGTTCGGGAATGCTGTTTTATACCGTCGTGGGCATATTGCTCGCCCTGCTGGTCGGACTGGTATCGGGATTGGTCAACGGCCTGTTGATAGCCAAGCTGCGCATCACGCCAATCCTTGCCACACTTGGCACCGGACAGGTGTTGATGGGGCTTGCCCTGGTTCTAACCGGCGGACCTGCCATCGTCGGTTTTCCCGATGCGTGGAACTGGATCGGCAACGGCAAGATGTTCGGCATTGCTGCTCCATTCCTGCTGTTCATCGCAATATGCATCGTCGTGGCCATTCTCCTGACACGCACGACACTCGGCATCAATCTCATGCTGATCGGCACCAATCCGCGCGCAGCCGTCTTTGCCGGTATCCGCAAGGATCGCATGATCCTCTATTCCTATATGCTCACCGGCGTGCTTGCCTCCATAGCCGGGATCATCCTTTCGGGCCGCACCAACGCCGCCAAGTCGGACTATGGCGCATCCTATCTGCTACAGGCAGTCCTCATTGCCGTTCTCGGGGGCACCAATCCGGCAGGCGGAAAGGGACGTGTGCTGGGCATCGCCATCGCGCTGATTGCTCTGATGCTGCTTTCCTCCGGCTTCCAGATGATGCGGTTTTCCAACCACCTCATCGATTTTATCTGGGGCGCTTTCCTCATTCTCGTCATCGCGATCAACGCATCGCACAGTCAGGGCAGGTGATCCCTTATGCAGGACATTGAATTTCATCTTCGCCGTCAGGATTTTGTCCAACAGCCGCATGTCATCGCCAATACCTACGGTCTCAGCGTTACGGCCTTTCGTTATCCAAGCGGTATCGAGGCGCTGCTCGTCGAGAACGAACGCGGCAATATCATCGTGCTGCCCTTCATGGGGCAGATGGTCTGGGGGGCGGAATTCGACGGCATCGATCTGACCATGGGCAACAGCTTCTCCATGCCACGCCCGGCAACGACCATCGTCGAGACCTATGGCTGCTTTGCGTTCCATAGCGGTATCCTGCGCAATGGCTGTCCCTCCCCTGAGGACAACCATCTTCTGCATGGCGAAATGGCTTGCGCAAAGATGGACAAGGCCGGTCTTCTGTTCGGCCATGACGAGCGCGGCGCCTTCGTCGAGATCACCGGCGAATATGAATATGTGATGGGTTTCGGCGCGCATTATCTGGCACGGCCAAGCGTGCGGCTTCACGCCGATGAAACGCTCTTCGACATCACCATGGACGTCGAGAACCTTTCATCCGCTCCGATGGAGCTGATGTATATGTGCCACGTCAATTTTGCTTACGCGGAAGATGGGCGGATTGTGCAGCCGGTGCCTTACACGCCGGAGCACGTGCAAGTGCGGACCGCCGTTCCCGGCCACGTTACGCCCAACGATGAATACCTGTCGCTGATCGATGAACTGGCCACCGATCCAGCCGCGATGGAAGTGCTGGACGAACCGGAGCGTTACGATCCCGAGCAGGTTTTCTATATTCGCGGACTGCCGAAAGATACCGATGGCAACACGCATCTGATGATGCGGCTTCCAGAAGGCGACGGTTTTGGCATTTCGTACCCGACCGAAATCTTCCCCAAGACCGTACGCTGGATTCTTGTGAACGGGGATTCCCAGGTTGCAGCCTTTGCCCTGCCCTCGACCTGCGAGCCGGAGGGCTATCTGGCGGAAAAGGCCAAGAACAATGTGCAGGTACTGGCATCGGGAGAGCGCGCCGTTTTCCCTGTGCGCGTCGGCTATCTCGATACGGCAGCCGCCGAGCAGTTCGAAACAGGAATCCGTTCACTCCAGACCGCCTGAATTTGAAGGAAATACCCCATGACGAAGAAAATCGGTGTGGTCGGCTCCAACATGGTGGATCTCATCACCTATGTGAACCGTATGCCCGGCCCCGGCGAAACGCTGGAAGCGCCGACATTTGAGATCGGCTGCGGCGGCAAGGGCGCCAATCAGGCCGTGGCCGCCGCGCGCCTTGGCGCGGACGTGCTGATGGTCACCCGTGTGGGCGACGACATTTTCGCCGACAACACCATCAGCAATCTGAACCAGTTCGGCGTCGATACGCGTCATGTGCGCAAAGTTCCTGGTAAATCGAGCGGCGTAGCACCCATCTTTGTCGAACCATCGGGCGAAAACTCGATCCTGATCGTCAAGGGAGCCAACGCCGATCTTCTGCCCGCCGAAGTCGACAGGGCCGCCGATGATTTGAAAAGCTGCGGCCTCATCCTGATGCAGATGGAAGTGCCGGTCGAGACCGTCTACCACACCATCGCTTTCGCCGCCGAAAACGGCATCGAAACAATTCTGAACCCGGCCCCGGCCGCCGCCGATCTTGACCCCGAGTTGATCCGTCAGGTGACTTTTCTCGTGCCGAACGAGAGCGAGCTGGCGATCCTCTCCGGCTTGCCTACCGGCACAGACGATGAAATCGTCACAGCCGCACGTTCTCTCATCGCGCGCGGCATCCGCACCGTCATCGTCACGCTCGGCGGACGCGGCGCGCGCATGATTACCGCGAGCGAAATCGTCAATATTCCGCCGGTCAAGGTCACGCCGAAGGACACGACCGGCGCGGGCGACGCATTTATCGGCTCCTTCGCCCGCTTTTACGCAGAAACCGGCAATGTGGAAGCATCGCTTCGCAAAGCAGCGCTTTATGCGGCCCATTCCATCACCCGGCCCGGCACACAGAAAGCCTATGCCAGTTGGGAAGAATTCGAAACGTTCTGCCGCGATCACGCTCCCTCGACCCAACACGCCTGATCGCCCCTGAACGTGGCTGAACCTATGAACGGACAATGAAATGACCGAAGCCCTCCCCCGCAATAACGGGACATCGCTCAAGCCTGAATGGTTTGAGGACGTGTCTGTCAATCGCAGCGCTTCCGAACGTCGCGCCGCCACGATCAGCGCCCGCCGTTCGGTGAAAAAGGAATATCAGGCCGCGTGGCTCATCCGCGCCATCCAGTGCATCGACCTCACCACGCTTGCGGGTGACGACACGGCGGGCCGCGTGCGCCGGCTCTGCGCCAAGGCGCGCCGCCCGGTGCGCGAGGATATTCTGGAAGCGCTCGGCCTTGCAGATGCAGGCATTACCACCGGCGCGGTCTGCGTCTATCCGACCATGGTGCCGCATGCCGTGAAGGCGCTCGAAGGTTCCGGCATCCCGGTCGCCTCCGTTGCAACCGGCTTTCCCGCCGGACTGGCCCCATTGCCGCTTCGCCTTGCCGAAATCACCTATGCCGTCGAACAGGGTGCACGCGAAATCGATATCGTGATTACCCGTGAGCATGTGCTGACACAGAACTGGTCAGCCCTCTACGACGAGATTGCCGCGATGCGAGAGGTCTGTGGGAATGCTCATATGAAGGCAATCCTCGCCACCGGCGATCTCAACACGCTGACCAATGTCTATCGCGCCTCGATGGTAGCGATGCAGGCAGGTTCCGATTTCATCAAAACCTCAACGGGCAAGGAAGACGTCAACGCCACCTTGCCGGTGAGCCTGACCATGATACGGGCGCTGCGCGATTACGGCGAGCTTTCCGGTCAAAGCGTCGGCTTCAAACCTGCGGGTGGCCTCAAGACCGCCAAGGACGCGCTCGCCTGGCTCACGCTGATGAAGGAAGAGCTCGGCAATCGCTGGCTGGAACCCGATCTGTTCCGCATCGGCGCAAGCTCGCTTCTCGGCGATATCGAACGGCAATTGGAACACTTCGTGACCGGACGCTACTCCGCCGCCAACCGTCACGCTGCTGCTTAAATTTGGAATTTCGCATTCTCCTACGCAAAACGGCTTCGCACTTTTGCTGGAAATGCACGTAAGGAAAATTTGAAATGCGACCCATCAAGGACATCCTGAAGACCATGGAATATGGACCTTCCCCCGAAGCAAACGGCGATGTGAACCTGTGGCTGGAACAGCATGGCCGTTCTTTCGGTCACTATATCAACGGGACCTTTGTCAAACCGGAAGGCCGCAAGGCGATTGCCGTAGCCAATCCGGCCAATGGCGACAAGCTCGCTGAAATCACCTGCGGCAATGCGGAAGATGTCGATCAGGCAGTAAAGGCCGCTCGTGCGGCTTTCGGCAAATGGTCCAAACTGTCAGCCTATGAGCGCGCCAAGTATCTCTATGCCATCGCGCGCCACATCCAGAAGCGCGAGCGCTTTCTGGCCGTGCTGGAAACCATGGACAATGGCAAGCCGATCCGCGAAACCCGCGACATCGACATTCCACTCGCCGCCCGCCATTTCTATCATCACGCGGGCTGGGCCGAGATGGTGGAAGACGAGTTCAGGGGCTTTTCGCCGGTCGGTGTCTGCGGTCAGGTCATTCCGTGGAATTTCCCGCTTCTCATGCTTGCCTGGAAAATCGCCCCGGCATTGGCCGCCGGTAACACAGTTGTTCTGAAGCCCGCGGACCTCACGCCACTTTCGGCCATCGCCTTCGCTGAAATCTGCCATGAAGTCGGCCTGCCCGCAGGTGTCGTCAACATCGTGCAGGGAGACGGAACCACCGGCGCTGAAATCTGCGGCCATGACGGCGTGGACAAGGTGGCCTTCACCGGCTCGACACAGGTTGGCCGCGTCATTCGCAAGCAGATCGCCGGCTCGGGCAAGAAGCTGTCGCTTGAACTTGGCGGCAAGTCGCCCTTCATCGTTTTCGAAGATGCCGATCTCGATGCTGCTGTCGAAGGCGTCGTCGATGCGATCTGGTTCAATCAGGGCGAAGTGTGCTGCGCCGGTTCGCGCCTGCTCGTGCAGGAAGGCATCGCCGATCGTTTCTATGCCAAGCTCAGAAAACGCCTCGAGACAATGCGCGTTGGCGACCCGCTCGACAAATCCACCGATGTCGGGGCCATCGTTTCGCCGGGTCAGGTAAAGCGCATTTCCGATCTGATCCAGAAGGGTCTCGAGGAAGGCGGCGATCTTTGGCAGACGCCGAACCCGCTGCCCGCGAAGGGCAATTATATCGCTCCCGGCTTTTTCACCGAAGTGGACCAGGCATCGACCGTCTGTCAGGTGGAAATCTTCGGGCCGATTGCGGCGGCGACGACCTTCCGCACTCCGGACGAAGCCGTCTCGCTCGCCAATAACACGCGCTACGGGCTCGCGGCCTCGATCTGGTCCGAGAACATCAATGTTGCGCTTGACCTTGCTGCCCGGGTGAAAGCCGGTGTTGTCTGGATCAACTGCACCAATATGCTGGATGCAGGTGCCGGTTTCGGTGGCTATCGCGAAAGCGGGTTCGGTCGCGAAGGCGCACGCGAAGGCATGTACGAATATCTCGTCTCCGATTGGGAAAAGGCGCTCTCCTCGACCAAAGTTGCGGAAGCCTTCGTGCCATCGGCTTCGCCCTCCGGCGATGACAAGATCGCTATCGACGGTATCGACCGGACGATGAAGAACTATATCGGCGGCAAGCAGGCCCGTCCCGACGGCGGCTACAGCTATTCGGTCATCGGCAAGGGTGGCGCTGTCATCGGCCAGGCTGGTATCGGCAACCGCAAGGACATTCGCAATGCGGTGGAAGCTGCGAGCAAGGCTGGAAGCTGGGGCGCAGCCACGGCCCATAACCGGGCACAGGTGCTCTATTATCTCGGCGAGAATCTCGATGCGCGCCGCGCGGATTTCGTGGAACGGCTGGTTGAAAGCACCGGCCTAGCTGAGAAAAAGGCGGACGAAGAATTTGAAGCCTCATTGCGCCGCATATTCTATTATGCCGCGCAGGCCGACAAGTTCGACGGAGCGGTTCATTCCACCAAGTCGCGCCATGTCACGCTGGCAATGAACGAACCGTGGGGCGTGATGGGCATTGTCTGTCCCGATGAAGCACCACTTCTCTCACTTGTTTCGCTCGTGCTTCCAGCCGTTGCCATGGGCAACCGGACGGTGGTCGTGCCATCCACCCGTCATCCGATGATCGCGGGAGATTTCTATCAGGTGCTCGACACATCCGACCTGCCGGGCGGTGTGATCAATATCGTCACCGGCGAACGTGACCTTCTGACGAAGACACTTGCCGAACATGATGACGTTGCCACGATCTGGTATTTTGGCTCGCGCGAAGGCAGCGCCGTGGTCGAACAGGCTTCCGCGGGGAATCTTAAAGCCACATGGGTCAATAACGGACGTTCGCCCAACTGGATGAACAATGCCGAAGCACAGGGACGGGATTATCTTCGTCGCGCGATACAGGTGAAGAATATCTGGATTCCTTACGGAGCCTGAGTACCCAAACGAAAATTTGCGACCGGCACAAGCCCCATGGAAGCCTAAAAAAAACAACGCCAATCAGCAGACTCGGCCTGACTGCGGACAACCTCTTGAGGCTCCACAGCCGGAGAAATCTCGTCGCGATTAGATGACGGGCATATGCAATTCCTTCCAATTTATTGTTGACTTTTTTTGTCAATTTTATAGTGGAGTCCCGCACTCCAATTTTAGCGCATCGAGGGGAACCGCTGCGCAATCTCATCTGAGGGAACCTTATGCCTGTTCATTCGCGTATTGGCCGATTGCACGTCGCGCTTTCCTGCTCCGCCTTGCTTGCTTCCACCGCTGCCGTCACCGCTCAGGAAAACGGGCAGCCGCTGGTTCTCGATACCGTGACCATCCAGTCCGAAAGCAACGAGATTCTCGTGCAGGATGGCTATGTCGCCAAGAAAGACCGCATTGGCACCAAGGTCGATACGGATCTCGTCAAAATTCCCCAGGCGATATCGGTCATCACGCAGGATCAGATGGAAGACCAGAAGCCGATCACGCTCAACGATGCGCTGAGCTATACGGCAAGCGCCAACCCGAATAATTTCGGCTTCGACACGCGTTATGACGCTTTCAACCTGCGCGGCTTTCCTGCCTATTACAACGGAATGTTCCGCGACGGCCTGCGCATCATCAACGGCCCTTCCGCCTGGCTGAAAACCGAGCCCTATGGTGTGGAAGGCATTACCGTCCTCAAGGGGCCGGCTTCGTCGCTCTACGGCGTCAGCGGCCCCGGCGGTATCGTCAACGTTGTCACGAAGCGTCCGAAGGAAGACGATTTCAGGGAAGCGGAGCTGCTCTTCGGCAGCCATAACCGCTATCAGGCGGCGTTCGATGTCTCGGGGCCTGCCAATGACGAAAAGACCTTCCTTTACCGGATCACTGGCCTCGGCCGCGTCAGCAACACGGAACTGCCCGGCTATCCTGACGACAAATATTACATCGCTCCTGCCTTAACCCTGAAGCCCGACGAAGACACGAAATTCACCGTTCTGGGCGAACTGTCGCGTTCAGTCACAGGAGGCACCGCCGCCTTTTACAACCCGTCTTATGGCGAGGTTTCCGACATTTACGAGGGCGACCCCAATTACAATGATTTCGTGCAGAAACAAGGTCGTATCGGCTATGAGTTCGAGCATCGCTTCAACGACCTCCTGACCGTGCGCCAGAACCTGCGCTACAGCAAGGTCGATGCCGATCTGGAATATAGCGGCCATTATTCGATCGGTCTCGATCAGCCACTACAGCGCTATTGGGGACATTATACGGAAAAGATGGACAACTTCGTTGTCGATACGATGGCGCAGTTCGACTTCGAAACCGGCTCCCTCACCCACAAGGCCATTGCAGGCATCGACTATGCGCGTTCCGACTACGACGCCTATAGCGGCCTGTCCTACGTTTCGGCCAACGATATGCGCGCCCAGCAGGCTCCGTTCAGTGGCGGTCAGAAGATGAACCAGATCGGCGTTTACGCACATGATCAGGTGGAGTGGGATGATTTCATCCTGTTCGGCAGCGGCCGCTACGACTGGGTGGACACCAGGACGACAGACACGTCCTTCATCGAAACCAGACAGAAGGATAGCGGCTTTTCCGGTCGTGTCGGCCTCGCTTATCGCACCGAATGGGGCATCATTCCCTATGTGAACTATTCGACCTCGTTCTCGCCCAATATCGGCTTTGTCTATGACGATGTGATGAGCGACGACAAGCATGTGGCCAACCCGACCATCGGTCGGCAGAAGGAAATCGGCGTCAAATACGAAATCCCCGGTTATAACGCCGTGATCAGCGCCGCGTTTTTCGACATCGACCAGAAGGATGGCATCGTTCTCGATGCTTCGTCCGGCATCAACAAGCAGCGTCAGCTCGATCTCAATTCGCGCGGCTTCGAGCTTGAAGCCAACGCCACGCTGGATAACGGGATCGGCCTTATCGCGTCCTATACCCATCTGCGCGTCAAGATCGAGGATGGCGCGAGTGGGACGGTCGGAAACGAATTGTCCGGCACGCCCAATGACGTGTTCTCGATCTGGGGCAATTACAAGATCGAAAACGGCGCTCTGGCAGGTCTCGGCCTGGGCTCCGGCATTCGTTATGTCAGTTCCAGCTACGGCGATGACCAGAACAGCTTTAAGAACGACTCGCGCGTGATGGTCGATGCCGCCGTTTCCTACGATTTTGGTTATCGCAATCCCAAGCTCGATGGCGTTCTTTTGCAAATCAACGCAAAGAACATCTTCGACAATCGCGATCCTGTCTGCACGGCGGGCTATTGCTACCAGCAGGAAGGCCGTCAGGTCTTCGGTAGCCTGCGTTATCGCTTCTGATCGCTATCATGACACGATCAACCGGCATTTCCTCTCCGGCTGGCATTCTGGCCACCATCGGTGGCCTCTATGTCGCCCAAAGCGTGATCGGCAGCATCACATGGACTGGCTTGCCCGCGATCATGCGCGACAGTGGCGTCCCACTCGACCGGATCGGTCTGGTCTCACTGGTGATCCTGCCATGGGCGCTCAAATTTCTCTGGGCGCCTGCCGTGGAGCGCTTCCGCTTGCCTCGCACGGGAGCAACCCGCACAGCCACGATCATTCTTGGCGGCGGGTTGGTCTCTGTGTTGGGTCTTCTGACTGTGAGCCTGATCGACCCGGCGCAGATTTATCCGCTTCTGGGCATTCTCATGGTTGTTGCGGTTGCCGTCGCCACCATGGACATCGCCTGCGACGGCTATGCGGTGCAAAGCCTGTCGGAAGAAAATTATGGCTGGGGCAATGCCGCTCAGGTCGGTGGCGCCTATCTGGGTTCGGCCATTGGTGCGGGACTTTTCCTCGTTCTGGTCGGCAAGTTCGACTGGCGCATCGCCATATGGATTATGGCCGTCATTCTGGTGCTTCTCGGCCTGCCCTTCGCGCTCTTTGCACGCAGGCCAGTCCCTATGGAAGTGCGTCCGCATGTTCCCTCGCTCGCATCAGCCTTGCGTCGCAGGGAGATCAGACGCGGTCTGGCCGCCGCCGCGGTCTATGTCATCGCGCAGAAGACAGGTCTTGCCATGCTTGGCCCGTTCCTGATCGATACGGGCCTCGATCTTACCACCGTTGGCCTGCTTAATGGCGCGGGCAGCATGATCGTCGGCCTTGCAGCCGCCCTTGCGGGAGGCGGTCTTGTCCGTATTTTCGGTGTACGCAGGGTTCTGGTGGCCGCACTGCTACTACAGGCGCTGTGTTTCCTGTTTTTCGCCCAGCATACGCTTGGCGAAAAACATGCGAGCGGAATGCTGGTCGCGCTGTCGATTGTCAGTTCGTCGGGCGTGGTGGCGCTCGGCTTCGTGGCGCTTTATGCGCAGTTCATGCGCTGGTCCGATCCACGACAGGCGGGCGTGGATTTCACGCTGTTCCAATGCATGGACGCAGCTGTCAGCATGGCCGGGGGCGTGGCGGCTGGCTATGCCGCCGAGTATTTCGGCTATGGCCCTTTCTTTGCCGGGGTCGGATGCCTGGCGCTTATCGCCGTGCCGTTCATGTGGTGGCTTTGCAGCCCGCAACCTGTAGCGCTCCGGGCGAGCTGACTGCGGCCCTCTTCGGATGCACCTGGTGGGCTGACAATTTCGCGACGTCAGAACAGCGAAAACGGACGTTCAGACCAAAGGCGCAACAACAACCCGCTCCAACAGCGACATACAGTCGACCGGTGGAGCGGGCTTTGCAGATTAGAACTTCCAGTCGAGATTGGCCTTGAAGCCGTTCTGCATCGCGCCGTCGCCGAACTGGCCCTGATAGGCAACACCCAGCGTGGCGGATTTGGTCAGGTCGACGTCGAGACCGGCTTCGATCAGCGCGGTATCCCTGGCGATTGGCACGCCTGCAACCGTGAAGGCATCGGAACTGGCAAAGGCCTGGCGGGAAGTCGGCGTGGCGTCGTCGAAGGCATGACGCCAGCCCAATGTGCCATGCGCATTGGCCTTCATGCCTCCCAGGTCGAAGGCCGAGGAAAAATGAGCGCCCAGCGTGGTGAACGTGGTGTCGGTGGTGTCGCCGTTCACACGGAGCGCCGCCTCGCCGCCTTCTTCGCTAAAGCCGTTCGTATGCAGGCTGACATAGGCCAGATTGGCGAATGGTTCGAACGAAAGGCCGTTGGCCGTATCGATACGATAGCCCGCTTCGCCGAAGATCTGGAACGTGCTGGCACGATAATTGCTGTTCAGACTGTCGGCAAAGCCCGGAAAGGCAACCGAACGGCTGGCGGCGATATCGTGCCATGTATAGGCCAGACCGCCCGACAGGCGCAGCGCATTCCACTTGCCGCCGCCATAAAGGCCCAGATGCCAGTTGTCGCTGTCGCCGGAAGAAGAACGGTCATCGACATGGAATGTCGTACGGCTGTAACCGGCCAGCAGGCCAAGCCGCACATTTCCCGCGACCTCGCCGTCGAGGCCGGTCAGGAAACCGCCAGTGGTGGTGTCCATGCCCGCAGCATTGCCATCGCCGTCATAGGAACTCCATGCGCCGAAGGCATAGCCCCAACCAACCACACCGGTGCTGTCGGCGGTGACCGGCCTGACGCCGTCCGGACCATACCCCAAAAGCAGCATGTCCGGGGCCGTCGTATCGCCGAAGGCCGAACGGATGCGGCGGCTCACCGCATCGCGGACAAAATGGCTGTCGTCTATCAGCGCCGATTTGGCGGAGGCGTAGACCTCGCCAGATAACTGATCGAGGGCATAGCGCGCGATCTCTTCGTCCGGCAGGGCCGCAACCGCATCATAGACCGGATTGCCGGCACCGGTGCTTTCCAGCCCGTTACCCGTCGAGCATTGGTTGAAGGTTCTCGCCACATCGCAAAAGGCAACGTTGTTGCGCGCCGCGTCGATATAAACGTGGTTGGCGTCATAAGCGAGCGCCAGGTCGACAAAGGGCATGTTCTGGTCGAGCGTGTCGAAGGTGCCTGTCACACCGCCATTCGCCGCGACGATGGTCCAGCGACTGTCGGGTGTATAGACGCCCGCGACTTTTTCCGCATAAACCGTGCCGCCTTCGATGATCGCCTTGCCGCTGGCGTCGATCAGATCGCTGGCCGATGCGGGACTGATCTCCGCCTCATAGGTCGAACCGGCCTCGAAGGTAATGTCGCCCTTGACCGTCAGCGCGCCGATCGAATTGCCCGGCGCAATCGTGCCGCCCGAAGCGATGGTAACCATCGAACCGGCGCCGGAACCAACCGTACCATGACCGCCAAGCGTACCGCTGTCCCCAACATTGAACGAACCACCGAGCACGGCGCCAGCGTGATCCGCGCTCGAGCCAACAATCAACGCACCAGCGTTGACATTGGTCATCCCGGCAAAGTCGGAGCCGTCACCGTCATAGGCGAGCGCGCCGGCTCCCGCCTTGATGACGCGACCGGAGCCAGACAGTGCGCCAGCAAAGGCGATATTGTCACTGCGATTGAAAATTATGGTGCTCGCCGATGCGATATTGACGCTGCCCAGGATTGAGCCGTGCGTGCCGCCGTCGCCGATCTGGAGTGTGCCCGCGTCAACGGTCGTTCCGCCGGTATAGCTGTTGAAGCCTGTCAGCGTCAGCGTACCGGAGCCGGTCTTGACAAGACTTCCGCCGGTGCCGCCGGATGTCCCTCCGTCCATGAGCGGACCGCTGATCGTGTCGTCATTGTTGAGCCCACCAAGCGTCAGGGCTTTCGCGCCCAGATAGACCGCGCCGTCACCCGACAGCGAACCGATGCCGACCCCGTTGCTCGTCAAGGCGGAGATATCCACCCTTCCCCCGCCATTGTTGACGATCGTCGCGCCGTCGGCGGAATTGTTGCCACGGAAGCTCACGCCGCCATTATTCGCGATGGTGGCGCTTCCGGCGGACGCCGTGCCATGGAATTCAAGTCTTCCGCTCCCCGCGAGCGTGATTTTCGAAGCTCCGGCGGTCGATCCGCCGTTGAACGAAAGACCGCCACTGGAATCGATCGTCGCGCTTCCGGCCGATGCGGTGTCGTGCCAGAAGACGCGCCCGTCATTGTCGATCGTGGCAGTGCCCGCGGACGCGTTATCGCGAAAGATCACGGCGCTGCCCAGACCAGCGACTTTGATCGCCAGCCCGTCGCTGTTTGCCGATCCGGCAAAATGTAACTCTGCTCCATTGCCGTTTCCATGGACGATTACCGGTCCGGCGCCAAGCGAACCGGTGACCATGGCCACGAGCGCACCTTGTGAAACCGTGGTGCCGCCGCCATAGGTGCTGGCGCTGGCGAGGCGCAGCAAGCCAGCGCCAGTCTTGGTCAAGCTGCCGGAACCGGTTATGCCCCGCGAGACCGTGAAGACGTTATCGGGATCGGCGATATCGAAGCCGCCGCCGTTATCGTCCAGGACGATGTCGCGCGCGGTGGTACGATAGGTCGCCCCGGTCACCTGCAACGTGCCGCCGTCGAGGGTCAGCGCGCCGGACGCCGCGCCGAGATTGGCATCGGACGAAACCGACAGCGTGCCGCCGAAGACCCTGGTGCCGCCCTGATAGGTGTTGTTGCCCGAAAGAACGAGCGTACCGCCTTCGGTCTTGCTGATGCCGCCGGTCCCGGCAATCGTCGTTGCGATATGCGCGGTTGCGTTGGCCAGAACACGAATCTCGGCGTTGCCATCGGCGCGATCCGACCCATCCACGTCGAGCATTCCGGGGCCTTCGAGCCGGAAGCCATTGTCGACGAATTGCAACCCCTTGAAGCTTTGCGTGCCCGCGACCGAGATCGTCCCGCCATTGAATCCTCCCGGCTCGTTCTTGAACACGGCATGATTGCCGGCCCAGGCGACCGGATCTGGACTACCCTGGTTCAGCCACTGCTCATTGGCCGCGTCCCATGTGCCATCGCCGCCCTGCCAATGCTGCAGCGTGTCGTCGCCGGAAGCCGCAATAAACAGATCGATATTGCCAGCGCCAGCCTGGATTTCGTAATTACCGGAGACAGGCGTTGTTCCAATGTCGAGTCCATTATCGGTGAGTGTGCCGCCATAGGTCATCACCCGGTAATAGCCGAGCCCGGCCGCGCCATCACCGGCATTACCGCTCTGGGCAAGATTCAGCGTGCCGTCGAGGGTGAGATCGCCGGCGACGTCGATACGGTCGCTGGTTCCCGGTGCGCCAGCCGATGCGCCCGGACTGCCCAACTCGTAGTCCAGGATCGAACCGGAGGAGAGCGCCAGGTTGCCGGCTACAGTCAACGTGCCAACTGAATTTCCCGGCGCAATATGGCCACCATCGGCGATGGTCGTCGTGCTCTCCGTGGTTCCCACCGTTCCGGTGCCACCCAGCGTACCGTCCGCCTCGACGTTGACTATTCCGCCGAGCGCCCCGCTCACCGAAAGCTTGCCGCCGGACACCGTTGTCGTCCCGTCGAAGGTCGAACTGTCGCCGGTCAGCCGCGTGTTGCCCGCCAGATGGTCGATGCTATGCGTGCCGGCTCCGGTGCCATCAGGCCACTTCTGTAGCGATGCCGCAAAGACGTAGTCGGTGCCGGTGTGGTTGAACACCACCGTTCCATCGCCATCGCCGAACTGGACGGCGGTGGCATCGACCATACCCGCCGCGACCGCATCCTGACCCGCCCCAGCGCCGATGTTGAGCGTTCCGGTAGAGCCAGCGGCGGCGGCAAGCGCCACCGCGCCACCGGTGGCCTTGACCGTACCGCCATCGCTGACTGTCAGATCGCCGTCGCCCTCCCCGCCAACGATGACGAGATTATCGCTCCAGCTTGAACCGACTCCGCTGACCTTTACGGTACCCGTTGAATTCGCCCCAAATCCGAGGACACCGCCCAGAGAGTTGTTGCCAACCAGTTGTGCTCCGTCAGCCACGAGCAGCGAACCGGCACCGTCCGAGCCAACAAAAAACAGGCCGCCATAGTTCCAGGTCGAGCCCTGCCCCGTGACCGTCACCGCGCCCGATGATCCAGCCCCGACCCCGATACCGGCCTCGTTGCTGGTCACAGTGCCGCCATTGCTGATCTCCAGCGAACCAACGCCATTATTCCCGACAACGATGTCGGCGGCATTCGTCCAGGTCGCCCCGGCACCGTCCACTTCGACCGCCGCCGCAGCACCCGGATCGCTGCCGGTATAATCGATCACGCCCTTCGACGACTTCAGCGCACCCGCAACGTCAAGGGTCCCTTCAGAGACGGTTGCAAGCCCCGTCCCGAGGTCGGCACTGCCTGTAAGCCGCAGCGTTCCTGCGCCCTGTTTGGTGAAAGAACCGCCGTCGACCCCGTCGCTTCTGGCGATCGTGCCGGCATATGTGCCGTCAAACCCCTGGTCGAACGTAACACCGGCTGTCCTGCCAGCCCCCGTGAAAGTGACATTGCCGCCAAGGCTGTTGGTATCTCCAGCCAGCGTTCCCTGCTCGATGTCCCAGTTCTGCGCGCCCGTGCCGGTCAGGGTCACGGTATTGGGCCCGTTTTTGATAAAACTTGTGAAGCCGACAAATTCGTCGGTCGCGCCGGGCGTTGCGGTGTCGACGATCTTCGAAACGTCGAAGGGGCTGTCGGGATCCTCATAATCCCCCAGTCCCAGCCTACCGGTCGCACCGTTTTCCACAACCACACTGCCGATGATCGTCGAGCCATTGCGCAGGAAAAGGGAATTATCGCCGCCAGTGAAGGTGATGGCGTTCGCCTGGCCATTAAATCCGGTGCCACCGGCTATGGTGCCGGCATTCATCACGACAAGGTTGGCCCCGACGATGCCGACGCCGCCGTCGCCCAGAATCGGCACATTCGATTGAAAACCTGGAGCGCCACCACTGCCGGTCCCACCGGTCAAGCCGCTATACCCGCTCGAACCGCCTGCGCCACCCGTACCGCCGCGGATGGTTCCGTCGTTCAGCACGCTGCCGCCACTGGCAATCGATATGCCGGCGCCACCTGGGGCAACCTGACCACCGGCACCTCCTGTGATCTCTCCCGAATTGGCGAGATTGGCGCCAGCGCCTGAGATCACGCCGGCGCCGCCCGTACCATAGTCACCGGCACTGCCGCCGGTAATGGTTGTACCCGTTTGAGCGTTCAGCGCGCCGCCCTTGTCCAGAACGATGCCCGCACCACCGCCACCGCCATAGACGCCGCCACCGCCATTGCCGCCGAGCGCCCTGGCGCCGGTATCGAGCGTGACCGTGCCACTATTCTCAAGCACGAAGCCTGCGCCGCCGCCGCCGCTGGCGCCGCTCCCGGTCAGGCTGCCGCCACCATGGCCGCCATTGCCGCCGCGAACAGTCGCCTGAATGTGAATGTCGGGGGTAGCCTCATCGTTGCGTGCACCATCGCCGCCCGCGCCACCACCGCCGCCGCCCACGACGAAGCCAATTGTCGCGCGGCCGCCATCGCCGCCATGGCCACCCGTGCTGTCCGCAGAGATGTTGCCGTTAATGACAGGGCTGTAGCCACCGCCACCGCCGCCGGCGGTATCTCCATCGCCGCCATGGCCGCCGTCACGGTTGGCAGCCGTTCCAGCAGCGCCGCCAGAACCGCCATTCGTATCAGGGTCTGTATAGCCGTCGTGGCCGTCTTCAGCCACACTCCCGCCAACACCGCTATTGGGCGAGGGCTGCCCGCCAGTCGCGCCATAGAGGGCTTGCGCGTTTGCCGTCGTCATGGGTGCGACGGCGAGCACCATCGCCCCGGTCAACGCGGTGGAGCACAGAAGCACAAGCATCCGCGCGGACGAACGACGGTTTCGAGCTGAGATGACTTGCATTAATCTCCCACATCTTTCTAGCCGGCTGCCTGTTATCCGGCAGGATGCGACCGGAATGATGGAGAACCCCGCCGAAAGCCTCATCATGGCATACCGACATGATCCCTCAGCCTCCAGCGTCACGCCTCCCAACAAGCCGCCTCAGAAAATTTGCCACATCAAATCAGCGAGAGCATAAGGGGATGGGAAAATAAGTTCCACAGATCAATTCTGTTGAATCCTGATCAATTCTTACAGCCTCCAAGATGACTTGCCTCCCGCCTGAATTCATGCGAAAGCTCAAAACAGTGCTACGACAGAGTAATTCCATTTGAATATTTAGGGATGCTTGATCTCAAAACGATCCTGATTGTTTCATGTGCCGTTGCAAGCTTGCAGGCGGTTGTCTGGGTTTTTGTCTGGCGGGCATGGCGCGGTCTTTACGAGCTCAAATTCCTGGCGGCGGGCTTTTTCGCCATTGCTATCGGCCTTTTGATGATGATCACACGGGGGGCGGAGCCGGCGCCAGCGAACATCCTGGCGACCAACATGGTCATCAAGCTGGGCCTCGTGCTGCTTGCCGAGGGGCTTGCTCGTTTCCTGGGCCAGCCGCGCTATAGCTGGATCGGCATCTCCCTGCTGCTTTTCCAGTTCGTGACCTGGAGCGCCGCACTGGCGATTACCCCGGACAACATCGTAATCCGAATCCACACTTCGACACTTTTCACGGTCGTCATGATGTCGGTGATGTGCCTGTGGCTCGTGCGCGACCGGACGCAGCCGGCGTTATTGCGCTGGATCACGGCTGGTGTGCTCGCCGAATATATGATTGCCTCGGTCGTTCAGAGCGTCATCGAGTATCGGTTGCTGCCCGGTTTTCAAAGCGCGCCGGTACTCGCGGACCGCAATGCCTGGTACCTGCTACAGGGTATATTGTTCCTGATCGCCTTCTTTGCCTGTATGCTTTTTATGGTGAACTCGCGATTGTCGGCCGACCTGCGCGAGAAGAACAAGGCTCTTATCCGGGAAGTCGAGGAGCGGCGGCGGCTGGAAAGCCAATTGAACGCGAGCCTCGAGGCCGAGCAGGCCCTGCGCGAGGAACAGGCCGACTTCATGCGCGTCGTTAGTCATGAATTCCGGACGCCGCTCGCCGTCATCCGCAACGCCGCCGATATGATCGGGCTTGTCGGCGCCAGATCGCCTGAAGCCATGCAGGAACGGCTCTCGGGCATTGGCGAGGCGCTCAATCGGCTGTTTTCCCTGATCGACCGGTTCATGGCGGACGACCGGGAGAACGGATTCCAACCGGAGTTGATGCGGGTTGGCTCTTTTATCGGAGATGTACAACTGCATTTCGACATGACTGCTCGCGGCGAACGACTGCGCTTTTCGATTGAAGACGAAACCGTTGCGTTTCACGCGGACCCGGACATGCTGGCGACTGTCATCATCAATCTCATCGACAACGCCCTCAAATATTCGGCGGACGATCAGCCGGTCCACATCGCAGCGACGAAAGAACATGGCTCCATCGTGATCGAGGTGCGTGACCATGGCAGGGGCATCCCGAAGACCGAGCTTAACAAGATCGGGCGTCGTTTCTATCGGGCATCCAATACCAAGACGATCGCAGGCACCGGCCTCGGGCTCTACACCGCACGCAGACTGTTGGCCTATCATGGCGGCGCGTTGCAGCTATCTCCCAACGGGCAGAGAGGGCTGACCGCCGTCATGCGCGTGCCCTTGTCGCACAGGCAGTCGCACAGGCACCGGACGAGCGTGTCGGAAGGGATGGTCGCATGACGCATATCCTGATCGTCGAGGACGAGCCGCGGCTGCGCAAGGACCTTGCCGATTTCCTGACGCTAAGCGGTTACACGGCCACAGGCGTCGCGACGGCGCGGGGTATGCGCGAGGCGCTTGCCGAAGGCGAGGTGCCCGCTGTCGTCATTCTCGACATTGGCTTGCCGGACGGAAACGGGTTCGATCTGGCCATCGAAATCCGGCAAGCTCACGCCTGCGGCATCATCATGTTGACGGCACTTGGCGACAGCGACGACCGTATCCGCGGTTTCGAAAGCGGTGCAGATATCTATCTCGTCAAGGACAGCACGCTGCGAGAGATCGAAGCCGCAATCCGCAGCCTGTTGCGCAGGACCGGCCGTGTTTCCGGCGCTGCCAACGGTGACGAGCAATGGGTGCTGGACAGCGCAACCTGGCTCCTGACCGCGCCGAACCAGAGCGCGCTCAAACTGACGGCTACCGAATTCGCGTTCATAAGTGCGTTGTGCAGCCGCTGCGGAGATATCGTTCAGCGTGAGGAACTGGTGGAAACACTCGCGCGCCAAAGATCCAATTTTGACAGGCGGCATCTTGACGCCGTCGTTAGCCGATTGCGTCGCAAGATCGAGCAGCATTCAAAACTGGAAGCGCCAATCAAAGTCATATATGGCGTTGGCTATACGTTCTCGGCAATCGCGATCGTGGAGTGATCGCTTCAACGCATCCTCAATGTCCACACTTCGAGCGACGTGCCTTGATCTTGCTGTGCATCTATAGACGCAGCTTGGCGTCCGGACTGGACAGTGGCCCATCGGTATCCCGGCGGCAATAAGCCTTAATCCGGGAAGCCCCCAGAGCCGAAAGCACGAGCCTGAAAATGGCCGGGTTTCAAGGAACAACTCCATCCCTTGATTATTTTTTCCTTGGCGGACTCATTATTTTAAGACAGAAATTGTCATTCAAACAGAATCCACGAAGTGGAAGCAGACGGAGGGATGGGAGCCCCTCCGAACGGGAGGAAAGATGCAATTGACTGATTTGCAGCCGAACGCCGAACTGGCGCTTGGCGGTATCGAGGCTATCACGGAGCCCAAGCGCGCAGAGCGATGGATGCGCCCCGTCGAGATCATAGCCGCGGGTCTGTTGCTCGTGATGATCGTGACCGTTCTGGCCAATGTCTTCTTCCGCTACGTGCTGCATGCGCCATTGATCTGGGGCGACGAGGTCGCATCGATGGCCTTCATCTGGATGGCCATGCTGGGTGCGGCCTTGGCCGTCGACCGGCACGAGCACATGAAACTGACGATCTTCCTGCCGCTGATGCCGGAGCGCATCGCGAAAGCCGTGGAAGTTGCAGGCGGCGTGCTGACCTGTATTCTGCTCCTGCGGCTTCTGCCCGTCGCAGTCGATTACGCCTATGAGGAAAGTTTTGTAACCTCGCCCGCCCTTGGCCTGTCGATGTCATGGCGCGCTTCGGCGCTGCCGGCCGGTATTGCGCTGATGGCGTTCCTGATGGTGCTGTCGGTGCTCCGCACGCGTGAATGGGGCGCAATCCTCGGATCGCTGATCGTAACCGGGGTGGTTGTCGCAGCCCTGTGGTATCTGAGGCCCGGCCTTCTTGGCATCGGAAACTGGAACCTGCCGATCTTCCTTGGTCTGTTGGTCATGGGATTGCTCGCAATCGGCGTCCCTATCGCGTTCTGCTTCGCGCTTGGCACACTCGCCTATCTGACCTTCGCCAGCAATGCGCCGATTTTCGTGATGATGGGCCGGATCGATGAGGGCATGTCTTCGCTGATCCTGCTCTCCGTGCCGGTTTTCGTGCTGCTCGGCTGCATTCTGGATGCGACCGGAATGGGCAAGGCCATCGTCAGCTTTCTTGTCTCGCTTTGCGGGCATGTCAAGGCTGGGATGAGCTATGTGCTGCTGGGATCGATGTTTCTTGTATCCGGGATTTCGGGATCGAAAGTGTCGGATATGGCGACGGTTGCTCCTGCATTGTTCCCGGAGATGCGCCGTCGCGGCCATTCCCCCTCCGAGATGACGGCGCTTCTGGCGACTGGTGCAGCAATGGCCGATACCGTCCCGCCTTCCATCGTGCTTATTGTGCTCGGCTCGGTCGCGGGCGTGTCGATTGCTGGCCTGTTTACATCAGGCTTCGCGATTGCAATGGTTCTCCTGGTGATACTGGCCATTCTTGCGCGCTGGAAAGCCCGCAAGGAGGATATGAGTGGTGTCCGGCGCGCCACCCTGCCGCTCATCGCGAAAACCGCTGTCATCGCAATCCCGGCGCTGATCCTGCCCTTCATGATCCGCAGCCTTGTCGGCGGCGGCGTCGCCACCGCCACCGAGGTTTCCACGATTGCAGTGCTTTACGCCTTCATCATCGGCATCGTGCTGTATGGAGGCATTCCGGTGAACCGTATCGGTGCGATGCTGGTCGAGACGGTGGCGATGTCCGGGGCCATTCTTTTGATCCTCGGGGCCGCCTCGTCCATGGCCTGGGCGCTGACGCAATCGGGTTTTGCACGCGATCTCATGAGTCTCGTCACCAGCCTGCCGGGCGGATGGGTCGTGTTCATGCTGGCCTCGATCGTCATCTTCCTGATCCTGGGCTGCGTTCTTGAAGGCCTGCCGGCAATCGTCCTGCTGGCCCCGATCATGTTTCCGATTGCGCGTGGGCTTGGCATCCACGACATTCAATATGCGATGGTCATCGTGACCGCGATGAATATCGGCCTGATGGCGCCGCCCATCGGCATCGGTTTCTACATTGCCTGCAAGATCGCCAATGTTCCGGCGGAACAGGTGATGAAGAATATCTGGCCCTATCTGGCCGCGCTGGTGGTCGGGCTTCTGGCGATTGCCGCGGTACCGTGGTTCTCGACCGCATTTCTATAAACGACAAAGACTTCCTGGAGGAGGAACTGAATGCTTATTAACCGTCGTAATGTCCTGCTGGGTGCCGCTGCCGGTGCACTCGCCGCCCCTTTCATTCGTCCGGGCACGGCGCGTGCGGCCGAGTTCAGCTACAAGATCGCGAACAATCAACCCCTTGAGCACCCAAGCAATATCCGATTGCAGGAAGCGGTAAAGCGCATTCTTGAGGAAAGCTCCGGTCGCGTCGATATCCAGATCTTCCCGTCGAACCAGCTTGGCGCTGACACCGATGTTCTGGGCCAGCTCCGTGCGGGCGGGGTCGAGTTCTTCCAGCTGTCGCCGGTTATCCTGTCAACGCTGGTTCCGAACGCGTCGATCAGCGGCATAGGCTTTGCTTTCCCCGATTACGATACCGTCTGGAAAGCGATGGATGGCGATCTCGGTGCCTATGCACGCGGCCAGATCGAAAAGGCGGGCCTGATCGTGATGGAGAAAATCTGGGATAACGGTTATCGCCAGACAACCTCATCGAAGCACCCGATCACGACGCCCAAGGATTTTGACAGCTTCAAGATACGCGTGCCTGTCAGCCCGCTCTGGACTTCGATGTTCTCGGCCTTCGGAGCGGCGCCGGCCTCGATCAACTTCGCCGAAGTTTATACCGCGCTTCAGACCGGCATCGTTGACGGTCAGGAAAATCCGCTGGCGATCATGAAGGTTGCGAAGATGTGGGAGGTGCAGAAGTATCTGTCCATGACCAACCATATGTGGGACGGCTTCTGGCTGCTGGGCAACCGCCGCGCATGGAACGCGCTGCCCGAGGACGCGCAGCAGATTGTAGCCAAGAACTTCAACGCTTCGGCCATGGATCAGCGCGCCGATGTCATGGCACTGAACGGCACGCTCAAGAGCGAGCTTGAGAAGGAAGGTTTCGTCTTCAACGATGTCGATCCGAAGCCCTTCGAGGACAAGCTGCGCGAGGCGGGCTTCTACGCCGAGTGGAAGAAGACCTATGGCGACGAGGCCTGGGCGATCCTGGAAACGGCAATCGGGCGCAAACTCGTCTGATCATGCCCCTTATTACCTTCCTCCGGCCAACCCAGCCGGAGGAAGCGGACGACCGCTTTTTCTGAATGGAGAAGGACATGACCGATCCCGTGATCGTTGGCTGGGCGCATAGCAAATTTGGAAAATCCGAAGCGCCGGACACGCTGGCTCTGATGCAGGAAGTCGCCCTTCCGGCACTCGACCATGCCGGTGTACACGCCAGCGATGTCGATGGCATTTTTGTCGGCGTCTATAATAACGGTTTTACCCGACAGGATTTTCAGGGTGCGCTCGTCGCGATGGGTACGCCGGAACTTGCTGGCATACCCTTCATGCGCACCGAGAACGCCTGCGCCACCGGTTCGGCGGCACTCTACGCGGCTGCGGATTTTATAGCCTCGGGGCGTGGCAGGATTGCCTTGGTGATCGGGGCCGAGAAGATGACGGCGACACCCGGCGATCAGGTCGGCGACATTCTTCTGTCCGCCAGCTATATTCACGAAGAAGGCGAAATCCCCGGTGGTTTTGCAGGCGTCTTTGGCCGCATCACCGACACCTATTTCCAGCGCCATGGCGACAAATCTGCGGAACTGGCCATGATAGCGACCAAGAACCACGAAAACGGCATGCGCAACCCCTATGCGCATATGCAAAAGCCGTTCGATTTCGCCTTCTGCAACACGCCTTCGGAGAAGAACCCGCTGGTTGCAGGCCCGCTGAGGCGCACCGATTGCTCGCTGGTGTCGGATGGGGCGGCGGCCATTGTTCTGGTCGAGGCGGAAATGGCCAAGGATCTGAAACGCGCCATCGGCTTCCGCGCGCGCGGGCAGACGGGCGACTATCTGGCCCTGTCGCACCGCGATCCGATTGCCTTCGATGGTCCGCGCAGGGCCTGGGGACAGGCGCTGGATCAGGCCGGACTTGGCGTCATGGATCTTGATCTGGTGGAAACCCATGACTGCTTCACGACCGCCGAAATGATTGAATATGAAGCGATGGGCCTAGCCGCTCAAGGTGAAGGCTGGCGGGTAATCCGCGACAGTATCACGCGTTTCGACGGCGCCTTGCCGGTGAACCCTTCGGGCGGGTTGAAATCCCGTGGCCATCCGATCGGCGCAACGGGTGTGTCGCAGCATGTCATGGTCGCGATGCAACTGATGGGCGAAGCCGGTGACATGCAGGTGGCGAATGCCAGACTGGGCGGTGTCTTCAACATGGGGGGCGCTGCCGTCGCCAGCTATTGTTCAATCCTGGAGCGCCAGAAATGACCGATCCCAAAGGCGGTATTGCCCCGGTTTCGACCCGGGTGATGAACCTTGCCACCTTCCTGACCCAGATTGCACGGCGCGAACCGAAGGCAATCGCCCTTGTCATGGGCGATGCCGAGTGGACTTGGGGCCAGTTTGAAGCGCGCACGGATGCGCTGGCTCATGCGCTGCAAAACCGCTTCGGATTGCAGAAGGGTGACCGGGTGCTATGCCAGTCGCAGAACTGCCTTGAGATGATGCAGGCCATGTTCGCGGTATGGCGCGTCGGCGCGGTCTGGGTGCCTGCGAATTTCCGCCAGACGCCGGATGAGGTCGTCGGTCTAACCCAGTCATCAGGCGCGAAGCTGATGATCTGCAATGCAGCCTTCCCGGATCATGCCGCAGTCTGCAAGGCAAAATGCCCCGAACTGGAGACGATCCTGTCCTTCGGGGCTTCGGATTTCGGGCCTTCGGTCGAAGCAATTACCGCCGAAGCAATAGGCAGTCGTCCGGCTGTCGCGGCGGTTGACCGTGATGATCCCTGCTGGTTCTTCTTCACCTCGGGCACGACCGGCCGTCCCAAGGCCAGCGTGCTGACGCATGGCCAGATGGCCTTTGTCGTGACCAATCATCTGGCCGATCTGATGCCGGGCCTGACGTCAGATGATGCCTCGCTGGTGGTCGCGCCCTTGTCGCACGGCGCGGGCGTCCACCAGCTGACGCAGGTGGCGCGTGGTGTGAAAACCGTGCTGTTGCCGACCGAGCGTTTCGACGTGGCACAGGTCTGGGAGCTGATTGGCAAGTGGCGCATCTCGACCATGTTCACGGTGCCGACAATCCTGAAGCTTCTGGTCGAGCATCCCTCGGCCCAGACGGCGGATCATGGTTCGCTGCGCTATATCATCTATGCGGGCGCGCCAATGTATCGGGTGGACCAGCAAAAGGCGCTGCGCACGCTTGGCAAGGTGCTGGTTCAATATTTCGGCCTTGGCGAATGCACCGGCAATATTACCGTCCTGCCGACCTATCTGCATGATGCGGAAGACAGTCCTTCGGTTCGGATTGGCACTTGCGGCTTTGCCCGGACGGGGATCGAAATCCAGATTCAGGATGGTCAGGGCGACGAACTGCCACCCGGCCAAACAGGAGAGATCTGCTGTATCGGTCCAGCCGTTTTCGCGGGCTATTACCAGAACCCGGACGCCAACGCAAAGGCCTTCCGCAACGGCTGGTTCCGCACCGGCGATCTTGGCCATATGGACGAACAGGGCTTCCTGTTCATCACGGGCCGCGAATCCGACATGTATATTTCGGGCGGCTCGAACGTCTATCCGCGCGAGATCGAGGAAAAGCTGCTCTCCCATCCGGCGATCAACGAGGTCGCGGTACTGGGCGTCCCCGACCCGTTGTGGGGTGAGGTCGGCTGGGCGGTTTGTGTCGGCTCGGACGTAAGCGAAGATGAGGTGCTGGCTTTCCTTGATGGCAAGCTGTCGCGTTACAAGATGCCGAAACGTATCGTCTTCTGGGATACGCTGCCAAAATCGGCTTACGGCAAGATCACCAAAAAGATGATCCGTGAAGAACTTGCGAACTGCGGGCTGATCGGAGAAGAAGCGTGAACAAGGGCATGATCCATCCCGGTCCGCGCGCGGCTGAGCGTGTCGTGGCGCGCAATGCACGGCTGTTTCCGATCAAGGGCAGATTACAGGCCGGACAAACCGTCATGCAGGCTGTCACCGCGCTTTTCGCCAAACATGGCTGCAAGGGGGGCGTTCTGAGCCTCGACGGGGTGACCTGTGCGCCAATGCGCTTTGTCTTGCCCGCACTGTCGAGCGACGGGCTGCATGCTGCGTGGTATTCCGACACCTTTGCGCCGGATGGCCGCTGGACGATCCGCAACTCGACCGCTTCCATAGGCCAGAAGGACGGCGCAACGTTCCTGCATTGCCATGGCATCTGGTCGTCGGGAGACGAGACGTGGCTGGGCCACCTCCTGCCACTGGATTCCATTCTTGCCGAAGATGTCGAGGTTACGGGCCTTGGCTCGGCGGGGACGTGGTTTGAGGCGCTTCCAGACGCCGAAACTGCTTTCACGCTTTTCACGCCCGAAGGTGGTGAAGACGGCCCCGCCCTTTTCGTTCGCATTCTGCCCGGAGAAGATGTCGTGACCGCCATCGAAACTGTCGCCGCGAAACATGGCATCCGCGATGCCCGCCTTCATGCGGTCGGCAGTATCGATCATATCCGTTTTGCCGAAGGCCACCGCATGGATTGTCTGGCAACGGAATTGCGCTTTGACGGCGCGCGGCTGCGGGACGGTCGCGCTACGATCCCCATCGATGTCGTCGATATTGACGGCAATATTGCCACCGGCACCCTGACGCGAGGGGACAACCCCGTCGGCGTGACCCTTGAACTTCTCATCGAACCCGAGGAATGACCCTATGAGTAAAGTCGCCATCGTAACCGGCGGATGTCGCGGCATTGGCCTTGCCGTAACGGAGATTTTTCTGGAACAGGGCTGGCGTGTCGCCATGGTCGACCGCGACACGGACGAGTTGCACAAGGTCGCTTCGGGCATGAAGAACACGCTGGCGGTTGAGGCTGATATTTCGCAGCCTGAACAGGTCGAACGCATGATCGCCGAAACCGTCGCAGCTTTCGGTCGGATCGATGCGCTGGTCAACAATGCCGGTGTTGCGCTGTTTTCCCGCGCGACCAAGACCAGCTTCGAGGCATGGCGCGAGGTCATGGCCACCAATCTCGACGGCGTTTTCCTCTGCACCCAATCGGCGGTGGAAGAACTGGCAAAGACGCAGGGCGCTATCGTCAATATCGCCTCCATCTCCGGCGTGCGCGCCTCGACGTTACGCGTCGCCTATGGCACGTCCAAAGCGGCGGTGATCCATCTGACCAAGCAATTTGCCGCGGAACTGGGCGAGCTTGGCATTCGCGTCAATTGCGTGGCGCCCGGCCCGGTCAGGACCAAGCTTGCCATGGCGGTGCATGCGCCGGAAATCATCTCGGCCTATTATGATGCGATTCCGTTGAACCGCTATGGCGAAGCGCGCGAAATTGCCGAAGCCGTGGTATTCCTGTCCGGCGACAAGGCGAGCTTCATTTCGGGCCAGACGGTTGCCGTCGATGGCGGTTTCGACGCGACCGGGGTTGGGTTGCCAGCACTACGCCGGGGCGATGATCTAGTGGATTGAATTTGACGCTTGAACCCGGCTGAATGAGATGCTGTTTCAAACGTCAAATTCGAAAAATCCACTAGATACATAAGTTACTAGAGCGTGGTGACGATTTAAGGATTTAGGGTTCCCCCGATGCGAGAAATCGGATTCAAGGCTGATTTTGGAGATCAGCGATGGATTGTGACGC
>NZ_JACIJG010000029.1 GCF_014199265.1 Brucella daejeonensis
TCTGTCAGGTCGCCGCGAGCCAAAACTGCCTCCTAAAAAGCAGTCTTGAATCACGCTTCTGCTGATTTGGGAATCCACTTTGTCAACAGGACCTAACACTACTTTGGCAGATTGAGGCAAGTTTGATTTGAGATGCTGCTTGCACCTTTCATTGGAGGTGCCAGTGGCAGATATGGACGCAGAGCTTTCGCTGTTTTTACAGCCGTTTATCGACCGGTTTGGGCACAAGAAGCGCGGCGTGATGTGTCCGCTTTATATCGCCGGCCTGCTTGGCCCCGGAGATCGCAAGAGCATTGAGCCTATGGCCGCACGCCTGGCTCCAGGACAATACGATCGCCTTCATCATTTTATTTCCGATGGTATGTGGGATGATGAACCGCTCATGCTGGAACTGGCGCGTCAGGCGGACAGGATGGTCGGCGCAGACGACGCATTCCTTGTGATCGACGACACAGCTCTGCCGAAGAAGGGGGAGCATTCCGTCGGGGTCGCCCCGCAATATGCTTCGATGCTGGGCAAGAGAGCCAATTGCCAGACGCTGGTATCGCTGACACTGGCCCGCGCGGAGGTTCCCGTGCCGGTGGCCTTGCGACTGTTCCTGCCCGAAAGCTGGACAAACGCTCCATTTCGGATGTTGAAAGCCGGTATCCCCGAGCAGATGCGTCAGCCACGCACCAAGCCCGAGATCGCCCTGGAAGAGATCGATCGCCTGATGTCGACAGGCATGCGTTTCGGCGTCGTGCTTGCCGATGCGGGTTATGGTCTATCGGCTGCGTTCCGGCAGGGCCTGAGTGCTCGTGGTCTCGTCTGGGCGGTCGGCATTCCCAAGCATCAGAAGGTCTATCCCCATGATGTCGCGCTGATATTCCCGGTTTCCTCTCGTGGCCGGCCGCGCCAGCATCCCATACCGGACATCCTGTCGATGGCAGCCGAAACGATCCTTTCGGATGCGCGATGGAGGAAGGTCAGTTGGCGCCGCGGTACAAAAGGCCGCCTGTCAGCACGTTTTGCCGCAAGCCGTGTTCGTATTGCCGATGGCCCTCCACAGCGCATCCTCGACAAGGGCCAACAGCATATGCCCGGCGAAGAGGCTTGGCTGGTCGGCGAGTGGCGTTCGAGCGGGGAACGGAAATACTACGTGTCCAATCTGCCTGCTGATACAACGCTCAAGAAACTGGCCGGCGCCATCAAGGCCCGTTGGGTCTGCGAGCAGGCGCACCAGCAGATGAAAGAAGAGCTCGGCCTCGATCATTTCGAAGGCCGATCATGGAAAGGGCTGCACCGTCACGCCCTGATGACCATGATCGCATACGCCTTCCTCCAGCATCACCGCCTTCAGATCGCAAAGCGGGAAAAAAAACCAGAGGCGTCAACAGAACGGACCGCCTGAACCAACCCTGCCGGCAGTCCGGCGCGCCGTCATCGCAGCCCTGATCTTGATAGAAGCGGAAATCCGATGTCCGCACTGCAACCACCAGATCGGACGCCATCCTTTCAATCTGCCAAAGTAGTGCTAATACATGCAAGCAAAAAACAATCGGTCATATTGCATGTGGAAGAAAATCCCACATTGAAATCAAGCTAGATGGCAACCAACTCGGCGAGCTTATCCGCCACCACTGTCATCGAGTCTTCTTCGGTGCTCAGGCCGCTTCGCGAGGCGAGAAGGGGGCTGACATTTCGGAGAGCTTCGTACGTCGTGTTGTGGACGATAGGCACGAGCTGTTCGGTTGCTAGGAGTGCTGAGAGCTCTTTGTCAGCTACGCCCGCTGCTGGAAGACGGCGCAGCAGCGCAGGCGTTACTAGCACGACCCCGACGCGCGACTTCACCAATCCCTTGTCGATTTCACGAAGCAACGACGTGCCGAGAGCAACGTCTTTTTCGCTGAACCAGACCGAAACGCCGCGTGCTTCGAGCAAATCATGCAACTCCTTAGCATCCCCCTGCCGGTCATCCCAAGCATGGCATAGGAAGACGTCACGGAGATCAGGTAGTTCCGCACGGCTCTCTACAGTCTGGCGTATTGGGGTAAGCGCCCGCACTTCTGTAGGTGTGTACAATACGGTTGAACCGGCCTTCGACCATCTCGCTCCCACACGACCGGACCCGCCGCTGCTTCCCGATGACGAGCGGTAAGTTGCGGAGGGGGATGATGGGGACGAGTACGAGCCATAACCGCTGTAATTGCTATAGCTGCTGTAACCACCATAGCGGCTGCGGCCACGGCATGCTGGACAGTTTGCTGCGGCGCTCGCTGAGCGATGGCCTTCTTTTGGTGCAGTGCATCTAGCCACCTCAATCCCCCCTTCCTGATTCGCCTTTAAAAGAAATATCTAACTTGGAGATACTTAATTCAACTATGCTGCTGCGGCTTGGCGGCTATAACGCTAGTATCCCGCACAACAAAGTGAACTGCCCGCAAACCACCTCCAGTCGGAATGCCGGCTAATAAGCCAAATCAAATCCGATACCTTTGGGATCGATTACAGCCTTATGGCAGAACACCCGCGCCGCCGTTTTCCTGTATTTGCACGCTACGCTACTACTACGACCGAAACTTGTTGAATCGACCTGATTTCGGGCTCTTTTAATCATCCCCGATCCGGGGATCACCTGTTGCGTCCCCACGAAATATGGGGACGACATGGCAGCCACTCACCACAGACAGGAAGCGATCCAGCGCGGCGCGCGCATGCTGCGCACCGCGCTCGGAGCGGCAATTGCCCGGTTTCTGGAAGACCCGGCGGTGGTTGAAGTGATGCTGAACCCCGATGGCCGCATCTGGGTAGATCGCCTTTCCGAAGGTCTGGCCGACACCGGCGAGACGATGACATCCGCCGACGGCGAGCGCATCGTGCGCCTGGTCGCGCATCATGTCGGTGCGGAGGTTCACGCCCGCAGCCCGCGCGTCTCGGCTGAGTTGCCGGAGAGCGGCGAGCGGTTCGAGGGGCTGTTGCCGCCCGTGGTCGCCGCGCCGACCTTCGCCATCCGCAAACCCGCCGTCGCGGTGTTCACGCTCGACGACTATGTGGCCGCCGGCATCATGACGGGCGACCAGGCGGTGAAGCTGCGCGCAGCGGTCCAGTCCCGCGCCAACATACTCGTTGCTGGGGGCACTTCCACCGGCAAGACAACGCTGACCAACGCGCTGCTCGCCGAGGTGGCGAAGACGCAGGATCGCGTCGTCATCATCGAGGATACCCGCGAGCTGCAATGCGCAGCCCCGAACCTTGTCGCGATGCGGACCAAGGATGGCGTTGCCACGCTTTCCGATCTCGTCCGCTCCTCGCTTCGCCTTCGGCCCGACCGCATTCCCATCGGCGAGGTCCGCGGCGCAGAAGCCCTCGACCTTCTCAAAGCATGGGGCACCGGCCATCCGGGCGGCATAGGAACCATCCACGCCGGCTCCGGCATCGGCGCGCTGCGCCGCCTCGAGCAACTCATCCAGGAAGCCGTCGTCACCGTCCCGCGCGCGCTGATCGCCGAGACTATCGACCTGGTGGCGGTGCTTGCCGGTCGCGGCTCGACGCGACGGCTCGCGGAGCTCGCGCGCGTCGACGGCATCGACCTCGCCACCGGCGACTACCGCATCACCCCCGCAACGACCTCGAATGGAGAAGCTGAATGAAATCGCCCGTCATTCCGAATGTGACCAATCCGCCCATCCTGTCGACCGTGCCAGTCTATCGAGATCTGTCCGTCGGCTCGATCATGCGTGGCAGCTACAAGCGTCTCGCCAGTTCGACCGCGCTTCTCACCATCATGACGCTGGCGGCCACGCCGCCGGCCCATGCCTCCGGCTCCTCCATGCCGTGGGAACAGCCGCTTCAGCAGATCCTCCAGTCGATCGAAGGGCCGGTGGCCAAGATCGTGGCGGTGATCATCATCATCGCCACCGGCCTGGCGCTCGCCTTCGGTGACACCAGCGGCGGCTTCCGTCGTCTGGTCCAGATCGTCTTCGGTCTGTCGATCGCGTTCGCGGCGAGCTCGTTCTTCCTGAGTTTCTTCAGCTTCGGCGGCGGGGTGCTTGTCTGATGGCGGCCGTCCTCGAACAACTCGACGCGGTGCCGGGCTTTTCGGTGCCCGTCCATCGCGCCTTGACCGAACACATCCTGCTCGGCGGTGCGCCGCGTTCCATCGCCATCATGAACGGCACGCTGGCCGGGGCCGTGGGCCTCGGCCTGCGCCTGTGGTTCGTCGGCCTCGCCATCTGGGCGATCGGTCATTTCCTGGCGGTCTGGGCGGCCCGTCGCGATCCGCTCTTTGTCGAGGTCGGGCGCAGGCATCTGCGCATACCGGCTTTCCTCGCGGTGTGAGGAGCGCGGTCATGATGAATCTCGCCGAGTACCGACGCTCCGCCGCTCGCCTTGCCGACTATCTGCCTTGGGTCGCTCTCGTCGCGCCCGGCATCGTGCTGAACAAGGATGGCTCGTTCCAGCGCACGGCTCGCTTTCGCGGTCCCGATCTCGATTCCGCCGTCGCGGCCGAGCTGGTTGCCGTTGCAAGCCGCATCAACAACGCTTTCCGCCGGCTTGGCCTGGGCTGGAGCATCTTTGTCGAAGCACAGCGGCACGAAGCTGCCACCTATCCAGACAGCAACTTTCCCGATCCGGCATCAGGTCTGGTCGATGCCGAGCGCAAGGCCGACTTCGAAGAAGCCGGCGCTCACTTCGTATCGAGCTATTTCCTCACTTTCCTGTTTCTTCCGCCGGCCGAGGAAGTCGCGCGCACCGAGTCTTGGCTTTACGAAGGGCGCGAGCGCTCGGGCGTCGATCCCCACGAGGTCCTGCGCGCCTTCACCGACCGCACCGATCGCGTGCTGGCGCTGCTCGACGGTTTCATGCCGTCCTGCGGCTGGCTTGATGACAGCGAGACGCTGACCTACCTGCATTCCAGCGTGTCGACGAAACGCCATCGTGTCCGCGTACCGGAAACGCCGATCTATCTCGACGCGCTGCTCGCCGATCAGCCGCTCACCGGCGGTCTGGAGCCACGTCTTGGCGATCAGAATCTGCGTGTCCTGACCGTCGTCGGCTTCCCGACCGCGACAACGCCGGGCCTGCTCGACGATCTGAACCGGCTGGCCTTCCCGTATCGCTGGTCAACGCGTGCGATCCTCCTCGACAAGACCGACGCGACCAAACTGCTGACCAAAATCAGGCGGCAGTGGTTCGCCAAGCGCAAGTCGATTGCCGCGATCCTCAAGGAGGTGATGACCAACGAACAGTCGGTGCTGGTGGACACCGACGCCGCCAACAAGGCCGCCGACGCGGACATGGCCTTGCAGGAGCTCGGCGCCGACGTCGCCGGCATGGCCTATGTCACCGCCACGATCACGGTCTGGGACGCCGACCCGCGTCTTGCCGACGAAAAACTGCGGCTGGTCGAGAAGGTCATCCAGGGCCGCGACTTCACGGCGATGATCGAGACGGTGAACGCGGTGGACGCCTGGCTCGGCAGTCTGCCCGGCCATGTCTATGCAAACGTGCGTCAGCCGCCGATCTCGACGCTCAATCTCGCCCACATGATTCCCCTCTCCGCCGTGTGGGCGGGGCCGGAACGGGACGATCACTTCGATGCGCCCCCGCTGCTTTACGGCAGAACCGAAGGTTCGACCCCGTTCCGGTTGTCTTTGCATGTCGGTGATGTCGGCCACACGCTCGTCGTCGGCCCAACAGGGGCGGGCAAATCCGTGCTTCTCGCCCTCATGGCGTTGCAGTTCCGCCGTTACCTCCGCAGCCAGGTCTTCGCTTTCGATTTCGGCGGTTCGATCCGCGCAGCATCGCTCGCCATGGGCGGCGACTGGCACGATCTCGGCGGCGGCCTGACCGAAGGATCGGAATCCTCGGTATCGCTCCAGCCGCTGGCCCGCATTCACGACACCTATGAGCGTGCCTGGGCCGCCGACTGGATCGTCGCGATCCTCCTGCGGGAAGGGATTAAAATCACCCCGGAGGCAAAGGAGCACATCTGGACGGCGCTCACCTCCCTCGCATCGGCGCCGGTCGGTGAGCGCACGATCACTGGCCTCAGCGTCCTTCTCCAGTCCAACGAACTCAAGCAGGCACTCCGCCCGTACTGCGTCGGCGGTCCCTATGGCCGCTTGCTCGATGCCGAAGCCGAGCATCTCGGCTCGGCCGACGTGCAGGCATTCGAGATCGAGGGGCTTGTCGGAACGGGCGCTGCGCCTGCTGTGCTCGCCTATCTCTTCCACCGCATTGGCGACAGGCTGGACGGGCGGCCGACGCTGCTCATCATCGACGAAGGCTGGCTCGCGCTAGACGACGAAGGCTTCGCCGGCCAGCTCCGCGAATGGCTGAAGACGCTGCGCAAGAAAAACGCCTCGGTCATCTTCGCCACCCAGTCGCTCAGCGACATCGATAATTCGGACATTGCCCCGGCCATCATCGAAAGTTGCCCGACGCGACTGCTCCTGCCGAACGAACGGGCAGTCGAACCGCAGATCACAGCCATCTATCGCCGCTTCGGTCTCAATGACCGTCAGATCGAGATCCTCGCGCGAGCGACGCCCAAGCGCGACTACTACTGCCAGTCCCGGCGGGGCAATCGTCTGTTCGAGCTCGGCCTGTCCGAAGTCGGCCTGGCGCTCTGCGCCGCCTCCTCGAAATCCGACCAGACGCGGATCGCCGAGATCGTCGCCGAGCATGGCCGCGAAGGTTTCCTCTCCGCGTGGCTCAACGCCCGGGACGTTGGCTGGGCCGTCGATCTCATTCCCAACGTCACGACACTCATCCCCCAAGCCTGAAAAGGAGTCCCGATGATGACCACTCGCCATACCCGTTCGCGCGCCGCGATGCTCGCTGCGGCCATGCTTGCCGCACCCGTCGCCCTGTCCCCGATGCTCGTGACGCCCGCCCATGCGCTCATCGTGTTCGACCCGTCGAACTACGCTCAGAATGTGCTGACGGCTGCGCGCACTCTGGAACAGATCACGCACCAGATCACCTCGCTTCAGAACGAAGCGACGATGCTGATCAACCAGGCGCGCAATCTGGCGAACCTGCCTTTCTCCGCTCTCCAGACCTTGCAGCAGAACGTCCAGAAGACGCAGCAGCTTCTCCAGCAGGCGCAGGGCATCGCCTTCAACGTCCAGCAGATCGACCAGATGTTCAGCCAAAAATACGGCAACGTCTCCATGTCGGCCACGGATCAGCAGCTCGTCTCCGATGCGCGATCGCGCTGGCAGAATACGGTCGGCGGCCTTCAGGACGCCATGCGCGTCCAGGCGGGTGTCGTCGGCAACATCGACACCAACCGCACGCAGATGAGCGAACTCATCAGCCAGAGCCAGGGCGCGACGGGCGCGCTTCAGGCAACGCAGGCCGGCAACCAGCTCCTCGCACTCCAGTCGCAGCAGCTTTCCGATCTGGTGGCGTTGCTTGCGGCCAACGGGCGTGCCGGCGCGCTGACCGAAGCCGAGCGCACGGCTGCGGCGGAGCAGGGACGGGAACAGCGCCGCCGCTTCCTGACGCCGGGCTCGGGCTACCAGCCGGGCAACGCGCAGATGTTCAATGGCAACTGAGGGCGGGCTTATGGACGGCAAGATGCTGGCCCGGCTGGGCGCTGTCGTGTTCGTCGCCGTCGCCATTACGGCGGCGGTCGTCGAACTGACCCGAAAGGGGGAACCGAAAGAGGATTTCTCCCCGCGCATTATCGAACCCTCGCACGATCCGCTGCGCGCGGGGCAGCGCCGGTGCCAGCAGCTTGGCCAGCAAGCCGCGAATGACCCCGAATGCCTGCGCGTCTGGGCGGAAACCCGCGAGCGTTTCCTGCGTCCGTCGTCTGCACCGGCGTCGCCGTCCTCCAGCGAAGGGCGGTGAAGCATGGGGGGCTCCGGCGTTATCGACACATTTCTAGGAACCTTCACCCGCTATATCGACAGCGGGTTCGGTCTGCTCGGCGGCGAGGTGGCGTTTGTGGCCACCACGCTGATCGTCATCGACGTGACGCTGGCCGCTCTCTTCTGGAGCTGGGGCGCTGACGACGACATCATCGCGCGTCTGGTGAAGAAGACCTTGTTTGTCGGGGTGTTCGCCTACCTGATTTCCAACTGGAACAACCTCGCCAAGATTGTCTTCGACAGCTTCGCCGGCCTCGGACTGAAAGCCTCCGGCACCGGCTTCACTGCGCAGGATCTGCTCCGTCCGGGCAAGGTCGCACAGACCGGCCTCGATGCCGCGCGTCCCTTGCTCGACGCGATATCACCCCTGATGGGCTGGATCGCGGTTTTCGAGAACCTGATCCAGATCGTCTGCCTTTTGTTTGCCTGGGCGCTAGTCATCCTCGCCTTCTTCATTCTGGCGATCCAGCTCTTCGTGACGCTGATCGAGTTCAAGTTGTCGACGCTCGCCGGTTTCGTCCTGATCCCGTTCGGCCTCTTCGGCAAGACCGCCTTCATGGCCGAGCGCGTGCTTGGCAATGTGATTTCCAGCGGCATCAAGGTCCTGGTCCTCGCTGTCATCGTCGGCATCGGCTCGACGCTGTTCAGTCAATTTACGCAAGGCTTCGGCGGCCAGACCCCGAGCATCGACGACGCCATGGCCATCGTTCTTGCGGCGCTCTCGCTCGTCGGCCTTGGCATCTTCGGTCCCGGTATTGCCTCCGGTCTGGTCAGCGGCGGCCCGCAGCTTGGCGCAGGCGCCGCGGTTGGCACCGGCCTTGCTGTCGGCGGTGCGGCACTTGCTGCTGGCGGCGGCGCGGTGCTGGCCGCGAAGGGCGGAGCCGCTCTTCTTTCCGGCGGCGCCGCTGCCGCGCGTGGTGGCGCTGCGGCGGCCGGCGCGGCATCGTCGGCCTACACATTGGGCTCTATGGGACAGTCGGGCGCGTCCGGCGTCGCGTCCGGCCTCGGAGGCGTAGCACGCGCCGCCGGATCGGTCTCCGTTTCCCCGTTGCGCCGTGCCGCGTCCCGTGCCTCGGAAAGCATGAAATCCAGCTTCTCCGACGGCGCGCGTGCAGGCGTCAGCGCCACCGGGGGCTCCTTCTCGTCTGGCGCGGGCACCGACGAATCCGATCCCGCTTCCGCCGCTCCCGTAACCACACCCGATCAGCCGCCGGCATGGGCCCAGCGCTTGAAGCGCGGCAGCCATGTCGCCCACGGCGTCAGCGCCGCCGCCCATGCTGTTCGCTCGGGCGACAGCCATGGGTCCGGCGCATCCGTCAATCTCTCCGAAAGTGACCGTTCATGAATCTCTTCAAACGACCGGCCGTGCATTACGGCAAGACACCTGAACCGGAAACACTTTACCAGAAGGCCGCACAAGTCTGGGACGAACGTCTTGGGTCAGCGCGCGTGCAGGCGAGGAACTGGCGCTACATGGCGTTCGGTTCGCTGATCCTGTCGACGGGCTTCGCCTCCGCATTGGTCTATCAGTCCGCGCGTGGGACAGTGGTTCCCTGGGTGGTTCAGGTAGACAATCTGGGTCAAGCCCAGACCGTCGCCCCGGCCACGGCGGACTATCGTCCGACCGATCCACAGGTGGCCTGGCATCTCGCACGCTTCATCGAGCAGACCAGAAGCATTCCCGCCGATCCGATCATCGTCCGGCAGAACTGGCTCAGGGCCTATGAGTGGACGACCGATCGGGGCGCGGCTGCGCTCAACGATTATGCCCGCGCCAACGATCCCTTCACGAAGGTCGGCAAGCAGCAGATCGCCGTCGAGGTTTCCAGCGTCATCCGCGCTTCTCCGGACAGCTTCCGCGTCGCGTGGACGGAACGGCATTTCGAGAATGGCCAGCTCGGCGCGACCGAGCGATGGACTGCGATCCTGACCATCGTCATCCAGCCTCCGCGCGATGCCGAGCGGCTGAAGGTCAATCCGCTCGGAATTTACATCAACGCCGTCAACTGGTCGCGGGAGATGAGCCAATGAAATCGGCTTTCCGTAACCCCGCCATTCCGGTTTTCCGTAAATCCGTAATTCCGGTTCTGCTGCTTTCCGCCACCGCGTTGGCTGGTTGTGCCACGCCGCAAAAGCCGCCGGAGATCAGCTACGATCGGGATGTTCCGGCTTTGCCGGCCGTTCCCGTATCGGTGACGGACGATCGGCCCCGTCCGATCCACATCCCTCCGGCCTGGACGCCGGCAAAGGGCGGCACGGCGGCCAGCACACCAGTCGCCCGCGTCGAGAACGCCAACGCTGCCGCTCGCGTGCAGCCGCGCCGGGAGGGGTACTTCAATGCGATCCAGATTTACCCCTGGTCCGAAGGAGCGCTCTATCAGGTCTACGCAGCTCCCGGGCAGATCACCGATATCGCGTTGGAACCCGGAGAGTCGCTGACCGGCGCCGGGCCGATTGCGGCCGGCGATACCGCCCGCTGGATTATCGGCGACACCGAGAGCGGCAGCGGCACGACCCGGCGCGTCCATATCCTCGTGAAGCCGTCACGGCCGGACATCACGACCAATCTCGTCGTGACCACGGACCGGCGCGTTTACATGATCGAGCTGCGTTCCGGCGCGAAACCCTATATGCCCTCCGTCGCATGGTCCTATCCGCGGCCGCGCGCCGGACAAAGCCAGAGCATCCCGGCGACGCCGGTCATCCCGGCCGTCGCGGCGCGCAACTACCGCTACGGTTTGACCGGCGGCAACCCGCCCTGGAAACCCGTCTCCGTCTATGACGACGGCCGCAGGGTTTACGTCGAATTTCCGCGCGGAATCGTTCAGGGCGAAATGCCGCCGATCTTCGTCATCGGTCCGGACGGCGAAGCGCAACTAGTCAACAGCCGAATTCACCAACACATCCTGATCGTCGATCGCCTGTTCGGCGCGGCCGAGCTTCGCCTTGGCAGCGGCGACAAACAGCAGGCCGTCAGGATCGTCCGCACCGACGGGAGACCCGCTTCATGAGCGAGAACAATACCAACACAGCTCCCATGCGCCTTCGCGCCGAGGCGCCGCGCGTCACCCGCCTTTCGCGCAAGGTGCTGGCTAGCGTCACAGCCGTCGGCCTCGTCGGGATCGGCGGCGCGCTGATCTACGCTCTCCAGACCCGCGATGGAGGCCAGGGCGGAGAGGAGCTCTATTCGACCAACAACCGACAGACCGCAGACGGTCTTGCCGGTCTGCCGCGCGACTACACCGGACCTGTCCTCGGCCCGCCACTGCCCGGCGATCTCGGGCGGCCGATCCTTGACGCCCAGAACAGGGGACAGCCCGTCGTTCCACCGACGATAACGACGCCCACCGTCGATGAGGCGGAGCAGCGCCGCCGGGCCGAGGAAGAAGCTGCGCGCACCAGCCGCGTTTTCTTTCAGACCCAACCTGGCTCGACAGCGACGACACCCGGTAGCTCGACGACGCCGAACGTTCCCGGCTTTGATCTCGCCGGCCTTGCCGATCAATCCGGTCAGCAGACCGCTCAGGATCGCCAGCTTGCATTCCTCAATGCGCCTGTCGATCGCCGCACCACATCCTCGGATCGGGTCATGGCTCCGGCTTCCCCATTCATCCTTCAGGCCGGGGCGGTGATCCCAGCGGCGCTCATCACCGGTATCCGTTCCGATCTGCCCGGCCAGATCACGGCACAGGTGACGGAAAACATCTATGACAGTCCGACCGGCCGCATTTTGCTCGTGCCGCAAGGCACCCGGCTTATCGGCCAGTACGACAGCAACGTGCAGTTTGGTCAGAGGCGGGCGCTCCTGGTCTGGAACCGGCTGATATTCCCCAACGGCCGTTCCATTGTGCTCGAACGCCAGCCGGGCGCCGACACGCAAGGCTATGCCGGTCTTGAGGATGGAGTCGATTATCACTGGTGGGATCTCGCCAAGGCCGCCGGTCTATCCACGCTGCTCGCCGTCGGCACGGAGCTGGCGGTCAGCGACGAGGACCGCCTGGTCCGCGCCATTCGTGATGGAGTCCAGGACACCATCAACGACGCTGGCCAACAGATCGTCCGGCGTCAGTTGCAGGTCGCTCCGACGCTGACAATTCGGCCAGGCTTCCCCGTCCGCGTCATTGTGACCCGCGACCTTGTCCTCGAACCCTATAGAGGTTGACCATGGCAAAGCTGAAACTTGGGCCAATTGCCGACGACAAGTCCGTCAAGGTTACGGTGGAACTACCGTCCAGCGTTCACCGCGATCTGGTCACTTATGCCGAGGTGTTGGGTCGTGAGACGGGCCAGCCGGTGTCCGAACCGGCAAAGCTCATCGCTCCCATGATTGAACGGTTCATGGCGACCGACCGAGGCTTTGCAAAGGCTCGTCGAGCTCCACAGATGAGTGCGGGTCATGGCCCTGATACAGGCCGCTCAGCGTAAGACGCCTTGTCATGCTCCCGAGGTGGGCTTCAGCTCCGAACGAGCGACGGGCTTCTTGATGGGATAGGAAGATCGTGCGGCCGCAAATCTCAGAAACGGCAAGATCGCTGGATTGTGCTGCTCTGCAAGCGATACCGCACTGAACTCGACGATATCGGTGTCATCGCCGACAGGAACGAATGCGACGTTCCTGTAGTCCTCGCTGATTGTCGATTCCAGCGTCATGAACACGCCGAAACCGCGAGCCACGAGGGTAAGCAGGTCATCCCGCCCGACGTCGTGGACCGAAATGCCAGGAGCTGAACCGCTCTCGTAGAGCTTCCTCAAAAGCAAAGATTCCATTTCGGCGCCCTTTTCGTTTGTCGGGCTCAAAAAGGTCTCGTCCCGCAGATCGTCCCAAGCAAGGCTTGGCAGCCTCGCGAGACGATGACTCTTCGGCAACGCTACGACGAGACGTTCATTCCACATCCTTGTCGTCGTGCAGCCATGCAGTGCCGGCGCATCTGCCAGAAACGCCACATCAAGACGCCGGCTGAGCAAACGAGTGCCGGCGATTCGCTGCGAGACCTCTTCCACACGGATCTCGACCGACGGATAAGCCGCGCGATAACTTTCCAGCAGGTCTCCGAGAAAGCCGTTGGCTAAAGACGTGGCCACACCAATTCGCAACTCCCCGATCTCCCCACGATGAGCTTTGCGTGTGTCAAGGATCGCCTGCTCCATATGCGACGCACCAACCGCAGCCGACTGGAGGAACCGGGCGCCGGCTGGCGTCAATTCGGTGCCTTTGCGGCTGCGAGCGAACAACGCGATGCCGATGCGACGCTCCAATAACTGAACCCGTCGACTGATTGTTGATTGCGAGAGATCAAGAGCCTGTGCCGCCGCCCGAAAACTTCCGTGCTCCGCAACAAGAATGGCATAGGTCAGGTAGCGTAGGTCGAGCGACAGGTCTGGCATGCGTATCGTTCCATGCCATCTTCGCTTTAGGCGGTTTTTGAGGAGATAAAGGACGGGTTGTCATGCGTTCCGACAAAAATCTGCAGGGCGCATGTCGTACAAACACATCTCAAGCTTTCGCTGCCCTGATTTGCGGTAAGATCGGCCCGCTGGTTCAACAAATGCTGCATTCCTCGTCCTCCGTCTAAGTGTCGCCAGTTTCCTTGTCGTCTCTATCCGCTCGATGGCCTGTCGCCCGACCACTTTGGTGTGGCTTTCTTCACTCTCTCTTGTCTGTCGTTAAACCAAATCCACGTTCCCACGTGCCACGGTTTGCACATTGCGGATCCTTATCTTTGTTTGGTTCTATGGCAGGCTTAGAAGCGATTTTCTGTGCAAGACAAGCTGATAAAACAGCTCTTATGCCAATGGGTCGGTAATTCGTGAGGAGGTTAACTTCCCTATCCTGCTCGTCGCTGAGGTCGTCATCGGCCTGCTCAACCATCTGTCGTCTCCCGAATTTCTCGTGCCAGCGCGCGTCAGAGAATTGCTGTTCAATCAACCTTTTCAGGTCCTGCTAGGGTGCTTCGGTGCCGAATGAGTGTGCCGCGTACGATGGCGCACAAACAAAGCGACAGCCAAGATTGCTATCGGGCTGAGAATGCTCATCGCCAGCTCATCATTCGAGAAATGAAGAGTATGGAACACACCTTTGAAGGTGTATCCTAGCAAGCCGACAACATAGTAGCTGACAGCGGCGATCGAGAGGCCCTCGACGGTCTGCTGCAGTCGTAACTGCAATTGCGCGCGCTCGCTCATTCTCTCTAGGATATCGCGGTTTTGCTTCTCCATTGCGACGTCGACCTTGGCGCGCAGCAACTGCGTTGCCCTCGCCAGTTTCCGGGACAAGTTGATTTGCCGCTCTTCTATCGAAAAGCAGGTTTGCAGCGCCGGCGCCATCCGCCTGCTTAGGAAGGCAGGGAATGTCTCCCGATCGGGCACCGCTTCAAAGCCGATGGCGTTGATCCGGCCAAGCACGATGTTCTGATAGGCACGGCTAGCCCCGAAACGAAACAACGACTTCGCCGCCCCTGCCTCTAGCCGAGCGGCGAGCACGACGAGCTTGTCCAGGAGACGTTCGTTGTCTTCCAAGGTGAGAGCGCCTGTCATTTCCTGGGTTGCCTCAACCAACGCGTTTTCGATCTCCCGGATGGAGGGCTCCAATCGTTGAGCTTCCGGAAGACACAAAAGTGCCAGCAATCGATAGGTCTCGAGTTCCAGCAGACGCTGCGCCAGCGCTCCGATGCGCATGGCTGGCACGTCGGTGTTGATAAGCAGAATCTTCACAAACCCGTGGTCATCCGGCCTGAAATCCGTCGCAACGGTGACCGCTCCCTTTTCAGCGGTCATGACGCACAGGGATTCCTTCGCGAAAGTCACGTCCAGGTCGGGCGCGGAGGATGCTTCGACAACATGCAGATCGACGGCGACCAAATGCGGGCCGGGCTGAGGGAGCGCGTACATTTCGAGGGCCATCGAAGCGGCCGCAAGCGAAAAGACCTCTGGCCCAGGGTCTTTGTAGTACCAGCAGTATGTCGTGAATTCGTTGTGCCGTTCCCAGCGCAGATGAACGTTCTCGAATGACACGCGATGATGCTGAGCGCGGGAAGGAACGGGCGCGTGACCCTTTTCCTCGCACAGGGCGGAAAGCATCCTGCGCTCGGCATCCCTGTCAGGCCCTGCGGATTGAAACGCGAAATGGATCAGACGGGCTGGCGTTTCGATCGGACGAAACGGGCGCGCGTGGACCTCGCCAAGAACAAATGCGCGGTCGCGGTGAGGCGACAGCGCTTGTGTCGAATTCTCCGGCGAGGGTGCCATCGTGTGAGCCTTTCGCGGTTCAGGATGCAGCGAGCAGGGCTTCTCGCCGAAGCAGCATTCCGAACAGATCCCTCGGCTCGTCCGGATCGGCCAAAAGATCGAGCGGATTGCTGTGGTTCGATCCCTCAACTCGATCGCGCACGTAGCGGAGCGCCGAAAAGTCCTCGATGGCGAAGCCGACACTGTCGAACAGCGTGATCTGCTTGTCGCTCCTGCGCCCGCTTTCCAGGCCGGTCATGACATGCCAGAGCTCGATCACCGGGTGATCCGGGTCGAGCTGCTGAATCTCGCCTTCGATCCTCGTCTGCGGCGGAAACTCCACGAAGATGTCGGAGCGCAGCAGGATGTCGCGGTGCATCTCCGTCTTGCCTGGGCAGTCGCCGCCGACGCCGTTGATATGCACACCGGGACCGATCATGTTGTCGCTCAGGATCGTGGCGTTGTGCTTGTCTGCTGTCGCCGTGGTGATGATGTCGGCACCTTCGACTGCCTGTTCAGCAGACGTGCAGGCCTCGATTTGAAACCCGAACCGCTGGAGATTGCGGCTGCAGCGAGCGGTCGCATCCGGGTCGATATCGTAAAGTCTTATCCGGTCGACGCCGAGCAGCGCCTTGAAGGCCAAAGCCTGGAATTCGCTCTGGGCACCGTTACCGATCAGTGCCATCGTGCGCGCGTCCTTACGGGCGAGATACTTTGCCGCGATCGCGGAGGTGGCGGCCGTCCGCAACGCTGTCAGGATCGTCATTTCCGAAAGAAGAAGCGGATAACCGCTGTCGACATCGGAGAGCACGCCAAAGGCGGTCACCGTCTGGCGTCCCGACTTAGTGTTCTTCGGGTGGCCGTTCACATACTTGAAGCCGTAGAACGTGCCGTCGCTTGTCGGCATGAGTTCGATCACGCCGTCTCGGGAATGCGAGGCTACCCGAGGAATCTTGTCGAAACTCTCCCACCGCCGGAAATCTTCTTCGATGTAGCCGGCCAGTTGAACAAGGAAGTTCTCGATGCCGGTGCTGACCACCAGGTCCATCATGTTTTCGACGCTGATGAACGGAACGATGTTGAGATTGGCAATTGCAGGCATCTTTTGGCCCCCTTATTGGTTCGATAGACTGTCGGACGTGTCCGGATCACACGGGTTCGGCCGTGATCGCGTATCCGGTGACTACCCGCTCCTTGAGCGTGGGAAGATCGAGCGGGCCGAGATCTGGAAGCAGGTCGTTTTCTTCGGAGAAATCGCGTCCGTAGCATGCGCTCAAGATCCGGACGCCGCTTTCATGCAAGGGCGCAGACACGCCGGCTGCTTTTGCCAGATGCAGGGTTGGGATCAGACCGAAGGGAACGTCCTCGAGCACGTAGCGAGTATCAACGCTCTTCGGGCCTGCCGGGTCGCTTCCGCGCCCGACCAGGATCGACGATATTTCCGAGACGGACCCACCGGATATGTCGAACGACAATCGGAAGTGATCGAAGGTCGACCGGACCGTCTTGCCGAAGGCGGACGCGATTGCCAGCCTCTCCAGATCTAGCGCCTCAAGGAAGCGGCCGACGGCAGGCGTGACGTTGGTGTTCTGACCCCATTCCTCGGCCCGCTCGATACGCGACAGATTGCATAGCGCGATACCCATATGGTCCTGGGGATTGAGATTGCTCAACGCGATCGTGAGGATATCGTCCTTCACGTCGAAGCGATCACCGAACAGAGCGACACAGGTTTCGTGCGCCCGTCCCGCGAAACGTGCAGGCACCGTCGCCATATCGACCTTTGCCCGAATAGTCCCGATGTTGAACGTGTCTGCCGCCCGCGGCTTGCAGGTCAGCACAGTTGTGCTCCATGCCGTGACCGGGATCTCGATCCCGCGCTCGGCCAGCCCCTTCGCGAGGTAAAGCGCCGCAAAGGACAAATGAGCACTGATGATCACCGAGTGACGTGCGCTGAGGTGCGGCACAAGAGCGTCGAGGACAAAGCGGTGCCCATAGGCAGGCAGTGCCAGCACGATCACATCTGCGTCAGTCAGTTCCTCGGCGTTCGTGCAGATATGCGGGTGGAACTCCGTGCTAATCGCACCGGTGATCTTCACCGGCGCACCGGCAGAGAAAGCAGCGGTTCGTTCCCGTGACCGCGACCATATCAATGGCTTATGGCCATTCTGTAAGAGGAACGCCGCATATCCAATGGCGATCGATCCGGCTCCAACTATTCCAACCTTCATATTCGTCCTCGTGGTTTCGAAGGGCTGTCTCGATGCGAGAGGCAAACCTTGATCGCACCGGGCGACACCCGATGGTCAAAATGCTGTTGTCACCCGGTCGAACACGCGCCGGCCGAACAGGCTCGCGGCTAGATCCGTCATGAGGCGGGCAGTGCGCCCCCTCTCGTCCAGGAACGGGTTGAGCTCCGCCAGGTCGAGTGACGTAACAAGACTGCTGTCATGCAGCATCTCCATGATGAGATGCGCTTCCCGGAAGGTCGCCCCGCCCGGGACGGTCGTGCCAACGGCTGGCGCGATCCCGGGATCGAGGAAGTCCACATCGAGGCTGACGTGCAATCGACCATTGGCCTTGCTGATGCGGTCAAGAAATGCTTCCAGCGGGCGTACGACCCCTTGCTCATCCAGAACCCGCATGTCTGCGACTTCGATGCCGATCTCGGCCACCCGGCGTCTTTCCTCCGGATCGACCGAGCGAATCCCCATCATGAATACGTTGCGGGGATTCACAGGCGCTACCAGCGGCGGCAGCCCTTCGAAGCCAGGCTGGCCCGTATAGTAGGCGACGGGAGTGCCGTGGAGATTGCCGCTTGCGGTCGTGTGGAGGGTATGCAGGTCCGTATGCGCGTCCAGCCAGAGGACGAATTGCTCCTTGCCGAGCTCGGCTGTACATTGGGCCACACCTGAGACGGTGCCAGCAGACATCGAGTGATCGCTGCCGAGAAAGACCGGAAGATCGCAGCCACGCGCCATCTCCAGAGCTTTCCGGGACAGGCCGCGCGTCCATCCTGCCAGGGCATCGAGGTTCTTCACCGCGGAATTGGGGTGGCTGAGGTCGGGTTCGCCCGTCGGCGTCGCATCTCCAAGATCGGTGACAGCCCAGCCCAGTTCCGTCAGAACTTGCGTCAAGCCGGCAGTCCGAAACGCATCAGGTCCCATCAGGCATCCGGGTTGGGATGCGCCACTTTGAACGGGAGCTCCCAGGATTTGGCACGTCTGCAACTCTATCTCCTTGCGGTGCCGCGAAGCGTTGATTGCGCCAGCACCGATCATTTCTTGACTGCAACTTTGGCCACCGCACCGTGGCGACGGCCGAACGATCACTCATGGGTCGACGCTGAAACGACTTCCTCGGCCTCCTGCGCTGCCAGCATCGACACTGTTAAGGGAACGAAGGGAGGCCGCGGATTAAACAGGCCGACTTCGCCGGCGGTGATCCCCGCGACGGACTTCACCAGTTCGTGTACCGGGTAGCCGCACTGCCTTCCCTGACAGGGACCCATGCCCGCGCGTGTAAAACTCTTCAGCTGGTTGGGGCCTCGGCAAGCGCCACGGACAGCAGCTTCCCTCAACATGCCCGCGCTCAACTCTTCGCAGCGGCAGACGATCGTAGCGTCGTCCGGCTGGGTCCGCGCAATATTCGGCGGGTAGGCCCCATCCAGAAATCGCCGGAATGATCTTTGCCGAGCATGATGTGCTCTGAGCGGTTTTGTCTCGGCATCCGCCTGAGCGGATGTCAGCGCGCCGTCACGAAGAAGAATGCCGATCGCGGCGATCTCTCCTTCTATCTCGGCATTGACGGCACCGCCGATCCGCGCACCGTCCCCGGCTATGGAAAGACCATCCGGACCGGCGTTCATCCACTCGTCGCGCTCAAGCCGGAATGCCGACTGTCCGACATCCCACATCAATTGCGCGCCGGCCGACACCGCCAGCTGATGGCTCGGCACCAGCCCTTCGTGGACAAGGAGCGTTTTGACCTCCAATCGGTCGGGCCTGCCGTTTGAGGTTTCAAACCTTACGGTTTCCAACCGTCCCGTCCCTTCGGCGCTGATCTTGATCACGTTTCGAACGTGGCGGACGCCGCTGAATTGCGGCAGCCAGGCAATCCCTTTCAGGATCTGATAGGGCTCCTGGAGCGCCCCGCAAATGCCGCGCAGCGAACGGCTGATCAGACCCCGAGGGGTCGTGTCGAGATACGCAACCGGCTTTGCCCTCGCGAGCCGCATCTGCTGCATGTAGAGTAGCGGGAGAGGTCCGCTTCCGACGATCGCAACGGGGCCTTGCGGCAGCTGACCGGCCGTCTTCAACAGGATCTGCGCGGCGCCGACCGTCATGACGCCGGGCAGTGTCCAGCCGGTGAACGGAACCGGGCGTTCCTGCGCACCCGTGGCGAGCAAGAGATACCGTCCCCTGACGGAGCGGATTTCTTCGCCCCTGACGTATTCCACCGTCCAACCCTGGCTGAGCCTGCTCACCTGAGCGTCCGGGATGTAGTTGGCGCCACAGGCCATGAATGCTTCGACTTGCGTGATGCCGCGTCGATATTCCGCTCCGAGAACGTCTACGACCGGGCTCGTCGCGTTGCGCCCGGCATTACGCCAGATCTGACCTCCCGGCTGCGATTGCGAATCCAGCACGACGACGGACAGGCCGCCGCGCACGGCTCGCCGCGCTGCGGCCATGCCGGCGGGACCGGCTCCGACGATCAACAGGTCGGTGCTGGCATGATGGTTCATTTCAGCCTCTTCGGATGGTCATGGCGCTCGACCCTCATGCCGGCATGAACCGTTTGCTGACAGCTACGGATCGTGCCGATGTCTTCGACGTGCACGACACATTCGAAACAGACGCCCATCATGCAGTAGGGCGCCCTGGGCTGGGCGGAAGGAAAGGAGGTGCGGGTATGGATATCGCCCAAACGCAGGAAAACGGCGGCCAGTGGCTCTCCGTCACGAGCGATCACCGTTTGACCGTCGACTGTAATTTCCACTGCAGGTCCGGAGGGAAAGAGAACGTTATGCGTCACGCCGCGATCCCCATCTTGAATCGGCTGCCGCGGAAAGCGTCGTAGGACGGCTCCCGTCCACCGGCCGCCAACCATTCGGCGAAAGGACCTGCATGGAGGGCAGCAAGGGTGACGCCTGAATGGCATGCGACGACATGGATGCCGGGGTATCGACGCGACCGATCGTAGACCGGCACCCCGTCCGGGGTCAGCACGCGTAGTCCCGCCCATTGCCGTATGACACGAAGCGCGCCGACGTCAGGCATGACATTGATCGCGCGATTGGCGATATGGCGCGCGCCGCCGGCTGTCACATCGGTGGACCGGCCGACACGTTCATTCGTGACGCCGAGCTGAAACGTGCCCGTCACGGTCTGACGGATACCGCTGGCAGCGTAGGGGAAGATCGGGGCGACCCGTTCTGTGATGAGGAGCTGCCCCTTTTCCGGGACAAGCTGAAGCGGAAGGTCGAGGCTCCTGGCAAACGCCATGGAGTCATTTCCCGCGGCGATAATCACTCGCTCCGCGTCTATCGTGAGCGCATCTGTCGCCAGCCGAAATCCGCCAAGGGTCGGGGTGATGCTGTCGACGTGCTCCCCGGTTACCAACGTTCCGCCCAGACGCACAAATCCGTCGAGCAACGCGCGAAGCACAAAGAGCGGATTAACGTCGCCGTCCATATGACTGAACGACGCCGAACAGACCTTCGGTCCAAGCCGGATGTCGGGGAGCATGCGCTCGAGGCGCGAGCGCTCCAGCATCTCGAAACGATAGTCAGGGTGAATGGCAGCCATCTTCTCGCCGATGGCTTTTTCTTCTTCCGCCTGAGCTTCCGACACACAGAAGAGCAAACCGCCGTTGCGACGGTATTCCACATCGACACCGGTCAGCTCTTTCAGCTCGGATGCAAAGCCTGGCCACAGCTCGGCGCTTTGCCGCGTGATGCGATGATATTCAGGATACTCGTCGCCCTTGCCCTGTACCCAGATCAGGCCAAAATTCGTCCGGGATGCGCGCAGCGCATCGTCCGCGCCGTCGATGATGATCACCCGGCGTCCCAGCTTGGCCAGGCCGTATCCAATTGCGGCACCCACTACGCCGCCGCCAACGATGGCTGTCTCGAACTCGCGATCCATTTAACCTTCCCACAATACGAAGGCGTCCGCGCCCGGTGCGAAACGTTCGATCCGCGGCCATTAGCCTCCAGTGAGCCAGACTGATCCCTCAATCCTCGTGCGGTCGGCTGCGCAGTATGTCCTGCTGTCGCCTTTTGACGGCCAAGTTTTGAAGACCTTCTTTGCTTCGGCTTCATCAGTCTTGAACAGATGATCACCATGTGAAGCGGGTCGATTTCACGTCTGGCTATCTTGGAATTCTTCCCTTCCCGTTTAGGGATAAGGCGTTGTCGTCCATGCTACAAGGGCAGTAATAGGCATGCGGCGATGTTCAAATGTTATGAAGGAAGCATGGTTCTGGTGGACGCCGAGAGCCACAGGATGCGGCCGTTTAATCTCAGTCACCTTCGGTCGCCCTCAGTTTCGATAAGCAGGCGAGAGTCGTCCTCCTTCCAGATTGATTGCCGTTACCAATCAATCGGTGGGATATGCAAATTCTCCAAATGGAGTGAGCAGCGTATTCATCTCTGAAATATCGCGATGATTATTCCAGGAAGGAGATAAGTTTCATGCGGATCAGAACAGATCGAAATGCCCCGCAGGCCGACCAGTTAGAGAAGCGAGGGTAACGGCAGATGCTTAGGATCGGCGTTGATATCGGCGGGACATTTACCGATTTTTGCGGATGGCGCGAAGGCGAGGATAGGATTGTTACCCTGAAAGTGCCCTCCACCCCTCCTGCTTTCGAAAATGGGTTTCGCAACGGTTTTGAAACGTTGCTGGAACGGCTCGCGCCCGAGCCGGGCGAGGCAGCCTTTGTGATGCACGGCACCACGGTCAGTACGAATGCCGTGATCGAGCGAAAAGGGCCGAAGATCGCGTTCTTCGTGACCAAGGGGTACAGGGATCTGCTCGAGCTGCAGCGGATCGGCGTCCGCAATCCTCTCAACATGTTCGAGACACGAACGAGGCCGCTGATCGATCGCGAGATGGTTTTCGAGGTCGAGGAACGATTGCTGCGCGGTGGCTCGGTCCGAACCGCCATCGATGACTCTGCGGTCGAAGTGCTTGCCCGACGGGCAGCCGACGCAGGCGCTGCCGGCTATGCCGTTGCACTGCTTCACAGCTATGCCAACCCGCAGCACGAGCAGGCGGTCGCCAGGGCGATCCGCAAGGCTGTCGGCGAGGATGCCGAAGTCAGCCTGTCGAGCGAGATCTGGCCGCGGATCGGGGAATATGAGAGAGCGATCGTCAGCGTCCTCAACGCTTTCGTGAAGCGCCGGATGAACGAGTATATCGGTGCGGTCGAAGCCTATGTAGCTGAACGGTTGCCAGGGTCGCAGCTGTTCGTCACGCGCTCAAACGGGGGCGCTATGGCTGCCAGTGAGGCGCGCAGCTTCCCTGTGCATACGCTTCTGTCGGGTCCGGCTTCCGGTGTGACGGCCGTGCAGTATCTCGGCCGGGCGCTGGGAGAACACAATATTCTCACCATGGACATGGGCGGGACCAGCACCGACATCTCGCTCGTGCGCGATGGCGAAGCGCTGACCTCGACTGCCGCCGAGGTGGGGGAGTTTCCCGTTGTCATGCCGGTGACCAGCATCGAAGCGATCGGCGCTGGCGGTGGTTCGATCGTCACGATCGATGGCGGGGTGTTGCGTATCGGCCCGCGCAGTGCCGGGTCCTATCCTGGTCCTGCCTGCTTCAGCCGAGGCGGCACGGAACCGACGCTGACCGACGCATTCTTGCTTGCAGGCTATCTGCCTGAAGCTCTTCTCGGTGGCGACATGCAGCTCGATCGCACCGCAGCCGAACGGGCGATGGCGCCGATCGCCGAAACCTTGAAGACGGACGTACTCGGCGCCGCGGAAATGTGCGTGACCGTGGCAAGCTCGAATATGGTGGCCGGGGTCTTGCCCTATCTGGCACGCCAGGGCGTCGATCCCGAAGATCTGACCGTACTCGTTTATGGCGGAGCCGGCGCGATCCAGGGTCCACTCCTTGCGGCCGAGATCGGCGTGAACCGCGTTCTCGTGCCGGCGACGCCTTCCGTGTTCTGTGCCCTCGGAGGGCTCGTCTCCGATTTGAGCAACGACGCGCTCGAAACCGTCCACGGCCTTGATGTCGATGGCCCCCTCATCGCGAAGAAGTTTCAGGTCCTTCGTGATCAGGGGGCCGAATGGCTTTCGCGGCAGGCACCGCCGGAGCGGCTCGTATCGAAAACGTTCGAGTGCTGGGCCGAGATGCGCTACGTCGGGCAGTCCTTCCAGGTCGACGTGCGGCTGCCGGATACGGCGATCGAAGCGCACGACATTGCCGCAATGCATGCGGCCTTCCATGAAGAGCACGAACGCATTTACAGCCACGCCGACAAAGCGGCGCCCGTCGAATTCGTCGACCTGCGCATGCGCGTGCGTGGATCGATGTCCATACCCCGGCCCACCACACCGGAAACGTCCGGGGTTGGCGATGCGCTCAAAGCGGTTCGTTCGATGCGCTTCCACAACAAACTCATTCCCGAGGTGCGCGTCTTCGACCGCGGATCTCTCACCCCCAACGATGCGATCCAGGGGCCGGCCGTCATCGAGCAGCGTGATGCGACGATCGTCGTTCCGCCGGAGTTCGTTGCGCGCGTCGGAGCCTATGGCGCAATCCTCATGACCCGGAGCTGATCAATGGATGCCGTTCGTACTGCCGTCATGAACAATCGTTTCAACGCGATTGTCGAAGAAGCCTCCGCCGCGATCTACCGCACCGCCCACACGACGTTTGTAAAAATCGTCCAGGATTACCAGTGCGCGATTGCGACGGCCGAAGGCGAAATGTTCGCTTATCCCATGTTGTCCGGCGTCAATGTCTTCGTCGGCTCCCCCTTGAAGCCGACGCTGGACGCCATCGGCCGGGAGAACCTGAAGCCCGGCGACATCATCATCACCAACGATCCCTTTGCGACCGACGGTCTGGTGACGCACCTCATGGACGTTACGCTCCTTTATCCGATCTTCCGCGATGAGAAGCTGATCGCGATCGGTTGGGCCTTCGTCCATGCCTCCGATATCGGGGGCGCCGTTCCCGGAAGTATTTCGCCAGCCTTCACGGAAGTCTTCCAGGAGGGCCTCCGGGTCAGGCCGGTGAAGCTCTACGAAGGTGGGGTTTTGAACGAGGCGATCAAGTCGATCTTCCAGGACAACAGCCGTATTCCGACCGAGTTGTGGGGCGATATCCAGGCCATGATCTCGGGTCTGAAGAGCATGGACCGGCGCGTAAACGAGCTTTGCGAGCGGTATGGTCGTGAGGGCGTCGAGGAGGGGATGCAGGACGTCATCAACTACGCGGAGACCAAGGCTCGCGCGGTCATCAGGACGATCCGGGACGGTGTCTATACCTTCTCGGACTATCTTGAAGGGATCCATGATGGTCAGCTCGCGTATTTCAGCGTGACCATGACGGTGAAGGACAGCGAGATCGAGGTTGATTTTACCGGCACGGATCCGCAATTGGCGGCCGCCTATAATCTGGTAACGGGGGCAACAACCCATCCCTACATTATCCAGTGCCTCTACGCCTACATTCTCACTGTTGATCCGCTGACGCCGCGGAACTCCGGTATCTTGCGGGCGATCCACGGCCATGCTCCGCGCGGCACGGTCCTCAACGCGGTCTATCCCGCATCCGGCGGCTCGCGAGCCGCGTCTGCTACTCGCGCCTACGACGTTATCCTGGGGTGCCTCAATCAGGCGCTACCGGAGGGCCTTGCCGCGGCCGGTGGCGGTATGAGCGGGGTCATCGTCGTTTCGGCTCCCGATCCCCGTACCGGCCGTGACCGTGTCAACGTTGTGGGCACGATCGACGGCGGCGGCGGTGCCCGCCGTGGCGTTGACGGCCTGGACGGATCGGAAGTGCGCTACTCACAGCGCAGCGTTCCGGTCGAAGTCATCGAGATCGAAACGGTGCTGGTCATGCGGGCGCTCCGCCTGGTGCCGGACAGCCGCCGCGCGGGAAAGTTCGTCAGCGGCGCCGCGCTCGAAATCGAAATGGAAAACACGTCAAATCGCGCGGTTATAACGGTCAGAAACCTCAACCGGTTTGTGTTCGCGCCGTGGGGTTTCAAGGGAGGCGAGATCGGTCTTCTGGGCAAGGCCGTCGTCAATCCTGGCCGGCGGGATGAGCGATCGGTCGGCAAGATCTCGGTACTGGAGCTCGGGCAGGGCGATATTCTCAGGATCACCAGTTCCACAGGCGGGGCGTTCGGCGAACCTCTCGAACGGGATGTCGCCGCGGTCGCACGCGAGATCGAAAACGGCATGCTGTCGCCGGAGCGGGCCACCGATGTCTATGCAGTCGTCTTCGACCGGGACGGAAAGATCGACGAGGTAGCGACTGCGGACCGCCGCCGCGAACGCGCGAGCGGAAAGACGGGCGACTTTAATTTCTGCACTGAACGCGAACGTCAAAATCGAGTGTGGTCGCAGGATGCACGCCGTAAACTGGCATCCCGGGCACTGACCTATGAACAGCGCATCCGCAGTCAGCTCGTCGATCGCGTTCATAACCGCCTGTTGGCGAAAGGTGAGTGGGTCGATGCTGTGAAACTGGATCAAGTCATCGTGGAAGAAGCCGGCCGGTTGTAGGGGCGGTGGTCTTGTCATCGTAAACCGCTAGCTTACGGCGGTCGGAGAAATCAGGCTATTGAAAGGGATGCCTCCGGAAAGAGGCATCCTTCGTTCATTCAGGATTTTGTAAGCGCCGCTATTTTCGCGCTGAAATGAGGTTTTGCGCAGCCAACGTCGCGAACTCGACAAAAGGCAGTATCCCCGGAACAGGGCAATCCGGATTCCAGCCCACGGCCATTGAAATTTCGACGGACATATCGTCCACAACCCGAGTAACAACGCCGTTGGTGGCCATCGCAGACACCCACTCCGGCAGGAATGTAATCCCGACGCCGGCGGTCACAAGGGCCAGAGCCGTGTTGGTGTCGGAGACCGCTATGTCGTTCTCGATCAGCAGTTCGGCGCCGGAAAGCTGCTCGTAGACAGTCTCAAAACTCGATAGCTCGAAGCGCTTAAGCGCGAAAACACCGTGCCCGGCGAAATCTGACAATCTCAATGTCGGTTTTCTCGCAAGCGCGGATTGGCGAGGCATGACGGCGACAAATCGTTCCGAGAGAAGGTGCCGAAACCGCACCAGATTGCTGTTGGATGGCGGTCGCATCAAGCCGACATGGAAGTCACCACGCTCGATCCCTCGCAGAAGCTCGATGGAATCGACCTCTTTGATGACAAGCCGTGTTCTGGGAAACCTTTGCCGGAAACGGCTCAGGACCAGGGGGAGGAGTTGACTGGTTGCCGGGCTGATCGCTCCGATAACCAGCTCTTCACCGCCGGGACTGAGCCAGCCAGCTTCCAGCTTGGCGTTGAGGATCGCCTCGTCAAGCTTCAAGAGAATTTCGCGGGCATGATCGAGGAATGACACCCCCGCGCGCGTCAACTCTACGCGCCGCGTCGAGCGGATGAAGAGTTGCACACCCATGAGATCTTCGAGCCGCTTGATCTGCTGGCTGAGCGTCGGTTGCGACATATTCAGTCGGATCGCGGCCCTGCGGAAATGCAGTTCTTCCGCGGCAACGACAAAGCAGCGGATGCTTCCGATTTCTATTTGATACGACATCTCCGATTACCAATACAATTCGACGTGACATTCAAATCCGGAGATTAGAATGTTACGTCGACATTTGTTGGAACGCACCCATCCGATAGCACGCGCAACGCAATTTCCGGAGTTCTAGTGTGTCTCCACGGCCTTTGGTGCCGTCCCGCCCACGCGCGCACGCATGTGTGGGTTGAGCCACCACTCCGCCAGCATGACCAAGCGGCTGACGACAAAGGTGATGAACAGATAGATCGCTCCGGCAATGATAAATACCTCGACCGGTCTGTAGGTCGCCGAGATGATCTGCTTCGCCAGGCCAGTCACTTCGATAATCGTGATCGTTGACGCGAGCGACGTCGATTTGATGATCAGCATCACTTCGTTGCCATAGGCCGGCAACGCCTGCCGAATGGCGATCGGGAACACGATCCTCCGGAATTGAAGAAAGGTGGACATTCCGACTGCACGCGCAGCTTCGATCTGCCCGAGCGACACTGACTGTATCCCGCCACGGATGATCTCGCTGGTATAGGCCGCGGTATTGAGAGCAAGCGCCAGGATCGCGCAGAACCATGGCTCGCGGAATGACGACCAAAGGCCAACTTCCGTCAGAAAACCTCTGAACTGTGCTGACCCGTAGTAGATCAGGAACATCTGCACCAGAAGGGGCGTCGATCTGATGATGTAGACGTAGCCATAGGCCACCGAGGACACGATACGGTTCTTCGATAGCCGCATCAGCGCGACAGGCACAGAAACAAAAAAGCCGATGACAAGCGATGTGAACGCGAGCGTCAGGGTGGTGGGTACGGCTGCTACAAGTTTAGGGAATGACTCGGTGATGAGTTGAAAATCCATCTTATTGGCTCCTCACACCGCGGTTCGCCCAATTTTCAGCTTTTAGAAAACCTCTGTTTGAAAAGGAGGAAAGCAGAAGGAAGATTAGGAAGGCGGTGATGTAGAAGGTGAAGGGCTGTTTCGTCGAACCCGCGCCCATGGCCGCTGTCCGCATGATCTCGACGAGGCCGACAACGGAAATCAGAGACGTATCCTTGAGGGTGAACTGCCAGACATTCCCAAGGCCAGGGAGGGCAAATCGGGCGGCTTGCGGTATGAGAACGCGGTGGAGCCGCAGCCATGGGCCCATACCGATTGATTTTGCCGCTTCGATCTGACCGGGCGGAACAGCCAGGACAGCGGCGCGAATGACCTCTGTCGCATATGCTCCAGCACTAACGCTGATGCAAAGCACGCCGATCACAAAGATCGGTGGCTCGATGTATCCGTCGTATCCGAACAGCCCGTTCGCAATGGTGCGCAGGAGTGTGCCGCCGCCGAAAAACACGAGGAATATGATCAGCAGTTCGGGAACGCCGCGAACGACTGTCGTATAAATGTCTCCGAGCAAGCGCAGCAACCAGAAACGTGAAAGCTTCGCCGCCGCAAAAATCGAACCGAAGATGATTCCGAAAAAGTAGGAACAGGCTGCAACGACAACTGTCATCAGCGCACCGCGTGCCAGTTCATCACCCCAGCCGGCATCCCCCCATTGAAGTAGTGTCAAATCCATGGCTTACGCCCCAAGGTTGGCAAAAACGCAAAGAGCGCCGGCCACACGAGTGCCGACGCTCCGACTGAAATAGAATTTACTGTTGGGGTGAGGCGTCGTAGCCGAACCACTGCATGGACAGTTTCTTGACCGTGCCATCGGCGACGGCGGCATTGATCGCCTTGTCGAACAGGGCTTTGAGGTCCGTATCTTCCTTGCGGATACCGACACCCACGCCCTTGCCGAACACTCCACCGGTCATTCTCGGGCCAAACATCTTCAGGTCTTTGTTGTCCGGCTTGTCGGTGAGTGGCTTCAGGAAACTGACCGATGCCAAGCTTGCATCGATCCGGCCGGCCTTCAAATCCATCACCACGTTGTCAATGGTATCGTATGTCGAGATCTGAACGCTCGGCATCATCTCCTTCATGAATCGTTCGTGAGACGTGCCGGTCTGAACACCGAACTTTACCCCTTCGAAAACCTTGGTGAACTTATCCAGCTCCGCCTTCTGTTCGGGGGTAATATTGTCGAGCGGCAGGTCCTCGATCGATGTCTGGGTTTTGAGAAGCGGGCTATCGGCCGTGGTGACGAAGGTCATCGGCGTCAGAAGATATGGCCTGGAAAACGATATCACCTTCTCGCGTGCCGGCTGAATTCCCATAGCCGCCATGATGACGTCGTAGCGACCGGCCGTCAGTGATGGAATGATGCCATCCCAAGCCTGCTCGACGAACTTACATTCGATGTTCATGCGCTTGCAGAGATCGTTCCCAAGATCTATATCGAAGCCGATCAGCTTGCCGCCCGCGTCCTTGAAGTTATAGGGTGCGTAGGACCCTTCGGTCGCGATCGTTATGCTCTTGTAGTCCTTGGCCTGGATCGGGCCTGCCGCGACAAGCATGCCAGTTACGACGGCCGCAAACGCATTCAAGTGGAAGAATTTCATCACGTTCACCTCTGTTGCTGTTTTGTTTATTTTCGAATCCTGATTGATCTGCGCGCTTGCACGCCTACAGAACGCTGGAAAGGAAGGCCCGACACCTTGGTGATGTCGGATTCTGGAACACTTCTTGCGGCGTTCCCTGCTCTTCGATTTGCCCCTTTTCGAGGAAGAGAACCTTGCTCGATACATCGCGAGCAAAACCCATTTCGTGCGTCACCACGACCATGGTGCGCCCCTCTTCGGCGAGCTTCCTGATCACCTTCAGGACTTCGCCCACCAATTCCGGATCGAGGGCAGAAGTCGGTTCGTCGAAGAGAAGCGCGCTCGGTTGCATCGCCAGCGCGCGTGCGATGCTGACACGCTGCTGCTGCCCACCGGACAGTTGAGACGGATAGGCGTCGTGTTTGTTTGCGATGCCGACCTTGTCCAGGAAATCCATCGCACGGTCACGCACTTCGCCCTTGGGCTGCTTGAGAACGTGGAGAGGCCCTTCCATAACGTTCTGCAGGACGGTCATATGTCCCCAGAGATTGAAGCTCTGGAACACCATGCCGAGCTGCATCCGCATGCGCTCGATCTTTTTGCGATCGACGCCGACCAACCGGCCGGATGCATCGGTCTTGACGACAACCTCTTCCTGACCAACCGCGATACGGCCTTTATTCGGTGTTTCAAGGAAGTTCATACAGCGCAGAAAAGTGCTCTTGCCGGAGCCCGAGCTGCCGATAATCGAGACCACGTCGCCCTTATTGGCCGTGAGTGAAATCCCCTTCAGAACTTCAAGAGTTCCGAAGTTTTTATGCACATCTTCTGCCACCAAGGTGGGTTGAGTAGCGTTCATTTGCGCTCCCTTGTTTTATCAATCCCTGTCTCTTGCGATGCAGCGCAAAACCGTCAGGACGGGACAGCCGAGAATGACGCTGCTGGTATCTGCCCAGCATTCATTCTCAACGGTGCAGCACGTGTTGACGTGACCGCCGCAGTGCATTCTTCGAGAGTAGGACCCGGTTTTCTATTGTTACTAAAAGCTTGCCTTCCATATCGCAAGGGCAGTAATAGGCATGCGCCCATGTGCATATGTTATGGAGGAAGTTATGATCCAGTCGCGCCAGTTGGAAGCGTTCCGGGCTGTGATGCTGACGGGCGGTATGACGTCGGCAGCTGATCTCGTGAGGATCACACAACCCGCAATCAGCCGCCTCATCAGGGATCTCGAGGAGGAAACCGGCCTTCGTCTTTTCGACAGGATCGGCAATCGATTACGACCAACCCGTGAAGCCGGTATCCTGTTCAAGGAAGTGACGCGGCATTTCAACGGAATTCAGCACATAGACAAAGTCGCGGCTGAATTGAAGAAGTCCCATATGGGATCTCTCAGGGTCGCCTGTTATACCGCACCCGCTCTCAGTTTCATGTCCGGCGTCATTCAGACGTTCATCGCTGACCGCCCCGATGTGTCGGTCTACCTGGACACGGTTCCCTCTCAGACGGTCCTCGAACTGGTGTCGCTACAGCATTACGATCTTGGAATATCAATATTGGCCGGCGACTATCCCGGTCTCACCGTCGAACCCGTTCCCTCGTTTCGCGCTGTGTGCCTGCTGCCGCCGGGCCATCGTCTCGAAGACAAAGAAACTGTTCATGCAACAGACCTTGAAGGAGAGTCGTTGATTTGCCTCTCTCCCGTGAGCCTGCTGCGGATGCAAACGGACGCTGCGCTGGACAGTTGCAACGTTCTTTGCAATCGGAGGATAGAAAGTAGTCTAGCGCTCAACCTATGCGACTTGGTTAGCAGGGGAATGGGTGTCGGGATCGTCGATCCCTTTACTGCCGACTACTACAGCGCTAATCCGGTGGTGCAACGCCCCTTTGAGCCAGTCGTTCCGTACCATTTCGCCATAGTGCTGCCGACCGACAGCCCACCACCGCGATTGGTCGGCGAATTCCGGGCGGTGTTGCTCGATGCCTTAAAAGCCCTGCCCTATGAGACGGTTTGACAATGTAGCATGTTGAGAGGTGACCTTCTCTATCCATGGCATGGACATGTCATTCTTTGAAACTCTCTCTCAGTCCCGTGCGAACCTCATGTATTGGGTGACGTGCTGACATATTGTCAGCCCAACTTACCCAGGGTATTGAATAGGCCTTGGCTATGCTGCTGTTCGGAAAAGCAAGTTGAGATGGTTGCGTGCCCCCGCAACCACGCTACAGCACGACATGCTATCCGGCAGTAGCCCAAAACTACGATACAGTACTCCATAGCACTGCGATCAGACGCTAAATCCCCGACATAAACACAAATTCCAAAGCCCGCAGGTGCAAAGCGGGCAGGGCGCTGGCGCGCCCATGCCATATGTTCGAGGGATATACAACGTCGCAGTATGCCAACGCCGCTTCTCGGTACCATGATCGATTAACAGCATTGACGCTCTCTACATACTGGCGACCATGCGGCGAGGTTACGGGTGCGTCCCAAATGGGACCAAGGTGGTCGTGCCGCAGGAGAGGACGGCGGATCGAATTGCGGCGTCATGAAGTCGAATGCAGTCGCGCTGAGAAGGGATTTCTCAGTGCGACTATGTTTCCACGAGCACTAGGAGGTCGCGACCGGACGTGAAAAACCAGCCGCCTTCATCGCGTTCTCAGCCGATGTGTATTTGGAGTTGACGGATAGATATCGGCCGCTCAGCCACGCATCAATTTCGTAGCCTTCGGCTCTCAATCGCTCAATCTGCTCATTTGAAAGATGCAACTGGTCCGGGAGGAGGCGGGCAAAATCGTGTTCTGGGCTCAGGTGCATGTGTTTAAATCGGAAGCCGTCTCCGTCTTGAGCGAGAACGTTCAAAAGCTTCGTTTCTTGGTTCTTGTATGCCTCGATCAAGTTGTCATAGGTGCTGATGAGAATCCCGCTGTGCGTTTTCTTATCTGAAAACACCTTTCTCCTGTTCTCATAAGTCTTGTCGTCGGACCGACCATAGACCAGCGCATACTTGAATTCCGTGCGTTGACGCTGTGTAGGAAGCAGCGGAGCCAGACGATCAAGGATCTCAGACCTGTTTTGCTCGATGGCGATTCTCCAACTCTCTACCTGCTGTATAGCCTTGTTAAAGCTGGAGTCGAATACAGCTTCATCAGTCTTTGTTGTGAAGATCTTTTTCAGCGGGGACTCAATCTCAACGAACACGACGTTCACAGTGTCCGAATCGGCGCTAATATACGCGAAATCAGTTGTTTTCTTCGTGCTGACCTTAAACTTGGAGATTATGCGACGCAGATAGACGCCCTGGTGCGTTCTAAACTGCGGATAAAAAAGCTCGGTGTTAGATTCGATGTAGTCCTGAACTTCTTGCTCTTTCTGTTTCCCCTCCGTCTTCGGGGAGTCAAGTAAAAGGCGAAAGTCTTTAAGAAATTGTGGTTCAAGTTCTTCGGGAGAGAAGGTCATCTGAGATCGCTATTTGGTTGGCTCGGCGCGAAAGTAGACGCTTGATGTTAATCTTTGGTTGCAGAAGCGGCGGGGGCGAACCCCGTACCGTTCAGCGGACGGGGCCCAGTCTCGGCGAGCTCAGGCAGCAGCTTGGGCGAGGGCACGATTAGTGTTTGCGTCGCAGCGTCTGAAGTTCGAAAGCAGGCCAGTCAACGTGGATGCCTCATGTGCCAATCCATGGCTTGCCCCAGTCTGTTGCTCGACCATCGCAGCGTTCTGCTGAGTGCCCTGGTCCATCATGTTCACCGCAGAGTTGATCTCCTGCAGACCGATCGACTGCTCACGAGAGGCCTGCACGATTGCTTCGATGTTCCGGCTGACTTCCTGTACGTCACCCACGATCATTGCAAGCGCTTCGCCTGTGCCGTTTACAAGGGAAACCCCCGTCGAAACCTGCTCTCCAGACGCGGTGAGCCGCAACCTCCATTGATAGTGAACTGCAGCCTTGGACACGGAAGCTGCGAGGATCGGTCAGGGGAATGAGAAGCTGATGACCGCAAACAACGCTTAGCTGTTGCGACCTTGCGTTGCTCACCTTGACTTGTTCGCGTTCAACCGGGTTTGATACTTCATGAAGTCCATACATAGCATGCGAACGGGGCGAAATGGCGGGTAAAAGAGATCTCTTAACGCGTGTGGAATTCACCGGTTACTGGTGGATTGACGCCGAATCCGAAAGAAATGTGGCGGGTGTATTCACATATGACCCTCAAGAGGGTTGCACGCTCGCACTACACGGCGATCTTTGGGAACAACCGGATGGAGAAATCCCCCCGATCCTAAGAGGCCTATCGTCATCTGGCGACAAGATCACTCTGCTGAACTGTTTGGTGCTTCGAAATAAACTGCGAAGTGGCTCGTTCAACGTCGTTGAGCTCGCATGCCACATCGCGTTGATAGGTAATTATTATCCCGATGAGAGTCTGATGTTCCGTAAGTCGTCGGTGAGGTTCACCAACCTCGATGATTGGATATTCGCGCGCTACGTTGAAATGAAGCCTCGCAAGAATGGGGATCTCGTCTTCTCTGTGAAAAGGGGCCGGCAAGCTACGCTCAAATGCTCCGCCGGCGGCTATGAGGCGCGTCTCATCGGAGAATTTAGGGCGAATGCGAACTCTCTCGGCGCCGAGGTGAGTGCTGGAACGGAGCTTTACGTCGTTGCCAAGAAGCCGCAAGAACTGGCTTGGCATTTGTCCGAGATTGAGAGCATCAACGATCTCGCCTCTCTTGTCTTTGCCGCTCCGACGTTTCTTCTCAGCGTTTCCATGTACGGAGAGACGAAGCGATCAGAGCGATTCGGCAGCCAAACCGAAAAGGTATCGGCTTTCTTCTATCGTGATGGCCTGCGTCCGCCCGCCCGCTCTGTTTATCCTCTTATCGCGCTGAAACGCCTCCAGATCGTGTCTCCGGACATCCTCAGTGTTTGGCGTGAAGCAAGTGATCGGTTCCGCGAGGTGATTGATCTCGTTATCCTGATCCTTGGGCAACATCATAAGACGGTCGGGGCCGGTTTCCTGCTGTCGATGCAAGCCTTTGAGGCATTTGATCGCCTGGTCCATCCCGAACAACTCGTTTCGGACGACGACTTCAAGGTCGTCTCCGATGCGATGATCCGTGCGATACCACCGGGTACCCAAATCCGATTGCGTGATAAGATGAAGGCGGCGATCCAGTACGCCAACGAGCCATCCTTGCGAAACCGGCTCACCAGCTTGCATAAGCGGATCGCCGAACAATACGCACCTGAGGCTTTGGGTTTTAAAAAGTCTTCTCTTGAGTTGCTTGTGAAGACACGCAACTATCTGACGCATTACCCGGAAGCACTGAAACCGTTCATTCTGTCAGAAGATAAGATGGCCGAAGAAACGGACCGAATGTGCCTGATCATTCTGCTATCCATATTTGATGAGCTTCGCGTCTCTCCTTTGGAAATTCTGCGGGCCGTGTTTCTTCACAACAGGTTTCGCCGTTTCGTCGGTGAACTTGAGGAATCGATCTTGAAGAAGCAGCAGGAGTCGGGCGGGTCGCAAGAGCAAAAGCGATAGTCCCGACGGCTGTGGATTATCAAGATGGGCCGGATCATGGCTGGAAGCGGACAACAGGGGATTGGGTTGAAGAACGACTGGTATGAGTGCTTCAGTCAGTTGGAGCAAAAGGAACGGGAAGGGATCGACTTTAGCCGGTTGGCAGTTGATCGCGCATCGGCGATCGCGGTCGTCGCACCCCATGGCGGGGAAATCGAACCTCATACCTCGATCATTGCCAGGACGATCGCAGGCCACACACTGTCGCTTTATCTTTTCGAGGGGCTGAGGCCGCATCGCGATCATTGCGAACTACATATCACTTCGGAAAAATTCGATGAGCCCTTTGCGGCGCCTATAGTATCTGCGGCACAGATAGTCCTTGGCGTTCATGGTCGGGCAGATAATGGAGACGGTGAAACCACTTGGGTCGGCGGTCTCGATTTTCAGCGACGTGACGGGATTGTCGCCGCACTCGTTAAGGCGGGTTACTCTGCGGAGATCAGGCGACCGGGCCAATCTCTCGCCGGCGCCGCACAAAACAACATCTGCAATCGCGGAAGGACTCGAGCCGGGGTGCAGTTGGAGATCCCTCGATCGCTACGTGATCAGCTCGCCGGAAATGGCGAGAAGCTGGCGCGTTTCGCCAACGCTGTCCTGCTTGGAATGAAAACCGGAGAAGAAGGCGCGGTTGATGCCGTGGAGCCTCTGGGTTGATAATTATCGCTGATAGCCATATATATAAACCCTGACTATCAACCACGTACTGCTCCCGCGACGGCGTGAGCCGTGAGTAGGCCATGAGTGAACAAACGATATCTGCGGCCGACATCGATCCGGTCGTACGCGCTGCTGCGGAACTGCATGCTCGAGAAGCAGGGCAGACACTCTCTCAGTACCTTGCTGGTCTCGTATTCAACCAACCAACCGCAGGAGACACGGAACGGTGGAACGAGAAGTCGTCTAGTCATCAATGGCGATTGAGCCCCCATTGGGCAGACAGCGAGGAGTTTCACCACTGGAATATGCGTGTTCGCGAGACGCTTCTCCCTAACGTTTCGGCTAGCCCTACGCTGAAGCTTGTCTTCGTCTTCAATTCGCGGCTCCACTCGGCAGCACTTCTTATGGGGGCTGCATTTCACGAGGCGTCGGTGTCGGATTTCGAGCTGCCCCGGTACCAGCGTTCACCCGTTCACCGTATTCAAAAGAGGCGAAACTGGTACTCGCACATCGTGGATGACTGTCTCGCGCGTTCGAAGGAGGTTCGACAGGCTCTGTTGCACAGGTGGACCCCGACGCCACGCGCCGAGCAACTGGCTATCGATGCTTTCGTTTTGTTGACCGAGTTGACACCGGCTCGTACCGAGCTGTTGAGACTTTGCCAATATGACAGGCCCCGAGCCTTCTCGGAACTTGCCAAGCACATTGATCTCGCCGCCGACCAGTTTCAGCTCTCGGCCGATCTCTTGGCGGAGGTTGAGGGAGGAACCAGGGCGATCGAATTGAGCGATGAGCAGAGGTTCGTCAACATCAGCACTGCTCTTCTCGATCGCTCCGGCGGCGGGGTTTCCCTGACGGAAGGCGCGAGGGTGCTCGGCACGACCCGCCAGGCGCTCCATAAGCGGGTCAAGCTAGGCTCGGCATTCGGTCTCATGCACGGATCGGAAATCGTTCTTCCCAAGTTCCAGTTCGTAACCATCGACAATGAGACGCGCTTGCTCGAGGGGTTGGCCAAGGTCACCAAACTCTTTGATGACAGCGGCGCAGGCCGTTGGTCGATGCTGCAGTTTCTGATCGACACCGATCCCAACCTCGCAGACACACCACAGCGAATTCTTGCTGAAGGACGCGTTAGCGACGTCGTAACGGCGGCCAAAGCCTATCTTGGCATGGATGAGGGCTGAGAGTGCCGACCTCTACTGCTCCGACAGCCCGCTTTCCCTCGGGACTAAGAATTACTGCGTTGGATGCGGGCGACGTGGTTGTCCGAATCCATCAGAAGATTCATGGTGCGATCTTCTTCGGGCCAGCGTCCGGTGCTACGCCTCAAGGTCGATTCGATGCGCCTGCTGGCCAGTACCGGCTATTGTACGCAGCCCAACGTCTGGAAGGGGCATTTGTTGAGACCGTACTGCGTAGGCCTGCGAACCGCATCGTTCGGCGAGCGTTTGTGGACGAACGCATGTGGACACCGCTTCGCATGCAGCGCCAACTGGTCTTAGCGAAGTTGATGGATGAAGGCCTGCTCTTTCACGGTGTAGATGCTTCCATCAGCGCCGGCGCAGACTACGCCCCGTCACGTGCGCTCGCGCTGGCTTTGCACGAAGACTACCCGGACTTGGACGGTTTGGCGTATCGGTCCCGACATAATAACGGCGAGGTTTGCTATGCCCTGTTTGACCGTGTCCTGTCGAGCGACCTTGTGACATTGCCCGGGCAGCGATTTGAAGATGACCCGACGAGAACCGACCAGCTGATGCGTCTGCATGGTGCGGTTTTCGATACGAGCCTTGCAATCGCCTGATCAGAAAAATCGGATGGGCGATATCTCGGGCTTGGACCAGCGGCAGCCAGTGAATGGAATGCTTCGCGCCCCGACGTTTTAGCACTACTTTGGCAGAATTGAGTTTTCGCTTTGAAAGTGGTGTTGACAGTGTGGACATCGGATCTGTGCTGCGGATACCGATGAGCGAGCCGCCAGATGCAAAAGGATCGGTTGCAGCTTGAGAAGATAGGTCGACGGCTTCAGTGAACCGCGCCGGGTTTGCCGGAGACCGTTTGGTTTAAGTTATGCGGCCATGGGTGGCGCGTCCAGCATGGCGTGATATCGTTCTTCGGCCTCG
>NZ_JACIJG010000030.1 GCF_014199265.1 Brucella daejeonensis
CCCACCTACTCACAAGCCAACCCAAAGTCAACCGCTTTCACCAGAACTCAAGGACGAAGCAACCTGCCGCTAGCAGCGTCGCCGCCCTCGTTGTGTGGGGCTATATAGGGGGGACCCCTCCCGGCTGTCAACAGCGCCCTTGAAGTTTTTTGATGTTTTTTTGACAGCTTTCCACAGGGCGTCGGATTTCCACGTATTCCCCTTATATTATGCCTGCCTCAACCCGCTCAAAAGAGCTTGGGAGGATCATAAACCGGCCTTATTGCGGAAATAGCTTCCGCCGGAACGTTTCAAACCGGCCACCGGAGACTGTGGGAAATCCTTATCCGGCGGTCTTGTCGTTGACTTACGTTCCCGCGGCAGGCAAAACTCACATGCCCGTTTGGGAACCTTCCAACAGGATGGAAGACACTTCGCACCGGATCGGCGGATCGTCCTGCTTTTCCGGCGCACAATTTCAAGCACATTTGTGCAATCAGTTTTTTGCAGAAGGACTTATCATAGCGGCATGACGGAGATGGGGCCGAACAATCTCGATCCGGGTGACGAGCCCCCGCTTACGGTAGGCGGACGGCGGCCTCCTGATCGCCGCGAGGTTTCAGCCCGTTGGCTTGCCGGGACCTTTCTGACCGGCGTCACATCCTGCATGCTTATCGGCGTTGCGCTTTTCGCCGCCCTGGACGGACGCGAGCAATTGGCGACGCCACCTGAAATTCTCGCCCGCAACGATATGCAGGGCACGGCAGACGAGGTTACCGTCACGAAGGGCGGCCGCCTTGTCAGCACGATCTCCCAGCAAAAGGCGAACGACCGGCGGCGCTTCGATCTTTCGACCATGCAGAAGGTGGGAGAGCGCGAGGTCATCCGCACCCGGCCCTTCGAACTTGTCCATATGGCGCTGGCGGTCGACCACCCGAACACCCGCAAATATCCTGCTTTCAACGCGATGACCGTCTTCTCCGAAGGAACGGCCCCGTCGCAGCCGACCGACGCAGGCCAGATCTATGGTGCGAAGGTTGAAAGCGAAGTCAGCCTTCATGTCGTCGACTTCCCCCTGAACAGCACGGTATTCGATGCGTCGAGCAATCTCACGGTCGACGAGGTGGAAAAGGTCGTTCGGGATACGGGCGGGCTTCTCACCGACGGCGATGTTCAGGTCGCTTCGCTTCATTATGTCGATCCGGCGCGTTTCGGCGGCACCGACTCTCCCTTCGCGCTCGGTCCGGCACTCGGCGTGAAGATCACGCAGGAGAATGTCAGCGTCGCGCAGCGTGGCGACGAGGAAGCGAGCGGCGACGGTTTTTCCGAAGAGCTGATCCCCTTCCGCCAGACGGCTGAAATCGCGCAGGCGCTCGAAGATGCCGGCTATGACGGCGACGACAGCGCCAACATGGCCGATTCGCTTGCAAAGCTGATGAATTCGCCCCGTCTCAAGGAAGGCAGCGTCCTGCGTGTCGGGACTGAAACGCGTGACGGCGAAGACCGCATCGTAAGGGCGAGCATCTATAATCGCACGACGCATCTGGTCACGGTCGCGCTCAACGACCGCGGACAATATGTTCCCTCCGACGAGCCCGAAGAAACGCCGCTCCTACAGACGGCCTTCGACGGCAATGCCGCCCCCGCCGCTATTCGCGGCAACCTGCCCACGGTCTATGACGGCGTCAGCCGCGCGGCGCTCGCATATGGCATGACGGAAACCATGCGCGAGCAGCTTATAAAAATGCTTGCAAGCGACGTCGACCTTCAGTCGCGTCTGTCGTCAAGCGATCAGATCGATGCGTTCTTCTCGCTTCCGGACGATCCGGACAAATCCGAGAATGATTCGCAGCTTCTCTACATCGCCGCCAATTTCAGCGGAACGACCCGGAAATTCTATCGCTATCAGGCACCTGACGGCAGCGTCGATTATTTCAATCCGAACGGCAAGAGCGCCAAACAGTTCCTGCTGCGCAATCCGGTTCCCAACGGGGTCTTCCGTTCGCCGTTCGGGATGCGCCGTCACCCGATCCTTGGCTATAGTCGTATGCATACGGGCGTGGACTGGGCAGCGCCGCGCGGCACCCCCATCATCGCTGCCGGTAACGGCGTGGTTGAAAAAGCGGGTTGGTCCAACGGCTATGGCAACCAGACCCTGATTCGTCATGCCAATGGATATGTGAGCAGCTACAATCACCAGAACGCAATCGCCCGCGGCGTCAGGCCCGGCGCGCGCGTGCGCCAGGGACAGGTCATCGGCTATGTGGGATCGACGGGCCTCTCGACCGGTCCGCATCTCCATTACGAATTGATCGTGAACGGCACGAAGGTCGATCCGCTGCGCATTCGCCTACCCGACAACAAGGCGCTGTCGGGCAAGGAACTCGAAGCCTTCAAACAGGAACGCGACCGCATCGACGTCCTTCTGAACGGCGACGAGAATGGCACCAGGCTGGCCTCCAACGGACAGGCCAAGGGATAACGAAAGCGCCGATCTGATTCAATCAGATCGAAACGCGCTCTAAATGAAATCGCTCTATCCAGTGAATTCGACCGTCACGCCCGATTTGACGAGCTTGGCAAGTTCTTCCGCATCCCAATTGGTCAAACGGACGCAACCGTGGCTCGACGTCTTGCCGATCCTCGACGGCTCCGGCGTGCCGTGAATACCATAGGTGGGCTTGGAAAGCGCGATCCATACCGTGCCGACCGGCCCGTTCGGCCCCGGCGGGATGGTCAGCACCTTGTCGTTGTTGCCCTGCTTGAAGTTGATCTTGGGATTATAGGTATAATTCGGATTGATCGCGATGCGCTGGACCTGAACGACGCCTGACGGCGAGGGATTATCCGACGAACCGATGGTCGATGGATAAGCCACGACCAGCCTGCCGCTTTCGTCATAGCCGCGAACCTGCTTTCGCCCCTTGTCGGCGATGATGCGCGCGACCTTGGCCCGGACGGGCTTGCCGAGATTGGGAACCTTCACGACCGAGCCGGGCTGGTTGAAGTTCACGCCGGGATTGATTTCTTTCAGATAGGTCTCGTCGGTATGAAACTTCTCACCCAGCATTTCGGTCACCGAAGTATAGGCCATGGCCGGAAGCTGGGCCTTGTGGGCATAGTCCACCGGAATGGAAGCCACATACTGGCGACCGACATCCTCATTGGTGATCGTGTATTCGGTAAAGGCAGGTCCGCCGGTCGCCTGAAGCTCCGCATTGACCGCAGCTTCGTCTGCCGGATTGATGGATTTTCCCGTCAATTCGCCGTAAGCCGCAGCAGCCTTGTCCACATTGCTGCCCGAACGTCCGTCGATGACGCCGGGTGAAGCGCCTGCCCGGTCGAGAAGCACCTGATAGGCCGCGATTCTCGCCTTGGCGCCCTGCCCCTTCGGCATTTCGACGGCTGGCGCCATGTCGCCCGGATTTGGGACACCGCTTGGAACATCGCGCGGCTGCTCATAGCCGGGCCGGCCATAATTCTGGCCGTCATCATAGCCCGGATCGGCATTGGCGGAATTTGTGTTGTCGGGATATTCGTCTCCCGCAGGCGGCAGTTCCGATCGCTGGACCTGTCCGTCGCGGTTCCCGCCATATTGCGGCGCGGTGGGCGCTGCCGGATAATAGTTCGGGTCTTCCGGCACATTGCCGAAACCGTCATAGGGCACACCGCCATCGACGGGACCGTCGAGCGTCCAGTTGTCGTCGGACTGTCGCGCACGTCCTGCCTGCCGGTCATAACCGTTCGGATCGTAGCTATTGGCTTCTTCGACGCTGAGAATACGCCCGCGACGATCCATGGTGATGCGGCGTCCATACTGGTCGATGAAAACCCGCACCCGTCGGTCGCGATAAATCTCCTCGCCCGGATCGTAAAGCTGCGCCAGTTGCACCGGACGTTCGGCGACCGGAGCAGAATGGCTTTCGTCAGCCCGCGCGGCGCCATGGACGGCGGTTGCCGCAACGGAAGCGAACAATGCGAAACGAAACATGCGAATGGAATGCGCCATGAAGAATGCCCTGGGTGATCGAGAGATCATGGATGCCGTAAATATGGTTAACAACCGATTTATGCCATGACAGCAGATGCCAGATGAACTGGACATGAAAATGGCCGATGCCCCCTCGATAAGCCGTAAACCACACCAGACAGAAAAAACGCCGCGACCTGTATGATCGCGGCGTTTTGAAATTTTACTTCGGATCGGCTCAGGCGTCTTCGCCGACCTTACGGTCTTCATCCTCGGACATACCCCGGATGGGACGGAAGCTGAGCCTGTCCGAACCGGCGGTTATCTTCACGATCGAGCCATCCAGAATATCGCCGAGCAGGATGCGCTCGGCGAGCGGGTCCTGAACCTCCTTCTGAATGACGCGCTTCAGCGGACGTGCGCCATAGGCCGGGTCGTACCCCTTGTTGGCCAGCCATTCGCGAGCATCCTCTTCGAGCTGCAACACGATCTTGCGATCGCCCAGCAGATTCTGGAGCCGCTGTAGCTGGATATCGACGATAGCGCCCATATCCTGACGGCGCAGCCGGTGAAACAGGATGATTTCATCGACACGATTCAGGAATTCCGGGCGGAAGGCCGCGCGCACCACGCCCATCACCTCATCGCGAACCATATCGACATCGTCCTTCTCGCCGAGATTGACGAGATATTCCGCACCGAGATTCGAGGTCATGATGATGACCGTGTTGCGGAAATCGACCGTGCGGCCCTGACCGTCGGTCAGGCGTCCGTCGTCGAGCACCTGCAACAGCACGTTAAAGACATCCGGATGCGCCTTTTCGATCTCGTCGAACAGGATCACCTGATAAGGCCTGCGCCGAACCGCTTCCGTCAAGACACCGCCTTCCTCATAGCCGACATAACCGGGAGGCGCGCCGATCAGCCGGCTCACGGAATGCTTTTCCATGAATTCGGACATATCGATACGGACCATCGCGGTATCGTCCTGAAACAGGAACGAAGCGAGAGCCTTGGTCAGCTCCGTCTTGCCGACACCCGTCGGGCCAAGGAAGATGAACGAACCGATAGGCCGGTTCGGATCCTGAAGCCCGGCACGCGCGCGGCGCACGGCCTTCGATACGGCCTGAACCGCCTCGCCCTGCCCGATGACGCGCTTGGCAAGCTCGTCTTCCATCCGCAAAAGCTTTTCACGCTCGCCTTCCAGCATCCGGTCAACCGGAATGCCGGTCCAGCGGGAAACCACCTGACCGACATGATCGGGCGTCACGGTTTCTTCGAGCAACGAACCTTTATTCTCGCTGCTTTCGGCTTCACCCAACTGCTTTTCAAGCTGCGGGATCGTGCCATAGGCAAGCTCGCCCGCCTTCTGGAATTCGCCGCCGCGCTGTGCGATGGCAAGGGCGTTGCGCGCTTCTTCCAGCTGCTTCTTGAGGTCGGCTGCAAGCCCGAGCTTCTGTTTCTCCGCCTGCCACTTTGAAGTCAGTTCCGCCGATTCCTCCTCAAGATCGCCCAGCTCCTTTTCAAGACGCTGCAAGCGATCTCTCGAAGCCGCATCGGTTTCCACCTTGAGCGCTTCCCGTTCGATCTTGAGCTGCATGATGCGGCGGTCGATCTCGTCCAGTTCTTCCGGCTTCGAATCGACCTGCATACGCAGGCGCGACGCGGCCTCATCGACAAGGTCGATGGCCTTGTCGGGCAAGAAGCGGTCGGTGATGTAGCGATTCGAGAGCGTTGCCGCAGCCACCAGAGCCGAGTCCGAAACGCGCACCTTGTGATGCTGTTCGTATTTCTCCTTCAATCCGCGCAGGATCGAGATTGTGTCCTCGACCGTCGGCTCATCGACAAAGACCGGCTGGAAACGCCGCGCCAAGGCCGCGTCCTTCTCGACATATTTGCGATATTCCTCAAGCGTGGTCGCGCCGACGCAATGCAGTTCGCCACGTGCAAGCGCAGGCTTCAACAGGTTCGACGCATCCATCGCGCCATCCGTCTTGCCCGCGCCGACAAGCGTGTGCATTTCATCGATGAACAGGATGATCTGGCCGGCGGCGGTCTGCACTTCCGACAGAACCGCCTTCAGGCGTTCCTCGAATTCACCGCGATATTTCGCACCCGCGATCAGGGCACCCATGTCGAGCGCCATCAACTGCTTGTCCTTCAGCGATTCGGGCACGTCGCCATTGACGATGCGAAGCGCCAGCCCTTCCGCAATCGCGGTCTTGCCCACGCCCGGCTCGCCGATCAGCACCGGATTGTTCTTGGTGCGGCGCGACAGAACCTGAATGGTGCGGCGGATTTCCTCGTCGCGCCCGATCACCGGATCGAGCTTGCCGTTACGCGCATCCTCGGTCAGATCGCGCGCATATTTTTTCAACGCATCGTAATTGCTTTCAGCGGAAGCCGAATCGGCAGTGCGGCCCTTGCGCATGTCATTTATGACCTTGTTCAGCGCCGTCGGCGTCACCCCGGCAGCGGAAAGAATTTCGGATGTCTTTGCTGATTTTTCCATCGCAAGCGCCGTCAGGAGGCGCTCGACGGTGACGAAACTGTCGCCCGCCTTACCGGCGAGTTCCTCGGCGAGCGAGAAAACCTTGGCAAGCGGCTGCGAGAGATAGAGCTGATCGTTGCCGCCCGATACTTTCGGCAGCTTTTCGAGCGCATTCTGCAGGCCGATGCGCACATCGGCAATCCGACCACCCGCCCGTTCGATCAGCGACGAGGCAAGCCCCTCATCGTCATCGACCAGAACCTTCAATATATGTTCCGGCGTGAACTGCTGGTTGCCCGACGACAGGGCGAAGGTCTGCGCGGACTGGATGAAGCCCCGCACGCGTTCCGTATATTTTTCGATATTCATCATGTCTCCTTTGCCTTCCGGCCCGTCAACGGCGCCGAAAGATGTTTGGTGACGAAGCCCCCGCAATGGGCAGCTCCTTTTCCAAACAGCATATGGGACGAGAGCCGGGGTTCGGCAAGGGTGACACGCACTTGCAAAACCAAATAAAAATGGCGCGGAAACCGCGCCATTTTAGGGTCAGGACCTGTTAATTTGATGAAAATGGCACCTGAAATGACAAGAACTGCAAGGAAAGACGCGAAAAACGGGGTGGTTCCCCCGGTTGAGCGGCTTGACGCAGCAGATCGCCAATTTCCGGCCTTGGCATTTCGGTGTCCGAAGGATGTGGTCCATCCGCCCGGCTACAGCGTCGAAAAGTCTCGAAAATGAACCACATTTCCTTCGCCTTTTCTCCTCGTATCCAGACGGATGGCCTCACACCATTTCCACCAAATTAATAGGTCCTGACCCTAAAGTCGATTATCGAAATTCCGCTTCGAACGTTCGTCTGAATGAGCGAGGCTCAGACATCCGAATTCGCGGTTTCCGTTACCGTCGTCTCATCACCGCTGTCCTTGGCGGCGCGGCGCGGACGGCCCGGACGGCGCGTGGCCCGACGCGGTGCGGCTTCTTCGGCGGCAGGAGCCTCGGCCGCCGGAGCGGCAACCGGTTCGGCCTCAGCCACCGGAGCCGGCGTTGCGGCTTCCGCGGCCGCAGGCTCGACTGCGGGCTGGTCCTGCTTTTCCTGCGCCTGTTCCTCGGAGCGTTCTTCCGCGTTGAAGCGTTCGCGCTGCGGGCGGCGGCCGCGACCGAGACGCCGGTCGCGATTATCGCGCTCGCGCGGCTGACGGCCTTCGCCGGACTTGGCCGACTCACTGCCCTCTTCGCCGTAGACGACCTCGGCAGGCGTGCCTTCGATGACCGGCTGCGGGCCGGAACCGTTGACCGGCTGCGGCGCGGCAGCGAGCGTGAAGCCCGTTTCCTCGTCTTCCGCGCCGTCATCGTCGAAGCTTTCCTCGCGCTGTAACGGCACCGGATTCTGCGCCATGGCAGCCATGATGATGCGATTGTAATGTTCAGCGTGCTGAAGATAGTTTTCCGCCATCACGCGGTCGCCAGATGCCTGTGCGTCCCGTGCGAGAGTTGCGTATTTTTCTGCAATATGCTGGGCATTGCCGCGGATTTTCACATCCGGGCCATTGCTTTCGTAATTGCGCGACAGAGGATTGGGGCCCTTGCGGTTGTTATTGTTATTCCCCCGTCCGCGCATGCGCCTGTTCTGCTGTGCTGGCCTCATATTCATCTCTTTTCAGATTAAAGGGCGTAGAAACCCCCGCAGCCAAAAAGCTGCCAGTTTCACGCTATCGAGCCATGGAGGAAGCACGCCCTAAAAACTTCCCACACATCGACTGCTCCTGAGTCTCGGAACCATCACCCGCCACCGAAACTCAACGATTGGCTTTAATGCACAAACACTCCGAAAAGCCGGGCTCTTCGAGATTATGCCTGAAAGTCGTGTACTTCCGCACAAGCCATCCCAGAAGATTAACCCTTCGGGGAGCATGACCTTAAATCGCCATGGAGCATTTCCGCTACCGCCCATCAGCGGGCAAAACCATTCTGGCTGTATACGGTGGCCGGAAACTAAACGGCTTCGCCGCAAATTCCAAGTGTTTTTTTAACAGTGCATCGCATCAAAATCATCTATTCGATACGTGTCTGAAAAGCATGGCCCTTCTATGGCCACCGAGATCGCTCGCATGGCCCGTGAGAGAAAATCCTGCGCTTTCAAACAGCGCTTCGACATCCTGGAATTGTCCGGCGCCGATCTCCACGGCAACCGCTCCATCGACATATAGGTGTTCGACTGCCATCTGCGCAAGGGCCCGGTAAAAATTCAGTCCGTCAGCGCCGCCATCGAGTGCCGCAAGCGGATCATGTTCGCGCACTTCCCGCGACAGCCCGGCTATATCGTCGTGCGGAATATAGGGCGGGTTTGAGACAATCAGATGAAATCGTCCGCTCACATTCGCGAACCAGTCGCTTTTCAATGCCGCGAACCGGTCACCGACCCCGTTGGCGGTGGCATTGATTCGCGCCATGGCCAGCGCGCCTTCCGCCATGTCGACGCCGATCCCATGCGCCCGCTCGAAACGATGCAGAAGCGAAACGACGATTGCGCCCGTGCCCGTGCCCATGTCGAGCAATTCGACCGAAGCGTGACGGGCGGAAAGGTCTTCCATGGCGGGAATGACCAGTTCGACCAGCACTTCCGTGTCGGGACGCGGCTCGAGCGTATCGTCCGAGAGCCGGAACGGCAGGCCGAAGAACTCGCGAACGCCCATGATGCGGTGAACCGGCTCACCGTTTGCACGCCTGTCCAGCGCGCCCGAGAGCTTTTCGACAGCGACGGGGGCCACGATCCGTTCAGGTTCCGAAATCAGGTCCAGCCGCGTCGTGCCCGTTGCCCATTCGACCAGCAGACGTGCATCAAGGTCCGGCGTGTTGATCCCCGCCGCGCGCAGTTTCGCCCGTGCTTCCGCCATCAGGCGATCGAGGCGCAGGTCGTTCACGCCCCGGCGCCCAGTTCGACCAGGAGCGCCGTCTGATGATCGGAAATCAGCGCATCGACCAGTTCGTCAAGATCGCCCTCCATCACCCGGTCGAGCTTGTAGAGCGTCAGGTTGATCCGGTGATCGGTGACGCGCCCCTGCGGAAAATTATAGGTGCGGATGCGTTCGGAGCGGTCTCCCGATCCCACCTGGCTGCGACGCGCCTCCGAGCGTTCGCTTTCGGCTTTCTGCCGCTCCATGTCATAGAGGCGGGCGCGGAGAATCTGCATGGCGCGGGCGCGGTTCTGGTGCTGGGATTTTTCGGCCTGCACAACCATGATCCCGGTCGGGATATGGGTGATCCGCACCGCCGAGTCGGTCGTGTTGACGTGCTGGCCGCCCGCGCCCGAAGCGCGCATCGTATCGATACGAATATCCTCGTTGCGGATTTCGATATCGATGTCTTCCGCTTCCGGGAGAACCGCGACCGTTGCGGCGGAGGTATGGATGCGTCCGCCTGCTTCCGTTTCCGGCACACGCTGCACCCGGTGCACGCCCGATTCGAACTTCAACTTTGAAAACACGCCCTTGCCCGAAATGGTCGCGATGATTTCCTTGTAGCCGCCCGCATCGCCCTCGCTCGCCGAAACCAGTTCGACCCGCCAGCCCTTTTCACCGGCATAACGCTCGTACATTCGGAAGAGATCGCCCGCGAACAGCGCCGCCTCAAGCCCGCCCGTGCCGGCGCGGATTTCCAGAATGGCGTTCTTTTCGTCCGCTGCATCCTTCGGCAGGAGCAGAATCTGCACGTCCTGCTCCAGCGCATCGACCCGCTTTTCCACTTCCGGCAGTTCTTCCAGCGCAAGCGCGCGCATGTCCGCATCCGTGGAGGAGTCGTCGCGCATGGCCGCAAGGTCGATCGCTTCCTTGCGCGCATCGGCGAGTTGCCGGATCTTGCCGACCACTTCCTGCAATTCGGAATATTCCGATGCGAGCTTCACATAGGTTTCCGAATCCGGATTATCGGCCATCTGGCTTTCGATCATCGAGAACCGCTTCAAGAGCTGGTCCATCCGATCCTGCGGCAATGCGATCATGTCATGTCCTAAAAAATTTTCAGTGCGTAGCGAATGCCAAAAGACGCGCGGCGCGTGCGCGCCGCGCCCGACCGGTGAAAACGGTCCGCTTCGCTATAACGGAATATCGTTGTCTTCGGCAAACCCTGTCAGCAGTTCACGCAGCGAATGCGCGCCGTTGGGCTTGCCCAGCTCTTCGGCGAGCAGGGCCGTGAGCTTGCCCGCATCCAGCGCGTGCAGCATGGCCTTGACCGGACCGATTGCCGCCGCCGACATCGAAATCGAACGGAAGCCGATCCCCACCAGCGCCATGGCCGGCAGCGGCTTGCTGGCCATCTCGCCACACAGGGTGACCGGCTTGCCATGCCGCTGGCCGGTCTCCACGATATGGCGCAACGCCCGCAGGAAAGCGGGCGAAAGCTGGTCGAAACGTCCAGCCATCAGCGAATTGCCGCGATCCGTCGCCATCAGGAACTGGAACAGATCGTTCGAACCGACGGAAATGAAATCGACCAGCGACATCAGCTCATCGAGCTGCCAGAGCAGCGACGGCACTTCGATCATCGCGCCAAGCTTGAGACACATGGGCAGTTGATGCGCGAAGCGCGACAGGTGGCGAACTTCGCGGTCGATGATCTCGCGCGCGGCCTTGACCTCGCTGACTTCGGTGATCATCGGCAGCAGGATTTTCAGTTCGCGCCCGCCCGCCGCCTTCAACAGCGCGCGCAACTGCGTGCGCAGCAGGCCGGGACGGTCGAGCGTCAGACGGATGGCGCGCCAGCCGAGCGCCGGATTTTCTTCCTGCACTGTCGAGCTGAAATAAGGGAGAACCTTGTCGCCGCCGATGTCGAGCGTCCGAAATGTCACCGGCTTGTCGCCAGCAGCTTCGATCACGGAGCGATAGAGCCGTTCCTGCTGCTCGGCACGCGGAAATGTCGAGGCGACCATGAACTGAAGTTCGGTGCGGAACAGGCCTATGCCCGCAGCCCCCGACGCCGACAGTTGCGGCAGGTCGACCAACAGTCCGGCGTTCATCAGGAGCGAAACGTCGATGCCGTCTTTCGTGATCGACGGCTTGTCGCGCAGTTCGCGATAATGCGCCTGACGCCGGGCCCGGAAACGAACCTTTTCCGCATAAGCCATTTCCAGATCGGTCTGCGGACGCAGATGCATGACGCCATCGTCGCCGTCGACAATGGCCGCGTCGTTGTTTTCAGCCATGGACACGACGCCCTTGGCCTGGCCGACGACGGGAATGCCCATCGCGCGGGCAACGATCACGACATGGCTCGTGGCGGCGCCATCCTCCAGCACGACGCCGCGCAGACGCTCGCGCGGATAGTCCAGAAGCTCGGCCGCCCCCATGGAGCGCGCGACGATGATCGCGTCCTTGACCAGCGATTCGGCGATCGTCTTGATATCGCGCCCCATAAGCTGGCGCAGCAGGCGATTGGCGAGGTCATCGAAATCGGACAGCCGTTCGCGCATATAGGGATCGGTCAGGTGCACCATGCGCGCGCGGGTGTCGCTCTGCACCTTTTCAACCGCCGCCTCCGCAGTCAAACCGTTGCGAATGGCTTCTTCCAGACGCCGCACCCAGCCGCGATCGTGGGCGAACATGCGATAGGCTTCGAGCACTTCGCGATGCTCGCCCTCCACCGCCACGTCGCGTCGCGACAGCATGTCGTCGATGGAGATGCGCAACGATCCCAGCGCCTCGTCCAGCCGGTTCAGCTCCGTCTCGCTGTCCTCGTTGAAAAGATTGGTGACGACGATGCGCGGCTCATGCAGGACCACATGGCCGAGGCCGATCCCGTCGTTGAAAGCCTGACCTGTCACGCTCATCGGGCGACCGAGATCAAGCTCTATGCCAGGACGGGCAAGACGCAAACCGTCGCCGGTGGCGATGATTTCGGCCAGGACCATTGCAGTGGTTTCAAGTGCTTCGACCTCGTCTTCCCTATAGGCGCGCTTGGTCTTGTTCTGGACGACAAGAACGCCCAAAGTACGACCGGCGCGCAAAACGGGAACGCCAAGGAAGGAATTATACACTTCTTCGCCCGTTTCCGGCAGATAGGCGAAGGCCGGATGGCTCTGGGCATCCGTCAGATTGAGCGGCCGGGCGCTCGCCGCGATAGTGCCGACCAACCCCTGGCCAAGACGCAGCTGGGCAAGGTGGACGGCCTGGGGGTTGAGGCCCTCCGTCGCATAAAGTTCCAGGACGCCATCGGCGCGCAGCACGTAGAAGGAGCAGACTTCCGCGACCATGTTCTGGGCGATTTCGCGAACGATCCGGTCAAGGCGTGCCTGCGGTTCCAGTGGTTCCGCCATCAATTCGCGCAACCGCTTGAGCAGTACGCGGGGACCGGTTGTCAGCTCACGCATGATCGTCGGGGGCTCCTTTCAGTTTGCCGGAACGCTTTCGCGAGCCGATTCCCAATACTCGCCCGCGAAGCGTTATGCCAATTCCTTTGTGAGCATTTTTGACACGCGCGTCCAGAACAAATAGTGACGTATCGTAAAATGTTGCAGCGCCGCGCACCTTTTTCCGGCACACGGCGCTGCCTGGAGTTGAAGCTGTCGGTCGATTACTTGTCGAGACCGTAGACGGCGTGCAAGGTGCGCACGGCGAGTTCCGCATAAGGACCGTCGATCAGGATCGAGATCTTGATTTCCGAGGTCGTGATGGCGCGGATATTGATGCCTTTTTCGGCCAGCGCCTTGAAGGCGGTGGCAGCAACGCCCGCATGACTGCGCATGCCGATGCCGATGACCGAAATCTTGGCGAGGCCCGTTTCGGACTGGATATTGTCGAAGCCGATCTCACCCTTGACATTGTCCAGAACCTTCAGCGCCTTGTCGATGTCGCCGGTCGGGATGGTGAAGGTCATGTCGGTCTTGGAGCCGTCTTCCGACACGTTCTGCACGATCATGTCGACATTGATGTGCTCTTCGGCCAGCGGTCCGAAAATGGCTGCCGAAACGCCCGGCCGGTCGGCCACGCGCCGCAGCGAAATCTGAGCCTCATCCTTCGCAAAGGCAATACCTGTGACGACCTGCTGTTCCACGATTTCATCCTCGTCGCAAATAAGGGTTCCGGGCGGGTTGATCGGATCACCCATGCCCGGCGCATCGGGGTCCGTAAAACTGGAGCGTACGAAGGTGCGCACCTTGTGCACCATGGCAAGCTCCACCGAGCGCACCTGCAAGACTTTTGCGCCGAGCGAAGCCATTTCCAGCATTTCCTCGAAGGAAATCTTGGCAAGGCGCTTCGCCTTCGGCTCCACGCGCGGATCGGTTGTGTAAACGCCATCCACGTCCGTATAGATATCGCAGCGATCGGCCTTCACGGCGGCGGCAATCGCCACGGCCGACGTATCCGACCCGCCGCGTCCGAGCGTCGCGATGCGGTTGTCCGGGCCGATCCCCTGGAAACCGGCAACGACGGCAACCTGCCCCATCTCCATGCGGCGGATGATTTCCGAGCCGTCGATTTCCTGGATACGGGCCGCGCCATGGGCATTATCGGTCTGGACCTGAATCTGCCAGCCCTGCCAGGAGCGCGCATCGACGCCGATCGATTGCAGCGCGATTGCCAGAAGGCCGCTCGTCACCTGCTCGCCGGACGCGACGATAGTGTCATATTCGCGCGCATCGTAGAAAGGCGAACTGGAACCGCAGACCTTCGGCATGTTCTGCACCCAGCCCACCAACTCGTTGGTCTTGCCGGACATGGCAGAAACGACCACGGCAACCTGATTGCCTGCCTCGACCTCGCGTTTGACGTGGCGCGCCACATTATAGATGCGTTCCAGATCGGCCACCGATGTGCCGCCGAATTTCATCACGATGCGCGCCATTTAAGGATAGGTCCCGCTGTTTGGAAAATTACAATGGCACCTGCCGAAACCTTATAATCTTGCGACAGGCAAACTCGGGGTCACATAGCCAAAATACGGTAGTTCCGCAAGACCGCGTAGCGGTTTGGTCCCGCGAAAGCGAGAAATTGATTTGCGCCTTGACTTTAAGCCATTACCTTGGGAGGCAGAGCACGGCCATCGCCGCAGGAGCCGGGCCATCGCTGGAGAATGAAATGACCGAGACCGCCCGCACCACCATCGACGCTTCCGAGATCGAGCATTTTTCGCGCATCGCCGCGGAATGGTGGAACCCGCAGGGCAAGTTTCGCCCGCTGCACAAGTTCAATCCGACGCGACTTGCCTATATCAAGGAAAAGATCTGCGCCAAATTCGGTCGCGATCCGAATGCGCCGCGCCCCTTCGAAGGCCTTCGCCTGCTCGATATAGGCTGCGGCGGCGGGCTCTTATGCGAGCCGATGGCGCGCCTTGGCGCGACGGTGATCGGGGCCGACGCCTCCGCCACCAATATCGAAGTCGCCAAAATCCATGCCGCGCAGAGCGGTGTCGAGGTGGACTACCGTGCCACGACCGCTGAAGCGCTTGCCGAAGCCGGCGAAAAATTCGACGTGGTGCTCAACATGGAAGTGGTGGAACACGTCTCCGACGTCGATCTGTTCATGTCGGCGACAGCCGAAATGGTGAAGCCCGGCGGGCTGATGTTCGTCGCCACCATCAATCGCACCCTGAAAGCCTACGGTCTGGCGATCATCGGTGCGGAATATGTGCTGCGCTGGCTGCCGCGCGGCACGCATCAATATGAAAAGCTGGTGCGCCCGGAAGAGCTGGAAGCCGCCCTTTCCAAGGCGGGCCTGCGTCTCATCGACAAGCTCGGCGTGACCTATAATCCGCTGGCCGATAGCTGGAGCCGCTCACGCGACACCGATGTGAACTATATGGTTCTGGCCGAACGTCCGGCCTGATCCCATCAGCCTCTTTGCGCGCGCGTCGTCATGGCCACGCCCACGCAGATCACAAATGCTCCGATCCAGGTCAACGGCGGATAATGTTCGCCAAGGAACAATGTTCCCGAAATCAGGCCGAGCGCCGCCGCGACATAGCCGATCTGGCTGAGATAGACCGGACCACCAACCGCTTGTAGCCGGAAGAACAGCGCGAACATGCCCGCCGATGCAATGGACTGCGCGACAGCGGCCCACGGCGCAAACGCAAGAGTCTCAATCGGAAACTGACCCGTGAACACCAGTATGCCCGCAAAAAGTATCAGTGCCGAGGCAAGATGGCTTCCGGCAGCAAGCTCGGTCGGATCGGAATTTTTCGGCCAGTCAAGCGTACGATAGATATTGCCTGCGGCAAGCAAAACCGGAATGAGCAATGCGGCGCCGATCCAGAGCGGATCGGCGGGCTTCCCCACCTCGCCCCGCGTCATCGCCACCATGACCGCCCCGATAAAGCCGACCGCAATACCGCCAATACCCAGCCCGTTGGGACGGCGAAGACCGAAACCCATCGACAATAACAGCGTGATGACCGGCGACAGCGTGTACATGATGCCGGTAAACCCGGCGCCAAGGCGGGGTATGGCCGACAGGATCAGAAGATTCGGCAGCGCATAGGAGATGATTGCGGTGCAGATATAATAACGCAGCCTTCCGCCGGAAAAACCGACACTCTTTCCCTGCAAAAGGAGAACTGCGGAAAGAATGAGACCAGCGCTCGCCGAAAACAGGAAGGTCCACATGGCGGGCGGAACGCCCGCCTGCGCGGCGATCTTGCCGAGAGGCAGGATGAGGCCCAGAAGGGTTCCGGTCGCAATCAGCAAAAAAGGCGCAGAATCCGTCAGTTTCATGCGCCTCGCCTCCCGCGCTGCTATCAGTTCTTGTCTTCAGGAAATACCGGCAGCGGCAGAACGTCGACGCCGTCTTCGAGCAGCGAGTGCACATCCTCGCGCGAAGCCTCGCCATAAATACCACGCATTTCGGTTTCGCCGAAATGAATCTTTCGGGCCTCTTCGGCAAACCTGTCGCCGACATAGTCCGTGTTCTCACGGACCTTCCGGCTCAGTTCGCGCATTTCATCCAGTATCTTTTTCTGCGTTTCGCCCAGCGTCATGGCAATCTTCTCCTTGCCGCGGCTTGTCGAGACGGCAGGCGCCATCAGCGATTTCTGGACGGTTTGCGAGTTGCACACCGGACAGGCGACGAGCTTCATCCCCGACTGCCGGTCGAAATCGGCATTGTCGCGAAACCATCCCTCGAAATCATGGCCCTGATCGCAATGAAGCGAAAAACGGATCATGGAATTTACGCTTCCTCTTTCTGCTTTGCGGAGAAAGTCCTGACATCGAACTCCCGCGCATTTTTCAAGTTCGGTATTTTCGCACGCGCTTCCGCGCTTTGCGCCACGTCGATATCGGCGAGGATCACGCCCGGCTCGTCATGGTCCGCCTCGGCCAGCACCTCGCCCCAGGGCGAGACGATGATCGAATGACCGTAAGTCTCGCGACCGTCCTCATGCAGGCCGCCCTGGGCGGCCGAAACGAGGAATGCCCCATTCTCGATGGCACGCGCACGCTGCAACACATGCCAGTGCGCCGCGCCGGTCTGACGCGTAAATGCCGCCGGGCCGGTGATCACATTCGCACCCGCCAGCGCCTGCGCGCGGAAAAGCTGCGGGAAACGGATATCGTAGCAGACCGCCATGCCGATTTTTGCAAAAGGCAGATCGGCGATCGCGGTTTCCCGGCCCGGTTCGTAGGTTGCCGATTCGCGCCAGCTTTCGCCATTGTCGAGATCGACATCGAACATATGGATCTTGTCATAGACTGCGATCCTGTCGCCGGACGGCGCAAAGATACCGCCGCGATTGGCGATCTTGCCGCCGCCCGCATCGATTGCCGTCGAACCGATATGCAGGAAGATGCCGTGTTTTGCCGCCAGGGCCGAGGCGGCCCGGAACACCGGATCGCCAGCCTCGTCGCGCAGGCTTGCGAAAAGCGCGGCACGGTCGCGCATCAGCGCGCCGGTCATTTCCGGCGTCTGGACATAATGAGCCCCTTTTGCCGCCGCTTCCGCGACCAGTTTTTCCATGGCTTCCACATTGCGGGCGACATCGGTCCCCGAACGCATCTGGATAGCGGCAGCGCGAAAAATGCTCATCGGTTCCTCCCCGTAAATGTCAGATCAGTTCGCCGGTCTTCAGCAGCGCATCGAGCCTGCCCTCGGCATCCAGCGCATAAAGATCATCGCAGCCGCCGACGTGAACCGGACCTACAAAAATCTGCGGAAACGTATTGCGGCCCGAACGCTGCTGCATCTCGGCACGCAGTTGCGGCGTCGCGCCTGCATTGATTTCATTGAACTCCACGCCCTTGCGGGTCAGAAGGTCTCTGGCGCGGGTGCAATAGGGGCAGCCGGGGCGCGTGTAGATAGTGACATTGATCATAGAAAACTCCATTCGTTGCCTCACTATATAAGGGGCAATACCGTCATCTGGAAGCCCTTCGGCGTCTCACGAGAATGTGTGGCCCGATCGGGCTCAATCGGGCAGGACGCGGCTGAATGTCAGAACGTCGACGCTTTTTGCGCCGCCGCGTAACAAGGCCCGCGTCGCCGCCTTCACCGTGGCTCCGGTCGTATAGACGTCATCGATCAGCAAGACCCGTCGCCCCCGCACATGAATTTCATGTTCCTGCGGCACGCGAAAAGCGCCATCGACATTGCGTCTGCGCTCTTTCATGCCAAGCCCGATCTGCTGCTCCGTCCGCCGCGTGCGCACCACACCCTGCGGTGCGAAGGGCTTCGATTCGAGCTTCGCCAAAGCCCGCGCGAGTTCCGCCGACTGGTTGAAACGCCGCTGCCAGAACCGCCAGCGATGCAGCGGCACCGGAACGACGACCTCGCATTCATCCAGAAGTTCACGTCCCGCCCGCTGCATCCAGCGGGCCATCCATGGGGCCAGATCGGCGCGATCATGGAACTTGAGCGAGACCGCCATGCGCTGCGCCGCACCCCGGTGCAGCACGGCGGAACGCAACCGGCGAAATGGCGGCGGATCGGCAATCGCCTCCGCGCTCATGAAATTCTCGCCCAGATCATGGCTGAAGGGCAGGCCCAGCACGGGACAATAGGGCTTTTCGATGAAACGCAGTTCCGGCCAGCATTTCGGGCAGAGCGTACCCGGTTCGGATACGTGCGTGCGGCAGCCGATGCAGGTCGGCGGAAACAGTATATCCGCCGCCGAACGAACAGATCTCCCCGCGAGACGCCGCAGGGCGCCACCGGCCCCGCGCAAAAAGGTTTGATGCGGTGTATCGTCATCTGCCATTGCATTCGCCCCCGTTCGAATGCATCTATCCCCACAACCATTCTACCGACGGATGCTCGAAAGAGAAGACGAAATTCATGCCCGCCCAGACTGACGAAAACGCGATCTTCGATCGCGATCTCCTGCTTGCATTCCGCCGACGCGCCCTCGCACGTGCGGAGCCGGGAGCGGATTTCCTGTTGCAGCGCATTGCCGACGATCTGGCCGACCGCCTCGACGCGGTCGAACGCCGTTTTCCGGTCGCTGTCGATGTGGCAGGGCATACGGGGGCTGGCGCTGGCGCCATTGCACGTTCCGGCAAGGCGGATTTCGTGGTTCGCGTCGAGCGGGACAGAGGCTTCCTGCAAGGTCCCTTCCCCGCCATCGTCGGCGACGAGGAATTGCTGCCGCTTAAACACGCAAGCGCCGATCTCATCGTGTCGCTGATGGCCCTGCACGCAACCAACGACACGCCCGGAACCATGGTTCAGATCGCCCGCGCCCTGAAACCCGACGGTCTGTTTCTGGCGGCCTTGAGCGGTGCGGGCACGCTCGGAGAATTGCGTGAAAGTCTCCTTCAGGCGGAAATCGAACTGACCGGCGGCGCCTCACCGCGCATCTTCCCGTTTCCAGACGTGCGCGATGTGGGTAGCCTTCTGCAGCGCGCCGGTTTCGCCCTGCCGGTGACGGATGTCGACAACATTACCGTGCGCTACGATTCGCTGTTCAATCTGATGGCGGATTTGCGCGCCATGGGGATGCAGAACATCCTGCGCGACCGTTCGCGAAAGCCGGTTTGCAAACGCCTTTTCCTGCGCGCAGCGGAAATCTATGCCGAACGCTTTTCCGATCCGGACGGGCGTATCCGCGCCACCTTCTCCATTATCTGGCTGTCGGGCTGGGCTCCGCACGAATCGCAGCAAAAGGCGCTGAAGCCCGGCTCTGCAAAAGCCTCGCTGGCCGAAGCGCTCAAGAAGGCCGGGGAAGAATGACATCTGTCTCGCCAAAGCGGGAACCGACGTTAGAGCGGTTCCTGCTTTGACTGAATCGTTGCAACTGCTCTAACTATTTGTTTTTACGCATTATCCTACGCAAAACCGGTTTCCACTTTTGCTGGAAATGCTCTAGCAATGGCTGCCATTCGCCTCGCTCACGCAGACCGGTTTCGGGCTGCGCTTGATCGAACCTGTCATGGTGCGGTCGATCCCGTCCGGCAGGACCGACTGGGCTGCGACCTTGTTCGCCTGATCGTTGAGAACCGGGACAACAATGAGCGCCAGCGCAACGACGGCGGAGCCGAACAGCAGGACAAGACGCAGGATTCCGCGGCCCGCCTTGGTCAGCGGCCTGGCCGAATATTCGTTGTGATCGGCGCTAAAATAATTGTTGTCGAAACTCATGCTTCAAGTCTCCGGAGCAGCTCGGAATCGAGAATGCCTCAACGGAGTGAATCATAGATTAACCGGTGAGCGGAATCGTAAGAAATTGCCAACCCTTTTCCACAGCCGGGGAAGGTGACGGGGTTACAGAAGATCGAGCAGAAACGGGATCAGCGGTTCGTCGGCTGGCGGCATCGGATAGTCGCGCATATCCTTCGGACGGACCCATTTCAGTGCCTGCCCTTCCAGCCCGCGCGCAATCCCCTCGTAGCGGCGGCAGACATAGAGCGGCATGAGAAGATGAAAATCGTCATAGGTATGGCTCGCGAAGGTCAGGGGAGCGAGGCACGCCGCCTTGGTGGTGACGCCGATTTCTTCCTGCAATTCGCGAATGAGCGTTTCTTCCGGCGTTTCGCCCGGCTCCACCTTGCCGCCGGGAAACTCCCACAATCCGGCAAGCTGCTTGCCTTCCGGGCGCTGCGTCAGCAGGACCCGTCCGTCCGTATCGACCAGCGCACAAGCCGCAACAAGAAGAAGGCGGTGTCCCTTCACATCATTCATTTTTCGTTGCTCTCCCGATAAGCATAGCGATAGGCTTCCCGGAAGCCGAAGCCTTGATAAAGCGCAAGCGCGGCGGCGTTGTCCGCCTCGATCTGCAACCAGCCGGTTTTCGCACCGAGCTTCGCCGCCCATTTCAGTGCCGAGCCGACAATATCCCGGCCATACCCCTTCCGCCTCGCATCGCGCAGCGTTCCTACATCGAACAGGCCCGCCATGATGCCGTCCTGCACGCAGAGCAGATTGGATACGGCGCGTCCGTCCTGTTCCAGAACGAACATGCCCTTGTTGGGACGAACGCTGTTGAGAAGTTCGGAAAAGCCGGGGCGCATATCCGCCGGTCTTTCATGGATGGAAAGCGAGGCATCGACGAAACGTCCGATATCCTTGAGCGGTATCTGGTCGATGGCCCCGGACAGGTCCAGTTCCTCCAGACTCGAGGTCATCACGATGGCTTCGTCCTTGCGCTTCCAGCCCAGCCCCTCGAGATAGTCTTCCAGCTCGCGCGGCGCGAGCGGCGACAGGCGGAAACACGGTACGCGGCCATAGGCCCGGAAGCGCTGCGCCGCCAGTTCCACGCGGGTCGGTATATCCCGCGTATCGCCGGGATCGAGCGGGTTGATCGAATTGAGGCGTTTGGAGGGATGCGCCGCCGTCATGCGTATCGCCCACGTGCCGTCATAGTGGACCGAGGTGGCGGGCCATGCGCGGAAACCCACGGCTTCGAGCTGGCGGACGATAGCAAGACTTGGCACAATAAACTCCTTAAACATAGCCGGACCGGGCGCCCCGGCTCGATGAGATTCGGAAAGACAGCGCGCCGAAAATAGTGGTCTTTGAGACCCGGAGCGGAATGTACTTTTGGGTACATGAGCACCGGAAGCGAAAAAGAGCGCTATTTGCAGGCCGCTGGAACCCGAATATCGCGAGCCTAGCTGCGGTAGTCGCCGTTAATGGCCACATATTCCTTGGTGAGATCGCAGGTCCAGACGGTGGCCTTGCCGCGACCGATGCCAAGATCGACGAGAATGCGGATATCCTCGCCCTTCATATAGGCCGAGGCGGCATCTTCCGAATAATCCGGGTCACGCTCGCCCTGATAGGCGACGCGAATATCGCCAAACGAAATGGCGAGACGGTCACGGTCAGCCGGTTCGCCCGCCTTGCCGACCGCCATGACCACACGGCCCCAATTCGCGTCCTCGCCTGCAACCGCCGTCTTGACCAGCGGCGAATTTGCGATGGAAAGCGCGATCTTCTTGGCGGACGTTGCCGACTTCGCACCCATCACCTCGATTTCGATCATCTTGCGCGCGCCTTCGCCGTCGCGCACCACCTGCAAGGCCAGCGACTTCAGGAGACGGCCAAGCGCCCTCTTGAACGCGCTGAGGCGCTTGTCGGCGGGATCGGTGATTTCTGGCGCGCCGCGTTCCGCCGCCGTACCGGTAGCAAAAAGCATCAGCGTGTCGGAAGTGGAGGTGTCGCTATCGACCGTCACCGCATTGAAGGTCGACCCGACCCCCTTCGACAAAAGGCTTTGCAGCACATCCGCCTTGATCGGCGCGTCGGTGACGACGAAGGACAGCATCGTCGCCATGTCGGGGGCGATCATGCCCGCTCCCTTTGCAATGCCGTTGATCGTCACAGGCACATTGCCAAGAAGAACCGTTTCGGTCGCCACTTTCGGATAGGTGTCGGTGGTCATGATGGCCTTGGCGGCCTCGGTCCAGAAATCAGCGACCGCTTGCCTGTTCATGTCGCCCAGCAGATGCGCGAACTTGCCCGCGTCCAGCGGTTCGCCGATCACGCCGGTGGACGCCAGGAACACGTCTGTCGTGGTGCAACCGACAGCCTTTGCCGCAGCCTCGGCCGTGGCCCGCGTCGCGGCAGCACCCTTGACGCCGGTAAAAGCGTTGGCATTGCCTGAATTGACCACCACGGCACGCGCCTTGCCATGCACCAGATTCTCGCGGCAGAAATCGACCGGCGCGGACGGGCAAAGCGAACGCGTGAAAACGCCCGCCGCTTCCGCCGGACGGTCGAAGACCATCAGCATGACATCCGTTCGGCCCTTATATTTGATCCCGGCGGCGGCGGTAGCGATGCGCACGCCATCGACGGCCGGCATGGACGGATAGGATTTGGGAGCGAGCGGGGAAACGGACGCGGACATGATTGCCTCAAAAGAGCGGTTTGGTCGGTTTTTCGATTCTGGTGCATTGGAAATGTTTGCAGCGCAAAATCAAGCAGAAACAGAGGAAACGACCGTTAAAATAAAAAACGCCCCGGCAGGTAAACCGGCCGGGGCGCTTGTCTGTGAAACGACGCTTACTGCTGCGGAGCCGCGCCTTCGGGCGCATCTGCCTCGTCCGCGCCTTCCTGGGCGGCGGCAGCTTCCTTCATGGCCTTTTCGACGGCCGGGTCCTTGTAGTCGATCTTCATGCCGTCACGCAGCTTCTTGACGGCCTCGACATAACGCTCGCGCATGACGATCGAACGAATCTGGTCCTTGACCTGCTCGAATGCCGGCGGCTGCTTGGTGCGGCGATCTTCGAGCTGGATCACGTGGAAGCCGAACTGGGTCTGCACCGGTTCCTTGGTGTATTCGCCGGGCTTCAGCGCAAAAGCCGCCTTCTCGAATTCCGGCACCATCTGGCCTTCGGTGAAGTAACCGAGGTCGCCGCCATTGGCCGCCGAACCGTCGGTCGAGCTTTCCTTGGCGAGGTCCTCGAACTTGGCGCCGCCTTCAAGCTTCTTGACGATCGCCTCGGCCTCTTCCTTGGTCTTCACGAGAATGTGACGCGCACGCACTTCCACCTGCGGCGGCATGGCGGCGATTTCCTTGTCGTAACGCGCGCGCACATCGGCGTCGGCGATCTTGTCGACAATCGCGTCCTTGAAATATTCGTTATGGAGTGCGCGTTCGCGCAGGAATTCCATGCGATTCTTGAATTCGTCGGTCTGGTCGAGCTTTTCCTTCTGTGCTTCGCCAGCCATCGCCTTGATGTCGATGAGCGCGGCAAGCGCGGCCAGACGGCGCTGTTCGGCGGGAAGGCGCGAGAATTGCGGATCGAGATCGCCTGCCGCCTGGTCTACTTCACCGACTGTGATGTCCTTGCCGTTGACGGTCGCCAAAACCTTGGACGGATCTTCCTTCTGCGCCGGAGCGGCTGCGCTCTGGGCTGCATCGGCAGGTTTTGCAGCATCCTGCGCAAATGACGACGCGCCGCCGACGCATGCCAATGCGACAGAAGCCGCGAGAACGGCGAGAGCCTTGCGATAAGGCGTTTTGAGAATGGCTTTCATATGAGATTCTCTCCTTCGGGACCGTTTACCCGCCCGATGAATGCGGCAGAATTTGGCCCGGATCGTGCCGCCTCGTCGGAAAAAGCGGGCTTTCCGGCCTCCCGAGCAACGTTGACATCGCCCATTGCCCCTCTTATCTGTCCTTCGGCTTTACGTCCAGTAAGCGACTGGGAGAATTATGTCTTGCAAGCGCCGTATCTGGCAGCTTTCACAGCGCAGTTTTCTTGCAATTGTTTCAATACGCGTGAATAAAGCATTCGACATTGCCGGAAGCGCTTCCGGCTGAACGGACAGGAAAGGACCAGGAATGGTCAGCTTTGGCGGCCTCGCCCGCAAGATATTCGGTTCATCCAATGACCGCCAGGTAAAGGTCCTGCGTCAGCGGGCGCAGCAGATCACAGCGCTCGAGAAGAATTACGAAACACTCACCGATGAGCAGCTTCAGGCCAAGACCGCCGAGTTTCGCGCGGCATTGGCTCAGGGAAAGACGCTCGACGCCATCCTGCCCGACGCTTTCGCCACCGCGCGCGAAGCGGCGAAGCGCGTGCTTGGTATGCGCCCCTTCGATGTCCAGCTGATCGGCGGCATGGTGCTGCATGAACGCGGCATCGCCGAAATGCGCACCGGTGAAGGCAAGACGCTGATGGCGACCCTGCCCGTCTATCTCAACGCGCTGGAAGGCAAGGGCGTCCACGTCGTTACCGTCAACGACTATCTGGCCACCCGCGACGCCGAAACCATGGGGCAGCTCTATAACTTCCTCGGCCTGACCGTCGGCGTCATCAAGCATGGTCTCGATGACGACGAGCGCCGCGCAGCCTATGCCTGCGATATCACCTACGGCACCAATAACGAACTCGGCTTCGACTATCTGCGCGACAACATGAAATATGAGCGCGCCCAGATGGTGCAGCGCCCGCATAATTACGCCATCGTCGACGAAGTGGACTCGATCCTCATCGATGAAGCGCGCACGCCGCTCATCATTTCCGGTCCGCTGGAAGATCGCTCGGATTTCTACAATCTCATCGACACCTTCATTCCGCCGCTGGCGGAAGAAGACTATGAAGTCGATGAAAAGCAGAAGACCGCCATCTTCACCGAAGTCGGCACGGAAAAGGTCGAACAGCTTCTGGAAGCGGCCGGCCATCTCAAGGGTGAAAGCCTTTACGACATCGAAAACGTTTCGGTCGTCCATCACCTGAACAATGCGTTGCGTGCGCACAAGCTGTTCCAGCGCGACAAGGACTATATCGTCCGCAACGATGAAATCGTCATCATCGACGAATTCACCGGCCGCATGATGCCGGGCCGCCGTTATTCCGAGGGCCTGCATCAGGCGCTGGAAGCCAAGGAGCATGTGACGATCCAGCCGGAAAACCAGACGCTGGCCTCGATTACCTTCCAGAATTATTTCCGCATGTACACCAAGCTGTCCGGCATGACCGGAACGGCGGCGACCGAAGCGGAAGAATTCGGCAATATCTACAATCTCGAAGTGCTGGAAATCCCGACCAATCTGCCGGTTCAGCGGGCCGACGAGGACGATGAAGTCTATCGCTCCGTCGAGGAAAAATACCGCGCCATCGTCAAGGATATCCGCGCCTCGCACGAAAAGGGCCAGCCGGTCCTTGTCGGCACGACCTCGATCGAAAAGTCGGAGCTTCTGGCCGAACGCCTGCGCCGCGACGGCATCAAGGAATTTCAGGTTCTCAATGCCCGTTATCACGAGCAGGAAGCCTATATCATCGCACAGGCCGGCGTGCCGGGCGCGATCACCATTGCCACCAACATGGCCGGTCGCGGTACCGACATCCAGCTCGGCGGCAATCTCGAAATGCGGGTGCGTCAGGAACTGACCGACGTGCCGGAAGGCGCCGAACGCGACGCGAAAATCGCTGCGATCAAGGCCGATATTGCCCAACTCAAGGAAAAGGCGCTGGCTGCGGGCGGCCTTTACGTTCTCGCCACCGAGCGCCATGAAAGCCGCCGCATCGACAACCAGCTGCGCGGTCGTTCCGGCCGTCAGGGCGATCCGGGCCGCTCAAAATTCTTCCTGTCGCTTCAGGACGATCTGATGCGCATCTTCGGTTCCGACCGCATGGATGGCATGTTGCAGAAGCTCGGCCTCAAGGAAGACGAAGCCATCGTCCATCCCTGGATCAACAAGGCGCTGGAAAAGGCACAGAAGAAGGTCGAGGCGCGCAACTTCGAAATCCGCAAGAACCTGCTCAAATATGACGACGTCATGAACGATCAGCGCAAGGTGATCTTCGAGCAGCGTCTGGAAATGATGGACGAGGAAGACCTCACCGAAATCACCGGCGAAATGCGCCATGAAGTGATCGAGGATATGGTCGCCTTGCGTATTCCCAAGGACGCCTATGCGGAAAAATGGGACATTGACGGCCTGAAGGAAGACGTCGATTCCAAGCTCAACCTGGACCTGCCGGTCGAGGAATGGGCCAAGGAAGAAGGCATCGCCGAAGAGGAATTCGAAAACCGCATCAAGGAAGCCGCCGACAAGGCCGCGGCCGACAAGGCGGAACGTTTCGGCCCGCAGATCATGACCTATGTCGAAAAATCGGTCATCATGCAGTCGCTCGACAATCTGTGGCGCGAACATCTGGTCAATCTTGACCATCTGCGCTCGGTGGTGGGTTTCCGCGGCTACGCCCAGCGCGATCCGCTCAACGAATACAAGAGCGAGGCTTTCGAGCTGTTCCAGGCCCTGCTTGCGAACCTGCGCGAAGTGGTCGTTTCCCAGCTGATGCGGGTCGAAATCGTCCGTGAGGCACCGCCTGAACCGGAACTTCCGCCCATGCATGGTCTCCATATCGACGGAACCACGGGCGAGAACGATTTCGACGACGCGGCTTGGGCGGATCATCAGCGCGACGACCGCATCGTTCCGACCGCCGACCGTGATCCCGCCGACCCGCGCAGCTGGGGCAAGGTGAGCCGTAACGAGCCATGCCCATGCGGTTCCGGCAAGAAATACAAGCACTGCCACGGCGCTTTCGAGTGAGTCGAACCCGACCTTGAAGCATAATCCGACCGAAGTGAAACGAGGTCGACTGGGTTATGCCTGAAATAGAGCGCATCCGAAAAGCGTGAAGCGGTTTTCGGACAAGATACGTGACAAAACAAAAGGTTAGCGCGCCAATCCGACCGAATCGGATCGGCGCGCTGGTATAAGACATTTACCGGGGCTTTTTCTTTCTTTCGGCACCGGCGGAAAACAACCTACCCGGAAATGACGGGAAAAGCGCAGCCTATATTTTAGAACATGCGAATGTAACCACCGTTTAGACAATACTTACCATTCGTTCCAGTATTCCGGCCTTTGACAGATCAGACTTTTTCTTTTTCTCTTTATAAAGGACTCCCGGCTATGGTCCTTCGGCGGCCTGTGAAAAACGTGACATAAGCGGCCGACGAAACGACAAGCCGGAACATCCGGCCAAGCAGGCAGGCTTGCGCAGACAGGGTTGGTATCAGTGCGGTTTTCGGCAGCTGCAACGGCAAGCCGGTTTTTACCCGGCAGGATCGCGACCAGGCTTCGTCCCGTGACGGAGCGGCTTGATGCCGTGTTGAGCGGTAACGGGCCACAGGCCAGCGCCCAGCGCTCCTCTCTGGTTGCCTTTTCCGTACGCATTGCGAGCGCCGCCATCGCTCTCCTGTCCCAGGTCGTTCTGGCGCGCTGGATGGGTGAATTCGAGTATGGTGTCTTCGTTCTCGTCTGGCTGACAATGATCATCATCGGCGATCTGGCCTGTTTCGGACTGCATACGACGATCATCCGTTTCGTGCCCGAATACGCGCAACACCAGCTCTACGGCCTCGCGCGCGGCATCATCTTTACCGGACGCATATTCGCCTTCATATCGGCTACTCTTATCGCACTCGCTGGCGCCGCCCTGCTGTTTCTGCTCAAGGATCACGTCGCGAGCTATTATCTCGTGCCCTTCATTTTCGGCTTTGTCTGCCTGCCGATGATCACGCTCGGCAACATGCTGGACGGCATTGCGCGATCGCGCACCTGGGTGATGATGGCGCTGACGCCAAGCTACATCGTCCGTCCTCTCCTCGTTCTCCTGTTCATGGTCATCGCGCACGAAGCCGGGCTGCCTGCCACGGCGACCGTTGCACTGGCCGTTTCGATAGCGGCGACATGGCTTACGACCTTCGGGCAGTTTCTGACTGTCGATCGCTCGCTGCGAAACGATATTCCCCACGCCCGACGTGACCACCGCCTCGGCGAATGGATCAAGGTTGCGCTACCGATCTTCCTCGTCGAGGGCTTTTTCTTCCTGCTCATCAACGTAGATGTGCTGATGGTAGGGCGTGCCCTTGATCCCGAGCATGTCGCGATCTATTTTGCCGCCACGAAGATCATGGCGCTTGCGCATTTCGTCTATTTCGCGGTCAAGGCCAGCGTCGCCCAGCGCTATTCGGACCTGCTGCACAGCGGCGACCGCGCCGAATTCGCAAGCTTCGCCGAGGCCTCCGTCCGCTGGACGTTCTGGCCGACGCTGTTTCTCGGTGCCGTCATCCTGCTCGCGGGCTATCCGCTTCTGCGTCTGTTCGGACCTGCCTTCACGACGGGTTATCCGCTTCTGTTCATTCTGATTGTCGGCGTCATCGCGCGCGCCAGCGTAGGGCCTGCGGAAAGCCTGCTCAATATGTCCGGCAAGCAGAATATCTGCGCGCTCCTCTATGCTGCGACGCTTGCTGTCAACATCACTCTCAATCTGGTGCTGATACCGCGCTTCGGCCTGACGGGCGCTGCCGTCTCGACCGCCCTCGCCATGCTGATGGAAGCCGCCCTTCTTTCGGCAGCCGTATCACGCAGCCTGCACATAACCATGTTCATTCTCATTCCACGAGACCGTGCCAAGACCTCGGAGGAGACCTTGTAATGGCCGCGAAACCCTTGCTCGAAGAATCGGCCGGCGGAAATGCAGCCCACATCGTTTCGGAACTTTCCGACAGCGGAGCGGCGGTCGAGATCGCCAAGAAGCTTGAGGAAAGCCTGCACAGCCACGAGATTCCGCGCAAGCTCGCCATCTACGGCGCGGCAGCCGGCTTCCAGCTCCGCGACGAACTCGATCATCTGAGCAACCGCACGATAGAGCCGAACGTCTTCTTCAATGCCCGGTTTCTGGCCCCGGCCATGCCGCGGCTGGAGGACCGTGAAGTGCGCTTCATGGTGATGCGCGACGAGAACGAGATACGCAGTCGTCTGCGCTTCGTCATGCCCTACACCATCGAGCGCCCGGGCCTGCCCCTTTCCACGCCCGTGATCCGCGCCTGGTCGACACCGTTCGGCCCGCAGGGAACGCCGCTGATCGATCATGACGATCCGATCGGCGTGCTGGAAGACCTGTTCGACATTCTTGCCCGCAAGCATCTCAAAATGCCGGAAGTGCTGGTTCTGCCCGAAATGCGCGCCAACGGGCCGGCCGCGAAACTGATCCGCTCGGTTGCCGTGGGCCGACAGCTTCCAGTCGTTGCGATAGAGCGAAAGGAACGTCCCTTCCTCAAGAGCGAACTGGACGGCGACGCCTATATCCGCCAGGCAATCGGCGCACATCACCGCCGCGATTATAACCGTCTCTGGCGCAGGCTCGCCGAGAAGGGCGAGCTTGCCCATAGCGTCGCCCGCACGCCGGACGAAGTGCGTCACGCGTTCGAACATTTCCTGACGCTCGAAGCGTCCGGCTGGAAGGGAAAGCGCGGCACCGCCATGGCGGTGGACCGTTTCCGCGCGGCGTTCGCCCGCGAAGCGGTCAACAATCTTGCCGAACGCGATTGCGTGCGCATCCACACGCTGGAACTTGATGAACGTGTCATCGCGGTTCTGATCGTATTCACGGTTTCCGGTGAAGCCTGGACCTGGAAGACAGCCTATGACGAGAGCCTGAACGCGTGGTCGCCCGGCGTACTCCTGATGATCGAAATGGTGAAGAACCATCTGAACGATCCGAACATCAACCGGACGGATTCCTGCGCCGTGCCGGACCATCCGGTCATGATGCGGCTATTCGAAGAGCGCGAAACGATAGAGACGCTCGTGATCGGGCTCAATCCGTCGGCGGACAAGCTCGTCCGCCAGGCCGCTTCACAGATTCACCTCTATCAGCGCACCCGCAATCTGGCTCGCATCGTCCGCAACCGCATCCGCAGTATCGCCGAGCGAAAATAGTCGCATTTCGGCCAGAAAATCGGTGGTCGGCTAAAAAAGAGAGCCGACCGCGACGACGTTGAAACTGCTGGCAGAAATCGCGATTTGAGCCGTTCTGGAAAGCGTGTTACACTTTGTTTCGGGAGAGCGCATGACAGGCGGAAGAGGAGGTCCGCGCCGGTATCCGACGCCCCTTGCAGGGTGCCGAAGCCGGGTAAAAACAAAGCTTCCGTCTGGCCAGAACGCTGTCGCGCCCTCCCGGGGAAGGAGATGCGCCATGGAATATTTTCATTATGTCAGCACGCTCGACTATGTCCTGCTGGGCTTCATCGCCTTGCTGGTGTTCTGGAATCTGGTCGAGGCAAGTCTGCGCAGATAGGCATCGCCTGAACGCAAGCCCGGCTTGAAGCCGCGCGAAAGGCTTGGCTCCCGGCCCGGCTGTTTTTTCCATCCTGCGACAGCCATGGAAAATGGCTGCGACAGAGGCTGTGATTATTTATCCCGTCCCCATTTCAGGATGACGCAAGCTGTACGCATGAGTAATTGACCTCGTTTCGTTTAGCCGGTATATCCCAACCCGCTGTCCGCTTTGGACCATATCGACTGCTTCGGCAGAATGTGCGGGTGTGGTGGAACTGGTAGACGCGCCGGACTCAAAATCCGGTTCCGAAAGGAGTGTCGGTTCGATTCCGACCACCCGCACCATTTTTCGCTAATCTTCCGCCCAATCTGTATAAAAAAACCTGCATGGGCGCCTCGTCGCAGGCAGCGGCAAATTTGCCGCCACCCGACCGTTTTCGTCTCTCACGCAGCATCCAGCGCCTGCGCCAGATCGGCGATCAGATCGTCAGGATGTTCGATGCCGATGGACAGCCGGATCGTTGATTCCAGCACACCTATACGCTCTCTCACTTCGACAGGAACACCGGAATGGGTCATTGCCGCAGGATGGCTCGCAAGCGATTCCGTACCGCCAAGGCTGACCGCAAGCTTCAATATCTGCAACGCGTTCAGAAAGCGGAATGCCGCGGCCTGCCCGCCCTTGATATCGAACGAAAACGTGGAACCAGCCCCGCTGCATTGCCGCTTGAACAATGCGCCGACGGCGGAGTTCTCGTCCTCGAACGGCAGATAATGCAGTTTTTCCACCTTGGGATGATCCCGTAGAAATTCCGCGATTGACTGCGCATTGCTGTTGGCGCGCTCCATGCGCAGCCCGAGCGTTTCGAGCGAGCGGCCCAGCATCCAGCAGGAATGCGGGTCGAGCTGCGTACCGATGGCTCCGCGCAACGCCTTGACCTGCCGGACCAGCGTCTTCTCACCCAGTACCGCGCCCGCAATCAGGTCGGAATGCCCCCCGACATATTTGGTTAGCGAATAGACCGAAAGATCCGCGCCGTGATCAAGTGGCTTCTGGAAAACCGGCCCAAGCAGCGTGTTGTCGCAAGCGATGACCGGACGATGCCCCTGCCGCTCCCCGATCTTTTCGGCCACACGCCGGATGGCTGCGATATCGACGATGCTGTTGGTGGGATTGGCGGGCGTCTCGATCAGGATCACCGAAACCCGGCCTTTGCCTGTGGCTTCATCGGCAGCCCGTTCGATGGAGGCTTCGCTCACGCCATCGGCAAAAGCGACAGCTTCGACGCCGAAATTGAGAAATGTCCTGGCAAGGAGCGTTTCCGTGCCGCCATAAAGCGGCTGCGAATGAAGGATCACATCGCCGGGACGGGCAAACGCGAACAGCATCGTCGCGATGGCCGACATGCCGGACGAGAAAAGCGCGCAGCTTTCCGTGCTTTCGTAAACGGCAAGGCGATCCTCGACGATCTCGCTGTTGGGATGGTTGAAGCGGGAATAGACAAGACCGGCGCCGACGCCTGCCGGAGGTTCCTTGCGACCGGACACGAAATCGAAGAAATCGCGTCCGTCTTCGGCAGTTTTGAAAACGAAAGTCGAGGTGAGGAATACCGGGGGCTTGACGGCTCCCTCGGAAAGCTCCGGATCGTAACCGTAATTGAGCATCTGCGTTTCGGGATGAAGCGGATGATTGCCCAACATGGTCTTTGAAGGCCGCGGCGCAGTCATGATTACCTCCTTGTGAAAACCCTCCCGCCCGGTCACGGACAGGAGAAGCTTAGGGTCTAGACCCTAGAACGCATCCCGAAAAGTGTGAAACGGTTTTCGGATAAGATGCGCGTCAAAAACGAAGGATTGAGGCGCCGACCGCTGCCTCATGGGATCGGTATTGCCCGCCGCCTATTTGATCACCAGCACCGGTACGGTGCTGAAAGACAGGACTTCCGCCGCCTGACTTCCCAGAAGCAGCTTGTTCACACCGCGACGGCCATGCGACGCGATCACGATCAGATCGGCGTTGCGGGCCTTTGCCGCTTCCACGATGCCCTGCGCCGGTGACTGGTTCTCGACATGCACCGCTTCGGCGCTGACACCCAGTTCCACGGCCTTGGTTTTCGCCCGCGAAAGAATGTCGGCGGCAGCCTTGGTGATCGCTTCGCGGTATTCCTGAAACGCCGCCGGGCTCGATGCCCATTCCGCCGCCACCACGATGCCGTAGGAAGGCAGAAGTTCGGTCACGGAAACGAAGGTAACCCTGGCGCCGGTTTCCTTGGCCAGAGCCACGCCCTGATCCACGCCCTTCTCGGCGAGTTCCGACCCATCGGTTGCGATCAGTATATTCCTGTACATAGTAATTCTCCTGGCTGCCTGATGCCCGATTATGTGAAATTTCCGCCGACAGCACATTGACGCGGATCAATCGGGCTTTCAGCCAAGCTAATACGCAATCCCCCAATTATAATGGAATTTACTTCCAATTTATCAGATTATAAAGAATATAATTCTAAAAATCATCAATTCGCCGCATATCTTCAACTATGCTTTTGCGTCGTTTCCTCCTAAACTTCGCGCCACAATAAGGGAGACAATGCCATGAACGAGTCTCATTCCTCGAAAACCGCCGGGCGTGGTCGAGTTTACGATTCCATTCTCGATACGATCGGCAATACGCCGCTCGTGCGCATCGACAAGTTCGCCCGCGAGAAGGGCGTCGGCGCCCATCTCCTGGCCAAGCTGGAATTCTTCAATCCGCTGGCCAGTGTGAAGGACCGCATCGGGCTGGCATTGATTGAAGCGCTGGAGCGTGACGGTCGGGCCGTGCCGGGCAAGACGGTCTTCATCGAACCAACCTCCGGCAACACCGGCATTGCGCTTGCCTTTGCCGCCGCGGCCAAGGGCTATCGTCTCGTCCTCACCATGCCCGAAACCATGTCGGTGGAACGCCGCAAGCTGCTCAAGCTTCTGGGCGCCGAACTGGTGCTGACCGAAGGCGCGAAGGGAATGAAGGGCGCCATTGCCGAAGCCGAAGCCATCGCGGAAGGCAACCCGAACGCGATCATCCCGCAGCAGTTCGAGAATCCGGCCAATCCGGAAATCCATCGCCTCACGACGGCGGAGGAAATCTGGAACGACACCAATGGCGAAGCGGATATCCTTATTTCCGGTATCGGAACCGGCGGCACGATCACCGGCGTCGGCCAGGTCATCAAGGGGCGCAAGCCTTCCTTCAAGGTCATCGCGGTGGAGCCGAAGGACTCGGCGGTTCTTTCCGGCGGAGCGCCCGGACCGCACAAGATTCAGGGTATCGGCGCCGGTTTTGCGCCAAAAACGCTCGACACCGGCATCTATGACGAGGTGGTTCAGGTTTCCAACGAAGACGCCTTTGCCAATGCCCGCCTGATCGCACGCCTCGAAGGCATCCCGGTCGGCATTTCTTCCGGCGCCGCCCTGACAGCCGCCGTCGAAATCGGCAAACGTCCGGAAAATGCCGGAAAGAACATCGTCATCATCATCCCGTCCTTTGCCGAACGCTATCTTTCGACCGCGCTGTTCGAAGGTCTGGAATAAGCCGGAATCGGGTGAGCGCACGAAACCTCACCTGTATCCCAAAACAAAAGCCAGAGCGGGTGACCGTTCTGGCTTCATTTTTTGGCGTCACGGTTCGGCAACCGAACAGGACTTCTTGAGCGTCATGTCAATGGCCCATGCGCGCCGCGCAGGCCGGGCCCGGCCCGCGCATATAATGGCGCTCGGGCCTGTAGCTCGGTGCGACGAACTCGCGAATGACATGAACGCTGTCACGCAACTGAACAAGAATGCTCATCGTCTTCACCTTTGTTAGAAAAGTATGATGCTCGGAATGGATGCCCGTCATGTTCCGACCGCAAATGACCGGAACCGTGAAACGCTGCTCATTTCTGAACATCTTAATGAAAACTTTAACAATCAAAGATGAACAAGCTCTGAAGCCGCACGGTTAAAGGTAAGTTAATAGTAAGGATGTTCGGGCTTTTCCACAGCCTCGCCTTGCGATCCCGAATTGTCGCCACAATTGAAAAAGGCCGGCTTGAACCGGCCTTTTGTCAGCAAAACGAATGTATCAGCGTGTGGGAACGGGGTGTTCGCCGCGATAATCGTAAAAACCGCGACCCGTCTTGCGTCCCAGCCAGCCAGCCTCGACATATTTGACCAGCAAAGGACACGGGCGGTATTTGGAATCCGCAAGCCCGTCATACAGGACCTGCATGATGGAAAGGCAGGTGTCCAGCCCGATGAAATCGGCAAGTTGCAGCGGCCCCATTGGATGATTGGCGCCAAGCTTCATGGCCGTATCGATGGCCTCGACGCTGCCGACACCTTCGTAAAGCGTGTAGATCGCCTCGTTGATCATCGGCAGCAGGATGCGGTTGACGATGAAGGCCGGAAAATCTTCGGCGACCGTCACCGTCTTGCCCAGCGCCGTGACGAAATCGTTCGACTTGCGGAAGGTTTCCTCGTCGGTGGCGATGCCGCGAACCAGTTCCACCAGCTTCATCACCGGCACCGGATTCATGAAATGAATGCCGATGAAACGCTCCGGACGATCGGTGGTGGATGCGAGACGGGTGATTGAAATGGACGACGTGTTGGTCGCCAGAATTGCCTCCGGGTTCAGAATCGGGCAAAGCTGCGCAAAAATCTTGCGCTTGACCGTTTCATCTTCGGTTGCCGCCTCGATGGCGAGATCGACGCCGGCAAGATCCTCCATGGAATTTGCCGGGCGGATGAGTTTCATCGCGGCTGCGCGCTGATCTTCCAGAAGCTTCCCGGAAGAAACCTGACGCGCCATATTGCCGTTGATGGTGGCGATGCCCTTTTCCAGCCGATCCGATGCCGCATCGTGAAGAAGCACATCGAACCCGGCCAGCGCGCATACATGGGCAATCCCGCTGCCCATCTGTCCTGCGCCGACCACCCCTACCGTCTTGATTGCCACAGTTGTCACTCCTTCATTCGGCCGCCCCCTTGCGGAGCAGACCGACTATATCAATTCTGTCGCGGACAGATACAGTCCTTTTGAGAAATGCGAAAACTTCACTTGCGCGAATACCCGCTGTCCCCAACGAGAAAGCGGCGGGGTCGGCCCGCCGCTTTCCGGTTTATCAGAGTGCTTTCTGCAATTCCGGCAGGACGGTGAACAGGTCGCCGACGAGGCCGTAATCGGCCACCTGGAAGAT
>NZ_JACIJG010000031.1 GCF_014199265.1 Brucella daejeonensis
GTCGCGCCAGAGCCAGAAGCCGTTGAATATGTCCGCGTCTGCGATGCTTACGGCGCTGGCTACTTCTACATCCCGGGCACCGAAACCTGCCTGCGTATCGGCGGCTATGTCCGTTACGACATCAAGGGTGGCGACGACGCTTATTCGGGCGAAGAGTGGGGCGGCTGGCGTAAGCGCGCACGTTTCTCGCTGCGCACCTACACCGCTTCGGAAACCGAGCTGGGCACGCTCCGCACCTATACCGAAAGCCGTTTCCAGTGGGATTCCGTCGCTGGCAACGTGGGTGACGAGGGTTACGACGGTTATGGTGCAGACACCAATGCAGGTTCGCACGAGCTGCATTTCGCCTACATCACCCTCGGCGGCCTGAAGGTCGGTCTGGATGAATCTGAATTCCTTACCTTCACCGGCTACCTTGGCGACATCATGAGCGACGATGTTGTTCTCGCTGGTAACTACCGCACGGGCAAGATCTCCTACACCTTCACCGGCGGCAACGGCTTCTCGGCTGTGATCGCTCTCGAGCAGGGTGGCGACGGCTACTCGATCAACGATTATGTCCCGCACATCGTCGGTGGTCTGAAGTACGAACAGGGTTGGGGTTCGATCGCTGGTGTGGTCGCTTATGACTCCGTCATCGAAGAATGGGCTGCTAAGGTTCGCGGCGACCTCAACATCACCGATCAGTTCTCGGTTTGGGTGCAGGGCGCATACGCTTCCGCAGAAACCGAAGACCAGATGTATGGCGCTTGGGGCGGCGATTGGGCTGTCTGGGGTGGTCTGAAGTACAAGGTCAGCGAAAAGGCTGCCTTCAACCTGCAGGCTGCATACGAAGACTGGGGCAAGCTCGCCATCGCAGCAAACGTTGCTTACCAGATCGTTCCCGGCTTCACCATCACGCCGGAAGTCGCCTACACCAAGTGGGATGACGATCATCTGCCTGCCAGCGGCAACGATGATGCCTTCCAGGGCATGATCCGCTTCCAGCGTTCGTTCTAATCGGATCGACGTTTAAGCGAAAAGCGCCAACGGGAAACCGTTGGCGCTCATCCATTTGAAACACAGCTCACGAATGCGTGAACTTCGATCCTCCAGGGATGGGGATTTCGAAAAGGATCGAGAAGCCGAGGGGAGTAGCAGGGGACGACACCAAGCTGGGGGCAATATTGGTCTTTGAAGGATCGAAAGATGTCTCCACACAAAGTTAGCTCACTTATCTTGTGCTCTGATGATTATTTCATTAGTTGTACGTCCCGTGTTCTGCAGGGGGGCGTGCAATGATCGTTGTTGGGGAAACGAAAATCGACATGGGCGACAAGTTCTCGCCGACAGTCGATTACAACTTAAAATACACATCCAGCAAAAGCCCGAACCACCGGCTTGTCGAACAATATTCGGTGGCGGAACTGACGGGGAAATATATCAACATCCTGTGGGATGACGGGTCGCACAAGTACAATGTGAGGTCGTTTCTCGGTGAGATCGACGAGATTCTGAAAGGCGAACGCTTTTCGGGCTTCGATCAGGAAATGCTCGACTCTGTCATCGGTTCGCTCCGTGAGCGCGGCAACAGCAATGCAACCATCAATAGAAAGATGGCTGCGCTGAGCAAGCTGCTGCGAAAGGCGCACAAGATGGGGGATATCTTCAACCTACCGGAGTTCGTCCGGCAGAAGGAGCGTGTGGGACGCATTCGATTCCTCGAATATGAGGAAGAAAAGCGCCTGTTCGCCGCGATCAAGTCGCGCTGTGAAGATAGTTACCGGCTCTCGGTGTTCCTCGTCGATACGGGCTGCCGTCTTGGAGAGGCGATCGGTGTTACCTGGAACGATATCCAGGAACACAGGGTCACCTTCTGGCTTACCAAGTCGAATCGCAGCCGAACGGTCCCCCTCACCCGCCGTGCCTGCAAGGCCTCGCAAATCCCGCACGATAAACTCAAAGGCCCCTTCTCGATGCTCAATCAGGTCCGGTTCCGCCAGATCTGGAACGAGGCGAAGATGGAAGTCGGTCTTGGAACGGACGATCAGGTGGTACCGCATATCCTGCGTCACACCTGCGCCTCACGCCTGGTAAGAGGCGGCATCGATATCCGCCGCGTGCAAATGTGGCTTGGGCATCAGACGCTCCAGATGACCATGCGTTATGCTCATCTAGCGACTCACGATCTCGATTCATGCGTAAAGGTGCTCGAAGTCCACTGACTCCGGGCGCCTCTGTATCTCTTTTTTAAAATCGGCCTCTGACAGAGGGCTTTTTTCATATTCTCTTACAAGCGAAAACCATCGACCCCGGCGAACTGCTGAAACCGTACGATCATCGGCCCGTGCCTTGCAAATGGGCCGCGCAGTTTACCGTTGCGATGGCGGGTTTGCATTACGGTCGAATTGGGCTCCAAAGCAAAAACTATCCAGGCGACGTCGAACGTCGATCCCGGTTTCGGCGAGACCATTATTGTGATGGCATAGGCCAATAAAATTGCTATGCCTTTATAAGTGTCTGTTCCAAAAGCCGCCACGCTGGTCTGCAATTGGCAATTTGGCTCAAGTTCCGGTGCTCATGTACGACACGCATGCCGCTTTTTGATTCAGACTAGGGTCAGGACCTATTAATTTGGTGGAAATGGTGTGAGGCCATCCGTCTGGATACGAGGAGAAAAGGCGAAGGAAATGTGGTTCATTTTCGAGACTTTACGTGCATGTAGCCGGGCGGATGGACCACATCCTTCGGACACCGAAATGCCAAGGCCGGAAATTGGCGATCTGCCGCGTCAAGCCGCTCAACCGGGGGAACTACCCCGTTTTTCGCGTCTTTCCTTGCAGCTCTTGTCATTTCAGGTGCCATTTTCATCAAATTAATAGGTCCTGACCCTAAATGGCAGATCGGCCGTTTTTCGATCAATCTAACCTGCCATTCCTCTCAACTTGCCGGACAGAAAATCGACTGGAATCGCCATGGCACTACCCCGACTGACACCACTTGTTGCAAGCTTGCCCTCGACCGTACCGTTTACCGGCCCGGAAACACTTGAACTGCAACGCGGAAAACCCTTTCTGGCCCGTATCGGCGCCAATGAAAGCAGTTTTGGTCCGGCTCCCTCGGTGATCGAGGCCATCCAGCAGGAGGTGGGAGAGATATGGAAGTATGGCGATCCTGAAAATTACGAACTCCGCCATGCCATCGCGGCCCATCACGGCGTGAAGCCGGAAAATATCATGCCTGGCGCCGGTGTCGATGCGTTGCTCGGCCTTGTCGTCAGGCAATATGTGCAAAGCGGCGACAGGGTTATCAACTCGCTCGGCGGATATCCAACCTTCAATTACCATGTTGCGGGTTATGGCGGTGCGCTGGTGACGGTTCCCTATACCAGCGACCGGCCCGACCTCGACGGTCTGCTCAACGCGGCGCGCAAGAACGAGGCTGCCATTCTTTATGTTGCCAATCCCGACAACCCGATGGGAACCTGGCACGAAGGCCCGGACATTCAATCCTTCATCGAACGTGTCCCGGAAACGACCATGCTCATTCTGGACGAAGCCTATTGCGAGACCGGCCCGGCATCGGCATTCCCGCCCTTCGAGACTGATCGCCCCAATATTCTGCGGATGCGCACATTCTCCAAGGCTTACGGGCTGGCCGGAATTCGATGCGGTTATGTGGTCGGCAGTGCCGACGCCATCAAGTCGTTCGACAAGATTCGCGATCATTTCGCTGTAAACCGCCTCGCCCAGGCCGCAGCCATAGCCGCCCTCAAGGACCAGGCCTATCTGCGTGATGTGGTGGCGAAAATAAAAGCCGGACGCGACCGGATCGCCGCGGTTGCCGCGGCAAACGGCCTTTCCTCCATCCCCTCGGCAACGAATTTTGTCGCCATAGACTGCGGGCAGGATGGAGCATTCGCCACCGCAGTCCTGAACGGGCTGATTGAGCGCGACATTTTCGTGCGAAAGCCCGGCGCTCCGGTTCTCGACCGCTGCATTCGCGTGAGTGTCGGCGTTGAGGCGCAACTCGATCTTTTTGAGGCGGCCCTTCCCGCCGCATTGCAAGATGCGCGCAAAACCGCCCGCGCCCGCGAAACGGCCTGAACAATGGAGCCGAAGATGCAGAATTTAACCGTCGGGCAGGTTCGAAACACCCTCTTCAGTACACTGGCCGGGCTGTGCGGCGCGCTGGCCATTGCGGCCTATGCGGGCGCGGCCCATGGCGGGGAGAATCATCTTGGCAACATTGCCCCCCTGCTTCTGGGTCACGCTCCGGCTTTTCTGGTATTATCGCTGATCGTTCCGGTCAGCCGCTTTGCCTATCTCGGTGGCGTGCTGCTTATCCTCGGCCTCACCCTTTTTTGCGGCGATCTGTTCATGCGCGACATGACCGGCAACCGGCTTTTCCCGATGGCCGCGCCAACGGGCGGCTCACTCATGATTCTGGGCTGGCTCGCCATAGCGCTCAGCGGCTGGTTCTCAAAAGCCAAATAAAAAGGGGCCCCCAAAGGCCCCTTTCCTTCCGGTAATCCTGCTCCGATCAGGAGTTGCCTTTCAGGCGGGCATTGCAGAGGCTATAATAGCCGCCGCCCTTCTGCACCCACTTCAGACCGCCAAGCGCATTGGCGTTCTTGAGCGCATGATACTGGTCCAGGCAGGTATGCATACGGGCCCTGCCCGCCGATTCGCTGGAATATTTCGCCGAAACTGCGGTCGGGAACTTCATGCCTCTCGGCGCAGCGACGGTCGGAGCCGCCGGCTCGGAATCACCATCCGTGGTCAAGGCCACCGGATCGGCGCCAGGGCCGCATTCCGCCTTGCGGAAATCGTTCCATTTCAGACCATTGTCGGAGCCGGCATCCTTGGCTGCCTGATACTTCGCGCTGCACTGCTTCATGGTCAGACCCTTGGCGCTGTCATCGGCAGCGGGGGCAGCAGGGGCGGCAGCGCTTTTGGCTGCCTTGGTCGTCGGCGCGGCAGGTGCGGCGGCTGCATCATCACCGCACTGGGCCTTGCGGAAATCGTTCCACTTCAGGCCGCCAAGCGTACCAGCATCCTTGGCTGCCTGATATTTCGCACTGCATTCCTTCATCGTCAGCGCATTTGCGGGCGAGGAAAAAGCAAAAGCAGCAGCACCCATGATGATGGCGGTACCAGCCATAGCTGTAATGGTTCGAATTGACATCTCGTCACTCCCTATCGAATGCAGCCCTTTGATCGCTCCGCGCCCGTTTGCGCCTTGCGACCCAACTAATACAGAAGAACGGTAGATGTCGGTATTGCTCTGGCCCGTTCCATTTATAAGCCAACATTGCGCCTGGCAAAATTGGCTTGTCAATCATTGGACCAATATTATCTCCACTCCAATACAAATTTTCTAACGAACTTTCTTGGCTCGTTATGGTCATGCAGGTGACATGAAGTAAAGTTACAGTAAACTTCGCCTTGTGTCCGCCTTTTATTCGGAAAGAGCTAAAACCCGGGAGCCTGCGGATGATAAAGCGAATCATGGTCATTGGCGGCGCAGGTTCTGGAAAATCGAGCCTTGCACGAACACTTGGCGAAATCTCCGGTTTACCGGTCATCCATGTCGATGTTCTCTACTGGCAGCCCGGATGGACCATGCGCCCGCAGGATGAAATCAGGCACCCCGCCACCTCATCAAGCACCATCTGCAAAAACCGAACCAAGTGAAAGATTTTCTCGCACAGATATCGCGCGAAATATTTTTGAAGAATCAGCCTTCGCAATCGCGGTGAATCCATAAAGTCACGCCTGAAATAACAATATTGCTAGCAGTGCGTGGCGACATGGCTCCTGCTATATTTGACCCGTCTCCCAAGACTTCATGCCGCGCGCAATGGCCATCCATCCGCACAAGGCAAACATAATGTACCCGAATGATTTTCGGGCCAGCCGATAATTTGTTGCCGGATCGCCGGTTTCTAACAGTTCTGGAGTCCCGCCGTGGCCGATATCGCCGATAGTGCCGCCCCGCTCATCGATGCGCCAAAGACCGTTTTTGATCGCCATCGTCTTTACGAAGATGCGATAGCGATGCTGATCGGCACGTCCTTCATCGCGCTTGGCATAACACTTTATAGCCAGGCCATGCTGATGACCGGCAGCACCGCCGGAATAGCTCTTCTCATCCAATATGCGACAGGCACGGAATTCGGCTTGCTGTATTTCCTCATCAACCTGCCATTCTACTATTTCGCGGCCCGTCGAATGGGCTGGGCCTTCACGATCAGGACCTTTGTAGCCGTCGCTCTGATGTCAGGTTTCGCCCGTCTGATGCCGCTCAGCGTCGATTTTACAAGCGTCAATCCGCTTTTCGCAGCTCTCATGGGCGGCACATTGATGGGAATGGGCGTACTTGCGCTCTTCCGTCACCGCTCCGGTGTGGGCGGCGTCAATATTCTGGCGCTTTATTTGCAGGACGCTTACGGAATACGGGCCGGCTGGTTCCAGCTTGGCCTCGATGTTCTCATCATGCTGACGTCGCTGTTTTTCATTCCTTGGGAAAACATGGCGCTTTCCCTGACCGGCGCGGTCGCCATGAATCTCATCATCGCGATCAACCACAAGCCCGGCCGCTATCTCGGCACAAGCTGAAAAAGAAAAACCGCCCGTTGAGGCGGTTTTCCGTCGTCATCAGTGAACGGTCATCCACTCGCGGGCACCGCGAAGCGCTGCGGCAAGTTCGCTTTTGCTCATCGTGGCCGCCACCTGATTGCGCATCCGCGCCGCCTTTTCGCTGCCGCGGATAGCAGCGATGTTCAGCCACTTATGGGCTTCAATCACATCGATTTCACAATCGCGACCGATGGCGAATTTCATGCCCATTTCCAGAAGAATGCGATCCTGTGTGACTGTGTTGTCCTTACGCGTAAAGCTCTGAAACTGTGCCATTTTCTTTGTCCCTGTTAAATCCCGAGAACCGTCCGGTCTTTGTCTTCGAGGTCCGGTTTCCCTGCCTCGAAACTGCCGTCTCTGTCGTTCCGTTCATGCTCTCAAAGCTACGGGAAAGGGTTGAAATGCACGTTAAACCAGATGCTTAACGAGCAACCAACAAAATCCGAACAAGCGGTAAACTTGGTATTTTATTAAACATGCAAGTGCCGCCGAATGCTGGATTTTCCAGAAAAACAGATTAAAAAGCGCGCTTCTTATCGAAACCAGTTGCTAACTATAGACACGATTGCGACAGCAGCATTTGTGCCGATCCCCGAAACGGCGCGCCCTTCAAACCAGCAATATTTCCCTTCCGCTTCACGGAAAACTGGTTTACGTTTACGTTTGCGTAAGCCAAGCGGAAATCGAGGAGGCTTCTGCCTTGTGCTGGAAACGCATCATGGCGGTTTCGTCGCTGTGCCCCGCAGAACCGGGTACAGCGTGTTGGGAGGAAAGAATGATCCGCACTCTTATTCTGGGAATAACGCTTGCAGCGGGCTTTGCCGCGCCCGCCCTGGCGGGAGAAGCTATCGTCGGCTCGTGGAAACGCCCGAACGGTACGGTCATCAGCTATGCGGCCTGCGGCGCAAACAAGTTCTGCGGCACGGTGATGACCGGCGAATATAAAGGCAAATCCATCGGAACGATGTCGGGTACGGGCGGCAGCTACAAGGGCGAAGTCAACAAGCTGGATGAAGGCAAGACCTATTCCGGCAAGGCCACGGCCAAGGGCAACACGCTTTCGCTTTCGGGCTGTGTGATGGGCGGCCTGATCTGCAAGAGCGAAAGCCTGACGCGCCAATAGCGGCAGGAGAATTGGCAAGACAACAACCAAGGGCGGCAATAATCATGCCGTCCTTTTTGTTTAGCGCGCCTTTTGGCCGAACGAATATTCCGGGGTTATAACGAAACATCAATATTCTTGAACGCCGCATGAATGAAGCTCTCAGCGATGGTTCAGGCGCGAAAGCTATTCTGGCAGGTGAGAACCAAGATCAGCGTGGCTTTGGGGGCCAACGACAATGCTCCGGCGTTTGACAATCCTGTGCTTGATGATCGCCGGCTGTGCAGCCGTCGCGAGCATTTTCGTAGACCAGAGATACAATGTCTATCGGGACCAGCCGGTCGTCGGGCCTCTTGCCGCCTACACGCGGGAGCACGGGGGAACGAGACCATGAGAAAAGCACGAGCCATCGCGGCAATCGCACTGCGCGTATTCCTGTTCACTGCCATTTTCACCGGCCCGGCAGCGACCTTCGCCTATACACAGATCGGCCAGCACTCGGGAATGAGCGGTATCGGCCTCGTGCTTTATGTGAGCCTGCAACGAAGCGCATAACAGGTCATGTCACGGTCATGGAGTTTGCTATACTGGGCCATGACACAGCGAATCGAACACCCTTTTCTGACCGAGATCGAGACGCCTCCCACGGTCGATCCCGAGGTTTTCACCGATGCAAGTGCGGCGGTTGCCGCCCTGCAAAAGCTTTATGAGCGCAACACCGCCTTTCTTCGCGATGCCTTCGGGAAAGTAGCGCGCGGAGAAGCGCAGCCGCAGCGCTATCGCGCCTTCTACCCGGAAATCTGCCTGTCCACCTCCAGCTTCGCGCATGTGGACTCCCGGCTTGCCTTTGGGCATGTGTCGACACCCGGCGACTACTCGGCGACGGTTACGCGACCGGACCTGTTCGATCATTATCTCGACGAACAGATCCGCCTTCTGATGCGAAACCACGGCGTGACAGTCACCGTGAGGGAATCCGCGACGCCGATCCCGATCCATTTCGCTTTCCGGGAAGGCACCTATGTCGAGGCTTCCGTAGCCAATGCCTTCACGCACCCGCTTCGCGACCTTTTCGACGTGCCCGATCTGGCGGCGACCGACGACAAGATCGTCAATGCCGACTTCGACCCGGCGCCGGGTGAACCCATGCCGCTTGCGCCTTTCACGGCCCAGCGCATCGATTATTCGCTGCATCGGCTGGCGCATTATACGGCCACCGATCCGGCGCATTTCCAGAACTTCGTCCTGTTCACCAACTACCAGTTCTATATGGACGAGTTCTGCGCCTATGCGCGCAAGCTCATGGCGGATGGCGGCGGCGGGTACGAACGGTTCGTGGAACCGGGCAACATCGTCACGCTGGCCGGGGAAACGGCGCCGAGCAACGGGAATTCGTTGCAGCGTCTGCCGCAAATGCCCGCCTATCACCTGCAACGCGCGGATCATTCCGGCATAACCATGATCAATATCGGCGTGGGACCGTCCAACGCCAAGACCATCACCGACCATATCGCCGTGCTGCGCCCTCACGCATGGCTGATGCTCGGCCATTGCGCCGGATTGCGCAACAGCCAGCAACTCGGCGATTACGTCCTCGCTCATGCCTATATGCGCGAGGACCATGTTCTCGATGACGATCTGCCGGTCTGGGTGCCCCTGCCCGCGCTCGCCGAAATTCAGGTGGCGCTCGAAGAAGCCGTCGAGGAAATCACCGGCCTTGAGGGCTACGACCTGAAACGCATCATGCGGACGGGCACGGTCGCGACCATCGACAACCGCAACTGGGAACTGCGCGACCAGCGCGGTCCGGTTCAGCGTCTTTCGCAGGCACGCGCCGTTGCGCTAGACATGGAATCCGCCACGATTGCCGCAAACGGTTTCCGCTTCCGCGTGCCCTACGGCACGTTGCTCTGCGTCTCCGACAAACCGCTGCATGGAGAATTGAAACTGCCGGGCATGGCGACGGAATTCTACAAGCGACAGGTGGCGCAACACCTTCGCATCGGCATCCGCGCCATGGAAAAAATCGCAGCCATGCCGGATGAAAGGCTGCATTCACGCAAGCTCAGAAGCTTTTACGAAACCGCTTTCCAGTGAAATTAAGAGAGTAAGGGAGTAAGGGAGTAAGGGAGTAAGGGAGTAAGGGAGTAAGGGAGTAAGGGAGTAAGGGAGTAGAATGACTTATTCTCGATCAAGGCAAATATTTTACTTGCCTTGTCCACTACTTGCCCGCACCCTATTCCCCTATTCCCCTATTCCCCTATTCCCCTATTCCCCTATTCCCCTATTCATTATCGCGCCGCAATCGGCGGCTACGGACTGTTGCATGTCGAAAATCCGCGAAAACCTGCCCTTTCTGATCCTGCTTGGCGCTGTGGCGCTATCGGTTCCGCTTGTGCTCGGCTTCTTCGGCGCAGTGCATCCGGCGCTCGATTCCTTCTCGCATTTCAGAGCCCATCTTGCCGTCTTGATGGGATTGCTCGCCCTGCCGCTGTTTTTCACAAGGATGCGGCGCGAGGCAGCCATGCTGCTACTGTTCGCAATCATGGCGTTTGCCACGACTTCAGGGGCCGTACGCGAATATCTGAGCGGTTCCGGCGGTGCGCAGGCGCAAGCGCAGGAACCGGTGGGCGCACGCTATAGCCTCGTCCAGATCAATCTGCGGGAAGACAATCCGCAACCCAAGCGCATTCTCCAGATGATCGCCCGGGAAAAGCCCGATGTGATCACCTACCAGGAAGCGAGCGAGCAATGGGGCAAATGGCTCGCCATTCTGAAAAGCACTTACCCGTATCGCCTCAACTGCCGGGACGATCCCCGGACCTGGGGCGTGGGCATCCTGTCGCGACGTCCCTTCAGCGACAAGGAACAGACGGCCTGTGTCGGCGACGGGCTGCTTGCGATCGCTCCGATCGATTTCGGAGGTACGACCGTCAATGTCGCCGCCCTGCATTTTTCGTGGCCATGGCCGCGCTGGCAGCCGCACCAGCTTCGTTATATCGAACCGGGACTGAAAAAGCTGAGCGGGCCGTCCATCATCGCCGGGGATTTCAACGCCGTTCCGTGGAGCAATGCCGTGCGCCGTGTCGAACAGGCGTCCGGCACAACCCATATGACAGGCATCGGCGGAACCTGGCTCGCCCGGTTCCTGCCGGTTTCTCTCGCCCCCTATATCGGCCTGCCCATCGATCAGATTCTCGTCAGCGGTGAGATCGGCGCGCCAAGAATTTCCATACGTGCAGATGCCGGGTCGGATCACCTCCCCGTGCGGATTGACTTTTCCGTCCCCCTGCCCGTACGGCCGGACGAAGACGAACCCGAAACCCAATCCGTCATGCTGCAATGAAAAAGGCGGTCCAGGACCGCCTTTTCATATTCTCACAATACCGACATTCACACAAACCGGTCCTTCGCCGACATTTTCCCAACGGCGGACGAGACGGACACGGTCTCGAATGTGAACATTTACATGTTCACATAGACCGGTCCTTCGCCGCCTTGTGGCGGAACCCAGTTGATGTTCTGGTTCGGGTCCTTGATGTCGCAGGTTTTGCAGTGGACGCAGTTCTGCGCATTGATGACGAAACGGACGTCCTTGGCCTGCGGATCGGCGGCCGAATTGCCGTCCGCATCCACCCACTCATAGACGCCTGCCGGGCAATAGCGTGTCGATGGACCGGCGAAAACGTCGTGTTCGGATGCCTTCTGCAATTCCATATCGCGCACCTGAAGATGCACCGGCTCGTTTTCATCATGGTTCGTGTTCGAGAGAAACACTGACGACAGGCGGTCGAAGGTCAGGACGCCGTCCGGCTTCGGATAGTCGATCTTCGTGTGCTTCGCCGCCGGATCGAGAGACTGCGCGTCATTCTTTCCGTGCTTCATCGTGCCGAAGAACGAGAAACCGAACAACTGGTTGGTCCACATGTCGAGTCCGCCCAGCGCCACTCCGATTGCCGTGCCGAATTTCGACCAGAGCGGCTTGACGTTGCGAACCCGCTTGAGATCCTTGCCGATGGCGCTCGCGCGCCAGCTGTTTTCGATCTCGACCGGTTCGTCATTCGCCCGACCGGCCGCAAGAGCCTCGGCAATCTTGTCGGCCGCGAGAATCCCCGACAGGATCGCATTGTGGCTGCCCTTGATGCGCGGCACGTTGACGAAGCCAGCGGAACAGCCGATGAGCGCTCCGCCGGGGAACGAAAGCTTCGGCACCGACTGGTAGCCGCCTTCGGTGATGGCGCGCGCGCCATAGGAAAGCCGCTTGCCGCCCTCGAAAACATCGCGGATGGCCGGATGCGTCTTGAAACGCTGGAATTCCTCGAACGGCGAAAGATAGGGGTTCTTGTAGTTGAGATGCAGCACGAAGCCGACCGCAACCATATTGTCTTCCAAATGGTAGAGGAACGAACCGCCGCCCGTCTTCATATCGAGCGGCCAACCAAACGAGTGCTGTACGAGGCCGGGCTTGTGTCTGGACGGATCGACCTGCCACAACTCCTTCAGGCCGATGCCGTACTTGGCAGGCTCGCGCCCTTCGTCCAGCTTGAACTTCGCGATCAGCTGCTTGGCCAGCGAGCCGCGAGCGCCTTCGCCGATCAGCACATATTTGCCGAGCAGGGCCATGCCCCGCGTATAGTTTGGACCGTGCGTTCCGTCGCGTTCCACACCCATGTCGCCCGTGGCGACACCGATGACCGCGCCTTCATCGTTGTAAAGCACCTCGGTCGCGGCGAATCCCGGATAGATTTCGACGCCCAGTTCTTCTGCCTTGGTGCCGAGCCAGCGGCAGACATTGCCGAGCGAGACAATGTAATTGCCGTGATTGTTCATCAGGGGCGGCATGGCGAAATTCGGCAGACGCACCGAACCGGCAGGTCCCAGCACAAGGAAATGATCGGCGGTCACCGGCGTCTTGAACGGATGTCCTTCCTCCTCGCGCCAGTCCGGCAGAAGCTGGTCGATACCCACGGGATCGACCACCGCACCTGACAGAATATGCGCGCCGACTTCACCGCCCTTTTCAAGCACGACGACGGAGAGTTCAGGATTGACCTGCTTGAAGCGGATCGCAGCGGCAAGACCGGCAGGCCCGGCGCCGACAATCACCACGTCGAACTCCATGCTCTCGCGTTCGGGAAGCTCCTGGTTTGCATGTTCTGGGGCTTCTGACATTCATCCCTCCGTCAGGTACAGCATCGTCTCCTCACTAGGGCAGCGCAGACAATGCATCCAATTGTTTTTATGCATGATCCAATCGCCATTATCCATGAACCGGCTGTTCCGGCACAGGTGACGACGAAAAGATCCTCCTTCCCCTAATTCGTGCTTACCCTGTCGCAGAGTTGAAGACTGTCGCAAATGCGTCCAATTGTCCAAAATGGATGTTCCAAGCCTCCAACGCAATTTACCTTAACGTAAACGTAATACAACAGGCAATTCAAGAAAGCGCGATAACGCGTTTATATGGGCGGATGCCGGTAATCCAGACATCGCGTCATTGAAGCAATACTGCGGACAAAACCGTCATGCCGTCCGTAAAAGGTCATTTTTGCGCGGCCTGCCCGCTTTTCGAAACAGTCATAGAGGGATAAATCCCGGACCACTCTTGCATTCACCGCCAAAATTCGCCACCTCAGTTATCGAGGTGCAAAATGACTGATGGCCGCGAAACGCTGGATATGGAAGGCTTGCTCCGCTTTTACGCGGAAGCAGGCGTCGACATGCCGCTTTCCGAAACGCCTGTCGACCGGTTTGCCGAGCCGCAGCGCCCTGCCCCGGCGCAGCAGGCAGCGCAGGCGCCAAATGCATCATCGGAGCGCCGTCAGCAACAGCCTCGTCCCGCGCCGACGCCTTCGCCTGCAAGCAGGCCCGTGCAAGCTGCCGCCGACCTGCCGGACAATGCCCAGATCGCGCTCGCTCGCGAGGCTGCGTCACAGGCCGCGACTTTGGATGAATTGCGCGAACGGCTCGCGGCTTTTGACGGCTGCAATCTCAAGTTCACGGCCAAGAACCTCTGCTTTGCCGATGGCGACCCCGCATCCGACGTCATGTTCATCGGTGAAGCTCCGGGACGAGACGAGGATATGGAAGGCCTGCCCTTCCTGGGCAAGTCCGGCCAGTTATTGAACCGGATGATCGAATCCATCGGTCTCAAGCGCGAGAACGTCTATATTGCAAACACGATCCCCTGGCGTCCGCCGGGCAATCGTACGCCGACGCCTCTTGAAACCGAACTTTGCCGCCCGTTCATCGAGCGTCAGATCGAACTGGCCGCACCCAGGGTACTCGTCGCGCTTGGCGGGCCTGCGGGCAAGGCCCTGACGGGTGCAACCGAAGGCATTTTGCGGCTTCGCGGCAACTGGAAAATCCACCGGACGCCTTCCGGCCTGGAAATCCCGGTCATGCCGACGCTGCATCCGGCTTATCTTTTACGCACCCCGGCGCAAAAACGCTTCGCCTGGCGCGACTTTCTGGCTGTAAAACTGAAACTGGCCGAATTGAACAGTTGATATTGCTTCGCCGGTTCGCTACGGACGCGCGCATTGTCACCAACATGCCGCAAACTCGCGCTAAAGCGCCGCTTGCAAAACCGCTCCCAAGCGACAAATAGCAATAAGATCCGTCCGTTTTTCGGAGTTCATCATGGCTGGCCAGCTCCTGCCTATTGCCGCCTTGCTCGCAAGCACCTTTCTCATGCTGCTTGCCGGTGGTCTCGCGGGTATACTTCTGCCCCTGCGCAGCGGGCTGGAAGGATGGTCCACCACCACCATCGGCTGGATGGGTACCAGCTATTCGCTCGCCTTCACCATCGGCTGCATCGTCGTGCCGCATCTGGTGCGGCGCGTCGGCCATGTCCGGGTCTTTTCCGCGGTGCTGACCCTGCTTTCCATGGCACTGCTTTTTCATGCCCTCGTCGTCCATCCGGTCGCCTGGATGATCTTTCGCGGGATTGCGGGTTTCTCGCTCGCCGGAAGCTACATGATCATCGAAAGCTGGCTGAACGAGCGCGTGACCAACGAATCGCGCGGGCGCATTTTCTCGATCTACATGATCATTACGATGCTGGGCCTGATGTGTGGACAGTATATCCTGCCCTTCGGCGATGCGGCGACGCAGACGCTCTTCATCATCTGCGCCATCATCTATGCGAGCGCCTTGCTGCCAACCGCGCTTTCCAGTGCCCAGTCACCCAACCCGCTGACGCAGGTTTCGCTCGATATCAAGGGACTATATCGCCGTTCGCCCGCCGCCGCGGTCGGCTCGCTGATCGCCGGCATCGTGGCGGGCACCTGGAACTTCCTCGCCGCTATCTATGGCGAGATGAACGGCCTCTCGACCTTCGGCATTGCGACCATGCTTGCCTCCGCCATGGTCGGCGGCGCCATATTCCAGTATCCGATCGGTCGCGGTTCGGACTTTGTGGACCGCCGCTATGTCATGGTGATTGCGGGTGCAATCGGCTTTGCCCTGTCGCTGGTAATGGTTCTGTTCCACCCCACCTCGCCCTATGCGCTTTACGCGATGATGTTCCTGTTCGGATCGGTGATCTATCCGATCTACAGCCTGAATGTCGCCCATGCGAACGACTATGCCGACGCCAGCGAATTCGTGAAGATTTCGGGCGGCCTGCTGATCATCTACGGTGTGGGCAGCGTCATCGGCCCCGCACTTTCGGGTCCGCTTATGGACCTGGTCGGCGCACCGGGCTTTTTTGTTGTCATGGCGATTGCCTATGGCATCTACGGCTTTCATGCCTTCTGGCGCATTCGCCGCTTCGAACGCCCCGCCATCAGCGACCAGAAGACAGAATTCAAATTCCACACGCCGGACGGTCAGTCCACGCCGGAAACCATGCAACTCGACCCGCGCGCCGAAAATACACCGGGTTAAACAGTTAACCCAGGTTGTTGGCTTTATGGGGCACGATGGAGAGTTTGTGTTCGCGGTAGATGATGAAGCCGCCCGCCGCCATCACGATGAGGCTTCCGACCAGCATCTCGAAGGTCGGTATGTCTCCGAAAAGCGTGAAGCCGATAGCGAGGCCCAACAGCATCGAAGTATATTCGAAAGGCGCGATGGTCGACATCGGCGCGTGACGATAACATTCGGTCAGCAGAATCTGGCCGATACCGCCGGCAAACCCCGCCCCCACCATCATGACAAGCTGCGGCCAGCTCGGCACGATCCAGCCGAACGGCAGGCTGACAAGCGAAATGACGCTCGCCGAAATTGAAAAATAGATCACGATGGTTGCAGTGCGTTCGGTTTGCACGAGCTTGCGCACCAGCATCATGGCAACGGCCGACATGACGGCCGCGCCAAGCGCCGCCAGCGCCCCCGCCGCTTCGTCCTGCCCTATGCTTCCGGCAGAAAACAGGGTCAGGCGCGGCCATATGATGATCATCACCCCACCCAGCCCGATCAGCACCGCGCTCCAGCGGTAAAAACGCACGACTTCGTGCAGTATGGCCGCTCCCAGAACAACGGTGATCAGCGGCGATGCGTAGTTGATGGCGATTGCTTCAGGCAGCGGCAGCTTGGTCAGGGCAAAGAAGCTCATCGACATGGAGCAGACGCCGACCAGACCGCGCCAGAAATGGCTGAAACCATGCTGTGTGTGGAACACACCGCCAAGCTGGCCACGCCAGGCAAGATAAAAAAGGATGGCAAAGATCGCAAAGAACGACCGGAAGAAGATCAGTTGCCCGACGGGCACGCCTTCCGCCGCCTTCAGCAAGGTCGACATGCAGACGAAGACACTAACGGAAGCGATTTTGAGACCGATGCCGAGCATCGGGTTCGACTGAAGATGGGCAGCCTCTGCGGGCGCGCTCGCGTGAGCGTTCACAACGCAATTCCTTAAAACGTAAAGCGCCAAATACGCTCATATAATTCCGGCAGCTAATTTCCTTATGCCTGTTTGTTGCGCAGCGCCAGTAGTTCAAAGTTGATTTGTCAAAAATATTTCCGAACATAAGCTCACCTGCCGCGATTATTTCTCCTACGTCCGATGAAAGATGCAAAACCGCTGCACACTTTTGCTGGAATTTGTATTGACCGGCGCAATTCCGAACGCAAAACCGCTACGCACTTTTGCTGGAATTTGTATTGACCGGCGCAATTCTGGACGCAAAACCGCTGCGCACTTTTGCTGGAATTTGTATTGATCGACGCAATTCCGGACGCAAAACCGCTGCGCACTTTTGCTGGAATTGCTGTGAAAACCCGGCTACGAATCCAGCATCATGAGTTCAAGGAGAGAGTTTCGCCATGCGTACTGAAACCGGCCAGACATTTCGTCTCGAAGATTATCGTCCGACCCCCTACGCCATTCCCGAAACGAAACTCGACTTCTCGCTGGAACCCGAAAAGACAATCGTTCGCGCCGAACTCGTCATCGAGCGCCGAAGCGACACGCCAGCAGGCACCCCGCTCGTCCTCGATGGAGACGAGCTGAAACTCGTCAGTATCGCAATCAACGGACAGCCCCTTGCCGACAACAGCTATTCGGCGACGCCGGACCAGCTGACCGTCAGCGATCTGCCGGACGACGGGCATTTTACGCTTGAAATCGTCACGGAAGTGAACCCGACGACCAACCGGCAGCTCTCCGGCCTTTATCGTTCAAGCGGCGTCTATTGCACGCAATGCGAGGCGGAAGGCTTCCGCCGCATCACCTATTATTACGACCGCCCCGATATTCTCTCGGTCTATACGGTTCGCATCGATGCCGAACGCGAGGCCGCGCCCATTCTGCTTTCGAACGGCAATCCCGTCGAAGGCGGTGAGGTTTCCGGCAAGGCGGGTCGTCACTTCGCCGTCTGGCATGATCCGCATCCGAAACCGTCCTATCTCTTTGCCCTCGTCGCCGGATCGCTCGGCGTGGTGAAGGACCATTTCACCACCCGGTCAGAACGTCCCGTCGATCTGGCGATCTATGTCGAGCACGGCAAGGAAGGCCGGGCGCTCTATGCCATGGATGCGCTGAAGCGTTCCATGCGCTGGGACGAGGAAAAATTCGGGCGCGAATACGATCTCGACGTCTTCAATATCGTCGCCGTCTCCGACTTCAACATGGGCGCGATGGAGAACAAGGGCCTCAACGTCTTCAACGACAAATACGTATTGGCCGATCCCGAAACCGCGACCGATACCGACTATGCGGGCATCGAAGCGGTGATCGCGCACGAATATTTTCACAACTGGACGGGCAACCGCATCACCTGTCGCGACTGGTTCCAGCTCTGCCTCAAGGAAGGCCTGACGGTCTATCGCGATCACGAATTCTCCGCCGACCAGCGCTCACGGCCCGTGAAACGCATCGCGGAAGTGAAAGTCCTCAAGGCGCAGCAATTCCCTGAAGATGCCGGCCCGCTCGCCCACCCGGTGCGCCCGCGCGAATATCGCGAGATCAACAATTTCTACACGGCCACGGTCTACGAAAAGGGTTCGGAAGTCGTTCGCATGATCCGCACCGTCATCGGCGCGGAACTCTTCCGCAAGGGCATGGACCTTTATTTCGAACGACATGATGGCGACGCGGCCACGATCGAGGATTTCGTCAAGGTTTTCGCCGATGTGTCGGGGCAGGATTTTTCGCAGTTCGCGCTGTGGTACGATCAGGCGGGAACGCCGAAGGTGGAAGCCGATTTCGAGTATGATGCAGGTGCGAAGAATTTCACGATCAACTTCAGGCAGTCTCTGGCCCCGACGCCCGGCCAGTCCGTGAAAAAGCCCATGCACATTCCAGTCGCCTTCGGGCTTGTCGGAACGGACGGCCAGGATATGAAACCGTCTTCCGTGTCGGGCGGCGATGTGCGGGACGACATTATTCACCTGCACGGCACGACCGAAACCATTGTGTTTCACGGGATCGGCGCCCGGCCGGTGCCATCCCTGCTCCGCGGTTTTTCTGCGCCCGTCAGCCTGTCGGCGCCACTTTCGAACGAGGACCGTGCCTTTCTTGCCTTGAACGACAGCGACCCGGTGGCGCGCTGGCAGGCACTGACGGGCATATTCAACCGGGTTCTGCTTGAAGGCGCCAAGCGGGTTCGCGGCGGCCACGCGCCGGAGATCGATGAGCGAACTGTCGAACTTGCCGGCAAGGTTGCGTCCGACGAGACGCTCGATCCTGCCTTCCGCGCCCTCTGTCTCACATTGCCGAGTGAAAGCGACATTGCACGCGAGATGGGTTCGAACGTCGATCCGGATGCAATTCTGACCAGCCGCCATCACCTCATCGACGCAATTGCCGCCAGATATGCCGGTGAGTTTTCGAAACTTTATGACACTTTGAAACAGGCTGGCATATTCTCACCCGACGCAGAATCCGCCGGAAAACGCGCCCTGCGGAATGCGCTGCTCGATTATCTGAGCCGTCATGAAAACAGTCCGCAGCGCGCTGCCGCCCAATTTGCAAAAGCGGATAATATGACGGACCGTTTTGCCGCATTGACCGTGCTTGTGCATCGTTTCGGCGATACGGCGGAGGCGAGCGAAGCGCTGGCAAGCTTCGAGCGACAGTTCGGCAAGGACGGGCTTGTGATGGACAAATGGTTCATGGTGCAGGCAAGCCGCCCCGGCGAAGAAGCCCTGAAGGCCGTACGTGACCTCACGAAGCACGCGCTGTTTTCGCTCGACAATCCGAACCGCGTCCGCTCGCTGATCGGTTCGTTCTCCGCGTCCAACCTGACGGGGTTCAACCGCAGGGACGGTGCGGCCTACAATTTCTTCGCGGATACGATCCTTTCCATCGACCCGGAAAACCCGCAGCTTTCGGCACGGCTTCTGACGGCGCTTCGCTCCTGGCGTTCGCTGGAGGATGTCCGGCGCGAACATGCAAGGGCAGCCCTGGCGCGCATATCCGGCACGGGCAAGCTGTCCACCGATCTGCGTGACATCGTGGACCGCACTCTCGCCTGATTCGGCAGACAGCTTCCCGTCGGAAATAATTCGCTTCCCCGGTCCTTGCTTCGAGCGGACGGGGAAGTTTTTCGACACTGGCAAAAGCATCGAGCGGCAGCGCGTTGAACCCGTCAGCTTTCATGAGTCTTTTCATGCATTTAGGCGAATCACCTGCAAGCATGATTCCATTTAATGCGTTGAGATTCATGAAAGAATCGGCTGTCAGGTCCGCCGATTTTTACATCTCGTTAACGAAATCGCTGGACAGCGCGAATCACTTTTGATTCATTGATGACATTCGGATGTGGCGTATTCCGAATCGCTTCACGCGCAGGGAATTCACGAGGGACCATTACATGGCGAGCACCGACGCGTATGGCGCGCCGGCGGGGACGCATTGCGAATCCGGTCGGAGAAGAAGAAAGGGCAGGCTTTCCGGCCATGTCAGTCTTCTAGCTGGTCCGGCCTATGGCAAGTTCATATCGATGGAACCCATTTTGCGCCGCCTCGTTCCGGCGCTGATCATATTCTTTCTCGTCATCCTGGGTGTAGCGCGCGTCTTTTCCATGCTTGCATGGCGTGAGGACATCGAGCAGCAGCACAAGGCGTTTCTATCGGCGGCGACAGCCAATCTCGCACAGACGATGGAAAGAACGGCCAACGGTACCGACGCAGGCGCACAGATTTCACCAAAGGATATGCAGGATATCATCGAGGAGTTTCGCTCACGCGGTCTCTCTTCGTCCGGCATGACCATTGCCGTCATCGACGCGCAGTCATCCGTGGTGGCGATTTCCGACCCTGCGCCGGACAATATGTCCGGGAAGCCCATCGACACGATCCTTTCGGACGCGCAGCCGCTCTTCCTGTTTGCGGAACGTGCGGGCGTATTGAAGGTCATGATGCAGGGAGAACCCGCTTTCGGCGCGCTGTCCAAGCCGATGACCCTGCCCTATTCCGTCATCGCGGTCGAAAAGGAGAGCGCGATCTTTGCCGAATGGCGCCGTGCCGTATCGCTCAATGTAACGCTTTTTGCGGGCACGACGGGCGTGATGTTCGCCATCCTCTATGCCTATTTCAGCCAGGCCGCGCGGGCGCGGGAAGCCGACGATCTTTCCGGGCAGATTCAGCGCCGTATCGATCTGGCGCTGGGGCGCGGACGCTGCGGTCTGTGGGATTGGGACATGGCACGCGGGCGCATCTACTGGTCGCGCTCGATGTATGAAATGCTGGGATATGAAGCGCAGGATGCCGTGCTGCCTTTCAGCGATGTCGCGGCGGTCATCAATGAGGAAGACGGCGACCTCTACTCCATAGCCGAACAGGCGGCGGCGGGCGATATTTCTCACGTGGACCGCGTTTTCCGTATGCGCCATGCGGACGGCTCGTGGGTATGGATGCGTGTGCGCGCCGAAATCGCCAGCGATAGCGAGCTTCACCTCGTCGGTATCGCATTCGACGTCAGCGAGCAGCATCGTTTTGCGCAGCAGACTGCGGAAGCCGATATGCGCATCCGCGAAGCCATTGAAAACATCTCCGAAGCCTTCATCCTGTGGGACGCGAACAACCGCCTTGTGATGGCGAACTCCAAATTCAGCGAATATGCGGGCCTGCCGGTATGGACATTGAAGCCGGGCGTGCCGCGCAACGAAGTGGATGCGCATACGCGGCCCTTTACCTTCGAGCGCCGCATGGCGAACGAGCACAATCGCGCCGGAGGCCAGACATTCGAGCGCCAGTTGAGCGACGGGCGCTGGCTACAGGTCAACGAACGCCGCACGCAGGACGGCGGCCTCGTTTCCATCGGGACCGACATCACCCAGCTCAAGCTTCAACAGGAACGGCTGGTGGACAGCGAACGCCGCCTGATGGCAACCATTCACGATCTTTCCATTGCGAGAAAGGGCGAACGCGACCGCGTGCGCGAACTGTCGGAGCTTGCCCGCAAATATGGTCAGGAAAAGGAACGTGCCGAAGCGGGGAACCGCGCCAAGTCGGAATTCCTCGCCAATATGTCCCACGAATTGCGGACGCCGCTGAACGCCATCATAGGCTTCTCAGAAATGATCCAGGCCGGCACATTCGGTCCGCTCGGCTCCGACCGCTACGAGGAATATATCAACGATATCCATACGAGCGGCAACTTCCTGCTCAACGTCATTAACGACATCCTCGACATGTCGAAGATCGAAGCCGGTCATTTCTCGCTCGACCGCGAAGAGATCGATCTTTGCCCGCTGATCAACGAGACGGTGCGCATGATCTCGCTACAGGCGGACGAGAAGAATATCGCGGTCAACACGCGAATCGAAGACGCGATGCAGCTTTACGCAGACCGGCGCGCGATCAAGCAGGTGCTCATCAACCTTCTGTCGAACGCGGTGAAATTCACGTCCTATGGCGGGCAAATCACGGTGCGCGCCCGCAAGACCGGCTCGGCCCTGTTCATGACCATTCAGGATACGGGCGTAGGCATACCGAAATCGGCGATCAAGAAGATCGGCCAGCCATTCGAGCAGGTGGAGAACCAATTCACCAAGACCCATACCGGATCGGGCCTCGGTCTTGCCATCACGCGTTCTCTCGCGGAGCTTCACGGCGGCTGGCTGCGCATTCGCTCGACCGAAGGCGTCGGCACCGTGGTCTCGGTCTGCATTCCCGACCGCAGGCCGGGTCAGATCGGCGGTCACAGCGCGGAAATCCACGCAGCCTGATCAGACATTCAAAAGTGTCTCGAAAGCCGCCCGCACATCCACGGCAACTTCCGCCAGATGGTGCTCGACGCGCTTGATATCCGGCATATCCGCGGCGCGGCATAAAAGATCGATCATGCCGGGAATAAATTCGTCGCGCCTGGCATCGCCGCCAAGGCAAAGACGGATCGTCTGGCTCAGATTGGTGTAAAGCCGGTGCGCGGCCACCAGAGCGTCTGCAAGCGCGGGGTCGGCAAAGGATGGATCGAGCGCCGACAGAACCTCCTCGGTACCCAGAGGACGCGGCTTCTTCGCAACCTTGTGTATGAGCGCAGCAAACTGGGCGATGAATTCCAGATCGATGATGCCGCCGGGCTTGAGCTTGAAATCCCAGTCGTCGCGCGGCGGTTTTTCCTGATAGATCAGATCGCGCATCTCGCGGACATCGCGGGCGATCTTCTTCGTGTCGCGGGGCGCGGAGAGCACCTCATCGATCCCGCTCCCGATCTGCGCCATGAAATCCGCATCGCCATGGATCGGGCGCGCACGGGTGAGAGCCATGTGCTCCCACGTCCAGGCTTCGTTGCGCTGATATTTGCCGAAGGATTCGATATGGGTCGCGACCGGCCCCTTGTTGCCGGAAGGCCGCAGCCGCATATCGACTTCGTAAAGCACGCCTTCCGCAGTCGGCGCCGAAAGCGCTGCAATCAGGCGCTGCGTCAGGCGGATGTAATATTGCGAGGGCGCGAGCGGCTTTTCACCATCGGATTCGTCTGCATCCGCATCGTGATCGTAAAGAAGAATCAGATCGACATCGGAGCCTGCGGTCAGTTCGCGGCTGCCGAGCTTGCCCATTGCGAGCAACGCGACCTTCGCGCCCCTCACCTTGCCATGGCGGCGTTCCAGTTCGGCTTCGACGGCCTCAAAGGCCTTGCCGATCATCAGTTCGGCCAGATCGGAAAAGGCCCGACCGGCGCGCACACCGTCAATGGCGCCGGTGAGCAGACGGATACCGATGAGGAAACGGTGTTCGGCGGCAAAGATGCGCAGGCGATCCAGCACTTCCTCATAATCGCTCGCAGCCCCCAGAAACACGCGAAGGCGTTCTTCCAGATAGGCGCGCGTCGGCATTTCGGAAAAGATGGCGGGATCGAGCAAGCCGTCAAAGACATGCGGATTGCGCGTGATGATCTCCGCAAGCCGGGGTGCCGCGCTCATGATCATCACGATGAGATTGAGAAGACGGGGATTGGATTGCAGCAGGCTGAAAAGCTGGATACCGGCGGGCAGGCCCTTCAGGAAGCCATCGAAGCGCAGAAGCGCTTCATCCGCGCGTCTGGTTTCGGCGAAAGCCTTCAGCAGAGCGGGCGTCAATTCGGTCAGCCGCTCGCGCGCTTCGGCCGATTGCGTGGCGCGATAACGCCCGAAATGCCAGGTGCGGATCACACGGCAGATATCGCTCGGTCGCTCAAATCCCATGCTGGCAAGCGTCTCCAGCGTTCCCGGATCGTCCACGTCGCCGGTAAAGACGAGGTTCCCGCTGGATGCCCCAAGCTCCGGCGCCTGTTCGAACAGCGCCGCATAGTGCTTTTCGACCACTTTCAACGCATCGAGAAAGACATCGGCAAAGACAGACGGATCGGCATGGCCCATCATATGGGCAACGCGCGCAAAGCCTTCATCGTCTTCCGGCAGAATATGGGTCTGCTCGTCGGCGATCATCTGGATGCGATGTTCCACATCGCGCAGGAAATAATATTCCCTGGTCAGCGCATCGCGCGCCTTGTCGGTGATCCAGCCGCGCTCCGCCAGCCGCGCAAGCATGGGCACGGTCTGGTTGCCGCGCAGTTCGGGAAAACGTCCGCCCGCGATGAGTTGCTGCGTCTGGACGAAAAATTCGATCTCGCGAATACCGCCGCGTCCAAGTTTCACATTGTGCCCGCGCACCGCTATATCGCCATGGCCCTTATGCGCGTGAATCTGGCGCTTGATCGAGTGAACGTCGGCAATGGCCGCATAGTCGAGATATTTGCGCCAGACATAGGGCGACAGTTCCGCCAGCACTTGATTGCCGGATTCCCGGTCGCCCGCGACCGGGCGCGCCTTGATCATCGCGGCGCGTTCCCAGTTCTGCCCCCGTCCCTCATAGTAATGAAGAGCGGCCTCCACAGGAATGGCGAGCGGCGTGGAGCCGGGATCGGGGCGCAGTCGAAGATCGACCCGGAACACATAACCGTCGCCGGTACGATCCTGCAAAATGCGCACCAGCCGACGCGTCAGCCGGGAAAAGGTTTCGACACATTCATAGGGATCGCCAATGGCGGGCCTGGTCTCGTCGATGAAGACGATGAGATCGATATCGGAAGAATAATTGAGTTCCCGTGCACCGAATTTGCCCATGCCGAGCACGATCCAGCCGCTCTCCCTGTCGGGATTGTTTCTGTCGGGAAGTGCGATCTTTCCTGCCGCGTCGGCGTCGAGCAACAGAAACCGCACGGCAGCACCGGTGCAGGCTTCGGCAAGATCGGTCAGCCAGCCAGTGGTCGCCTGCGTGTCGAAAATACCGGCGAGATCGCAAAGCGCGATCACGACATGCACCTCCCGTTTCAGGATACGCAGGCTCGTCATGAGCGATGCTTCCGTCACACCTTCGAGCGAACCACACGCCGATATTTCCGCCAGAATGGCCCGGAGCGCATCTTCCGGCGTTTTCGAATCGATGCGGTCGAGAATGCGCGGATGGCGCATCAGCGCCTCGCGAAGAAAGGGAGACAGGTCGAGGACAGCCGCCAGAAACTCCGCCGCCTCCGGCTTGTGCAGAAGACCGGCCACGCCGGGCAGCTCCTCTTCCCGCGCCCGTGCGCCAAGATCGGTGAGGAAACTTTTCGCCCTTGCGGCATCGAGCGGCGTCAGAACCCGGATATTCCTCTGGAAGAAAAGTCCCTTCACATCTTCAGCCGCCATGATCCCCTCTTACATCAAGCAGTTATGCAGGCCCGTCCTCTATCCAGGCCCGCCCTCTATGCAGGCTTGTCGTCTACGCAGGCTTATCCGGTGACAACGGAAACTCCAGAACGGCGCGCAGGCCGGGGTCATTGCCTTCAAGACGAAGTGCGCCACCGTGCAATTTCATGACGGCCTTGGCAAGACTTAAACCGAGGCCGGAACCGGGTTGGGTGCGGCTTTCCTCAAGGCGAACGAAACGCTCGGTTGCCTGCTCGCGCTTGTCCTCCGGTATGCCGAGGCCGTTGTCGGCAACGATGATCCTGACCCATTGCGGGTCGCGTTCCATAGACAGGGTAACGCTCGCGACGCGTTCCTCGTCACTCGCATATTTGCCCGCATATTTAACCGCATTGTCCACGAGATTGGAAATCGTCTGCCCGACGAGTTCGCGATTGATATGCAGCGCCGTCTCGTCCAGTTCTCCGAGAGTCAGGCTGACGCTCGCATCTTCGGCAACGGGCTCATACATCTCGGCCACATCGCGCAGGATGGGCGCGACCGGCATGTTTTCGAGATTCTCGGAGGAATAGCCGGCCTCGAGACGCGAAATCATCAGGATCGCGTTGAAGGTGCGGATGAGTTGGTCCGACTCGCCAATGATGTCTTCGAGCGCGGCGCGATATTCCGGTCCCGTCTTCTTGCCGGAAAGGGCTTCCTCCGCGCTGTTGCGCAAGCGTGTCAGCGGTGTTTTGAGATCGTGGGCAATATTGTCCGAGACCTGTTTCAGCCCCTCGTTCAGTTCCAGAATCCGCCCCAGCATGACGTTGAGATTGGCCGACAGGCGGTCGAATTCGTCACCCGAACCATTGACCGGAAGTCTTCCGGTCAGATCGCCGTCCATGATGCGTTGCGACGCCCGCGACACCTCGTCGATACGTTTCAACGCGCGACGGCCCACGAAGAACCAGATCAGCAAGGCGCCCACGCCCATGATGCCGAGGGCAAGCATCAGTGAACGGCGGATGATGTTGCGGAAGCGTTCGGGTTCGCCAAGGTCGCGCCCGACCAGAAGCCGCATACCGTTCGGCAAGGCAATCACCACCGCAATGGCGCGATGTTCCGTCTCCGCGCCCTGCTCGCCATAGCGCCGGTAGTTGAAGGCGCGTTCGATCACGCCATCGGTATCGAGCACGCCCGGCTCGACGCTTTCGACATTGCCTGCAAGGACGCGGCCGGTCGGATCGGCGACCAGATAGAGATAGGCGCCCGGCTGGCGCGACCGGTATCCGATTGTGCGAACGAGCTGCGGAATGCCGCCGCGCGCGTAGCTTTTGCCAATGCTGGCAATTTCTTCGCCCAACGCCTGTTGTGTCTGGCCAGTGAGGATCGAAGCCGAAAGATTGGTCATGTAGAAGACCAGCGCGACCGCTCCAACCGCGAAAAGCAGAAGATAAAGCGCGGAAAGCCGCGCGGCAGTGGTGCGCATAAGCGCCGAAAAACGGCTCATCAATCCACCTTGGCGGCAGCGGACTGTTTCGCCCGTCCGGCCTTGAGCATATAGCCCGCGCCGCGCACCGTATGGAGCAGCGGCCCGTCAAAGCCTTTTTCGATCTTCGAGCGCAGGCGTGAAATATGAACGTCGATGACATTGGTCTGCGGATCGAAATGATAATCCCAGACATTTTCCAGAAGCATGGTGCGCGTGACGACCTGCCCGGCATGGCGCATCAGATACTCCAGAAGACGAAATTCGCGGGGCTGGAGCGTGATATCCACGTCCTGACGACGCGCCGTATGGGCGAGCCGGTCGAGTTCGAGATCGCCGACACGATAGATCGTATCCGCCTCGCGGGGGCTGGAACGGCGCTGGAGAACTTCCACGCGCGCCAGCAGTTCGGAGAAAGCATAAGGCTTGGTCAGATAGTCGTCGCCACCGGCGCGCAGGCCCGTTACGCGGTCGTCCACCTCGCCAAGCGCGGAAAGGATAAGAACCGGCGTCTCCATGCCCCTGGCGCGCAGCCCCGCCACGACGGAAAGGCCGTCGCGCTTGGGCAACATGCGGTCCACCACCAGCACGTCGTAGCTTCCATTCTCGGCCAGTGCATAGCCGGTCTCGCCGTCACCGGCGATGTCGGCGGAATGTCCGGCCTCGGTGAAGGCCTTCTCCAGATAGCGGGCCGCTTCGCGGTCGTCTTCAATAACGAGAATCTTCATGGCGCTACTATAATATTGTTTGACGATAAGGCGATGCCAGGCGAAGAACCGCCTGGCATCGAATTTCTCAGAGCCTGTCGAGGCTGCCGATCATCATCCCTGATCGATCGGCAGGGCCACGAAACGGCTCTGATCGTTGCTCTGCAATTGCAGCAGCACCGCCTTGCGACCCGACTTGGCGGCTTCGCTGATAGCGTCATTGATGTCCTTGGCGCTCTTCACCGTCTGGTTGTTGACGCTGACGATGATATCGCCGGAGCGGATGCCACGGTCCGAAGCGTCGCTGTTGGGATCGACATCGGTCACCACGACGCCGTTACCGTCTTCAGACGGGGTCACGGTCAGGCCATAGGTGTCGAGCGTTTCGCTCTCACTGCCGCCATTGTCTCCGGAAGGGCTGGCCGATTTGCCTAGATCGCCGGGCATGGCCTCGATGGTCAGGTTGACTTCCTCGGCCTTGTTCTTGCGCCAAACGGTCACTGCGACCTTCTCACCGGGATTGATCGCCGCAATCTTGCGCGCCAGATCGCGCGGGTCCTGGACAGTTTCGCCATTGACCGCCGTGATCACGTCACCGGACAGGATGCCGGCCTTGGCAGCGGGACCGTCCTTCTGCGGCGAAGCGACGATAGCGCCCTTTTCTTCGGCAAGACCGAGCGAGGCGGCAATATCCTTCGTCACCGGCTGTATCTGCACGCCGATCCAGCCGCGTTCCACCGAACCCTTCTTGATGAGCTGATCGACGACCTGCTTCGCGGTCGATGCCGGAATTGCGAAGGCAATGCCGACGCTGCCGCCCGAGGGCGAGAAGATGGCGGTATTGATGCCGATGACCTGCCCCGAAAGATTGAAGGCCGGGCCGCCTGAATTCCCCTTGTTCACAGCCGCGTCGATCTGAATGAAGTCGTCGTAAGGGCCTGCGCCGATGTCACGGCCACGCGCCGAAACGATGCCTGAAGTCACCGTGCCGCCGAGACCGAACGGATTACCGACCGCGACAACCCAGTCGCCGACGCGAATCTTGCTGTCGTCGCCGAACGCCACATAGGTGAACTTCTTCTTCGGATCGTTGATCTTCAGCACGGCAAGGTCGGTGCGCGGATCCGTACCGATGAGCTTGGCGTCAAGTTCCGTGCCGTCATCCATGACGACGCTGTAGGCATCGCCGTCGGAGACGACGTGATTGTTGGTCACGAGATAACCGTCTTCGGAGATGAAGAAGCCCGACCCTTGAGCGACGGGACGTTCGTGACCGGGACGCGGAGCACGCTTGCCGGGACCGCGGCGATCCGGGCGCGCATCGCCACGCGGATTCATGCCGAAATCACGGAAGAAGCGCTTCAGCGGGTGATCGTCAGGCAACTGGTCGAAGCCGGGAGGGCCGGAGAACTGACCGCCACCGCCGCGATCGGCGGTTTGCTGCACATCTTTCTTGACGCGCACGCTGACAACGGCCGGGCGCACTTTCTCGACCAGATCGGCAAAGCCTACGGCCTGTGGCGGCGGGGTTACCTGCACTGCATCCGCACGCGCATCGTTGAGTGCGCCGAGCGGGCCGGTCGCGACGAGACCACCGGCAAGAACAGCCGTGAGTGCAATCGCGGCAACGCCTTTGCGATAGTTGGAAATCCTGGCTCTGGACATTTATTTCTCCTTGCGAGCAGTAATCCGGCCGCCACCCTGATCTTACGGGAAAGGTGGCCCTGTGAAACCTTTATAGAGTGTAAGATAGTAAGGCCTACCTTACCGCTCCGTTTCCGCAACATGAAAGTTTCGTAAGGTACGGGAATAATATTCCGGCGTATTGGATCACTTGCCGTCAAGCAGGCGCGACAGTTCGGCCTTCTCGTTTTCGGTGAGCGGTTGCGCGGCTCCACCTGCCTGCCCGCGCCTGCGCAACGCGAAAACCAGCGCCGTTGCGCCAATCAGCAGGACCAGAACCGGAAAGCCCCATAGCAGAACCGTCCGCGCATTGAGGCGCGGCTTCAGGAGAACGAATTCGCCGTAACGGTCCACGATGAAATCGATGACCTGCCGGTCGCTATCGCCCGATTTCAGCCGTTCGCGCACGAGAATGCGAAGATCGCGGGCAAGCTCGGCATTCGAATCGTCGATGGATTCGTTCTGGCAGACCATGCAGCGCAGTTCGCCGGAAATTGTCCGGGCGCGTTTCTCCAGAGCCGGGTCGGAAAGAACCTCGTCCGGATTGACCGCGAGCGCTGTTGTCCCCTGAAAGGCAAGAGCGACGCCGAGCGCGAGTGCTGCAAGGACCGGCCGCTTCTTCATATTGCGGCCCCCGCCTGTTTCGGCGCCGATTTGCGGCTGCGCGACGGTGCCCCGACCCGCAGGCGGCGGTCCGCAAGCGAGAACAGACCGCCCAGCATCATGACGAGCGCGCCATACCAGATAAGGGTGACGGCGGGTTTCCACCAGATGCGCACCACGGCCGAGCCGTCGCCCGGCTCGTCGCCGAGCGCGACGTAGATCTGGCTGAACCACAGCGTACGGATACCCGATTCCGTCGTCGGCATCTGGCGCGCGGGGAAGAAGCGCTTGGACGGTTCGATCTGCCCGAGATTGCGGGCACCGGGATCGAGCAGCGTGAAGGTGCCGCGATTTTCCGTGAAATTGGAGCCGGTCAACGGACGCAGCCCTTCGAAGCGAAGCGTATAATCCTGCACCTTGACCGTATCGCCCGGACGCATGACCAGCACGTTCTCGGTGCCGAATGTCGTCACGCTCACAATACCGAGCAGTGTCACCCCAAGACCGATATGCGCAAGTGCCGTCCCGAAGACCGAGCGCGGCAGACCCTTGAAGCGGGCAAATGCCTTGGCGGCTGAAACCTTGCCGATACCGGCCTTGAGCACGAGATCGGTCAGGCTGCCGCAAACCAGCCATGCCGCAAGCCCTATCCCGCAGGCGGCAAGAACCGATTTCGCCGATGTGCTCCACAGGACGATGCCAGCCGCGACCAGCGAGAGCGCGAAAGCGGTCATCAGCCGTTGCGATACGCCGTAAAGGTCTCCGCGTTTCCACGCGAGCAGCGGCCCGAAGGGCACCGCAAAGAGGAGCGGGATCATCAACGGGCCGAAAGTCATGTTGAAGAAGGGTGCGCCGACGGAAATCTTGTCGCCGGTCATGACTTCCAGCAGCAGCGGATAGAGCGTCCCGATCAACACGGTCGCGGCGGCGGTGGTCAGGAACAGATTGTTGAAAACCAGCGCACCCTCGCGCGAGATCGGATGGAAAATACCGCCTGCCGTCAGGCTCTGTACCCGCAACGCGAAAAGCGACAGCGAGCCGCCGATGAAGACCGCGAGAATGGCGAGAATGAAGAGGCCGCGCCCCGGATCGGAGGCGAAGCTGTGCACCGACGTCAGGACGCCCGAACGCACGAGAAACGTGCCGAGCAAAGACAGCGAGAAGGTGAGGATGGCCAGAAGAACCGTCCAGATTTTCAGCGCGGAGCGCTTTTCCATCACCAGCGCGGAATGCAAGAGCGCCGTACCGACCAGCCACGGCATGAAGGACGCATTCTCGACCGGGTCCCAGAACCACCAGCCGCCCCAGCCAAGTTCGTAATAGGCCCAGTAGGACCCCATGGCGATGCCGCCGGTCAGGAACATCCAGGCGACAAGCGCCCACGGGCGCACCCAGCGCGCCCATGCAGCATCGAGACGGCCCTCGATCAGCGCGGCAACGGCGAAGGAGAAGCAGACCGAAAACCCGACATAACCGAGATAGAGCAGCGGCGGATGGACCGCCAGCCCCACATCCTGAAGGATCGGATTGAGGTCGCCGCCTTCCAACGGTGCCGGAAAGGCGCGGATAAAGGGGTTGGAAGTGAACACGATGAACGCCAGGAAGGCGACGCCGATCCAGCCCTGCACGGCAAGCACGTTGGCGCGCAACGTTTCAGGCAGGTTGCCGGAAAAGGCCGCGACCAGCGCGCTGAAGAAGGTGAGAATGAACACCCACAGCAGCATGGAGCCTTCGTGATTGCCCCAGACGCCGGTGATCTTGTACAGGAGCGGCTTTTGCGAATGGGAGTTCTCGACCACGTTCAGGACCGAGAAATCGGACACGACATAGGCATGAACGAGCACTGCCGCCGACAGGCAGACCAGCGCGAAAACCGCAAGCGCCGTCGGCACCGCGACCGCCATGAGCTGGGTGTCCCTGCGATGCGCCCCGACCACCGGCACGATCGATTGAACGACCGACAGGGCCAGCGCCAGAACCAGAGCGAAATGACCGATCTCGACACTCATTTGCAGTCTCCTCCGCGCGCAACGCCTTCCAGTGCCGAACAGGCAAACGTCATTTGCCTTCCCATACGCCCTTTTCCTTCAGGCTGTCGGCAAGGTCCTTGGGAACATAGTTCTCGTCGTGCTTTGCAAGCACGTTGTCGGCGCGAAACACGCCATCCTGTCCGAAGCGCCCCTCGGCCACCACGCCCTGCCCTTCACGGAAAAGATCGGGAGGAATGCCTTCGAACACCACCTTCACGGTCTTGATCGTATCCGTCACCGTGAAGCGTAGCTCGCTGCCTTCGCGGCCGACCGAACCTTTTTCCACCAGACCGCCGAGACGGAAGCGCGAGCCGGAAGCCATGTCCTGAGCGGTCAGATCGGCGGGCGTACGGAAAAACCGGATATCCTGGCTGAATGCCGTCAGCATCAGCCCGACAGCGACCGCCAGAACCGCCAGCGCGCCGCCGATCAGGATGAGGCGCTTGCGTTTTCTCTGGCTGACGGTGCGTGCGAAGCTGCCAGCCGGTTTGGCATTGCGTGGGTTTTCTTCAGCGGTCGCGCTCATTTTTGTGCGTTTTCCAGTCCAAGTCCGGTTCCGAAACTCTCAAGCTCCGACCGGCTTTCGCCCTGTAGAGCTTTCATTCCGCGATCAAGTGCGTCCTGCGCGGCATCGCGGCGGTTGAGGACCATATAGGAACGCACGAGGCGCTTCCAGCCTTCAACATCCCCGCCATTATTACGAAGACTTTCATCCAGACGTTGAACCATGCTCTCGATCATGGTTTGCCGGTCTTCGGTGCTGAGGGACGAAGCGGCATCGACATCGCCGGCAGTCGGTCCCTTCGGCTTCTGTTCGTCACCCGAAACGGAGGCGCGGAGCCGGGCAATGGACTGCTCGATCTGGCCACGCCATGGCGCATCGGCGGGCGCCTTGTCCAGAAATGCCTGAAGGCGGGCGGCTGCAAGGTCCGTGCGCCCATCCTGCATTTCGCCCTGCGCAAGATAGAATTGCGGGCGCACGTCGGACGGGTCGAGATCGGCCGCCTTCTGGAAGGAAGCCTCGGCTTCCGCCGTCACGGTGCCGCCTGAAACGGTGGCCAGCGCTTCACCCAGCCCCAGAACACGCGGAAAATTCTCCCCGGCGACACGGATGGCGCTGCGATAGGCGTTGACGGCATCCGCGGCGCGGCCAAGCCGTTGATAGATCGGCGCCAGCACATCCCATCCGCGAACGTCATCCGGGTTCCGCGCCAGATGTGCCTCGGCGCGTGCCACGAGTTCATCGATGGAGTTGCGATTGGCGCTTGCGGAAAGCCGTTCGGCAAGCGGCATCGACGGCATGTCCGGCTTGCCGAACAGCGGATAAACACCCCAGGCGATCAACGGAACGGCAAGGACGGCCAAAAAAGCGAGCAAGCGGCCCGGTGTGGATTTGCCCGCTGCCTCGGCCGCTTCCCGGCTCGCCTTTTCGGCATTCAGAATGCGACGCGATATTTCGATACGCGCCTGTTCGGCGCTTTGCGGGTCGATCATTCCCCGCGCCGCATCGGCCTCGACCTCGCGGAGCTGATCCCGGTAAACTTCGAGATCGTTTTTTTCCGCAGGCGGCCCCCCCTGTTTGCGCCGCGTCAGCGGCAACAAAACAGCCAGAGTAGCCGCGAATGTCAATAATGCTGCAATAAGCCAGAATTCCATGGCTACGACTTAAGCGCAGCCACGGAAAAAACCAACCACTACATGCGCGAAGTGATCGCCTAGGGCAATTCGCCGCAAAGGACAGGTTGAGGTTTAGACCCCAGGGGTCAGGTCAGCGGCGTCCAGCTACCGTCGGGATTGCGACATGCGGTCCCGCGCGATGTCTGCTGCGCGCCGCCGATGGTGAAACTGTGCGAATATTGGCGGCAATTCTGCGATCCAACCTGATAGGCCTGAGCCGGGGTTACATCGCCGGAGTTCGATCCGCTGCCGCTCCACGAGACCGACTTGCCTGCCGGAGAATATTCGAGCGCACGATATTCCGCTTCCAGCGCCTTTTTACGATCGTTTGCACCGAGCTGACCCGCAGAACTTCCGAGCAAGCCATTGCCGAGCGGGGCCAGCAGGTTCGTTTCAGGCTTCTGTGCCGACGAACCGCCTCCAAGCAGCCCCAGTCCGGCGCCGCTGACGCCCTTACCGGCGGTGCCGCAGGCGGATAATGCAAGCGCCAGGGCCAGCATCACCGGAACGATAGAAACTGGGTGAGAAATCCTGGATATCGTCGTCATAACAACCCGCCTTCGTGTATAATTAGTATGCTTACTATCACATCATGCGACTTTATTCTTCTAGTGGATTTTTCGAATTTGACGTTTGAAGCAGCATCTCATTCAGTCGGGATCCAAACGTCAAATTCAATCCACTAGTGGTCTGATTCCGACATTTGCATCCCTCTGATACAGGCGCCGAGCAAATGTCGGAATCGAAAAGACCACTA
>NZ_JACIJG010000032.1 GCF_014199265.1 Brucella daejeonensis
TGGGCTGGGCGCACATCCTGTTGACGGGCGAATATTTCTGGCCCATCGACGCAAACTCTTAGGGTGTCATTTCGCCCCGATCCGGAACCGACCCCCTATTGGCACTGCCAATACCCAGACGGAACCCGCCCATGCTTTTAAACGACGCTCAAGCCCAAGCGCTCTACAAAGCGATACAAGCCCTGAATGAAGGTGGCGGCCAGCTACTTACGGCTTCCTTTGACGCATTCGCCCTCGGTGAGGCAATCATTGATGTTTGCACCCACACTGATGATCGCATCGAACTTCGATCTGCTGACAATGCAGCTGAAGTACATGACGACCTATCCGCTTTCGCATTTGCCTATCGTTTGCAAGCGCTGTGAGTGCTCAGGCGAAAAATGACATTGATTTTGATTTCCGTTTTCTATCTATGAAATATTCGTACGGACCGTTGGGCTGAAACTTAACAGAAGACAATAGAAGAATACGCTTGGCCTATAGACGGGTCATCGCCCGATGACGGACCTTTTTGCTATTTCCAAGGCCTTCCGCGCATTGTTCTCAGCGGTCTCCTCGGTCGGCGCAGCCGACTGGATTGTGAGCCTGTCTCCGCCCTCCACGACAAAAATATTCACCCCCTTCAGGCCACCGACGTTCGGAAGGCGGATAAGTCGTCCAACTGCAGGGGAGACATCGACTTTCTCGATTTTAAACCCGATTTTTTCGGAACTGACGTCCAGCTCTGTGAGATAACCCTCGTCCGTTCTGTTTTCTTGCCCTTGCTCGTCGACATGGCGATCGATAGCGATCATCAAATGCTGGTCGTCATCTGTTCCGCAGCAGGACATCCGAAAGTTAGTCGGTTCTTCCGCATGATGCGCGGAGGCGTCGAAAATTGACCAGAACTCTTGCTTGATGGGCGTCAGCTCGTGAATTTTGAAACCGTCAGCCCGTGCTGGGACATCAATTCCAGCAAACGTAATCGCGATGATTAAAGCTATGAAAGATCTATTTTTCATTCAGAGCACCATTACATTAATTTAAGCGCTGGCCTGCTGCCGGTTTTTCGGACACCGAGTTAAGCTAATCCCACCTTGTTTTCAAATTCCATCGGGCTGAGATAGCCGAGTGTCGAATGCCGACGCTTCGGATTGTAGAAGCGCTCGATGTAGTCGAACACATCAGCTTTGGCATTGTCTCGGGTTCTGTAGACCTTGCGTGCCGTCCTTTCTGTTTTCAGTGAGGAGAAGAAGCTTTCCATCGCCGCATTGTCCCAGACATTTCCCGAGCGGCTCATTGAACATGTGATGCCGTGATCGGCCAAGAGGCTCTGGAACTGCTCGCTGGTATATTGGCTGCCTTGGTCGGAGTGATGCAGCAATGCATCCGGTTCGCCTCTGCGCCAGATGGCCATGATCAGGGCATCGGTCACGAGTTGTGAGGTCATGCTGGTGTTCATCGACCAGCCGACAACGCGGCGAGAGAATAGGTCGATGACGGCAGCCACATAGAGCCAGCCTTCTGCCGTCCAAAGGTAGGTAAAATCGGCCACCCACTTCTGGTTCGGCCTGTCCGCTGCAAACTGACGATCCAGAACATTCGGCATGATGACCGAGCGCTCACCGCCATCCTTCGGCGAGCCACGTCTTCTCGGCCTCGCTCTCAATGCATTTTCGTGCATGAGACGCTCGACACGATGCAGACCACAGGAAAGGCCTTCGGCAAGAAGATCATGCCAAACCCGCCGGGCACCGTAGGTGCGGTCACTGTCTTGGAAGCTGTCCTTGATCTTGTCGAGCAGAACCTCATCTTGCCTGGCATGTCGGCTCGGAGAACGGTTGAGCCAGGCATGGAAGCCGGAACGCGATACACCCAGCGCTTCGCAGAGCCATGCCACCGGCCAGATCGAACGGTGCTTTGCGATGAACGCGAACTTCATATCACGTCTTTCGCAAAGTAGGCGGAGGCCTTTTTTAAGATATCACGCTCCGCCTTCAGCTTGGCAACTTCCTTACGCAGCCTCTCGATTTCAAGCTGCTCGGGCTTCATCTGTCCGTGGCCAGGAAAAGCCTGCGCGGGGTCGGAACCATATTCCCTGACCCATTTGCGCAGGACATTCTCATGAACATCCAGATCACGGGCGGCCTGTGCAACACTGACGCCGCGCTCTCGTATCAATTTCACCGCTTCAAGCTTGTATTCGCGGCTGAACTTCCTTCGTTGCATTCATGCGCTCCAGTTTCATCGGCAGCACCTTAACTCGGTGTCCACGAAACCGGCAGCAGGCCACTGAACAGACGTTTCAACAGTGTCAGCCCAGGACGGAGCGCTCGCCGTTAGTAATATCGCAATCAGACAGGCAGTTGAGAAGGGGGGCTTCATAGTTTTTGGGCATTCCTAAATTTGAGTTTCCGAGAGCGGCGATGTGTAGCAAAAATTTCTGCAATCAATTCTGTGGTCCTGAAGGTGGAGCTTTATGCTCGTTGCGCGGCCACAAGGCGATGAACCAGAACAGCCCTGCGACAACGGCACTGTGAGCCGCCATCGCTGCAAAGCCAAGAATGATCGGCGAAGGGCGCCCGTGATATCCGCCATCAAGCGCGACCATCACACAGCACACGAATAACCCAAGTCCGGCACCGCCAAGGAGCACAGCCCTTAAGCTCAGCCACCCAAGATATCGGGCAACGAAGAATGCAGGTATTCCGAACATCAATGCGAGTGGATAGCTGAACATAATGATCGGGAAGCCGCGAAAGCCTCCCATGAGGATCATGTTCAATACGCCCGATGCAAGAGGTGACAAGGCAAATCCCAATATGATCCTTGCGATACCTGTCACGCGCCCACCCCGCAGCATTCGTCCAGCAGCGATCTGAAAGCCAGCAGGACCGTGACGCAAACGATCAGCATCCCGCCACTGGGAATGAACGAAAAAGATGTAGCCTGTCTCAGAATGCCCATTCCTATGCATACCAGGATTTGAACGCCAACGACCACAACTAGGATCGATCTGATGTCGCCACGCGTCATCTCAGACTGGACGATCGAAATGAGTCGATAATAGCCGTAGACGAAAAGCGGGATGAGGATGGCGGACAGTGCCAGAGCTGCCAGGTTCAGCAGCCAGGACGCGTCGGAAAACAACTCCGGGGCGAAGATCAGCGGGACGATGAACAAATAGCCGGCAACGGTACTGGCGAGAAATGGTGGCCAGAGCAGAACCGTCAGCGAAAGTGTTGGCGCTGCTTCACCACCCTTTCCTGATAACAGTGCGTTGGCGACAACGATCATCCAAACGGCCAGAAGGATGACAGGGGTGGCGATCAGCCAGTCCATGGCGGAAACCGCGCCAAAGCGCGTCAATTCGATTGACGTGTAGAGATCAAGCGGTAACGCGCAGAGAAGCGGAATCGCCAGAAGCAACCAGACGCCATTGCCCAAATTGGGGAAGCGCGCGATGTCGTTTAGCCAGATCAGCACTGCGGTAGTGCCGACGAATGATACGATCCCGATACTCGTCGCTCCAGGAGATCGATCCACGAGGTCCATGGCCGCCAGCGCGCTCATCATGCCGTATCCCTGGATGGCAGTAAAAAGGAGGACAATGGACTTGATGACTACGCTAATCCGAAAAACATTTCCCGAAAAGGCAATTTGACAACGCGCCAAAGAGGGAAAGACCAGTTTCGCAATTTCCACATGGGCAAGCACAGTGAAGAGGGGCATGATCCCAAGCGCGAAGATTGAGAAACGCGCCAGCGCTCCGTTAGGAGAGTAAATCGCCTGCTCGGCCAGTACAGACGTATCGATACCAGGCAAGGGGATTTGCGAGGCGACAAGAACGACGATGACTGCTGCTGTGACCGGTACAACTGATTGCCATAACAAGGTCGCCGATCTGTCTGGCGGTAGAGAATCAATACTCATACGGATGATCTTACTCAATACTCGCCACATCTCAAAATTAGCCAAAATGTGTGAAGAGCCAGACGGGCATTCTACGCCGATATCTGCTTTGCCGAGCCATATGTGCTGGATTATTGTTGAATATCCATTAACATCGTTCGGCAGAAATTGGCGTTTGTTTTTTCCAGATCCTCATCTTACTTTGGAGATCAGCGAATTTCGTCATGGATAGCGATTCAAGATATTGGAAGATCCTGCAATATTGGCCGCTTCAAAATGAAGGGTGGGACAAGTGATGGAAGAAAATGAATGTCGAAACTATTGAGACCTTTCGTTTCTCTGGCAGTTTTTGGCGTTCTTGCGATCACTCCAGTTTTGGCCCAGGAACAGCAGGAAAGTATCGTCTTATCCGTTTCACCGAAAATGGTGCGGTGGGCCGACGTCTATAAAGTACGACCGGAGCGAGCAGATGATCCTTATTATCATGTACGGGTCATTGAGCGGCAAAAGGACTGGAAAGTCTGGCAGTTCAATGAGCTGGTCTTTCATATGGCTGTAACCCCGAGAGCACTGCAGGCGAGCCGCATCGACAAGAAGGTGAAAATCTATAGCTACAAGGACATGGAGATTCGTAGCGCGTATCATCGGTGGTTGAATGAGCCGGCAACGCGGTCCGAAGTTCCCGTTTGCGATACGGACATTTTGAGCTGCATTAAAAAATCACCACCGCAATAAACGAGGAGCCGTCCATGCATGGTTTGATCTATGGCGGAGTTCTATCCGCATTGCTCTGCAGTGCGGCCACCGCCGCAGATACTGGCGGCGTTGCCTTTCAGAATAAACTGGCGGCATGCGTGACGGTCAAAGCCGCAGAAACTGAGACGAAAACGAACCTCATTTCAGTCAAAACCAGTTTTCAATTATTCAAGCCAATTGGTGACTGCGGATGTTTCTCTGCGCGGGTAGCCTATATGAGCAGCATCAATATAGGAGGCGTGCGAGAAGTATTGCAGCAAGGCGTCATCGTGATCAATAAGAATGCAACAAAGTCTCTTGTTCTTGCGAGCGAACCTGGACTGGCCGCCAATCGGGAAATCCAGATCCAGTTGACTTGCGCAAGTCCAACATAGGTCAAAGCTTTCGCCACTTACTTTCAATACTGCGCCGAAAAGGATCTGACGATGCTCAGAAAATTTGTTCTCCTGGCGATTTTTATAGCGACGACGTTTGGCGTTAGCGGGATGATCAATGGGTGGCCCAAAACTGCGATAGCTTGCGGCGTAATCGTATTGCTTCTGATGATAATCTTTTTTGTTTTCGAAAATTTAACAAGACGGCATTCGCATAACAACGAGGACTGACAATGGCATCATATAATTGCAAGGCGATTTCATGAGTGAACCGGATCGAACGCCAGCGCCATTGAAGTTACTTGAATGCCTTCAAACCATATTTCCAACGTTTGGAGATGGAGAGTTATTGGCAGAAATTGAAACCGGCGACGTCGAGCTGCACGGCGTCATGCGGCGTTTTACCGAGTATTTTGCCACGCAGTGGCTATGGACCTACAACAACGAACGTCCCAATATGGGCATCGGCGGCGTAACGCCCGCACAGAAACTGAAAATCGCCGCGTGAATTCTACTGACGGGCCCCGTTAAAAACGGGGGGATTACCGATGTATGTACGCCCGAAGATTTACCTGAGAAGTTCCGCCAGGATGTGATCAATAGGGCCGTTGCCATATGAGCCAAACGGAATTGCGTCTGTCCGATTACCTGGATCATATAAGAGAAGCCTGCCAGGAGGCCATCGATTTCACAGACGGCATGAAATTCGAAGACTTTACACTCGATATCAAGAACCAGCGGGCCGTCATGATGACTTTCATCATGATCGGAGAAGAGTATCCCGAGTTTATTGCCAGCCGCGCGGATATCCCATGGATTCAAATGCGCGGCATGCGCAACCGCGTAGCGCACGGTTATTTTGAACTGAATCTCGGCACGGTATGGAAATCGATCCATGTAGAATTGCCAGAACCTCTGGCCGCTTTTTCGAAATGATCAGCAACTGATAATGCGCGCCGCGCATCCAGCGAACTGATTTCAAGATAATAACGCATCGTGCTGACCTCAGACCTGCGCACGAAACCCTTCTGCTGAAACCGTCGGTAACTGAGAGGCCGCGTCCTTAAAGTGACGTAATTCTCCCCAGAGCTTCTGATCGCCGATAATATAAAACCGTCGCTTTGCCCGTGTGGTCGCAACATTGAGGATATTTGGCCTGGACGCCGCCCACCGAGCGGCTCCTGCGTGCTCGGCATCGGCTCCTAGCACCATCATCACCGTATCTTCTTCCTTGCCCTGAAACGTATGGACAGTTCCGACAAGAGCTTTCAGCCTCTCCGAGAATTTTCCGAGCTTACCACAACCTTCTCGTGTGACTGAAATGCATGCCGATCTGACCGCGTTTGCTTTTGCCTATGGTTTGCAAACACCATGACCGCATTCCTGTAGCGTAATCATCACTAAACCAGTGCATGCCACCTGCACGCGGGGACGGATTAGAATTTCTAGCTATGTGTGGTCCAGATTCGATGTTACTCTGCAAATGGCTGGAAAGCTCAGCTCCTCGAATTGCCCCCGTTCCCCAAAATAAAACACCCGCCGCAGGAGGAGCGACGGGTGTTTATGGAAAAGATCAGATTCTGCGAGGAGGACGTCTGATCTTTGATCGCTGGGGAATTGGGAGGAACGGAACAACCGGTCACGGATTTCGCCGCGCTTGTCTGATTGCTCCTTTCGTAATCAGGCAATCGCTTCCAGACCTTTCCTCTGAACAACTGTCAGCAACCGCAGCGCCGGTCCGCCGGGCTTCTTCACCCCACGCTCCCAATCTGATACCAGCCCCTTGCTCACATTAAGGTAGCGGGCAAAGACGGGCTGTGATATATGTTCACGTTCGCGAATAGAGCGGATTTCATCCGGGGTCAGAGGCTCAATCGCGGTCAGGCAAGCATCATCAAATTCCCGCATGGTCTGCTTGTTGATCGCGCCGACCTCAAACAGGCCCTCCATAGTTTCATGGATGGCTGCCATTGCTTCGCTCTTATACTTCTTCACCATCGTCAACCTCCGAAAAGCGCCCTCTTGCAACCAGCAACGCCATTTGCTCTTCTGATAGCGCAAGGAGTTCCCTCGCCATCCTTTTGAATTGGACTTCTTCATCGTCTTCAATGTTGGCCTGCTCACTTTTTGCAAAGCCGAACACAAAGAATGCCCGCCGCTCCTGCCTATATAGGACGATCGTGCGGAAACCGCCCGACTTCCCCCTGTCCTGCCCGAGCGACTCTTTGCTTGATGACACCGCCACCGAGATCGGCGTCAATCTGGCCACGCTCGGCACGGCGTACCGCGTCTATCAAGGCGGAATCGGTGATCCTCTGCTTTCGCGCGTAACGCTCGAACCAAGTGTTCTTAAAAATCCGCACCGTCATCTACCTTAACTATATATAACACTAAGCGTAACACTTCAAGGGTTGGTGCTGCTCATGGACGGCCTCCATTTGCTTTCATTCCTGAAAACAGAAGCTGGCTGATTGAAAAACTCCCTCCCCTTGCCTTCTGCGTCAAAGATCGCAAATAGCCGCCAGGCGAATTGATGGTCGCTAGTTTTTGAAGAATCCAGGCAATGGCCGTTGATGCGGCTTCCGCTCCCATGAAGCACATAGCTTCGCGGTAGGCGGATTGGCTTATGCCAAGGAAGCCGGAAACGATCCGTGAAGCATCATGAAGCTCTCGCCATGTCCTGACCCCATTTGCTCCATATTCGCGGATATCCGGGCAAGTTCGCAGGACCTGATCGAGCGAGATGGTAGGGGAAAGCTGGATACTGCTTTTGCTTTCGGGGATCGAAGGAACTGTTCTTTCCGAAGATGGCGCTTTCAAATCAATCTTTTTGCTATTTTGAGATTCAAAGAGGGATTCTGCTAGAGATTCATTATGCTGTCGCTCAGATTGAGCGGCGCTGCCGCTCATTTCCGGAACAATCTCCATACTTTTCAAAGCGATAGCCAATTCATCACAAATGGCTTCCAGATTGGCCTTGATAATTGTCAACTCATCGAGGGATGCCCGACGAGGAATAGCGTCCACGACACTACGAAAGCGAACGAACAGCCCTTCGAGACTTTCACAAAGGCTACTAGTTTCATCGATGTTGTCTGAAAAAGCCAAAGCAATCTCTCTTCGCATGACGGACACTTCATCGCGAAGTCGTTTCAGAGCTTTTTGCTCCGCAAGGATCTTATCAGCAATACTGGCAATCTCAGACGCGCGATCAAGCAATGGCGCAAAGGAAAAGCCAAAGGCAAGTTCAATCCTCCCGTCGTTGTCCTTATGCGCGTAGCGTTTGCGGGTCGGACTGTCCTTGCGCACTATAATCCGGGCCTCAACCAGTGAAGCCAGATGGCGGCGCAACGTTGATTCTGGCATGCCATGGGCGCGCAGAGAAAGCTGGCGATTGGATGGGAAAACAACGAGGCCGTTTTTCTCATTGATCTCGTCTTCCGGCAGAAAAGACAAAAGCGAACTGAGCACGGCGAGACAGCGATCATTGAGATTAAGCGCAGACTTGGCCACACAGAGTTGTTTGTAGATCACCCATCTGTTTACCCCCCTGCCCTGCGTTGTCGGCAGTTCAGAATTCTGGGCAAACTTCCTCATTCGCCCATAAAGTGTGGACGTGACAGTCTCCAATATTTGCATTTCCTCTTACCTTTCAAAAGGCAAAAGAAATCCGCCCGCCAAAATGACGCTTACGACTCTTGACACTGATTCATGGAAATGCGATTCTCTGATTACCACATCCGAGAGAGGCTTCCACGACGGTGACGTTTTGGGGGCCTTTTTCTTTTGGTCGTTATCCTTCTTTCCTGTCTATTAGATACTGCGCATGCAACTCCGGCATTCGTTCCGCAAGATAGTCAAGAAAACCTTGAGGAACATTCTTCTGAAAACTCACCCGTGAACCGCCCTTGGACTGGGCAATTGTTGCCAGCAATTTACCGTTTGCGTGGATTTCACGCTGAACGATAGCTTCCTGCTTTGCTTGCTTCACCTCAGGTTGTTTCAATGCAGCGACAGCGGCCTGAAACCGATCCGATGGCGCGCCAGCCAATGCCTGTTCAATTAGACGGTGGGCATCGGACCGCACGTTCCAAAGTTGGCAAAACTCTAGCCAACGTCTGCGTCCGGTATCTGGGGCCCTTCCGATGAGAAGCAATGCAGATTTTGGAACGGTAGTCGTGATGCGTAGCATCTCAGACAGATGAGACTTTGTCGTTGACAACGAGGCGCAAATGACATCACGGCGAAAGCCTGCTGCTTCCTGTTCATGCGCAAAAAGACACTTTTCCAGGAAGGTAAGATCTTCACGATTGGTGTTCTCTTCGCCTTGATAGACTATTGCCTGCTCGTCAGTGAGTTCCTTGACAACTGCCCGGAATGGCAGTCCAAGTTGCTTTGCAGCATTCCAACGACGACGGCCAAACACGATCTGATAATGGTGCATTCCATTGTCCAATGGTCGGACTAGACCAGGAACGATCTGTCCTCGTTCTCGCATTGAATCAACTATCTCTGCTATCGCGGACTCTTCATAAGAGCCATCAAAACGATCTTGAATAGGGGATGGGGCAATATCATTGACATCGATGTCAATGATGCGATCGCCCTCCTTCAGAATTTTCGCGAACGTTTCCTCACGTTCGTGAAGCTGGCGAAGTCCTGCCGCCACTTTTCGAAGATGAGGCGACGGCGAAGCTGCTGGTGCTACCTCGCCTGTTTGCTCCTGCGGATTCACAAGGTTCGCGAAGATCGATTTGGAATCTTTCCGGCTCATTCTCTGCCCCATGCTGACCAAAGCAGCTTTTCAATTTCGTTATTCACAGCGTTGAGGGATTCCATCGCCCTGTCATACGTTTTGGGTGCGGAAAAACGTGAACGCTGTACTTCATAGAGGCTTTGCTTCCATGTAAGTGCATCAGCTACCGCTGTCGATTTCATTACCATATTCAGCAACAGGTCTTCGCCGAAAACTTGGCGCATAAGAGCGGTCATATTGGCCTGCGGGTGATCGTTTGCTTCGAATTTGGTGATGATAAATTTGGCAAAATCCCAATCAACTTCGGCTCCAGCATCATTCAAAACCTGCATATACGATGCAGCGAGCTCAAGAAACTTTCCAGTAGCGTCAACATCGAGCATATGAGCAGGCACAGGAATTATCACTCCCGTTGCAGCCGTAAGCGATGCGAGCGTCAAGAAGTTTAGTGACGGCGCTGAATCCATCAGGATGACATCATAGTCGTCTGAGACCTGATCCAACGCTTGGGACACACGAAGGAGGAAGTTGGTGCCGCTTTTGCGCATCTGAAGTGCCACGGCAGTTTCAAACTCTGTCAGTTCCAGTCCCGCGCAAATTACATCAAGGCCCGGAATATGCGTCTGATGGATTAATTCTTTCGTGGGCCGAGGATTTTCAAACTGAATTGCTGCGTAAAGTGTATCATCTACGCGCGGATCAAAATTGGGTAGCGTTCCATGTAAGCTGGTTAAGGATGCCTGCGGGTCGAGATCAACAGCAAGGACGCGATAGCCTTTTAATGCGAGATAGTGCGCTAAATGAATCGTCGTCGACGTCTTGCTCGAACCGCCCTTAAAATTTGTAACTGCAATTACATGGCAGGCTTCGTCACCGGCGCGTCGCGGATTCATCCATTTCTTACGTCCCTTGGAGGCAAGCATCATTCTGAGTTCAAGAACTTGTTCCAACGTATAAAAGCGACGTCCATTGGACGTTACCTCTGGCGTCGGACCGATATCTTTCTGAACGACTTGGCGGATATAAGCTTCCGAAACATCTAGCAATGTCGCAACTTCCGTCGAAGAAAACTTTCGCATTTCCCGACGCGCATCTGGTGGATACTGAGCGATTGAAAGGTTCTGCAAAGCGCTTTCGAGCTTGCCCGAAAAATCCTGCATAAACTGAAGACTGCTCAGGTGGCGATTCACGATTTTATCCTCATTGAGTTGGAACATATTAGACGCCACTAGAGTTAACGAATGGTAAAACCAGATGTAGTTTCGCAAAAAAACAAAAGTACGAACTTTTTGCGCAACTTCAAACTAGTCCGATTCGGGGTGATCGGAAAAGGAAAAGTTCCCCGCGGGGAACTTTTCAAAGATTCCCAGTTCTGAGACCTCGTGAAGTCTGCGGCAATGATGTCTGGTCCCGCTTGATACCCTAAATGCTAATAGTTCCCCGCGGGGAACTTTATTCTAGATATTAGAAGTTTGAGGTTCTACCCCTCCCCTCTTGGCAGTCCCCATTTTTTCAGGGCGATACAGAGAAAAGATTTAACATTAGGAATCCATGCGGGCTTAATACATATCATTGTATGGCTTTTTAGTTTCGCCGATGAACTTTGCCAGCTCAGAAATCGCGCTGGATCGCTGGGTGGTTTCCTTGTTTGCGATTGGAGGGAGTAAGGTCTTCCACAAAGGGATTGTCGCCTAGGGGTGATAGCCTCCGCCTACTTAAGCGCTCTTCCTATTCTCACCTGAGAAAGGACGTCTTTTCGATAAGAGCGTTAGTAATGGCACTAATTGCGGGGCAAAGACCTTCGATCTGCAAGTTGGCTACGTTCACGTTAGCCTCTTGTCGCTACTGATGGCTTTAACGCCGTGGTGCAGTCTTTTGAGAAATCGACCTTCTAAGTTGATTTTTAACGCTGCCCACTTTTGTCCCCAAAGTCCCAGTCCGTTGAAGTGACCTGAAATAATCTTGACCGACTGGATGGTAATCGTTCACATGGCTCCGGATTGCGGGCAGCTATTGGAATGTTCCTTGTAGATTGGCGCCAAGGCCAAAGGAAATAATCATGCATGAAATCATTTGTCCTCATTGCAATAAGGCATTTAAGATTGATGAAGCTGGGTATGCGGATATCCTGAAACAGGTTCGAGATAGTGATTTCGAGAAGCAACTGCATGAGCGGCTGGAGTTGGCCGAGCAGGACAAGCGGAACGCCGTTGAACTGGCTCAGGCCAAGGTCGCCAGTGAATTGCAGAAGGCTGCCGCAGCCAAGGACTTTGAAATCCAGGAATTGAAGGCCAGACTTGAATCTGGTGAAGTCGCGCAGAAACTCGCAGTCGCCGAGGCTTTGAGTGCCATCGAAAAACAACGTGATGCTCTTGAGCACGAGCTTGAAAACGCCAGGCGCGAGCAGGGGACTGTGTCAAAACTGGCCGAGGCGAAGCTCTTTTCCGAATTGCAGAAAGCAGCCTTCGCCAAGGATGCGGAGATCCAGAGCCTGAAAGCCAAACTCGATGCGGGTGAACTTGCACAGAAGCTCGCCCTCACCGAAGCTGTCAGCGGGGTCGAGAAAGAGCGAGACGAACTGAAGAATGGACTTGCCCGGATCTCACTTGAAAAGCAGCTTGCCGAAACCGCCCTTAAAGACAAGTACGAAACGCAGCTCAAGGATCGTGACGACGCAATCGAACGTCTGAGAGATATGAAGGCGAGGCTATCGACAAAAATGATCGGCGAGACGCTGGAACAACACTGCGCAACCGAGTTCGACCGCATTCGTGCTACCGCTTTCCCGCGTGCTTATTTCGAAAAGGACAATGACGCGCGCAACGGTAGCAAAGGTGACTTCGTCTTTCGCGACATGGACGACGCCGGTTCTGAAATCGTTTCGATCATGTTTGAGATGAAGAACGAGAACGAGGTGACGGCTACCAGGAAGAAGAACGAGGACTTCCTCAAAGAGCTCGACAAGGACCGTACTGAGAAAGACTGCGAATACGCTGTGCTGGTCTCCCTGCTTGAGCCGGAGAGTGAACTGTATAATAGCGGGATCGTTGACGTATTCCATCGCTATCCGAAAATGTACGTCGTCCGGCCGCAGTTCTTCATCCCGATCATCACGCTGTTGCGCAATGCGGCGATGAACTCGCTCAAGTACAAGACAGAGCTGGCGTTGGTGAAGGCCCAAAACGTCGACATCACCAATTTCGAATCCCAGCTTGATGATTTCAAAGTTGCCTTCGGACGCAACTGGCGCCTGGCTTCAGATGGCTTTGAGGAGGCAGTTAAAAGGATCGATGAAGCCATCAAGGATCTGGAGAAAACGAAAGACGCGCTTCACAAGTCGGCCAATAACCTGCGACTTGCAAACGACAAGGCGGAGGACCTGACGGTCAAGCGGCTCACGCGCGGTAACCCGACGATGGCTGCCAAATTTGCCGAACTCAAGCAGGGCATGTCCGATTCTGAATGAGGCAAGCAGACTTCAGCCCGGATGTGGCGCGAGACGGATTGGGCGCTGCGGTCACTGTGAGGGGCGATACTCGCCCTATAACTCTGCGTTAGGCGCAACAATAATTGCGCATAGACTTGTTTTTTGCGCATACAGCCCGCATTCTTGCGTCTATATCCTATGCGCAAGAACGGCAAGATCGGCATGACGAACCAAATTCCGGACGACGCCCTGACAATGATTGAGGAAATTGTCGGCCGACATGACCGTGCGATTGCGGCATCAGAGGTTCTTAGTGCCCTGCCATCACCTGTTCCTCAACGAACGTTGCAGTATCGTCTGAAGCGACTGGTTTCTGATAAGCGACTCATCAAGGAAGGCGAAGGTCGGTGGGCGAAATACCGCCTGCCTGACATTACGCCCGTCACTGCGTCACCCGGCGAAGATCAATCATTCGCCATTACGCTTTCCGATGCGGCCAAATCCGTGCGTGATTATGTCCGGCAGCCGCCCGAGCAACGCACGCCTGTTGGCTATAATCGCGACTTCCTCGATCATTACCGCCCAAACGTCACCTTCTATCTGACCGAAGCGGAGCGTGCTCACCTGATGTCCGTTGGGCAGCCGCAATTTGCGGAGCAGCCGGCGGGAACCTACGCCAGGCATATTCTCGGCAGGCTTCTCATTGATCTCGCCTGGAATTCCAGCCGCCTTGAAGGCAATACCTATTCGCTTCTCGACACCAGGCGCCTCATTGAGTTCGGCAAGGAAGCCGATGGGCGTGCTCATCTCGAAGCCCAGATGATCCTCAACCACAAGGATGCGATTGAATTTCTGGTCAGTGCGGCTGATGAGATCGGCTTCAACCGTTACACGATCCTTAATCTGCACGGACTTCTGGCAAATAACCTGCTGCCCGATCCTTCCGCTGCCGGCAGGTTGCGATACATTGCCGTTGGAATCGAACGCTCGGCTTTCCATCCTCTGGAAGTTCCCCAATTCATCGAAGAATTTTTTAATCAGATTCTGGCCACAGCGGCAGCCATCATCGACCCGTTCGAACAGGCATTCTTTGTCATGGTCCAGTTGCCCTATCTTCAACCCTTCGATGATGTGAACAAACGTGTATCCCGCCTTGCCGCGAATATCCCGTTTATCAAAAATAATCTCTCGCCGCTTTCCTTCGCTGAAGTGCCGCGGCTGGCCTATACCGAAGCGGTGCTGGGCGTTTATGAACTGAACCGGGTTGACCTCCTCAAGGATCTGTTTCTATGGGCCTATGAACGTTCAGCGGCCCGTTACGCTGCCGCCCGCCAGTCGCTGGGCGAACCCGATCCATTCAGGCTTCGCTATCGAGATGAACTGCGTGAACTTGTTGCTGCTCTTGTTCGGGGCAACCTCAAACGTCAGGAAGCGGCGTTACGCATCGTTGTCTGGGCGGCAGAACGGATTGTCCCGGCGGACCGCGAACGTTTCATCGAGATTGCTGAAGCCGAACTGACAGGGCTGCACGAAGGTAATTTCGCTCGTTACCAGATCCGCCCTTCGGAATTTGCAACCTGGCGCAAAGCTTGGGATTTGAAATAACAATAACGGCTAGGTGCCGGCGCGAACCAAGCTGCCGATCGCGGAAACTCAAACGATCAGCCGCGCGGCTTTACCCCGGGACCGTTCAGCGTTGTTGCACGTAACGTGCGCCTGACAGACGGATTTGTGCTGCGACTGCTGCATCGCTTCGGGCAGGGGACGCCGTTGCGCGCCGCTTCCGTGAGATAACCGGAGCGCAAGCCATGCGCGCTGAATGATTTTGGATCGAGATTGCCCCAGTGATCGCTACCGCGGAAGACGGCGCCATCATGACGATTGGCGCGTTCGACCCATGCCATGAGCGCCGTGGCGGGGCACCAACAAGAAAACCGCAGGCGTCAGCGTCGGCTTCGGGGGGATGGCCCGATCGAGTCCGACTTTCAGGCAGGGCAGGGGGTGCGTCGGCGCTGTCGTTGTCTGCGACGGGCTGGTCCTGTGTCAGCTGAGCAACCGCGAGGCGCGTCCGCTGCGCCGTTTGGCATTGTTGTAGTAGTCGGATGCCTGTTGCACGGAACGATGGCGGGATTGTTCCATCGCTTCGGGCAGCGGAATACCACGATTGGCGGCTTCGGTGAGATAGCCGGAGCGCAGACCGTGGGCGGAGAATGCCTTGGCATCGAGGCCGGCCATGCGCGCGCGCTGCTTGACGATCCGGTTGACGGCGCTGGGCTCCAGCGCCCGTGCCGAAACATTGCCCCAGCGGTCGACTTTTCGAAACACGCTGCCCTTGGCAATCCGCGCCGCGTCCAGCCAGCGGGCGAGGGCTTCGACGGGACGGCCGGTCAGATAGACGATTTCGTCGTGATCGGCGCCACTGGTTTTGGTGCGGCCGAGATGGATGCCGAGCGAGGAGAGGGGAGAACCGTTTTCATCGGGCACGGGTGGCTGTTTGATCAGCTGTTCTATGCGCAAGCCGGCCACTTCGCTGCGCCGGCGCCCGCCGGAGGCAAAGGCGAGCATCAGGATAGCCCGGTCGCGCAAAGCGGTCAGATCCTCACCGGAACATGTGGCCAGCAGCTGGCCCAGAATATCGCCGGTGATGGCATGGGCACTCTTGCGGCGCAGCGGCCGGTTCAGCGCGCGCACCGCAAGGCGGATCGCCGCTTTGACGGCCGGTGACGAAAACGCACCCTCCAGACCGCGCCAGCGGGTCAGCGTCGACCAGTTGGCCAGACGCCGCCGGACGGTGGCCGGTGCATGCGGTCCCGACACGCGCAAAAAGCCTTGTCGGCGCAAGGCAACTTCCACGCTGGCCGGCATGCCGTGACCGGGGTCGATCTCGCGTTGCTGCGGCTGCCACAAATGATGCGCGACGAATTTCAGCAACAGGGCTTCGGGCGCCGGGAAGGGCAGGGGGCTGCCGGTGGCGGCCAGCGCCCAGGCTTCGAGATAGGCCAGATCCGAGGTCAGGGCGCGCAGGGTGTTGTCGCCCATGCCTTCATGGACCAGATGGCGCAGGGTTTCGACATCCTCATCCGTCAAAATCCCGGCCAGCAAATCACGACGGTTGATCGGCAGGACAGCGGCGATTGTGTCGAGCTCTGCGGCGCGGATCTCAGCACCGGATTGGGGAGCAGGTTTGCGGGACCGCGGCATCAATCCGTCGCTTTTTCCGGTCGCCAGCGGTGAATGACGTTTTCGATTTCGCTTCGATATTCATACGGATAAACGACATCCTCCTCACGTGCGAGAAACGTGAAGACCGTTACCATGTCCTCGGCAATCTCCAGATCGACATTCGCAAGATCAGCAAGATCGAAGCCGCCGTGCACGTCCGCGTTCCACCAGGCGAGAAGGAAGTTCGCCACACGCCGACCCTGCCCCGTATCGTTATGCGCAACGTTGAGAAGTTTTTCGAGGGCAAAGCGAACACGATCTTGCATGGGCGAGGAGCCTTGTGAGCGAGGATTATGCGATTATAGCCCGCTTTGGGCTCTGAAAGCAATAAGCTCCGATAACCTATACTTATCGGATGTTATATAACTAACCAGAAGGCATCATCAGTGTCGGACATTAAATATCTTCTGGCGTCCGTTTGAGAATGTGTCTACCATGTTTTCAATGCGTTACGCTCTTGACCAATTGCCCCTGAAGACCCTGCTGCAGCCCTTGGCGCGCGCCGGTGCGGCTCTGGCGCGCCTCGATGAGCGTCTTGCTCCTTCGCCGGTCGGCACAGGCCTGATCGAGCGGTTCCATTTTGCCGATGCCTGCGCCTCGCTGTGGCTCGACGGCGAGCTGGTCGAGATGGAAGATCTCGTCCTGCATGAAGCAGCGCGCGATATCCGCTCGCCGAGCCACCAGCTCACCATTGCCCGCGACGTGTTGCAGACCCGCCGGCGCATCGTAGCACAAACGCCAGACTGGGCGCTGAGCCCGAACGGTTTGCGCAGTCTCCGGGTTGGCGGGCAGGTGTGGCCTGCTGCCTCATTTGGGGATGGCGGCATCATCGCAGAGAGCGAAAACGTCGCGGTGTCCGATGCGGTTGTCGCTCGGAAGGAACGCGACGGGGAGGGGAGAAACAATCGTCTGGATGACGGGTTCGACCTGCCCGGTGTCGATCTCGACGCCATCGACGCGGTGCTGGCACGGTCCGAAACTGTTCTGACCCAAGCGAAACAACCGCAGCGTTTGTCAAAGCCGGAGGCCGACCCGCTGATCCGCGATCCCGACTGGGATGAGGACGAACGGCTCGACGAATGGCGGGCGGTGTTACGTTCAATCAGCGATTTTCCGCCGGTTTTGCAGGCCATTCTGGCACTCGATGCCTGGAATGAACTCGCGGTGTTGCAGCGGGCGCCGTGGCTGGGCCGTTTGCTGGCGGCATCCCTGTTGCGGCGCGATGGCCTGACCACGAAGGCGCATCTGCTGGCCTTCAATGCCGGCCTGAAAACTATCCGCGTCGAACGGCGGCGGCATCGCAATTTCGAAACCCGGCTCATGGCCTCTCTCGAGGGGCTGATGGCGGGTGTCGAGCTCGGGTTCAAGGAGCATGACCGGCTGATGCTGGCACGACAGATGCTGGAACGTCGCCTGACCGGCCGACGCGCCTCGTCCAAACTGCCCGGTCTGATCGAGCTCGTTCTGGCGAGGCCGCTGGTTTCGACAGGCCTCATCGCCAAAGAACTCGACATCACGCCCCGCGCAGCGCTCCGTCTGGTCGAAGAGCTCAGCCTGCGTGAAATGACCGGCAGGGGGCGGTTTCGGGCGTGGGGGGTGATTTGACAGGTGTCTGACCCAGGCGCTTTTGAATGATTTTGCACGAATTACGAACGAAATATTTTAACATACTTAGCGACAAGCCGAAGGAGTTGCTTCACCGAAGCGATAGTTAGCAGCAACATAAGGGCGAGCGTGAGCACGAACATTGCTTTGACGTCGTCAAACGCCCACTCGGCGTGATGGTGCCATATTTCAATGATGATGGCGGCGCCTCGTGGTGCCAGTATTGCGATTGAAGCTAGGGCCGCGAATGCAAGCGGCAAAGCCTTACTCAGTATAGCACTCACAATCTTCGCTCGCTGAGGTCCTCGATCGTCAGGGTCGGCAGCGGGCTTTAGATCCAGTGCAGCTGTTACATCCGGTAGCCAGAGAGTGTAGAGAGCGGTAAGGACGGCCAGTACGAGGCTTGCCGCGGATATGGCGTCAGACAAATGATTTGACGTGCTCATGGATAAAGATTCTGGAGTTCAATGAAAGCACCATTCGCCATACTCGGAGTTAGCAAACATCCGGAAGGCGTTGTTGCTTGCGGTTCCGGAAATTTCCCAATAGCTGTGGGGCTGGCTGCATCAAAGCTTGGCATTCCAGCGACAGTCGTCATGCCTGACGACGCACCTGCCGCAAAACGAGAAATGGCGCTGCATTCTGGTTCGGAAGTCCTTCTCGTACCACGATCTGACTTCGTTGATTGTGCGGAACTGGAAGCGAAAGCGCGTGGATTGCCATTGTTGCATCCGTTCCGGGACGCATCAATGCTTGTCGGGAGCTGCTCCCTTGGTGTGGAACTCGCCCGCGCAATGAAAGATGAAGGTTCACCCGACGATGCCATTGTCGTTGCTTGCGGCGGCGGGGGATTGGCGGCGGGAACCTCATTGGGGCTCAGGATCAGCGGGGTCGAGAACGATATTTATGTAGCTGAGCCTGAGCATTATCCACGCCTGTATGCTGCTTTTAACGTGTAGCATCCTGTGGAGATCGTCGCTCAAGAGCAGACAATCTGTGATGCTCTGAGAGTTACCGAAATAGGCTCGCTTGCTTTTAGTATTCTCCAGAAAATCGGGGTCCGTACACTTGCAGCCACAGACGCAGGCGTCATTGAAGCGCAAGCACATATGGCCCTTGAAACAGGCATTCAGGCGGAGCCAAGCGGAGCGTTGGCTTTGGCTGCAATTTCTGAAGGTGAACTTCCGAGGCAGTATCGCAGGCTTTGGGTGATCGTATGTGGCGGCAACGTTTGAAGGCAGCAGAAGAGCGCGTTCCTTATTCGTTCGACCTAAACGTACGATTTTGAACTAATCTTGTTGCGACCCCATCCAGCGCGAGCTTTGAGCCTGAAGATACCTAAAACGGGATCGCCCCTTGCTTTGCAGGAAACGCCGATCGTTTTCAAAAAATGGTTGCAGCCATCTCAAACAGCGAGTATCTAGACGATACGGCGGTAATATCGTAATACGGTATACACGGGCTGGCGTTGATCGGCGTTTTAGAATTGCGCCGAAAAGCTGCCGCAGCCCGCTCGAGCAGGACGGAGGAGATGAGGATGTTCGGAAACAGGAAAGACCACTTCGAAGGAGCGGATCTCGACGTCGCGATAATCGGCGCGGGCGTTGGCGGTTTATATGCGCTTTATAAAATGCGCGAACAGCTCAATTTGAACGCACAAGCTTTCGATATGGCAAGTGGGGTTGGAGGAACGTGGTTTTGGAACCGCTATCCCGGTTGCCGTGTCGATACAGAATCTACTGTCTATACGTATTCGTTTGATCTGGATATGTTCCAGAATTGGGAATGGTCGGAACGTTACGCGCGACAGTCGGAGGTGCTGGCTTACCTTAATGCGGTCGCGGACAAACATGATCTCAAACGATCGATAAATTTTAATACCAAGATTGAGCAGGCTCGGTGGGATGAAAGCATCAACCGATGGATCCTGACGAGTTCTGACGGAAAAATCACGCGAGCGCGTTATCTTATCGAGGCTGTTGGTCTTCTTTCGTCGTCATATGCGCCGGAGTTCGCGGATCAGGATAAATTCAAAGGCCAGATTCTTGTGGCTTCCAAGTGGCCGGAAATCAGTCCCAAGCTCGCTGGAAAGCGTGTTGCTGTTGTCGGAACCGGATCAACCGGGATTCAGGTTATCACGGCCATCGCTTCTGAAGTGGGGGAGCTTCATGTGCTCCAGCGGACACCACAGTGGGTGGTTCCCCTTGGTATCGGCCCCTTTCCACAAAAAGCACGCGATCGGATTAAGTTGGACCCGCTCGGCTATCGCAACTGGGCGCTGAATACTGGCGCAGTTTTTGGCTTCGTTGAAAGCACGACGCCTGCTTTGGCAGTCAGCGATGAAGAGCGTAAAGACTGCTATGAGCGAGCTTGGCAAAAAGGCAATGGCTTTAGTTTCATGATGGAAACTTTCGCCGATATCACCGTCACTGCCGCAGCCAACAAGACTGCTACAGATTTCATCAAGTCCAAGATAGATGATGTCGTTCTTGACCCTAAAGTTGCAGAGATGTTGACGCCGACTGATTACTACGCGCGGCGGCCGCTCGCCGCGGACGGATATTATGAAACCTTCAATCAGCCGAATGTCACTCTGCATAACGTCAAGGAAAACCCAATTGAACGTTATACCGAAAAAGGTCTCATTGTCGGTGGGAAGGAAATCGAGCTCGACGTCGTCATTTTGGCCACCGGCTTCGATGCGATGACCGGAAATTATCTTAAAATCGATACTATAGGCCGCGGTGATATGAAACTGCGCGATGTTTGGAAAGACGGGCCACGCAGCTATTGCGGAATGACGGTCGCAGGCTTTCCAAATTTCTTCATGGTGTTTGGTCCATTTAGTCCATTCACCAGTCAGCCACTGGTTCATGAGTGGCAGGTTGATTATTTCAGCGACCTGATACGCGCGGCGGAGACAAAGAACCTCATCGTCGACACGGCGGACGAAGCGCAGGACGCGTGGGTAAAGATTTGCCAGGAGGGGCTTGCGGGCACGCTTTTCCAGGTCACAGATAGTTGGATCAATGGTGCGAACATTCCTGGAAAACCACGCACTTCTATGTGGTACATGGGCGGCATGGCCAACTATATGGTCGAACTGAATGATATCCAGAAAGACAATTATCGCGGCTTTGTGCTCTCCCCCCCAACCCTCAAACAAGCCATGGCTGAGACATTGGCGCATGATGGCGAAAGGAAGCTGGCGTGAGCAAGCTCTGTGCAGTGGTCACTGGTGGCGCGCGCAACATCGGCCAAGCCATCTCTCTTCGTTTGCAGGAGGATGGCTACCGCGTCATCGTAGTTGATATTGAAGAGCCCGAAGCGGAATCCTTGCACGCTGATGCGCGACGGGTGGATCTTTCTGATAAAGGCGCGGCAATACAAGTCTTCGCGGAAATTGCTGAAACGCTGCCTGTTGCGGCTCTCATCAACAATGTCGGCGTCGTTCGACCCGCGTTGTTTGATGACGTTGATATCGATGATTTTGACGTTTTAATGCACCTGAATGTGCGAACGGCGATGATTGCAACAAAGGCTATGGTTCCGGTCATGCGCAAGCTTGGACGTGGGCGCATTGTTATGAATACAAGCCGCGTGACCCTCGGAAAGGAAGCAAGGTCGCTATACAGCGCATCAAAAGGCGCCTTGCAATCTATGGCGCGAACTTGGGCGTTAGAACTGGCTCCCCAGGGAATAACAGTTAATTGCGTTGCGCCCGGGCCAATTGGAACGACAGTGTTTTGGCGGAACAATCCGCCGGAAGCAGCCGCAACCCGCGCTATCGTGGACGCCATCCCTGTTGGACGAATGGGCGAGCCTGACGATGTTGCGAATGCGGTCGGGTTCTTCTGCGACCCGCGCTCTGATTTTGTTACAGGTCAAACCCTGTTTGTTTGCGGTGGCGTCACTGTTGGTTGAGCAAAGCCAATTATTGCCGCCGCCCGCACATTGGGTCGCCTGTGTCATAACGATCAGCACGAATCCAATATATTTAATCCTCTAATCACGGTAGCAGACCGCTCAACGCGCGTCTGGTGTGGAGCCTAGAAATGACCATACATCCACGAGCAGTTTCACCCGATCAACTCGCCCAAATGCTCCCCAACACTGGTATCTATATTGACGGCGAATGGCGACAGACAGGCGAACATTTCCCGGTGTACAATCCCGCGAACGGCTCTGTTGTCGCCAAAGTCACGAGCGGCGGCGCCGCTGAAGCACTAGCCGCACTGGAATCAGCCAATCGCACCCAACGCAGCTGGCGTAAACTTGCGCCCCGCAAAAGAGCGGATCTTATGCATCAGGCTCATCGCTTGATGTTGGAGCGCGAAGAGACCTTCGTAACCGTGATGACGTTGGAAAGTGGCAAGCCATTAACTGAAGCGCGCGCGGAATTCAAACTTTCCGCTGACTTTTTGCTTTGGTTCGCCGAACAGACCGCGCATCTGCATGGCAGCTATTCAGATGCCTCCAACAGCGGATTCCGGGTTGTGGTGGCGCGGCAGCCGATTGGGCCCTGCCTTTTGATTACGCCCTGGAATTTTCCGCTCCTTATGATTGCGCGAAAGGCCGGGGCCGCACTTGCCGCTGGTTGCACCACGATCACGAAAAGCGCGCGCGAAACACCTTTGACAGCCGCTCTGTTCACTCAGGTTCTTCATGATGCGGGTTTTCCTGCTGGTGTGGCGAACCTTATCCACACCAGTAACTCCTCGGAGGTTTCCGAGGCTTTGATGACCGACAAACGGCTTAGAAAAGTTTCCTTTACTGGCTCGACGGGCGTGGGTGGGCATCTTATCGCTCTTGGCGCCGCCAACGTAATCAACAGCTCAATGGAATTGGGCGGCGACGGTCCCTTTATTGTATTGGACGACGCTGACGTCGATCTCGCAGTTGAACATGCGGTGATCTGCAAATTTCGAAATGCGGGACAGGCCTGTGTCGCCGCAAATCGTATCATCGTGGATCGCAAGATCGAAGCGGAGTTCACCCGCAAATTCGTGGAAAAGGTTCGAAAGCTAAAGGTCGGAAACGGTCTTGAGCCCGTCGATGTCGGACCCATGATTTCCGCGAAACAACGCGATCGGCTTGCGGAAACAGTGATCACACTTAAAGCTGCAGGAGGGGAGCTCCTGATCGGCGGAAGTGCGGTTAAAGGTGAGGGCTACTTCTTCCAGCCGACGGTCGTCCGTTATTCGAAACCCAACGATGTCATGTGCTCGAACGAACTTTTCGCACCAGTTGCGACGATATTCGCAGTCGACGGCCCTGCGGAAGCTCTAAATTTTGCGAATAATTCAGACTTTGGACTGGCCTCATACGTATTCACCCGTGATCTCAACCGCGCCATTCGTTTCGGTGAGGAACTGGAATTCGGAATGGTTGGCGTGAACCGCGGCATCATGGCCGACCCCGCGGCGCCATTTGGCGGAACGAAGACGTCGGGTTTAGGTCGCGAAGCGGGTCACGAAGGAATCTACGAATTTCTCGAATCGAAGTACATGGCTATTACAGTCGATGAGAGCGAGGTTTTTTAATGCCGATGACCAACAGATTAGGACTGGGCCTGGTACGGCAGCCCGCTACGGTGCTTTTTGGACCCGGCCAGCGTCATCAACTACCAAGAGTGCTTAGTGGGCTCGCCAAGCACGTCCTGATCGTGACGGATGCGCGCATGGCCGCAGACGACGCGTTTATTGAGCTTGCAACAAGTGTGTCCAACGCCGGTGTTAAGGTGTCGGTGTATGATGCCGCTCAACCCGAGTTACCACGCTCCAACGTTGTTGACGCCGTAAACCGCTTTTCTGATGCGGGAGTGGAAGCGGTCGTTGGTATTGGCGGTGGTTCATGTCTCGACTTGGCTAAAGCGGTCGCAGCGGTGTTGGCCAATGGCGGCGATGTTCGTGATTACTTCGGAGAGTTCCGGGTGCCCGGTCCATCCTTGCCGATTGTAACCTTGTCCACAACAGGTGGAACAGGTGCAGAAGTCACCAGCCTCGCCATCGTCTTCGACGAAGAGGCCGGAATGAAGATGGCGATCGCTGATCCTCATATTGAGCCTCATGCTGCCCTTATCGATCCCGAACTAACGCTCACTTGTCCGCCCGGGTTAACAGCCGCAACAGCTGCAGACGCATTATCACATCTGGTGGAGGCGTTCACCGCCAAGCCAAAGAACCCGTCCCCGGAGCAACTGGCGACACAGATTTATGTCGGAAAGAATCGTATCACCGATATGTTCTGTGCTGAAGGCTTGCGGCTAATGAATACCGCTCTCGCAAGGGTGGTTAACGATCCTGCCGATATTGCTGCTCGTTCTGATGTGATGTTTGCTGCATATTGCGCGGGAATGGCGATCAACACGACCGGCACAGCCGCGGCGCACGCCATACAGTCGCCCATGGCGGCCGTTGGACATGCGCCTCATGGTTTCGGTGTTGCGGCTTTATTGCCCTATGTCATGCGTTTCAATCTTCCTTACGCGACCAATGAATTCGCCGAAATCGGGCGAATTCTAGGTGTGGCGGATCCACGTGACCAGCCACTGTTGCAGGCGCGTGCCGCCATCAGCCGGATCGAGGCGATGTTGACCGAAGTCGGAGCCCCAATTGAAATAGCTTCTCTCGGTGTAACTCCGGCAGATTTCGATCAAATAGCGCAATTCAGTGTGACAGCCACAAGACTGGTGCTGAATAACCCGGCGCCTATGACGCCGGATACGGTTCGCGCACTATTGACCAGAGCTTACGCCGGCGACCGTGGTTGGTGGGAAAAACCCTGAGTTTCTAGAGAGCTTCCAGGGAAGCTCGGTTATACGATGCGTGGAGGAAAAATCATGAGCGCACCCAAACTCGGCTATCAAAATGCTGGTTGGTTTAGGTTTAATATCGGTGATTTCGAAGCCACCGTTTTATGGGACGGTTATATCCACCACGGATATGAAGGGATTTTCCCCAACGCGGCGCCGGAGGAGTTGTCGCGACTACAGCAAAAATATCTCCTGCCAACGGATCATATCCCGATGGATTTGAATCCCGTTGTCATTAATACCGGGGAACGTCTGGTTCTGGTGGACGCAGGCATGGGCCAGACAAGTAAAATGTTTGGTCCATGCATGGGATTTCTGGTTTCCAATATGCGCGCATCGGGTATCGAGCCAGAACAGATTGACGCTGTGTTGATGACCCACTTGCACCCTGATCACAGCTTTGGACTTATCGACGAGAATGGCCAAGCAATATTTTCAAGTGCCGACCTGTGGTGCGCGCGTCCCGATTGGGATGAATGGACGAACGAAACAAACGTGACATTGCAGTCGCACCACGGATCTTGGACGAGGGGCACGCTTGAAGCCGTCGCTCCATATCGCCAGAGATTGCATCTGTTTGATCCAGGCGATGAAATCTTTCATGGCGTCTCAACATTCAGTGTCGCTGGACATGCCGCAGGTATGGTTGCGTATATTTTTGAAAGCGCCGGTGAAAAATGCATGTTTACCGGTGACGCTTGCCACCACCAAATTTATGACCCCTATCACCCCGAATGGTTCTTCCATATGGATTTTGACACCAATCCCGAACAGGGCGCCGCCTCCAAGCTTGCTATCCTGAAGAAAGCGGTGGACGAAGGTATTCGATATCATGGATATCATTTTCCCTTTCCTGGTCTTGGAGACGTCCAGAAGCAGGAGGATGGAACGTTTCGCTTTATCCCACAAGCAGTCAATCCGCGACTTTAACAGTCAAGGTTATTATGATGGCCGGGCGGTGTTCCGGCCATTTTTGACTGTTTCCGCAACTGCGGGTGCGTTCTGGGTTCACATTCGCGCACTATCCCTTGGTTGAAATATTCTGATTGCGCTCAGCATACTCGATGATCGCCAGTTCGCCCGCCAGCTCGATGTGATGTTCGCATGCGTTCCAGGCGGCTACGGGGTCTCTTTCAATGGCCGCCGCATTGATAATATGCTCGAGTTCGGCGATTGAAGGCTCAATCCTTGCGGGATCGATAAAAGCATAGCGCCTGAAAATTGCTATTCTTGCATGGATGGCGCGCAGGTTATCCGTCAAAATCGGGTTGCCGCCGCCTTCGAGGAGGCGCGTGTAAAACTCCGCTTTTATCGCCTCACGCTGCTCGACGTTGCCATGTCTGTAGTTGCTATCAAGGCGATTCCTTAAATCAATCAGCCCGGCACATTGCGCGCTTGTAGCGTTTAGCGCAAAAAGCTTTGCCGCTAACCCCTCCAGGGATGCGCGTACGACATAGATCGCCTTTATTTCCGCTTCCGTTAGAACAGTGACCGCAGGGCCGATGTTCGGCAGAACGCGGATCAGGTGTTCACTTTCAAGCTGTCGTAGCGCTTCGCGCACGACAGTTCGCGATACCCCGTATGCTTCGGTCAAACTGGATTCCACCAACCTGTGACCGGGCGCGAGGTTGCCATTCAGGATATCCTCCCGGATCAACTTCACAAGTTGCTGGCGCAGTGGCGCGGCCTGGCGTGCTATAAGCGTATCGTGAACCATCAAAAACTCCGAGTCCTGTATAACTGTATTATACCTGTGGGATTCTATAGTCGCCAGTGGGCGCACGGTAATAGTTCACGCAACACATGGAAAAAGCGACGAACACCGGCTTCGCTCCGGATTTGACTATTGAGGTCTAATCCAAATTACGGGTCTTTTATCCGTTTAGCGAAAAAATCGGTGGCCTTCCAACGATCTACGTATTACCGTAATATGGTATTATTGAATAGCATTTATGGAGGAGAGATGCGACTTCAAAACAAAGTAGCCCTTGTCACCGGCGCGTCGCGAGGCATAGGCGAAGGCGTCGTCGAACGGTTCGCTGAAGAGGGAGCCATCGTTTATGCATGCAGCAGGACAGGAAGTGCTCCGAAATCCAGCCACATTATCCCGATTGCAATGGATGTCGCCTCAGAGACCGATTGGGGTCGCGTGGTGACGACAATTCTGAGAGAGCAAGGGCGTATTGATATTCTGGTCAACAATGCTGGGGTCATTCAATATGACGCCGTGGATGAGTTGAGCCTCGACGCATGGATGAAAGTGGTCGCCGTTAATCAAACGGGTGTGTTCCTCGGCATGCGTGAAGTGGCGCCAGCCATGCGCAACGCTGGCTCCGGTTCCATTGTGAACGTTAGTTCTATTTGGGGAAACGCGGCTGTAGCGGGAGCCCATGCCTATCACGCGACAAAGGGCGCGGTTCGCAACATGAGCAAGAATGCCGCCCTGACCTACGTCAAGGATGGAATTAGGGTCAATTCGTTACATCCGGGCTTTATTGATACGCCTCTCACGCAGTCTCAGGCGCGCAACGTCAATGACTATGTCGTCGCCTCGACGCCGATGCAACGACCCGGCACCCCGCGCGAAATTGCTAACGGCGCGTTATTCCTGGCCAGCGATGAAAGTAGTTTTATGACTGGCGCGGAGTTGGTCATCGATGGGGGATATCTGGCGCAGTAACGCTCAATTGTCCTGGCAGGAACAGTAATGTCTGCGCCACGTCGCTAAGCGGTGGACGCCGAAGGCCCATGGCTTTCGCCAGAATTTACCAAAATTGGTCGACCGATTTCGTCATCAAGTGAGCCTTGCTGAAGCCAGCCTCGGCGAACGCTTGGAGTTTGTAATAGGAGGATAATGTGTCCAAGGGACGTGTATACGAAAAAGTTGCGATTGTTACGGGTGGCGCGCGTGGGATTGGTAAGGCCACAGCTATAAGACTGGCCGAAGAAGGGGCTTCCATCGCTATTTTCGACATATTAGATGAAGGACAAGACGTTATAAATCAAATTAAAGAGACGGGATCCAAAGCGGTTTTCATTAAAGTAGATTTGACGAACGAAGCCGCCGTTAAGCAAGCGGTGGAGACAGTCGTTGAAACCTTTGGGACGATCGATGTTCTGGTCAACAATGCCGGAACGCCGGGCGTAAACAAACTTATCCATGAGATGTCCGAAGCCGAGTGGGATTTCGTCTTCAATATCAACGTAAAAGGCACGTTCTTTATGACGAAATATGTGCTGCCGACGATGATGGCGCAAAAGTGTGGTTCAATTATAAACTTTTCATCGATCTACGGTTTGATCGGCTCCGCGGATCTGCCAGCCTATCACGCGACAAAAGGGGCTGTCCTTATGATGAGCAAGACCGATGCGATCTGCTATGCGCCCTTTGGCGTAAGGGTGAACGCAGTGCATCCCGGCTCGACCAAAACTGAGCTTTTTATGCAGGCCGCAAAAACCTGGCCGCGTGGCAAGGACGACTATCTTTCCATGATGGGTGAGAAACATCCATTGACTTTGGGCGAGCCCGTCGACGTGGCCAATTGTGTACTTTTCCTGGCGTCGGACGAGGCGCGATTTGTAACGGGCACGAGCCTGGTCTGCGACGGTGGCTACACAGCTCAATAGAAAGGTCGAACCAATGTTGAAGGACAAGATAGTCATTGTTACAGGTGGCGCGCGCGGTATCGGTGCCGCCATTTGCCAAGTCGTGTGCGCTCAGGGCGGTACGGCTGTCATAGGCGACCTGAATGGGGCGGAGGAAGCCGCCGAACGCCTTCGCGCACTGGGCTTCAAGGCGGAAGGTATTACCCTTGATGTGACGAAAAGTTCTTCGGTCGACGCCGTCGTGGACCGTACTGTCGCGCAGCATGGGCGGATCGACGGATTCGTCGCCAATGCGGCGTTTGCGAATTCCAACGCCTTGCTTGACCACAGCGATGAAGAATGGCGCCGTGTAATGTCGGTGAACCTTGACGGGGTTTTTTATTCAGTGCGCGCCGCTGGCGGCCAGATGGTGAAGGCTGGATCCGGAGCGATCGTCGCAATATCTTCGATCGCGGGAGTGCGAGCGGTGCGTCCAGAACTTCATGCCGCTTATGACGTGTCGAAAGCCGCCGTGGCGCATCTAGCACGGGTCGTTGGCGTCGAATGGGCGAAAGCGGGTGTGCGTGTTAATGCGGTTGGTCCCGGCTACACCGAGACTGAGCTGTTGAAATCGGTGGGCATCGCCAATCCCGAAATATTGGCAAGGTGGTTGGATGACATACCAACCGGTCGACTGTTGCAGCCTGAACAGATCGCCAATGTTGTAGCATTTCTTTTGTCGGACGCCTCATCAGCAATCAACGCGCAGCTCATAATGGCGGATTCCGGGTACAGCTCATGAAGGACAACGCATAGGTTTGGTTGAACCGGGCCGCATGCGCTCAACGCTCTCCTGCTTGAGGCGATTTCAAACCTCAGGCAGAACTTGGAAAAGACCAGAGGCATGAGCATTGGTGACACCAGGCTGCGGCGCAAGCCGCAGTCTCGTCAGACGCTGGCGGCTGGAGCGAGAAGATTCGGCCCAACGCCCGGTTCTTTGGCCCGATCAATCGTTTTGGAACGATGACATCTATTGCGGACCGTGCTCGCATTACACGGTCCTTGGTGGGGAATGAACATGACTTCCAACACTACCGGTAATCCAATTTGTTAAGCGCGCGGACGAGAATTTTCGGGGGATGGAGGATCGAAGTCACGGTCAGCCGCGCGAAATATTCTGCAAGCCAACCGGTCCTCCGCCCACAATGCTCGCCAACGTCGTTAACGCTCGCTTTTGCTCCAGTATGTTGACAAATCTTTCTCCGCCGGAATAGCTGGTTGTGCGCCTTTGGAGAGACAGGCGACTGACGCTGCAATGGCGGCCCGTTCGATCGCCACTGGAAACATCAAGCCCTTATCAAGACCGCTGGCGAGGTAGCCACAGAAGGTATCGCCCGCTCCCACAGTGTCGACGGGTTGGATTCTGAGGCTTCGCGCGCGCGCAGCAACTGACCCTCACAGATCGCAATCACACCGTCTTTCCGTAACCGCCCGATTGTTACCGTGGGGAATATGTCTTGACACGTTCGACGACTTCCTGGTCGTCGACAAAGCATTCGAGGAATTCTTGCCATTTT
>NZ_JACIJG010000033.1 GCF_014199265.1 Brucella daejeonensis
CACTAGATACATAAACTTACTAGTGGTCTTTTCGATTCCGACATTTGCTCGGCGCCTGTATCAGAGGGATGCAAATGTCGGAATCAGACCACTAGAGCCTATCTCCCAAAAATGGGAACCGGTTTTCGGGATGCGCTCCAAATCGGTTAACTCATCCCCAAAAAGCCTCGGATTATGATTTTCAGACCCGTTCCGGTTTCCGAAGCGGAAGCGGTGGCCGACATTCTGACAGGGCGAAGAAACTTCGCCAGCCGGAACAGATGCGATATACATCAATTGTATGAATCTTGCCGGGCGGGGGCAACGTGAACCGGAATAATGCGACAGGCCGGACTGCGGCCGGTGATTTTCGCTGGGGCATATGGGGCACGGGCGCGATTGCCGGGGCCTTTGCCGCCGACATGCAGGCATGTGCGGGAATGCGCGTCACCGCGATCTGCTCGCGCAAGGCGGAAACCGCAGAGACATTTCGCCGGAGAATCGGCGCCGATGCCCGCTCCGTCAAAACTTTCGGCGATTCAGGCGAATTCCTCGCCCATCCCGATATCGATGCCGTTTATATCGCAACGCCGAGCGCCATGCATGTGCTGCAAGCCATGCAGGCGATCGCGGCGGGCAAAGCCTGCCTGATCGAGAAGCCGCTCTCGCTCGACCCAGCAGGCGCGGACCAGATCGAGGCGGCAAGCAAGGCACGGAACGTGTTTGCCATGGAAGCCATGTGGAGCCGCTTCCTGCCCGCCATCAGGGCGGCGAGGCAGCATATCGACAGTGGACGCATCGGCACGGTCACGCATATCGAGGCCGATCTTTCCCATATCCGCGCCTATGATCCACAGAGCCGGTTCTTCAATCCCGGTCTCGGCGGCGGCGCGGCCTTCGACCTTGGCGTCTATCCCGTTTCGCTGGCGCTCTGTTTTCTGGGCCTGCCGGATCAGGTCGACGGGCGCTGGCAGCGCGCGCGCAGCGGCGTGGACATGCGCGCCGAATTCGAGCTTGGCTGGCAGGGCGCAACGGCGAAGCTTTCCTGCGGCTTCGACCGCGATGGCGAAAACCACATGTTGATCACGGGAACGAAGGGCGCGCTTTTGATCCACGCGCCTTTTTTCAAGGCGCAGCGACTGACATTGTTCTCGGCTTTCGCGGCGCGCCCGCCCTTCGGACCGAACGGTGGCGGCAGCTTTATCGGCAAGGTCATGAACCGCCTGCCTTTGCCGGGTCGTACGATCGAAAACCATGCCTTTTCCGGCAATGGGCTGCAATTCCAGGCAAAAGCCGTGCGCGACGCGGTGCGCGCCGGGCGGATATCCGACCCGACCATGCCGATGGGTCACAGTGCAGCCGTGACCGATATCGTCTGCAAGGTGCTGGAGAAGGACTGACGCGACAGTTGCAAACGCGTCAAGCCGTGGTGAAAATGGTTCAGCTTCGGGAGCAGAACCGAGGCTGGGCGCGCAGAATGCCATGCGCACCGTCGAGGTGGCCCGGTTTCAGCTCCAGCGCCAGAAAGCGCCGCTTCTCGAAGGGGCCGGGCATGGCAAGACTGCCGGTCTTTTCCGCCGTGAAGCCGAAGCGCCCGTAATATTCCGGGTCGCCGACGAGCAGGATCGCCCCGTGACCGAGCCGCCCGGCTTCGGCAATCGCATGGCGCATCAGCGCCGAACCGATGCCGCAACCGGCAACGGAAGGATCGACGGCAAGAGGCCCCAGCAGGAGAGCGGAAACCGGAAAACCGAAAGCGTCGAGACCGGCATGGATGTTCCACAGCCGGACGGTGCCCACCAGCGCGCCGTCGTCGGCGACCGCCGAAAAAGCCAGGCCTTCGGTGGGAAGACGGCCGCGACGCAGCTTCTCCGACGATTTGCGGCGACGGCCTTCGCCCATAGCGCGGTCGAGCAGCGCCTCACGCGCGAGCACATGCTCCAGCGCTTCGCCCGCAATCGAAAATGCAGGAGCGAAAGCGGTTACGGCATTTTCCGAAATGTTCAAATTCACGTTCATCACATCTATCCCCGCAGCATGAGCGGCAGCACACCTCGCCCGGCGCCTTTCGGCACCGGACGGATTGAGAGGATCCTTCGGAAGCAGGCCCCCGAAGGATCAGATGACGTAGGATCGGAGCGGTTCGAAACCGTTGAACGCCACCGCCGAATAGGTGGTGGTGTAGGCGCCCGTGCCTTCGATGAGGATTTCGTCACCGATAGTCAGCGAAACCGGCAGCGGATAGGGCGTCTTTTCATACATGACGTCCGCGCTGTCGCAGGTCGGGCCGGCCAGCACGCAGGGTTCGGTTTCGCCGCCGTCACGCGGGGTCACGATCTGGTAGCGGATCGCCTCGTCCATGGTTTCGGCCAGACCGCCGAACTTGCCGATGTCGAGATAGACCCAGCGCACATTGTCGTTGTCCGCCTTTTTCGAAACCAGAACCACTTCGGTCTTGATCACGCCTGCATTGCCGACCATGCCACGGCCCGGTTCGATGATCGTTTCCGGGATGCGGTTGCCGAAATGCCGGGACAGCGCGTCGAAGATCGCCATGCCGTAAGCCTGCGCGGTCGGGACGTCCTTCAGGTAGCGGGTCGGGAAACCGCCGCCCATATTGACCATGCGCAGCAGGATGCCCTCGTCGGCCAGCGTGCGGAACACCTTTGCCGCATCACCGAGCGCACGATCCCAGGCGGTCAGGTCCGTCTGCTGCGAGCCGACATGGAACGATACGCCATAGGCATCGAGGCCGAGCGACTTTGCATGACGCAGAACGTCGATCGCCATGGCGGGCACGCAGCCGAACTTGCGCGACAGCGGCCATTCGGCGCCTTCGCCATCGGTCAGGACGCGGCAGAAAACGCGGCTGCCGGGAGCGGCGCGCGCGATCTTTTCCACTTCTTCCACGCAATCGACCGCAAAGAGGCGGATACCCAGTTCGAAAGCGCGCGCAACATCGCGCTCCTTCTTGATGGTGTTGCCATAGGAGATACGGTTCGCAGTTGCGCCGGCTTCAAGCGCCATTTCGATTTCGGCGACCGAAGCCGTGTCGAAGCAGGAGCCGAGCGACGCGAGCAGGCGCAGGATTTCCGGCGCGGGATTTGCCTTCACCGCATAGAAGATGCGTGAATAGGGCAAAGCCTTCTCGAAGCTCTGATAGTTTTCGCGCACGACATCGGTGTCGACGACGAGGCAGGGACCGTCCGGACGGCGGGTGTTGAGGAAGTCGATGATACGCTGCGTTGCCATGGTCGTTCTCCCACACGGCTTGTCTCTGCCGTTTGTAAGGGGACAAAGTGTGCATGAACGCCTTCGCAGTGAGGTCAGCCTTTGGAGGTGCTGATGTCACACGAAAACACATGCGGCGATGGAACAACGCTTGAATTCGCGTTACTCCGCTTTGTCTGCCTTGGATTGGAATTGGAGAACCGCATCCGCACTACCGGCAATGAAGGTGTGCCTCTTCAGTAGTTTCGGCTTTTGGACAGCCGAAAGACACCAGAAAGGCCCGCACCGTCGTTGCTTCAAGATGTCCTCGATCTGGCGGTTGGCCATCAGATCGACTGGAGCGGTTAGGTCCAGGTACCGTACCGAATTCCTCACCATTCGAGGATCGGCGGACACCCACAGGCACGTGCGACTTTGGGCAAGTGCGATATAAGCGTAAAGTCATGACCTTTCAATGACAAATATTTCGTTGACCGATTTTATTTTTCACGAAACGGGATTGAACGGCGTGCTTGCCATTGTTCATTATTAGTGAAACATTCGGACGTCAGATTTCGGTGCCGATGCCCCGAAAGCCCCTTTATTTGCCGAATGTTGTGAACAATGGCCAGCTACGATCCCCTCAACGCAATCATTGCGAAGCCCGAAAAGCCCGTTGCCCATGCGACAGGGGGACCGCTTGAAGGCGAAAGGCTGGCGGTCAAGGACATTTATGACGTCGCCGGAATGGCGACCGGATGCGGAAATCCGCAGATTCTGGCCGAATCGGCGCCCGCCGCGAAATCCGCTCCGGTGGTTGAAAAGCTCCTTGCCGCGGGAGCCGAATTCATCGGCAAGGCACAAACAGACGAACTGGCCTTTTCCCTCATGGGGCAGAACGCGCATTATCCCCATCCCGTCAATCCGGCAGCGCCCGACCGCGTCACCGGCGGATCGTCGTCCGGTTCGGCGGCAGCGGTGGCGGGCGGACTTGCCGACATCGCGCTCGGCTCGGATACGGGCGGTTCCATCCGCGCGCCTGCAAGCTTTTGCGGATTGATCGGGCTGCGCACCACGCATGGCCGCATTCCGCTTGAAGGCATCATGCCGCTTGCGCCCTCGCTCGATACCATCGGCTGGTTTGCCCGCAACATCGCCCTTTACGAAAAGGTCGGCGCTGTCCTCATCGGCGACGATGCGAGAGACTTCAGCCTGACACGGCTTCTCTACATGCCGGTTCTGGAACAGCTATTGCTCGGCCAGGACGAAACCGATGCCTATCGTGCCATGTTCGCGGAGGTGCGTCCGCATTTCACCAGTCTCAAGGCGGCCAGCCAGCCGACGCTTTCCATAGACGAACTCTATCTCGTCTTCCGCCATGTTCAGGGCGCGGAAGCATGGGCCGCCCACGGCGACTGGATATCCTCCGGCGACCGCCGGCTCGGTCCCGGCGTGGCCGATCGCTTCGCCTTCGGGTCGGGGATACCTGCCGATCTCGTTGACCGGCAGCGCCTGCGCCGGGCGCAATTCACGCAGGAACTGGAGCAGATCATCGGCGATGACGCGCTCCTCGCCCTGCCGACCGTGCCGGGGGCCGCTCCTCTCGCAGATCAGCCGTTCGAAGCATTGCAGGCCTATCGCGAACAGGCGCTGCGCCTGCTCTGCCTTTCCGTACTTTCGGGACTGCCGCAGATCACCGTGCCATTGGGGCAGGTGCAGGGTGCGCCGTTCGGCATTTCCTTCATCGGGCCGCGGGGCAGCGACCGGGCGCTCATCCGGCTCACCGGAACCATCCTGGAAAAGCGGGGCTAGACGATGGACACACTCACACGGATGCGCGCTTTCATCGATGTGGTCGAGGCGGAGGGTTTTTCCGCCGCCGCACGCAAGATCGGGCGCTCGAAGGCGCTGCTTTCAAAATATGTGCGGGAACTGGAAGACGAGCTTGGCGCACGGCTTCTCAACCGCACCACGCGGCAGTTTTCTCTCACCGAGGCCGGACACACCTATTATCACCGCGCGGTGGAAATCATCCGCGAGATCGACGCGCTGCAAGATGCCGTCAGCGAAACCAGTTCCGACGCGCGCGGGCGCATCAAACTGTCCGCGCCGCGCACTTTCGCCGATGCCGTCATCGGCCAGTCGCTGATCGATTTCTGTCTCGCCCATCCCGAAATCGTGCTCGATGTGCGCCTCGACGACCGTTTTGTCGATCTGGTCGAGGAAGGCTTCGACCTCGCCATCCGCATCACGCGCTTGCAGGACTCTTCCCTCATTGCAAAGAGGCTTTCGCCTTTTCATTCCATTTTGTGTGCGGCGCCCGACCTGATCGCCCGTGTCGGCAAGCCGGAACGGCCCGAAGACTTAAGCGACCGGCCCTGCATCATCGACACCAATGCGCGTTCGCGCAACAACTGGCATTTCCGCAATACCGACGGTTCCATGATGACCGTGCCGGTCAACGGTCCCATCGAGGTCAACAGCCCCGTCGCCACCAAGAATGCGGCGCTTGCCGGGCTCGGTTTCTGCATGTTGCCCGCCTTCATCGCCGAGGAGGAGATCGAGCGCGGCAGGCTCGTCGCCTGTCTGGACGAATTCATCGTCAAGGACGGAGGCATCTATGCGGTCTATCCGCACCGGCGCTATCTGCCGGCCAAAATCCGCGCGCTCGTGGATTTTCTGACGCAATGGTTCAAGGACAGAGAGAGCGGATCGAGAGAAAGGCTCTGAATTTCCGGGCATCGTCCCACTTTCGCCGCCTTCAGAATTAAGCATTGCATTATATTCACGGGATCACCCATGCCGCATTCGACATCATGGCTCAAAAGCCGGTTTGTCCGGTTCGCCACAGTCGGCATAGCTGCCGCAAGCGCACTGCCTTCGCCTGCGCTCGCACATCCGCATGTGTTTGCCGAAGCGCGGCTGGAACTGACCGTCGCGCCGGACGGCGCGGTTGAAAAGCTCGCCCATGTCTGGCGCTTCGACGACGTGTTTTCCTCAACCGTGCTGATGGAATTCGACAAGAACGGCGATCTTCAGCTCGACAAGAACGAATTGCTCGACCTTGGCCGCGTCATCAACGAATCCATTGCGGAATTCAAATATTTCCAGAGCGTTCTCGATAACGGCAAGGACGTGAAAATGGCGAAGCCAACCGATCTCGCCGCGACCTTCACCGACAATCGCCTGCTGATCGTCTTTACCAGCAAGCCGGAACAACCGCTGAAACTTGCGGCGGGGCACAAGGTCAGCTTCGGCGTCTATGACCCGACCTTCTATACCGCCATCGATTACGTCAACGACAACGATCTCGTGGTGAACGGCCTGCCCGCCGGTTGCGCACCGAAGGTCGTCCGGCCCGATCCCGACGAGGCGCTCGCCCAGAATCAGGCATCGCTGACCGAAGCTTTTTTCAACGATCCGGCAGGTACCGATATGTCGAAGATTTTTGCCACCCGCCTTGAAATCGATTGCGCAACGAGCGGAAAGACCGGCTGATGAGAAAACCGGCCCCCTTCATTCTGGCCCTTTGCCTTGCGATGGTCGCTGCGCAGGCCTATGCGCAGTCATCGCTCGGCATAGGCGCGAATGAGGTGGCAATGAAGCCGACCGGACCTTTTGCGCATGTCATCCTCTGGATGAACGAGCAGCAGCGCTCTTTTTATCTCGCCATGACGACGGCGCTCAAAGCCATGCGCGAAGACCCGTGGCAGGCCTCGGTTCTGGTCGGGCTTTCCTTCGTCTACGGCATTTTTCATGCCGCCGGTCCGGGCCATGGCAAGGCCGTCATCTCGTCCTATATGATCGCCAATGAAACGGCGCTGAAACGCGGTATCTTCCTGTCCTTCGTCTCGTCGCTTTTGCAGGCGATCATGGCGGTCGCCGTGGTGGGCCTTGCATGGCTCGCATTGCGCGGAACCGGCATTTCCATGAACCGGACCGCCCGCTACATGGAGATCGCGAGTTTCGCGCTCGTGCTCTTTTTCGGCCTCTGGTTGCTGGGGCGCAAACTGCCGCTCCTGTTTGCGAAGCGCGAGGAGCCGAACCCCGCCGCCGCGCTTTTTGCCGCCGCGCCGCAACCGGCCATGGCCCCTGCATGGCAGGGCAGCATTTCGCAATCCACCCGCGCGGCCGCGACCGCCAGCACGGTGAAGCTCAATTACAAACCCGCGGCCGCATCCGCCGATCACGTCTTCATCGGCGAGGGCGATGTCTGCGCGGCCTGCGGCAATGCCCATATCGCCGATCCGGCCATGCTGGGCGACGGTTTCAACTGGAAGACGGCATGGTCGGCGATATTCTCGGTGGGCCTGCGCCCCTGTTCCGGCGCGCTGATCGTTCTCACCTTCGCGCTCCTGAACGGGCTGATGCTCGGCGGGCTGCTTTCCGTTTTCGCCATGGCCTTCGGCACGTTCATCACCGTGGCGGTCCTCGCCACGCTGGCCGTGACCGCCAAGAACACGGCGCTGCGCTTTGCCGGCAGCAAAGCCATGTCGAGCCGATTGAAGGCGGGAATAGAGGTTTGCGCCGCCCTTTTCATCGCACTGACGGGCGCACTGCTTCTCGGCGCTTCGCTTGTCGGGTGATCAATCCTTCTTCTGGCGGCGCGAGCGCAGCCAGAAGATGGCGAAGAAACCGAGTACGAAGACGATGGGGAAGATGATCGCCGCGATCTGCGAACGTTCGCCCAGCGCCAGCATGATGCTGGGTACGAAATAGGCCAGCCCCCCGAAACCGATCAGGATAATGGCGGCGGCTATCGCCGGATTGCTCTTCTTATGTTCAGCCAAGATCGCGAAACTCCTCCAGCTTCTTCTTCTGCTGGCCGTCACTATCAAAGTTTTCCGGTGCAAGCCATGCCTGATAGGCTTGCCTCAACGCAGGCCATTCGCTGTCGAGGATGGAGAACCACGCCGTATCGCGATTCCTGCCCTTGGCCACCATATGCTGGCGGAAAACGCCTTCGAACCGGAAGCCGAAACGCTCGGCGGCACGTCTGGAAGGCCCGTTGTCATTATGGCATTTCCACTCGTAGCGGCGATAGCCAAGCGCATCGAAAACATATTGCATGAAGAGGAACTGCGCTTCGGTCGCCGCCGGTTTGCGCGAGATCAGCGGCCCCCAATAGATGCTGCCGATCTCGATCACCCCGTGCGCCGGATCGATGCGCATCAGGGCCTGCCGCCCGGTCACCTTGCCACTCGCCTTGTCTATAACGGCGAAAAACAGCGGATCGTCGCCTTTGGACGCCTTTTCCAGCCAGGGCTCGAACTCGGCCCGCGTTGCCGGCGGAAATTCGAACAGCCAGGTGAAACGCCGGTCTGCATCGGCCACGGAGGAGGCGGCGAAAAGCTCATCGCCGTGTTTGTGTGGGTCCAGCGGCTCCAGCCGCACATAGCGCCCTTCCAGCAGCTTGCGTTCCGGCTTCGGACGCGGCGTCCAGTTCTGCAAATCAGTCATGCTGTTCTCCCAACCGGGCAACAGGAGCATAAAACCCGCCTTGCCGAAACCGGATTATTGTCCCCGCGTCATTTTTCCCGGATAGCGGCGCGATCCACCGAAACCGCCTTTACCAGCGCCACCGCCTCGTCCCCGACGCGCAGCGCCAGATCGTCCACCGAGCGGCGCGTCAGCCGCGCGCCGAGACGACGCCCGTCAAAATCGAGCGAGACATGCGCGTTCGGCCCCTCGCCCGCCTCGATCCCCGTCACCGTGACCGGGAGAAGATTGCGGATGCTGATCGCTTCGGGGATTTTCCGCGCAATCGAAACATCGCGGGCGCGCACCCGCAGCCGCACATGCATGTCCGGCTTCAGCCCCGCATCGCTCAACTGGAAAGTTGCACCGCCAAGATCGATCTCCGCCAGCTTGTAGCGCTCGTCATAGGCCGAAACCGTGCCCTCAAGAAGCACGCCGCCGCCATCGCTTTCCGCATCGATGAGCGGGAAGATTTTCGCCGCCGCGCCGTTCGCCGTCACCCGGCCAGCCGCCAGCAGCACGATCTCGTCGGCAAGCCGCGCCACCTCGTCGATCTCGTGGCTCACATAGACGACAGGCACCCGGCTCTCGTCGCGCAGCTTCTCGATGAAGGGAAGGATTTCCTGCCTGCGGGCGTGGTCGAGCGAGGACAGAGGCTCGTCGAGCAGCAGAAGTGCGGGATCGGACAGAAGCGCGCGCCCGATGGCGACACGCTGGCGTTCGCCGCCGGACAGCGTCGCGGGACGACGATCCAGAAGACGGTCGATACCCAGAAGCGCCACCACCTCGTCGAAACTGCGCAGGCTCCGCCTTTTCCCGGCCCAGCGGGCATAGGTCAGATTGCGCCGGACATTCATGTGCGGGAAAAGCCGCGCATCCTGAAACACATAGCCGATACGGCGGTTTTCCGGCGGCAGGTCTATGCCCTTCTGCGTATCGAGGAGCACGAAATCGCCCACGGCGATACGCCCGCTATCCGGGCGCAGCGTTCCGGCGATCATTTTCAGCAACGTCGTCTTGCCCGCACCGGAATGGCCGAACAGCGCCGTCACGCCGCCATTGGCGGTAAACTGCGCCTCGACGGCGAATTTCCCGCTGCGCCCCCGGACGGAAACCTGAAGCCCGTTCATGCGGTTTCTCCGGCAAGCTTGCGCTGCAACCATTCCGACAGCACCACCGCGGCAATCGAAATGGCGGCGGAAACGGCAATCAGGCGGAAAGCCCCGGCATCGCCCGCCGGGGTCTGCAACAGGGCATAGATCGCAAGCGACAGGGTCTGCGTCTCGCCCGGAATATTGGAAACGAAAGTGATCGTCGCGCCGAACTCGCCCAGCGCCTTGGCGAAGCCCAGCACCGCGCCCGCAAGCACGCCCGGCAAGAGCGGCGGCAGGATGACGGTGAAGAAGGCGACGAAGCGGTTCGCGCCAAGTGTGCGCGCCGCTTCCTCCAGCCCGCGATCCAGCCCCTCTATCGAAAGCCGGATCGGCCGGACGAGCAGCGGAAATGCCATGACGCCCGCCGCAAGGGCCGCGCCCGTCCAGCGAAAAGAAAAGGAAAGCCCGAGCCATTCCTGCAAGGGCGCCCCAAGCGCCCCGCGCACGCCGAACAGGATCAGAAGCATATAGCCCGTCACCACCGGCGGCAGCACCAGCGGCATGGTGACGAGCGCCTGCGCCAGCGACTTGCCCGGAAAGTGGAACCGGGCAAGAACCCACGCAACGACAAACGCAATCGGCAGGGCGACGATGATAGCCATTCCGGCAACCCGGAGCGACAGCAGGACGATCTGCCAGAGATTGCCTTCAATCATTTACCGAGCAGCCTCCGCAGCACCCACAAAGCCCTTGTCCTCGATGATCGCCTGCCCCGCATCGCTTTCAAGGAAAGCGAGAAAGGCCCTGGCGGCATCGTTTTCGTTCTTTTCGATCAGCGCCGCCGGATAGAGGATCGGCGCATGGCTCGCCGCCGGAAAACGATAGGCTTCGACCAGATCCCGCACAACGGCGCGATCCGATGCATAGACGATGGCCGCCCTCACCTCGGCGCGGCTGACATATTGCAGCGCAACCCGCACATTCTCGGCAAAGACCGCGTTCTTTTCAACATCCTTCCAGATGTCGAGCTTTTCAAGCGCGGCCTTGCCATACTTGCCCGCTGGAACATTGGACGGATCGCCCATGGCGAAACGTCCGGCGCTCAGAAGTTCCTTCGCTTCGCCCTTCGCCACATCCTTCTGCGTTGCGATAACCAGCGCATTGCCCGCGATCACCTTGCGCGAGGCCTTGTCGATGGCGCCCGCCTTTTCGACATAATCCATCCAGTCCAGATCCGCGGAAATGAATATCTGCGCCGGTGCGCCCTGTTCGATCTGCTTGGCCAGAACCGACGAGGATGCGAAGGACGCCGCGACGTCCGTGCCGTCCCTGGCCTTCATCTGCTTCGCGGCTTCTTCGATCACGTCCTTCATGCTGGCGGCGGCGAAAACCGTCACCTTCCCGGCGGCATGAGCAACCGGGACAGTGCCAGCGGCAATCGTGATAAGAAATACGGCGATCAGTTTTTTCATGAACCTTCTCCATCCGGCCCGCGGCAACGGGCAAAAACCATCATCCGCCGGAAAACCGGCGCTGTTTCCATTCAGGCATCGGCCCTCCCGATGCGCTGACTTGCGATGATGGGTGTGATGGAGGCAAACGCGACCCGGATGCCGTCAAACCCTTGACGCACGGGCGTCCATGCAAAAGCCGCCCAAAATTCCGTAACGAATTCAGATCGTTCCAGAACCAACGCCACCATAATGCGGTGAAATCTGTTTGGCTAGAGCATGTCTCCTGAAAGTGGGAACCGGTTTTAGGATAAAGACATGCTTCAAAACAAAACTTAAAGCGTGATGCGGCATCAACTGCCGATATGCCTGTGCGCGCCCCGTTGTTCGGCAAGCCTCACCTGCTTCTGGCGCTCGGCATAACGGGCGCGGTCTTCCGGTGTGCGCTCGTCATGACAGGCCGCGCAGGAAACACCTTCCTCGAAGAACTGCGAAAGCTTGTCTTCCGGTGTGATCGGGCGGCGGCAGGCGCGGCATAGCTCCACATCGCTTTCGGCAAGGCCGTGGCCGACCGCGACGCGCTCGTCGAAAACGAAGCACTCGCCGTTCCACATGCTTTGCTCGCGCGGGATTTCCTCCAGATATTTCAGAATGCCGCCCTTGAGGTGAAACACATCCTCGAAACCCAGGCCCTTGACGAAGGCCGTTGCCTTTTCGCAGCGGATGCCGCCGGTGCAGAACATCGCGATCTTCTTGCCTTCCAGCCTGTCGCGGTTCTGTTCGACCCATTCGGGAAACTCGCGAAAAGTTCTGGTCTGCGGATCGATCGCGCCTTCGAATGTGCCGATGGCATATTCGTAATCGTTGCGCGTATCGACCACCACCGTGTTTTCGTCGGCAATGAGCGCATTCCAGTCCTGCGGCGCGACATAGGTGCCCACGCTTTGCAGCGGATCGATCCCCTCGATGCCCATGGTGACGATCTCGCGCTTCAACCGCACCTTCATGCGGTGAAACGGCATGTCGCTGGCATGGGAATATTTGAGCTCCGGTTCGGCGAGACCGGGGATCGACGTGATATGCCGGACGAGCTTTTCGATTGCCCCGGCCGTGCCGGCCACGGTGCCGTTGATGCCTTCAGCGGCAAGCAGAAGCGTGCCCTTGATGCCGTTCGCGGCGCAAAGTTCTGTCAGCGGCTCGCGCAGGCTTTCATATTGCGGCAGCGGTGCGAAGCAATAAAGGGCGGCAACGGTGAAAGGCAAATTACTCATCTGTCCAGTCTTCTCTGAAAGTTCTCAGAGCCTGCTCCAAAAGTCGCCATGAGTGGCTGCAAATGGCAATTTTCTGCGTTCCGGTGCTCATGTACGGTGAGTACACTCTAGCTCCGGTACTCGAAAACCACCATTTTCGCACACACATGCCGCTTTTTGATTCAGGCTCTCACCGCAACTAATCCCCGTATGGGACGAATTCAAGTCAACTTTATCCCCGCTCTGCCAACTCGGTTCAAAATCGTCCTCGAAGACCAACTTTTCGAGGAGAGATCGATGTTCGACAGCCAAACGATAGCAGCCCTGATCCTGATGGCGCGCGAGGCAAAAATCGATCCGGCGGCTTTGCTGGCGATTGCGGAAGTGGAAAGCGGCGGTCGCGCGCTATACAATGTCAATGAAAACAAGGAGCCTGCAATCCGTTTCGAGGGACATTATTTCGACCGCAGGCTTTCCGGTCGCCTGCGCGACTATGCCAGAGCCAACGGCCTGTCGGCGCCGGGCGCGGGACAGATACGCAATCCGAAATCGCAATCGGGGCGGTGGCTCCTGCTGGAACGCGCCATGGGGCTGAACCGGAAGGCGGCGCTGGAATCCACATCCTGGGGGCTGGGACAGGTCATGGGCGCGCATTGGGAATGGCTCGGTTATGCCACCGTCGACGATCTCGTGGCGGAAGCACGCGAATCGGTCGCCGGTCAGGTCCGGCTGATGCTGCGCTTCATCGAAAAGGCGGAACTTCTCGAAGCGCTGGAAGCCCGTAACTGGCGCGAGTTTGCCCGGCGCTACAACGGTCCCGCCTTTGCCCGCAACAAATACGATACTCGCATGGCGGAAGCCTATCAGCGCTGGCATAAACAGGCCGACCGTTTTAAAACGGCCGCGTGAACAAGGCCCCTTCGGTGGTGGACAAACTGCCGAAGGGGAATTAGAGCGGTTCCTGTCTCAACGGAAACCGCTCTAATTTTTAGTTTTAAGCATTTCCGAACGCAAAACCGTTTCACACTTTTGCCGGAAATGCTTTAAATCGATTTATCCGTACCCAAACAGCAGAGCAAGCCGATGTCGCAGAAAACCGATCTTCTCGTTCCCATCATGAAAGGCCAGCCGGTCATCCCGGTCCTGCTGATCGACAAGGCGGAGCAAGCCGTTCCGCTGGCGCGTGCGCTTGCCAAGGGCGGCCTGCCCGCCATCGAGATCACGCTGCGCACGGCAGCCGCGCTCGATGCGATCCGCGCCGTTGCGGCGGACGTACCCGAAGCGATTGTCGGCGCAGGCACTATTCTCAACGCCAGACACTATGAAGATGCCGCGAAGGCAGGATCGCGCTTCATCGTCAGCCCCGGCGCGACGAAATCTATCGTGGCAGCGGCCAATGACAGTGAAGTCCCGCTTCTGCCTGCCGCCATCACGCCAAGCGAAATGCTGATGCTGCGTGAGGAAGGCTATTCGCACCTGAAATTCTTCCCGGCCGAACAGGCGGGCGGCGCATCCTTCCTGAAAGCGCTTTCGTCTCCGCTTGCAGACACCTTCTTCTGCCCGACCGGCGGCATCAGCCTCGCCAACGCCAGGTCCTATCTTTCGCTGCCCAACGTAATCTGCGTCGGCGGTTCCTGGGTCGCACCGAAGGAACTGGTGGAAGCCGGCGACTGGGACGCGATCACGAAGCTCGCAAGCGAAGCGGCTGGCCTGAAAAACTGAACGGCCGGATATGGAAGCATGACGGGGAGCCCTTCGCGGGCTCCCTTTTTTGTTTGTGCGGACCGGAAGGCTCGCCCGGTTCCGTCCTGGCGAAAAGATTGCCCTTTGAAATACTCTTGTAATTTTCATTATACATCTGTATTCAGGAGTCGAGTTCGCTATGGGCTGGCGGCAGAGGAGCCTTCCCGGGTGATCTTTCAAGCAATCGGACAGGAGGAAGTCCGTCCGGTTTCCAAGGGAGGAATTTATGAAAAAGCTTGCTATGCTGGCGGCTCTTGCTGCCTTCTCGCTGCCGATTTCGGCCGTGGCGCAGGATGCGCCGGGCACGACCAAAAAAGACAGCTATCGTTTCGTGATCGTGCCGAAGGTCGTTCATCCGTGGTTCGACAAGGTCAATGAGGGCGCGCAGCAGGCCGCTGCGGCGCTGAAGGCGCAGACCGGCGCGAATGTCGAAATCGTCTATTCGGCCCCGCAGAGCGCCGATGTCGTTCAGCAGAACCAGATCATCGACAGCGCGCTTGCTACCCAGCCGGACGGCCTTGCGCTCGATCTTCTCGACCCGTCGGGCAACCGCGCCTCGCTCGAAGAAGCGCAGGCGCAGGAAATTCCGCTCGTCCTGTTCGATTCCGTTCCGCCTGAAGGCATGTCCATCACCCATATCGGTTCGGATTTCTGCGAACAGGCAAAGATTGCCGCCCGCCGCCTCGTCGAGATTCTGGGTGGCGAAGGCGAAGTCGCGATCATGATGGGCGTGCCGACCGCGCCGAACCATTCGATCCGCGCCGATTGCCATCGCGAGGTGTTCAAGGAACATCCGGGCATCAAGGTCGTTGCCGAAGGCATCGACAATGACAGCATCGAAACCGCGCAGCAGCAGGCTGCCGCCATCATGCAGGCCAATCCGAACCTGAAGGGCTGGGTCGCATCGGATGCCGCCGGGCCGATCGGCATCGGTCAGGCCATCGTCGAAGCCGGCAAAGAAGGCAAGGTCACGCTGGTCGGCCTCGACAACCTGCCGGAAATGCTCGACATGATCCGCAACGGCGTCGCCGACAGCTCTTCCGCTTCGCAGCCGGAGCTTCAGGGCTACTGGTCGGTCATGACGCTCTGGGCTCAGGCGACCGGCGCACCGGTTCCGGGCTATATCGACACCGGCAACGCTTTCCTCACCAAGGAAAATCTGGGCAACTGATCCGTTCCGATCTCGTTGCAGGAGCACGGGGAATTCCCGTGCTCCATTTTTCCTTTCTGTCCGGCGTTCGCGGATCGTTTATCCGCGACGGCTGGATGGCTGCCCAAGGTGTCCCTCATGGCGTATCTTGAAACTAGCGGACTGGGCCGGGACTTTCCCGGCGTGACCGCACTGGACGGCGTCGACCTGAAAATCGAACTGGGTCGGACGCATATTCTCGCCGGAGAAAACGGCGCCGGCAAATCCACGCTGGTCAAAATCCTCACCGGAACCGACAGCGCCTCGCGCGGACAGGTGCTGATCGACGGTCGCGATCCGGCGACCGACCCCTCGCTCTACAAAAACGTCGCCTATGTTCCGCAGGAACTCACCCTCTTTCCGCAGATGAGCGTTGCGGAAAACCTGTTCATGCCGTTCAGCCGCACCGGGCATGGCGGTTTTCTCGTCAACCGCAAGGCGATGATGGAGGAAGCAAAATCCTATCTCGACCGCTTCGGCATCGAGGCGCGCCCGGACGATCTGGTGGTCGATATTTCGGTGTCCGACCAGCAGCTTCTGCAGATTGCGCGCGCCTGCACCAACGAGCAGATGAAGGTTCTCATTCTCGATGAGCCGACGTCATCGCTGACGCGTGTCGAAGTCGAGCGCGTTTTCAAGGTCATCCGCGGACTGCTGGATCGCGATCACGCCATCGTCTTCATCAGTCACAAGATGGAGGAAGTCTTCGAGATCGGCGATGACTATACCGTGCTGCGCAATGGCGCCAGGATCGAAAGCGGCAGGATCAGCGATATTACGGAAGCCGATCTCATCCGCGCCATGTCCGGCCGCGACCTGTCTTTCGACGAGCATTTCCGCCCCTCGACGCCGACATCGGAAACCATCATGCAGGTGCGGGGGCTGTCCGGTCCGCGTTTCGACGACATCAGCTTCGATCTGCGCAAGGGCGAAATCCTGGGCTTTGCGGGTCTCGTCGGCGCCGGGCGCTCCGAGGTCATGCAGACGATCTTCGGCTTTCTCAAGGCGACGGCGGGGGAAGTGACGGTCGAAGGCGAGAAATGGACGCTCAACGACACGTCGCGTTCGGTTGCAGGCGGGATGCTCTATCTTTCGGAAGAGCGCAAGCATCACGGCATCCTGCCGCTCCTGTCGCTGCGCGAGAATATCGGTATTTCGGTCCTGTCGCTCACCAGTGGCAAATTCGGCATCAGCGACCGCCGCGAGCGCAATATCGTGCAGAAGATCATCGACGATTACGGTATCCGCACCGCGGGCATGGGCAAGCGCATCTCCCAGCTTTCGGGCGGCAATCAGCAGAAGGCGATCATCGGCCGCGCCATGGCCACACGCCCGCGCGTGCTGATCTTCGACGAACCGACCAAGGGCATCGATATCCGCACCAAGTCGGAGATTTACCGCATCATGAAAAATCTCGCCGAGGAAGGCGTGGGCGTCATCCTCGTATCCTCGGAACTCAACGAATTACAGAAATGCGCAAGCCGTATCGTCACCATGCATAACGGCCACATCACCGGCGCGTTTTCAACGGCGGATACCAGCAATGAAACTCTCGTGGGCGCGATCTTTGGAACAGAGGTAAAAGACGATGCAGATTAAACCCTTTTCCAACCTTTTCCGCACGCCGCTTGCCGGGGTCTTCGTGGCGCTATTGGTGATATTCGCCCTGTCGGCGATCCTGTCGCCCTATTTCCTGACGCCTTACAACCTGTCGGTCGTGGCGCGCGGTCTGGCCTTTGTCGGGCTGATTACCATCGCGCAGTCGATGCTGATGGTTCTGGGCGAACTCGATCTCTCGCTGGGCGTGATCGGCGGGCTTTGCGGCATCGTATCGGGCATCCTGATGGTGCGAATGGGCCTTGAACCCTACTCGGCCATGCTGCTCGCCGTCCTGCTGGGGCTCGGCCTCGGCCTCTTCAACGGCTTTCTCGTCACCTTCCTGCGCCTGCATTCGCTGGTGCTGACCATCGGCACGGCAGGAATTTTCGGCGGCGCCAATCTGGTGCTGACGCGCGGCGTCGCCATAACCGGCATCCCGCGCGACGTGCAATATCTCGGTCGTGGCGATCTTCTCGGCGTACCGGTCCCCTTCCTCATCATGTTCGCCGCGCTCCTGATCGCGACCTTCGTGATGCTGAAGACGCCCTTCGGCCGCTATATGTATGCCATCGGCAACAATCGCGATGGCGCGCGCATGCTGGGCATCCGCGTGAATCGCGTGCGATTGCTGGTATTTGGAGGCGCTGGCGCCATTGCCGGGCTTGCGGGCGTGCTGATGGTCGCCCGCCTCGGAACGGCCCAGCCATCCATCGGCGATAGCTGGGTGCTGGCGCCGATTGCGGCATCCGTCATTGGCGGCGTCGCCACAACGGGCGGCATCGGCAGCCCTGTCGGTGCGATCTTCGGCGCGGGTATCATCGCCATCATTGAAAATATTATCGTTCTGTTCGGTGTGTCCCCCTATTGGCAGGGCATTGTCTCGGGCGCAATTGTGGTGCTGGCTATCTCTTTCGATTCCATATCGCGCCGCTATCTGCGCCGGGAAGCCGATTGATCCCAATGGCCCGAACAGGCGACGCGTTTAGGAAAGCTACAGGAATGAATGAACAAGTCAGAACCAAGAAGCTGATCAACTCGCCCGAAAACATCATTGCCGAAATGATCGAGGGCATGGTGGCGGCCCATCCCGACATGCTGCGCGTCGAGGGCGAAACGGGCCGTGCGGTCGTGGCGGTCGATGGCCCGCGCGAAGGCAAGGTCGGCATCGTGGTGGGCGGCGGTTCGGGCCACGAACCGGCTTTTGCGGGCTATGTCGGGCGCGGCCTTGCCGATGCCGCGGCGGTCGGCAACGTGTTTGCCTCGCCCTCGCCCGCCCATATCGCCGAAGCGGCGCGGGCGGCCGATGGCGGCGCCGGCGTGCTGATGCTCTACGGCAATTATACCGGCGACGTTCTCAACTTCACCATGGCCGCGGAAGAACTGGCGCAGGACGGCATGGACGTGCGCCATGTCGCCGTTGCCGACGACGTGGCTTCGGCCCCCCTCGACCGCAAGTCGGAGCGGCGCGGCATCGCCGGGGATTTCTTCGTTTTCAAGGTGGCGGGCGCCGCAGCCGATCTCGGCGAACCGCTGGCGCGCGTCGAGGCGCTGGCGCAGGCGGCCAATGAGGCAACACGCTCCATGGGCGTGGCGCTCAGCCCCTGTTCGCTGCCACAAACCGGCAAACCGAATTTCACCATCGGGAACGATGAGATGGAAATCGGCATGGGCCTGCACGGCGAACCCGGCATCCGCCGTCAGAAACTCGCTCCCGCCGACGACGTCACCGATGAACTCATGGCGTCCATTCTGGAAGAACTGGCGCTCGGTGACGGCGACCGCATCGCCGTTCTGGTGAACGGCCTCGGTGCAACTTCGCAGATCGAACTCTATCTCATCTTCCGCCGCGTGAAGCAGATCCTCGACGGCAAGGGGGTTCACATCCACGCGTCATGGGTCGGCGAATATGCCACCTCGCTCGAAATGGCCGGCGCGTCGGTCACGCTGATGAAGCTCGACGCCACATTGCAGGCCCTGCTCGACCATCCGTGCCACACACCGGCCCTGACGGTCGGAGCCGTGCAGGCGAGCGACCGCGAACCGGCTTCGCATCGCAGAACCATGCGCGCCGCCGAACACAAGGAAGCGGCGACCGACGCTCCGCGCAAGCTCATCACCGATGGCGATATAACGCCCGCGCTTTTCAAGGCGATGATGATGAATGTCGGAAACCAGATCGTTGCGGAAAAGAACTGGCTTTCGGAACTCGATGGCGTGATCGGCGATGGCGACCACGGAATCACCATGGAGATCGGCTGGAAGGCCGTGCAGCACGCGCTGGAAGACGAGCAGGGCGACGAAACCATCGAAGGCATCTGCAAGCGCATGGCCAAGGCGTTTCTCGATGCGGTCGGCGCGTCGTCCGGCCCGCTCTACGCAACGGCGTTCCTGCGGGCGGGAACAGCGGTCGGCAACCGGCTCAATCTCAATGGGTCCGGCATGGTCGAATGGCTTGCGGCGGCTTCGCAGGGCATTCGCGATCGCGGACGCGCCGATCCGGGCGACAAGACGATGATCGATGCCTGGGTTCCCGCTGTTGAAGCCGCAACCGCGGCCGCGAAGAGCGGAAAAACGACGCTGGAAGTCCTGATTGCCGCGCGCGACGGAGCGGAAGCCGGCATGAAGGCGACGGCGGCAATGGAATCCCGCCGCGGACGGTCGGCAAAGCTCGGCGAGCGCTCCATCGGGCATATCGATCCGGGCGCCGCCTCGACCTTCGTCACGCTGCGCGCCATGGCCGAAGCCCTGCAAGCCAGGGCTTGATTCAAATATTGCAGGGGCGGCGCGGCACGCTAGGGTCTAAACCCAATTAGGATTTGGAGCGTGGTATGGTCGAAACTGGCACAGTTTCAGGAGCGAAACCGAAGGTGGGGTGGTTCCCCATCGAGGTTTCGCGACGCCAAAATGGGTCATTTTCGTCATATCCCTTCGGGACGTGGCGGATTTTGCCCCTGAATACGTCGAAAAGTCCTCGTGGTGGGGGACACCACGTCGGCCTTTCCTCCTGTTCAGGAACAAAATCCGGCTCGCGCCACGCCCGAAACCTAATTGAGTTTAGACCCTAAAGCGGGATGATTTTAAGTCGGATCATCATCCCGCTCTAACGATTTGTTTGAGCATGTCTTTATCCCGAAACCGGTTCCCACTTTCGGGAGACATGCTTTAACGCGGCCCCTGCAGCAAAGCGCGAGCCACCCCTTCATTGGTGACGAGGCGATTGACATAACCGGCCCGCAAGATGGCCCTTATGATGGGAATCTTGTTCAGCCCGCCCGACACCAGAACGGAAACCGGCTTCAGCTTGAGCTTGTCCGGTGGCAGGGCGATGATCGATTCGTTCAGGAAATGATCGATCGGCTGCCCCTGCGCGTCGAGGAAATAACCCAGAAATTCACCCACGGCGCCAAGCTTCAGTACCGCATCGAGATTATCCTTCACCACACGAATATGGGTGAGTGACGTTTCCGATGTCAGCGGACCGCAGGAAACGAGACCTATATCGGCAATTTCCGTGCGGGCCAGCACATCCGTCAGTTCATCGCTCAACAGGATCGCATTGCGGCTTTCGCGATTGGCGCAATAAATCGGCGCAGTGAGATAGTGACATTCGACGCCGAGGGCGCGGGCGAAATCCGTCGCGACTTCGAACGTGTTGGTCGAGGAACCGCTGGTCACGCCCCCGGTCAGGCTGACGACCCAGCTTTCGGGCTTCGGGCGGGCGCGCAGGCTGCGGACGGCAAAGCTGAGCGTACGGCCGGAAGCGATGCCCACGCCCATGTCACGCCCCGCGATCAGTTCGCTGGCCATGGTTCCGGCGGCCTCGCCGATAACGCGCTTCTGCTCCAGATAATCGTCGAGATCGGGTACGACGATGGCATCAGCGAGGCCGTAGCGGGCGGCTACCTTTTCCGCAAGTTCGACACAATCCGCCAGCGGCAGGCTGACATTGACCTGTATCTGCCCCGACTCCCGGACCTGACCGATGATCTTGTTGACCTTGAGCCGGGTCATGTTGAGACGCTGCGCGATTTCCTGCTGGGTCTGGCCGCCGATAAAATACAGCCACGCAACGCGTGCGCGTTCCTGTTCTTCATCGACAGATACAAGATACTCGTTCATTCAAAGGCCCTGAAAGTCGCGTCCAATGGTCTGATTCCGACATTTGCATCCCTCCGATACAGGTGCCGAGCAAATGTCGGAATCAAAAAGACCATTAGTAACTTTATGTATCTAGTGGATTTTTCGAATTTGACGTTTGAAACAGCATCTCATTCAGTCGGGATTCGAATGTCAAATTCAATCCACTAGCAGCGGAAATGGCGAGGCTGCGAAACAGCCTGCCCCAAGCATCCTCAACTCATTCCATAAGTACGGGTCTGTCTGCAACGACTTTTGGAACAGCCGCGCAAAGCGAAAGCGCCATGCATCCGGATGCATGGCGCTTTCGATCACAGAAGCCTGTGCCCGTCTCGTGGCAGGATCAGTTGGTTGCCGTAAACTTCGCCACCGTCAGGAAGGTAACAGCCTTGCCACTGAACTGGTTGGCGCGTTCGGTCGACAGGTTCCCGCGCTGGAAACCGGCGGTGTAAACCACGGCCGGAGCGGAGCGCAACGCATCGTTGCGCAGTACCGGATTGGTGACCGGAACGGTGCTGGTAACCGATTCGGACGACATTGCGAGTTCTGAAGCAGGCATTGCCGCAGGCTGGATCACCGGGCGTGGTCTGGACGGAGCCTTGGCCACATGGCGCGCGCCCTTGGTCGTGGCGCGAACACCGGTATTGGCAGCCTTGCCGATCGAAGCGGCCTGCTTGCGGCTAGCGGCTGAAGCCTTCGGCTTTGCTACCGGAGTGCGGGCGACCGAGGCCGTCTGCACTGCCGCTGACGCCTGTTTCGCGTCGGCGACCGGCTTGCTGTCATAGTCGTAATCGTCGGAAGGCGGCGCAATCAGTTCACCGATTTCATCCCTTCTGGAAAGCAGGGCGAGCTGGGTATCGGCGCGCGGCGCGTCCTTCGGCAGAGGGAACGCCGCCGTCTCGCCCGGCCGGGGCACCGCGACATCGCCCGCCGCATCGGCAAGCTGCGCAGGCTTTTCCTGCTCGCCATTGACGATCGCAGCAATCGCATCCTGACCGCTGGCCGACGATTGCTCGCCCGGACGTTCCGGGCGGCTTGCCGGAATGATGGCCGTTGCGAGCTGCATATTATCCGCTTCCGCCTGCGGACGGGCCGAAGGGATCGGCACGAAACCGTTCATCAGCGGCGAAGGCGTTCCTGCATCGGCAACCTGCACCGTATTTGCGTCGACGGCGGCGCGGGCAGCAGCGACAGCATCCGGTTCGACAGCGGCAAGGGCTATCGCATCCTGCTGCGCCATGGCCGGTTTGCTGGCCGGGATCGGAACATTGAGGGCCGCGACCGGCACTTCCGTCTGCGCCAGAGCCTGCGCCTGGCCATCAAGCCCCGTCTCGGGACGCGGGGCCTGCAACGGAACCGGTGCGTCGCGGTCAGGCAGGGCGGCGATCATGGTTTCACGCGGCTGGACCGGCTGTTCCGGAACTGCCGCCGGAGCCTTACGGGCCGGAGCGGCACGCGCCGGACGGGCCGTCGCGGGTGGAGCGCTCACATCGCTGTTGTCTTCTTCTTCATCGGCGCCACCGCCAAACAGCGCGCCGAAAAGGCTCTTGCTGCGGCGCGGCGTGGAATTGCTGGCCATCAGGATTTCACCACCGCCGGACTTGCGCTTTTCGATCATGGCCAGCGCCTGCTTGTAACCGGGCAGCGGCTTGCCGTCTGCCGGAATATGGGCAGTCTTGCCATCCGGGAACAGAGCAAGGAGCTGACGCCGGCTCATACGCGGCCAGGAACGCACATTGCCCACATCCATATGCACGAAAGGAGAGCCGGAACGCGGATAATAACCGACGCCGCCGATCTGGTAGCGCATCCCGATGCCGCGCAGTTTCGCCAGTTGAACGCCCGGAATGAAGAAATCCATCGCGCGGCCAAGCATGTGCTGGCTCTTTTTCGCGACGCCCCGCGTACGGGAACGCAGCATGGCATTGGTGGCCGGGGAACGATATGCGGAAACAACCGTTATATACTGGCTCGACCCGGTGGAGCGATAAACCTGCCAGATCAGATCGAACAGGCGCGGGTCCATCTTGGTCGGTTCGTTGCGGCGCCAGTCACGCAGGAAAACATTGAGCTTCTTCAGGCCTGCGGGAACGAAGCGGCCGTTTCGCTTGAAAACGATCTCGGCCTTTTCGCCGGTATGGACGTAATAAAGCTTGAGGGAGCGCGTTTCAGCGGAAGCCTGAGAAGGGGACAGCGCCATCACAAATGCAGCGGCGACAAGAGCTGACGGGACGGACACATGCGCCTTTATTCCGGTCCATACCTTCGCAAAGCGCGCTTTTATGGTCGATATGCTGCTCATCAATCGTATCGCCTTACCGTTATCCGCACCCGAGCTATTCCCTGACGTACCGTAGACCTACTTTGTGACCCCACAAAAGACCGCGTCCCGGTTCCGCTCGAACTCCGATTGTCGGATTTAATGGTTAATGGACGCTTAGTGAACAACAAATGAGGAGACACCATGGCAAAAAAGCCACACAGGCGCATCTATTTTTTCTATGGTAAAAAAACTATTAACAGTCTTTAAATGGCAACAGCTACTGTCACAAACGACAGCCGATATATCATAAATCACTAAAATTCAAATACTTGACCGATCCACACTAGCTGGCCGCGCGATCGATCGGGGAGCTTTCCACTTCCGTTTCACCGGTCTGGCCCTTGCCCGAAACCGACGCCACATCGATGCCATATTCTTTCAGCTTCCGGTAAAGCGTGGTTCTCCCGATGCCCAGACGGCGGGCAACTTCGCTGATTTGTCCGTCATAATGAGCAATTGCGAAGCGGATCATTTCCTCTTCCGCCGCGGCAAGCGTGCGCACTTCGCCCGTGCCGTCGATCCCGCTGAACAGGCCCGCCTGTTCCATGGCGCCGCCCTCAAGACCGGCCGGATCAAAAGCTGCGTCCCGATGAGCGGGCCCGATGGATTCCGCAGAACCGATCTGCGCGAAATCGTCGACCGTCAACTCGCCAGTTTCACAGAGAAGAACAGCCCGGTAAACCGCGTTTTTCAGCTCCCGCACATTGCCGGGCCAACGATAGGCCTTCAGCTTTTCCATGGCGTGGGCTGTAATGCCGGTAATATGCCCGAGCCGTTCCTCGCTCGCGAAACGCATCATGAACTGATGCAGGAGGATTGGAATATCTTCCAGCCGCTCGCGCAATGGAGGCATGGCGATGGCGAAGGAACCGAGCAGATGATAAAGGCCCGCATGGAAATGCCCCATATGGACGAGATCGACCAGAGGGCGGCTGTTGGACGCCATGATGCGGGCGTTGGAGACCGCCCGTTCCCCCGGACCGCCGGTTTCGAACTGACCGGACTGCATGGCGGCGAAAAGCCTGACCTGGGTATGGCGCGGCAGCGCGCCCACTTCATCGAGAAACAGCGTGCCGTCATCGGCTTCGGCAAGCTTTCCGAGCTGGTGCATACCATCGTCCACGCGGCGGGCATGCCGCGCGGCCGGAACACCAAAGAAAACCTCATCGGCCCTGTCGGCCGCAAGGGTCCGGCAATCGACGGCCACGAAGGGGCCGCGCCAGCGAGCGCCGCCGCTACAGATCGCGCGGGCCAGCGTTTCCTTGCCGCTGCCCGGCTCGCCCTCGATCAGAAGGGGGGCGTCCAGCGCCGCGGCCCGTCGGGCGAGAATACCCACGCGCTCCATCTCCGGGCTTTTTATCGCCATGTCGGAAAATGTCAGGTGGGATTTGAGCGCGGAACGCGCGCGCCAGATTTCCCGCGTCAGCGCGTCGATTTTCAGCACGTTGGTGACGGAAACCTGTACACGTTCGAAAGCGACGGGCTTGGTGACGAAATCGACGGCGCCGAGCTTCATCGCCTGCACGACAAGCCGGAGATCGTCGCCCTGAACGAGAACGATGACGGGAACGGTGTTGCCCGCATCGCGCATACGCTTGAGAACGGTCAATCCATCCATGTCGGGCATGGACATATCCAGCAGCATGAGAACGATATCCCTGCGCTGGCTGACGAAACCGAGCGCAGATCCGCCACCATCGGCCAGGAGGGTCCTGTAGCCCATGCGCATGACTATCGCTTCCAGATTGCGTCGATGGATCGGATCGTCATCCGCTATGAGTATGCGCGTGCTCATTAAAAGCTATTATCAACCTGTGGAATCGCCGCGCCCAAAATACTGAAAACAGTTTAAATTTCTCATATTCAACAGGCGTTATTTGGCGCCAAACTTATAACAAATGCAAGGTATCTAAATGTGCCTTAGTGTCCCATTCACAAAATTTGTTCCTGATCACGCCCGGTCGGCCCGAAGGATCAGGGTCTGACGCGCTTTTCACACCTCTTGGCGATCTTGGCAAGACATGCGAGAAGAAGCCCGATAGGAGAATGTTCATGACCCGTTTTTCAGAATCCCTTTCCTTCGGCAAGGTTTCCCATGCGCCGGCCAGCGACACGGCTGTGGCCGCAAAAACCGATCTCGGCAATCTGCCGGAATGGAACCTGGCCGACCTCTATCCATCCGCCGACAGCCCGGAACTGAACGCGGATATCGAAAGGGCGATGAAGGATGCGGCCGTTTTCGAGAACCGCTGGAAGGGCAAGCTCGCTGAGGAAGCGTCCAGGCCCAATGGCGGCGACTTCGCCGATGCGATCAGGGAATTCGAGGCGCTGGACGAACTGATGGGCCGGATCGGCTCCTATGCGGGACTCCATTATTACGGAGACACGACCGATCCCAAGCGCATGAAGCTTTTCGGCGATGTGCAGCAGAAACTGACCGACGCCAGCACCCATCTCATCTTCTTCAGCCTTGAACTGAACCGCATCGACGATACCGTTCTCGACAAGGCGATGGAGAGCAATGCGGCAATCGGCCATTATCGCCCATGGCTGACCGATCTGCGCAAGGACAAGCCTTTCCAGCTCGATGACAAGCTTGAGCAGCTTTTCCATGAGAAGTCGATCACCGGCTATAGCGCCTGGAACCGGCTATTCGACGAAACCATGTCGAGCCTGCGTTTCGAGGTGGACGGCGAGACGCTGGCCATAGAGCAGACGCTCAACATGCTGCAGGACGCCGATGGCGCCGTGCGCAAAAAGGCATCCGAAGCGCTTGCCAAGACTTTCGCGGCCAATCTGCGCATTTTCACGCTGATCACCAATACGCTGGCCAAGGACAAGGAAATTTCCGACCGCTGGCGCGGCTTTGAGGATATTGCCGACAGCCGCCACCTTGCCAACCGCGTCGAACGCGACGTCGTGGATGCGCTCGCGAAGGCCGTCGTGGATGCCTATCCGCGCCTTTCGCATCGCTATTACAAGCTGAAAGCCAGGTGGCTCGGTCTTGAAAAGCTTGAAAACTGGGATCGCAACGCGCCATTGCCGGAAACGCCGCAGGCGCTGATCCCGTGGGACAAGGCACGCGAAACCGTGCTCTCCGCCTATGGCAATTTCGCGCCGGAAATGGCCGAGATCGCAGAAAAATTCTTCGACCGGAACTGGATCGACGCCCCGGTTCGCCCCGGCAAGGCACCGGGCGCTTTTGCCCATCCGACCGTGCCGTCCGCGCATCCTTACGTGCTGCTCAACTATATGGGCAAGCCCCGCGATGTGATGACGCTGGCGCACGAACTCGGTCATGGCGTGCACCAGGTTCTGGCGGGCGAGCAGGGCGCGCTGATGGCGTCCACCCCGCTGACTTTGGCCGAAACCGCTTCCGTTTTCGGTGAAATGCTGACCTTCCGCTCGCTTCTCGCCGCCACGAAGGACAAACGTGAACGCAAGGCCATGCTGGCGCAGAAGGCCGAGGACATGATCAATACGGTCGTGCGCCAGATCGCCTTCTATCAATTTGAGCGCCGCGTCCATACCGAGCGGCGCGAAGGCGAACTGACGGCCGAGCGCATCGGTGAAATCTGGCTGGACGTACAGCGCGAGAGCCTTGGCGACGCCGTGCATATCAATCCGGGCTATGAGACCTTCTGGACCTATATCCCGCATTTCATCCACTCGCCGTTCTACGTCTATGCCTATGCCTTCGGCGATTGCCTGGTGAACTCGCTCTATGCGGTCTATCAAAACGCCGAACAGGGCTTCCAGCAGAAATATTTCGACATGCTGAAGGCTGGCGGCACCAAGCATCACAAGGAACTGCTGGCCCCGTTCGGTCTCGATGCGACCGACCCGAATTTCTGGAGCAAGGGCCTGTCGGTGATCGAAGGCATCATCGACGAACTCGAAGCCATGGAAGACTGAGCGCTGTCATGACAGGCAAGAGCGCAACGCCGCTCATCCTGTTCCGGGATGACAAGGCGGGCCGCGATGTCGTTTTCGCGGCCCCCTCGACCATCATCCGCGCCGACCGCCCGGAGGAATTCGAGCCTGCATGGAAGGCGATGCAGAAAGCCCATGGCGAAGGCAAATGGCTGGCTGGCTATCTTTCCTACGAGACGGGTTATCTTCTGGAGCCGAAACTGGTGCCGCTCCTGCCCGACGGGCGCAAGGCCCCGCTTCTATGCTTCGGCGTGTTCGACGGTCCGTCCGATGAACATATGCATATGCGTGGAGAAGACCCAGCCACTTTTCTGCGCGATCCCGTCGCCGCGTGGTCTTTCGACGATTACAGGCCGCGCTTCGAGCGTCTGCACCGCCACCTGCGCGAAGGCGACTGCTATCAGGGCAATCTGACTTTTCCCATCCACGCGCAATGGGGCGGCGATCCGCTGGTTCTGTTCAACAGGCTGGCGGCGCGCCAGCCGGTCCATTATGCTACCTATTGCGATCTCGGCGGCCCGATCGTCCTGTCGCGTTCGCCGGAACTTTTCTTCGAGGTGGATGCCGCCGGCTGGATCGAGACCCATCCTATGAAGGGCACCATGCCGCGAGGCGCCACGCCGCAAGAAGACGAGGCGAACCGCCTGTTCCTGATGAACGACCCCAAGAACAGGGCGGAAAACCGCATGATCGTCGATCTGCTGCGCAACGATATCTCGCTCGTCAGCGAGGTCGGATCGCTGGACGTCCCGGAACTGTTTCGCGTCGAATCCTATCCGACCGTCCACCAGATGATCAGCCGCGTACGGGCGAAACTGACGGACGGCCTGCCGCTGCGAGCGCTTTTTGCGGCCCTTTTTCCCTGCGGTTCCATCACTGGCGCACCCAAAATCCGCGCCATGGAAATCCTGCGCGAACTGGAAGAAAGGCCGCGTGACATCTATTGCGGCTCGCTTGGATGGATCGAGCCAAACGGGCGTATGCGTTTCAATGTCGCCATCCGCACGATCTCGCTTCTCGATGAAAATCGTGCAATCTTCAATGTTGGGGGCGGCGTGGTTTTCGATTCCACGGCGCAAGCGGAGTATGAGGAATGTCTTCTGAAAGCACGGTTCGCGACGGAACAAAAACCGGCGAACCCGATTACCAACTGATTGAAACCATGCGCTGGGAGCCTTTGTCGGGCGTCCTGCGCTACGACCTGCATATGGCGCGCCTTGAAAATTCGGCGCGCGAACTGGGCTTTTCCTGCAATATGGACGCCATCCGCCAGAAGGTCGCCGAAAGCGGCGCGGGCGAGCAGGCGCTGAAACTGCGCCTGACGCTTGCGCCGGACGGCGTCGCCTCCGTTACGGCGACCCCTTACGAACCGCTGCCGACCCAGACGATCTGGCGCATCGCCGTCGCACGGACGCGGCTCGACCACACCGATCCGCTCCTGCGGCACAAGACCACGCGGCGACAAGCCTATGTCGCGGCGCGCGAAGAATATTCGACGGCGGAAGTGGACGAAGTCATCCTGCTCAATGAACGCGGCGATGTCTGCGAGGGGACGATCACGTCGATATTCCTCGACACGGGCGGCGCGACCTGCACGACGCCCGCGCTTTCGTGCGGACTGCTCGACGGCGTTCTGCGCCGCGAGCTTCTCAACAACGGCGTGGTGGAGGAAGGCACGGTTTCGGTGGACGACCTGAAAAACGCGCGCAACATCCTCGTCGGCAATTCGCTGCGCGGCATGATCCGCGCCAAGCTGGTCGAAAGCGGGAATTCCTGAGTACCTAGAGCGGTTCCTGTTCAAATGGAATCGTTGGAACCGCTCTATCTATTTGTTTTTACGCATTTCCGGGCGCAAAACCGGTTTCCACTTTTGCTGGAAATGCACTAGAGCGGTTCAGCCTTTGACAGAATCGAAGGGGATTCCGTCGAGGCCTGTTTTGTGATTCAAGATGCTGGCTGGAGTGGAGGCCAGCATCA
>NZ_JACIJG010000034.1 GCF_014199265.1 Brucella daejeonensis
CTCAATCTCAAGACACGTCATTAACGACGCCGCTAAAGACGTGTCTTACGTCACGAGGTCTTGCTTCAACAGGTGGTAGCAATCGGGCCGTTACCATGGCTCGAACTGCCGTTCGGCTCTGCTCGTCAGTTATTGGCGTGTTCTGTCAGTTGGGCAAGCGGCAGGGCGGCCTGCGCCTTGACGGTCTGGATGGCGAAATTGCTGCGAATGTCGATTACGCCCGGAAGGCGGAGCAGTGTGCCGGAAAGAAAACGCTCGTAACCGGCCAGATCGGGCACAACCACCTGCAACAGAAAATCGGATTCTCCCGAAACCAGATGGCACGAATAGACTTCCGGCAAGGTCTGTATCGACGTGCGAAATGCGGTCGCCGTTTCCTCGTGGTGCCGCTCGACCCTGATGCCGACGAAAACGGTAAGGCCAAGCCCCACCGCATTGCGGTCGAGCGCGGCGTGATAGCCTTGAATGATGCCCGCCTTTTCCAGAATTCGCACCCGCCGCAGGCAGGGCGAAGGGGAAAGGCCGACTTTCTCCGCCAGTTCCACATTGGTCAGTCGTGCATCATCCTGCAAGGCGGCCAGAATGCGCCGGTCTATGGCGTCGAGTTTCAATTTTGGCATGTTTGATTTTTAGCGAATGAGAAATTGGTACAACATGCCATTATTTCATCACTTCACGCCATGAATCGCAAGGACATGCTTCGGCCGCCGGCGATAATTTCCCGTTATTGCCTTAGGATTCGGCGCGAAAGCCGGGCGGCGGGCAGGAAACACAGGAGCGGCTGGGAGGCAGATGCCCCCGCGCTCGCGGAGGGTTATGTCGTTGAGCGAGATGTGGATTTTTGCCGGTGCGCTGGCAGCGGCTTTTCTGGTTCCGGGACCGGACATGATCCTGTTGTTGCAGACCGGCGCATCACAAGGGCGCGCACACGCGCTTGCGACGGCATCGGGTCTGGCAGTGGCGCGCGCCAGTCATGTCGCGCTTGCCGGTATGGGGCTGGCAGCGCTCTTTCACGCCGCGCCCGTCTTGTTCCAGATCGTGCGCATCGCAAGTGCGGCCTATCTCGTCTGGCTCGGCATCGGCATTCTGCGTTCTCCGCTGCGTCTGCCGGATGGCTCCGCGCCCCATGACCGCAAGCGGTCATCCTATCTGGCGGCGGCGCGTAAGGGCATCCTCACCAATCTCCTCAATCCCAAGGCGCTGCTCTTCTGCTCGGTGCTGCTGCCGCAGTTCATCCATCCCGAAAAGGGCAGCATCGCCGGACAGTTCGCGCTGATGGGGGCGATCATGACCGCCGTGGGCCTGTGTTTCGACGTGGTCTATGCCTGTGCCGGTTCGTCGCTCGGCTCGCTCTTCAAACGCTATCCCCTGATACAGACCGTACAGCGCTTCGGCTTTGCCGCGCTTTTGATTGGTTTCGGCGCAAAACTTGCGACTGTTTGACGAGCGTCGATCTGATTGAACCGGATTGACCCTAAAGGCTGAAGCGGCCCTTGATCGGCGCGAATGTATAGCGATGGATGCCCGGAACGGGACCGTCGCTTTCAATGGCCGCGCGGTGCCTCCTGGTGCCATAGCCGGCATGAGCCTCAAGCCCATAGGACGGATGGACAGCACCGGCGCGGGTCATCATTCGGTCGCGGGTTACTTTCGCCACGATGGAGGCGGCGGCAACCGAAATGGAACGCTGATCTCCCTTGACCAGCGCCGAACCAGGGCAGGGCAGGCCGGGCGGTACGTCGCGTCCGTCGATCAATGCATGGCAGGGCCGCAGGGTGAGGCCGACAAAGGCCCGGCGCATGGCTTCAAGCGCTGCCTTGCGGATATCGCTGCGGTCGATGCTGCGCGCGCTGAGGCTTGCAACCGAAACGGTGACGGCCTTTGCCAGAATGACCTCGTAAAGCGCTTCCCGCCTTGCCGCTGTGAGGCGCTTGGAATCGTCCAGCCCCTCCGGCAGGTCTTTCGCATCGAGCACGACGGCGGCGGCAACCACCGGCCCGGCCAGGGGGCCGCGTCCGGCTTCGTCGATGCCGGCAATATGTTTCAGGCCGCGCGAAAGCAAACGGCTTTCCTCGGAAAAATCCGGGGCGAGCGGCAGGTCGAAAAGAAGCGGAGAATCAGAAGCCGAGCGTATCATTTGGCGGCGATGCTCGCATTGCTTCCAATTCTCCGCAAGGGCCCTGCTCGAGGATGGTGGCGTGAAAGCAGGTTACCCCTCCGTCCGAATAGAAATCAGACGGAAACCGAACTCGCGACTGGCAATACTGGCAGCTTGAAAATCCGTGCGGTCATCGGGGAGAGCGGATATTTCCGCAGATGCGGAATGTTCAAAACAGGGAAAGCTGTTTGCCCCCTTTTTCGACCGGTTCGAACAGATCGGTGCGCAGTTGCAGCCGTCGGGCATTGAAGCCGAGCTTGCGTGCCGTAATCTCGAAGCGGCGACCGATCTGCCAGGCATAGGGGCCGCTGCCGCGCATACGCTTGCCCCATTCCGCATCGTAATCCTTGCCGTCGCGCATGGAGCGCACCAGCGACATGACGTGGCGATAGCGGTCGGGATAATTGCGCAGAAGCCAGTCCTTGAACAGCGGGGCGACTTCCAGCGGCAGGCGCAGGAGCACATAGCCCGCCTCGCGGGCACCCTGCGCATAGGCGGCGTCCAGAATACGCTCGATCTCGTGATCGTTGATGCCGGGGATGACCGGCCCCATCATCACGGAGGTGGGGATGCCCGCATCGTTCAGCCTGCGGATGGCCTGAAGGCGAAGCGTCGGCGTGGAAGCGCGCGGCTCCATCGTGCGGGACAGATGCGCGTCGAGTGTCGTCACCGAAAGGGCGACCTTCGCCAGCCCCTTTTCGGCCATGCGGCCCAGAATGTCGATGTCGCGCACCACGAGCGCCGATTTGGTGACAATGCCGACCGGATGGTTGGCAGCCTCCAGAACTTCGAGGATTTCGCGCATGATGCGCCACTTCTTCTCGATGGGCTGGTAGGGATCGGTATTGGTGCCGATGGCGATGGTCTTCGGGCGATAGCCCGGTTTGGCCAGTTCCCGTTCCAGAAGGCGCGGGGCGTCCGGCTTGGCGAAGAGGCGGGATTCGAAGTCGAGCCCGGCAGACAATCCCATATAGCTGTGCGTGGGGCGCGCAAAACAGTAGATGCAGCCATGCTCGCAGCCTCGATAGGGATTGATCGAGCGGTCGAAATTGATGTCGGGGGAATCGTTGCGGGTGATGATCGTGCGCGGCTTTTCCACCTGCACATCGGTCTTGAACGGCGGCAGTTCTTCCAGCGTGGTCCAGCCGTCGTCGAAATCCTGACGCGTCATCGGCTCGAAGCGTCCGGTCGGGTTGATGCCCGCACCGCGCCCGCGCCGACGGCCGTGATCGATCCTGAAGCCTGCTTCACCGATCAGCGCATTGGCATGATCCGCCCGCCCGGTACCGAAAGCGGCCCGGTCGGCTTGCCCGACGACATCTGCGTGCTGGATGACTTCCATATTCATCTCCTGAAGCATTCGCGGCCCGATGGAACGGCATTCCCGCAAGGGGGGCTTGCCGTCCGCTCTGTCTGCGATGAATCTATTCCTATCGCAGAAAACAGAACAAATCAAGAACATATATGGGCGAGCTTTTCGTTCACGCATTCTTGATATATGAAGCGCCCATGTTGTCCGCGCTCATCGAAACCCTCAATTCGGAACGGCCTCTGGCCCATACGCTCTCGGCTCTGGTGCCTGCGGTGGTGGATGGATTGCTGCGCCGGGTCTATGTGATCGACCGGGGATCGTCGGACGAAACGGCTCTGGTCGCGCAAGGGGCGGGCTGTTCGCTTTACGGCAAGGCGGAAATCGGGGCCGCTCTCGATGAAATCAGGACGCCATGGGTTCTGATCCTGAAACCGGGCGCCATTCCGGGAGAAGGGTGGGAAGAGATCGCGCGCCGCCACATGGAGAGCCAGAGCGGCCCGGCGCGGTTTTCACTGCCGGGAGAGGGCGGCTTCGCAAATGTCAGAAAACTGCTCGGCGGCAGGGCAACGCTCGATGCCGGTCTCCTCGTCCGGCTGGAGGAACTCAGGCCCTTGCTATTGGGCGGCGTTTCGTTCGATCAGCTTGCGCAACGGCTGAAGCCGGTTCGGCTCAAACATCCGATCATGCTTTAAGTTTTTGTTTTGACGCATGTCTTTATCCCGAAACCGGTTCCCACTTTCGGGAGACATGCTTTGACTGGAGCATAATCCGAGCGCCGATCTGATTCAATCAGATCGAAACGCGCTCTGGCGAGAGGGGCCTGTCCGGGTGGCGATGACGAACCAGTCGGGTTTCAAGGTGCCAATGGTGGCTGCGGCCCGTCTTGCGGCCCCCATGTCGCTGAAGATCGCGTAACAGGTTGCACCCGACCCCGACATCTGTGCATGGAGCGCGCCGTTTGCCCGGAGCAGATCAAGCTTGGCCCCGATCTGCGGCGCAAGTTTCAGCGCGGGAAGCAAAAGGTCGTTGCGCGTGCTTTGCAGATAGGCGCAAAGCGTGCCGATTTCCTTCGGCGTGGAAAGGGCCAGCGCCGGATGGTCGCGCCTGTCGAGCGCGCGAAACACGTCGGGGGTCGAAACCGCCGTGCCGTCATTGACGAGCAGCATGGGCAGGTCCGGCAGACCGGCAAGCGGGGTCAGTTCCTCACCGATGCCGCGCGCGGCAAGCGGAGTGCCGTTGGCGGCGCCGTGCAGGCACATGGGCAGGTCGGCGCCGAGGCCGAGGCCGAGCCGGACAAGCTCCTCGAAGCCAAGCCCGAGAGCCCAGATTTCGTCGAGCGCGAGCAATGTCGCGGCGGCATCGCTCGATCCGCCGCCGATGCCGGAGGCGACGGGCAGGTTCTTTTCAAGATGGATCGCGACCGGCGGCAGTTCCCGGCGGACGTGGCCGCGCAGGGTGTCGCGGGCTTTCACCACCAGATTGCTGTCATCGAGCGGAATGCGCGACGCATAGGGGCCGCTGACGCTGAAACTGTCTTCATGCGCCGTTTCGATGCGAACGAGATCGCCGAAACGGGCGAAGACCACCAGCATGTCGAGCAGATGATAGCCGTCGGGACGGCGTCCGGTGACATGAAGCGCGAGATTGATTTTCGCGGGCGCCAGACGCGTGACAGGCTCCGGTATTCCGGTCGGCGCAGACCGTGCGGCAGTCATGGAAACCGTCATTTCCGGTTCGGGCCTCAATCCTTCCTGACGTAATAGTCGCCAGTCTTCGGGTCCTGCACCAGCGTGCCGTGCGCCCGGTTCTGCGCTTCCTTTTCGGCCTGGCGCACTCTTTGCGACACGCGCGCGGCCTCTCGCTTGAACGAGCGGTAGCCATACCAGGCGGCGGCGATGATCAGCAGCAGAAAGATGAGCTGGGGCATGGCCTCAAGTCCTCAAAGGTACAATAACGGAGCGTCAACTGAGCGTTTGCCCGGCTTTCTCACACCATATCATGGTGAAAGGAAGAAATTCAAAGCATTGATGCGAAATCGGTGCCGATTTCGTCGGCGAAAGCATGTCTCCCGAAAGTGGGAACCGGTTTCGGGATTACAGGCCGTAACGGCCCCACAGCGCCTTCTCCTCGGCAACCGAAAGCAGGCCGTCGCCAAGATGCGCCGCGATCGCCGCGGGTTCGATACCGCCAAGCGCCATATCGACGCCGGGCACCTTGCGCCCCAGAAGGCCGCGCCTGGCTTCGACGAGCTTCAGTTTCGCCTTGTCGCCATAGGTCTTGCGCAGGAAGCTGCGCATGTCGCCAAGCCCGTCGACAAGCCCAAGCTCGCGCCCCTTGATCCCGGTCCAGAAAAGACCGGTGAATAGATCGGGATCGTCGGCAAGCTTGCTTCCGCGACGTTCCTTCACCATGTCGATGAAAGTCTCGTGGATTTCGAGTTGCAGCGATTTCAGCCGCTCGATATCGGCCTTCTTTTCGGGTTGGAACGGGTCGAGCGTGACCTTGTTCTGTCCTGCCGTATAGACGCGGCGCTCCACGCCGATCTTCTTCAGCAGTTCGGGAAAACCGAAGGAAGCCGAGACGACGCCGATGGACCCGACGATGGAGGAAGGGTCGGCGATGATCTCGTCGCCCGCAAGCGCGATCATATAGCCGCCGGACGCCGCGACATCCTCGACGAAGACGAAAACCTTTTTCTGGTGTTCGGCGGCAAGGTCGCGGATGCGCCGATAGATCAGCCGGGACTGCACCGGCGAGCCGCCGGGCGAATTGAGCGAAATGGCGACGGCAGGGGCTTCCTTGTCGCTGAAAGCCTTGTCCAGAAGGGCGGCGGTCGATGCCAGCGAAAGCAATGGCCGGAAGGCCGAACCGCCGGACATGATGGCGCCGTGAAGCCTCACGACGGGGATTTCGATGGAAACCGGGCGAAAGCGTCGGGGAATGAGGCGTGTCAGTAATCCGGGCAAGGCTGGCTCCAATGAAAATTCTTTTGAGACAATGTAGGAAACAATATTGCAAACACAAAGAAAACCGCCCGGATTTTTCGATTTTCTCCGGGCGGGTCTGGACGGCCCCGACATCTTGTCGATCAGGCTCCGGCTATTCGGGGCACTTCGGCTTCGAGACCACCCGCAGCAGGAGATAGCCGCAGACGGCGGAAAGCACTGAACCTGCCAGAACGCCGATCTTCGTTTCCGCCTGCATGAGGTCGGAGGGGAAGGACAGGAGGCCGATGAAAATGCTCATCGTAAAGCCGATGCCGCACAGGATCGCCACACCGTAAAGCTGGATCCAGCTTGCGCCGAGCGGCCTTTGCGCGAGGCCGGTCTTGATCGCGAGCCAAGCGGCGCCGAAAACGCCGAGCTGCTTGCCGACGAAGAGGCCGAGCAGAATGCCGAGCGTCAGCGTGTCGCCCAGAACGGACGAATGGAGACCGGCAAAGGAAATGCCCGCATTGGCGAAACCGAAGATCGGCACGATGATGAAGGCGACCGGCTTTGCCAGCGCATGTTCGAGTATATGGAGCGGAGAAGTCATGTCGTCCGGCTTGCCGGGAGCCGGTTTCAGCGGAATCATCAGCGCCGTCACGACGCCCGCGACGGTCGCATGGACGCCGGAATTCAGCACGAAGAACCACAGCACCAGACCGCCGACCAGATAGGGCAGCAGCCTCATGACGCCGAGACGGTTCATGGCAAACAGCACGAGGGCCGTCGCGAATGCGCCGCCGAGATAGGGCATGGAAATTTCGGCCGTATAGAAAATGGCGATGATGACCACGGCGGCAAGATCGTCGAGGATCGCAAGCGTTGCCAGGAACACCTTGAGGCTCGATGGCACGCGCGAGCCGAGCAGCGACAGCACGCCGAGCGCGAAGGCGATATCGGTCGCCGACGGCACGGCCCAGCCGCGCACCTTGGCGGGGTCGCCATTATTGAGGACGACGAAAATAATTGCGGGCAGAATCACACCCCCCGCCGCCGCGATGCCGGGTAGCATCCGGTTGGGCCAGCTCGCAAGCTGGCCGTCGAGGAATTCGCGCTTGATTTCCAGGCCGACCAGAAGGAAGAACACCGCCATCAACGCATCGTTGATCCAGTGCGAAAGACTGAGCGGGCCGATATAGACGTGAAGCGCGTGGAAATAGACCTCGGAGTAGGGCGAGTTGGCGACGATCAGCGCAAGCGCCGCCGCTGCCATGAGGGTCAAGCCGCCGGAAGCTTCGCTATCGAGGAAGCGTCGCATGATGGATATGGGGCGGCTTTGATCTGTGGTGTGGTTCATCGGTTCCCGTTGCCTGTCGTGTGCATGTATGGTTACGGCGCTTTTTCGGAAAAGGGCGGCGGGGCCGCAGAACGAAAATTGCGATTCAGAGATATTGGCTCGGGTACCCGGTTTCAATCAAAATCGGTCCGCCATGCCATATTTCGGCGGAAACGCCGAAGCCGCGAGGTTGTTACAGCAGGGCTTCCAGGCCGTTATTGATCGCATCGGCGCGCGGGGTGAAGCCGTGTCCCTCGTCACCGTGGAGAACGAGGGCGGGCATCAGCGACAGGCCGGCGCGACTGCCGCGTATGCCTGCGACGACGATGCGGATCGCGGCCGTATCGGCGCGCGGATGAACCGGAACGATCTTCAATCCGCCGAACCGCCCCGACAGCGCATCGAGAATAGGGCGAATGGAGCCGGGCCGCGCAATGATGGCGATGCCGCCGCCCGGTTTCACAATGGCCGCTGCCGTTCGCACCCATTGTTCGAACATGCCTTCCGGCATGACATGGGCTTCCGCTTTCAAGGGGTCGGGCGTGCTGCGGTCGCGCGCTTCGTTGAAAGGCGGGTTCATGATGGCGAAATCGAAACTGTTATCGCCAAGTCCCGCCGCGATGCGGGCCTTGCCCTTCAGGGCGACATCGGCCTCGACCACGTCGAGGCGTTCCGCCAGTGCGGCATTGAGCGGATGCGCGACCGTCTTGCGGGCAAAGCCGGCCATGAAACCGGACCGCTCGACAAGCGTTACCCGCGCCTGGCGGCAGCGGGCGGCGACGGCAAGCCCCGCCGCACCCGCGCCGCTTCCAAGATCGGCGACGCGCCCGGAAAAACCGTTCGGAACAGCACTTGCCAGAATCATCGCGTCCACGCCGGAGCGATGGCCCTTCATTGCGGGCTGAACGAGATGAAATGTACCGCGATGAAACACATCGAGCGTTTCTTCGACTTCATCCTGTGCGTCGGGAACAAATTTGGAATTCATCGGTCGCGCAGTTCATGCTCGATCTTGGCGTCGATGAGTATCCGCCGCGCTTCTTCCAGACGATCCTCGCTGACCAGAAGACGGCGCGGCAAAACGCCCAGCGAACCTTCGATGATGCTCATATTGGTGTCGGCAATGAAATAGGCGATCCCGGCCTCCTTCATCAGGGCCTCCGCAAAGGACAGCAGAACGGAATCATTCGTGCGGATAAGTTCGATCATTTGAACAGTTTGTAGCGAATGCACCGCATTGACAACAGCTTCCTTCAATGATGAACAGGCGATGGAAGAGTAACGCTTGGAGCGCGCAGTGGGGGCAGTTGCGTCTTGAGCAATCCGGTCTGTTTCAATAGTGTGACCGGACAGCTAGGAGAAATGGCATTGGGTGTGGTTCTGAATCTGGACGGTAAAAAGAAGCAGGAAGGATCGGTTCAGCCGCTGGTCGACCTGACAAAGGCCGACATGGCGCGTGTGAATGAGATGATCCTGTCCCGCGCCGGATCCGATGTCGAAATGATTCCGGAAGTCGCCAATCATCTGATTTCGTCGGGCGGCAAGCGCCTGCGCCCCATGATGACGCTCGCCGCCGCCCGCATGTTCGGCTATGAGGGCGACGGCCATGTCCGTCTGGCGACCTCGGTCGAGTTCATGCATACGGCGACGCTGCTCCACGACGATGTGGTGGACGAAAGCGACCTGCGCCGGGGCAAAAGCACCGCGCGCATGATCTGGGGCAATCAGGCGAGCGTTCTCGTCGGCGATTTCCTGCTCGGCCAGGCCTTCAAGATGATGGTCGATGTCGGCTCGCTCGATGCGCTCGACGTTCTGGCGACCTCGGCTTCGGTCATCGCCGAAGGCGAAGTGATGCAGCTTGCCGCCGCCAAGAACATGGAAACCACGGAAGACGAGTATCTGGCCGTCATCAAGGCCAAGACGGCGGCCCTGTTCTCCGCTGCCGCCGAAGTAGGGCCGATCATTGCCGCCGCACAGCGCTCCGACCGCGCGGCGCTGCGCGATTACGGTCTCAATCTCGGTCTTGCCTTCCAGCTCGTGGACGATGCGCTGGATTATGGCGGTTCCGCTGCCGATCTGGGCAAGAATACCGGCGACGATTTCCGCGAAGGCAAGATCACGCTTCCGGTGATTCTGAGCTATCGTCGCGGCACCGACGACGAACGCGCCTTCTGGAAACGCGCCATCGAGGACGGCGCGAGCGACGACGCTTCGCTGGAAAAGGCGCTCGGCCTGATGACGAAGCACGGCGCGATTGCCGATACGGTGCAGCGCGCGCGCCATTTCGGCGAGATTGCCCGCGACGCTCTCTCGCCCCTGCGCGCCTCGCCTGAAAAGGACGCGCTGATCGAGGTCATCGATTTCTGCATCAGCCGCGTCAACTGATCCGCGACGCCGGAAAACTCCGGCCAGCGCTTTTTGCGGGCAAGAATAGGTAAAGCATGTCTCCCGAAAGCGGGAACCGGTTTTGGGATAAAGACATACGTAAAAACAAAAGCTTAAGGCGTGTTGCCTGAACACGATTGAACGCAACACGCTTTAGAGCATTTCCAGCAAAAGTGCGAAGCGGTTTTGCGTAGGGTAATGCGTAAAAACAAGTAGTTAGAGCGGTTCCAACGATTCAGTCAAAACAGGAACCGCTCTAGGAAAAGCGTCCCGTCACGGATGCTTTTCTTGCTCCGCCATCCCAAAAAGGCCATGCTTGGGGTGCCTTTTCCGGCAAAGAGACCGTGTGCCCGGCTTCCGGGACCTGTTTGCCGGTATCTGTCACAGGGATTTGAGAAGAGGATAGGGCTTTATGCGGCATGGATCGAAAAATCGTCCGCTTTACGGTTTGCTGCTCTCGCTTCTGGCGGGAATTGCGATCTCGACGAGCGGAACCATGGCCAAGGCTGCCGCCGAGCCCGCACCGCCGCCTGTCCGGGCCGGTTCCTTTGCCGGCGCCTATCTCGCGGGCCGCACCGCGGAAGCCGACAACAATCTCGCCGCCGCCGTCGATTTCTACCGGCAGGCCATGGCTTTCGACCCCGGCAATTCGCAGATCAAGCAGGACCTGATGCTGGTCCTGCTGACGGAAGGCCGTTTCAAGGACGCCCTGCCGCTGGCGGAGGAACTGAAAGACGTCACCGGGATCGAGCGTTTCTCGCGCGTGGCGCTGGCCATCGACGCCATCAGCCGCAAGCAGTATCGCAAGGTCGGGCCGCTTCTGATGCTGTCGCTGCAATCCGACATGGACCGGCTTGCCACTGGCTTCATGAATGCCTGGGTCAAGGTCGGGCAGGGCAATCCGAAACAGGCGCTGGCCGATGTCCGCAAGATGGAGGGGCCGGAATGGTATGGCCTGTTCCGCACTTATAATGCGGCGCTGATCGCCGATCTGGCCGGGCGGAAGCAGGAAGCCCGCGACTTCTACCAGCAGGCGATCGACGACCGTCCGGGCGGCAGCGCCGCACCCGACACCTATGAGCGCATCGTGATGGCCTATGCCTCGTTCAAGCTCCGGCAGGGCGACAGGGAAGGCGCGATCAAGACGCTCAACGATGCCGCCGAACTTCTGAACGGCCGCATGACGATCACCGAAATGCGCGAGAAGATCGAAGCGGGCGAGAAATACGGACGTCTGGTCAATACCGCGCAGGAAGGTGCCGCGGAAGCGCTTTATACGCTCGGCACCGCGATCAACCGCAGCGGAGCGGAAGCGTTCGCCAGGCTCTATCTGCAAATGTCGCTGCCGCTGCGTCCCGGCAATGACGCGACGCTTTACCAGCTCGGCGATATTTCCGCGAAACTGCGCCAGCCGGAAAAGGCTATCGACTATTATGGCCGCGTGCCGGAGAAGTCGCCTTATCGCCGCGATGCGGAGATGCAGCGCGCGCTCAATCTGGCGGAAAACGACCAGCCGGGGGAAGCGATCAAGCAGCTCAAGGTACTGCTCGACCGCGACAGGAGCGACATGCGCACCTATCTGGCGCTCGGCGGCGTCTATGCACAGGACAAGAATTTCGCCGACGCGGCGAAGATTTTCGACGCTGCGGTGGGTGAGATCAAGACGCCGGAGCGCAAGGACTGGCCGGTCTTCTATCAGCGCGGCATCGCCCATGAGCGGCTGAAGGAATGGGACAAGGCCGAACCGGATTTCCGCAAGGCGCTCGAACTTTATCCCGACCAGCCGCAGGTGCTGAACTATCTCGGCTATTCCTGGGTGGACCGGGGCGAAAACCTCGACGAAGCGCTGGGCATGATCAGGAAGGCGGTCGAACTGCGTCCGCAGGACGGCTATATCGTCGACTCGCTCGGCTGGGCCTATTACAAGCTCGGCCGCTATGACGAAGCCGTGGCGGAACTGGAAAAGGCGGTCAAGCTGCGCCCGGAAGACCCGACCATCAACGACCATATGGGCGACGCCTATTGGCGGGCGGGGCGGCTTCTTGAAGCCACCTTCCAGTGGAACCATGCCATTGCGGGCAAGCCGGAGCCGGAAGACCTCGTCAAGATCGAGGCGAAGCTGAAGAAGGGCCTGCCGGATGTTCCGGGCCGCTCTTCCGCCAATGCGACGAGGCAGGACGGGCAGAAGCCGGAAAAGCCGAATACCGACTAGGGACTCAGACTGCCATGCCGGTTTCAAGGTGGTGTGACACCGAAACCGGCAGCCTGTGCTTGACCCTGCGTTGCTGACAAATTAGACCGGGCCATCATTTCAAGAACGAGGCCCTACCGGTGTCCAGTACGTTGCCAGCACATATGCATCCCACACGTTCCTTTCAGGGCTTGATCCTGACGCTCCATAATTATTGGGCGGAGCACGGTTGCGCCATCCTGCAACCTTACGACATGGAAGTGGGCGCGGGTACGCTGCACCCGGCGACGACCTTGCGCGCGCTCGGGCCGCGCCCGTGGAACGTGGCCTATGTTCAGCCGTCACGCCGCCCGAAGGATGGCCGTTATGGTGAAAATCCGAACCGTCTTCAGCACTATTACCAGTATCAGGTTCTCCTGAAGCCAAGCCCGCCCAATCTACAGGCCCTCTATCTGGGATCGCTGAAGGCCATCGGCATCGACATGAACCTGCATGACGTGCGCTTTGTCGAGGACGACTGGGAAAATCCGACCACGGGTTCGTGGGGCCTTGGCTGGGAATGCTGGTGCGACGGTATGGAAGTGTCGCAGTTCACCTATTTCCAGCAGGTCTGCGGCATCGAATGTTCGCCGGTTTCCGGCGAACTGACCTATGGTCTGGAGCGCCTCGCCATGTATGTGCAGGGCGTGGACAATGTCTATGACCTCAACTTCAACGGTCTGGAAGGCGACGAGAAAGTCACCTATGGCGACGTGTTTCTTCAGGCCGAGCAGGAATATTCCCGCTACAATTTCGAAATGGCGAATACGGAAATGCTGCATCAGCATTTCATCGATGCCGAACGCGAATGCGAGGCCATTCTGAAGGCTGGCGCTCCACAAGAGGCGGGGAGTGCCGAAGGCACGACAGGGAATGTACATAAATGCGTTTTCCCGGCCTATGACCAGTGCATCAAGGCATCCCACGTCTTCAACCTGATGGATGCGCGCGGCGTGATCTCGGTCACCGAGCGCCAGAGCTATATCCTGCGTGTGCGCAACCTTGCGCGCCAGTGCGGCGAAGCGTTCCTGTTGACGGATGCCGGTGGTTGCAATTTCAAGCGTGAGGGTGAGTGATATGCCTGATTTGTTGCTCGAACTCTTCTTCGAAGAAATTCCGGCTACGCCGTCCGCCCGCAGCGAAGCGAGGACGGACAAACTAAATAATGTGCATGCGGAAGGCGTACGCTGATGCCTGATTTGTTGCTCGAACTCTTTTCCGATGAAATTCCCGCGCGCATGCAGCGCAAGGCCGCTGGCGATCTGAAAAAGGCGATCACCGATGGTCTGGTCGATGCGGGCCTGACCTATGAAGCCGCGACCGCCTATTGGACGCCGCGTCGTCTGGCGCTCGACATTCGTGGCCTCACCGTGCGCTCCAAGGATGTGCATGAGGATGTGAAGGGCCCCTCGGTCAAAGCGCCGGAGCAGGCCATTCAGGGCTTTTTGCGCAAGGCTGGCCTGAGCGATGTTTCTCAGGCGCATGTGCATTCCGATCCCAAAAAGGGCGATTTCTATGTCGCGCATCTGACAAAGCCCGGTCGCGCAGCCGAAGAGATTATCGCCGAACTGGTGCCGCAGACGATCCGCAATTTCCCATGGCCAAAGTCGATGCGCTGGGGCGTGGCGTCGGCAAAGCCGGGTGCGCTTCGCTGGGTGCGTCCGCTGCAATCGATCCTGTGCACTTTCGGTCCCGAAACCGAGGAAACGCAGGTCATCGATTTCGATGTTGACGGCATCAGGTCGGGCAATGTCACCCATGGCCACCGTTTCCTGAGCGACGGTCAGGCGATCAAGGTGCGCCGCTTCGACGATTATGTCGAAAAGCTCGAAAAGGCTTTCGTGGTGCTCGACGCCGAGCGTCGCAAGGAGATCATTGCGCAGGATGCGCATAATCTCGCCTTCGCGTCGGGTCTGGAACTGGTCGAGGACGAGGGGCTTCTGGAAGAAGTCTCCGGCCTTGTCGAATGGCCGGTCGTGCTGATGGGCGAATTCGAGGAAGAATTTCTGGCCATCCCGCCGGAAGTCATTCGCCTCACCATCCGCGCCAATCAGAAGTGTTTTGTCACGCGCAAGCAAGGCGGGACGCAAGCGCTGTCCAACAAGTTTATCCTCGTGTCGAATGTCGCGGCGAAGGATGGCGGCACGGAAATCGCTTATGGCAACGGCAAGGTGGTGCGCGCGCGTCTTTCCGATGCGCTCTATTTCTGGCATACTGACCAGCACGATCTGCCCGATCTCGACAAGCTTGCCGCATCGGCTGAAAAATTCGGCCTCGATCTGAAAAAGCCGCTCGATCAGCGCATGGCGCGTCTGGATGCGCTGAATGTGACCTTCCATGCCAAGCTGGGCACGCAAGGGCAGCGCGTCGAGCGTATCCGCGAACTGGCTGCGCAGATTGCGCCGCTGGTTGGTGCCGATCCGAAACTTGCCACCCGTGCAGCTATTCTTTCCAAGGCCGATCTACAGACCGAAGTTGTGGGCGAGTTCCCTGAACTTCAGGGCGCGATGGGCCGCAAATATGCGTTGCTTCAGGGCGAAGACGAAACCGTCGCTGCCGCTCTGGAAGAACATTACAAGCCGCAAGGCCCGTCGGACGTGGTGCCGAAGAATCCGGTTTCGGTTGCCGTGGCTCTGGCCGACAAGCTCGACACGCTGGTCGGTTTCTGGGCGATTGACGAAAAGCCGACGGGTTCCAAAGACCCTTATGCGCTGCGTCGCGCGGCACTGGGTGTGATCCGCCTTCTCCTGTCGCAGGAATGGAAGTTCCCGCTCCTGCCGCTTCTGCGTTCGGCTTTTGCCGCTCTGAAGGAAGGTCAGGTTCAGCGCAAGCTGCGTGAATTCGAAGCAAAGCTTGCTGCGGAAAATTCCGGCGATGTCGATGGCGAGCAGGACGTCGATAATGCACTGCGTAATTTCGAGACGGAAATTCGCGCGACAACGGAAGAAAATGCCGAGCCGGTGCTGGCCGATCTCCTGTCCTTCCTCCACGACCGGTTCAAGGTCCATCTGAAGGATGAAGGCGCACGCTATGACGCCATCGATGCCGTGCTGACGCCGGATGCTGACAATCTGCTGCTGGTAGCTCGTCGTCTAGAGGCGCTGATCGTCTTCATCAACGAGGAAGACGGCAAGAACCTTCTGGCCGGAACCAAACGCGCCGCCAATATTCTCGCTGCCGAAGAAAAGAAGGGCACCAAGGTCGCCGATAAGGTCGATGCCTCGCTTCTGAAAGTAGCGGAAGAAAAGGCGCTGTTCGAGGCCGTCACTCTGGCTTCAACCGAAGCGGAAGCTGCAATCGGGCGCGAGGATTTCAACGGTGCTATGCTGGCGCTTGCCAAGCTGCGTGGCCCTGTTGACACCTTCTTTGAAGCTGTGCTGGTCAATGACGAGGACGAGAATGTCCGCGCCAATCGCCTTGCACTGCTCGACCTGATCCGCACGGCCACCGGCAAGGTTGCCGATTTCTCCAAGATCGCGGGATGATACGTGACCGGAATCGTGACCTTCGATGACGATGCTGTCCACCGCGCTGCGGATATTTTGCAGCGCGGCGGGCTTGTCGCGATTCCGACCGAGACCGTCTACGGCCTTGCCGCCGACGCCACCCATGGCGAAGGCGTGGCCGGGATTTTTGCCGCCAAGGGGCGTCCGCAGTTCAATCCGCTGATCGCGCATGTGGCAGACCTCGCAATGGCCGAACGTTATGTTACCTTCGACCCGGTTTCGCGCGCCCTTGCGGAAAAATTCTGGCCGGGGCCGCTCACCCTCGTGCTGCCTCTCAAGGAAAAATCGCTCATCCATCCGCTGGTGACAGCGGGCTTAGGCACTCTTGCGGTGCGAATGCCGAAGGGCCGGGTGCGTGACGTTATAAAGGTTCTCGATCATCCGGTCGCCGCACCCAGCGCCAATACGTCCGGGCGCATCAGCCCGACAAATGCAAAGGCCGTGGCGGATGATCTGGGCGACAAGATTGACCTGATTCTCGACGCCGGGCCTTGCGGCGTCGGTGTGGAATCGACCATCGTGAAGGCGGAAGGCGATACGGTGCGCCTGTTGCGTCCCGGCGGACTGGCTGCGGAAGAGATCGAAACTTTTCTCGGGCATCGGCTGAAACGCGTTTCGCAAAGTGCCGCCATTCAGGCACATATTATCGCACCGGGCATGATGGAATCGCATTACGCGCCTGATGCCGCGATGCGGTTGGCGGTTGGTGACGTGAAACCGGGCGAAGCGCTTCTGGCTTTTGGGCCGACGCGCGTGGCGGGCGAGCCGGGCGCGGTTTTGAACCTGAGCGCGACCGGCGATCTGCGCGAGGCAGCGGCCAATCTGTTCGACTTCATGCGTAGGCTCGATGCGACGGGCGCCGCCACGATTGCCGTCGAACCCATTCCCTTCGAAGGTCTTGGTGAGGCCATCAACGACCGTCTGAAACGCGCGGCGGCCCCGCGTTAGTATTCACTAATATAAGAGACAAAAATGCCGGATACTGCCCTGATCGAACGCTTTGCTGCCATTGTGGGTGAAAAGAACGCACTCACCGCACCGGAAGACATTGCGGCTTATCTCATCGAACAGCGTGACCTCTACCATGGCCGCTCGCCGCTTGTGCTGCGACCCGGTTCGACGGAAGAAGTCGCCGCGATCATGAAGCTTGCCAGCGAAACGAAGACGCCGGTGGTGCCGCAGGGCGGCAATACCGGCCTCGTCGGCGGACAGCAGCCGGATGAAAGCGGTGCGGCGATCGTTCTTTCGCTGGGCCGCATGAACCGCATTCGCAATCTCGACACGGTGGGCAATCTGGTGACGCTCGAAGCGGGTGTGATCCTGAAGAACCTTCAGGACGCAGTGGAAAAGGCCGGTCGCCTGTTTCCGCTCTCGCTTGGCGCCGAAGGTTCGTGCCAGATCGGCGGCAATCTCGGTTCGAATGCGGGCGGCACCGCGGTTCTTGCCTATGGCAATATGCGCGAGCTTTGCCTCGGTCTGGAAGTCGTCCTGCCGACCGGCGAAATCCTGAGCGACCTTCGCTATGTGAAGAAGGACAATACGGGCTACGACCTGAAAGATCTGTTCGTCGGCTCGGAAGGCACGCTCGGCGTGATCACGGCGGCGGTGCTGAAAATCTTCCCCCAGCCGAAAGGCAAGGGCGTGGCCTATGCGGGCCTGCGCAGCCCGGAAGACGCGCTGCGCCTGTTCCAGCTTGCGACGGAACATGCAGGCCCGTCGCTGACCGGCTTCGAGCTGATGCCGCGCATCGGCGTGGAATTTACCGTGCGCCATGTCGAAGGCGTGCGCGATCCGCTGGAAGGCCCGCACGACTGGTATGTGCTGATCGACATTTCGTCCTCGCGCTCGGAAGAGGATGCGCGCACGACGCTGGAAACCATTCTGACGGAGGCCTTCGAGAACGACATCATTCAGGATGCCGCCATTGGCGAAAGCGTGGCGCAGGCGCAATCCTTCTGGAAGATGCGAGAGGAAATGTCCTGGGCGCAGAAGCCGGAAGGCGGCTCGATCAAGCACGATATTTCCGTGCCGGTTGCCTCGATCCCCGCATTCATCCACGAAGCCAATGCCGCGACGCTGGAGATGATCCCCGGCGCGCGCATCGTCTGCTTCGGCCATATCGGCGATGGCAACCTGCATTATAATGTTTCGCAGCCGGTCGGCGCCGACAAGGAAGCTTTCATTGCCCGCTGGCACGAACTGAACCACCGTATCCACACCATCGTCGCGAGCTATAGCGGCTCGATCTCGGCCGAACACGGCATCGGTCAGTTGAAGCGTGAGGAACTGGCCTTCTTCAAGCAGGATGTCGCGCTCGATCTCATGCGCCGCATCAAGTCGGCCTTCGATCCGGCGGGCATCATGAACCCCGGCAAGGTGCTGTAGGAACATCAAGGCGGTTTTTCCAACAGGAAAAGCCGCTTTTTCTTACGATTGTTCGAAGTCGAAATCGTCATCCAGCGGGATTGCCGGTGGGCGTTCGCGGCCATGACGGATGCAAAAGATCAGGATATCTCCGCCGCGAATTTCGTAGTCGATGAGATAGGCTCCCATGACAAAGCGGCGGACGCCGGGAATGGGCAATTCTTCCGTGAAATGTCTCATTTGCGAGAAATGGACGAGGTCGCGTTTCACGCGCTTGAGATCTTCGCTCAACCGAAGTGCCGCGCGCGGACTGCGCAGTTTCAGATAAGCGATCTCGGATTTGATATAGTCCCGCGCAGCCGGAGAGACGATAACCTTCACGCAGCCGCACCCTTGATGGTCGCTTCGGCTTCATCGATGATCGTGTCCAGGTCAAAACCCTCGCCATCTTCGATGGCGCGACGGGCACTGGCTATCTCTCTGATTTCCTTGCCCTCTGCCGCCAGATAGGCCTTCAGCGCGCGGACGATAACCCAGCTTCGGCTGCGTTCCGAAATGCTGGCGATCTCTTCGATCTGGGCCAGCACATCGCGCGGAACACGCATGGTGATCGGGTCTGACAATGACTGATTTTTCATAGTTATTCCCTCGAATTGTAATACAGAATAGTTCGAAGCGGGAGTTTCGTCAAACTCTGTCCGGGAGAGGGGCGCCGAATTTTAGTAAACGCTTCTTCAGAAGAATTTCCGAATTCTTACACCCGGTTGCATTCTGATAACCAAAGGACAAGCCAAGAAAAAGTTAACCCAACTCGTTAAGCTCGTGGGTAAGGATCGCCGCCTATTCTCCAACTCAACGAAGAGCAAAAGCTCGACAGGGAAGCCGGGATAACCGGCTCTCGAAAACAAAGAGACAGAGAGACAGAGGCGTCGAAAATGATGAGCAAGGGACTGAAGCCCGACTGGGCCGGCCGTGAACTGCGGCTCGATCCGTTTCACTTTCCGCAGGTCGTGACCTATGCGACCCGCGACGGACGCAGCGACGTAACCTTCACCATCAATGAGCGCGGCGCGGTGATCCGGCAGGTTCTGCCGTCGAGCGGCCTGCCCATGTCCATCGCGCTCCCCGCCAATGCATTCGTCGGCGTTGCGGCCCGTGCCGTGGAAGACGAATTTAGCGAGATCACCGTCACGCTGGAACTGATGCATGAGGACCCGCAGCTCTCGGTCCCGCTTCTCGTGGCGCATGACCTGACCGATGTCGCCGCCGACTGGCGCGTATGGGCCTCCGCTTTCAACCTGCCGATGATGCTGGTGGAAGAAGACGGCGTTGCCCGTCCTCTCTATGAAAACACCGGTGCGGTCCGTACCGGCCAGCCGCAGGCCCGCCGTCAGGGGCAGGAGCCGCTCCGCCGTCGCCCGCGCTTTCTCGCCCGCCGCAAGACCGGCGCGCTTGGCGTCCGGCTGGTGATTTCCGGCAAGGAGATCATTGCAAGGAATTGAGTCCAGGGCCTGCCCATGAAGCAATAGCGAGGCTCGATGCGGCAGAACGCATCGAGCCTCGATCATCAGGCAAAGACTGTCGAAACCGCCTTCTGCGTCGCGGCGACGACCTTGTCCGCCTCTTCGCGTGTGAGGCAGAGCGGCGGCGCGAAGCCCAGAATGTCACCCTCAGGCATGGCGCGCCCGATAACACCATTGGCCAGAAGCGCCGTCGAAACCTGTGCGCCGATCTTCAGTGCCGGATCGAAAAACGCGCGGTCGTCGCGATCCTCAACGAACTCGATTGCCGCCATCAGGCCTTCGCCGCGAATTTCGCCGACATGCTTGTGGTCGCCAAGTGCATCCTTCAGCGCGTTGCGGAAATAGGCTCCCGTCGAACCGGCATTTTCCACGAGGCCCAGCTTGTCGATAAGGTTGAGATTGGCAACGCCCGCAGCCGCGCAGATCGGATGTGCCGAATAGGTCCAGCCATGGCCAATCGGCCCCATTTTGTCCGACCCCTGCACCAGCACCTGCCACATGCGGTCGGAGACGATTGAACCCGACAAGGGCGCGTAGGCCGATGTCAGCCCCTTGGCGATGGTGATCAGGTCAGGCTTCATGCCGTAGTGATCGGAACCGAACATGCTGCCGAGACGGCCAAAGCCTGTGACCACTTCATCGGCTACGAGCAGAATGTCGTAGCGGTCGAGAACGGCCTGAATCTTCTGCCAGTAACCTGCGGGCGGCGGCACGATGCCGCCTGTGCCCAGAACAGGCTCGCCGATGAAGGCTGCAATCGTATCCGGCCCTTCGGCAAGGATCATTTCTTCGAGCTTGTCGGCGCAATGTTGCGCGAACTGTTCTTCGCTCATGGAACGATCCGCACGGCGGAAATAATACGGCGATTCCGTATGCAGGATCGGTGCGCGCGGCAGATCGAAGGCGTTATGGAAGGTCGCAAGACCGGTCATGCTTCCTGTCATCACGCCCGAACCATGATAGCCACGCCAGCGCGAAATGATCTTCTTCTTTTCCGGGCGGCCAAGAATATTGTTGTAGTACCAGATCAGCTTGATGTTGGTTTCATTGGCGTCCGAACCCGACAGGCCAAAATAAACGCGGCTCATATGGTCGGGTGCACGGTCTATAATCATCTTGGCAAGCGTGATCGACACTTCCGTGCCATGACCGACATAGGCATGATAATAGGCAAGCTTGCGTGCCTGTTCCGCAATCGCATCGGCGATTTCCGTGCGGCCATAACCGACATTGACACAATAAAGACCCGCAAAGGCATCGAGACTTTTGCGGCCATTCACATCGGCAATATAAACGCCTTCGCCGCCTTCCAGCACGCGCGTTGGTGTTTCGCCGCGCGCATGCATCCCCATATGCGTGGAAGGATGGAAGAAGTGATCGCGATCCCAGGCGGTGAGTTCATTGCTGTTGTTCAACATGGTTATGATCCTTTCTGGTCGCCACGCTTTCACGCAGCGGTATCGATGCACAGATATTTGAGTTCAGTGAAAGCTTCGATGCCCTGATGGGAGCCTTCGCGGCCAAGCCCGGATTGCTTCCAGCCGCCAAACGGGATTGGCGCGCCGGTGATTTTTGCGCGGTTGATGGCAACCATCCCATATTCCAGCGCGCGTCCCATGCGCAGTTGCCGCGCACCATTTGTGGTGACCACATAGGCGACGAGACCATATTGCGTGGCGTTGGCCCGTGCGATCACCTCGTCTTCGCCATCAAAGACAGAGACCGCGGCGACAGGGCCAAATGTTTCCTCATGCATGATCGCGGCATCATCGGGCACATCGGTGAGCAATGTCGGTTCAAAGAAAAGCGAGTGATCGCCAATGCGTCCGCCCCCGACGTCGATGTTTGCGCCGCGCTTTTTTGCGTCACGCACATGCTCCTCGATCTTATCGACAGCACGGCCATGCATCATCGGCCCGATCTCTACATCCGCATCGAGACCGTTGCCGGTTTTGAGACTGCGGATGCGTGCTGCGAAGGCCTTTGTGAAAGCGGGAAGAATATCGCGCTGGACAAAGATGCGGTTGGCAGCAAGGCAATCCTGCCCCGAGGTTGCAAATTTTGCCGCCATGGCAACATCGACTGCGCGGTCGATATCGGCATCGTTGAAGACGATCAAAGGTGCGTGGCCGCCGAGTTCCATCACCAGACGCTTGACGGTTGCTGCGCATTTTGTGGCAATCAGCTTGCCGATTTCGGTCGAACCGGTGAAGCTCAACGCCCGCACGCGCTCGTCCCGGCACAGGATATCGACAATCGGTGCGGCCTTTCCCGTCACCACATTGAAAATGCCGGCCGGCATGCCCGCACGTTCCGCAAGCTCGGCCAGTGCAAGCGCGGATAACGGTGTTTCCGACGACGGATGCACGACAACCGGGCAACCGGCGGCAATGGCGGCTGCGGCTTTGCGGGTGATCATGGCATTGGGAAAGTTCCACGGCGTCACCAATCCCACGACACCCAGTGCTTCGCGTCGCACCAGCATTTCCGCATTGGGCAGATGGCTGGCAATGGTTTCGCCGTTGAGCCGTTTGGCTTCTTCCGCAAACCATTCGATGAAAGCCGCGCCATAGTCGATCTCACCGCGCGATTCATCCAGTGGCTTGCCCTGCTCCAGCGTCATCAACAGGGCGAGATCGTCACGGTTTGCCGAAACGAGTTCGTACCAGCGGCGCAAAATGGCCGACCGCTCTTGCGGCAGCCTGTTGCGCCATTCCGGAAAAGTCTTCTGAGCGGCATCGATGGCAAGGGTAGTTTGTGTTTCGCTCAGGCTTGCCACGCGGGCCAGCCGTTTTCCCGTCGCGGGATCGAGAACGGCAAACGTTTCGGCCTTGTCGCCTGCGACCCACCGCCCGTCGATATAGCCCAGCTCGCGAAAAAGATGTTTGTCCCGAAGCCTGTTAAGCCCGTCATGTTGTATCGGATGATCCAGAACGGCATTCATTGCGCTTCTCCCAGTTCTGGAAGAAGCATCTCACAGGTATGGTCCTTATTCGGACCAAAGGTATGATGGCGAACAGCCCAATTGGACTAAACTTCAGCGGTCGAACAGTTCGTTTGGGCTATCCCACATTGCCTGCTAGTGGTCTGATTCCGACATTTGCTCGGCGCCTGTATCAGAGGGATGCAAATGTCGGAATCAGACCACTAGTGGATTGAATTTGACGTTTGAATCCCGACTGAA
>NZ_JACIJG010000035.1 GCF_014199265.1 Brucella daejeonensis
TGTCGGCGGCCGCCTCGATCAGCGTGGAATCGGAGCGCGTAAGCGCCCGGCTCGCCTCCCCTTTACCCTTCCCTTTGGACGCTACGGCGTCGGCCGTCCGCTTAACCTCGCGCGAGATCAGGCCGCCCAGCAGCTCACCGATGGCCTTGGGGCCGTTGGTCCGATCGTTCATGCGGTTGCCTCCTAATGCGCCTTGAATATTCAAAATGGATGAAAAGACTATTCCGACAATGCTTTAAAGATTGCCATGGAAATGAAGGCCGACCGGCCGGTGCCCATTGCGTCGGCCCGCTCGTCCACCTTGCGCAGCAGTTCCGGGGCAATGGTGATGCTGATTTGCCTCTTGTGGCCCTTCGGCAAGCCCTTCTCATAGGGCGCTGGCTTCTCGGCTTTGGCCCCGGCGTCGGGCGCTCCGGTCAAGAATGCCTCGGTCGCGGCCTCTTTGGCGTCTGTCGCCTTTGCTTTGCGATGAATTGCCATTACGTTTACTCCTGTCGTTCTTTGAATATTCATTGACCGTTAAAAAGCGGTGCCATCAGCGCATTGACTTCGGCAATGGCCTTTGCATCGCGTGGTGTCAGTTCGGACACGGCCAGCCCTGCCCCTCCGGCGTTGCTGAACGCCTTGCGGCGGCGGATCGGGGTCGGCAGGTAGATGAACTGCGGAACCTCGGCCACGGCCGCCGCTGCGTCGGCGTTGTCGGTCGAGTGTTCGCCGGGGTCGGCTTGGTTCATCACAGCGAAGGCTCGCAGGCCGTCGCGAACGCTACGGGCCTCGTCCACCAATGCCGCCATGTCATCGAGCGCCCACACGTCATAGGAGCGCGGGGCGAAGGGCACCAAAAGGGTATCGGCCAGAATGAGCGCAGCGCGTAGTGCGGTCGAGTCGCGGCCGCCCACGTCAATCACGATGTCATCCCATTTCTTGGCCTGCTGTTGCACTTGGGCGCGAAGCTGCGGGCCGTCCGGGTACTGGGCGCAGGCGATGCCCGGTTGCTTCGCGGACTCGGCACGGGCCGCTATGGCGGCCGCTGCCGTGCCCTGCCGATCACCGTCGATCAGCCAAACGTCACGCCCGGCAAGGGCGCGAGAAATGGCGACCTGTACGGCAAGGGTGGTCTTGCCTACCCCGCCCTTGGTGTTTGCTATTGCGATAATCACACTATCACCTCGTTTGAATATTCAAAACATGGGGATAGTGTCGTCTATGCGCGTGATTCCGTCAATCTCTTTTTGACTGATTTTGAATATTCATTTAACCCACACACCGGCCAGCTAGGCACCAAAGGGAAGGGCAGGGGCCTAGCCCCCTGCTGCCGGTTCTGATCCACCGTGGGTCGGTTTGAAAACGAGCCGCAGGCCAAGCGCGTGGGCGACTTTCACCACGGTTGCGAGGCTCGGGTCGCCCTCCACGTCGCGGGCGAGCTGGCTAAGGTTGCGGGCACGGGCCACGTCTCCAAGCGCCGCCGCGATCAGCGCGGGGTCGCCATCCTCCGCCACGGCATCGAGATAGGCCGCAATATCGTCCCCGGTCTTGAGATAATCCGCCGTGTCGTAGCGGCTGAATTGCGCGGCACATAAGGCCCGCTCGTCATCGGTGAGGCCGTCCCACCACGGCCCGGCGCGGCCGAACGCTTCGGCCATCTGGCGCAAGGTAGCGGCCAGTTCGGCCGGGTCGCCGTCGCGGCGTACTTCGGCCAGCAGCTCGGCGGCATAGGCCGGGTCCGCGCGGAACTGCTCGGCCATTGCCTGATCGTGGGATCGGTCTTTCATTTGGTGCTCTCCTCTCTGGTCAGCGCCCGGTAGAGGGTCGCCCGGTGGACGCCCAGCAGGGCGGCCGCCTCGTTTGCGGTGTGCCCGTCTTCGTCAATCAGGCGGCGCGCATAGGCAATTTGCGCGGGACTGAGGGCAGGGCGGCGGCCGAAACGAACGCCCCGCGCTTTGGCCGCTGTGCGTCCGTTGCGGGTGCGCTCCACGATCAGGGACCGCTCAAACTCGGCGATGCCTGCAAACACCGTCAGAACCATGCGCCCGGCCGGGCTGGTCGTATCGGCCCACGGCTCGGCCAGCGACCGCAGGCCCGCACCCTTCGCCTGCAACTGCTCGGCAATGTCCAGCAGGTCGCGGGTGTTGCGGGCGAGGCGGTCAAGCCGCGTCACCGTCACCACGTCGCCCGGCCGAAGGTGGTCCAGCATCCGGGCCAGCTCGGCGCGCTTGCTGTGGGTGCCGGTGATCTTCTCGGCAAAGATGCGGGAACAGCCCGCCGCTTGCAGCTCGGCCCGCTGATTGGTCAGCTCCTGGTCGTCGGTCGAAACCCGCGCATAGCCGATCAGCAGCTTGGGGTCGTTTCCGGTAGGGGGCGAAATGACACCCTAATCTTTTTCACCAATGGGCCAAAGATATTCTCCGGTCAGCAGGATATGCGCCCACCCGAGCGGGGAGGTATGCGCCAGCAGCTCCGGTGGAACGTCGAGCCCTTCATTCCGTCGATTTTCGATGGCACACCCGAGATGTGCGGTATTCCAGTAGATGATGATTGCCGTAAGCAAATTCAGCCCGGCGATCCGGTAATGCTGACCTTCCGTGGTTCGGTCGCGGATTTCCCCTTGGCGTCCAATGCGCAGGGCGTTTTTCAGGGCGTGATGAGCCTCACCTTTGTTGAGGCCGATCTGCGCACGGCGTTGCATATCGGTATCGAGAATCCATTCTATTATAAAGAGAGTGCGCTCAACACGACCAACCTCCCGCAACGCGACCGCCAGATCATTTTGGCGAGGGTAGGAGGCGAGTTTGCGCAACAACTGGCTCGGCTTGATCTTTCCGGCGGCCATTGTAGCGGCGCAGCGAAAGAGATCAGGCCAGTTTGCGACAATCAGTTCTTCGCGGATTTTGCCACCGACCAGACCGCGTAAATCCTTGGGCGTTGTCGCCGGATTGAATACATACAGCCGTTTTGATGGCAGGTCGCGGATACGCAGCACAAGACGATAGCCAAGCATGGCGCTTGTCCCGAACAGATGGTCGGTAAACCCCGCAGTATCGGCATATTGTTCGCCGATCTGGCGGCCTGCTTCATTCATCAGCAGGCCGTCGAGAATGTATGGCGCTTCGCTGACCGTCGCGGGAATTGTCTGTGAGGCGAAAGGCGCAAACTGGTCATTGACGTGGGTATAGGCTTTCAGCCCAGGCTCGTTGCCATACTTGGCATTGACCAAGTTCATGGCCTCACCCTGCCGCGCGGACGGGAAGAACTGGCCGTCGCTTGATGCCGTCGTTCCCATGCCCCAGACGCGGGACATGGGAAGCTTGCCCTGTGCAGTTACGACTATCGCCAGCGCCTGATCTAGGGCCTCGCTTTCGACATGCCAGCGTGCAAGGCGCGAGAGCTGCCAGTAGTCGTGCGTGTTGGAGGCCTCTGCCATTTTCCGAAGGCCAAGATTCAGTCCTTCGGCAAGCAGGACGTTCAGCAAGCCAATCTGGTCGCTGCATGGCGCTCCAGTTCTCAGATGAGGAAAGGCATCAGAGAAACCAACCGCAGCGTCAACCTCCAACAGAATGTCGGTGATCCGTACGGGCGGCATCCGACGATAAAGATCCAGAACCAGTTCCTCGGCATTTTCAGGTACGTCGGCGATCAGCCTGTCGATCCGTAACACCCCATCTTCAATACTACCGTGAGGAATGGCACCATCGCGAGCAGCACGGGCCAGACGCTTCAGTCCGTCAGAAAGGCGGATTTTACGGTCGGCAAGCCAAGCGTGAGGATCGATTGGAACCGCCATTCTCGCGTTTGTCTGTGCCGAAGCCATTGGGACAAGAACCTGCTTGAGATCGCCGTAGCGGCGGGAATGATCCAGCCAAACATCACCGGATCGGAAGCCGTCCCGAAGGTGAAACAGGACTGCGATTTCCCATAGACGATTGTCGCCCTGATCTCGTGCACGCAGATATCGATGCCATTTCGAATTCGGTCGCAGGAAGGAAGTAGCCGGCGTCGTTGGGGCGCCTGTTACGCCAATCACGTGTGCGGCGGCAATCAATGCCTCGGCGACAGGCGCGGATTTGAGCTTCAGACATCGTAACATTCGTGGCGCGTATCGACGGAAGCGATGATACCCTTGCCCGACATGCGCCAAAGGTTCATCCGCCAAGGTGCTGGTAAGTTGCGTCCCTGCCGCGACCAGTTGTTCAAGTCGCTGCCATTCGGTCGATCGTGCCAAGACATCGTCCAACGGGATGCCGTCATCATGTGCTTCCAGCAGAGACGCCCCCAACGCGGTGAATGCGCGAAGCGTATCAGTGACCGCCGTCTTGGAATTGGCAATCCGTTCGTCATGAAGCCGCTTCGCCTCGCGCCAGGTTTTTCCGACGATGCGATCGTGGGTTTCCACAATGGCATCGGCAATCGCCGCTTCCCATTCGACGGCACAGACTGCTAGGATCGCCCACCGCCGATCGGAACTGATGTCGCGAAGGCCGTCCGTGAAGTAGCGCTCTCCTTGTCGGCGTAGACGCGCAACCCTATGTGCCGGAATGTCTGCTAGGATTTCGAGGTCAATTTCCAGAGCGCGCAGAAACTCTAGGCGATCAAGTAGGCGATTTGCCGAGGCGGAATTGCTGCCAACTTCGAACTGGCGGAGCCAGATGAAGCGGCTAATGTTTCCATTCGTCATCTCGGTCAAGAGCCCATCCAGTCGCTCACGAACGCCAATGTCGAGTCGATCAGCAATTCGTGTCTCGATCCGCCGTTCAGCGGCGACAAGCGCATCGGCGCACAATCGCTCGATCGTCGTCACCGCAGGCAGGATAGTCATCGTATTTCGGCATTGCATAACGAAACGCTGCGCCAAATCCTCGTTCGACCGGGCATCTTCTGCCTGCTCAAAAAGCCAGTCTCGCAGATCACGTGCGCCACGGCCCGCAAATGCCTTGTAGCCATAAATCTCACGCAGGGCTTCCATATGCTGCTGGCGAGTTTGACGGCGGGCGGCATAGGTAATCAGCGCATCTGCCGCAATGCCAAGCTGCGCGCCGATAAATGATAGAATTTCGCGCGGGATCAACTCGCCTGATGCCAAGGAACGACCGGGATAACGCAAGGCGCAAAGTTGTAGGGCGAAACCGAGCCTGTTTTCCGGTCTGCGCCGTTCCCGGATATGCTCAAGGTCATCATCAGCGAGCGTGTAGTGTCGGAGCAGCGACAGTTCATCAGTTGGCAGATCGAACAGTACCGAGCGTTGTCGCTCGGTCAGAATATGTCGCCTTGGCATGAACAATTGTCCCTATTGAAGTATACTCTGTTTTGGACAACAATCAGCCCATACAAATCAAGGCCTTCCGGCACCAAAATCCACGAGGGTTCAATTGGGACAGCACGCCGCTATTTACTGTCGCGTTTCAACCGCCGATCAGTCATGCGAGCGGCAGGAGCATGACCTGACTGCTTTCGCTGATCGAGCTGGATATGAGGTTGCCGCGATATTCAAGGAGACCGGTTCCGGCACGAAGCTCGACCGTGCCGAACGACGCAAAGTTATGGCGCTGGCGCAAGCTCGCAAGATTGACGCGGTGCTTGTTACTGAACTTTCCCGATGGGGTCGCTCGACTATCGACCTTCTCAACACGCTGCGCGAGTTGGAGGGTTGGAAGGTCTCGGTTATAGCGATGAGTGGCATGACCTTCGATTTATCCTCACCGCACGGCCGAATGCTCGCAACCTTCCTGTCCGGGATTGCTGAATTCGAACGCGACCTCATTAGCGAGCGCGTAAAGTCCGGCCTCGCCGCGGCAAGAGCGCGGGGAAAGCAACTGGGCCGCCGGATGGGGCAGCGTCCCAAGTCGGATCGCCTTGCTCCAAAGGTCCTCGCTCTAATTTCCGAAGGAAGGAGCTACCGCTGGATCGCCCGTGACCTCGGCATCAGCAAGAATACTGTCGCGAATGTTGTGCAACGACATCGGGCGACTGAGCCGGATCGAAGACGATCAGAGCGATAGCTTCACCGATGATGGAAAAGTCCGGTCGACGGGTCCGCGGTTCTATAGGGCGAAGCGTTGCGGTTTCGGCAGCACTGCACCTACTGGCCAGTTGTATACGCCAAGTCCTTGTTGTGACGCAAGCAATGGCATAATTGTGGAAGAGGCGGATATCCGCGAACCAAACTGCGCAGGGCTGTAAACACGAAGTTCAGACTTGTACGTTTGGTTGCACGGCGTCATTTGGAAAGCCGACAAATCGGATAAATGCCACTTCTGCCCCGAATATAATTGGTTTTGGAGATTAAATGATCAGAACATTGATATTGGCTGCATCGCTTGCGGTCCTTACTGTACCAGCCCTGGCTCAGGGCGACGAAAACAATCGCGCAGGTCGTTACGAAAGCGAAGGTGGAGCGTCTCTCATTGTGGACCTGACGCATAAGTCAGGCAATGAGTATTCTGCCGCTATTGCGACGGCGGACAAAATGACCGATACGTTACCAGGTTGTGGTGGAAGTCTGAAAGGCGACGTCACCATTACAGGTGCCAGCGCGACCATGTCGATACCCAATGAAGGGTTCATTGAAAGCAAAAAAGAATCCCTGCAGAATAGCCGTTTTTGCAAGGTGAATTTTAAGTTCATGGATCAATACACGTTGAAGCTGGAAGAAGTTTCCGGTTGCTCTTACTACCATGGCGCCAGCTGCGATTTTAATGGCACCGTCGTGCATGAAGCGAGCGGAATTTAGCCGAGGCCTACAAATCGGCCACAAACCAGAACTTTAGAGGTTAAAAAGGAAAATGGCGTCTGCCGCATGGACAGTCGCCATTTTTGCTTAGGTGCCAGTCTTACAAAAAATCCGATTACGGGCCGACCGCCCTGGCCGACATGGTGATCGCGAAGTACTGATCGCGCTTGCTTTTCTCAACGGTTGACAATTGGGCTATACCGTAATCGGCGAACGGCCCCTGCTCAAAGTTGGGATAATACCCTTTCCAGAAATAGCGCTGCTGCTTATCATCGGTACGCATCTTTTGCCCAGACAAGCCCGCGACAAAGCGGGTGTCGTCTTCGCGGTCGCGTGCCTTGAGCGCGAGGCGAGCCTCGGTCAATTGCCAGTGACACACGCCACGCCCATAATAATCCTCGTCCAGAATCATATCGGTATACACTATGCCGACATATTCGGTTGCCGAAACAGCCGAAAGGCGGAATGGTTCGTGGCTCGAGATAACGGGTACGTTGCCTGCCAGCCAGCGGCTCTTACCACAGCGGGCCGCATTGCTGACATCGAACTGCACGGTACCTTCTACCGTTGCAAACCGCGCGCCGCCTTGGTCCGCAGGCGAGATATCGGAAACATTTTCAAGTTTCATGCGGATTTCATAAGCGCGCTTCGGGTTCGGATTGAGTTTGCGCAAAGGAGGCTTGGAACCGCTGACTTTGGTATCAGGGATTTTCTGCCCTGCTGCATAGCCTAGATCACCAGAGTCGATAGCGAAAAAGATCAGCGCTAGAAACAATCTGGGTAATTTGAAAACAAAAAGTGAGCGAAAGGTACGATTCAATTTCGATCTTGCCTGTATGTGAAAACTTATCATCTGGCCCTTGATTAACACGTCATCTATTAGACCGAAATAATCTTTCTGCCTTGCGCGTCCGAAGATACCGTCCATCTCGGCCGTGCCGTCACCGAACGACGAATGCCGGTCTTGATGTCCCGCCAGACCTTCTAGCCCACATCTCTCCTTTGATCTGGGCGCACATCCTGCTGACCGGTGAATATCACTGGCCCACGGAGTTAAATCCTTAGGGTGTCATTTCGCCCCCTACCGGAACCGACCCCAGCTTGCCGCTCATCAGGTCGAGCGTGCCGGGGTCGTCTTTGTGTCGTGCCATATGTCCGCCTGTACGTCGCAAATGTTGTCGCACATTATAGAATATAAGCGACAATATTTTGCAACACGAAAAGGCCCAGCTTTTCCGGCCTGCGGCAGCCGTCGCAAAACTTAGGACTTATGCAACGCGCGGCGCGCTGCCGGGTTTTTTTGGATTGTGCAATCCAATCGTGGACACATGGGTAATGCTTCGGTATATACTCGGTATTACCGATAGACAGGAGGCCCGTTATGTCAACGAAAGCCGTTTTCACGATGAAGCTGGAACCAGAGCTGCGCGACACGTTCATGGCAGAAGCCGCCGCCGATGACCGGCCAGCAGCGCAGGTCGTGCGCGAGCTGATGCGCGACTACATCAACCAACGCCGCGAGGCGCGGGAGTACGACGAATTTTTGCGCCGCAAGGTCGAGGTTGCGCGCAGGCAGCGTGATGCTGGCCTGCACGTCTCAAATGAGGAAGTGGAAGCCGATGCGGCCGCCCGCCGTGTGGACCTGCTACGCCGCGCCGGAGAGGCTGGATTGTGAAAGTCCGCTGGATAGCTGCGGCGAGACAGGACCGGGCCGACATCGTGGATTACATCGCGGTCGAAAACCCACGGGCGGCGCTCAAGATGGACGATCTTTTCAGTGAAGCGGCCCAAAGGCTGGGAAAGTTTCCCATGCTCGGCCGCATTGGGAAAGTTCCGGGCACTCGCGAGCTGATCCCCCACGAAAACTACCGGCTCGTCTATGAAGTGGACGAAGCGACGGACACGGTTTGGGTGATGGCCCTCATGCACACCGCCCGCCAGTGGCCGCCCGTAAGGGAGGACCGATAAAAAAACGCCACAGGGCGAACCCTGCGGCGTTTTTGCGATAGACGCGAGCAACGTCATCAACCGCCAAGAATAGATCAATACGGCCAGAAACGCCACGCTAGCAGACACGCACAAACCAGCACGACAAGCGCAATAACGATTTCTAGCGGGCGGCTGCCCGGCTCTCTGCCCCCGCAACGGGGGCAACGTCGCGCGGTGACGTGGATCGGGCCATGTTTGCAGTAGCGGCAGCGCACCATCTTCATACAGGCATCACCGCTCTATCTCTTGGTCATGGCCGGGGCTGCTGAACGCCCGTTCGACCTCGGCTATAGCCGCCGCACGCGCCGGGTCTTCCTCCACCACATCGGCCGTCTGCGCGGCCTCCGACATGCCGGTGAACTGGACGGCCTCGGCCTCGATCTCGGCCGCTTTAAGCTGGGCCTCGCTCTCATGGCCGTAGCTTTCCCCGGCAAAAGCCTGTTCGACCTCGGCTATGGCCGCCGCGCGCACCGGGTCTTCTTCCACCACCTCGGCCGTCTGTACCTCGTCATAGCCTGCGGCTTCCCCGCCGCCTGCCAGCTCCGGCGCGTCTGCCTCGCGCTCCTGCGCAACCTCGCCCGACTCCCGCGGCGTATAGACCCGGCTGGGGTCGGTCACGTCGCGTTCCTCGACGACTTCCACGCGCTCGGCCGTGGATTCACGTTTCGCCAGCTTGGCCTCTGACCGTTCCCGATAGCCCTGCTCGTATTCGGCTAGCCGCTCGGTGTCGGCCTTGTTCCAGCCGCCCGGCGCTGCGTCCGGGGTGGTCCATCCGGTGTTTTCTTTGGTGTCGCTCATAGCGGTATCTCCCGTTGTTACAGCTCAATTCCACGATCACGTTTGCGACCGTGGCCCATTGCTTTCTCAACCTCGGCGCGGGCTTTATCCCGCTCCGACATGCCCGGTTCCTGCTGCTGCGGCGCTGGCCGTTCAACCTTGCCGCCGCCCAAAGCCCGTTCGACCTCGGCACGGGCCGCCGCACGGGCGGCGTCCTCCGGCGTTGGTTCTGGCCGCGCCTGCGGCTGCTGGCCCTGCAATCCGGCAATCACGTCGGCCTGCGCCTGCGCGTTGATTTTCGCGGCCATGTGGGCCGGGTTATGTCCGGCCGCCTGTGCGTCTTCGGCAAGCTGCAAGCGGCGTTCTGCAATCTGAATGTCCAGCCCGTCACCTGCCTGCCGCGCCTGCTCCACGCCCTTGCGGTACACGTCCAGCGGATCGACCTGGCGCACGGGCTGGCCGCCACCGAAAGCCCGCTCGACCTCGGCTATGGCCGCTGCGCGCGCGGCGTCCTCCGGCGTCAGCTCTGGCCGCGCCTGCGGCTCGCGCAGGGCCGCAATGTCTTCCGGGGTGGCCTGTTCCATGCCGGGCACGTCGCGGCGGATTCCGGCGCGTTCCAGTACGCGGGAAAGGGCTTTTTCGGCCCGGTCGGCAAGCCCGGCCAGCTTCTCGCGGCCGCGCTCGACCCACTGGCGCACAACGCCCGCACCGTCGAAATCGCGCTGCTCGGCAAAGCCATAGGCGCTTTCGGCAAAGTCCAGCGTGCTCGCCTTCGGCTGCTGACGGCCCAGCCGTTCGGCCAGTTTCGTATAGGCCAGCTCGGCGCTGCCGTTAACCTGCCAGTGATTGCGCTCGGCAATCCCTCCGTCCGGGAGCTGCACGGTTTCGCTGCCGGTGTGCTCAAGGCCAATCCGGTCGCCCAACTGTGCGCCAGATTCGGCAACGGCCCGCGCCAGATCCACGCCCCAGACGGTGCGCTGCTTGCCGCTGTCCGATTCCAGCGTCACGAAATAGCTCTGGCTGTTCGCCGGGTCGTTCTCATAAGGGGCGGCGCCGTGGGCCACCAGTCGCCCGGAACGGCGATCGGTGAAGTCTTCGGCCCCGGCGTACAGCGTCGCGCTGTCGCGGTGCCGCGTCATGCCGACATAGGCCAGATTGCGGTCCATGCCGCCCGTCGCCAGCACATAGGCACGGTCTACGGTAACGCCCTGTGATTTGTGGATGGTGACGGCATAACCGTGGTCAACGTGGCCGTAGGTGCCCGCGTCAAAGTCCACCTCCCGGCCACTGTCCAGACGAACCGACAAGCGGCCTTCTTCGGCCTTTTCGACGGTGCCAAGGGTTCCGTTTTTCACGCCTAGCGCGCTGTCGTTCTTGAGGAACACAAGGCGGTCGCCCTCGGCAAAGCTGCGCGCCCCGCGTTCGGTCAGGAACTCGGTTTCAGCGCCCAGCTCGCCGGACGCTTTAAGCGCCGTTCGCACGGTATTGTTAAGGCTCGCCACGTCCTTGTTCGTGTGGGCCAGAATGATGCTGGTCCCGCCTTTCTCTCGGTCGGCCAGCCAGTCGGCCGCAAGGGCTGTGCGGGCTTCCTCTCGGGTGTCCTCGATCCGCACATGGCCGCGCTCATGATAGGCGTCCAGACCGGTGCGGACGTCACCGCGCGCCAGCTCTGTGCTGGCCTCCCGCGCCCAGCTTTCCGTCTGGCGGCGAATCTGCGTGATTTCGGCAGCGCCGACACGTTCGGTAATGGCCCGGAAACCGGCCCCGGCCTCGATGGCGGCAAGCTGCTTGTCATCGCCCAGCATGACGACTTTTGCGCCTGCCTTCTCGGCCGCTTCGAGCACCCGACCAAGCTGCCGACTGCCAACCATGCCCGCCTCGTCTATTACCAGAACGTCACGCGCGGTCAGCATGTCCACGCCCCGATTCCACGATGCTTCAAGGCTGTGAATCGTGCGGCTGTCGATGCCACTCCCGGCCTGCAATTCATCGGCCGCCTTACCGGCCAGCGCGCACCCACGGACGCGGAAGCCTTCGGCCTCCCATGCCTCTTTCGCCACGCGCATTGCGAAGGATTTTCCGGTGCCTGCATCCCCGATAATGACGGACAAGCGGCCCTCTCCGGTAACGTGCTCAACAGCGGCGCGTTGCTCGTCCGAAAGGGTATCGTAGCGGCCAACGGTGCGGGCTATCGTGCCCGCCGCAACACCGTGCGATTCCGCCCCGGCCAGACGCTCGGCGCTGTCAATCATCGCCCGTTCCGTCATGACCATTTCGCGGGTCGTGAACTTGGCCGGAACCGTACGGCGGCCGTCTGTCATTTCTGGCGCAAGCTGTACCAGCTCCGTCGCGCTCTCCAGACGGGCCATGATGTTCTGGAATTGCTGGGGATCGTCTATGTACCGGTTAAGCTCGCGCGCCATGTCCCTGCGGTCAAAAACGGCCTGCGTGGTGGTGATTTTATCGAGGATGAGCGACGGATTAGCCTCTATCTTCTCGGCGTTCTCGGCGCGTGTCTCGGCGTGAATTTCCAGCCGCTCGGCATCCATGCCCTTGCGGTCCATCGCCACGGCAGAAACGCCAATATGCTTGGTCGGCGTCAGGTCAACGCCTTGCTCTTTATAACTGCGATGGTCCACGCGCTCGACGTGCCCGGCACGCTCCAGCGCATCATTACAAAGTGCGCCCCATAAGGCGCGGGTTTCCTTGAGATCGTCGGTCCGCTTGCGCCCGGCTTTTTCAATTTCTGCCTTGCCCTCTAACCCATCTTTTCCCATCACGCGCGTCGTTGTCAGAATGTGTGCGTGATAGTTCTTGTCGTTGCCGTCGCGGCTCGGCTCATGCAGACAAACATCAACCGCCACGCCGTGGCGATCTGACAGCTCTTTGGCGAACGTCAGCGCAAGCTCGCGCCGTTGTTCGTGCGTCAACTCATGCGGCAAGGCCACCTCATATTCACGCGCCACGCAAGCATCCTTGCGGCGCTCGGCAGCCTCGGCGGCGTTCCATAGCTGGTTGCGGTCTTTGGCCCACTCCGGCGCACCTTCCGGCAGCACGATATCGGCGGACAGGACGCCGCCCTTTTTGGTGTAGTCGAACACCTCGCCGGTGCGATTGTCGGTCAGCAATTCACCGGCGCGATAAGCGGCCGCACCCGGCGCGCTGCGCCCGGTGCTGCGGGATACCGCTTTAACGCTGCAATGGTAGATTGCCATAGCTTCCTTTTGGTGCCCTTAGGGGTACAGGGGGAACCCCTGTCGCACGAGTTGGCGAAGCCAACTCCTAAGTGCGCCCTTCACATTCGTTTCGGGAATTGTCGCGCGCCCTACCCCTTGCGTCAAGTTTTAGATTATGCTTGGCCTGCAACAGTTTGATTGACACCAAAAAGGAGAAACGAAGATGGCTAAGCCCACTCTCAAAGAACGCCGTGCCAAGGCACTGGCAGAAGTCGAAGCGGCAAAAAGCAAGCTGGCTCAACTTGAAACCGCTGCGGCTGAACGTATCGGCCGTTTAGCCCTCAAGGCCGGGCTGGTTGATTTGGACCTGAGCGACGAGCAGCTTAGTGCGGAGTTCGACGCTATCGCGTCTAAGTTTCGCAACCGCCCGGCGGTCGCCAGTGGCACGAACCAGACAACAACTAGCGAGGGCTGAAATGGCCCTTTCCAGAACACGCGAGCAGCTACGTAAGGAGGACACAAGGCACAAAATTGAGCTGGGCGGATTGGTCGTCAAAGCCGGGTTAGGCGATGAAGACCGAGCCGTCATATTGGGCGCGTTGACGGAAGCAATGAACGCCCTGCAAGGCCCGAACGGTCCCGCCGAAAGGAGGCGATTACAGGAGATCGGAAGCCGGGTATTTACAACGGGAGAATAAACTATGAAATGCTACATTCTGGCGCTTGCTCTGGCCCTTCCTTGGGCCACCGCGAACGCGCAAGGTATGGCACCAGAAACATGCCAAGATACATTTGTTGAATCCATCCGTCAGGCAGCCGCTGCGCGCGACGCTGATGCTCTCCACAAGTTGTACGATCAGACCGATATCCGCGAGTACGCGAAAGCCAGCGATGAGCGGCTGGATGCGCGGTTTATCAATGAGCCGACATGCGCCAATATCCAGCATACCGTGCAGGAAATTAAGACGCTATGGAAGTCGCTGGATGAGGTCGAAAGTGCCGAGAGAACGGAACAGCAGCAGCGACAGGCCGAGAACCTTTTGAACGGCGCGCAGGCGCAAATTTTGAGCCGCAACCGTTCGCAGGTTATTGCTGGAATGGAAACGGTGAAAACCTACCTTCTGGACACCGAGCGCGCCTTTGTTGGCAAGGGTCTTGCCGCCTGCTTTACGGCGGGCGGAAGCGTCCAGAATGTGCAGCAAGCATGTGACCCGGTTCCGCATTTCAAGCGGGCCATTGACCGGGAATTTAATCGCCTTAACTGGCCCGTCGCGGCGTCCCCAAGCGCCGCTTATGCATGGTTGATAGACCAGTATAAAAACGGTCCGCAAAGCATCCAGAAGCCCATTGAAAACTTCCTGCAACTGAACGTGACCGACCTGCGCGCGGAAGACTTTGGCGGACGTGTTGCGCAATTGCAGGGCAAGGAACGGGCGGTGCAGGCTCAACAGGCCCGAACCGTAGCCCGTGAGACGCGGAAGGAACACGACGCGACGGTGATCGGCAACATCACGTCGATGGGCGACCGGCTCAAGGAATCGCTGTGGAATATTCTCGGTGGTCTTCTGCTCGTTTTCCTGTTCCCGGTGGTCTTTGCCATCCCGATTGTCGGCCCGCTGATCCGTGTGTTCATGCCCGCCGAAAAAGCGGCCCGTGGCCTGTTTCTGCTTTGGGTGACAACGCTGCCGTTTTACGCGGCCTATGTCGTGCTCGGCGGCTTCATCGCGCCACTGGCGGCGATGGTGCCGGGCTGGTTCCGCCTGCCCCTGCTTCTGCTGCTTTTCGTCCCGGCCTGCGTTCTGGTGCAGCGGTCCCGGTGGTATGCGGCGTTGTATGCCCGTTTACCGGCTCGCCTGCGCGGCATTGCGGCCGCTCCAAGGGGCACACAGGCCGCCGCGCCTGCGCCCTCGAATGGTCTGCATGGGTCCGCACACTGGACGACAACGGAACAGGCAATTCAGAAGGGCCATTATCAGCCGGTCGGGCACGTTCTGGCTGACAGCCACGGCTTTGCTTTGGGTCGCCCGCTCGATGCCGATAACAAGGCCATGCAGGGCTACGATGCCCGGTTCCGCTACATGGGCCATGTGCTGACCATTGCCCCCAACGGCTCCGGTAAGGGTATCGGCTCGGTCATCCCGAACCTGCTGGACTATCCCGGCTCTACGGTGGTGCTCGACGTGAAGGGCGAGAACTACGCCGCAACGGCCCGATTCCGCCGCGAACAGCTCGGTCATGACGTCTATCTGGTGGACCCGTTCGGCGTCACCGGCCAGCCGTCGCACCGGTTCAACTGGATTGACCGCCTCGACCCGGACAGCCCGGCCGTGGTGGAGGAAGCCGGGGCATTGGCTGACCTGATGATTGTCTCGGAGGGCCACGCGTCCGATGCGTCGGCGCACTTCAATGAAACGGCCAAAATCTTCCTGCGCGGCCTGCTGGTTCACGTCGCTACGCTGGCCCCGGCCAGCCGCAACATGAGCGAGGTTCGCCGCCTGCTGTCGCTTGGCGAGGACGAAACCAAGGCGCTGCTGGCCGATATGATCACGAACACGCGCGGTTTTGACCTGCCGCCCCGTGCCGCGCGGGCCTTCATGAATACCCCGGACAAGGAACGCGGCTCGCTGCGCTCCACGCTGAACCGGCATCTGGCCTTCCTCGATGATCCGCGCCTGATTTCGACGCTGGCCGCCACGGATTTTGCCTTTGATGACCTCAAGCGCAAGCCGATGACGGTCTATCTGGTGATGCCGCCCCACTCGCTGCACGCTTACCGGGGCTATGTGCGCGGCTTCTTCGGTCAGGCCATCATGTCGGTTCTGGCAACCGGGTTGCAGAAGCCGGGCGATCTGCGCGTGCTGTTCCTGCTCGATGAGTTCGCCCAGCTCGGCCACATGAGCATCATTGCCGAAAAGCTCTCGGTCATCCGGGGTTATGGCGCGGCCATGTGGTTCATCCTGCAAAACCTCGGCCAGCTCAAGGAAACCTATCCGCGCTGGCAGGACTTTTTCGCCAACTGCAACGCCAAACAGTGGTTCGGAACCTCGGACGTGGACACGGCCAAGTACATCAGCGAAAGCCTCGGCAAGCTGACGGTCGAATACAACACGGCCAACAGTTCGTCGGGGTCTTCGTTTGGCTCTGGCGTCAGCTCCAACAGTGGTGCGGGCGTGTCCCAGCAGTTCACCGGCCGGGATCTGCTGACGCCTGACGAAGTGATGCGGCTGCCGAACGATGTGGAGATCGTGCAGGTGCAGGGCGAAGCGCCCTACACGCTGCGCCGCCTCAACTACCTGACGGACCCGGAATATGCGGGCCGGTTTGATTCCGCGTTCCCTGAGCGCGACCGGGCGACGGTCTAGGGGGGGTACGATGGGACTGGCGATCTTTCTGCTTCTCGGCGTGGGCCTGTTCATTGGCCTGCTGATCGGTGTGATTTCTGCCTATGCCGGGTTCTGGCATTGGCTGTTCGACCGACTGGATGCCCGGCAGGCGCGGCGACTGTCCGCAAAACCTGTCCGCAATGATGGCGGAAAGCGTCGCTAATCGGTATCCTGAATGTGTGTCGGCCGGTTGGGCCGGGCCTTTGACTCCCGTTGGGGGTTCTGGTCTGGCCGGCCGGCCTTTTCGTAGATTGGGCCTGTAGCGCGTTTTGAGCGGCTTTCAGACTGGCCCGTGCCTTACCCCCTCCCTTTTCCCTGAAATCGTCTCTTGGCGCGTCCTGCGAAGCCTGACGGTGGTTTGCAGCGTAGAGGGCTGTCGCCCTGATGTATGGGCTGCATGGTCTGCCTCGCCGCTCCGTCTATTACACACCGCTAAAACGCCCTGTATCGCGCTGTGCTGAATTTTCCGCGATTGGCGCTACCTACCCCTTGGTGGTGGTGAAAAAACGCCGCTGCGGGTCATACAGCGCCATTTTGCGACGTGTTTACAGACCGTTAGCCGGTCTTGGCTCTACCCGCCCCTTTTTTTGGTGCCTGATCGTTCTTTGCCCTTCCTCGGCCTGACCAGGTACGAAAGGGGTGGTGGGTAATCCACGGGGTTGCGCTGTACCGCGACGGCTTGCCGTCGCCACAAGCTAACTTGTGAGCGGAGCGAACGCATTTCATGCGGGAGGGGGAGCCGCCGCGAAGCGGTGGGGGAACCCCGCAGGGGTGCCCTATGTGCTTGTTGCAGCAGCTTTTCCACAGATTTGGCCAGCCAATTACAGGTTTAGATTTATAGGATTTTTATTTAAAGGCTTAACCTACCGGTTTAGGGGGGGGGCGATTTATCGGAAAAAGGGGGGGGCGATTTATCGGAAAAAGGGGGGGGCGATTTATCGAATTGGGGGGGGGCGATTTAACGTGGATAAGTGGCGTTATCGACAGGGTATCGACAGGGTTGTACACCGTTTCCGGCCTCCGCTGGCGTTTACGGACACCATGAGACACAAAAACCCCGGTGATTCAATGCCTTGTGCAAGAATCAACGGGGTTTAGGGGGGGCGATTTAACGACACGTTTCCCGGACACTTCAAGAGGTTAGCGTTACTCGGTCGGCCCGCCCTTGTAGGGGATAGGGGGAGCGGAACCAAGCAGCAGGACACCGCCCGTGACCGGCTTCACCTTGGCCTGCGGGTAGACGGCCAGCACCTTCTTGAGAGCTGGCATGAACTCCTTCTTAAAGTCCTTGTCGGGGTCCTTCCCCTTGTATTCCTGCGCGAACTGCTCGCGCAGCGCCTTCCAGTGCAGCGTGACGCCGCGCCCTTCGATGCGGTGCAGCCGGTGGGCAAGCCATGCGTACACGTCGAGCGCCAGCGCCGAGCCTTTCAGGGCCATCAGGGCGCGGTTGTCGAGCGGCACGGCGCTTTGCATCAGTGATGTGAAATAGCCTTCGGACAACACCATCGTGCCCGGCCATAGCGGCCGCTGTTTGGTGTCGCGGTTCGCCAGCCATGCGTCGAACTGCTCAACCGGCTGCCCGTTGAAAGTGCGGCCCTTAAAGCCGAGTTGGAGACGGCAGGCCGCCAGCGCGTGCATCTGCTTGCGCAGGGTCGCATAGCGCGCCCCTTGGTCATCCAAGCCCATCAGGCTAAGGAACTCGGCCGCGCTGTCACCGATCTTGATTTCGCGCTCCTTGTTGCGCACGGCAAAGGTGGATACCCACGCCAGTGCCAGACGCGGCATGACGCCATAGGGGATCGGTTGCAGCACCGGCCCGTTGCCTTCATCCAGATAACCGGCCTGCACATTCACCCACGCGGCCCCGGACTGGCGCATGAACTCACGGCCCTCGACCTTGGCGCGGGGCAAGCCGACCTGACAAAGCACGGCGTGCGTAAACGCCATGTCCTCGCCGGTTGGCAGGCTTGTGGCAATGTCGGCGGCCGCCTCGATCAGCGTGGAATCGGAGCGCGTAAGCGCCCGGCTCGCCTCCCCTTTACCCTTCCCTTTGGACGCTACGGCGTCGGCC
>NZ_JACIJG010000036.1 GCF_014199265.1 Brucella daejeonensis
CGCGCACTTCAGGAGAAAACTTGTTCGTCGTCTTGCTTGTCATAGACCCTACTTCTCACGAGTTGGGGTCTCCGGCAAACTCGGTGCGGTTCAGTGTCGAGGATCCACTCTATGATAAAGAGAGTACGTTCGACGCGTCCTACCTCGCGCAATGCCGCCGCCAAATCGTTCTGTCGGGGATAGGATGCGAGTTTCCGGAGTAACTGGCTCGGTCTGATCTTGCCCGCAGCCATCGTGGCGGCGCACCGGAATAGATCGGGCCAATTTGCGACGATCAGCTCTTCCCGGATTTTGCCGCCGACCAGGCCGCGCAAATCCTTCGGCGTTGCTGCAGGATTGAACACGTAGAGCCGTTTCGATGGCAAATCACGAATACGCAGGATGAGGCGATAGCCAAGCATGGCGCTGATGCCGAAAAGGTGATCCGTGAAGCCGGCCGTATCGGCATATTGTTCCCCAACCTGCCGACCAGCCTCATTCATCAGCAAGCCGTCGAGGATGTACGGTGCTTCGCTGACCGTTGCGGGAATAGTCTGCGACGCGAAGGGCGCGAACTGGTCATTGACGTGGGTGTAGGCTTTCAACCCAGGTTCATTGCCGTACTTCGCGTTGATCATGTTCATGGCCTCGCCCTGTCGTGCCGATGGGAAGAACTGGCCATCGCTCGATGCCGTCGTCCCCATGCCCCAGAACCGGGACATCGGCAGCTTCCCCTGCGCGGCTACGACCATTGCCAGTGCCTGGTCCATAGCCTCGCTCTCGACATGCCAGCGGGCGAGGCGTGAGAGCTGCCAGTAATCATGCGTGTTCGAGGCTTCCGCCATTTTACGAAGGCCGAGGTTCAGTCCCTCCGCAAGCAGGACATTCAACAAGCCGACCCGGTCGGTGCATGGCGCTCCGGTTCTCAGATGGGAGAAGGCGTCGGAGAAGCCGATCGCCTTATCAACCTCCAGCAAGATGTCTGTGATCCGCACCGGCGGCATCCGACGATAAAGATCGAGAACCAGTTCCTCTGCGTTCTCGGAAACGTCTGCGGTCAGCCGGTCGATCCGCAACGTTCCATCTTCAATGCTGCCATGGGGAATAGTCCCATCGCGAGCGGCACGCGCCAACCGCTTCAAGCCGTCCGCAAGACGGGCTTTGCGATCAGTCAGCCAGGCCTGAGGGTCAAGAGGAACTGCCAGTCTGGCGTTCGCCTGCGCCGAGGTCAACGGTACAAGGACCTGCTTTAGATCACCGTATCGGCGGGAATGATCCAGCCATATGTCTCCCGATCGGAAAGCATCGCGGAGATGGAACAGGACCGCGACTTCCCATAAACGACTGTCGCTTCCATCTTGCGCGCGGAGATGGCGTTGCCATTTCGAATTTGGCCGAAGGAAAGATGCGTCGGCCGAGGGCAATATGCGCATCGCGCCGATGGCTTTTGCGGCTAAAATCAATGGCTCGGCCACGGGTGCAGCTTTCAGCTTCAGGCATCGCAACATCCGCGGCGCGTATCGGCGGAACCGATGATACCCTTGTCCGACGTGGGCCAACGGTTCATCCGCGAATGTATTGGTGAGTTGCGTCCCTGCGGCGACCAGTTGTTCAAGCCGATGCCATTCTGCCGATCGTGCCATTGCATTTTCCAGCGGAATGCCATCGTCGCGAGCTTCCAGCAAAGAGGCACCCAAGGCCGTGAAAGCGCGAAGCGTATTCGTGACCGCCACCTTGGAATCGGCAATCCGCTCGTCATGGAGCCGTTTCGCCTCTCGCCAGGTTTTCCCGACGATACGGTCGTGGGTCTCGATAACGGCGTCGGCGATCGCGGCTTCCCATTCGACGGCGCAGACGGCGATGATCGCCCATCGCCGATCCGAACTGATGTCGCGCAGGCCATCCGTGAAGTAACGCTCGCCCTGCCGACGCAGACGCGCGATGCGGTGTGGCGGTATACCTACGAGGATCTGAGGATCGATCTCCAGACCGCGCAGGAACTCCAGCCGATCAAGCAAGCGGTTCGCTGACGCGGAATTGCTGCCGACCTCGAACTGGCGAAGCCAGATGAAACGGCTGATGTTTCCGTCCACCATTTCGGTCAGAAGCCCGTCCAGTCGCTCGCGCGCATTAAAATCGAGCCTTTCCGCTATCCGTGCCTCGATGCGTCGCTCGGCCGCAACGAGAGCATCGGCGCACAGACGCTCGATCGTTGACACCGCCGGCAGGATGGTCACCATTCTCCTGCATTGCGCGACGAAGCGCTGCGCCAGATCCTCGTTCGACCTCGCATCTTCGGCCTGATCGAAAAGCCAGTCTCGCAAATCACGTGCGCCACGGCCCGCGAACGCCTTGTAGCCGTAGATCTCACGTAGGGCTTCCATATGCTGCTGGCGGGTCTGGCGGCGAGTAGCATAGGTGAGAAGCGCGTCAGCCGGGATGCCGAGTTGAGCTCCGATAAAAGACAAGACTTTTTGCGGGATCAACTCTCCTGGAGCGAGCGCACGACCGGGATAGCGAAGGGCACATAGCTGTAAAGCGAACCCGAGCCGGTTCTCCGGCCTGCGCCGTTCCCGGATATGTTCAAGGTCGTCGTCGGCCAGCGTGTAGTGCCTGAGCAACGAGAGTTCGTCGGTCGGCAGATCGAAGAGCGCCGAGCGCTGTCGTTCGGTGAGAATATGTCGCCTTGGCATGCCGCAACTGTCCCTATTGAAGTATAGTCTGTTTTGGACAACAATCAGCCCCTACAAATCAAGGCCTTCCGGCACCAAAATCCACGAGGGTTCAATTGGGACAGCGCGCCGCAATTTACTGCCGTGTTTCGACTGCTGACCAGTCATGCGAGCGGCAGGAGCGCGATTTGGCTGCTTTCGCTGACCGAGCAGGTTATGAGGTAGTCGCAACATTCAAAGAGACAGGTTCGGGCGCGAAACTTGACCGCACCGAGCGGCGAAAGATCATGGCACTTGCCCAGTCCCGACAGATCGATGCCATCCTCGTAACTGAGCTGTCTCGATGGGGCCGTTCGACCATCGACCTTCTCAATACGTTGCGCGAGCTGGAAGGCTGGAAGGTTTCCATCATCACCATGAGCGGCATGGCCTTCGATCTGTCGTCTCCACATGGCCGAATGCTGGCGACTTTTCTCTCCGGCATCGCGGAATTTGAACGCGACCTAATCAGCGAGCGCGTCAAATCTGGTCTCGCAGCAGCCAAGGCACGCGGTAGAAGGCTCGGCCGTCAAATAGGAGAACGCCCCAAGTCAGATCGGCTTGCGCCGAAAGTCGTGGCGCTCATCGCAGAAGGTCGCAGCTATCGCTGGATCGCCCGCGACCTCGGCATCAGCAAAAATACCGTTGCTGAGATCGCCAAGCGACACCGATGCCCTGCGAACGACGCAGCTTAACCGACATCAAATCCAGACGTCATTCTCTGCTGTTCGGTCTCCTCCAGCGTGTCCGGTATTGAGGACACCTTTAGGTTCGATCAGCATGAGTTGAACTTCATTTTTTGCATAGGGCTTATGTTCGACGCCTTTGGGAACCACGTATAGCTCGCCAGGTCCGAGCGTCACTGACCCGTCCCGAAAATCGATTCTCAGTTCGCCATCCAGAACGAGAAAAGTCTCATCCGTTTCCGGGTGGTCATGCCAAACGAAATCACCTTCAAGCTTTACCACCTTGAGCTGATAGTCGTTCATTTCCGCAATAACCCGAGGCATCCATTGGTCTCGTATCAAGGACATTTTCTGGGAGAGGTTGATGGCAGTGCGAGTTGGGACTGCTGACATTTCGGCTTCCTCTAGTTGAACTGCGATGACCAGAGTTGACACAAGTCGCTCTGAAATATCAGATACAGAAATGACAAATTCGACCAGTACAGATATCGAGCGGAACCAATACCTCTACACGAGCCTGGTGCTCGACTTCGCCAATCAAATCAGGTCGGGCGGTAAGGAACCCGGTGAAAAGTTGCCATCGCTGCGAAAGCTCGCCGAAGACGTGGGCGTTAGTGTCACGACAGTGTTGACCGCCTATGAAGAGCTGGTGGCTCTGGGCTTGATCGAGTCTCGTCCCAAATCAGGGTTTTTCGTTTCCAGGACAAAGCTGGCGAGCGTGAATATCCCGGGTCGGACAAGTCCTCGCGGCAACGCTCTTCAACTTAGCATCAGCAAACCGGCAATGGCTCTGTTGAGCCAGGTTTCGAGAACGGATGTTGCGCCATTGGGCTGTGCTGTTCCGAGCGCGGAACTACTGGATACGATCAAAATTGATCGGCTCATGAATCGCATCAATCGAACTGCGCAAGGGCGTTTGAACACTTACGCGCCGGCCTTAGGACTGCAAGAACTAAGAGAGCAACTCGCAAAGCGCCATGCCGGCATCGGAGACTTTGCCGATCCCGAGCAAATTATCATTACAAACGGTTGCACCGAGGCATTAAGCTTGATCTTGCAGACCGTGGCTCGACGGGGAGATACGATTGCACTTGAATCTCCGACGTATTTTGGTGTCCTCCAGATCTTGGAGGCTCAAGGCCTGAGAGTATTAGAGCTCCCGACGGATCACCAAGGCGTCTGTCCGGATGATTTAAGAACCTGCCTCAGCAGGCACAATGTGGCGGCCTGTTTGTTCTCGTCGAGTTACTCCAATCCGATGGGCGCGACGATGCCGGATGATCGCAAAGTGAAGATTCTGGATATCCTTGCGGAACACAAGGTCCCTCTCATTGAGGATGACACCTATGGAGATCTTGTTCTTCGTGGTTCGCGTCCTAAGCCGTTTACTGCTTTCAACAGCAAGGCCGAAGTGTTTTACTGCTCTTCTTTTTCGAAGTCTGTCGCGCCTGGATATCGGATTGGCTGGGTCCGGGTAAAGACACGACTTGATGAAATAGCAGATCGCAAATTCGCGGCCTCCCTTTGCAATGCCATTTTGCCACAAGTAGCCATGGCACGCTTTATCGAAACCGGGGCCTACGCTCGCCACGTTCGAAAAGTATTGTCCGCTCTGCGCAATAACTTGGTGCGATCGCGCCTACAGATTGCCTCAAGCTTCCCTGCTAGCACAAAGATATCAGATCCAGCGGGAGGCTTCGTTTTATGGCTCGAATTGCCGCCTGGCTTTGACAGTGAGGAGCTTTTCCAGATCGCATTGAAGAAGAAAATCTGTTTTGCGCCTGGAACAATATTTTCTGCAACAGACACCTACAGGAATTGCCTGCGCATCAGCTGCGGACATCATTGGGATGACAGCATATCGTCAGCCATACTGACGCTTGGCGGTCTTGCAACGGAACAACTTTTGGATGTGACTACTTCGGGTTCAATCGAGAAATTCCCGTTGAAGGAGATTCCCAAGGGCGCTTAGAGTGTCATTTCGCCCCCAGCCGGAACCGACCCCAATAGGCTGTAGGTGAGGGTAGTGATAAATTCCGGACTGCATTCAATCCAAGTCAGATGCGAATTTAATCATTGCTCATGGCTTTGCTGGATGACTTCTCAAGAGAGAAAACAGCGAGTCAAGATTTCGTTCACCTGAAAGGCGAACAGGTGACCGGCGTGCAGGAAGTCACCTGTTCTGATGGCGCTTTCGCTGATACTATAATTGCAATTAGGCTCAAGTCCGTCCGAGACGTCTGCGCAGTTCTTCGTTTTCTGCGCGTAGTTTTGCGGCGAGTTCCTTGCGCAGCTTCAGGTTTTCCGCTTCCAGTGTAATCAGAGTCTTCAGATCGTCGCTCGCCCCCGCTGTCGTTTTTGCCTTTGCTGCTACCGGTGCTGTTTTGCCAGCGGCATTCTTCCAGTTGTAATAAGTCTGTTCGCTGACTTCCAACTGCTGCAGCGCGGCTTTCAGTGTAGTCTTGCCGCCTTTGGTCCTCTTTTCAACGGCAGCAAGAATTGAAGCGCGTTGTGCGGGAGTATATTTCTTGACCGTGCGGGTGGCTGGCTCTGCTGCAATGGGGGCTGTTTTTGCCGCGACTTTGGTCGCTTTAGCGGCAGGTACAGCCGCCTTTACAGGCTTTGGCTCAGCTTTCTTGCGTGGTGCACGGGTTTTCTTCGTGGCACCAACAGGCTCGGCAGCTTTCACCACAACGGGCGTCTCGTTTACTGCTGCAATGGTTTCGTCTGCCATGGTCTGCTTCTCCAGATCGATGTTTAGAAATTCATTTAGGCGTAAAAAATACAGGTCAATGGTTGATGTAACAATAAGGCCGTGTACATCATGTGTTCAAGATAAGATAGACTTGCTTTAAGGGCATATCGATCAGGTGGACATTCTGTTGAGCGTTGAAAATCCGACGCATAATATGTAGCTACTGGTAAACGCCCTCTGATGCGCGTGGAGCGTACCTTTAAATTTCCTCGGGAAAGCTACTCACGGATGAGAAATCCAAACCGTAATATTGTTGTTGAATATAAGAACAAGCGTACCCGCAAGGGCTCGTCATCTTTATGGGGAAATCTGGATCTGAAGTCGATTGCCCGGCAAGTGGAGGCGGATGCGCCCCAATCTCCAATGGAGGTTCAGGCCCAGCCTGATCTGCCCAAGCCGATCGAGCGCAGAACTGAGAACGCCACTACAAAAGTTGTGGCGTATGCCGAGCTAGTCATTGAGCAAGTTGAAGAGGCTCCCCGCGCGCCAAAACTTTCCTACATTGACGCTTCGGGGCCTGAAGAGGTGCTGATCGCAATGGAAGAGTTGCAAACGGCAAACATGGCGGGAAATGCTGCTGTCAGGGAGAAAAAGCCGTCTGTTCGACGTCGTATGAAAAAATCAGTCCCGTTTAAACGAGAAGTGGCAAATCGGATTGTTGCCGAGCCCGATATTCAGGCTGAATTGTCAGCTCTGGAAAACGAGAATGCCGATCTGAAACGTGAACTGGCCGCCAGATTGCGCATGGAGAACAGGCAGTTGCACAAAATGCTCCGACGATTGGAAGAACGGCAGTAGAGAAACGGTCGCTAAGACTGTCCTGCCAGCGTCGATAACTGGTGTGTTCATGCGTTCTGGTGACATGTGTAAGGGCTATGGTTGCCACTACTATTGTGTTGCCAGGCCTAAGCTGACAGCATTTCTGCGCGCTGTTGCGGTAGGTATGGGGAGGTCGATCAGGATGAAGTCACTGGGTAAACGTCTTGTCGCGGGATTGAAAAGCTGGCGATCGCGGAAGAAGTCGGCTTTGCCGGACGAAATGCCCGATGCTGGACCTACAGCCAGTGAAAGTCCTGAGCAGCTTGATCCTATATTGCCAACGCGACTATCCATCAAAGTTACGACAAAAGATCCCGACGAAGAGAATGGCAAGACAACCCGTCCGGTTGAGCCCAACGCTTTTTCTGAGGTGTTATCATTCGCTGAAGAGCCGAAGGCCCCTCATGAACCGCCAGTGGTTGCGGAGCCCGAGAGGAAGGAGGAGATAGATGAAACTGTCGCCTTCCTTCCCGTTCGCAAATCACCACAAAAGCGGTCCCGTGCAAAAAGGCCAAGCCCCAAGACGGAGGACGGGCCGGTAACAGACGAAGAACTGGAAGAGCTGGAAGCGGAAAATGCCCGGCTCAAGCTCCTGTTGAATGAGCGGTTGAAAGCGAAGCAGGGTGGTTCTGAGAACTGACAGAACGTTAAACTTCGAGCGATTTAGGTGAACTATAGGGGATAATGATGGCTGTTACATTATTGCATGGAACCGGAAATCTCATCTGCGACGGCGTTGATGTTGGCGGCGTTGAATTTAGCATCGCGAGCCCTGAAGATGGTCCGGATGTGACCAGGCGTGGAAAAGTGTGGGGGAACAAAAAGGCCGTTGCAGCAGCAATGAACGCTACCAAGACAGAGCTTGTCGCGCTTGAATCCGATGGCTTGCTTCTCCTGGATATTCAGGAGCTGGACCGCGACGGTGGGGCGCTGTTCACGGTTTTACAACCCGCTCCCGTCTGACGACGGCATGATCGTAAAAATCTCTCGATCAACGAAAGTCAAAGATGATCGAAATTTGGCTTTATGATAAATATTGCTCCCAATATACAGGAGCGGGGTCATGCATGGTCATCTCGATTATCATAGACCAAAAGCGTTAAACGCGCTTCTCACCACTGAAGCCAACGAACAGGTGATATCAGCACAGGATGATCGTTTCGATGGTTGGTTCGGCGACCTGTTTTCTGTGCGATACGTCATTATGGTGTGCATGTGCTGTGTTGCGACGTTCATCTTCATCCCCCAAATCCTCTAAACCCCCGCGGCTCTTCCCGGACCGCCGGGGTATGCAGACATCTCCGGTCACGTTATAGATGATGTTTACACGCGGTGAACCCTATCAAGGTCGACATCGAATTTGAAGTGTGCAGGGAACAACATCCGGTCACGCGCCTGGTTAGCGCTCTGGATTGTATCCGGCAGAATTTTTGGGGTCGGTGAGGCCTTTTGGGCGAAAGTGAAACCGCGCAACGTTCAAATCCCTTGGTAAAACTCAAACGATTGATGGGCTGCGTACCCATTTGAGGTTGGCTGTGGCTGGCCTGGAAAAGCTCGTCGGGTTCTTCGCCATTTTGTAGCTTGCGGATTTGTCCCGACAGGAGGCGCCGGGAAAAGTGTTATTAGATTTTTGTCATCGGTTAGCAGCTACCTGTTATCTTGCTTCTATAACACTCCAAGCCGCGACGTTGTTGCGGCTTGGATTTTTTTTGGGTTTCACCGATCCAATTGACCAGATACCTTCCTGTCCAAAAGGGTGCCGGATCCTGCGCGGAGTATCATGTACCTCAATGCCGATTGCTCGTAAAGTCACGGGGAACAATCTGGACAAACCGGATAATCTGCACTATATTAGCTGTGATAAATTGAAGGGAGCTGAAGATGACAGTTGTTACCCGGAAATCGCAAGTCCGTGCGAGGTCGGAAGTCAATCCGGCTGCGGTCGCTGACGTTCTCAAGGTTCTTGCTCGATACAATCCCGGCCTTTCAAAGCCGGCGCTTGTCGCGACGGGCAAGGTCATGGCCGTGGTCTCCGCAGCGGCAGCACGACTTTCTGTCGAGCAACAGCGTCGGATTGCAGCGAACGAAACCGAGCTTGTTCATATTGTGGAAGCTGTCGTCTCGGAACTTGCCACAAAATCTAGTCACACACTCGCGAAAGTTCCAGTCGAAAAGTTTGTCGAGGTCAGCCAGGGTATGGGTCCTGGTCAATTGGTGGATAAGGATGAAGGGCGCCGGAGACTTGCCGAGTTCGCTAAGCCAACCCGCATCGAAGACTGGGCCGGGGCGGTAGCTGGTCCTGGCGACATCGAAAAGAAATTCGGGACAAAGCGGTCGACATTGCACGACTGGCACAAACGCGGAGCTGTCATCGGTTTGCTCAAAGGGGAGCGGAAGCATGTTTTTCCTCTGGCACAGTTCGTGGACGGTCGTCCGGTCGAAGGCATGGCGCAGATAATGAGAATCATCCACAATCCGCGTGTGGCTTGGCGATGGCTGACCGACCTGAAGCCGAGCATCGGTGGAACACCACTCGAACATCTCAAGAAGGGTAATCTTGAGGTCGTTCTGGATGCTGCCGAGCGCGATTTTGGTTGAATTGAACCGTGAAGCTTAATCCCCAAACAGTTCGTGAACTCGCGCTTGCTTTTCGTCCGGTTTCCTATCTCCGCATAATGCCTGCAACCTACATGTCTACACCGCTCGGCATGGGGTTCGGCCATTCCCGGTTCTCAAGTCCTAACCGGAAATTTCGGCTGCTTTATGCCGCATTTGATCTTGCGACTGCGATCGCTGAGACGATCATCCGCGACCGTTTTGAAGGTACAGACGAACGCGTCCTCGATGAGAGTGAAATTGAAGACTGGATTGTAACGGAAGTGACGGCCACCGATCCTCTTATTGTCTTGGATTTGCGTACGACAGGTCTTCTTCGGCTCGGTGTCAGTACGGATGCAGCCCGCGCAAAGGAGCACAGGGAAGGCCAAAGGCTGAGCGAGAATGTCTTTGGATCTTACGCAGTGGACGGTATCCTCTATTCTTCGCGCCTCACGGCATCAAACTGTGTTGCGGTATTTGATCGTGCCGTCGGCTCAAAACTAGTTGCCTCTCCCGCCGTTGAACTTATTCGATAAGTTGATCTGATATCCGCGCTGCGCTCCTGTGGAGTGACAATCCGGGCCAGGCGATGAGCAATTTCGATTTATGTAACGTCTGCAGAATTCTCATGGAAGCTTGCAACTTAACAGTAACAGAATTCTAGCGGCGCTTCGTGCCGATATTGTTCGTCCGTTGCTCAAGGTTGTCAACGAAGTCAGCCTGGGCGGATTTGCAGCCGCACGATCATTGTCAACGGGGTTCAATGATACTCCGGAAAAAGCCTCTCGTCCGTTCGACACACAACGCGACGGGTTTGTTATGGGCGAAGGTGCAGGCATCCTTGTGATCGAAGCTCTCAGTCACGCCCTGGCGCGCGGCGCAATTCCGCTGGCCGAGCTTGTGGGTTACGGCACATCTGCCGATGCGCATCACATCACGTCAGGGCCTGAAGATGGAAGTGGCGCGCGACGGGCCATAGAGCTTGCCGTATCCCAGGCAGGCATATCCTTTGACGATGTCGCGCATATCAATGCGCACGCAACCTCTACCCAAATCGGGGATCTGGGCGAAATGACGGCCATAAAATCCGTATTCGGTGCCGGGACCAAAGTAGCAGTCAGCGCGACCAAATCAGCGACCGGCCACCTTCTGGGGGCAGCCGGTGGACTGGAAGCGATTTTTGCCATCCTCGCTCTCCGCGACCAAATCGCCCCGCCAACCCTCAATCTCGATACACCGGATCTTGCTGGTGAAGGTATCGGGTTCGTGGCGAAAGAAGCCCAGCCGAAAGCCATGGAGTATGCGCTTTCCAATGGCTTCGGCTTTGGAGGCGTGAACGCCAGTGTGCTTTTCCGTCGTTGGAAAGGCGAATTTTGAAACACAACCTATAATCCGGACAGACAGCCTTGCTGCCGTCAGTCGCGAAACACCAAGGACCGATCCCATGAATCGCTCAAAACCTGATGTTGCTCTTGTTACCGGAGCCTCTTCCGGCATTGGCCTGGCCACAGCAAAAGCATTGCTTAACGCCGGATACCGTGTGTTCGGGACAAGCAGGCGCGCAAATTACGAAAATGTCGACGGCATTACCATGGTGCCTTGCGATGTCACTGAGGAGACGTCGGTTGGAAAGTTGGTCGAGACTGTCTTGAATGAAGCCGGCTCGATTGATGTGCTGGTAAACAATGCCGGCATTGGCCTCCTGGCCGGGGCGGAAGAATCCTCAATCGCTCAGGCGCAAGCCTTGTTTGACGTGAATGTTTTCGGTGTCATCCGTGTTACGAACGCAGTTCTGCCGGTGATGCGGCGGCAAAAATCAGGCCGTATTATCAATATCAGCTCGGTTCTCGGTCTAATTCCTTCGCCATATAACGCGCTGTATGCCTCGACCAAACATGCGATAGAAGGATACTCGGAATCTCTCGATCATGAAGTGCGCACATTCGGAATTAGGGTCGTTCTGATCGAGCCTGCCTATACTCGCTCCGCCTTCGAGGAAAACGTACTGGAGCCCGATCAGCCTATCGGCCTGTATGAGCCGATGCGCTTTACGATGTCGGAGCACTTGCGCGATCAGATCGCTGTCGGAGATACCCCCGAAACGGTAGCGACTACAGTTCTCGCAGCTGTAATTGCAACCGCTCCCAAGCGCCGCTACACCGCCGGGAAGCTTGCTGGAAAAATACGATTACTGCGTCGGCTGGTACCTGAAGCGGCATTCGATAAGAGCCTGCGTAAGCAATCGGGCCTACCGGTCTAGGTCCTGTTGACAAAGTGGATTCCCAAATCAGCAGAAGCGTGATTCAAGACTGCTTTTTAGGAGGCAGTTTTGGCTCGCGGCGACCTGACAGA
>NZ_JACIJG010000037.1 GCF_014199265.1 Brucella daejeonensis
GCGCGCACTTCAGGAGAAAACTTGTTCGTCGTCTTGCTTGTCATAGACCCTACTTCTCACGAGTTGGGGTCTCCGGCAAACTCGGTGCGGTTCAGTTTTCCTGTCCCTGCTCGTTGATATGACGATCGATAGCGATCATCAAATGCTGGTCGTCATCTGTTCCACAGCAGGACATCCGAAAATTGGTCGGTTCTTCAGCATGATGCGCGGAGGCATCGAAAATTGACCAGAACTCTTGCTTGATGGGTGTGAGCTCGTGGATTTTGAAACCATCAGCCCGCACGGGGACATTAATTCCGGCAAGTGCAATCGCGATGACGACCGCTATAAGAGTTCTATTTTTCATACAGGGCACCATTACATCAACTTAAGCGCGACCAGATTGATACTGGACCGCTGAGCTTGAGAAAATAGTCAAAACTTGCGTCATGATAGCGTTCGTGCAGCAAAATCAATTCAGTCACAGTGGCCCGGCGCAGGACAGTTCGACGCGGACATTTTTACCTGCAATCAAATTCTGATCCGATGCGAGGATCAGTGTTCGATCGCCTTCTCGTGCAAGTGAAATGATGCCCTGCTGCAGTTTCTGGCGTATGCCGTTGACTTCCACACTGGCGGTGTAATTTACCAATGCAGACATGCATCCACACATTCCGATCGACCGATGCAAATTAAACCTCGCGTCGAAGGAAACAATGTTCGCCTGCCTCTTCACCTGCCCGGGCTTCAGATCGACGCAGGCCGATAGTCCGTTCTGCAAATCAATTTCGACGGCATCGCCGGAAGCTGCTTGTCCCGCGGAGATGGCGCAAAGGAACACAGCCACCAATGATCTGAATAGGGGCCTTCTTCTCCGTGCAGAAATCCTGATGTTTTCCTCCGCTTCAGGAAGCTTTTGACCCGAACCACTAATCATTTTTCTTGTTGATCCGTTCGTCGTTAGCCCCATCTGTTTTTAACGGAGGGTTCTGCTGTTTCACGGTGCCGATCAAACCAGTTTCCCGCCCCACATCTTTTTCCGATTTAGGTCCGTCGTCGTCTGCCAACGCGCTTAAGAGTGCTCTGGTCTCATAATTTCCACCATGTGCATCTCCTGTAACCAACACTGTTTTTCCTCCGTGAGACGCAGCATCCCTTAGCGCCTCAAGCCGATTGATTTCCATCATAAATGCCATAGCATCTGCGTCGGTAAGTGTTGTATCCGCTCGAAAGGCGGCAAGGGCTCGCGCATTGCCTTCTGCGATAATGCTACGACTGGCTGCGATCCCCCGCGCCGTTATTGACATCGCAGCAGCAGAAGCTTCAGCGCTCTTGGTGCGTTTAATCTTTTCTGCCTCGCCATCGTTGTGCGCCGCTTCCAATCTGCGCTGAGACGCCAGCACTTCGTTGAAGGCTGAAATCATCTCCGGCGTTGGCCGCGGGTCATCAATCAACACGGCACGAATCTCATAACCATATGCATTGATAGCTTCGTCCAGAGATTCACGGACAGTACGCGTGAATTCGTCTCGATCAGTATAGAGTTGGTCGAATGTTCTCGCCGCAGCGACCGCGCGTGCGTCTGTAGCGACGTAGGATTCGATCTGCTCTTCGGGATTATGCAATTCGTAAAAGGCCGCCTCTACCGCGGTAGGAATAACCCGATATTGCAGGCTGATCGGCATGGTGACAAAGGCATTGTCTTTGGATTTAACACCAAGCTGAAGAGATATTTGTTTCGTCTGCAAGGAAAACGGCGAGCGAGCGCGCTGAAATGGCCAAGGAAATTTGATCGACAAACCCGCTTTACGATAGCCAGTGTAACGGCCGAACGTTTCAAGAATTCTCACGTGCTGCTGGGGTGTCATGACAAAGAAGCTCTTAAGCCAACGCAGTCCCAGATAAATCGCCACAATGGCAATAATAACCGATACAGGCGTTGTAATAATGGAACTGGAAAATTCAAATCCAAGAAAATTAAACATTCCAACCCTTCTTAATTTCGAATTTCACTATTTTCAGTTTGCTCACTGAACGGCACAGTTCCTCATCATTCAACACAGAACATCATGATTGGCAGCAATTGCTATTTTAACCAAAGCTCTTTGACTGGCAAGTCGTTCTGGTATGTGTGTCATCGACACCTGCTTAATGCGATAAATGACTTTAATGACTGGCGAAAGCTGATCATTCCTACAGAATTGGACGCGACAGGCTGCGACATATATTGGATTTCGACAATTATGCTGGCTGCACGGATAACAATATCGGCACGTCAAACTCTGTTCACATTCCCTCAATAGGACAGCAAACCACCAGAGCGCGGGGAATAGGAAGCATGAACGAAAAGTCGCAAATCAGATCGAACCCTGTCATTGCCACGGATAAGGATATTCGAAGAGCAACGGCAATCGCCGATTTGCTTGTGCAGCCGCTCGGCGTTCTACCCGACACCGTTGGCGATCCTGTTCGACCGGTCTGAATCGGCATCCCGCAGACTTGTAGCCAGGTCCACCGCTGCATTCTGGCGGCGGGCGGCCTACGCTTATATTTCTGATCTCCCTGTTCAGCGGTACTCCATACGCGCATTGCATTCAACGAAACCGAGACGCCCTCTTCTTTTGGCGATCATCCGCCAAACCGCTTATCGTTATTAAAGCCCCTCGCCTAACGGTTCGAACGTCGGAAAAAGGACAACCAGTGCGATAAGCAAATCAACGCCAGACCGGCCATAAGAATGACGCCGAGCGCAAAAAATCCACTTAGCGCCCAAAATATGATCGGATTATCGCTCATGTAAACGTCCGGCCCTCGTCTGTTGACGATCCTCCCGTTCTGTATGACGCCTACGAGACCCTGTGCACCAGCCCAGACCAGCCAAGAAAGCAGTCCCGCGACAAGGCCCGAGCCCAGAATTTGGCTTATTCTCGATAGATGTTTCCAATTCATGGCTGTGCCCTCAGAACCGGGCCCAAGCAGTCTCATATCGAGACGAGACACCCACTTGCCTTCATTTCCGAAAACAGGAGCTGACGGATTGAGAAGGTTCCTCCCCTCGCCTTCTGTGTCAGAGATCGTAGATATCCGCCGGGCGAATTGATGGTTGATAGTTTCTGCAGGATCCAGGCAATAGTCGTCGAAGCGGTTTCTGGCCCCATGAAACGGATCGCTTCCTGATAGGCTGACTGACTGATACCGAGAAAGCGTGAGACAATACGCGAGGCATCGAGAAGCTCACGCCATGTCGCAATGCCATTCGTACAATACTCGCGGATGTCTGGACATGATCGCAGCACCTGGTCGAGAGAAATGGATGGCGTTAACTGGCCTGAAGTTCCTTCCTTCAGCTTCACAGAAACGGGTGTTTCCGCGGAAAGCGCATTCAAATCAATCTTTTTGCCATTTTGAGATTCAAAAAGGGATTCTGGCAGGGATTCACTATGCTGCCGCTCATATTGAGCGACGCTGCCGCTCATTTCCGGAACAATCTCTATTGTTTTCAGAGCGATAGCCAATTCACCACGAATGGCTTCAAAACTGGCCCTGATTGCGGACAGTTCATCAAGAGATGCACGGCGAGGAATAGCGTCGACAATGGCGCGGAAGCGAACAAACAATGCTTCGATTCGTTCACCAGGTTCACCTGCTTCGTGAGCCTTATCCGCAAAAACTGCCGCTATATCTCGGCGTATGACGGACACTTCGTCGCGAAGACGCTTCAGTGCTTTCTGATCGGCGAGAATCTTATCCGCGATAGCAGCAATTTCAGAGGCGCGCTGGAGCAATGGTGCAAAGGAAAAGCCGAAAGCAAGCTCGACGCCGCCTTCCCTGTCCTTATGAGCATAGCGCTTGCGGGTCGGGCTATCTTTGCGCGCAATGATCCCGGCTTCAATCAGGGAGGCCAGATGTCGGCGCAGTGTAGACTCCGGCATGCCATGGGCACGCAGCGAAAGCTGTCGATTGGATGGGAAAACGACAAGGCCGCTTTTCTCTTGCATTTCATCATCAGGCAGAAATGACAGAAGTGAGCTCAGCACGGCAAGACAACGATCGTTCAGACCGAATTCTGCCTTAGCGACGCAAAGCTGTTTGTAGAGCGCCCATCTGTTTACGCCCCTCCCCTGCTTGGGCTTCTCTTGCCGGCCAGAATTTTGAGCAAACACCTTCATTCGCCCACGCAATGCGGACGTGTCAGTCTTCAGAACTTGCATTTCCTCTCACCTTTCAAAAGGCAAAAGAAATCCACCCGCCAAAAAGACGCTTACGACTCTTGACACTGATTCATGGAAATGCGATTCTCAGTCTGCTAAAACATCGAGAAGGGCTTCCACGACGGCAACGTTTGGGGGCCTTTTTCTTTTGCGGCTTAATCTCCATTCTTGGTTTCTGATTGCTTGAACTCCTCAAAAAGGATTTCAAGTCGCTCGGATAACCAATCGCCGAACGGTCTAGCCTTCTCGCTTCTGAAAGAGAAATCGACCCGTTTCGGCTTTTGACTCATCGTAATTGCAAATTCGCTATATCCCCACGACTTTGCCGTTGGTGTGGTTCGTTCCTTTTTGACCGGTTTGCCTTTGGCATTCGCCGCAGCGAAGACCCGATTGAAACGCTCGTCGCTATCTATTGAACCAAAATCTTCCGAAGTTACGATTTCGGAAATCGCAGTGGCCTTACGTTCGACCAGAAGGCTTAGTTCAAGCCAGCGTTCGCGCCCCACCCCGGGGGCTGATCCTATAACATTGATGAGTTCCGGCGAAATACGGGACGTTACGGAAATCATCTTGGAAACCGCAGCCGCATTAGCTGCAAGTGCTGAGGAGATTGTTTCACGGTCATATCCGAGAATCTCAAGATTTTTTGCGAAAAGAGCTTTCTCAATGAAGCTGAGATTTGCTCGAGCCGAATTTTCTTGCCCTTGCGCGATAATATGTGTTTTGTCGTCAAGTGCCTTTACAACTGCTCGAACATTGCGTCCGAGCTCGCGGGCGACCTTTACACGGCGATGACCAAAGACGATCATAAAGCGACCATCTACGCTTGGATGAGGACGAACGAGTATAGGGCTGTTCTGTCCGCGTTCCTGAATAGCTTGCAGAAGCTCCTGATATTCTTCACCATCAGTGCCAAGACGATCAGATACAAAAGAACTGTCTATAACATTTGGATCGAGGTCGACTACTTGCTCACCTTCAAGGAAAGCGTCAGCTTGACGTGCAAGCTCATTAACAGAACGGATCATGGATTTGGATGCACCACCGATCCGATAATTGGACGTCACTGGCTCTTCGGTTGACTCCGTAAGTCCCGCGAGAAGATTTTTCCTAGCCATTTCAGTCTCCGTAATCGCTTATCTCACTGAATTTGCAATCATAAATGCTGGATTTGTCAGCAGACAAACTCATCTGCCCCAAGATTCGTGGATAAGGCCTTCAATTTCGCCATTGACGGCATCTAATGATTCAATTGCACGTTCATAGGTCGAACGCGTCATCGCGCTTTTTTCGACCTCATAGAGAGTTTGCTTTGTGATCCCAGCATCCGAGACAGCGGTTGATTTGACCATCTGGTTCTTGAGGATAAACTCGCCAAACAATGTCTGCAAAAAAGCCACCATCTGAGCCTGTGGCTGATCTGTTGGCTCGTATCTTGTTACAAGGTAGCGATACCATTCCAGATTTACCTCTGCGCCAGCAGCGCGGATAGGCTCGAGAATATTGCCAAGCATCAGGAGGAACTGGCCCATCGACATCACATCCAGCATCTGGGGATGTATCGTGATGAGAACTGCTGTGGCTGACGTGAGCGCCGTTATGGTCAGATAGCCAAGCTGTGGAGGGCAATCAATGACGACGATGTCGTATTGGTCGTCAACTTCTTCGAGCGCTTTGGAGATGCGGGTGAAGAATGATTTACCAGCATTCGAATTGCGGTCACTCATTGCGAGCGGGGTATCATATTCAAATTCCTGCAATTCCAAATTTGCAGGCACGATGTCCAGTCCAGGAAAGTTGGTGTTCTGAATAATTTCAGAGAGCGGCTTTTGCTCTTCATCATATCGGATCGCGTCATAGATTGAAGGGACCTGATCCAACTCCGGTTGAAACCCGTGCAGTGACGAAAGTGAAGCTTGAGGGTCGAGGTCGATTGCCAAGACGCGATGACCAGTAAGGGCCAGATGTTGAGCCAGATGGGCGGTAGTTGTAGTTTTCCCAGAGCCGCCCTTGAAGTTTACGACCGCTATGACCTGAAGATGTTCACCTGGCTTTCTGTGAGGGACGTACTTACGTGTTTCCGACCGACCGTTTTGATCAAGATACTGGCGAATGTCGTGCATCTGCTCTGCGGTGTACGAACGCCGACCAGACGGCGAAGTTTCAGGAGCGGGGCCTTTGCCTTCCAAATGAAGTTTCTTAAGATGGCTCTGACTTACCCCTATATATTGTGATGCTTCTGCAAGAGAGAATGAACGAAGCGTCTTCTTTCCAGAATCAGGGAAGTTCTGAACGCTGAGCAAATGCAACTTCTTCGAAATTTGATCCCCTTGATCGAGGATGTGTTTTTCGAATTTAAGCGTGGCTTTCGGCTTTTTGAGCGAGATCTCGTTCATTACCCATTGATTTCCATAAAAACGATTTTTAGCCAGAATGGCCAAACTAACCGTTATTATGTCCGATTCTTAGGGATGCGCAACAAATTTAAAGTTAATAGTAAGTTAACACCGTCGCAGGGTCTATAGCTCTTGCTCTTGTAGATTATCATATTGATTTAAAGCAATATTTTCCAACTTTTGTCAGCAGACAAAAATGCTGAGGTTGGTTTAATCTGGGAGCGAAACGTCACAAAGTTAAATGCAGACGAATAGTCAAGAACGATCGTTTCGCCAAAGGCGTCGGAATCAATGCGTCCTATAACCTAATGCCACGGCCGTTGGCTGTGCGAGTTATGACGTCTCTCCGGAGTTGCCATAGGATGAAGTTCACTCAACAACGCCGCGATTGCGATGTGTGTTCCCGCGCGCTCCTGCAATAACGTGAATACGCAATTCCTATCCACCGATTTGCAAATAACAAATCCTGCGTCTAAACACCGTACGCGCCCCTGGGAGGACGGGCCTGTGTTGTTTTAGAAGATGGATGGAAGAATAATGATTATTGTTTGGCGTGGATGGGGTTTTCTCTCCGTCTTTATTATCGGAGCGGTGACGGTTACCACTTTGCTCGGCACACTTTGGGTGACAGAAACCTTACAGTTGCCGGACTGGACAAAAGCTCTTGATTTTGCGCTCTCCTTAACCATGGCCGGTGTCGTCAACTGGATAGCTGGCCGATATCTCAACAAAGCGAGCAAATCCCGGTTTGTGCCCAACGGAAACACCAGTCGCTCATCTGGCGACAGCGCGGTCGGGCACGATCTGTTCTCATAAAGATGGAGTACTGGTCAGTCCCGCTCATTGTTATAGCAGCCTGGTTTACGGCAGCTGCTTTCTTCGCCCGTTAGTCTGGGCTCATAAACGCGATTGGTTGCCTGCGTTTTCGACGCAGATACCGCATGACGGATTCAAACCAGACGGATTCAAACCAGTTATCAGACCCAGTCGAAACAATTCCAATTCCGAAAAAAAGGCTCGTTCACGCATTAGTGTGACGTTAAAGTAGCATGACACCAATTATGAAATCGCTTCTAACTGCGTTATTCCTTTCTGCAGGAGTTTGCCTTGCAGGCTGCAATGATCAAAAGGATGAGCAATCAACGGCGGAGGTTGAACAGTCTTCAGCCCAGCAGCAGGAGATTGCGAAATACAATACCTATATTGACGCGGCAAACGGCAGCGCGTCTTTCGCAGCCAATCTCGCTGACCATCTGAAATATTATCAGGAGACGCTGGAAAAGGGCCGGGAGCTCAAAAACTATTCCGTCGAAAGTCCGTATAATATCAAACGTATGCGTGAGACGCTCGACAAGGCTTTGGCGTTGCCGGCGGAACTACCCGAGATCGACGAGGCTGCAAAAGCCCTTACTGCGGCGTTGAAAGAAGTTGAACCGTTGAATACGGAACTGGACAGCTACGCACAGGCGAATGGCTATCTCGCAGACAAGGGAAAAAGGCCCGTGAAAAGGATGGCGATTACGTTGCCGCAATGGCGAAAGTCGCAGCCGCAGAAAAAGATTTCTATAACGGTATCAGCAAGCGAGATGAGGTGAACACCCGTGCTGCGTTCGAGCAGGCCCAGAAGGACTCTGTCGAATATTTTCGCGCAGGCATAATCCTTTATTCAAAGCAGACCGCGCGACTTGCCGATGAATTCTTCCAGTCGAAGGGTGAAGAAAAAACTGCACGGGCCTTTGGCGACAGTCTCAATCAGGTCAATAAAATGGCGGAAGGCTTTGATAAAAAGATCCGCGAAAGCAGGCCGGATGGTTGCACGAGCATGATGCGTTCGATCAACAGCGTCCTGGCACGCGGACGTAATGCCATTCAGCGTGCCGAGCGAGGCGATTACAAGGACCATGGGTTTAGCAGCCTTTCCGATCCGGTTGCCATGGATGTCCGCGCGTTCAATCAGGACTTCAACAATATGATCAACGACTTCAATCGCGATCGATGCTGAAACGGGGAGCCATTCAATGAATTTCCTTCATAGCTTTGGTTCCGCCATGTTGTTATCGCAGTTTGCCAGCCGTCAACTGGAGGGCCTGCATACGCTCATTGATCGGAAACGCATTCCGGTCGAGAAGTCTGATGATTTTTATCGACAGGCACTCGCTCTCGACAGGATTGTGGGCGAGGGGAGGTTCGGCCGCTGTTATCACCGATATTCTTTGACCAGAAAGGTCACGGTCGCAGCGGCGTCGATTATCATTGTTCCGGCGTTGGCTGTCTTTCTGTTGTCGAAAGTGCCGTCGTTTGGCGGGCCGATAAACGAAATGACGGCATTGCTCATGTCAGATTTCATGCGGTTCGTTTATATTGTGGGCACGGCAAGCGGAGTGCTGCTTCTGGTGCTGGCTGTAGGCCATTTCTATTCGCGCGCGCTTCTGAACAGGCTTTTGGGGCCGGAGCTTGCTCACCTGTGGCAATCAATTATTCGGAAATGGGCACCTGAACTTCAGCATCAAGCCGCTTTAAGCCGTGATGACCCCGACGAAATCGCAGCTTTGATCGTGAACTGCCAGCGTTGAGACCTAGGCGGTTTCGCTGCAAAACCGAAGACACGGTGTATTGATGTCTTGAAGTAATAAGACATCCGGAAACGGAAATTGAGGAGAGTAGTGGTGCCAACAGGAAGATCGATCTGTATTTAGGAATTGTTGAATCAAACAATTGATGAGGACAGTTATGAAAGCTTATTTTTTGGCCGCCGCACTCGTTGTTGCAGCAACTCCTTCTTTTGCCTGCACGGCCGAAGAAGCGACTGCAAAGGCCACCGAGGTCTCGCAGAAGATGCAGGAACTTGCAGCAAAGGACCCTCAAAAGGCTGCAACTGTCGCCCAAAAGATGTCGGCTGCTCAAACGCAAGCCGCGACTGATCTCGACGGTGCCTGCAAGGTCTATGACGATATGCTCGCTGAGCTGAATTAATTTTGATGCTTGATGGCAGCGCCTTATGGGTGCTGCCATCAACTTGTCCCCAGACAATCGCTGACATCAGGTCTTGGTGTTTGCGCCTTCCGCGAGCCATTCTTGGCTGAAAGAGGCGAAGTCAGAGAGAAACCGTTCGGCAACCTGCCGGTTAGAAGGTATTTCGAGTATTTTCAAGATCTGTTCCGGCGCCTCGTTCATGACAGCAAGCCTGAAGAAAAGGCTCTCGTTGAAACCAGAGCTTACAGTCGAAAGCACTGTTCTGAGCGTTTTCAGCATATCGTCTCCACGATGTGACGCATGGACGAGTGCAATAGGCTTCGCGATCACCTGCTCTCCGGAAACAAGCCAGTCGATGGCATTTTTCAAGCCGCCTGGAATACTGCGGACATATTCGGGGCTTGATATGATCAGCCCGTCACTTTCTGAAACAGCTCGTTTGAAAAGCCGCACATTATCCGGCTCGTCGGAACCCTCGAGGTCGGGCGAAAGACTGGCAAATCTCCGATGCCACCAAACACGTTGATTACGACATCCTTCGGAGCAATCGAGTGCATAGCTCTCAATAAAGCCGTGTTGGTGGACAGTCGGCGTGCGCTGCCTGAAATTGCAAGTATGTTCATGATCTAAAATGCCAATCTATCTGATCGTCGGATTTAACCTGTCCGCGGCTGCGTGGAAAGTCTGACAAAGCGCACATCCGGACTGGATGGAAAGCACCTCACGACAAACGGAGTATAGTCGAGTTCGAAATTCGACATTATGCTGACAAGCAGATTTCCTGCAGGACAACGTGTTAATGAGGGCATGCATGCCAAAATCCGGTGTTTTCGTCGCCATGGCAGCCATCTTGGTTGTGAATATCAGCGTTGCTGAAGAGTTGGACCACAAGTCGATCGCAGCTGGCTCGGCTCTATGGGTTTCTAGTAGCGGGGACGAGTCATCGACCGATGCGATGGTAGACATTGGTACCATGCGTCAAATAGGAGACGCGCTCGAGGTTATTATTCGCTGGCCTTACCTGCCGTCATCCTATGGTCCCGAAGTGGTGGAAAAGTTGCATATCATCTGTCGGGCAGATGGAGCGCTGTCATTCAGTGTTGAGGAAGGCCACATTTCGCCGGAGGGACATTTCCAGTTCCAGAATATCTACGATCCGGCAATTCAGCGAGCGGAGGCTGAAAAGCGGGCCACGCAAATGGCGAAAATCAGCAATGGGGTGTCGTCCTATGGATCGGATCCGCGGAGCCTCGCGTGCTGGGCAGCTGCTCGCAAATGCGCCAACGAAGTTTTCACCTGGCCACCACCGCCGAACAAAACGCCACTCGAATATTCGGAACAAGCCCGTAAAATGAATGCAGATTATAACCAGATGTTTGTCCCAACCTGTAAATTGGATTGATCGGATTTGGCGATGCTGCCCAGGGGCGTCCGCTTATCGTCCTGAATGACTTTTCCTAGAGTTGTCCTTAAGATGGCAAAGGTTGGCGCAGACTCCGGATTTGATGCGACGGGGGAGACAGGAAGTCGACTGGAAAACCAAAACTTACGCTCAAGCGCTGATGGAAAGAGAAATGATGTGGAAGAAGACGGTTATCGTCAGTGCCATTATTTTCACGACTTCGATCCCTTGCAAGGCTGATCGATTGGTTTGTACTGAGTCAGAACATCTGCGCTACATGAAGATGGTCGGCAAGGTTGGTGAGATGGGGATCGACCTTAACCCTGTGGGGCAGGATCGTACGGCTTTCGAACGGTTGACCGCGGCATATGAAGCGATCAACCCGAAAGGACCGAACACCTCACTTTACGTCGCATATGTCCCCACCGGTCAGATTTACAGTCAGACATGTGCGAAAGAACGCTGCACAATGGAAGAAATGTCGGCACCAGAGCAGGCCTGTTTGATCGATCACATGAACCAATGTAGCTACGTCGCGCTTCACTTCCGGGGCGAAGATTTCTGTCTGCTCCGTTCGCCGCGAAATTAGATATTTGATCGATGCAGTTGAGGTTTTTTTAAAGGCACGATCGCTGACAAAGTTCTGTATGCGCCTCGCTTGTCTCGGAAATCCTGAACTTTGCGTCAAGTGCTAACTTTGATTACTCGGACGTTGCTCGCTGCGCTGTTTGAGATTGTGGTAAAAAGCCGAGCGTCGTCTGCACGGGACTGGCCTGCCCCTATGATGTGGTCCGGTTTCAATCTTAATGCATGATCGGCTTCTGAGCCATCATCTGGGCAGATGATGGCGCTGACCCGCGTG
>NZ_JACIJG010000038.1 GCF_014199265.1 Brucella daejeonensis
CGACCCGATACGACAAGACACGAAAATCCTTCTCGGCATTCCTCGCCCTGGCAGCCGCAAAGATATGGCTGCCATACTTTGTCAACAGGACCTAGTTTGGCAGTTATCCCGTAATTTAAGGTGTTTCTTATGAAAATCGGTATCATTGGCGCTGGCAATATAGGTGCAACCCTCGCAAGGAAGCTGGCAGCTCCTGGTCATGAAGTTAAGATTGCGAATTCGAAAGGTCCAGAATCTCTTCACGCGCTGGCGCACGACATCGGTGCGACAGCCGTCACGAAGGAGGGGGCGTTAGAAGATGTCGATGTAGTTATCCTGTCGATTCCATTTTCGAGCTATCGCGAGTTAACCTGCCACTTTCTCAAGGTTCCACGGAGCACAATAGTCGTTGATGCGTCCAACTATTACCCTTTCCGCGACGGTGTGATTTCAGGCATCGATGGTGGTATACCCGAGAGCATCTGGGTAGAACTGCAACTTGGACTTCCGGTTATCAAGGCCTGGAACGCTGCATTGGCGACCACTCTGGCCGAACGAGGCCGCCCGAAGGGGACAGGCGGACGCATAGCGATACCTGTGTCCGGCGACGAGCCAGTTGCCAAGGCGATTATCATGGAGCTCGTCGAGGAAACCGGTTTCGACACTGTCGACGCCGGAATTATATCGGACTCCTGGAGACAACAGCCTAGAACGCCCGCCTATTGCACGGAACTTGCCAAAGATGAATTGATCGAGGCACTAAAATCCGCTGACCGGCTTAAAGCACCAGTTAATCGGGATCGCCTAATCCAAGAGTTCATGCAGTCTTTAAGCGGCGCGACACACGATGAAATCGTTGAACGAAATAGAACCGAGACAACCTAATCACATTCCCCTTATGTGCGAAAAGCTGCCTTCGACGTCATCCGGTTGGGGGCAATTTACCGTTTAACTCGACACTGATTGTCAAATGACATGATATTTTCCTTTTTTGGCCGATAAGTTGCTTTCGCTATTCGACTGGTAGAGGTCACACGATTTCCAACATTTTCGACTTACGGTGCCTTTCGCAGGGGCTTTTTTCCTTCGAGATCGGTCCATTTGATGTCAAAGCCCGTTGTGAGGTACGCCTTTTCCGGATGGCGAACGCCTTTATTATTTCAAGGGCAAAATATCGTGGCAAAAAGGGCAAAATATCTGAAACCAGTTAAATTTGACATGTTTGTTTTCAATGACTTAGAATAACCTCAAGGGCCTAAATTCGTGTCACTCGACACTTTGTGTCGATTGACACGATATTTGGCCTTTTTGGCCACTATGTTGCCATTGGGTCAGGATTGCTGACCTTTCTCAACGCTTCCAATCACAATCGTGATGGTGGTTTCGGCTGCTGCTTTCACCTAAAATCGGCCATCTCAACGCTCTGAGCGATGACATCACCCCTGGTTGTTTTAGCAAGTTAAGGATGCGACAGCGCCAGCAAAATAGAAATGCGACAGGCGGTGACGTTCAGCCCCCATTCCGACAGGCTGGTCAGGGTTGCAAGCGAGGAATAGGGCGGGTGAATATGCGCCTCTTCGGCTTTAGCTTTCTCATTAGCAATCGTTTTGTCGTCGCCCATATCCGATAGTAATCCAAGTTAATGTCTAGTTGCTCAAGTGCCTTGCTATCTGTTCCTGTTTAATCACATCGGCAAAGGTACGCACGATCGTTGAATTGGAAAAAAACCGTTCACTTTCGCGCCGCCAGAAGACAACGTATTCGTAGGTCAATGCAGGTTCAAACGGGACGATCTTCAGATCGAACATTCTATAGTGGCGCGCAATAAAGCTGTTGTCTATTGCGATACCGATGCCATGCGCCACAAAGGATGCGTCTAGGCCAATGGCGTCGGTATAAATTTTGCAGTTCAAGGACACCTCCCGGCGACCAAACGTCAGGACGCCCCCCTTCCTCGACGCGTATTCTCGTTCCAAAGCAACTATCGGTTCATCTGCGATATCATCGACGGTGATCACATCTTTATGGGCCAAAGGATGGTCGGGGCGCATCACACAAACGCTGTTGCTTTTTGATACAACCTCCCATTCGAAAAAACGTTCGTCGAGAGGCAGGCGGGAGATCCCAATGTCGGCTTCCCCCGTCAGGATACTCTGAACCATTTGATCGTATCGTTGTGCCTTGAGGTGAAACTCATAGGACGGATCTTGTTCATTCAGCACCGCAACAATGCGAGGCAAGAGATCCAGTGTCAGGACGTGAGGCGCTGTTATGCTGAGTGTGTTTCGTTTTGTTCGAAACGAGTCGGCCAGTTCGGTTTCGATCTGTCCAAGAATCTCCAGATATCTATCAACCCGATTGTAGATCTCGAGCGCCCGCGACGTTGGAACAAGGCCACGGCGATCTCTCTCAAATAACTGTTCACCGACATTCTCTTCGAATGTTTTGAGTTGTTGACTGACGGCTGATTGAGTGATGCCGAGCTCCCTGGCAGCTCGCCTGGTAGAGCCCATCCTGACGATCTCTCTGAAAATAGCTGCGGATCGGATTCCAGCTCTGGCAATTAGATCTGATTTTTCAGCCAAATCGAGCTCCTTTCATTCCAGTTTCCAGTCAAGAGAGGCATATCAGTATTACTTATCATGCATCGTGTAAACTTAATAAATTGACGATCTGCAGATGCAGCATCACTTTACGGCATGCGAACGAGATATCCAACTCCAATGGCTTACGAGATAAGTCCTTCAAGAGCGTCGGCACGCCAGGAACTGGCTGCGGGGGACGCTTGCTATACGATCGACGTCGAGGCGATAAGGCATAATTATCGTGCGCTTCGATCACATTTGCCGAGTTCGGTGAGAATACTGGCCTGTTTGAAGCGGAACGGCTATGGCTGCGGCGCTGGACCAGTCGCCAGGGCCTTGGCGATGGAGGGAGTGGACGGCTTTGCGGTTTCGACATTGCCGGACGCAATTTCAATTCGGAACGCAGGAATAGAACTTCCTATCCTTCTTTACCCCGGCGTGCTTCCTGCATCGGGGAAGACAATCGAAAAGCTCGACCTGACGGTCACGGTATCAAGTCGTGACGAACTGGCTAGTTGGCGTCGCGCCATGAGGCGCACGCGCATATTCATCAAGGCGGATGTTGGTTTCTTCCGAAGCGGGGCCACACCCGGCGAAATAAGCAATCTCCTGGCCGATGCGAATGCCTGCCTGGACGTCGATGTGCAGGGTATCTACGCCCATTTAAGCGAGTTTCCTTCAACGACGCCGTCGAACTCGACCGAACAGTTTGCCCGCTTCATGGATATACTGGTGAAAGCCGAGGCTGCAGGCACCCGTCCGCCAATAGCGATGATTTCCAGCACCGATGGTGTGCTTCGAAATCCGGAAATGGATCTCGACGCAGTTGATCCGGGCGCTCTGTTCTTCGGCATTGCCGGCACGGAGGAACCGACGCGCCAACTCATTCTGAAATCGGCACTCAAGGCAATTTCAACGAGTCTTGTTTCTGTAAAGCGAGTGGACAACTCCCTTGGATCGATGCCGGATGTGCCGGGCTTCCGACCGGGGATGACGATTGGCGTTTTGGGTATGGGTTGGGGCGACGGGCTACCGCGTCAGGTGCCGGCACAAGCTGCGGTCCTGATCAATGGCCGACGTGCACCACTGCTTCCGCCTGTCCACCTCGAGCATACTCGTGTCGACCTGACAGATATCCCTGATGCGCGGTTCGGCGATCGGGTCATTTTGCTTGGACAGCAAGCTGATCAGGAGATCACGCTTCAGGAGCTTGCTGATCAATGGTCAACCGACGTCGTTGGCCTCTACGGCCAGCTGCGGGACCACGTTCCGCGAATCTACGTCTGATTGCCTAGGCAAGTGCCGGAGCCGAATAGTTCAATTCAGGAGCACAAAACTAATGACAGAAACACATCCGATGATTCACCATAACGCCACCGCCGACAGAGCTTCTGAAGCGATCCACGTCGAGAGCTTGCACAAAAATTTCGGATCCTTGCAAGTGCTGAAGGGAGTGTCACTGTCCGCACGTGACGGCGATGTTGTTGCGATCATCGGCGGTAGCGGCTCGGGTAAATCGACACTGCTTCGCTGCATCAATTGTCTGGAAAAACCGACGAGCGGGCTCATTCGTGTGAACGGGGAAGAAATAAGGCTCAAACCCGACGGCCACGGGGGCTCGGTGCCTGCCGACCGCAAGCAAATTGAACGCATAAGATCCAGGCTGGGCATGGTCTTCCAGAGCTTCAATCTCTGGAGCCACATGACTTTGATTGAGAACGTCATTGAGGTTCCTGTTCATGTGCACGGCGTCAAACGCGACGCTGCAATTGCCGGAGCCGAGAAACTGCTTGCAAGGGTCGGGCTTCTGGAGAAGCGCAACACGTATCCTTCCTTCCTGTCTGGCGGACAACAGCAGCGGGCCGCTATCGCTCGAGCGCTGGCGGTCGAACCACGGGTCATGCTCTTCGACGAACCGACTTCGGCGCTTGACCCGGAGCTCGTTGGAGAGGTGCTGAACGTCATCGGCGACCTGGCTCGCGAAGGCCGCACCATGATCCTGGTTACTCACGAAATGAAGTTCGCGCGAGAGGTGGCGACACATGTGGTCTTTCTTCATGGAGGGCAGGTCGAAGAAGAAGGGCATCCGGAAGTGATTTTCCGCAATCCCAAATCAGAGCGACTTCAGCAATTTATCCGCAGCTTGAGCTAGCGAAGCAAACTCAACAACCAAACAAGGGGAACCTGGAATGATGATCATCACTAGAACAACGATCGCCGCGGCACTCTTATGCGCATCGACACTCGTGGCTCGCGCCGAACAGGTCCGGGTCGGAATTTCCGCCGAGCCATACCCGCCATTCACGTCGCTAGATGCATCGGGAAAATGGGTGGGCTGGGAGATTGAGTTCATCGACGCCATTTGCAGCGAGGCGAAGCTTGATTGTGTCGTCACACCAATCGCGTGGGACGCCATCATCCCTTCTCTTACATCTCGAAAGATCGATATCATCATGAGTTCGATGTCGATCACCGAAAAGCGCCTCAAGACAATCGACTTCTCGGAAAAATACTACAGTGACAACGGCTACGCTATCGCGGCTGCCAAAGGAACAGGGATAGAGCCGACGGCCGACGGATTGAGCGGTAAGGTCCTCGGCGTACAGGTTTCCACAAACGGACAGGCATACGCCAGCAAGCACTTCAGCGATGTCGTGTCGGAGATCAAAACGTACCAAACGCTGGATGAGATTACCCAGGACCTGGCCGCTGGCAGGATTGATGGCGCTCTGGCGAGCAGGATTTCACTGTCATCGTTCCTGAAAAGCCAACAGGGACAGGCTTGCTGCGAGATCGTTGGGATGGTTGCCAGCGATCCGGAGTTTGATGCGCGCGGCGCCGGCGCAGGGTTACGCAAGGGAGAGACCGCCCTGAAACAACGGATTGATGGGGCTATTCGCGCAATCCGGCTTAACGGCAAGTACAACGAGATCACCAAGCGATATTTCGACTTCGACATTTACGGTGGCTGAACGCATTGCAAGGGCTTTTTAACACTGGGAAAAACTAGCGATTTTTAACTCGAATAATCGCGCGCTGGAATTCCTAGTTAAGGAAACTTTCGGCGCGCGTAGGAGAGAATTATGGCGGATGGACTCGTCATGTCACTGGCACAAGCCGGCGTAATCGAACTGCTTGCCCCGACACCTCCCGGGTGGGGCGCAAACCTGCTCCGCGGCTTTCTGGTTTCGATCAAGATTGGCGCCGGTGCCTTCGTGTTGGGACTAGTGTTTGGCATTGGCGGTGCTTGCGGCAAACTCTATGGGAGCGTTGCAGTTCGCGAGTTGCTATTGGGCTATACGACGCTGATCCGGGCGGTTCCGGAACTTATTCTGATCCTGCTGATCTATTTCGCTGTTCCGGATCTCCTTAACAGGCTCCTCATTTCATTCGGATATGGTCCTGTGGAGCTCGGTGGCTTGGCGGCTGGCATTATTGCCTTGGGCTTTGTCAAAGGCGCATACGCGACGGAGGTATTGCGGGCTGCTATCCTCGCGGTGCCGCAGGGTCAGATAGAGGCAGCGCGGGCCTTTGGAATGAGTCCGTCTACGATGTTGCGTCGCATCACACTGCCGGCAATGCTCCCTCACGCCATTCCCGGTCTTGCGAATCTCTGGCTGATCGCCGTGAAGAACACGGCGCTTCTCGCGGTTGTCGGCTTTAGTGAACTTACTCTTGAAACGCGCCAGGCAGCCGGAGCCACGAAAGCGTATTTCACGTTCTTCATGGCTGCCGGCATACTCTACCTTCTGTTTGCTCTGGTCTCCAACGTCGTTATCGGTCGGATCGAGACTTGGGCACGGCGAGGTCAGCCATCGACCGCGGGGGGGCAGTGATGACCGCTTGCGAAACAATCGTGGAGAAGCCCTCGGTGCGCACCCGGCTAGCACCACGCCATATGGTGCAGATCGCAATCACTGCCTCCCTGGTAGCAGCGGCGGCCCTCTTCATGCGGTGGGACTGGCTTCCCGACTACTACATGCTGGCGGCGGAAGGATTGTGGTGGACGGTCTGGCTTCTCATTGTCACCTGCGCGTTGGGATTTGCTCTGGCCGTGCCTTTGGGGCTCGTGCAGCAAACAGGACCAGTATGGCTCCGACTACCGGCAAGCACCTTTTGTACTGTCATCCGTGGCACACCGCTTCTGTTGCAAATCTGGCTTCTTTATTACGGCTTCGGCGCACTTTTTCCTCAGTATCCATGGATCCGCGAATCTGAGCTCTGGCCAGTTCTTCGACAGGCATGGCCCTACGCCGTACTTGCACTGACATTGTCCTGTGCGGCGTATCAGGGTGAGGTAATGCGCGGCGCCTTTGCGGGTGTCCCGCGCGGTGAGCTCGAGGCAGCCCGCGCCTTCGGCATGAACCGGTGGAAAGTATTTCGCCGCATCTGGTTGCCGCAAGCGATTCACAGAGCGCTCCCGACTTTGGCCGGGGAGGTTGTCCTGCAGCTCAAATCGACACCCCTGGTGGCCACCATTACTGTCATCGATCTATACGCGGTCGCCGTCAGGATCCGCCAGGACACATATGTCACTTATGAACCACTTCTCTTGCTCGCGGTGGTCTATATGGCAATCGCCGGCCTGATCGTGTGGATTTTCAGCCGTCTTGAGGCACGGATCCCCGTTCGGATGGGATAGGCCTGAAAGTTCCAGCCGGCCCAATACAACACACAAACGACTATAGAGGCGGCTCTCGCGAGAGAGCCGGAGAAGGAGAATTTATGTCAACTTTTTCCCTGGCTGTCACCGGGCAGTCTCTGATCCTCCACGATATTGGAGGGGACCAAACTCCCGAATTTGAGGCCGTGAAAAATGTCCTCCATGGAGCAGATCTAGCGTTCACGAATTTCGAGGGAACCATTGCCGGAAGCCATGGCGGGTGGCCGCTGAAGGGGTCTGCCTATGGAAGCAGTGCACCAGACGTTCTGGATGCCCTGCGGGAGATGGGGTTTCATGCTCTGTCCTTGTCGAACAACCACGCCTTCGACCTTGGCCCTTCAGGAATTCTCTCCACCCTGGAAGAGGTTGAAAGGAGAAAGTTCCTTCACGGTGGCATCGGCCAGAATATGGGCGAAGCGACATCGCCCATGACGGCCTCTTTCGGTGACAGAACTGTTTCCATCGTCGCGATGGACGGGGGCCCAGGCCCTCAATTCATGTACGCGGAAGACCCGCGAGGTGATCGAACCGGCAGACCGGGCGTGAATCCGCTCCGGATAACAAGTGTGCTCGAAGTCGATCCCGATGCTTTTGAAACTTTGAAGAACATCCGTGAAAGGATCGGGTACACAAACGTCGACTATATCAATGACTGCCAGCCCGATGACAGCCCCGAGATAGATGACGAAATTGAGTTTCTCCTCGGACGCTCGATCTATCGGAAAGCTGACCGATGCGAACGAGGCGTTCGCATCGACGAAACAGATTTACAACGAAATCTACGCTCCATTGAAGGTGCAGCAGGATCCGGGGCTCTGGTGATCGCATACCTTCATCATCACCATTGGGCGAGCGACTGGCTGCAGACACCCGAGTGGGTCGGAAAGGTTGCCCGTCAATGCATCGACGCCGGAGCTGCCGCGTTTGTAAGTCATGGTGCGCCGGTGCTTCAGCCGATTGAGATCTACCGGGATCGCCCCATTTTCTACAGTCTTGGCAATTTCGTTTTCCACACCGTCGCAGATTCGCCCCTCTGGCTTCGCCAAGAAGTGTGGGAGAGCGTCGTTGGTATCTGCTCCTTTGATTCAGATAACCGTCTCGCCGGGATGAAGCTCTATCCCGTACTGATTGGCGGCGAGGACGGTTTGCTGAATGATGATATCGAGCAACGGCTGGTGCCTCATGCGGCCGCGGGGTTAACGGCGCGACGGATTCTTGGACGCGTTATTGAGCATTCACTGAAGTTCGGCTCGCATTTCGAGATTGTTGACGACATTGGCGTGCTTCGTCTTCGCTGAGTGGCGCTTGGTGTCTCTCGCGCTTGAAATCAAAAAGTGATCGATAATGAGGCAATTTATGGATGTCCGCAGTGAACTCGTCGAGCGATTTCTTCGCTATACGGCGATTGAAAGTCAAAGCGATGAGCGATCGACCAGTCTACCATCAACCCCAGGCCAACTTGAGCTAGCGAAGCTATTAGCCGCTGAAATGCACGCACTCGGACTGGATGAGGTTCACGTAGACGACAATGCAATTGTGACGGGTGTGAAGAGGGCCAATAGCCCTTCCGCTCCCACGCTGGGATTTATCGCACACCTTGATACGGCCGACGTCGGTCTGTCGCCCCATATCCGTCCCCAGATCAAGCGATTCACTGGCGAGGACCTTTGTCTTCATCCCGGTCACGACATCTGGTTCCGCGCCTCGGAACATCCCGAGGTGCGCGCCTGGCGCGGTCATGACATTATTTTCAGCGATGGGACTAGCGTCCTCGGCGCAGACAACAAGGCTGCGATCGCTATTATTATGACCCTCCTTTCGCGCCTTGATCCTGCCGGTGCGCATGGAGACATTAGGGTTGCCTTCGTGCCAGACGAAGAAATCGGCTTGCGTGGCGCCAAGGCACTCGATCTAAGCCGGTTCCAATGCGATTTTGCCTACACCATTGACTGCTGCGAGGTTGGCGAGGTCGTCATTGAGACGTTCAATGCGGCAGATGGTGAAATCACTTTCACGGGGATAAGCGCGCACCCGATGGCGGCTAAGGGAGTTATGGTCAACCCCTTGCTGATGGCCCAGGATTTCATCGCGGGGTTTGATCGCAAGGAAACACCCGAGTGCACCGAAGAAAGGGAGGGATACTTCTGGTTCAGCAAGCTTGTCGCAAACGATAGCGCGGCTCGCCTCTCTGTGATGGTTCGCGATTTTGACCGGTTGGCGTTCGAGCGGCGAAAACAGAGAATTTTCGAAGTAGCTGAGCTGGTCAGACGGCGATACACACAAGGACACGTTAACGTCAATATCACTGATATCTACCGCAACATCAGCGATAGCCTGGCCGGCGACCGTCGGGCTCTCGACCTCTTGCTCAGGGCGATGGGGGGACTTCAAATCACGCCAAAACTTGTGCCGATGCGCGGTGGGACCGATGGCTCAGCACTCTCCGCGCGGGGTTTACCCACCCCGAATTTCTTTACCGGTGCGCACAATTTCCACTCCCAGTTCGAATTTCTGCCGATAGGCGCATTCGAAACCTCCTTTCATGTCGCACGTCGGATTTGTGAGCTAGCTGCCTGATCGGTGAATAGCCGTGGACCTGAAACAGGCAGCCCGGTCTTTTAGGGATTTGTCTGCCAAGATCACAAATCAAGAGTCCCACGACCGCACTCAATACCGCAACACTGGATAGAGCGATGCGACCAATAGGATTGCCAAGGCGATATTGAAGAATTGGAGCCGATGACGACCCGTCAGTCGTGCAATATCGCCGAGAGGGACTTTCAGCCGTTTCGAGTAATATAGTACGGTACTGCGATTAAATAACTTCACGGGGTACGCACGGGTGTAGACATTGAACGTCACGATGCAACCAAACGTCGCCTGCGTGCAAAACGTATAACGTTCACCAAAATAGCAGAGGAACTTGGCATTACTGGTGTTGCAATCACAAGGGTTTGCCAGGAGCACGGTCGATCAGAGCGTGTCGAATATGCCATCGCTGACAAACTCTGCACCACTCCACAAGAATTATGGCCAAATAGATACTGACGGAGAAGCAGGTGATAGTGACCAGACCGCAAATGGAAACGGCCCGGAAGCTGTAACTTCCGGGGCCATTAAGAAATATCGATTTGCCGTCAATAGTTCTTTTTCCCTCTATTCGAACAATTAGTCAAGCGTGCATACCGCGCAGACGTCTTGATGTCCTCAAGGGCCAAATATGTTGCCCTTGGGTCAACATTGCTGACCTTTCTCAACGATCCTTCCCTCGGCGTCGGTCGGAAACTGCGACGCAACCTAGGCGCATAGATTTCGTCCACGGTCGACCTCCGATCCCATTCCCGCAGCTCATCGGATTGATCTGCTAAAGCTCTACTTGTACGGCTACCCCAATCGTGTTGCGGTATGACATAATAGCTTTCCCCGCAGAACTGTCATAGATGGAGTATCCGGATTAATGCATTGGCTTTTCGCATTCGGTATATTGATTTCGCTACTTTTTATTTTTCTCGTTTCAAACAAGAGCAAACCACCGGAAGGACCTAACCGCTTTGGCGTAACGGCTTCACCTGTCAATTTTACTACGGCAGTGCAGAGTTTCTTTATTGGATACCTTGATTTCAAGGGGCGAGCGAGCCGCACGGAATTCTGGTATGCGGCGCTGTTTTATGTGCTGCTGCTGTTCATACTGGCGCAGCTCAATCTTCCGGATACTGTTGCTTCGATCTTGCTGGTTGTGACGATAATCCCGCTTTTCGCGGTCATGGCTCGCCGCCTGCACGATACAAACAGAAGCGGTTGGTTTCAGCTTGTCACATGGGGCATGCCGCCTATCGGTACGATCATTGCCTTGTTGTGGTTCAATGAGGAGCCGCGCGATTAACGAGAAGCCCTGTTGGTGGAGATGCCAACCGCAAATGACCCTTTAGAGCGGTTCAGCCTTTGACAGAATCGAAGGGGATTCCGTCGAGGCCTGTTTTGTGATTCAAGATGCTGGCTGGAGTGGAGGCCAGCATCAGAT
>NZ_JACIJG010000039.1 GCF_014199265.1 Brucella daejeonensis
CCGAGGCCGAAGAACGATATCACGCCATGCTGGACGCGCCACCCATGGCCGCATAACTTAAACCAAACGGTCTCCGGCAAACCCGGCGCGGTTCAAACCGAACCGACGAAGGTTATCTCAAAGAGCTGGAGTTCAGTTCCGAAAAAATCGGTTTCAAGATAGAGAAGATCGATGTTTCCCCTGCAATTGGACGACTTATCCGCCTTCCGAATGTCGGTGGCCTCAAGGGGGTGAACATTTTCGTCGTAGAGGGCGGAGACAGGCTCACAATCCAGTCGGCTGCGCCGACCGAGGAGACCGCTGAGAGCAATGCACGGAAGGCCTTGGAAATAGCAAAGAAGTCCATCATTGGGCGATGACCTTGTATGGGGTAGCGCGTTATTCAATTGTCTTCTGTTAAGTTTCAGCCCAGCGGTCCGTACGAAGATTTCATAGGTAGAAATCGGAATTCGAAATCAATGTCATTCTTCGCTTAAGCAATCACAGTGGTTGCAAACGATAGGCAGATGCAAAAGCGGACAGGTCGTTGTGTACTTCAGTTACATTGCCGGCAGATCGCAGTTCGATGCGATCATCAGTGTGGGTGCAAACATCAATGATTGCCTCACCGAGAGCAAATGCGTCAAAGGAAGCGTTAAGTAGCTGGCCGCCACCTTCATTCAGGGCTTGTATCGCTTTGGAGAGCGCTTGGGCTTGAGCGTCGTTTAAAAGCATGGGCGGCTCCGTCAATCTAAGTCAAATGCGAATTAAATCATAATTCACGGCCGTGTTGGACGACTTCTCAAAAGAGAAAGCAACGGGGCTGGATTTCTGTCACTGAAAGACGAACAGGTGAGCGGCGTGTAGGAAGTCACCTGTTCTGATGGCGCTTTGCAGATACATTGTCATTAAGCATGGAATAAGGACCCCATTTGAGGGGTTATCGGCATCCAAACGGGACCCCTTGTCTCATGTGCAGGGCAAATCGATCAAGGCGATCTGCCGGGAACTGGGCGTCTCGCGCAAAGTTGTGCGGAAGGTTCTGCGCAGTGAAGAGACTGAGTTCAAATACGCGCGCAGCCGTCAACCGCAGCCGAAGCTCGGTCCCTGGCGCGACCATCTTGATGGAATGCTGCTGGCTAATGAAGCGAAGGCCTCGCGGGAACGTCTGACGCTGATCCGGCTATTCGAGGATCTGCGCGATCTGGGTTATGAGGGTGGCTACGATACGGTTCGGCGTTATGCACGCTCATGGTCAAAAGCGCGCGGTTCGGTGACGGCGGAAGCCTATGTCCCGCTCTATTATGCGCCGGGCGAAGCCTATCAGTTCGACTGGAGCCACGAGATCGTCGTGCTGAACGGCGTGACGACGACGGTGAAGGTTGCGCATGTCCGACTCTACCACAGCCGGATGATGTATGTGAGAGCCTATCCGCGCGAGACGCAGGAGATGGTCTTCGACGCCCATGATCGGGCATTTGCCTTTTTCGGCGGGTCCTGCACGCGCGGCATCTATGATAATATGAAGACCGCAGTGGAAACGGTCTTCGTCGGTAAAGAGCGGCAATACAATCGCCGCTTCTTGCAAATGTGCAGCCATTTCCTTGTCGAGCCGGTGGCCTGTACACCGGCGTCGGGCTGGGAGAAGGGGCAGGTCGAGAACCAGGTCAATCTGATCCGGGAACGCTTCTTCACGCCGCGCCTTCGATTTAAATCCTACGATGAGTTGAACGGCTGGCTGCTGGATAAATGCATCAGCTACGCCCGGGCTCATAAGCACGTTGATCAGACGGAGCGCACGATCTGGGAGGTGTTTGAAGAGGAGAAGGCCCATCTGGTCGGCTATCCCGGCAAGTTCGATGGCTTCCACGCGACACAGGCTTCGATCGGCAAGACTTGCCTCGTGCGTTTCGACAACAACAAATATTCGGTGCTGTCGACTGCGGTTGGTCGCCCGGCCGAGATCCATGCTTATGCCGACCGCATCGTCATCCGGCAAAATGGTGTCGAGATCGGCCAGCATGAACGCTGCTTCAGCCGTGGCGAGACGATTTATAATCCATGGCATTATGTTCCGGTCCTGACACGCAAGCCGGGAGCACTGAGAAACGGTGCACCATTCCTTGATTGGGTCCTGCCAGCTTCCATGGAGCATGTTCGACGAAAGCTTAAAAGCATGCATGATGGGGACCGGCAGATGGTGACAATCCTGGGATGTGTCGGTATCGACGGTCTTCCTGCAGTCGAAGCGGCTTGCCAGGAGGCGCTCGATCAGGGGGTATTCTCCGCCGCTGTGATCATCAACATTCTGGCTCGCAAGCGTGATCCGCAGCCCGCCGCCATCCTTTCCATCCCCGATGCGCTTCACCTGACCCATGAACCTCTGGCCGATTGCGCCCGTTACGACAGCCTCAGGAGGGCAAGCTGATATGGAACGATCTCAAATCTTCGACATGATGAGTACGCTGAAGCTTTACGGCATGCGCAGCGCCTATGACGAAATCATGGCCTCTGGCATCAAGCGGCAGCACGAACCACCGCGCATTGTCGGCGACCTGTTGCAGTCGGAGATCGCCGAGAAACAGGCCCGCTCAATCAAATACCAGATCACCGTCGCAAAGCTGCCGCTGGCAAAGGATATCAATGACTTTGACTTCGCCGGCACTCCGGTCAACGAAGGCCTGATGCGCCAGCTCGCGACGGGAGCTTTCCTTGCCGAGCAGCACAATATCGTTCTCGTCGGAGGAACTGGCACTGGAAAATCCCATTTATCCATCGCACTTGCCCGCGCCCTGATCCGCAACGGTGCGCGCGGGCGCTTCTACAACGTTGTCGATCTCGTCAATCGACTTGAGATGGAGGCGCGTAACGGCAAGCAGGGGCGGCTTGCTGACTTCATCACCAGACTTGACTTCGTCATCATGGACGAACTGGGCTACCTTCCATTCGCTCAGGCTGGCGGACAGTTGCTGTTTCACCTCATCAGCAGGCTCTACGAGCGAACTTCGATCATCGTCACCACCAATCTGACTTTCGGCGAATGGCCGACTGTCTTCGGCGATGCAAAAATGACCGCCGCTCTGCTCGACCGGCTTACCCATCATTGTGAGATCATTGAAACGGGAAATGAATCGTGGCGCTTCAAAAACCGCTCTCAAAGCTAAAGCCGAAGAAGGCTAACGATCCGCGCGCGCAGACCCTGCACTAAATTGAAAGTTCCGGGCCCGCGCACCCTAACCGTTGCAACCTAAAGGAGGGGTACTTTTTCGACGCCGATAAGGGGTCCCGTTTAAACGCCGATTGACATCTCGAAAGCGATGAAGTCGATCGCGTCCTGGTCGTTCTGAAAGCGGCCGGCCTTATCGAAGCAGAGGCGCTACACCTGACTTATAGAGGCAGGGCGGTGGCGGCGGAGTGGAATAAATGAAGGCTGCCGCCGGTAACGACGACAGCCTCGTGTCCTTAGTTCTGCCCCAGCGGGGCTAGGTAGGAGGGCGCATCCTCGCCCACCCACCTAGCACGGATCACTCTTTGGCTGCGACCGGAAGGCGGAACGGAGCTCCAAGGCGGTTGAAGGCGTTCATCGCCGCGATAGTGATCGTCAGATCGACGAGGTCCTTCGGTTCGAAGGCGGCCGCAGCGGCCGCATAGGCTTCGTCGGATGCGTGGGTCTGGCTGACGTTGGTAACTTCCTCCGCCCAGGCGAGAGCGGCACGCTCCTGGTCGCTGAACAGGTGAGGCACCTCGTCCCACACCGGAACCAGCGTGATCTTGTCGACGGACATCGTCTTGCGCAGATCGCGGCTGTGCATGTCGATGCAGTGGGCACAGCCGTTGATCTGCGACACGCGCAGGAAGACAAGGTGGATCAGCTCGTCCGGAAGGTTCGTCTTGCTTGTGACGTAGTGGTGGACACCAAACAGCGCCTTGGCGCCCTCGGGGGCGACTTCTGACCAGTTCATGCGGGACATGTTCGTTTCTCCTTCGTTGAGGACGCGGTTTTCCGTTCGCCGGAGAACCGTCGTCGGGTGATCTAATTTTAGCGAATGGTTGTCGGAGGACGCGCTACGGCTTGCGCGGAGTCGTCAGGACAGTGTCGTCGGTGTCGACGACGAAGACGGCGAGCAGCTTCGCTGGCTCGGTCTTGCTGGCATTGGCGCTGACGTCGTGCCGGTCGCCCGGCAGCTCGGTGAAGTTCTGGCCGACGGTAAAAGTCTTCGTCTCGCCGCCGTTGACGGCGCTCTGGATCGCTCCCTCGAGAACCGTGGCGTAGATGAGTGCGGACTTCGCATGCGTGTGGGCGGAGCTGTAGCCGCCCGGCCCGTATTCGACCAGGACGCCCTTGACGCTCTTGCCAGGAACGTCGGGCAGGGGGTGCTCGTAGACAAGCGTCACCTTGGCGTCCTTCGTATCGTAGGCGAGTACTGGCCTAGCGACATCGTGTGCGGACGCAGTGGCAAGGGTGACCGCGAGTGCCGCAGCCGCATATGAAATCGTCTTCATGATCGTACTCTCCTTCTATGCCTTAAGCCATTCGGCGACCGTGACACGGCCCTTGATGTAGTCTCCGCCGGGAACCAGGGAGCCAGTGACGACCGGGGCTCCGAAGTAGTCGGCAGCGGCGTCGGAGACGACAGGTCGGGCATCGCTCTGGGAGCCGAGATACGTCCGGATGAAGGATTCGAACGATGACCGCTCCGGTCCCGCAAGGTCGACCGTTCCGTTCTTCGGCTCGCCCAGCGCGACTTCGACCAAGGCCTCGGCGACATCGTCGGCAGCAATCGGCTGGAAGTCGATGTCCGGCACCTTTACCAGGTCGTCGGCCGCATAGGCGCCGGCCAGGGTCTCGAGAAACTCATGGAACTGCGTCGCCCGGACGATGGTATAGGCCTGGCCCGACGACGCGACGGCCTGCTCCTGCGCCAACTTGCCTGCCATGTAAGGGTTGGCCGCGAGCTGATCGGCGTTGACGATCGAAAGGACGACGTGGTGGCACACGCCCGCAGCTTTTTCCGCGCTCGTCAGGTTCCGGCTCGACGTTCCAAAGAAGTCGGTGATCACGGCCTTGTCGAACGACATCATGTTCGACACGTCGATGACGGCGTCGGCGCCTGCTAGCACATCGGCCAGTCCTTCTCCCGTATTGGCATTGATGCCGTTGCGGGAGCTTGCGGCGACGGCCTCGTGGCCTGCGTCCTGAAGCAGCTTCACTGCCTTCGAGCCGATCAGGCCCGTGCCGCCGATGACGACGACCTTCTTCATCTTGCTCATGGTGCTTTCTCCTATGACGAGGCGCGATTGCCCGTCTTGCGTTCGTGGAGTGCGAGGAAGGCGCATCCGCGGGCGGCGATACCACCGTCGTCGTCTGCGCCAAGATCCGCCAGAAGGTCCGCGACGGATACCTTGGCGAGTTCTGCGCGATAGGCCTTCTCGGCCTTCAGCATCGCAGCGTTGATCTGGCAGGGCTTTGTGAAGTAGCGCTGCGGCAGAGGGTTCGGCCCCCGCTGACGGATCTCGGCACAGCGGAAGGCGGGCGCCGGTCCTTCGACCGCGAGGACGATGTCGAGAAGGCTGATATCCTTCGGGGCCTTGGCCAGCCGATAACCACCCTTAGGCCCCGGCATCGTTGCAACGATGCCCGCGCCGGACAGCGCCTGCAGGTGCTTCAGCAGATAGCTCGTCGACACGCCGTGAAGTTCGGCCAGTGCCGCGGCAGACAGCACGCCGTCTTCCGACAGCCCCGCCAGGAATGCCGTGCAGTGAATGGCCTGTTCGACGCCTTCGCTCAGTTTCATCTTGCATCTCCTAATCGTGGATATAAAATGTCTATGATTTTGTCGGGTGTCAATCCCCGATCACGTAGACCGGCCAAAATCGGAATATGAGATCAGAAAACGGAGTTTCGACGCCGTGGTGCCTCGCCATAGTCAGGACGCTCGCAGGAGCAGAACAACAACGAAGGACAACGAAATGACCACCAAGCTCGCACTCTCCTCGACGCCGGAAGGCATCGTCCCGGCGCTTCTCGCCCATCTGAACTCGCTCGACGTCGAGACCATGCTCGGCTTTTACGACCCGGAAGGCTTGATCGTGGACGCCGCGGGCGTCGCTCACGTGGGCAAAGACGCAATCGGCAAGGAGCTTGCCAAGTACTTCAGCCTCGGCCTTCAGATGTCGATCACCCAGCGCCACCTGTTCGTCGCCGGCGACGTCGCCTCTCTCATCCTCGACTGGTCGTACATCGGCACCGCGAGGGATGGGACCGAGATCAACATGGTGGCCACTGCGACGGACATCGCCCGCCGCGGGCCGGACGGCCTGTGGCGTTACCTCATCGACAACCCGTTCGGCTCGATGCAGAGGAGCGCGGCCTGATGACGGAAGCGGCGGACATCGAAAATGCAGCGACGGGACCTGTGTTCCGCGGCGTCGTCACGACGGGCGTCTACTGCCGGACCAACTGCATCTCGCGTCCGCCTCGGCCGGAGAACATGCGCCGGTTCGTCTGCGTGGCGGAGGCGGAGGCAGCCGGCTTCCGCCCTTGCCGGAGATGCCGCCCGAACGAGGAGGAGTTCGAGAAGAGAAACACGGCCTTGGTCGCGGAGGCCTGCAGGTTGATCGACGCTGGAAACAGCTCGCCTACAGTCGCGGCTCTCGCGCATGCCCTGGGGATCAGCGAGGGGCACTTCCATCGGATATTCCGCAAATGCACCGGAATGACTCCTCGCGCTTACAAGCAGGAAAAGCGTGCTGCCCTTCTGCGCGACGGCCTGAAGCCAGGCAAGACGATCACGTCGACGTTCTACGATGCGGGATACGGTTCGAGTGGACGCTTCTATGCGGTTTCGAACAGGGCGCTGGGAATGGTGCCGACGGACTATAGGGCGGGGGGCCGCCGTGAAAGGATCAGGTTCGCCGTCGGACAGACTTCGCTGGGTTCGATCCTCGTTGCGTCGAGCGACAAGGGCGTCGTCGCGATCCTGCTCGGCGACGATCCGGCCGCCCTTCTCGTCGACCTGCAGGAGCGGTTTTCGAAAGCCGATCTCGTCGGGGGCGACGCTGACTACGAGCGCGTCGTCGCTCGGGTCGTCGGCATGGTGGAGGCGCCGCAGGTCGGTCTCGACCTCCCGCTCGATCTGCGCGGAACCGCCTTTCAACGCAGGGTCTGGCTCGCACTACGGGAAGTGCCGCCGGGCAGCACGGTAAGCTACGAAGAACTCGTAAGGCGGATCGGGAAAGGGAAGGGAGGCAAGACGGTCGCCAGCGCCTGCGCCAGCAATCCTCTCGCCGTCGCGATTCCCTGCCACCGCGTTACGAAGAACGACGGCACGTTCTTCCGCTACACGTGGGGGCTCGAACGCAAGAACGAACTTCTGAGGAGAGAGGGAGTGACCGCTTCGACAGGTTGATTTAGTTTCAACAGCCGGCGGGAGACGAGGCGGCCGGCACCGCATCTGTGATGACAGAAAGCAGTGCGGCAAGATCAGACTTCCTGCGAGCCACGTCGGCCAACGTGTAGCGATCGAAGACCGCTACGAAGGCGGCCGTCGCTTCCTTGAGGACGACAGGAAGGCCGCACGCCGGAGCGATGATGCAGCCGTCGCAGACGAACAGGTCCGTCAGCTTCTCCGTGTGACGGAGGATCGATCCGAGATTGATCTGCTCGGCTGGTCGCGCGAGTCGGATGCCGCCGTTGCGCCCTCTTACCGCCTCGATGAAACCAGCGCCGGCCAGATCCTGGACGACCTTCATCAGATGGTTCTGAGAGATGTCGTAGGTCCCTGCCACCTCGCGGATGGACGTCAGGGCCTCGTCCTTGGCGGCCAGATGGATCATCACCCGCATCGCATAGTCGCTGTAGAGCGAAAGCTTCATGTGTCTCCCTGCGACAAAAACGCATCCGTCGAAAGCATGCATTTACATAGCATTTTTTCGCCGGCAGGAATAGATGCAAATCAAATGCATGTTTAGGTGGACGATGAATCAAGCCGCATTTCGACAGGACGACATCATGCCCGTTCTATCGGCCTTCTATGCACGGGTGAGGCGGGATCCCGATCTAGGTCCCGTCTTCAGCGAGGTCGTGGAAGACTGGACGGAACATCTGCAGCGCCTCGAGGACTTCTGGTCGTCGCTGATGCTTGCCAGCGGGCGATACAAGGGAAACCCGGTCGCGATGCACGTCATCCACGCGCAGCGGATCCACCCCCGGATGTTCACGCGCTGGCTTCAGTTATGGAAGCAGACGACCGACGAGATGGTGCCTGGGGAAGTCGCGCGCGACATGCAGACGAAGGCGGCGCGCATCGCAGACCGTCTAAGCCGAGCGATGCATGGCGTTGAGGCGAGTGCGACGGCGGTCCGCGATGAAGACCAGGGACTCCACCAGCCCTATCGGGTTACCGGCGTATTCGATCACGGAAAGGTGCCGACCGCGCTTCTGAAGCGACATGAGACGCGCGATGGAACATGGGCGGTCATCCGGGTCGTCGAGGGAAGGGTGGTCCTGCACTACGACGACCCGGCGGCCTCGCCGCTCGTCCTCGACCCGAAGCATCCCGGCGTCGTCGAACCCCGTCAGCCGCATCACCTAGAACTGCTAGGACCCGTGCGGTTCCAGCTCGAATTCTTCGACCGCGATCCGCGGCCGTCGATCAACATGAACCTGAAAGGAACTGACCCATGCCCGAGCCATTGAGCGAAACCACCATCCAGATAGTAAAGGCCAGCGCGCCGGCGCTGGCCGTCCACGGAACCGCGATCACCACGGCCATGTACGCGCGGCTTTTCAAGGACTCCCACATCAGGGAGCTGTTCAATCACTCGAACCAGGGCGAGGGCGGTTCGCAGGTTCATGCGTTGTCCGCCGCGATCATCGCCTATGCGCGGAACATCGACAATCTTGCTCCCGTCGTCCCCGTGGTCGAGCGGATTGCCCACAAGCACATCGGCTACCATATCCTGCCGGAGCACTATCCCTTCGTCGCCACCGCGCTTCTGGACGCTATCAGGGAGGTACTCGGCGACGCGGCCACGCCTGAGCTGATTCAGGCCTGGGGCGAGGCCTACTGGTTCCTCGCGAATCTGCTGATGGAGCGTGAGGCCGACATCCGCGAAGGTCTCGAAGCCCAAGCTGGCGGCTGGAACGGCTGGCGGCCCTTCGCGATCGCGGAAAAGAATGAGGAAAGCAGCGTCATCACGACGTTCGTCCTAAAGCCGGCCGACGGCGGGCCTGTCGTCCGACACAAGCCGGGCCAGTATTTGACCTTCCGTCTTCGCCTGCCGGACGGCTCGCAGGTAAAACGAAACTACTCGATATCCTGCTCGCCGAACGACAGCGCCTACCGTATCTCCGTCAAGCGCGAAGCGACGGGAGCCGGCGGATCGCGCTTTCTCCATGACATCGTGCAGGTCGGCGACGTGATCGAGGCGACGCCGCCTGCCGGCGACTTCTTCCTGCCCGAAGAACCCGTCCGGCCCGTCATTCTACTATCCGCCGGCGTCGGCCTCACTCCGATGGTCAGCATGGTGGAAACCATCGGCGCCCAGTATCCGGACGTCCAGGCTCATTACGTCCACGCCGCACTGAACAGCTCGACCCATGCGATGGACCGGCACGTCAGAACGATCGCAAAGCACCACGGCCGCATCTCCGTGGCGACGTTCTACAGCGAGCCCGCTTTGACCGACTCGGCGGGCGTGACCCACGACTATGACGGCTTCATCAGCGTGGAATGGCTTAAGCACAACACGCCGTTCGAGAAGGGAGATTTCTACCTCTGCGGACCGAAGCCATTCCTCAAGTCGCTGGTCACGGACCTCTGGAAGTCTGGAGTGGAGGCGGAACGAATTCATTTCGAATTCTTCGGGCCTTCCGACGAGCTGCTTGCGGCAGCCTGAATCATAGAGGTCAGAGAGGGACGGCCGCCGTGCTTCTCTGACCGTCTCCTTGCCGCAAATGGCCGACCGGGTCACTGATAGCTTGCTGCGATGCCGACTGCTCCGTTGACACTGCCGCGGCCCTCCAGAAGACTGGAGATATCAAATAGGAAACAGAACATGCGCCCGATTATCAAACGCTCTCCGATTGAAACGCTCGTCTGAACTGCGACGTAGTCTCCGACGGCCGTCGGGGCGCCAGGGAATCGAACCAGTTCGGCGAGCTTACTTTCTTCAGGTAGAACGTTGAACTTGCGCGAACCAATTATGGGTGTCCGCCGTCAAGACACGGGAACCACGTCCCGCAACGGTCACCTTCAGGATGGCACATACGCTCGCATCCCATCGACAGGCGGCGCCGGAGCCGCCTGAAGCTGATACCCGCCCCGAACTGTGCGACAAGAACCTTCCGGTCCAGCCTGTCCCGCCGATCGCACACTCCACTTCGATGACCGGGACCCATGTCGGCTGCCCGAGAGACAGTCCTCGCCGACCTGCGCCAACGCATCTCCGCCCTCGAAGGCTGCGGCGCGAAGCAGGCGGGCTGTCTGCCTTTCGGCGTGGCGGAGATCGACCGTATTCTGCCAGGCGGCGGTCTCGCCCACGGCGCCCTGCACGAAATCGCGGGAGGCGGATCGGGGACCGTCGACGGGGCGGCCGCCGCACTTTTCGCAGCGGGGATAGCTGCCCGAAGCAAAGGCAAGATCGCCTGGTGCCTGACGCGGCCGGACCTTTTCTTTCCGGCTCTCGCGCAGGCCGGCCTTCATCCCGACAGGGTCGTCTTCATAGAAGACGAGAAGGAGGAGGACGTGCTGGCGTCGATGGAAGAATGCCTGTCCTTCGGCGGATTGGGCGTCGTCGTCGGCGAGCTCGTCCGGCTGCCGATGACGGCCTCGCGTCGTCTTCAGCTCGCCGCCGAAAAGACCGGGACGATGGCCATCGCCGTCCGGCGGTGGAGGCGACAGACGGAGGCGAACGACTTTGGACAGCCGACGGCGTCGACGACAAGATGGCGGGTCAGCGTCCTACCTTCAGAGCAGCTTCCGGTTCCAGGTTTGGGACGGGCTAGAGCCTTTCAGGTTTTGACGGAAGCGTATCCGGCGCTTTCGAAGTAGTTTGAACATTCGGCTGGTTCGATGGTTGTGACGAGGTGGCCGAT
>NZ_JACIJG010000040.1 GCF_014199265.1 Brucella daejeonensis
TGCTCAAAGGTTTATCGCGGGGTGGAGCAGCCCGGTAGCTCGTCAGGCTCATAACCTGAAGGCCGCAGGTTCAAATCCTGCCCCCGCAACCAGTTTTCTACAATAAAAACAACACCTTACACGAAAAGCCCTTGCCCCACGCAGGGGCTTTTTGATGTTCAAGGGGCAGTTTAGGGGCAGTAAATATCAACCGTTGCCCATACCCGGCAACGACTCTCAACCACTTCTGTCCTGAAACTTCACATTTTTGTGAGGCGTTCAGCCTCGCCCGATCTTGGGGATAACTCCCCTTCCGCCGCATATGCCTGTGGCGCTCTGTGCGGGCCAGCATTTCATTTTTCCGGGCTGGATGCAACGCTCATGCGAAAGTGAAAAGAAACGCTCCTACGGGCCGCACAGGCGGGCAGGGGAGTATGGCAATCGTGCAGATGCTTCCCTTATCCAAAGCTATCTAGTTGGCCGTTCCGGCACGGCTATCGGTCATGCCGCCGTTCAGGCCGAATTGCTGGCAAAACCTGCTGTTGCCTTCCGTCTGGCCGTGGCGCACATGATTGCGGGGGCAAGCCTGTGGGATGTGACCGCCGAGCCGAAACGCGCTGACAGCAACGCCATTGCGGCCAGCGTGGGCGCGGCCAAGGCCAGCACCGTCATGGAGCAGGAACGCGCCGAAATTCACCAGCTTTTGGGTGGCGATGCGGAAAAGCCAGCCGCGAGCATTGCCCGTATCAAGGGGGAATGGCGCGAGCGCCGAAGCCTTGAAGATATTTTCCGCGCCCTGCTACCCTTGGCCGATGCCGCCGTTATGCGCATCCTCACTTACATCATGGCGGAAACTTTGGCGGCGCACAGCATGGCCGTTCAGACCCTTGCCGAGCAGTTTGGCACCGACATGCGCCACTGGTGGACGCCTGACCAGACATTTTTTGACCTCTTGCGCGACAAGGAGGCCATCAATGAAATGATGCGCGAAGTAGCAGGCGACGAGGCGGCGAACGCCAATGTCACGACCACGGCCAAGGTGCAGAAAGGCATTATTGCCGACTGCCTTGCGGGCAACCGTACCATGAAGGCGGAAAACTGGCTTCCGCGTTACTTGGAAACCGCCGCCAGCGGCTACACAGACCGTTACCCATCCAGCACGGGGCCTGTGGTCGTCATGGTGGACAACGAAGATGATGAGGACGTTATTGCGGCCTAATCCGCTGGAAAACCTGTCGGGCGGTTGATATGGTGCCTTGGGCGCTCATCAACCGCCCTTTGGTTCCGACAAGCCTCTGCCCATTCTTTGTCGGGGCTGAATAAGGGAAATGCTGCCTTCGGGTCCGAGTGCAGCAATTCCCTTTTACGTTTTCCGTGGTTTTGCGGCGGGCGGGGGACACGTCCCCGCACCCCCACCGAAAAAATGACGCCTGATGCTTTCAGGCGGCTTTCTCAATCATGATTGTTTCGCGCTGCCGGCAGATGCCGGTACAGCGTCGAAAGGCTCACTCCGAGCCGTTTTGCGATCTCCACCACCGTTATTCCTTCGTCCTTCAGCAGCGCTTTAGCGACGGTAATATCATTGTCGTTCATGGCCTTTGGTCGTCCGCCGATCTTGCCTCGCGCACGGGCGGCGGCAAGGCCCGCTGTCGTTCGTTCCCGAATGAGGCTGCGCTCAAATTCCGCCAGCGCGGCGAAAACATGAAAAATCAGTTTGCCGCCTGCTGTGGTCGTGTCGATGTTTTCCGTCAGGGAACGTAGGCCGATACCGCGCTGTTCCAGCATTTCCATTGTAGCGATAAGCTGGCCGGTGGATCGGGCCAGACGGTCGAAACGCCAGACGACTAGCGTGTCGCCCTGGCGTAGATAATCCATAGCCGCCGCAAGCTGCGGCCGGTCACGTTGCGCGCCGGAGGCACGTTCTTCAAAAATTCGTTCACAGCCCGCCGCATTCAGCGCATCGAGCTGCAATTCTGGCTTTTGGTCGAGGGTGGAAACGCGGGCATATCCAACCAACATCAGGCGATTTCTCGGATAGCTTGCTGGCAAGCATCTTCAAGGGGCTTCAAGTCGTTGGTGATAAGGTTCCAGAGAATTTCGGGGTCAACCCCATCGTAGGCGTGGCGCAAAACATTTCCTAAGCCACGGATGTTGCGCCAAGGAATGTGTGGTGCATTAATTTCGGCGGCTTCTCCTAACTTGATTGCAGCCTCGCTGACGCGCATCAAGCAGCGCTCAACGGCATCACAAGTCCTTTCGTCTGCAAGAAAACGCTCTTTATCGAACCCATCGAGATAAAGCCTTATGCGCGCGATATTCTCCAGAATATCGGCGTACCGTCGAGAGGGAGTGCTAGAAGGCACGGATGCCGTCCCTTTCGATTTCGTTCAAAAGGTCAATTCGTCGGATGGGGAACGTCACCACATCAACAGATTTTCCTAACCTTGCCGCAATGAAGTCTTTAACAGCGACCAAGTTTAGCAAAGAGAATCCGCTTTCTCTGGCACCGTCCAATGCCAAATCCACATCAGAAAAAATTGTTTCGTTTCCACGCGCTACGGAACCAAACAAGCGCACGCTTCGCACTCCCATGGCGCGAAGGTCTGTTTCCATATTGGATAATTCTGAAATAACTATGTCTCTATACATAAAAATATCCCTATAACTCAAAAGTATTATGTAGTTTTGCAATAGTTATTTCAATAAATAGTTTTCGGAATGTCTGTAGGTGCAAATTGCGACCTTCAGTAAACATTCTCAAAAACGGTGGTTTTCGGGAATACTTTATTGCCGCCCGTGGTCGAGAATGCGGACAGGTGGTGCGCCGGGAATGCTGGCCAGCGGTTCCTTGAAAAGAGTAAGGGCGATTTCATCAAGGACGGTGGCAGGTTTAGTCACCGTGATTTCGGCAGGTAGCGATTTTTGCTCGTTTGTGGCCTGTTGGAGAATATCCCGAAGCGCGGCCAATCTGACTTGGAAGGCAGTACATGGTTGAGCCTTCTGGAAAAATTCTTTAATTTTTAGAGGATTCATGCTGCCATTAAACGCAATCGCCAGATTGTCGCGCAGTCTCACCATCTCTCAATCCGGCAGCAATGCCAAAAACATGAAGGAACGAGGACGGATTATTGACAGAAACAAGTGTGCAAGAAGAAATCAATTCAGAGGCAATCCCCCAGCCGGAAGGCGCAACCCAGATTATCGATACTGACTATCAAATCGGTCAGGACAACATCAATTATCGGCGTCGGTTCGTTTTTGAACTCGATATTCACAATATCGTATTCAGTGTATCTGCCATTGGTATCGTTGCATTCACGATTCTTACACTCGCCTTCCAGAATACGCTTGGTTCATTTTTCGCGGGGTTGCGCGATTTTCTAACATCCAATCTCGACTGGTTCTTTCTTGCTGCGGGCAATGTATTTGTTTTGCTCTGCATTGCCCTGATCGTGCTTCCATTGGGTAAAATCCGCCTCGGTGGGCCTGAAGCCACACCGGACTATAGCTATGTGTCGTGGTTCTCGATGTTATTTGCCGCTGGTATGGGCATCGGGCTGATGTTCTATGGCGTGTCCGAGCCGCTTGGTAATTTTACCGCCGCTATGCAAGGGCCGGTAACAGGCCCTGACGGCCTGCGCACGGATTGGTCGCCATTGAATGGCATGGCTGGCGATGCTGAAGGGGCACGGCGTCTGGCGATGGCGGCGACTATATTCCATTGGGCGCTGCATCCTTGGGCCATCTATGCCATTGTTGCACTTTCTCTGGCGCTTTTTGCCTTCAACAAGGGATTGCCCTTGACGTTGCGCTCTATTTTCTACCCGATCTTCGGCGAAAGGGTTTGGGGCTGGCCGGGACATATCATCGACATTCTGGCCGTCTTCGCCACGATATTTGGATTATCCACATCGCTTGGAATCGGAGCGCAGCAAGCGAGCGCCGGACTGGAATTTCTATTCAATATTCCGTCTAGCCAAGGCGAAATGGTGATCTTGATTATCCTCATTACCGCGATTGCGACCGCATCAGTCGTTGCGGGGATGGATAAAGGAGTCAAGCGCCTTTCCGAAATCAATATGGCGCTGGCCTTCCTGCTTCTCGTCTTCATTATTCTTGTTGGGCCGACGCAACAGATTTTCACGGGCTTCTTCAAGAACCTGCTGGCTTATGTGGAATATCTCCCGGCTCTGTCCAATCCGGTCGGTCGAATGGACGATAATTTCCGCCAAGGCTGGACGGCCTTTTATTGGGCATGGTGGATAAGCTGGTCGCCTTTCGTAGGAATGTTCATCGCCCGCGTCAGCCGTGGCCGTACAGTGCGCGAATTCGTGATTGCCGTGCTTCTCATACCTTCCATCGTGTCAACGCTTTGGATGACGGCGCTTGGCGGTACTGCTATCAGCCAAGTGGTCGATCAGGGCATGACTGCGGTACAATCGGCGGCGCTTGAACTGCAACTGTTTCAAATGCTGGCAGGATTGCCGCTTACGTCCATCACGTCGCTGATAGGCATCGTTCTTGTCGTCGTGTTCTTCGTGACCTCATCCGATTCGGGTTCCCTTGTAATCGACACGATCAGCGCGGGCGGCAAGATGAATGCTCCCATTCCGCAGCGCGTATTTTGGGCCACTTTCGAGGGGCTTCTGGCTATCGCCCTGCTTTTGGGTGGTGGATTGGCTGCATTGCAGGCCATGGCCGTTTCTACGGGTTTTCCGTTTGCGATTGTCCTTCTCGGCGCGTGCGTGGCGCTGGTAAAGGGACTTGTTGCTGAACCCCGATAGAAAAAATGCAGGAGAGGTTGCTTGCAGAATGGTGCCGCAGATGCGGCACCATCATAGGCCCAATTCCTCATCTACCAGCGTTGCAATTTCAAGGAATGTCTGAACCCAACCTGATTCAAGGTAATCGGCCACCATGTCCTGAAACGCGGCCACGGTTGGCGCGAGGATATAATCCCTCCAGCGCCGAATATCCGCCGCCAGTTCCATCGCGGGCACAGGGCCTAAAATGCCGCTGTCGTTATCGGCGTGCAGGCGCACACGGCGGCAAATGTCGGGCAAGGACGTGATAATGACGCCCGTGTTCATGAACCGCACATTGAAGGGAAGGGCGCTGCCGTTGTGATAGTGGCGTCCGTCATAGATCGGCACGCGGTTCAGCACCTTTCGCGTGAACAGGGCAGCGAGCGGATGCCCGTAGGATGGAAAGACGGCTTGGCCCGCCAGCACATCGCTGACAAAGCGGCCATTCACGATGCGGGGGAATTGCTCGACGGTGACGCCCCTTTCGGTAATGGTTTCCGTCGCGCCGAAAACCGCGTCAAGGTGGCCGTGTTCCATCATCGTCATACGTCGATCCAGATGCATCGGCAGCGGGTCGTCGTCGTCTTGAAAATACACATAAGGATTGGAGCCGATAGACAGGCCGATTTGGCGAAGAATGTCCGGGCTACCCGCCGGCGCATTCGTGGCCGACACACGCGGCAGCACCATTGTTTCCCGCGCCCTGTCCAGCCAGCGTAACAAGGCTTGCACATTGTCCTCGTGGTCATCGTCAAAAACCACGATGAAGTGGTGCCGCATCCATCGTTGCGGGTCCAGCGCCGCTTCCTGCAAAATACGTCGGTAATAGAGATGGCCGCGTCGTGACGGCGTGATGAAGTCAATCAGATCGGTGCGTTTTCGGCTTGCCATAGTCAAACGTCCTTTGGCGGAAACCCGTAACCATTGGCTGCGGGTTTCACGAACGCTCCGATACGCTCTTATGGCTACTGCCTTGAACGGCGGCTGACAGGCTCACTGGAAGCTCCTGTGCCGTTGCTTCGTCTCTCTGGTTTGCTGTGCCTGGCGCACCGCGCCAAACGCTCAAGGGCCTGCCCGCTTAAACGTGTGGTCCCTTGCCCGTTCGGCTTATTCGGCACGCCCGAAGTCTCCGCGTCCATCGAGACGATAACAACACAAGGAGACTTATTATGAGCCATGACTACGCAACCGCCGTTCAAATTGCAGCGCTCAATGACCGCTTTCGCCAGCGCCTTCAGATACCCGTTTTCGGGGATGACGGATTACGCGGCTATCACGTTATGACGCAAGGCTTCGCCAACCTGCCGCCCGTGATGCAGATTGAAATATGCGCCCTCATCCGCGCACAGGCGGATTTTAACATCGATAACGACCCCTACGGCGAACACGATTTCGGTGCTATCCGTCACAAGGCGGCGTTAGTATTCTGGAAAATCGAATGTTACAGCGACGAAACATGCCGCTATGACACCAGTACGCCGCACGATCCCGAAAAATGCTTCCGGGTCATGACCGTCATGCTGGCCGATGAATGGTGACGCTATGCAGGCGGTCGCCCGTTTTGTGCCCAAGGCCGTCTTTCCAGACGGCCACGGGACACACGCGAGCAATAACCCTCTGCCATCGCCCATGCGCAGGCTACAATCGTGCCCTGTCTTTTCCAAACTTTCTCGCATTTTGGCCGCTGTCGTCTGACAATTTCAGGCACGGTCCCATAAGGAACGCGAAAACCCTTCGGGGTTTGCACTTTCCTTACCGTTTTCCCGCGCGACAACTGCTTTCGTCGCGGACGTAACCGTGACGACTCCACACGCGAAAACGACAAAGCCGCCCTCTGCACAAGGGCGGCTTTGTTGCTGACAGATATGGTGGGGCTTGTTACGCTTCAACCACCTTTGCCGAAGCGGGCAGGGCAGGCCGTTCGACCTGCCATGCTTTGAAATCCGCGCCGCTTGGGTTCTGGAAAACCGACAGGCCGAATTCCGGCAGCAGGGCAAACAGGTGGTCAAAGATATCGGACTGGATCGCCTCGTAATCGTTCCACGCAATGGTTTTCGTGAAGCAATAGATTTCCAGCGGCAGCCCTTCCGGCCCCGGCTGTAGCTGGCGCACCAGAATCGTCATGTTCTGGTGAATCTGCGGGTGCGCCCGCACATAGGCTTCCACATAGGCGCGGAACGTGCCGATATTGGTGATGCGGCGGGTATTGGCGGTCACGCTTCCCTTGTCACCCAGCTTGCCGTTCCACTCCTTCAATTCTTCCTGCTTGCGTTGCAGGTAGTTTTCCAGAAGACGGAAACGACCCAGCTTTTCGATTTCTTCCGGTGTCAGGAAACGGATGCTGGTCTGGTCGAGATAGATCGAGCGCTTGATGCGCCGCCCGCCCGCTTCCTGCATCCCGCGCCAGTTCTTGAAGGATTCCGTCACCAGCTTGCGAATGGGTATCGTCGTAATGGTCTTGTCCCAATTCTGGACGCGCACCGTGTGCAGCGCGAGCTCAATCACATCGCCGTCCGCATTCAAGGCGGGCATTTCAATCCAGTCGCCCACGCGCACCATGTCGGTGGATGAAATCTGAATGCCTGCCACCAACGACAGCAAGGTATCCTGAAACACCAGAATGAGGACCGCCGCCATAGCGCCCAAGCCCGACAGCAGGATGAGCGGTGAACGGTCGATGAGGGTTGCGATCATCAGGATTGCGGCAATCGCATAAATGGCGATTTTGACAATCTGGATATAGCTTCTGATCGGCTTCAGCTTCGCTTCCGGCCTTCGGTGGTAAATGGTGTCCACCACGTTCAGGGCCGCTGCCAGCGCCATTGCAAGCGTCAGGATGATAAAGGCGTTTGCGACGTTGCGCACCACCGTCACGGCGGCATCTGGCAGATGCGGCACCAGCCCAATACCTGACGCGATCACAAAGGCGGGCATGATGTTGGCGAGGCGTTCGATAACGCCATAACGGCGCAACTCTTCGTCACGCCCGTAGGCGGTGCGGCCAAGGAAGTGATTCACAACGCGCAGCAAAATCTTTTTGACGACAAAATTGGCAAAAAGGGCTGCAAGGACCAGTACGGATAGGGCAATCAGTGTGTAAATCCACGGATAGGCGGCGAGGAATGCTTCCAGCGTTTCCGTCATTATTCCGGTGTTCTCCTTTGATCTATGGGGGAAGGATTGCGAACAGGTCGCAAAGAACACCTATAGCCCGAAAATGAACTGGATTTGAACCTCGGATGGCGTTTTGCAGGACATGGAAGGATTTCAGGGAATTCGATAAAATTACGCAAGAGGTGCGCAATCAAATAAACGGACAATCATCGACAATAAATAAAAAATAGAAAACGATGTCCATGAAGAATAAATCATATATATTGTATGTAATGACATTTTATTATTGCCCATCCACATAAATGTATAGGTGCTATGGGAATGTAAGGAAAAAACGATTGCGTCGTGTTGGTTCTTTCGGAGCCGTTTTTATTTATACGCTCTTAATGTGCGTTCTTTTTGCTGGTCCCGCGTTTGCCGCGGGCGATTACACCAGTTTCCCTGATTTGGGCGTTGTCGGTGATCACCGTATGATGACGGTTATCGGCTTTGCGCAGCAATCCTTTTATTTTGACCTTTTCAGCGATGGTCAGCTCCAATCCCTGGCGCTGCTATTCGCCCTGATAGGCGGGCTTCTCATTCTTCTTTTACCCAAGTTCCAGAAATTCACGACAATCGCGTGCTATCTGTTTCTGGTCTTTATCCTGATTATCCATCCAAACCCATCGGAAGGTTCGTTGTTCTTTTATCCATTGGGGGAAAAGAAGGGGCAATGGAACTGCCCGCTACCGCAAAACGGCACGACTCCGATGGAGATCATGTGCAAAATGGGGCAGGACGTGAAGAGTAACGCGGGGACCGTATCTGATTCCTTGAGTGAATATGCAAATAATAACCCCTTCGGCGCATTTGTTCCTCAACTTGCAACCATTCACTTTTTTACGGCCATTGAACGCACGCTAATCCTTGCGTTGTGGGGAAGTGAAGAAAATAAACTGCAAATGACTGATCTATTTCAGGGGGCCACTGCCGATGGTATCGTGGCTAAAGCCTTGGAAAGCTCCATGCCGCTCCGCTATAGCGAAGACGTGTACAACAATTTGTGTGGTGGATTTAGAGATGAATTAAACACAATGCTTTGGAATATTGACAACGATACGCTTGTCAATATGGCTAACCGCCAGTTTACATTTGACGACCTGATCGCCGCGAACAGAATTTTCTATGACAATGGGTATGTAAACCATTCAAAGGTATATCCAGCTATCGGTGCGACGGCATATCTGAATATCTGGCCTGCCCCCTGAAAAGTGGTCCTCCCTGAAGTAGGCTATTGAGCCGTTGGAGAGGACGTTGGAATGCCCCAGAAGAAGCATAAGCCCGAAG
>NZ_JACIJG010000041.1 GCF_014199265.1 Brucella daejeonensis
AAAAATGGCAAGAATTCCTCGAATGCTTTGTCGACGACCAGGAAGTCGTCGAACGTGTCAAGACATATTCCCCACGGTAACAATCGGGCGGTTACCTCTATCGCGACCTTGAGCAAGGTAAGACGCAGGCCAAAGAACATACGGCACACCGGATCGTTCATAACCGCGCCAATGGCTGGACAAGCGCCGGTCAGCTTCGCGCCGACCTGACACGTGATGCATTGATTCATGGTGGCGGTTTTGCAAAAGTCGTCCGTGCATCCGATGGCAGGCCGCTTGAGCTTATCCGCCTGAAACCCGGCACTGTTTCCATCTATGAGGATAGCCTTGCCGACCTTCCGCCGATCTATCGCGTAACGGAAGCAGGCGGCACCGTTGATTATCCACACACCGAAATTCTGGACATTCGGCCCTTTGGTAGCAGATCGCCGGTTTCGCTCGGCAAGGAAGCAATCGGCTTATCCGCTGTTCTGGAACAACACGGCGCTAATCTCTTTAAAGGCGGCGCCCGCCCGCCTGCCGTCCTCTCTCGTGACAAAGCTATTCCGTCTGATCCCGCAGTAGGTGAGCAGAGCCTGAAAACACTTAAGAGCCGTTTTCAGGCCGCGCAGAGCGATGGCTTCAAGGTTCCGCTCATTCTCGATGACGGCTGGGGCTATAACCAGATGGCGCTCACCTCGACAGACGCGCAATTCCTTGAAAATCGCACGTTCCAGATTGCGGACATTGCCCGGATTTTCGGCGTCCCGCCCCATATGCTGTTTGAGCTATCCCGCGCCACTTGGAGCAATAGCGAGGAAATGGCCCGCTCATTCCTGCAACTGTGTCTCCGGCCTTGGCTGGATCGCTGGCAGGACGCTTATGCAACCGTCCTACTGTCCGAAGATGAACAGGACGAATATTCGTTTGAATTTGTCATCGATGACCTACAGCGCGCCGATACCGCGACCCGCACCGATAGTTTCGGCAAGCTGGTTGCATCGCGCATTATGACGCCAAACGAAGCCAGAGCCGCCATGAACATGCCGCCGCTTCCCGGCGGTGATGAATTGGCGAACCCTTACACTTCCGTTTCCGGTCCGAAGACCATCCCCGACAATAAGGATGATCCGAGTGAACGACCAGACACAGACGGCCAGCCCGCTTAAAGCGGCACAGACCGCCGACATTCTCAAAGCAGATCGCAGCGAGGCGAAAGCCTACCGCGAGGAAAAGCGCAAGCTGTTTGCAACTTCATATGCCAATCTTGAGCGGAGTTTGCGCCGATGATTACCGCTTTCATTGGCGATAGCGAGCGGTCGCTGAAAATCGTACCAGAGCATATCGAAGAACTGGAAAAGCTGACCGGCTCGGCCATTGGCGTTCTGTATGGCCGCGTCATGAGCGCTCAATTCCACTTCAAAGACCTTCTAACGATTATCCGGCTCAGCTTGATCGGCGGCGGCACCCCAGATCGCGAGGCGTTCGATCTTGTTGACGCTTATGTCAAGACACGTCCGGTTATGCAGACCCTGCCGATTGCGCTTGATGTTTTGGAATTGCTTTGGAGCGGCGAAACCGTGTCCGGTGATGATGACCAGCAAGAGGCCGCGTAATGGAAAAAATCGAGATCAAAGCAGATGTTTCCATTGATGACGCTGGAACCGTTACCGGGATCGCATGGCCGTTTGGCAAGCCTGATAGCATTGGCGACCTGATAGAGCCGACCGCGTTCAAATTCGCGCCAGAAATTCCGATGTTGGTTGAACATGACGGCGGTCAAGTTGTCGGCGTCTGGAAATCCTATGCTGTCACAGACAAGGGGCTTGAAGTGAAAGGCCGCTTGTTTGTTGAAGGCTCGGAGCCAGCCCGCGCAGCGCGCCTGCATTTAAAGGCCCGCAGCATGTCCGGCCTTTCAATCGGCTTCCAGAATAACGGTTTCAAGGCTCGGCCCGAAGGCGGTCGCGTCCTGACAGATATTACCGTCGCAGAAATCAGCCTTTGCCGCCGTCCGATCCATCCGAACGCGGGAATTATTGAAGTTAAAAGCGCCGTCGATGGAGCGGCATTCCATACTCAAAAGGATAATTTCTCTATGGAAAACGAAGCTATTGAAATCGTGCCCGAAGCCAAGGCCGATCCGGTTATTGACCAGAAGTCCTTTGACGCCATGAAAGCGCGTCTGGACAAGCTGGAAGCCAAGGCGAACCGCCCGCAGCCTTCGAACAACAACCAGCCACGCGCCATGAATGACAATGGCGACAATCTTGAGCGCAAGGCTTTCACTGATTATATCCGCAGCGGTCGCATTGAAGAAAAGGCGCTTGCTTACGGCACCACGACCGGCGGCGTTCTGGCACCTGAACAAGTTTCGACCTCGATCATTGAAAAGCTGGCAGAATATTCCCCGGTGCGCCAGCTTGCTTCCGCTATCAGCATGAGCGGTCCACTTTTGCAGCTTCCGCGCCTTGTCGATGAAGTTGACCCGGCACCACGCGCCGAAACCGCCGCAGCCGCTGAGGATGAACCGTCCTTTGAGCAGATCGACCTCAAGCCGTTCGAAATGGCTATCACGGTTCCGGTCACACGCATTCTTCTCGAAGATACACAGATTGACCTTGAGTCCTACCTGTCCGGCCATATCGCCCGCCGTTTTGGTCAGAAGGAAGCCGCTTGGTTTATCAACGGCAACGGTACCACACAAGCCGAAGGCGTTCTGACCTCGGCAGAGATTGCAGCCCTTGAAGTTGCACAGATCGACGCCGACGCCCTGATTGACGTGTATTACAACATCAAGACCGGCTATTCGCAGCGCGGCTCTTGGCTTATGAACCGCGCCACCATGGCAGTTGTTCGCAAGCTCAAGGATACGGACGGCTCTTATCTTTGGCAGCCTTCGATTGCCGCAGACGTACCGCCCACCCTGCTTGGCCGCCCGGTCCTCGAAGCCGTAGACATGCCGAACGTCGCCGCCGAAGCTACGCCGATTATTTTTGGTGACTTCGAGTCTGGTTATACGATTGCTGATCGAGTGGGTTTCACCACGATCCGCGATGAACTGACCGGCGCTGATAACGGTATTATTAAGCTCCGTGCACGTCGCCGCGTAGGCGGTCGCGTTGTGCTTGGCGAAGCTTTGACCAAGCTGAAAATCGCAGCCTAACCATGAACAAGCGGCGCGCAAAAAACCATGCGTTGAACAGCGTGAAGGCTCTCAAGCCTTCATTGCGCGCCGCTTTGCATCTTGTGCAAGAATTTGGCGATCTAGCAGCCGTCCTTTCCGATATCCAGAGTGGAAAGGTAGGCACATTGGCGAAAATCGTCCTGATCGCCAGTGGCAGGAAAAACCACGCCAGATTCTTGCACGGGATCGCGACCCACGGCGCAAAGCAGATTGCAGCTTTGCAGCCTTATTTCGTCGCCTTTATCTATCGCTCGATTGTAGATGTTCCGGCCCTGTCTGGCGCGCCGGACACGCCACAGCCTGACACAGATCAGCCCGCACAGACGCCAGAAGGTTATTATCTTCGCCTATTCCAGATCGGAACCGGCGTTCTAGGCTGGACCCCTAAGCAGACATGGAAAAGCACCCCGACAGAAATCACCCTGGCATATCGTGGCAGGGCCGAATTTGTTGCCGACATTCTGAAATCCGTATTCGGCACGACCGACGAAAAGCAAAACCTCACCCCGGTCACAAAAGAAGCCCTCGACACTCTTATCAACAGCGGCAAGCACGATCCGAAGCTAGATCGCGCCGCCCTTGATGACCTGAGAGCAGCGATATGACGGGCATTCCTCGCATATGCGCCTGCAATAACGTTGTGCCTCATGGCGAGCTTTGCGCCTGCCAGCGTAAGCAGCAGCAAGAACGCAAAGCCAAGCACGACCGCAACAGGCCTACCGCAGCACAGCGAGGCTATAATCATGTGTGGCGTAAAGCCCGCGCTGAATACCTCGCTATGCATCCTTATTGCGTCATGCCCGGATGCGGCAAGCCAGCTTCCGTAGTGGATCACATACAGCCGCACCGTGGAAACAAAGAACTCTTTTGGTGGCGTGGCAATTGGCAAACGCTTTGCCAGCCTTGCCACGACAGCGTGAAGCAGAAGCAGGAGCGCAGCCAGTGAACCTAGTCGAATATTGCGAGCATTTCGTCAGACAGATCACGACGACAAACGGCAATCGTGCTTCGCTGATTTATATCTACAGGCATCCAAACGACTGCGCCAGTTTCTTTGCAGAGACTTGTTGGCATAATATAGTTGCCGTCATTCTCATAAAGCTCCGTCTTATCGTCCCCGACCTTTTGCATCATTGGAGGATTCTTTTTATTCTTACTAAAATCCATTCCTTTGATAACGCCTTTAACCATCGGGATGCGAACAAGAGCAAGCCGATACTCAAGCTTAAGCAATCGATCAGAGTTTTCGCCACTAATTTTAATAGGATCTTTTGCTGCACGAGCGACCTCGTATGCAGACATAACCCAATTCTCAGACAAGGCCATTTGCAAATCAAGAGAGTATATTGGCTCCTCAGAGGCCACATTTGCTATTCGTTCAAGCCTTTCATTTTCGAGCGTTCGAAGCATCAAATCGAGGCGCGCATTGCGTTGCAATGTGACAACAGAAACTCCCCCAGCAATTGCGCCAAGTTTATGCGAGATGGAAATCCATTTCTCATAACGTTCCCCTTCGCGTTGTATAGCGTGCCCGTAAATTGCCTGAAGCATATTAGTGACTTTCATGTAGCCCCTCTCAACTGCAACGCAGGTAGTACATGGGGGTATAGCACATTTTCACGTTGTATTGGGGACCGGCGCGGGGAGCACTTTACAAGAGATACCCAAAATAACTTTTTCAATTGGTAATTTAAGGAATTTATAAAATGGCAGTTGTGCCACTTACATTGATGAAAGCGCAATTAAAGATCGATGACCACAACGTCGATGATGAGCTAATCACGCATTATCTCGAAGCAGCCGAAGAATGGATTACTGACTTCACCGGCCAGCCTATTCCAGACCCGGCACCGGCTTCGCTTAAGCAAGCAATTATGATGCTCGCCGGGCACTGGTATAGAAGCCGCGAGGCTGTAACGATTGATCTTTCCGCCGCTACCCTTCCGCTCGGCGTTATGTCGATCCTGAGAAATCACCGTGATTACAGCCTTGGACAAGAGGATTCTTGACCATGGCGAAGCAGGACAACGGCATGAAGTCTTTCAACGCCGCTATTGATCGGCTCAAGAAAGACGTACCGCCAAAAGTAGTGAAGGCGCTTATCGCGTCCGCAAACGAACTGGCAGCGACACAGCGCCGGTTCGCTGAGACCAGCCGCGACACTGGCGCGCTGATCGACAGTATCACCGTGACACTTCCGGGCGAGACGACGCCGCCATATTCGCAACCCGGCGGCTCGCGCATGGCTGGCGAGAATGAGGTGATTATCACTGCCGGAAACTCGGACGTTCGCTACGCGCACCTTGTCGAATACGGCACCAAATCCGCCGAAGCACAACCTTTCTTTTGGCCAGCCCTTCGCCTGACCCGTAAGCGCCTGCAAGGTCGCATTGACCGGGCAGGACGCGCCGCAACTAAGGACGCGTGGAAAGGCACACAGACCGGAACGGATATTAAAAATGATTGAGCCTTCACTTGCTTTACAAGCGGCCATTAACGCCGCCCTAGTCGATTCCGCAGATGTTGCCGAACTGGTTGACCCGATGAATATCCGCAGCGGCAGCACCCGCCCGGATGAGTTGCCATGTATCATCGTAAGCCCGACGATGACCCAAAATCTCGGCTATGCGTCCGGCAATCAAAAGAGCGCCCGTATCTTGATCGATGTGCATATTTGGGCAGTCGATGACGGCATAGATACGGCTTGGAAGATCAGCTTTGCCGCCTGCAACGCCCTCTATGATGCGCCACCCGCCGAAGGCTTGACCGTTGTTGAATGGGAAAAGCCGCTTATCCGTTGGATGCGCGACCCTGACCCGGAGCGCACCCTTTGCCATGGTGTTTTGTCGATCAATGCAGTTGTCATGTGGAGGGAATAACCATGCATATTGGGAATCTCGACCGCAGAGTTACGATTGAGCGCAAGACGAAAACCAAGACCCCAACCGGTAGCATAGTGGAAAGCTGGCAAGCCGTTACGACCGTTTGGGCTGAGATTGTGAAGCAGAGTACAAGCGAGTTTTTCACTGGCTACGGCGAAGCAGAGAGCCAGAAAACTGTTTTTCGTATCCGATACCGCTCCGATATCACGACCGATGACCGTATTAGTTACAACGGCACCGCCTACAACCTGAAAGATGTTTCAGAAATTGGCAGGCGCGACGGCCTTGAACTTCAAGGCGTTGCCGTATCATGACGCACCTACGCGGAATTAAGCCACAGATCAAAGCGGATGCAGGCGCATTGACCAAAGCGCCGCCAGCACCCTGGCCTGCCCCCTGAAAAGTGGTCCTCCCTGAAGTAGGCTATTGAGCCGTTGGAGAGGACGTTGGAATGCCCCAGAAGAAGCATAAGCCCGAAG
>NZ_JACIJG010000042.1:2500-5746 GCF_014199265.1 Brucella daejeonensis
GGTGTTAGAAGCGAACCTGGGGAACTGAAACATCTAAGTACCCAGAGGAAAGGACATCAAACGAGACTCCGCTAGTAGTGGCGAGCGAACGCGGACCAGGCCAGTGGCTTTTGTGAAAGAAGTGGAACGAGCTGGAAAGCTTGACCGAAGTGGGTGATAGTCCCGTACACGTAGAATAGCAGAAGTCCTTGAGTAGGGCGGGACACGTGAAATCCTGTCTGAACATGGGTCGACCACGATCCAAGCCTAAGTACTCGTGCATGACCGATAGCGAACCAGTACCGTGAGGGAAAGGTGAAAAGCACCCCGACGAGGGGAGTGAAACAGTACCTGAAACCGGATGCCTACAAACAGTTGGAGCCCAAGGTTCGTCCTGGGTGACAGCGTACCTTTTGTATAATGGGTCAGCGACTTAGTCTGACGAGCAAGCTTAAGCCGGTAGGTGTAGGCGCAGCGAAAGCGAGTCTGAACAGGGCGTTCAGTTCGTCGGATTAGACCCGAAACCAAGTGATCTAGCCATGAGCAGGTTGAAGGTACGGTAACACGTACTGGAGGACCGAACCCGCATCTGTTGCAATAGATTGGGATGACTTGTGGCTAGGGGTGAAAGGCCAATCAAACTTGGAGATAGCTGGTTCTCCGCGAAATCTATTTAGGTAGAGCGTCCAGCGAATACCCCCGGGGGTAGAGCACTGAATGGGCTATGGGGACTCACCGTCTTACTGATCCTAATCAAACTCCGAATACCGGGGAGTACTACTGGGCAGACACACGGCGGGTGCTAACGTCCGTCGTGAAGAGGGCAACAACCCTGACCACCATCTAAGGTCCCTAAGTTATGGCTAAGTGGGAAAGGATGTGAGGATCCCAAAACAACCAGGATGTTGGCTTAGAAGCAGCCATCATTTAAAGAAAGCGTAACAGCTCACTGGTCTAAATAAGGGTCTTTGCGCCGAAAATGTACCGGGGCTCAAGCCATACACCGAAGCTGTGGATGCACATTTGTGCGTGGTAGCGGAGCGTTCCGTAAGCCTGTGAAGGGACAGTCGTGAGACATCCTGGAGGTATCGGAAGTGAGAATGCTGACATGAGTAACGATAAAGGGAGTGAGAGACTCCCTCGCCGAAAGTCCAAGGGTTCCTGCTTAAAGTTAATCTGAGCAGGGTTAGCCGGCCCCTAAGGCGAGGCCGAAAGGCGTAGTCGATGGGAACCACGTTAATATTCGTGGGCCTGCAGGTAGTGACGGATCGCGTGTGTTGTACATTCTTATTGGATTGAATGTGCAGCGAAGCGGTTCCAGGAAATAGCTCCTGCATATAGACCGTACCCTAAACCGACACTGGTGGACTGGTAGAGAATACCAAGGCGCTTGAGAGAACTGCGTTGAAGGAACTCGGCAAAATGCACGCGTAACTTCGGAAGAAGCGTGACCTTCATGTGGGCAACCATATGGGGGTGGCACAGACCAGGGGGTAGCGACTGTTTACCAAAAACACAGGGCTCTGCGAAGTCGCAAGACGACGTATAGGGTCTGACGCCTGCCCGGTGCCGGAAGGTTAAGAGGAGAGGTGCAAGCCTTGAATTGAAGCCCCGGTAAACGGCGGCCGTAACTATAACGGTCCTAAGGTAGCGAAATTCCTTGTCGGGTAAGTTCCGACCTGCACGAATGGCGTAACGACTTCCCCGCTGTCTCCAACGCAGACTCAGTGAAATTGAATTCCCCGTGAAGATGCGGGGTTCCTGCGGTTAGACGGAAAGACCCCGTGCACCTTTACTATAGCTTTACACTGGCATTCGTGACGACATGTGTAGGATAGGTGGTAGACTTTGAAGCAGTGGCGCCAGCCATTGTGGAGTCAACCTTGAAATACCACCCTTGTTTTTATGGATGTCTAACTGCGGCCCGTTATCCGGGTCCAGGACCGTGTATGGTGGGTAGTTTGACTGGGGCGGTCGCCTCCTAAAGAGTAACGGAGGCGCGCGATGGTAGGCTCAGAACGGTCGGAAATCGTTCGTCGAGTGCAATGGCATAAGCCTGCCTGACTGCAAGACTGACAAGTCGAGCAGAGACGAAAGTCGGTCATAGTGATCCGGTGGTCCCGCGTGGAAGGGCCATCGCTCAACGGATAAAAGGTACGCCGGGGATAACAGGCTGATGACCCCCAAGAGTCCATATCGACGGGGTTGTTTGGCACCTCGATGTCGACTCATCGCATCCTGGGGCTGGAGCAGGTCCCAAGGGTATGGCTGTTCGCCATTTAAAGCGGTACGTGAGTTGGGTTCAGAACGTCGTGAGACAGTTCGGTCCCTATCTGCCGTGGGTGTAGGAATATTGAAAGGATCTGTCCCTAGTACGAGAGGACCGGGATGGACGTATCTCTGGTGGACCTGTTGTCGTGCCAACGGCATAGCAGGGTAGCTATATACGGACTAGATAACCGCTGAAGGCATCTAAGCGGGAAACTAACCTTAAAACGAGTATTCCCTATCAGAGCCGTGGAAGACCACCACGTTGATAGGCCGGGTGTGGAAGTGCGGCAACGCATGCAGCTTACCGGTACTAATAGCTCGATCGACTTGATCACTCCCATTTACAATATCCATCGAACCAAGTTCGATGATCTATATCGCTCACGCCAGTCTGGCTTCGCCAGACGGCTGCGCGGGCGCGGCCTCCGGCCGGCACACAGTCGTGTGCTTATTGTTATCAGCGCCCTATGAGGGTGTTGATGCTAGAAACAGCACGAAAGACGGAAAAAAGCAGTGGAAGCAGTGAGTTAACATACTCCCCTATTCCCCTACTGCCTTACTCCCCTAACCAGCTTCTCATCATTTGTTTGTGTTCTTCGCCGACCTGGTGGTTATGGCGGAGCGGCTGCACCCGATCCCATTCCGAACTCGGCCGTGAAACGCTCCAGCGCCAATGGTACTTCGTCTCAAGACGCGGGAGAGTAGGTCGCTGCCAGGTCTGCCAAGCACACAAATCAAAACATCTTCTCAAACCCCATGCAAAACACTCTAATTAGGCGATAAACGCAAAAATACCCAACCGGTTCTAGAATAGACACCCTGGCGCGGGGTGGAGCAGCCCCCGCCTGATCGCAGACGGCAAAGCCGGCGAGGACAGGCATACAAAAAACCGGGCTAAGCTCGGTGCTCAAAGGTTTATCGCGGGGTGGAGCAGCCCGGTAGCTCGTCAGGCTCATAACCTGAAGGCCGCAGGTTCAAATCCTGCCCCCGCAACCA
>NZ_JACIJG010000043.1 GCF_014199265.1 Brucella daejeonensis
CTGTCAGGTCGCCGCGAGCCAAAACTGCCTCCTAAAAAGCAGTCTTGAATCACGCTTCTGCTGATTTGGGAATCCACTTTGTCAACAGGACCTAGGAGCGGGACGGATATTCTTAGGCGGATAAAGGGATTCTTCAACCGTCTCACGCACTTCCGATTTGCCATTCGTCATGATTGGGGCCTGTTGCATATCGATCAAGCGGGCGTAAAAATTCAAAATGGGAGCTCACCGCGCGTATGGCGCGGGATCAGGTCCAGAAATGCGTCTACTGTCGAACTAGCCGGGTGCGCAGCTTTAACGATAACGCTGAGGGTCCAGGAGATATCCGCGCCAGCGATCGGGACAATCGAAAGATCGTGCTTGCTCGACAACACCAATTCCGGTGGCAACAGCGCCACACCAAGACCATGGGCCACATATTCGGGAACCGTGGTCAGGTCGGCCACCTCCACCAGGACGGGTCGCGAAAGTGAATGTTGAGCAAATGCGTCGTCGATGACGGCCCGTTGTCCGAAACCAAACGGCATGTCGACAAACGGCTCACGAGAAATCTCGGCGAGCGTCACATTCTGGCGCCCCGAGAGAGGGTGATTCGCAGGGGTAACAAGATGGAGCAGATAGGATCGTATCGGTGTGACCCGAAGCTGTGGATCGTTGATGTTCGTACCGACAAAGGCTGCATCAACGCTACCTTCCTTAATGCGTTCAATGAGTTCTCCGGTGCCTCGCCGCGAGGTCTGCAGGCGCAATTGTACAGAAGGGTAGCGGCGGTGAAAATCGCCAGCAAGCGCCGGCACATCGACCAATCTAAGGCCGCTTAGCATGCCGACGGTGAGGCTTCCCCTTAGCCCGCCCGATGGATGCGCAGCTCCTCTAACAGCATCAATCGCATCGATTGCCTTTCTCGCGTAAGGAAGCAGTGCTCGGCCGGACTGTGTTAGCATGACTGACCGGGTAGAGCGGTCGAAAAGTACCACATCGAGCTCCGACTCCAGCGCCTTCATCGCCGCCGACAGCGTCGATTGCGTCATGTTCAGTCGATGGGCGGCCCGCGTAAAATTGAGTTCCTGCGCGAGTGCCACGAAGGCTTCGAGTCGTCGCTGGTCCATCGCCCATCTCCATTAATCGCTTTTTTCAATGACGATATCTCTTTTTATCGTTGGACGCGATTGATTGCAATGGTTCATGAATGGGCCATCCACAAAGAAGGAGCTAACCCATGAAGGTCTTACTTACAGGTGCCAGCGGTTACATCGGATCGGCTACACTCGACGCTTTGGTTGCGGCCGGGCATGATGTCGTCGGTGTAGTGCGAAGCGAGTCAAAGGCGGACGGGGTTCGTGAACGAGGAGCCATTGCCGCCCCCGGCGATATAACCGATCCCACATTTCTGCGAGAACTCGCCGCCACGGTAGACGGCGTGATCCACCTTGCCTCGCCCGGCGATCAGACCAGCGCCGAAGCTGAAGACGTCGCTATCACTGCAATTCTGGATGGCCTCGGACAAACCGGAAAGCCCCTCGTTTCGACGGCCGGGATCTGGGATCACGGAAGCGGCGGAGCGATCACGGAGGCGACAGCCTTTCGCGCGCCACAGATCACTGCTTGGCGCCCCGCAATCACCCAGCGCGTCCTGGGCGCCGTTGGTGTTCGAAGCTCTGTAATCTCTCCCGCTACTGCCTATGGACGCGGAGATGCTTTGTTGCATGTCATCACCAATGGCCCGCGAATTGGCTCGGATGAGCAGGCGCTCGCGATCATCGGCGGAGGCGAGCAACACTGGACAAATGTGCATGTCGACGATCTTGCGGAACTGTACGTACTCGCCCTCGAAAAAGCCCCCGCGGGCACATATCTGATCGGCGCGAACGGAACGAACCCGACCGTGAGGGAAATCACCATCGCCGCAAGCGAAGCGATTGGCTTGCAAGGCCGCGTGGTAGCCGAGGGGGTTGCAGCGACCGTCGATCGACTGGGCGTCCTCGGCGAGGCTCTCTTGCTCGACCAGCAGGTCGTCAGCACCGGAACTCAACAACTCGGCTGGAAGCCCAGCCGACCCACCATCATCGAGCATATTGCTAACAGGGCCAGCCACGCGGCGTGATCCTGCATAAGACTAAATAGGAGAAGTGTAATGAATAGTGCCTCACATGAACGTATTCTCATCAAGGGCGCGTACATCCTTTCGCAGGATGACGAGCGCGGCGAATTCGTGGGCGACGTTCTGGTCGCGAACGGAAAGATTGCTGAGGTTGGCGTCGGTCTACGGGACGACGAAGCAACCGTGGTCGATGGCTCGGGCCATGCCCTCCTGCCTGGTTTCATCGATACGCATCGGCATGCATGGCAGGGTGCGTTGAGAGGTTTGGACCCGTCCTGGACCTACGCGGAGTACCGCAACCATGTCCAGATCGGACTTGGGCCCCATCTGGAACCGGAAGACGTCCGCATCGGCAATCTCGCGGCGGACCTAATGTCGCTGGACGCAGGCGTGACCACGGTGCGCGATGAATCGCATATCATGAACAGCCCGGCGCACGCCGATGCCGCGATTGCAGCGCATTGGGAATCGGGCATTCGTTCCGTGTTCGCCTACGGGTGGCCATCCACGGAGGCCGAGTCCTGGCAGTTTGGTAGCGTACGTGCCCATCCAGCCGACATTCGCCGAGTCCGCGAAAGTGTTCTTTCGGATGACTCTGCGCGTGTCACTCTTGCGGCAATGCTGCGCGGACCGGAGCTGTCCACCATCGATATCGCTACGCAGGATATCGCTCTTGCCCGTGACCTTGGATTGCAGATGAGCATGCACGTCGGGCTGGGTGAGTGGGGCGTCAAGCAGGCGGCGGTCCGTAAACTCCACGATGCCGGTCTGCTCGGCCCCGACATGCTCTTCATCCATGGCTGCACTTCCACCGATGAAGAGTTGCGGATGATAGCCGACCACGGTGCGCAGGTCTCGGTTGCCTCATCGATCGAAGCGTTCATGCCAGGGCTTGGACAGCCTGCCACCAACCGCATGGTTGCGGCTGGATTGCGTCCGAGCCTGAGCCTGGACGTCGAAACCTCGGCTGCGGGCGATTTGTTTGGCGCAATGCGCGCCGCACTGGTCTACCAGCAACTGGTCCGTGCGGGGGCGACTGGTCTCATGGAGAGAAATCTGGAGGCTCTGCCGACATTCGACTCTCGCGATCTGCTTGCCTTTGCCACGATCAACGGCGCACGCGCCTGCGGTATCGACGATCGCACCGGCAGCATCACGCCCGGCAAAGAAGCTGATCTGATCATGATACGGCTTACCGACGTCAATCTGTTGCCGGCAACGGATGTTGCCGCAACAATCGTCACCGGTGCGCATTCCGGGAACGTGACCTATGTCATGGTCGCAGGCAAGGTCGTGAAATCGGACGGCATTCTGCAAAACACTTTCGGCATCGAAGAGCTGGCATCGAAATCGCGAGACCGGATCTACAGCCGGGCGGGCCTTGCCATGCCAGGTATCGAGCACCGGCGAATGATTTCGTCTCAGAACGTTGGCAACTAAGATGTCACAACGGACGTTGCCTGAAGGCAAACACAAGGGGGCCGCATTGCGCGGCCCCCGGGCTGTCGCGGTGATTGCAGCGGCCTTCTTCGTCACAATGCTTGGCCCAACCATTCCGACGCCGCTATACCCTATATACGAAGAGAACCTCGGGTTCGGCGGGCTGATGGTCACGACGATCTTCGCCACCTACGCCGTCGGGGTTGCCATCGCTCTCATGCTTTTCGGGCGCCTGTCGGATCAGGTCGGGCGGCGGGCCTTGTTGCTGCCCGGTCTCGCGCTTGCACTGTTGAGCAGTGCCGTGTTTCTCATACCGGACAGTATTGCGGCTCTGTTTCTCGGCCGGATTCTTTCGGGACTGTCGGTCGGCATATTCACCGGAACCGCCACGGCGGCCTTGACCGACCTTGCACCGCCAGGCGCACAACGGCGCTACAGCCTTATCGCAGCCCTGGTCAATATGCTTGGCCTCGGCTTGGGTCCCGTCATGGCAGGTGCACTTGCAGAGTTTACAGCCGCCCCACTGACACTGCCATATCTATCGCATATAGGGCTCGTCCTCGTCGCGATCATCGGAATTGTCATGATCGCCGAACCGCTTGATCGGGTTGCACAGCCCTTCAAGTGGGAGTTTCAACGTCTAGGACTTCCTGCCCAGGTCCGCGGCACCTTTATAGCGGCGGCTACTGCGGGCATCGCAGGCTTCTCCGTACTCGGTCTATTTGCTTCGGTGGCCCCAGCGCTTCTCATTCAGGTCCTTGGCGTTACCAACCATCTGGTCTGCGGGCTCATCGTTTTCGCCCAGCTCGGGTTTTCAGCCATCGGGCAGGTTGCCAGCACGAAAATGCGGGATCGGTCAGCGATGTTGATCGGGACAGCGGCATTATCCACAGGGGTTTTGTTAACAGGGATGAGCATCGTGGCATCCTCGTTGCCAATACTGCTCGCCGGGGCGGCCATCGCCGGACTAGGGCAAGGGATGAGCTTTCGCGCCTCCCTCGCAGCTTTGGCCGAACAAAGCCCGGTGGCCAGCCGTGGTGAAATCACATCCACCTTTTTCCTGGTGCTTTATGTCGCGCAGGCGTTGCCCGTCATGGGCGTCGGCCTAGCGGCAGCTCCATTGGGATTGGCAGTCGCCGGCGTCGGTTTCGCAGTGTTCGTGGCCCTTATCGCAGCAAGCGCTTTTCTCAGCTTGCTCGTTATGGGAAAGGTCAGACACAAAAATAGTCCAGAATGAATGGCGGACCCCATTGCCGACCAAACGCATCGCGGATTGTTTCGAACGGTTCGAGGCCAAGATACCCCTGGATTGACGGACTATGACACCTCATCTCCTAGGTCCTGTTGACAAAGTATGGCAGCCATATCTTTGCGGCTGCCAGGGCGAGGAATGCCGAGAAGGATTTTCGTGTCTTGTCGTATCGGG
>NZ_JACIJG010000044.1 GCF_014199265.1 Brucella daejeonensis
AAAATGGCAAGAATTCCTCGAATGCTTTGTCGACGACCAGGAAGTCGTCGAACGTGTCAAGACATATTCCCCACGGTAACAATCGGGCGGTTACGCCCGAACTCAATCCGATGGAAAACATCTGGCGGTTCATGCGTGACAACTGGCTGTCAAATCAGATATTCCAAACCTACGACGACATCGTTGATCATTGCTGCAAGCCATGGTGCAAGCTGATCGCCGACCCATGGACAATCATTTCAATCGGACTGCGCGAGTGGGCGCATCGGTTCTAATCAATGGGCCTTGGTATTAGCCCGCGTCAACCCGATGAGCAGATCGGCGATCTGCTCGTTCTCCTCGTTCAGTTTGGCGCTGTATCGATAGCAGGTCTCACTGACATCGAAAGTGCTAACGCAATGCTGACTCCGTGTGGTGCCACAGCTTTCCCGGCCATCTCCCGGCGTTGAGATGGCCGCGTCATTTTTTTCCCAGAGCCTCTTTGAGAAGTTCCGTCTGCATGCTCATCTCGGCATACATCTTCTTCAGCCGACGGTTCTCGTCCTCCAGAGCCTTCACCCGACTGATCATTGACGCATCCATGCCGCCGTATCTGGAGCGCCATTTATAAAAGGACGCGGCACTCATCCCATGCTCCCAGCAGAGCTCCGGGACAGGGACACCGCCTTCCGCCTGGCGAAGGATCGCAAGGATTTGTGGTTCGCTAAATCTGCTCGTCTTCATCAAAATCTCCTCGTTCATAAAGCCCGAGAAAATTCTACTTTTGAACCCTGTTATTCTCTGGCGGGATTACCATCTGATCGAAGCCCTGCCTGCCCAAGTCGTGCTGGCAGACACAGCCTGCGGCAGCAACCGTCTACGCAAGGCAATCGCCAACAAGGCGGCAATCGCGGTCATCACAATTACTGCAACAATCTTATGGCTCAGATAAGTGTCCTCACTTCCTGGCACATAAACTTACAATTTCCTGTTTTGCCCCCACGTTATCACCGACAGGAATAAACTTGATTTGAGGAGAATCGTGTTCAGAAAGCGCGCCAACATCAAACGTGATAGTTGGCAAGCGAAGCGCAGCGGCTTCAGCGACCGTGTAACCAAATGATTCATCAACAGAGGTACTGAGGAACACACCTCCGGCTTCGCGAACACTATGGTATAGAGATCTAATTTGCCGTTTCGACAAATTTAAAAGTACAGATAGCCTCTTCTCAAGGCGATAAGCATAAACATCTCCCATGAAATCGGAAAAACTTGTGACATCATCATTAAAACTTACAACAGAGATACCGTGATAGACATCTGGTAAAAGTGATAGTATGCGGAGAAAATCATTAACATTCTTCTGATCGTCAAACCTACCTATCCACAAAATAGGAATACTATTATTCCATATAAAAGGATCTACGTCATCTTTGAATTCTAAATATTCTTTATCAAGTAAATTTTGTCGAACAGAAATTTTCGGTAGGCATTCCTGCGGGAGCACTTCCGACAGCATGCGAGCACTATTTTGACTTGGCGCAGCAAAAATATCAACTTTGTGGATATCCAGCTTTGGTATTTCTCTCTCCATCTGAGACCTGAAAGGGGTGTGGAATTCATATACAATCAACGAATCGCTTCTTGTATCAATCCACTTAATAACTTCATGTGCAGTAGTAATTCTGATTTCCTTGTATGAAAATCTACGAGTGATATCTTTGACAAACCCCTCAATCCTGTTCGGAGAACAGATACGAACATTAACATTGCTCAAATCGTCGAATACGCTAGCCCCGCCCTTGTCGTGCAAAAAAAGTAAATCATGGATTTGATCCGGATTATCTTTGGCACGATTATAGTATACTGTCGTCATTCCACCACGACTACAGTTTATGTATACAGAAAGATACCTATTCATATCCTAATTACCGATGAGTTTCAGTGTGGACGAGATGCGTTCTGGCCATCTTGACGATGCGAGATAATCCTCCAAGCCGCTGACATCTCGCTCGTGGTACACCTTTCCAATTCTCTTCCCGACCAAATCATTAAATTGGTCAATTCTATAGTACACATCCGTAAGCGGGCTACTAATAACACCACCCATCGGGGCACTCACAACGGGCAGGGCTAGTGCCATATACTCGTACAGCTTGTTTGGATCCACGCCATACGTCAGTTTCGACGGTATGAATGGTATAATGCCGATTGCCCAGTCCCGTGATAATTCTATAAATTCGTCATGTGTCTTGGGGCCAATTAGTTTAACGTTACTTGGTAAATCAAGATTTTTTGGCTCGCCAAAACCGATGAACTCATAGATCAGATCAGGAGACTCTCTTGCGGAGCGAATTATCAATGGCCAGTCGAACCAAGATGCCGTCAAATGCCCTATATACCCAACCTTCCTGGAACCTGCACGCGCATTGAGGTTTTCCAACGTACGAAAGCTCTTCGTTTTTGACAAAAAATCATCAGAAACTCCATTTGGAATCAGATGAACATCTCTGCCACCGGTCAACTCGCGCATTTTTTGTTGTAGGCGGGGACTCACTGCTGTTACGTATCGTGCGGCACTCGCTGCACGCATCTCGAGTCTTGGATAGTGCCACTTCGCATAACCCGAGCGCCGAAATTCTTCCATATCATCTCGGCATTCATAGATAGTCATCCATCCGTAAAGATTAGCAAGGTCGATGGCGCAAGTAGCTTGATGATCTGAGAAAGCACTGCAAATAAACGTAACGCTTCTTCTGTACGATGCTGATATTGCATCAAGAACGTCGAACAGGGCCTCCCGCTTAAACTGCATGATATTATCGGAATAATCCGTGTTATCAGGCGTCACCCCGCCAAACGGAAAGAAAAGAACGAGATACCCTCGCTCGGATAGTTCCATTGCGAATCTGTTTGACCGAAGTGTAATTGATGGGTGCCCCATTTGAGGGGCTGTCGTATAAATAATATATATTGATGTTTCTTTGGATAGGTTATTAAGCTTGGACGTCAACCGTTCAAACGTGGTTTTCAATGCCTTTGGATTAACATCGATAGACAACTCATCCAGGAAAACCGGGATATCTTTTTTCCATGATCGCAATGTTACATGCATTGAGCATGCACCGCGCGGAGCAGTTAACTCAACCTTTGTCGAAGCCCCTTTGACCCCCGTGTTCAGATAGACATAGGGACCTATACCTGGACTGGATGACAATTCACAGACAGGCAACACTTCCTGATTGCAGTTATCATAAAATGTGAACGTAGCAAGAGCGGCTTTGTTTCGATCAGGATTATGAGCATCGTCAGCTGAGATAGATGCATCAATTCTAATTGTAAGATGTTGACCAGCATCAACATCGAATTGCCGCACATCTTGTTCTATTTTCGATCTAACGTCAGTTGCGTTATCAGAACTCGGCTCAGTGGTGTGGCTCGGTATTACATAGACAATTGGTTCCGCGGATTTCTGATCAGGGCCAATATCGGGCTGCAGTTCCTCTTGCCTTTCTTTCGAGGCAACTAACTTCTTAATTTTTGACGCTAATCTTCTCACTTGCCCACCTCACGTACCGATACCCTGAGCGTGAACTATCATAAGATGAGCTAATAAATAAAGTCCTGTATCAGTGTAGTGTGAAATTAAAACAGCCATAGACACCTTTCGCACATCTCGCGAGTGGCCTGCCCCCTGAAAAGTGGTCCTCCCTGAAGTAGGCTATTGAGCCGTTGGAGAGGACGTTGGAATGCCCCAGAAGAAGCATAAGCCCGAAGA
>NZ_JACIJG010000045.1 GCF_014199265.1 Brucella daejeonensis
TCTTCGGGCTTATGCTTCTTCTGGGGCATTCCAACGTCCTCTCCAACGGCTCAATAGCCTACTTCAGGGAGGACCACTTTTCAGGGGGCAGGCCAATAGTGCCACTCAACCTTGTGATCCTTCGACCAGGCCAGGATGGCATTCGAGGTGAGTTCCGTGCCGTTATCGGAGACAATCATTCCTGGCTTGCCGCGTCGTTCGATCAGTGTCGTCAGCTCCCGTGCGACACGGCGGCCGGAGATTGTGGTGTCCGGGATTGCTGCCAGGCATTCCCGCGTCACATCATCAACGATATTGAGAATCCGGAACCGTCTCCCGCATGCAAACTGGTCGTGCACGAAATCGAGAGACCAACGGGCATTTGCTTTCGCCTCGACCAGGATCGGCGCACGCGTGCCGACGGCCCTTCGTCGAGCCTTCCGCTTGCGAACCGAAAGCCCTTCCTCGCGATACAGCCGATAGATGCGGTTGACGCCGGATGGCTCTCCGTCCCGCCTGAGCAGGACGAACAGCCGTCGGTAGCCGAAGCGCCGTCGCTCGTTGGCAAGGTCGCGCAGCTTCGCCCGCAATTCGACCTCCGGCGGTCGGCAGGACCGATAGCGGATCATCTTGCGATCAGCAGACACAATCTGGCAGGCCCGCCGCTCCGAAAGACCCATTATGTCCTTCAGATGTGCAACGGCGTCACGCTTGGCGGCAGGCCCTACCATTTTTTTGCGAGAAGCTCGCGGAGTGCGGCGGCATCGAGCATCTGCTCGGCCAACAGCTTCTTAAGCTTGGCGTTCTCTTCTTCGAGTGCCTTCAGGCGCTTCGCCTCGGACACCTCCATACCGCCGTATTTGGCTTTCCAGTTATAAAATGTTGCGTCCGAAATCCCATACTTGCGGCACAGGTCGGCCACCTTCATGCCTGCCTCCTGCTCCTTCAGCACCGCAATAATCCGCTCTTCCGTAAATCGCTGCTTCTTCATTCGTCCGTCCTTTATTGGGCCGGAATCTAATCCATTCTGGAGGAAATTCTCAGTGGCAGGTCAGTTCGAATCCCGGCCCTGCCTCATGGTCTTCATCGTCGACTGACATGGGATCGAGTTCAAGTCGCATGGTGTGGTTTCTGAAGAACTCAGAAGACCATGACGACGATACGTACGGGGGACTGCCGTCCAGCAGGCGGTAGTCCTGCAATGCATTGGTCACCTTCTTACGCATGTCGGCGAGGTGATCGAAATCTCTGAAGTCGTAGAAGTCGGTCTGGATGAACCAAGGTTGCAGCGCCAAGGCCGCGATCGCATACCCTGCCCGAAGATCATGAACTCTCCACGCAGCCGTGAGGTTGTACTTCCCGAAATGCGGACTGAGTTCTTCCAGTTCGAGAAGGGCTTCCTGCACGCGACCGTCGATTTCTCCAAGATTGACGACGCCCCATTCCGTCTTGTTTCGGACGAGGTATATCCACCTGGCGTCGTCGAAGGACTGGATCGGATCGCGAGCCCGTGTTGCGGCGAGGAAGTTCTCGAGCCTGGTCGGAGCAACTCGCATAGCGTTCAAGCGCTCGACCACCTTCCCGACGTCCCGCCGGTCGCACGCAGATGCGATCTGTTCGAAAGCCCTTCTGAGGCCTCGCGCGATGTGGGGGGTCGGATGGGACATCGTTCCGGAAGTGTAGAACCACTCCGGCTTCTGCTGCTTACGGATCAGGTAGAACACGTCCGCAAGCACGAGAGCGGCATCGCGCAGAAGTGGGAAGCGTTCGAGGCTCGGGCCGTCCTCGAACGCGCGCATGACTTCCCTCGCCGCTTCGCGTCTTGCCGTCGTCACTTCGGCTCCGGGTGGAGCGAAGCCATGTCGAAAAGATCCGAGCAGCCTGCTGTCCTGTGCCATGTGATCCCTCCGCCTTTCGTTCAAACGACGATGGGTCGGTGACCGGCAAGAGACAAAGCCGAAGGTTTTCCGTGGGGCCCGCTCGAGTGACCCCTCTTTCTTTTTCAGAGGCCGCCGAACAATCCATCCCGGCCGTAGTTAGGGTCTTGAAGGAGACCCCAAATGTCCAAGATCACAGACGGCCTGAACGACCGCCCCAAGGATGCCTCCATCGCGCAGAGCGGTCCCGGCCTTCCCGATGATTCCAGCCAGCCGGTCGAGGCGACCGACGAAGAGGTGGAGCGAGTCCGCGCGAAGCTCGACGACGACGCCCGCGACGTGGACGATAACCGCATGCCGCCTTCCGCGCCAGGTGATTGCGCGAGGCGGATGGTCGGGGGTCAGCGCGATGGCCGCGGTTGCCGAGGATGTCGATGAGCGGCGTGATGTCGGTCGTCTCCTCCTCCACCAACGACGACGAGCGCTGCTCCTCGTCGAGAGGCTGCGTCACGACCGCGACGAGCGTCAGCTTCTCGATACCCCACCCCGGCTCGATCTTCTCGGTGCGATCCTTGAAGAGCTTGGTCAGCCAGGCGACGTCGCGCGCAGGCTTCGCGGTGCCCGCACGGATTGCCTGGCGCGTGCCATCGACCTTCTCCACCAAAAGGTCGGTTCGCCGGACTCCAAGACCCCGGCGCTGGAGCTCGCCGACGAGCTGGACGACCAGCCTCCCGACATATTTGTTGATCGTCTCGGCCGCACCGATGGGTTCTGCGAACGCGCGGGAGACCTCGATCCATTCCGGCGCGCGGACCAGCTCGACCGGCTCGGACATTCGGCCGAACATCTGATCGAGGCGACGCCCAATCTCCGGGCCGAAGCGGAGAGCGAGCGGCGCTCGCGCGGTGTTGGCGAGCTCGCCGATCGACTGAAAGCCCAGCGTCCGGAGATCGCCGACGATCTTGTCCGGCAGCCGCAGTAGCGACAAAGGAAGCCTCTCGACGGCCCGGAAGATCTCGCCCTTCGGAACGATGACGGTCTCCCGCGTGATCGCCCGCGCGCAGGCATGCGCCGCGCCCCAGGTGTCGGCGATTGCGACGCGCGCCGTCAGGCCCTTCGCGCGGAATTGGTTGGCGACTTTTTCCAGCATTGGCTGCTCCCCGCCCTGCAGGTGGTCGGCACCTTCCGTGTCCATAACGATCCCGTCCGTCCCGTCGACGGCCACGATCGGCGAGTACACGGTCAGCGCCCAGAGAGCGATCCGCTCCAAAGCGGAGGCATCCGCAGCGGGATTGGCATCGACCATCATCAGGTCGCGGAAGATCGCCTGCGCCTTTGCGGCCGGCATTCCCACCCGCACGCCGACCTTACGGGCGGCGGCGTCGGCGGCGGCGACCCAGCGCTTCGAGCCGGACTTCGCGATCACCGCGATGGCCTGCTCAGGCGGTAAGGAAGGATCGGCCCGCCGTATTCGATCGGTTGGCAGATCCGGAAGATAAATGGATACGACCCTTGTCATCGCAGGCTCCGATCTCAAACTCAGCACACTCGCCCGCACGCGATCTAATCAACTCAAGCAGCCACCTAGAGCGGTTCAGCCTTTGACAGAATCGAAGGGGATTCCGTCGAGGCCTGTTTTGTGATTCAAGATGCTGGCTGGAGTGGAGGCCAGCATCAGA
>NZ_JACIJG010000046.1 GCF_014199265.1 Brucella daejeonensis
TTCGGGCTTATGCTTCTTCTGGGGCATTCCAACGTCCTCTCCAACGGCTCAATAGCCTACTTCAGGGAGGACCACTTTTCAGGGGGCAGGCCAGGTGGAAGCGGTGCGAGGCAAAGGATAATGTACCAGCGTCGATCTCGCTCGCAACAGCACTTCGTCAGAACAATATAGAGAAGTTAATGGCGTCCCAGGCGGGCAACTATGACGCCATACTGATCGATGCACCGGGCGTCGATAGTGTTTTGATGGATACGATAATCGACCATTCAGATATCGTCATCACACCCATTCAGCCCGCCCAAGACGAGATTAAAGCAGTTGGTGAAGCAGCCGAGACAATTGCGACACGAACAGACTTTCTTGACCGCAGTATCCCTCAAGCAGTTCTTCGAACACGCATAACGATCGTCAATCGGCATCTCGAAGAATACCGGATCATTCGATCTTTTGTCCAAAATTTGAGCGAACACGGATACAATTCCGTACTTCTCGATACGGAATTGATCGAACGAAATTGCTATCGTGAAATCCGCAGCGGTCTTGGCACACTACAAATGCTAGAACCGAGTGAACCGGTTCTCAAGGCCAGAGCTGAGGTTAATGCATTCGTCGAGGAGTTGGAGCAACTTAAAAAGACGAAGGGAGCGCAGAGTATCTATGGCTAAGGCAAAAATCTCTCTTTCTGATTTCCCTGTCGCGGAACGACGAAAACGTTCTGACGATCTGGATAGGGCCACTGTTTCTTCCCCGCCGACGTCTCATGCGCACGACGAAGACGCGACAAGGGTTAGAAATAAATCAGTGCCGGCGACAGGAAGTCGGAAAAAGCAGGATAAACCTCTCGAGACAACACCGGAACAACACCGGGCAAGTGCTATTGAAAATGCGAACCGTCGGGAAGACTCCCGTAACCGACTGCGCGAGCTTCGCAAAGCCCGTGAACGTGAAAGCAAACATTTCGTCAACGTTTCGCTTGATTATGAAACGAAACGTCGTCTTGAGAAAGCAGCTCACGACAACGGTCTCAAGATGACCGTCATACTCCGCGACGCAATTGATCAGTATCTCAAAGATAACGGATACTGATTATGCTTGGCCGAAGTGTTCTCGTCGGGATAGCGCTCGGAATTGCCATTGGCATCTATATTGCACCATCGCTGCACACCAAACTAGATTCTCACAATGGCGAACTGACGATCGCTAATGTGGCAAGGCAAAGCTATGATGCCATCTGGCCTGATGACGAAACAGCCAAGACAGAGCTATTTCGATTAGCGAACTGGAATTATGCCGGATACGGCCGCTCTTCCAAAGTGTCAGTGCTACGATGTACTCAAATCAAAGAGCATACCGCTGCATGCGAATTGTCAGCATCACTAAGCTGGCTGAACGAGACCAGAATTATCGAAGCAGTATTCATGGAGGCGGCCAATGATTGGCGCCTCGTCGCGGTGAAATTCCGATAGCCGATGTGACAACGTCGGCATAGGAAGTTCCAAACACATAAAGCCGAAATCACTCTTTCCCTTCATTTCGATATAAACGCGCGTTGAAACAGGCGAACACCACGTCTGGAGTACTGCTATTTTTAGAAAATGTGATAATGATCGCTGTTATGGCATGGTAGGCAAAAGGGGTTTCCGCGTGAGTCGTGAGGCATTGGATTTCGCTAACGAGCATTCTTTGGAAAAAACCAATGATCCTGAGATCGATAAGCCAGTCTTTAGGCGTCCGGGCTTCAACGGAATAAGTACGTTTGAAGAAATCGATCAACGGCTTGCGAAATACCTGCGTGAAGCCCGCGATAAGGCAGGCCTGAAACAAGCCGATTTCGCGCCACTCATGGGACTTTCAACGCCGGTTTATGGTCGCTATGAACGCGCGTTTTCAAAGCTACATGTCACTCGCATGGTTCATATTTGCGAGGTGCTGAACGTAATGCCCATCGACATGCTTTACGAGGCAGCACCTCATTTGTGGGGCAAAAGTGAGGAGGAAGCCAAGGATCGCGTCGAACTTGCGAAACTCGTGGCAAATCTCCCGCACAGCACGACGCGTGACTTGCTTTCGTTGGTTAAAAAAATGGCTGACTTACAAAGCCAGGTTGACGCCAAACCCCAAAGCACGGTTCCAGTTAAATAGTTGAAGCTGGCAATGGCAATTGCGAATATCCGACAATTGCTCGAAATGCGCGATCTAAATACCAACGATCGATTGGATCTTCGGGTTCGGTATTGTATTTCCACACCTAATATGGTACTATTTTTCGGACCAAATTGGATATGGAATTTGTTATGCAACGTGTGGAAGCAAATATAGCAGTTAGTGTTTCGGACCTCAAAAAAAGTCCCTCCGCCGTAATGGACGAGGCTAAGGGCGAGGCTGTCGCCGTTCTTAATCATAATCGAATTATGGCTTATATGGTTCCCGCAGATGTTTATGAAGCCATGCTCGAGCAGTTAGACGATATTCGCCTTACTGAGATAATCCGGAAACGAGCCGACGAAAAAGGAATTTCGGTCGATATCGATGCCTTATAAGCTTGAATTCCTGCCTTCAGCGCTTAAAGAATGGAATAAACTTGGCTCAACAATCCGAGAGCAATTAAAGAAAAAATTGCGTGAACGTTTGGAAACGCCGCGGGTCGTTAGCGCCTCACTTCACGGTATGCCTGACCATTACAAGATAAAATTACGTCAATTAGGCTATCGGCTGGTTTATTCCGTCAACGACGACACCGTGACGGTGTTGGTCGTGGCAGTTGGAAAACGTGAGCGTGGCGATGTTTACAATACCGCTCGCAACAGAACACAGTAATATCTCATCTGTCAGATCCGATGCAGCGTAAAGAAACCTGCTGGATCTCGAGGTCGCTTACGCGACCTCCGTTCTGTGTCTCGATACAAGTCCATGCAGATAATCGGCAGCCGCCTGTGCTTTGGCTCCTGCGGTGATAATGGCGCGTTTGTCGGCCTTCAGGACAGTCAGCCAATTAGCGATGTAAGCGGCTGTGTTATCGTGAGGATAATGGGCCACGCCCAGGTCAGCGCAAAGGAAAGCTGCAGACAGTTCGGCAACGAGCTCTTCGACCGCGTAAGCGTTGGACCGTAACCGCCCGATTGTTACCGTGGGGAATATGTCTTGACACGTTCGACGACTTCCTGGTCGTCGACAAAGCATTCGAGGAATTCTTGCCATTT
>NZ_JACIJG010000047.1 GCF_014199265.1 Brucella daejeonensis
GCACTTCAGGAGAAAACTTGTTCGTCGTCTTGCTTGTCATAGACCCTACTTCTCACGAGTTGGGGTCTCCGGCAAACTCGGTGCGGTTCAAACTCGTTACGCTGCTGTACGAAATAGTCCGCTCCGGTTGTCGGTAAAAAGAATTTTTAGTAGATCGTTGGGCGATTGCGACGATCGCAAGTTAAGATTAAATCCTGCCCCCGCAACCATTTACTACTCCATGCTATCCTACAATAGCCTGAAACTACGATCCAGCACGCTAAACAGCTACGATCGTCGGCGCTAAATCCCCGTCATAAAACACAAAATCTAAAATCAGCAGGTGCAAAGCGGGCAGACCGCCGGCGCGGCCATGCCACGTGTTCGAGGTACATACAACGTCGCCGTATGCCAATCCCGCTTCTCGATATGAGCACGCAAGCCCGAAGTGGACCGAGTCCACGTATTCCATATTGACTGGCGACGATGTTCTGCCGTGAAAGTTGCCGAATGCATGCCCGCGCCAAACTCAGACGTCATATCCAAAGAATTGTCTTGCTTACCGGGGGGGGGCTACTCACATCCTCAAGCCAGTGCTTGAGCCTTTCTGCTCATGCCGACCTGTCCGGTTGAAACGGGGTGCAGTTCAACCGCACATTGTTAATGACGTCCAAACTCAGTGACGTTATTCACGTTCACCTGCAAAATAACTTGTCGATATTCCTCATCTTAATAAAAGCAAATATAAAATTATTTCAGAAAAATAATATGGATATTTTTAGATGAAGCTGATATTATGAAGCAATCAAATTATGGATCATTTACGTGGTGATTGAATGTTTGATGATTTGGATTTCTCGGATTCCAAGTGTGGGAGCGTCATATCTGTAGCATCTGAGGATGCTCGGCGTTGTTTTCGTGCGCAGAGTATCCATGCTTCGAACGCTGTTTTGTATAGTGAATACCTCGCTCATCCAGTTGATGCAGATGGCAGGCGATATGAGGTGGGAGAATTCATGCCTACGCTGGCGATGAAGTGTCCCCGTCATATGGTCCGCTTTGTCGCGTCCTTCGTTCCAATTATCATTGTCGAAGGCGTAGATACTACATTGGATCTGTTGCATGCCAGGTGCACTAAAGTAGCTCATGTTCAGGATAGATATATTTGCCATTGACTTAAAGTGACGTGATATTTTTATGTAATCGATGTATGTCTCCGACATTTATTTGGAGGAGGTGAGTGGTATTTTGCGACTATAGAATAAATTTATTCCAATAATTTAGAAATATTTACTATACAAGCACAATAAATTAGGTTTATGGTGTCTCATCTGTATAAATTGAGCAATAGTTGATGTTGTTTTGACTTTTGCTTTTGCTGTTAACGAGCGCCTGTGATTTATGCAGATTTTTAAAGCCAAATCCAAGGTTTGGCGTTGACATTTTGGGGGTGTGAGTATGGTTAAGATTGTAGAAATCAAGCATACTAAGGGCGGTCAGCCGAAGTCCTATGATGTGGCGTCCTCTAACGTAACAATTCAGATTAATAATGATGCGGAAGTTCGTCTGCCAGCAGGCAAGGGCGAGATCGCATCAATGGAACGCAAGGGGCACGATCTCATCGTGCACTATGCAGACGGTACGACCGTTCGCCTCAAGGATTATTTTGATTGCCCTGATCCAGATGGATTGCCGGAATTGATAGTACATGATCCGGCCAATGGTCAGGATTCTGCTGTTCACTTCAAGGAAAACCAGGACGATGTCTGCGCGGCGCCGTTTGCGACGGAAGCGCTCGCCTATACGCTGGGACCGGTTGGCAGTGGAGGTTTTAGCGCCGGGGCGATCGCCGCGATCGGTGCCTTGGCTGTTGGCGGTATCGCTATCGCAGCCGCTGGCGGTGGGGGGGACGATGATGATGGCCCTACGTCGCCTCCCGAGGATACGACTCCGCCCGCCAAACCGATGATTACCGGAATTTCTGACAATGTTGATCCGGTTCGGGTTGACTCGCTCCCTTCGGGCGCGTCGACCAATGACAATACGCCAACTCTTTCGGGCACGGCGGAACCCAACTCAACGGTCACCATTTTCGACGGTTCCACCGAGCTCGGTACGGCGACGACCGATTCCAATGGTGACTGGACTTTCACGCCCTCCGCGCCGCTTGACGACGGTCCTCACGACTTTACCGTTGTTGCGACAGACCCTGCTGGCAATTCGAGTGAGGCTTCAGATGGGTCGAGCCTGATTGTAGATACTCTTCCTCCGGTCGTCACGATCGATAGTGTTACTGACGACCAGAATAATCCGCTTTCGCCGGGCGGTTCGACCCATGACACCACGCCGACCCTTTCCGGCACGGCGGAACCCAATTCAACAGTCACCATTTTCGACGGTTCCACCGAGCTCGGTACGGCGACGACCGATTCCAATGGTGACTGGACTTTCACGCCTTCCACGCCGCTAGACGACGGTCCTCACGATTTCGTCGCGACCCAAACCGACGCGGCAGGCAATGTCGGCACATCAACGGAATTTCCCCTCTCCGTTTCTAACGATGCCCCTGTGGCGGTTGACGATACGGCGACGACGGCGGAAGACACGCTGCTGAGCAATATCGACGTGCTTGGCAATGACAGCGATGCGGACGGCGACCCGCTGACGGTGACGGATGCGACGTCTGCCAATGGCGGCACGGTGACGGTGAACCCGGACGGGACGCTGAACTACACGCCGCCGCTGGACTTCACGGGCGACGATGTGGTGACCTATACGGTTGATGACGGCAATGGCGGCACGACGACGGGCACGATCACGGTAACGGTGACGCCGGTCAACGACGCGCCGGTTGCAAC
>NZ_JACIJG010000048.1 GCF_014199265.1 Brucella daejeonensis
GTAACGGCCCGATTGCTACCACCTGTTGAAGCAAGACCTCGTGACGTAAGACACGTCTTTAGCGGCGTCGTTAATGACGTGTCTTGAGATTGAGGTATACGATGCGGATGGAGATACTGGGCCATGAGCGCCGCCGTCGGTGGCGAGCCGAAGAGAAGCTTGCGATAGTCAATTCGGTTGGGGTTGATGGCGCGACAGTAACAGAAGTTGCGCTACGTCACGATGTATCCCGCCAGCAGATTTATATGTGGCGTAGCGAGTTGAAGAGGAAGGGACTTCTGCCTGCGTCGGTAGAGGCGTTGTTTCTTCCCGTTGATATGGCCGCCACACGGCTTGGCTCTGAGCCGAATAGCTCCGTCAATGTTGCATCCTCGATGATCGAATTGCAATTGCGCTGCGGCCGTCGACTTTGTTTTGGCAGCCAAGTGGAAGGTGCGGTGCTGACGCGGCTGATCCGGGCGGTGGAACAGGCATGATCGGACCGGGCACCGGCGTTCGGGTTTATCTTGCCTGCGGCGTGACAGATATGAGGAAGGGCATTGAGGGCCTTTCGATGTTGGCACAGGATGTCTTGCGCCAGAAGCCAACTGGGGGAGCTGTCTTCGCCTTTCGTGGGCGGCGTGGTGATCGGGTAAAGCTGCTGTATTTTGATGGCCAGGGATTTTGCCTTTATTATAAAATTCTGCAGAAAGGCCGTTTCCCCTGGCCTTCAGCGGCCGATGGAACAGCTCGGCTGACAGCAGCGCAGCTGGCGATGCTATGGGAAGGAATAGACTGGAGACGCCCGGACTGGGGTGCTCCGCCGGCACGTGTCGGTTGATTTTATCTTACTGAAACTACTTGTTTTTATGGCATTCTGTCCTAATTTATGCTAGACAGGATCATGTCGAATGCGAGCTCAATTCTTCCTGATGATCCAGCCTTTCTGAAGGCGATGATCACCGCCTTGCAGGCGGAGAATGCGAAGATGTCGGCGGCGTTGAAAGCGCATGATCACCTGATCCAGGGTCTGAGGCTACGCATTGCCCGGCTGAAGAAACAGATCTTCGGCAAGTCTTCTGAAAAGATCGAGCGAGAAATTGCGCAACTGGAACTGGCGCTTGAGGATCTGTTGATTGCCAGTGCCGAACACGAGACCGCGACCGTCGAGGAGCTTGAAGACGATCCGGCTTGCGTCCCGGATGAGACATCACAAACCAGACCGCTGCGCCGACGTCCGCGCGTGTCGGAAAATGCCGTTCGCGAACGCCGGGAACTGGATCCCGGTCATTGCTGCCCTGCCTGCGGTGGAGAATTACGCATTGTCGGAGAGGATGTCAGCGAAATCCTCGATATGATCGCAGCGACGATGAAGGTTATCGAGATCGCCCGGCCAAAGAAGTCGTGCCGTTGTTGCGAGAAGATGGTGCAGGTTCCTGCGCCCAGCCGCCCGATACCGGGTAGCATGGCTGGTGCGGGCCTTGTGGCCTATATTCTGGTCTCGAAGTTCGACGATCATCTGCCGCTCTATCGCCTCAACGAGATCTTCGCGCGGATGGGTGTCGATATACCTGACAGCACACTGGTGGACTGGTGCGGTCGTGCCATGCAAGCGCTTCGGCCACTGATTGAGCGTATTGAGATCGAGATCATGAAAAGCGATCTCCTCCATGCTGACGATACGCCGATCCGGGTGCTGGATCGCTCATTGCGCGACAAGGGACTGGGCAAAGGTGTGAAGAAGGGCAGGATTTGGACGTATGTCCGCGATCAGCGTCCATGGGCAGGCGGCGCACCGCCGGGTGCGGTTTATTACTTCGCTCCCGATTGGAAGGAAGAGCACGTCCACCATCATCTGCGAGAGGCGAGCGGCATCCTTCAGGCTGATGGCTATAAAGGTTACACAAAACTATACGAACCTGATGCGGGTGGTAACTGCCGTTTCCGCGAAGCTTCCTGTTGGGCACATTGGCGGCGTGACTTTCATGACATCTGGACCGCGAACAAATCCGAGATTGCGCGCGAGGCTCTCGATCGGATCGGCGCGCTGTATGATATCGAGCGGGATATTGCAGGTCGGCCCGCCGATGTACGGCTTGTCACGCGTCAAAAGCACAGCAAGCCAAAGGTCGAGGAACTGCGCGCATGGGCGGAAAAGCAGTTGCTTCGCATTCCGGGCAAAAGCGAACTGGCGAAGGCTTTGCGCTACGGGCTGAGCAGATGGCCGTCATTATCCCTGTTCCTGGAGGACGGGCGTGTGGCCATGGACAACAATGCCGCGGAGCGAGCCCTGAGGCCGATAGGAGTAGGACGCCGGAATTGGTTATTCGCAGGCGCGGATACTGGCGCGGAAACTCTGGCACGCGCCATGACGATCATTGAAACGGCGAAGATGAACGGCATCAACCCGCAAGCTTATCTGGCCGATGTGCTCGACCGCATTCATGATCACAAAATCAATCGGCTCGATGAATTGCTTCCATGGAATTGGGTGCCTCTCGTGGCAGAACATGCTGAGGCAGCCTGATGGCCACGGTCACGTTTGTCTACACCACAGACTATGTCGCCGAAATGCTCGAAGAGGATGTCGATCTTCTTCAAGCGATCATCTACAATGACGACAATCTGACCTATGGCAATATCATCACCGTCGTAACCGGCGACGGCCAGACTACGAGCGCCCTGACAGACGACGGCATCGATGAGCTCAGACAGATTCTAGCCGACGCGCGTCAATCAGCCGAAAAATGGCAAGAATTCCTCGAATGCTTTGTCGACGACCAGGAAGTCGTCGAACGTGTCAAGACATATTCCCCACGGTAACAATCGGGCGGTTAC
>NZ_JACIJG010000049.1 GCF_014199265.1 Brucella daejeonensis
TCCGATGATCTGTTCTTCTGCGAACCGGGAACGCTTCATTCCGTCCGCCTCCTTGATTGCGACGGACTCTACCAAATCTTGGAGAAATTTTAGGGACTCAGGTCAGGCTCAGGTCAACGGAACTGCCGGTACATTGGGGCCTTGCGATGGCTCTGATGCGGCGTAACGCGTCGGAAAGTGAGCTGCAGGCCAATATAGCGCTTACATATTCCGCAAGATGAATGCGGTGCGGAACTCACTCATGACCGGTGGCATAGTGATCTCAAGCTTTGGAGGGCGCCCTATTTTAGCGGACAGTTCAGCTTTTGAGATAATGCTCCGATGTGCTCCTTTGGGGGAGCCATCTTCAGCGCAGGGTGCGGGTGGATTTCGTTGTAGTCTTCGATCCATCCCTCGATCCTCCGGAGTGTTGTGTCTGCGTTCGGAATAGGCGGATATTGGGAGGATTATGGATATGATTGGTACGGCGGAAGCTGAAGCCCTCGGCGTGAGACTTCGAGGGCATCGCAAACACCGGCTGCGGGGTTGATTGGTTAAATCGACCCGCGTGGTTACGCGCCACCAGGGGAAGCAATATAAAGCAGCGCATTCATCACTGTACACAAGTCTGTTTTGTGAGGACGGCCAAGGCAGTTCGATCAAACGCGATTTCGTATTTAATAAATCGCTTGCATAGCGCGAACTGCCTCGGGCATATTATTGGCGAGCGTTACAGTTGAGGCTTTCGTGATCTTCATCGTATGTCAAAAATCTGATTGAATCATAACCTACTGAAATCGCTAAACATTTTTTGAACAAGCTCTAAGGCTGAATGCAGTTCCACAATGCCCGGATCGACAATCTGGAAAAACATGCTGCGGGCTTATGAAGTCCGGGAAAAGCCCGGAATCAGATCGATGAGGCTCATATGCACGTCTTAGAAGCCACAGCGAAAGCAAAGACTGCACCAATCCAGCCGCCGCTTTACGACGCGCAAAATATCGATCATTTTCTCGGAGAAGAAAACCAATCCATACGCCCAGATGATGACGCGTGCTGGCTTCCGCTTGGCGGTTCCCTCGATGTCGACATTCCGCTTAGCGCGACAGGCGAAATCCAGATATGCTTTTCCATTCGGAGTGCAAGCCGGGAGGGCGTAACCGAGAGAATTCAGATTACACCGATATTCGATGATGTTTCCCATGAAACAGCGAGCCTGAGTTTAACCATTGCCGACGGTAAAGTAGCATTCCGAATTGCCACGCCTGAAAACTATACCAAATTCACGATCCGATTCAGCGGCGGTCATGATGCAGTCATCAATAATCAGTATAGTGTTCTTGTAGCTCCGCGAGGAATATCTGTCATCATAGGAGTGCATAAGGAAGAGTTTTTTCTTTCAAAGGTGATGGAATCTATTTTATCCCAGGATCTGGATAAAGGAAGATTTGAAATCATTTTTGTTGAAAACGGTGAAAAAGATGGTTCTGGTGCGATAATAAAAGAATTCATATCGAATAATCGAAAAATTAAAACTAAATATTTTTATAGTGAAATAAAATCTCTGTCTAATGCACGAAACATAGGCATCGGTCTGGCAAATTTTTCGCATATAACTTTTGTCGACTGTGACGACACTATATCCGATTCTTATCTTAAGTCTATGTATGAGCGTTTGGACGCTAAATATATATCATGTTCTAATATAGTTAATGTTTATGAAGATGGCAAAAGAGAATATAATAATATTATAAATGAATCTCTGCTTAATTTAAAGGAGAAATCTTCCTTCCTGATTCAGCAGGCTTCAAGCTTAGCTGCTATATCAGCATGCAAGGCCGTCCCAACGTTTATGGCGCGCTGCGTTCCTTTTCATACACATCTGAAAAATGGTGAAGACACACCATTCTATTGTGAAATATATGCCCGTTTTCCCTTAATTAAATTGAATGCTGACGATGATAACGATCGCTGTGTATACTACAGGCTTATGAGATCCGGCTCCTTATCTCGCCAACCTCTTGACTATGGGTTCAACGTGCGTGAACGGCTTGCTGTTATTAAGGAGATATCCCGCACTTTGTCTCTGACACAAGACAAAGCTATTCATTCGTTCAATCTATCAAAAATTATTGGGCAAATTGGATTTATAAACCAGTATCTTCAGTCGTTTCCAAATGAATATATTAGGGTAACAGAAGAAATAAATTCTTATAATATACAGCATTTTCCGATGGATCGCCTAAAAGGAAACTCAACCGCGAAGTGAATGTTTAGGAAGTGTATTTTTCTCGTGCTAGTGGATTGTGGGCTGGCAATCAGGGTGAAGCATGGTATCGGATAAAGGCTGGAGCGAACAGTTTGCCCCCCTGCTGTGCAGGCGCTACCGTTGTCGGACAGATGTTCAATGGCATGTGGTGCTCTGGCGGAATTGAAGCGCTTCTCGACTGCCTCCAACATCATATCGTGGATGTCTGAACCGGATATCCCGCTGGCATTGGCAACGACCGCCCACGAGATGGCTTCCCGATCAAGCGCAACGTAACCGCCCGATTGTTACCGTGGGGAATATGTCTTGACACGTTCGACGACTTCCTGGTCGTCGACAAAGCATTCGAGGAATTCTTGCCATTTT
>NZ_JACIJG010000050.1 GCF_014199265.1 Brucella daejeonensis
GAGGCCGAAGAACGATATCACGCCATGCTGGACGCGCCACCCATGGCCGCATAACTTAAACCAAACGGTCTCCGGCAAACCCGGCGCGGTTCACTTGCGTTGCAGTACGGAGGAATTAGTGCACGTTCGGCTTGGCATATACTTTGTGAAAAGGGGCCCTTCAAAACAGTTGATAAGGCGCTTTTCAGCCAATTGTTGCGCTGTATGGGGTCGCCCGACAACCGCTTAATTGAGCAGTCTCCCGATGGTTTGCTCATGGTGGGTGAAGAGGGAGAGAAAGTCACTGAATCGTATGAATTCTACCCGGTATTCGCAACAGAGCGAGAGTATCGCATTCTTCATGATAGCCGCGTTCTGGGTAGTTATCCTCTAACCTCTGTCTTGAAGCCTGGGGAGACGCTGATTTTCTCTGGAAGACGTTGGTCGGTTATAGCCGTGGACGATGGTGCACGCATCGTTCAGGTGAAGCCATCAAAAGGAGCGCAGTTGCCTCGGTTTGACGGCAAGGGTGGTGACATTCACGATATAATCGTCGCCCGGATGCGTGAGGTATTGGAGAGTACCGGTGTCTACCCTTATCTGGACACAACTGCACAAGAAATGCTTCAAAGTGCTCGTTCAGCCTATATAGAAATGGGGCTGACAGACAATGCGATAATCTCCTTCGGTGAAGGAGTGATCTTGTTTCCTTGGGTGGGTACTAAAAACCTTACCACCCTGTCGCTGGCCTTCTCATCCCGAGATTACAAGTCAGCAGTATTTTCTCACGCGATAGAGATCGGAGACTGTTCCATTGAAGGCGTTCAGAGCTTGCTTGATAGGCTAGCGGTCGGCGATACGCCAAGCAATGGTGCAATGATGAAGGGAGTATCTCATCCAAACATCGCTAAATTCGATCACTATTTGGATTGGTCTTTGATGACAGCGGTCACTTTAAAGGAACGAGTGAATTTGGATCAGCTTCCGCAATTGGCTGGAAAACTACTCATGCCTACAATAGCACCAGGCGGATAGACGTCATCTCAGTATTGAAAATGGGAGCCATGCATGTCTGCGGGGCAATAGCTAATGCATTAATGGTAGCCTATTCATCAGTAAGGCAACCTTTAATAAGCCTGTACCTGCGCAAGCGATATATCTGCATCAAGAATTATCTATGCGCCTCCTTCGTAAGCATTGAGGTCTTGGGATAAGTCCCTGTGATCATGATTAGGCGACCGAAGCAGCGTAAGCCTGCGGTCTTCACCGTAGGCTTACCACGCTCATGGGCGTCTTCGTGAATTTTCTCTAAGAGAATTTTCAATAATTCCGAACAACCATGGATGTCGCCAATTGCGTATGTGACGCGGGGGGTAGCCAATTGGCGATCCTTATTAAAAATAGACCGGCACCACCGGGCTGGGTCAAAAGTAACCGCCCGATTGTTACCGTGGGGAATATGTCTTGACACGTTCGACGACTTCCTGGTCGTCGACAAAGCATTCGAGGAATTCTTGCCATTTTT
>NZ_JACIJG010000051.1 GCF_014199265.1 Brucella daejeonensis
TGAACCGCACCGAGTTTGCCGGAGACCCCAACTCGTGAGAAGTAGGGTCTATGACAAGCAAGACGACGAACAAGTTTTCTCCTGAAGTGCGCGCCCGGGCCGTTCGAATGGTGGCCGAGCATGAAGCGGAACATCCTTCGCGATGGGCGGCTGTGTCTTCCATAGCCGCCAAGATCGGTTGCTCGGCGCATACGCTCAACGAATGGGTGAAGAAGGCCGAGGTCGACAGCGGTAAGCGTGCGGGTTTACCAAGTGACGTCGCCGAGAAGATGAAGGCTCTGGAGCGGGAGAACCGCGAACTCCGCCAGGCCAACGAGATTTTGCGCAAGGCGTCGGCTTATTTTGCGATGGCGGAGCTCGACCGCCCACTGAAGCGATGATCTCGTTCATTGACGAACACCGCTCGGCGCTCGGGGTCGAGCCGATCTGCAGGCTGCTGCCGATTGCCCCGTCCACCTACTATGAAGTCGTTGCCAAACGCATGGACGTGGACCGCCTGTCGGCCCGCGCCCGGAGCGACATGGCCATGAAGGTCGAGATACGCCGGGTGTTCAACGAGAACTTCCAGGTCTATGGGGTTCGGAAGGTCTGGCGGCAGTTGCGGCGGGAAGGTTACGACGTCGCCCGCTGCACCGTCGCACGGCTCATGAGAATTATGGGTCTTCAAGGCATCATTCGTGGCAAGCCCGTCAAAACCACCGTGTCGGACAAAGCCGCACCATGCCCGCTCGACCGGGTGAACCGGCAGTTCTATGCCCCCGCGCCGAATATGCTCTGGCTTTCCGATTTCACCTATGTGGCGACCTGGCAGGGTTTCGTCTACGTGGCTTTCGTGATCGACGCCTTCGCTCGCCGCATCGTCGGTTGGCGGGCAAGCCGGACTGCCCATGCGGGCTTTGTGCTCGATGCCCTCGACCAGGCACTTCATGATCGGCGGCCCGTCCATCGCGGCGGGCTGGTTCATCATTCCGACCGCGGCTCGCAATATGTATCCATTCGCTATTCCGAACGGCTGGCGGAAGCGGGCATCGAGCCGTCTGTCGGGAGTGTTGGCGATTCCTATGACAACGCTCTCGCTGAAACGATCAACGGTCTTTACAAGGCCGAGGTCATCCATCGGCGAGGACCGTGGCGAAACTTCGAAGCCGTGGAGTTCGCCACGCTGGAATGGGTAGATTGGTTCAACAACCGCCGCCTTCTGGAGCCCATCGGCAACATACCGCCAGCCGAGGCCGAAGAACGATATCACGCCATGCTGGACGCGCCACCCATGGCCGCATAACTTAAACCAAACGGTCTCCGGCAAACCCGGCGCGGTTCA
>NZ_JACIJG010000052.1 GCF_014199265.1 Brucella daejeonensis
TCCGGCGCGACCACCTTGCCCGTCTGGCCAACCTGCCAGTCGTTCGGCGCATAGCCCGCATCCACCGCCGCGCGCGACGCACCCACCGCCGCACCCAGCTTGTCGGCAACCGGCAGGATCACTTCCTGGAACTTTTCCGCCGAGCCGAGCGCCCGCCCGCCCGAAATGATGATCCGGGCCGAAGTCAGTTCCGGGCGATCCGAATCCGAAAGCGCATTGCCCACAAAGCTCGACAGCGCCGGATCGGCAGCCGCATTGACGCTTTCAACCGCAGCCGAACCACCCTCGCCCGTTGCCTGGAAAGACGCCGTGCGAACCGTGATCACCTTCCTGGCATCCGTCGACTGCACCGTCTGGATCGCATTGCCCGCATAGATCGGACGCTTGAACGTATCGCTTGAGACAACTTCCATGATTTCCGAAAGCTGCATCACATCGAGAAGAGCTGCCACGCGCGGCAGGATGTTCTTGGCCGACGTCGTCGCCGGGGCGATGACCGTGTCGTATTGGCCGGCCAGTTCCACGATGAGCGCCGCCGTCGGCTCGGCCAGACGGTTTTCCAGCGCATCGCTTTCAGCCAGCAGAACCTTGCGCACGCCCTTGAGCTTTGCTGCCGCCTCAGCCGCAGCCTTCGCGCCCTTGCCCGCCACCAGAATATCGACATCGCCGCCAATCTGGGCCGCTGCCGTCAGCGCCTTGGCCGTCTGGTCGGAAAGGCTTGCATTGTCGTGTTCGGCAATAAGAAGAATAGCCATTTATCTCGTCCCTTCCGATTTCTTTACAGTACGCCGTCGGCCTTGAGCTTCTCGACCAGCTCTCCAACGGAGCCGACCTTGACGCCCGCCTTGCGACCGCCCGGCTCCTCGGTCTTCAAGACCTTCAGGCGCGGCGCGATATCGGCGCCGAAATCGGCCGGCGACTTTTCGTCCAGCGGCTTCTTCTTCGCCTTCATGATGTTGGGCAGCGATGCATAGCGCGGCTGGTTCAAACGCAGATCCACCGTCACGATCGCCGGAAGCTTCACATCGATGGTCTGAAGACCGCCGTCGACTTCACGCGTCACCTTGGCCGAACCGTCGCCCAGTTCCACCTTGGAGGCAAAGGTCGCCTGGCTCCACCCCATCAGCGCCGACAGCATCTGGCCGGTCTGGTTGCTGTCATCGTCGATCGCCTGCTTGCCGAGGAAGACGAGGCCGGGCTTTTCCGCATCGACCACGCCCTTCAAGACCTTGGC
>NZ_JACIJG010000053.1 GCF_014199265.1 Brucella daejeonensis
TGACCTGAGCCCCGTTTTCCCTCCAGCCGTTGGGAGAATCCGAATGTCGATTTATGGCCTCATGCGGCCCGCTTTTCCAGAGCCATTTTCATGGCGAATTCGCAGGGCGTGATATTGCCCAGTGAAGAGTGTGGTCTGTTGCGGTTGTAGTCCTCCTTCCATGCGGTGATTTCTGCTCGTGCGTGATTGAGTGTCGAGAACAGAGTTTCATTGAGACATTCATCACGGAAACTGCCGTTGAAGCTCTCCACGAAGCCATTCTGCATCGGCTTGCCCGGTGCGATGTAATGCCATTCGATGCGGGTTTCCTGGCACCATTTGAGAATGGCGGTACTGGTCATTTCCGTGCCGTTGTCGGAAACAATCGTCATGGGCTTTCCCCTCCTTGCAATGATGGCGTTCAGTTCTCTGGCGAGCCGCAGGCCGGACAAAGACGTGTCCGCCACCAAAGCCAGGCACTCCCGTGTGAAATCATCAACGACAGCGAGAACACGGAACCTGCGCCCATCGGTGAATGCATCACTGACGAAATCGAGGCTCCAGCGTTCATTGGGACGGTCAGCTTCTCTTCCCGGTAGAGCCGCCTGAGCTTCTTCAGGTTCATCACCAGTCCTTGGCGTTCCAGCATGACGTGAATACGTCGATAGCCAAAACGACGGCGCTCGCTGGCGACTTGTCTCATGGCTGCCCGGATATGGGTATCATCGAGCCGAATGCTGCGATATCGCACGCTCGACCGATCAACAGACAATACAGAACACGCCCGACGCTGGCTCACATCATGCGCTTGGCAGACATGAGCCACCGCATCCTGCTTGGCATCGGGCGTCACCATTTTTTTGAAGCCACATCCTTCAAAATGGCAACATCCAGCATGGCTTCAGCCAGAAGCTTCTTCAGCTTCGCATTCTCATCTTCCAAAGCCTTTAATTTGCGGGCATCGGAAACCTCCATGCCGCCATACTTCGCCTTGTATTTGTAAAAGGTCGCGGAACTGATCCCGTGCTTTCTGCACACTTCCACAGTCGGCATACCTGCCTCCTGCTCCTTCAATATTCCGATGATCTGTTCTTCTGCGAACCGGGAACGCTTCATTCCGTCCGCCTCCTTGATTGCGACGGACTCTACCAAATCTTGGAGAAATTTTAGGG
>NZ_JACIJG010000054.1 GCF_014199265.1 Brucella daejeonensis
TGGCCTGCCCCTATGATGTGGTCCGGTTTCAATCTTAATGCATGATCGGCTTCTGAGCCATCATCTGGGCAGATGATGGCGCTGACCCGCGTGACGGCGCGGGCCAGATTATGGCCTCCGGTGCTGGCGGTTTATAGCCGAGCGATGAGTGTGGCCGCTCGGTGTTGTAATAGCGCCGCCATGCCTCGATGATGACCTTGGCCTCGGCGAGGCTGTAGAAGATCTCACCGTTGAGCAGTTCATCTCGGAGTTTCGAGTTGAAGCTCTCGCAGTAGCCGTTCTCCCACGGGCTTCCCGGCTCGATGAACGCGGTCTTCGCACCGACGGCGACAATCCACTCCCGCACCGCTTTGGCGATGAACTCCGGGCCGTTGTCGGAACGAACATGGCCGGGCACACCGCGCAGGATGAACAGGTCCGACAGGGCGTCGATGACGTCGGTCGAGTTGAGTTTGCGAGCGATGCGGATCGCCAGGCACTCCCGGGTGAACTCGTCGATGATGTTGAGCATGCGGAACTTTCTGCCATCGTGGGTCCGGCCCTCGACGAAGTCATAAGACCAGACATGGTTGGGGTGCTCCGGCCGAAGCCGGACGCACGATCCGTCATTCAGCCAGAGACGACCTCGCTTCGGTTGCTTCTGGGGAACCTTCAGCCCCTCCCGCCGCCAGATGCGTTCGACACGCTTGGCGTTCACCGTCCAGCCCTCGGACCGCAACATCGCCGTGATCCGACGATAGCCATAGCGGCCATACCGGGAAGCGAGCCGGATAATGTCGGCGGTGAGCGCCTCTTCATCCGGCCGGCCTTGGGGCTTCTTGCGCTGGGTCGAGCGATGCTGGCCGAGGACCTTGCAGGCAAAGCGCTCCGAAACGGAGAACTTTGCCATGACATGATCGACGCAGCGACGGCGGCGGGCGGGGCTCAGTAGTTTCCCGAAGCAGCCTCTTTCAGGATCAGCTTCTCGAGCGTCAGGTCCGAAACCGCCTTGCGGAGCCGATCGTTCTCTTTCTCAAGCTCCTTGAGACGCTTCACCTGATCGCCCTTCAGGCCGCCAAACTCCTTGCGCCACCGGTAATACGTGAACTGCGTCACGCCGATCGTGCGAACCGCCTCGCCAACCGATTTTCCTTGCGACAGCAGAACATCG
>NZ_JACIJG010000055.1 GCF_014199265.1 Brucella daejeonensis
GTCATGGCGAGTGAATTGGAACTGTTCAGCCTTCTCGTCTTCGGTCACATGCTGGCGGACTATCCTTTGCAGGGTGACTTTCTCTCAAAGGCCAAGAACCGATACGCGCCGATTGCCGGAGTGCCTTGGTATCAGGCGCTCGGCGCTCACTCGGCCATTCACGCCGGTTTCGTTGGCATCATCACCGGAAGCATGCTTCTCGCGCTTTGCGAACTCATCATGCACTACCGGATCGATGATGCCAAATGCGCCGGGAAGATTTCATACAATCAGGATCAAGCTCTGCACATCGCCTGTAAGGCGTGGTGGACCGTGCTTGCCGTATGGGTGCTGAAATGACTGAATTGAAACCGTTTCTCGAAGACATGCTTTCTATGTCCACTGGCTCAGACGGTCGCACATTGCAGGTACATTTCTGCCGTCCGGTCACCGCCGATGACCGTAAAGCGCTCATGGATGCCCATAACTTCGCAGTCACCCGCCCCGCGCCTGCCGATCTAAAGGCAGGAGATAGGAAACATTACAAGCTGATACGGAAATCTCTTCAGAATAAGGGCTTGCTGCCTGCCGCTACAGATACGGGACTGGCGCGCTTGTCATTGGTACGCGGCGGTGGCTTGGAGCCTAACCAGAACGGCGATTATATCCGGTTCTCGCAGGCTGATCAGCTATTGGCAGCGGAACGGGCGGAGAAGGAAAAGCTAGAAGCCGCTTGGCTGGAAGCCGAAGGCATTATCTCCGACCTTCAAGCCGACAACGCGGCACTAGTCCACGATCTGAACCGTATCAAAGACCACGAAACAGAACTGGTCAACGACAACGCGGCTAAGGATGCCGCTTATGAACGGCTTGAACAGCAAGCCATAAAAGATCGCAAGTTACGCGACGAAGCGCAGAATGATGCTGACCTTTGGCGGTTTTCTGTCGATATGGGTGATCAACCTTCATTGCTTGTGAAGGTATGGCAGCAGCACAAAGGTCTTGAAGCCGACAACGCGGCGCAGGCGGCGCGGATTAAGGAGTTGGAAGCTCGTTTATTCGATGCAGCAAACGCTGAACCCGGAGAACATCAAGAAATCCTAGATGCTTTAGAAGCTCATAATTCAGGAGAAGAGCAATGACATATTA